>NZ_JAQQPZ010000009.1 GCF_028750675.1 Shewanella metallivivens | reverse complement strand
TGATCCCCTATATTGAAGCGCATTTAGCCCAAGGTGGTCGCTTGAATCATATTACCCGTCATATGATAGACTTATTTCAGGGGTTACCAGGCTCTCGTGGTTGGCGTCGTCATTTAAGTGAAAATGCACACAAACCGAATGCCGATATAAATGTGGTACTTAACGCGGCTGAGTTTGTTGATACTCAAGCATTGACTGAGTCACAGGCTTAATATCGTTAATATTCATCGTCAGCTGCTATCCTTCTTAAGCGCCTTTATCTAGGCGCTTTTAATTTGGCTTTCCGTTAATTAAATGTACTAGTCATTTTAACCAATCGGGTGGTTATTTTTACTACCTGTTGGTTTTTTGTACGTAAAGAATGTTTGCCTGGAGAAACTGTGATTAATATTAAATTTATATTAATCAGTACCTTTCGTTATTAATTCAAAGTTGGCACGCACCTTGTAATACCCATGGTGTAATCAACTAGACGGGTGTTTAGTTGCCATCAACCAACACAAGAAAGGATGCCACCATGTTTACATTAACTTCAAATATCGTTCGTCGTACTGTTCAGTTATCTGTTGCTGCTGCGGTAATGGTTACAGCGAGTGTGTCAGCACAAGCTGATGAAATTTCGTTAAGCAACACGCTAAGTTCAATTGAGCAGAATATTGCTCAAGCTAGCCAAGAAATGATTTCAACCACCAAGCAAGAGTTTATGTTGTCGTTACAAACTCAAATTGCTGAGCAAGTTTATGAGATCAATTCAAGTTTAGCTCAAGTGGTGTTAACGGAATCAGAAGCGCCAAAAACCGCCATTGCAGCCCAAGCAACTGAGAATAAGTAATGGATTGGGCGTTGAATATAGGCTTGGTGTTGCCGTTAATGTCGTTGTTGTTATTACCTGTGATGAGCTTTGCACTGTGTGCAGCGATAGCGAGTTGGCTGTTATGGCCCTACATTAATGACCAAGCTAAATAGATTGCCTAGATGGAGAGATATCATGGGCGTTAACTCAGAGTCTGCCAAATATAAATGATTAAGATAGTTACACAGTATAGGAGAAGAAAATGAATCGTTTAATCAGTCGATTACAAGATGAAGCACGTATTGTATGTGGTGTATCGGCCAACTTAGCCAAGCAATACGGTTGGTCGTTGTTATGGACACGTATTGTTACCATTGGTTTGGTGGTCACTAATCCGAGTATCAGTTTAGCGGCGTATTTTATTGTTGCCGTTGTGATGAGCCAAAAAACGTCACGCTTTTAATGCTCATTCCATCGTCAACGTTTGGGGTGGGCGGGGTCATAAGCCCCCGCGCATCGGTGATGGTTATTTGTTTAAAAAGGCCCTAAAACGTTGTTTAGCTTCATCACTTTGTAAACGCTTGGTAAATTGAACCAGTTCTAATTTCATTTGTGCTTTAACTTGAGCCTGATTATGACGTAATAGTTGTTTTGATGCTTGCATAGACAAAGGTGGCTGAGCCGCCAATTTTTTTGCTTGCGCTAGACTGAAGCTAATAAGTTCATCTGGGGCAACCACACGATTAATCAAATTTAGCTGCGCAGCAGTCTCAGCATCAAAGGCGTCACCTAATAAAATCAATTCGGCAGCTTTATGTTGACCAACAATAGACGGCAACAATATGCTTGAAGCCGCTTCTGGTACTAAGGCTAAATTGACAAAAGGCATTTGAAACTTGGCTTTGTTGTCAGCATATACCAAATCGCAATGCAGCAATAAGGTTGTGCCAATACCTACCGCAGCACCCGTTACGGCAGCCACTACAGGTTTTTTTAGATCTAATAAACAAAACAAGAATTTAACCGTTGGGTGATTATCATCCAGTGCGCCACTTTGTAAAAAGTCTACGATATCATTGCCAGAGGTAAAGCAGTCGTCAGTTCCATGAAACATAAAGGCTCGAATGTCATTGTCGGCTTCACCTTGGATCAGGTATTCTGTGAGTTGTTGATACATTTCTAGATTAAAAGCATTGCGCTTTTCTGGACGATTAAAACTGATGATACGTACGCCTTGATCATCTCTTACCTGAATATGACTCATTCGTAACTTCCTATAGTGAATGCGAGTGGTTTACATGGAGTTTAAGACATTGAAAGCAATATTCAAACACCTGTTTAACTTTTTAGTGTTATCATCGTTATCATTCGCGGCAACGGCAAACGTTATTTTAGTCGACGGTTATGTCAGAGCGATGCCTGCGAGTGTGCCTAATACTGCGGCTTATTTTACATTAGAAAACCATACTGCTCATGCAGTTACACTCGTTGAGGTAAACACTGCAGCAGCGAAAGAAGCGCAGTTACACACGATTATTGAAGAAAACGGCATGGTTAAAATGCGTCAAGTTGCAGGGTTTTCAATTCCGTCACACGGAAAGCTAACTCTACAACCGACTGGCGAACATGTCATGTTATTGTCTTTAACCGCGCCATTAGTGGTTGATGATAAGATACCTTTAGAGTTAATTTTTGAAGATGGTCAGCAACTTATGATTGAGTTACCTGTCTTAAAACAGGCAGCCTCTCAAAATGGTGAACAAGCAGACCATCATCACCATCATTAAGGAGTGATATTGATGCAAGTTACTAGGAATAAAATTTTAGGCGTGGTTGGGGTGCTTTTTTTAGTGCTTTATATTATTAGTGTGTGGTGGAGTATCGAACCAGACCCAATAAAGCCTGTGTCTGCGCAAACCGATAATGCAAATAAGATTGTCGGTTACAGCACTACCAGTTCATTAATTTTGACCATGGAAACCTTGCTGGATAAACCCGGTGGATGGTTATCAAATGATGTTATGCCACCTTCATTGATGATGGATAACATGCCTGCTTTCGAATTTCGTACGTGTCGGTTATCGTGATTTTAATTTTGACGTGAGTCATTTTTCTGATGTGTCACAAAATACGCAGTTCAAAGGTGCTTTTGCCGGGATAGAATTACGTTTTTAAGTGGAAATAAAGATATAAAAAAACCGCCTGCTTGGCGGTTTTTTTATATCTTGCATGAATTAGGTTACACGATCATTATTCAGCAATTAGTCCATTATTAATCGCAATAATGTCGTCTTCGTTCAATGTTCCTGCGGCCTGTTTAAGTGCTAATATTGACTTGATGTAACCATAACGTGCATCTGACAGCTGACGTTTTGAGTCGTATAAGTCACGAGTACGGTTAAGCACATCGACAATAGTACGTGTACCCACTTCAAAGCCTGCCTGAGTCGCTTTTAACGCACTTTCAGATGAAATTACTGACTGCTCATACGCTTTAATAGAGCTAATCGATGCGGTAACGTTATTGAAGTTATTACGCACATTTTTAGTCACACTACGGTGAGTTTGTTCTAGTTTTTCACTGGCTTCAATATAGGCAAATTGGGCTTGCTTAACTTGTGAAGTCACTGCAAAGCCTTCAAAAATTGGCACGCTTAGGGTGAGCCCTACAGAAGTCGTTTTGTAATCTGAACCAGGGTTAAGCACAGAAGTGTTGTCGTAACCTGCGCTTAAGCTTAATGATGGCATGTGACCAGCTTTGTATAAACTAATGGTTTCGTTGGCAATATCTTTTGCGATACGCTGAGTCATTAAGTCAATGCTGCTATTTTCTGCCATTTTCAGCCAATCAGTTGATGATGCTGGGGCTGGAGTACCTGCAGAAAAGCGATTTGTGTCTAATACGTCAATTGACTGGTGATCTACACCGGTAATTTCACGTAACGCTTCGTAGCTGTTGTCTAGTGTGTTTAACGCTAAAATTTCAAGTGCTGAGGCTAAGTCATACTGAGCTTGCGCTTCGTGTACGTCGGTAATCGCGGTTAAGCCTACAGCAAAGCGCTGCTTAGTTTGCTCTAGTTGACGTTCGATAGCTGCTTTTTCTGCGCCTTGGAACTCGTAGTTATCTTTAGCGGTTAATACATCAAAGTATGCGGTTGTTACGCGAGTAATTAACGACTGTAATGTTGATGCATAAATTGAATCAGCTTGCGATGCAGCCATTTCAGCCAATGTTAAACCAACCCATGCACTATGATCGTATATTACTTGGCTTAGGCTAAGGCCACTGGTGATTGTTTCACTGTTACTTGAACTGCTTGGATCATACCAATATCTAGCATAACCAACGCTGGCACTAATTGTAGGTAATAATGGCGCGCGATTTTCTTCAATACTTTCAAATAACGCATCTCTTTGTGCTTTAGCTTGTAAAACGATAGGGTCGCTATTGAGTGCTTGTTGATAAATTTCAAGTAAATCATCAGCCTGCGCTGATGGAGCTGCAGTAGCAAATGAAAATGCTAATGCTGCGTATAATGATCCAATTTTGAATTTCATTTGCTGCCCTTATAGACAATGCCTCATATACAGAGAGGTGTTATAAATTTGATTAATTTGGTCATGCAATATCGTTAAGGTCAGGGTAGATAAGAGAAATCGTCCTAACGTTGCAATCTGCTGGCGCCCTTAGCGCTGTGTATTAAAAATACTTCACAATACTTTATAAGCATTGTGCACTATTTTTATATCCACCGTGCACATTAAATAGTATTGATTTTTTAATTTTCAAGTCAAATTTGAAGTGTAACAGATTTTATTTTTTTTTAAGCGTTTTGTGAACCTTGCTCAGCAGTCGCTTAGTGATTCATAGTGCTTGGGTTTATTGTCGCTGCAAGGTCGTTCTTTTCTCGACCGCAATTTCACTTACAAAGTTAAACAACTCCTAATTAACCTGATAAAATGCCTTTTATGTGCGAGATTTTATAGACAAGGAAAATTATGTCTGACTCTTCAAGTGTATCGTTTTTTGATGCTGATTCTGATTTTAAGTTGTTATCCAAAAAAGTATTGTACCAAGGTTTTTTTCGACTAGACGAGTACACCTTCAAACATAAATTGTTCAAAGGTGGTTGGAGCGGTGAGGTGACTCGTGAAGTATTTGAGCGTGGCAGTGCCGTTGTTGTATTACCGTATGATCCTATTCGTGACGAAGTCGTATTAATTGAACAAATACGTGTTCCTGCATTAGCGAGTACTAAATCAATCTGGCTTCTTGAGCTGGTGGCAGGTATGATTGAGCCCGGAGAATCGCCAGAGCAGGTGGCTATGCGCGAATTAGCCGAAGAAGCCGGATTAAGCTTGCAAAGTTTAACCCCTATAAACAGTTATTTAGTGAGCCCCGGTGGTACGACCGAGCGCTTTTACCTGTTTTTGGGGCAGGTTGACGCAACGCAGGCGTCCGGTGTTCATGGGTTGGAGCATGAAGATGAAGACATTCGTGTTCATGTTGTTAGTCGTCAACAAGCCTACGACTGGGTTAATAGCGGGCGTATTGACAATGCTTCAACTGTGTTAGGTATTCAATGGTTAATGCTGAACTACCAAACCATCCGCGAGACACTTTAAAAATTAGGTATAGATTTACAGATAGGAAAGTTTGGGTGACAGAGATTAACCACAATAAAAAGCAAAAATATCAACCGAATGTCAGTGCTTTTTTGGCTGTTTGCGGTCGAAATTACGCACATATTTTAAAATGGTTGCCCGACCAATTAATGGTTAATGAACCTTGGCATGTTAAAGGCGAGTTTGGCACCTTGCTGGTTAATCTTATCGAAAACACCAAATACACTCAGTTGATTGAAATTTCTCGCCCTATAGCAAATGGACATTTTTTTAAATCTCCAAAAGCTGTGGTGCGCGTTTATCACGACGCTCAATTGGCAGAAGTGTTAACTAGCCAACAGATTTACCGATTAAAGCCAGTGTATGATTATCCTAATATACATATGCATCATAGCGATGAGAAATTCCAAGTGAATGCATTTCTTGAAGAACTGTTGAAAATTGGTGCAAGGGAAGTGTCTTGCCAATCGTAATTTATTTATTGCTTATTATGTTAGGGAACATTAGTGCTTAAAGACACAGTGCATTATTCTGTTGCTGAAAATGAACCTGTGCGATTAGTTCAAGTGACTGATCCGCATCTTTTTGCCGATCCTGAAGGTCAGTTGCTCGGTGTTAATACGACACAAAGCTTCCAAGCCGTTCTCAATACGTTCAGCGCAACTCAATACCCAGCCAACATTTTATTGGCCACTGGCGACATCAGCCAAGATTATTCGCCAGAGTCTTATCAACATTTTGTTGATAAGGTTAAGGCGCTTAATTTACCGTGCCATTACCTGCCTGGAAATCATGACGATCCACGCCTAATGGCAGTGCGCATGCAAGGCGAACATGTATTTGGTCAACAGATTATTGATATTGGGCCTTGGTTAATCCTGATGCTTGATTCTACCGTGCGCGGTAAGCCTGGTGGATACTTAGGCGAAAACCAATTCGCCTTAATTGATGCTGCAATAAAAGCGTATCCTGATAAACACGTATTATTGGTGATGCATCACAATCCTATTTTAATGCAATGCGCCTGGCTTGATCAGCATTGCATGGCCAATGGCGAAGACTTTTTAGCCCGTACCAGTCGCTATCCTCAAGTGAAAGGGGTTTTATGGGGCCATGTGCATCAGCAAGTTGATCAATTGCATCCAGGACCACACGGTGATATTCCATTAATGGCAACACCATCTACCTGTATTCAATTTAAGCCACTTTCGTCTTATTTTGCCTTAGATACCGTCCAACCTGGTTATCGTTTGCTGGAGTTGAGTGGCGATGGTAGCATTCGTACTAATGTTTACCGGGTACCTGGGAATCGCTTTTCACCAGATAATGAAGCGAGCGGGTACTGATTTAATCGTCTCGCGAGGAAATATGCTGCTTTATATACATGGTTTTAATAGCTCGCCTCAGTCTGATAAGGCCGTGCAAACCGCTCAGTATATTAACCAGCATTATCCGCACGTTGATTTTCACCAACCTCAATTACCTTCTTCGCCGCATACGGCAATGTCACTATTATGCGAGATGACCGAGCGGGCCAAGCAACAAGGGCAAGCACTACGCTTTATTGGATCATCTTTAGGTGGTTATTTTGCCAGCTATTTGGCTGAAACTTATGGTGGAAAAGCGGTTTTGGTCAATCCGGCGGTAAAACCATTCGAATTATTTGAAGAGTTTATCGGGCCTCAATATAATCCCTATACCAACGAGCATTATCAGGTGTTGCCGCAACATCAAGAAGACGTTGCCCACTTCGACACGCAAGTTATCAGGCACCCAGATCGTTTTTTGGTACTGTTGCAAACTGGTGACGAAGTGTTAGATTATCGACAAGCACTACATAAATATCATAGCTGCGAATTACATTTAGAGCCCAAGGGCGACCATAGTTTTGTAGGCTACGAACAACAATTAGATAAAATTTGTAATTTTATTCAGCTGTAACGATTTTACGTTATAAAATAACGACTAATTTGAGCTAACTTTGGCTCCATTTAACTCCAGATGTGTGGACTATGACCAACCAATATACTTCAGATGCGATTGAGGTCCTTAACGGACTTGACCCGGTAAAGCGCCGTCCTGGTATGTATACCGATACCACCCGACCAAATCACCTAGGGCAAGAAGTAATTGATAACAGCGTTGATGAGGCGTTGGCTGGCCATGCCACTAAAATTGACGTTATCCTGCATGCTGACAACTCACTTGAAGTCACCGACGATGGCCGTGGTATGCCAGTGGATATTCACCCTGAAGAAGGCATTCCTGGGGTTGAGCTAATTTTAACGAAATTGCATGCTGGTGGTAAGTTTTCTAACAAAAACTACCAGTTTTCTGGCGGTTTGCACGGTGTCGGTATTTCTGTTGTTAATGCTTTATCTACTCGTGTTGAAATCACTGTACGCCGTGATGCTCAAGTGTACGACATGGCCTTTGAGAACGGATTTAAAGTTGAAGACCTAAACGTAACTGGGACATGTGGACGCCGTAATACCGGTACTCGAGTCCATTTTTGGCCTGATGTTAGCTATTTTGACTCACCTAATTTCTCGGTCAGTAAGCTTATTTATTTATTGCGCGCTAAAGCGGTATTGTGTCCAGGCTTGCGCATTAAATTTACCAACAAACACACCAATGAAGTGCACGAATGGTTTTATGAAAGCGGCTTAACTGATTACTTGCAAGAAGCTGTCAAAGGTTCATTAATGTTGCCAGAAGAGCCTTTTGTTGGCAGTTTTAAAGGTGAATTAGAAGCCGCTGACTGGGCTATTACCTGGTTACCTGAAGGCGGTGAAAGCCTCAACGAAAGTTATGTTAATTTAATCCCTACGCCGTTAGGCGGAACTCACGTTAATGGTTTTAGACAGGGCTTACTTGAGTCCATGCGTGAATTTTGTGAATTTCGTAATTTAGTGCCTCGCGGCATCAAATTGTCTCCTGAAGACATTTGGGACCGTGCGGCATTTATTTTGTCGATTAAAATGCAAGACCCACAATTTGCTGGGCAAACCAAAGAAAAACTCTCTAGTCGTCAAAGTTCTGCTTTTGTATCTGGCATTGTTCGTGATGCGTTTTCGTTGTGGTTAAACTCAAATACTGAGCTCGCTGAGCAATTGGCGGAGTTGTGTATTAGCAATGCTCAGCGTCGCTTAAAAGCCGCTAAAAAAATTGCCCGTAAAAAAGTGGTATCTGGTCCAGCCTTACCAGGAAAATTAACCGATTGCAGTGGCCAAGACCCCATGCGAGGTGAGCTGTTTTTAGTCGAGGGTGACTCTGCTGGCGGTAGTGCGAAGCAAGCTCGAGATCGCGAGTTTCAGGCGATCATGCCGCTTAGAGGTAAGATTTTAAATACTTGGGAGGTTGATGCATCTCAAGTACTAGGCTCACAAGAAGTTCATAATATTTCAATTGCAATTGGTTGCGATCCTGACAGTGAAGATATATCAGAGCTACGCTATGGCAAAATTTGTATTCTAGCCGATGCTGACTCCGACGGATTACATATTGCCACATTACTGTGTGCGTTATTTATGAAGCATTACCGCGTGTTAGTGGAAAAAGGTCATGTGTATATTGCCATGCCGCCACTGTTTCGTATTGATATTGGTAAAGAGGTTTTTTACGCATTAGATGAAGCCGAAAAAACCGGAATTTTGGATCGTTTAGTTGCCGAAAAGAAAAAAGGCAAAGTGCAAGTTACTCGATTTAAAGGGCTAGGTGAAATGAACCCTTTGCAGCTACGTGAAACAACAATGGACCCTAATACTCGACGCTTAGTGCAACTTACCATTGATGATGCTGAGGAAACTATGTCGTTAATGGACATGTTGCTTGCTAAAAAGCGCGCATCAGATCGAAAAGACTGGCTAGAAACAAAAGGCGATCTTGCGTTACTTTAAGCTTTTGTATTACCGTCAAGCATTATGAATATAAGGCAAAAATTAATTAATCATGCAGTATTCTAGATTTCGATCTTATTTCAATCTTGGCGGTAAGTTCGCATGCGCCGGACTGATGTTATTAGGATTGTTTCCAACATCGTCCGTATTTGCGGCTCAGTCAGTGATGATCACCGTCACCAAAGGGTTTGGGCTCAGTTTGTTTGCTTCAGATTTGGGCGATATCAAACAGATGACACTGGGCGACAATGGCACTTTGTTTGTTGGATCTCAAAAGAGCGGCACTGTCTATGCGTTGGTCGATAGCGATCAAAATGGTCAAGTCGACAAACGTTATCTCATTGCCCGCGGCCTCGAATACCCCGAAGCACTGGCATTTCATGGTGGTGCGTTATATGTCACTGAAGAAGACCGAATTATCCGTTTTGAAGACATTGAGTCGCGTTTACGCCGACCAGGTCGTGCCCGTGAAGTGTATTCAAACTTACCTAGTTTAGATAAAAAATACTCTCGCTCAATGCATTTTGGCCCTGATGATCGCTTATATGTGGCGATAGGCTCGCCGTGTAACGTGTGTGAAGCGGCTTCGCCATTTGGTAGTATTATTGCCATTGATGTCGATAGTGGTGCCAGTGAACAGGTTGCCCTAGGGGTTCGCAGTGTCACCGGTTTTGACTGGTCGCCAGATTCCAGTCAATTGTGGTTTGCTGATTTAGGCCGTAACTGGATGGGTGATAATATCCCAGCCGATGAGATTAACCGTGTTGAGGTAAAGGGCAGCCATTATGGCTTTCCTTATTTGCACGGTAGTGATGTTGTTGAGCCGGCGTACGATATGCCTAAAAACCTAAATGTGATCGTGCCAGAGTTTGAATTGCCTGCACATGTGGCGCCTACCGGGCTCAGTTTTTATCGTGGAGAGCAATTTCCAGAGCGTTATCGCAACCAAGTCTTTGTCGCAGAAAACGGTTCTTGGAACCGCTCAAGTAAAGTGGGCTATCAGATTGTGATGCTCGAAATCGAAGGTGACAAAGTCAATAAGCGTGAAACTGTGGTGAGTTTTTTAGATGGAGAATTTCCCGTCGCCCGTCCATTTGACGTGATCAATGCCCCTGATGGCTCAATGTACATATCAGATGACCTAAAAGGTAATATTTACCGTCTGTTTTATAATACAGCCGAACAATCACAGGAATCTAACTAAATGAGTGATTCGATTGAATTAAGCCTAGATGGCGTAGAGCAAATGCCACTGCGGCGCTTTACCGAAGAGGCTTATTTAAATTATTCAATGTACGTCATTATGGACCGTGCCTTACCGCATATTGGTGATGGCTTGAAACCGGTACAACGCCGTATTATTTACGCCATGAGTGAGTTGGGATTATCGGCGCAATCTAAACATAAAAAATCAGCCCGTACAGTCGGGGATGTATTAGGTAAATACCACCCTCACGGTGACAGTGCTTGTTATGAGGCCATGGTGCTAATGGCGCAGCCATTTTCATACCGCTATCCGCTAGTTGATGGACAAGGTAACTGGGGAGCACCAGATGACCCGAAATCTTTTGCGGCAATGCGTTATACCGAAGCAAGATTATCTAAGTTCTCTGAAGTTTTATTGTCTGAGTTAGGCCAAGGTACCGTGGAGTGGGGGGCCAACTTTGACGGCACCATGAAAGAGCCTAAAACCTTACCTGCAAGGCTACCGCATATTTTACTTAACGGTATTACCGGCATTGCGGTTGGTATGGCAACTGATATTCCACCGCATAACGTCCGCGAATTAGTATCGGCTTGTGTAGAGTTGATTGATAACCCTAAAACAGAATTAAGCCGTTTAATGGAGTTAGTGCCAGGGCCGGACTATCCAACAGAAGCTGAAATTATTACCCCTCGCGCTGACATTGAAAAGATTTATGATAGCGGTAAAGGCTCGATTAAGATGCGTGCGGTGTATAGCGAAGAGCATGGCGAAATCGTAATTACAGCACTGCCGCATCAAGCAAGTAGCGGTAAAATATTAGAGCAAATTGCAAACCAGATGCAGGCTAAAAAGCTGCCAATGGTGTCAGACTTACGTGATGAGTCAGATCATGAAAACCCAGTTCGTTTGGTGATTGTGCCGCGTTCAAACCGGATTGATTGTGAACAATTAATGACGCATTTGTTTGCCACAACCGATTTAGAAAAAAGTTATCGGGTTAACTTAAACGTACTTGGCTTAGACGGTCGTCCCCAAGTTAAAGGTTTAAAAACGTTATTAACTGAATGGCTAGAGTACCGCGTCAGTACGGTGACTCGCCGTTTACAGTATCGTTTAGATAAAGTGCTAGCGCGTTTACATATTTTAGAAGCGTTAATGGTTGCGTTTTTAAATATTGACGAAGTGATTGAGATTATTCGTTTTCATGACGAGCCTAAAGCGGAGCTGATGGCGCGCTTTAATTTGTCAGATAAACAAGCAGAAGCGATTTTAGAATTAAAATTACGTCACCTTGCTAAGCTCGAAGAATTTAAGATTAAAACCGAGCAAGATGAGTTGGCCGCAGAGCGTGACAAGCTTGAATTGTTATTAAGCTCTGATCGCCGCTTAAAAACTTTAGTAAAAAAAGAGCTCATTCAAGATGGCGAAACCTATGGTGATGATCGCCGCTCACCGATTATTGAGCGTATTGATGCTAAAGCATTAACAGAGCAAGAACTGACCCCTGCCGAATCTGTCACCGTGGTGTTATCTGATAAAGGTTGGGTACGTTGTGCAAAAGGTCATGATATTGATGTAGAAGGTTTGTCGTATAAGGCCGGCGATAATTACTTATGCAGTGCCATGGGTAAGAGTAACCAAGCTGCAGTATTTATTGACTCAACAGGGCGTGCATTTGCCACCGATAGTCATACTTTGCCTTCAGCCCGCAGCCAAGGAGAGCCGATTACTACGCGCTTTAATATGGCACCGGGAGCGACAATGCAGCATGTATTAATGGGCAGTGACGAGCAGTTTTTCTTATTAGCAACCGATGCCGGTTATGGTTTTATTTGCGCATACCCAGATATGGTCAGCCGTAACAAAGCGGGTAAAGCATTACTGACGTTACCAACCAATGCCTTGGCATTAGCGCCTAAACGAATAAATAAGCAAGCAGAACAATCATTATTAGCCATTACCTCTGAAGGGCGGATGTTGATGTTTAGCATTGATGCGTTACCGCAATTATCTAAAGGTAAAGGTAACAAGATTATTGGCATTCCGACTGAGCGGGCTAAAAACCGTGAAGAAGTACTGTTACACCTTAATGTCGTACCACAAAATGCTGCAGTAACCTTATGGGCAGGTAAGCGCAAGCTAACCTTGAAGCCAAGTGATTTAGAACATTACCGTGGCGAGCGTGGTCGTCGTGGCGCTAAATTGCCTAGAGGTTTACAGCGTGTAGACAGCGTTGATGTAGAAATTAGTGCTGTTGTTGACGATACCGCCGCGGATGAAGCGCCAGATAATCTCGTTTAAGCTAGACTAAACAAACAAAAATGCTGCTCATTGAGCAGCATTTTTTTTTATGCATTAAATAACGTTAGGCTTGGTTTTTTGTAATGAAAATGATAAACACGGGCAGCGAAGATATTACAATATAGTGGTTTTTTAGAAGGATTAAACACTAACCCTTTTATCTCAACTTGCTTATTTCTGGCCTATAAAATTAAGCAACTTCGTAGTAGTTCGGTTCAAAATCAAGCTGTGTTTGAATTATTTGATTAGCCATGCGTGCACATTTTCCGCATTGATCTGCTACGCCTAAACGTTTTTTTACATCAGCCAATGAACTGTCGCCTAAGCTAACAGCGGCTTTGATTTGAGAATCAGTAATGGCATGACAAAGACAAACGTACATAAAGAAAGCCTCTTAGCTCAAAGGTTCAATGCTTTAGAAAGTAATCTAATTCTAAATGAAAACGGTTATCATTGGCAATTACTTTTTTAGAGTATATTGATCATTTTTAATACGTTTTTGATCTGAGTCTCATTACTAGGGCCTGTTGTTCTTTGCTGGTTGAGTTTTTCGAGTAAAACGTTTTTAGCCGAATCCCTCTGGCAATGTTTGTTGATCATTTCTGTTGTGTTCGATTTGTCGGTGCTTGGATTGATTGTGTAACATAAGGTACGGCTCAATGGGGGTTTGCTAGCCACATATCAGCGTGTTGAACACTTTGTTGCGGATTGTTTTTATCATCTAAAATCATCAAATCTGCTAGCAGTTTAGCGGCTAATAATTGACGATATTGTTGATTATTTTCAGTTACAACAATTGATGGCTTATAAGGGTATACGTTGCCTTATGGGGGGGATACCAACCCGCGTGACTAAGTGATCACTTAGTCACGCACAATGGTATTAATCAAACCACATTAGCAGGGGAGCTGAAACAGGTAAAGCGGCGGCCGCCATCGCTTTATCTGGATAATTACTGAAAATCCCATCCACGCCTATCGCTTTGAGCGTTTGAATATCATCCACATTATCGACAGTGTATACATAGACTTTTGCACCGCGTTGATGGGCATCATCGACAATCGCTTGGCTAATGAACGCCACATCAAGATGAAGAGAATAAGCGTGTAAATCACTTACTACTTTAGCTAAATCAGTGGGTATACCACCTAATAATGGCGCGATAACCGCTTGAGGGAGTTGTTGTTTTATTTGCGCCAAATATAAGTGATTAAATGATGATATAAGCAGCTGTGCTGCGGTAAAGCTTAACGATGACAAGAGCTGTGGGTACATCTCAATAAATGGCGCGACGCATCCGACACCTTTGAGCTCGATATTAACCATGCAACGACCATTACTGAGGCTGTCAATGCGAGTTAGTACTTCCCATAGGCTGGGTATCGGCTCTCCACCAACGGTGACGTTGCATAAGTCCGCTTTGCTGCTGAGATGAATTAAGCCATAACCGTTGGATTTGCCTTCTAAGCGACGATCATGAAAAACCACCAATTCGCCTTCAACACAATGCACGTCTAGTTCAATGGCTTTAGCACCTAATTCGAGCGCCTTATCCATTGCGGCTAATGTGTTTTCAGGCGCGTAACCACTTGCTCCACGATGTGCAAAAACCAGCATGACAATTCCTTAATTAGCCTTTGAACAGAACCGGTGATTCTTTTTGGTTACTCTTGAGGTGAACTTCCATTTGTGGATAAGCAAGCTCAACATTGTTTTCTTTTAATTTTTTGGTGATACGTTTATGCAGGTTATGGCGTAACGGCCAGCGTGCAGACATGTCTTTGGCGTAAGAACGCACTTCATAATCTTGAGTATGTGCACCAAAACCTGCAAACCAGACTTCTGGTTCAGGGATTGCTAATGACAAGTCACATTCTCGCACCGCTTGATGCAGTAACATTTCAACTTTTGTTGGATCGGCATCGCGCGACACTGACACTTTCACAATGACTCGGGTGATAGGATCAGATAAAGACCAGTTAACTAATTGCTCAGTAATAAAGGCCTTATTGGGCACGATAATCTCTTTACGGTCCCAATCGACAATGGTGGTGGCACGAATTTGAATTTTACTTACCGTACCAGTGAGATCACGGATCGTTACCGTGTCGCCAATGCGGATGGGTTTTTCAAATAAAATAATCAGACCTGAGATAAAGTTTGCAAAAATCTCTTGTAAACCAAAACCTAAACCAACGGAGAGTGCAGCGACTAACCACTGTAATTTAGACCACTCCATCCCCAAGGTTGAAAAACCAAATAGCATGCCAAAAAACAACACTAGATAGCTGCTGACTGTGGTAATCGCAAAGCCTGTACCCGGAGCGAGATCGAGCCGCTGTAATAGCATTAACTCAAGTAAGCCGGGTAGATTTTTGGCAATAACCGCAGAAAAGCCGACAAGAATAATCCCAAACATAATCGATTTTAAGGTTATGGGCAGTTGTTGCTCAATGCCATTTAGGGTGCTGGTGGTCGTCCATAAAGTAATACCATCTAAAAAGGAAAACACGGCTGTATGAGTTTGCGCTAAAATGCCTAATAAACTGGCAAAAAAAGCCAGAATAAGGATTGATCTCATTAAGCCCAATGACTGGCTCGAGATGGTTTCTAAGTCAACAATGGGTTCTTCGTAGGTCTCGATGGGTTCATTGTTTAATTCACCTCTTTCACGCTGTGCAAGTCGCTCTGCACGTTTTGCTTTTGCACGATCGAACGCTATCAAACGACGCTCAATTAACATCCAACGTTTGATTAATTGATAGATAAGAATAAAGCCAAGTCCTAGTAGGACAGAGATTTGTAACTGCAGCAGTAATTGGAACGCTGTAAAATAGTAACCAATACATGCTAGCAATGCGCTAAATATTGGTGTGACAATCAATATCGCCCAGGCTGCTTTTTGTACGATCACTAGGTTAGTGGCATTGGGTTTATTTTTACGATATTCCTCAATCAGTACCATCATATTTTTATATAGCATAAACAATACGATACAAAATATGATGAAGGCTCCACGACCAATACTGTTGCGCACTAATGATGTGTCTAATGCTTCGGTAAAGCCCATTAACCCGATAAGTGGCGCGGAGATAAGCACAAACGATCTCATGATTTTTTGTGCTTTATTAACGATGTTTTTAGGCCGTCTGAAATGACTAATTAAAATGCCTTTATCAATTGTGAGCAAGTAAAAGAATCGATAAATAAGATAACTCACCCCAATCGATGTAATGCCAATCCCTAATGCGTAAACCACATTTTGCTCGGAGCGACAAAATATCATTCCAGCGACAATCACTGGCAGTGGCTTTATTAGTGCGTAAAGCAGGCTGATGATAAGCGTTTTAATGGTGTATTTAAATTTATCTTGGGTCACATTTCCGACATACACAGAATAGCGACTAATGGCGTTATTAAACTTGGGGGTTAGCATGTCTTGAGCCATTAAGCATGACAACAACAAAATAAGCCACCAAGCCCAATAAAAGCTCTGATTTGCCCATGTTTGTTGCAATGCTTCGAGTTGGCTAGGTTGTACCAACCAGATTGTGCTTTGGCTAAGATCAATAAGCCATAATCCTCCAATAGCCGGCGCATTGGGTACCCAAAAAAGGTGCTCGTTGAGGGTATTTTTAAGGGTGTTATGTAATTGATTGAGTTGCTCGTAGCCAATGCGTAACTTTGCAAATTCAGCTAAATATTGGTCATACCCCTGCAGTAATTGCTCAATGAGCACTTGTTGTGACTGTAATAACTTAACTTGGGTTTCGTTAAAGAGCTGGCTGTTATCAAGCTGCTGCGTATTGAGCGCTTGCTGTTGCTCTAATTGATAGCGCTGTAATCGGGCATCAGCGAGCTCTGTTTGCAGTTTGTCTAAGCTCGGCGGCTTAGGTAATGACTGCAACATTTGCAGAAATCGATCACCAAATGCCGAGTTCGTTTTAACCCAGGTGATTTGTTCTAGCACGTTGGCTAATTGCGCATTTTGAGATTGATAACGTTTTTCTATTCGCTGTTGTCTCTCAACCACAGAGCTATGGTTACTCGTTAAGGTTTGCAATTGTTGTGCATATTTCTGATTTAACTGACTTAACTCTTGAGATAATGGGTCGGCTAGCTCTTGCTCATCGATTAAGTTATTGGCAATGGTGTCGGCCGTTTGTTGTTGGCGATATTCAAGGTTCTGCTTATTAATGAGCTCGATAAAGCTTTCTTGTTGGCTCAAATTCAAGCGATTAACTTGTTGTTGTAATTGCACGATTTCAAGTTGCTTAGGATTAGCTAAACGTTCAGCTTGGAGCGTGGCAATATGTTGGCTTAATAAGTCAGCCTGGAGTTTATTACGCTTACCTAAGGGCGTATCGATTGGTGCTTGCTGGGTTTTATTATGCTGGATTAACGCATTTTCAGCTTGGGCAATTAATGTGGGTAGCTGGGTTTGGCGTTGAGAAATTTGTCTTATTTGTTGGGTTAAGTATGACTCGGTTTCTTTGAGTTCAGACAGGTGAAAATAAGCCATCGAAGCTTGCTGATTAAGATCGATTTCTTCATCAAGTGCTAACGGCTTTTGCGCGTCACGTAACTGTTGGTTGAGTGAAAGCTTAGCCTCATTATTCGCGTGTTCAATATTAGTGTAAGTTTGCTGCTCAACTTGCAGCTCCGTAATACTACCCTCAAGTTCTGAAATTTGAGTTTGTATATCGAGAGGCTGATTATCGGCTTGATTATTAAGCCCTAAGCGTTTATCAAGCGTGATAGGTGTATTGGCAGAAGCTGGCGCCAACAAACAGGTAAACACAATTACACACAGTACAAAATACGCTAGACGTAACATATCACTAAGCTCAAGTTGGAATAGGCTAATGGTAGCAAATTAAATGCATTATATTCTATTTTTTTGATGGCTTAAGGCGTCGTAGCTTAACGCTTTTATCGCAAATAAGATGAATTATAATCATGTTATGCATCGAACATAAAAAAAGCCGTATCTTCGTCATAATACGGCTTTATTGAGCGTGTTAATTTACCGCTTTTTTAGAGGGTAGCTTTAACTTATTCAGCGTTTTTGACTGGCTGATTTAGTTTTGCAAAAGCCTGGCCCATACGCGTTGTTTCGCCTGGTTCAACCCCGTCGGCGAATGTTTCAATTGCATCTTGTGCAAACAACATTACCACAGTGCTACCCAGTTTAAAGCGGCCCATTTCAGCGCCTTTTTCTAAGGTTAACGCTTCTGGGCCTGTGGTGGGGTAATCCCAGCTAAAGACTTGCTTGCCACCAGGTGGCGTGACCGTACCGGCCCAAATAGTTTCAATGCTCGCAACAATAGTCGCCCCAACAAGTACCATAGCAAGTGGACCTGATTCAGTTTCAAAAATAGCGACGACACGCTCGTTACGGGCAAATAACCCTGGCACATTTTGAGCGGTTAACGGATTTACTGAAAATAGGTCGCCAGGCACGTAGGTCATTTTAGACAAAGTGCCAGTGATCGGCATATGAATACGGTGATAATCCTTTGGTGCGAGGTAAATGGTCGCAAAATCTCCACCATCGAAACGGGCCGCATCTGCTTTGTTACCGCCTAGCAGCGCTTCTGAGGTATAGCTATGGCCTTTGGCTTGGAAAATATTACCTGCCTCAATAGGGCCGCATTGGCTTACTGCGCCATCTACTGGATGAGCCATGATATGCGCATCTTGGTTAATTGGGCGAAGTTCGGGCTTTAATGCACGGGTGAAAAAGTCATTGAAGGTTTTATAGGCTTCAGGCTCTGGCTGTTTGGCTTCAGACATATCAATCTTGTACTGTTTGATAAACCATTTAATACCAGCCGTTGTGATGGCGCCCACTTCTGCAGCCGCAAACTTGCCGACTAAACGCGACAGAAAATGTTTGGGCAGCATGTATTGCAAAGCAATTTTAATCGAGTCCAATGTGTTTCCCTTTCTATTCTCTGGTTGAACCATATAGGGATGGTCCAGTCATTATATTATTCATCAATTGCACGGAAATGTCGCGCATGACGTTGTTCATCTAAACTGGCGATAATACGATGATAATTGTTAAATCTATCTTGTGTAATATGTCCGGCTTCAAGCGCTTCACGAAGAGCGCAGCCAGGATCGTCACCGTGTTTACAATCACGGAACTTACATGTGCCTAAAAAATTTCTAAATTCAATGAAACACCAACCTACTCGTGAGGCGTCTAAATGCCATAACGCAAATTCTCGTACTCCTGGCGAGTCAATTAAATCACCGCCACTTTGGAAATGAATTAATTTTGCTGTGGTGGTGGTGTGCTGACCTAACCCTGAGTTGTCAGACACATCGCCTACGATTAGTTCTGCTTCAGGCATGAGGGCATTAATCAGTGATGATTTACCGACACCAGATTGACCAGCAAATACACTGACCTTTTCGTCTAGTAAAGCTTTGATGTTGTCAACACCCTCACCAGTATGACTGCTTACGCGATATACTGGATAACCAATGGCTTGGTATCGGCTCAATGCTTGTTCGATTTCTTCGCGGTTGTCATCATTAAGTAAATCAATTTTATTTAAAATAATGATGGGTGGAATATCGGTATCTTCACAGGCAACTAGATATCGGTCGATAATCTGGGTGGTAAAGCTGGGTAATACTGACGATACAATTAAAATTTGGTCAATATTGGCCGCAATAATTTTGACTCCATCATATAAGTCTGGTCGAGTCAGTGATGATTTGCGTGGATGGACAGCTTCAACAATACCGCCAATACTAGAGCTTGCTTGTACTTCTGTTGCTAGGCGAACAATGACGTTATCGCCAGTGACTAAACTGGTTACCGCTCGACGAATATTACAACGCGACACGGTGCCGTCGCTGGTCTCGATGTCAGCGTGTTGGCCAAAACGAGATATGACTACGCCCGCTTGTTCAGGGCCTAATAAATTGTCCTGTAATTCAGGTGCGTCGTTATCATCGCTTCGTTTTAGTCGCTTGGTCTGATTTGCACGCATTCGGCGTAATTGACCTTGGCTTAGTGGTTTCTTTTTACTCACAGGCTTATCTTCATTAAATAGGTGTTTTTTTGTGTCTCAAAAAAACAGTATGATACACACTCTTTCATAAAAAAGCCTGAATTTAGGCGATTGATAACATAAGGCGACATAATGACTGCTGATGCGAATAACCTAATTTGGGTTGATTTAGAAATGACGGGTTTAGAACCTGATGTCGATAGAGTCATTGAAATTGCAACCTTAGTGACTGATCAAGAACTGAATATTATTGCTCAAGGTCCTGTTTTAGCGATTTA
Source organism: Shewanella metallivivens (assembly GCF_028750675.1). Lineage (GTDB taxonomy): Bacteria > Pseudomonadota > Gammaproteobacteria > Enterobacterales > Shewanellaceae > Shewanella > Shewanella metallivivens. The sequence continues at coordinate 84,480 of NZ_JAQQPZ010000009.1, read as the reverse complement.
TCAAACTGACGAAGTCTTGGCCGGTATGGACGATTGGAATCAAAAGCATCATGGTGAATCAGGGTTAATCGATCGTGTTCGTGCCAGCAAATGCTCAGAAGCAGATGCGATTAGGCAAACCATTGAGTTTTTAGCTCAGTATGTGCCAAAAGGCGCCTCGCCAATGTGCGGCAACAGCATCGGTCAAGATCGTCGCTTTTTAAATAAATACATGTTGGAGTTAGAAGAGTATTTCCATTATCGCAACATTGATGTGAGCACCATTAAAGAATTAGTACGTCGTTGGAACCCTGAAACCATGAATGGCTTCAGTAAGAAAAATACCCATCAAGCACTCGAAGATATTAAAGAGTCGATCGCCGAATTGCAGTTTTACCGCAAAGAAGTATTTAAAATTTAACCAATCGAACAAATATTTTAAAAAAGGGGGTTGCAGCGTAGTAAAATTTACCTATAATGCGGCCTCAACTTTCTACAGAGCACCAAACTCTGAGCATAGAAAGTCGAAATGAAATTTGAAAATTTGAAATGCGACATTAGCTCAGTTGGTAGAGCGATACCTTGCCAAGGTATAGGTCATCGGTTCGAACCCGATATGTCGCTCCAAATTTTAGATGATGCCAGATAGAATCAGCTAGCAGAGCGATACCTTGCCAAGCTAAACGAGATAACAGCGTCATCGGTTCGAACCTCTCTTTATTTAAAAGAAAGTTCGCTCCAAATTTTAGATGATGCCAGATAGAATCAGCTAGCAGAGCGATACCTTGCCAAGCTAAACGAGATAACAGCGTCATCGGTTTGAACCTCTCTTTATTTAAAAGAAAGTTCGCTCCAAATTTCAAGTAATTTGAAATGCGACATTAGCTCAGTTGGCACAGGTGGAAAGACGATACCTTGTTGATTGTTACAAATGAAGCAAACAGTACGCGACATTAGCTCAGTTGGCACAGGTGGAAAGACGATACCTTGTTGATTGTTACAAATGAAGCAAACAGTACGCGACATTAGCTCAGTTGGTAGAGCGATACCTTGCCAAGGTATAGGTCATCGGTTCGAACCCGATATGTCGCTCCAAATTACAAATACTTTTTGATTTGCGACATTAGCTCAGTTGGTAGAGCGATACCTTGCCAAGGTATAGGTCATCGGTTCGAACCCGATATGTCGCTCCAAATCAATATTCTCTTTTCAAGCTCTCCTTGTTAACAATTCCTAGCGAAACTCTAGGCGCTAAATCTGTATTGATTTTTGATTTGCGACATTAGCTCAGTTGGGTTAATTATAAGAGTCGATACCCATCTTTTTCCAAGGTATAGGTCATCGGTTCGAACCCGATATGTCGCTCCAAATCAATCTTTCCAAGGTATAGGTCATCGGTTCGAACCACTTTTTATCCAAGAAAGGTCGCTCCAAATCAATCTTCACTTTTCAAGCAAGCGCATTCCTTCAAAATCCTCAGTGCAAATACCATCAGCTTAGTTATTTTTTGTGTCGCTTATATTCATACCATTTCCATTAATTATGTGACCAGTCTGAGTGCCTCCTTTAAGGCGGGTTTCTGTGCTGCTTAATCACATTTTGACTTACGACTGCACGGATGCAGGAGGTAGAGCAACGCAGGAGCAGTTGCCGACGACTGCATGGATGCAGGAGGTAGAGCAACGCAGGAGCAGTTGCCGAGAACAACGATGCCTACAATTCTATTACTTGCCTAGAAGACACTGTACTCCCGCTGAATGACCAGATAATTAATGGAATTGGTATCACTCCTAATTGCCATCACAATTAACCTAATTGTTACATATCTTGTTAAAACGTTGAGGTCATTTAGCGTTTAAAACTTGAACAATATCGGTGACTTTTAAACTTTGAGTGTATTTTTGTCGATATTTTCAGATTTGGATGTTAAAAAAATCTGAGCAGAATTAACAAAACTCGTGATCTATCGCTCATTTCTTCATGAATCTCTAAATTAGAAGGTGTTAGAGCATTAAAAACATGACATTGCGCAAGTAATTTCCGCTCGCGATCTTTGATAATCAACTCAAGATAAATTTTCCTAAGTTGTAAGGCTTTAAACGAGGTGAGTATTATGCGGATTCAACAACTGAGTGAATTACTTGATTATGTAGCGAAATGTCATCTCGATATGGAGAAGCTCTATAAGCGATTAGATCGTAATGCTGACTCTTCAAGAGTGAAGATGATGTTGACTTATTTTCAACAACATCAAAGACATATTTATGAAACGCTTGAAAGTTACATCGAGGATGCGCCATCAAGAATTTTAAATACCTGGTATAAAGACATTACTTTTGAAGATTTTAGCAAACGCTGTGCAGAGACTACATTGCCTGCCAACATGCATGAAGATGAAGTGCTTGAACTGCATCTTGACTTAGAAAATCGGTTAATTGCGCTGCTAGAAAAAACTGCGATTAGTAGCCCAACTGAAGAAATTAAGAGTGCATTAATGGACTTAGTTCGCGTTGCGCAAACGCAGCAAAAACGATTAGTTCACAGCACAATCCGCATGGATGACATTTAACGAGTCATTTTAAATCTAGCATTGACTTCCTGAAGTGTGTTTTGCCAGCTATCCTCAATAGCTGGCTTTTTTTATTAACAAAAAATAACCACTAGAACAGTGGGAGTTCCGGTTCAACTTCTGGTATATTTAGCATTCTTATGACTCTTTTTTACGGAAGCTAACTTTACCGATGACCTCGCTGCTTAAAACCCTTGAAAATGAACAAGCTACTGTGGCGCTTGGACAACAAATTGCGCAGTGGATGGTGCCGCCATTAACCCTTTACCTTACAGGTGACTTAGGGGCGGGCAAAACAACATTAAGTCGAGGGATTATTCAAAGCCTAGGCCATAAAGGGGCGGTTAAAAGTCCAACTTATACTTTGGTTGAGCCTTATGAGTTTGATGATATGGACGTATTTCATTTCGACTTGTATCGCTTGAGTGATCCAGAAGAGTTAGAGTTCATGGGCATTCGTGATTATTTTACCAACAAAAGCATTTGTTTAGTCGAGTGGCCAAATAATGGTCATGGTCTACTGCCTGAGGCTGACATCCATTTACATTTACGCTATAAAGAATCTCAAAGACAAGTTGAATTAAACGCCTTAACCCCAGTAGGGCAGGCAATAATTGATAAATTAAAATAATAATGACTTTAAAAAATACGTTTTTTACGCCTGTTTTTATCATACTGTTATATTTCCAGCCCACGTTTGCTTGGGCTGCAAACCAACTCGACAGTGTGCGTATTTGGGCTGCCCCTGAATCCACTCGAGTGGTATTTGACCTAACTCAAGCCCCTAAATATGACAGTTTCAGTTTAACAGGCCCGCATCGTTTAGTGGTTGATATTCAAGACTCGGGCGCAAAAGTCAACTTAGATAGCATTGCTAATAACAGCAAAATCATCAAAAAAATTCGATTTAGTACACCGCCTAAAAAAGGCATGTTGCGCTTAGTGATGGATTTGACTCAGCCCGTAAAATCCAATTTATTTACTCTCCCTCCAACTGCACCTTATGGCAATCGCTTAGTGGTCGATTTAGAAGATGCCGCTGGTGGTTCATCTAATGTGCAGCAGTCAGTGAGTCGCTCTGCAAATCCGTCTTCTCGAAATATTGTTGTGGCGATCGACGCAGGTCATGGTGGCGAAGATCCTGGATCAATTGGCCCTTCAGGGATGTATGAAAAACGAGTTGTGCTCGAAATTGCTAAACGATTGGCGCGCAAAGTTGATGCCACGCCAGGTATGCGCTCGGTGATGACTCGCAGTGGTGACTACTTCGTTAATTTAAACAAACGATCAGAGTTGGCTCGTAACAGCAAAGCAGACTTATTAATATCAATTCATGCCGATGCATTTACCTCTCCGCAACCTCGTGGAGCATCGGTGTGGGTGTTGTCGATGCGCCGTGCAAACAGTGAAATTGGTCGTTGGCTAGAGCAAAAAGAAAAACATTCAGAGTTATTAGGTGGTGCTGGTGAAATTATTCAAAATACTGACAGCGAGCAATACCTAGCAATGACACTATTGGATATGTCGATGAACAGCTCAATGGCGATTAGCCATTCTGTTGCTGGTGACATATTACGCGATCTAGATTCAATTACTCATCTGCACAAGCGTAAACCAGAATCGGCCAGTTTTGCAGTACTTAAGTCTCCAGACATTCCCTCAATCTTGGTTGAAACTGGCTTCATTTCAAACCCAAGTGAAGAGCGCTTGTTGGCTAACGGTAACCATCAAGAAAAACTGGCGAGTGCCATTTATAAAGGTGTATTGCGTTATTTTGAAAACAATGCCCCTGCTGACACATTAATGGCTAAAACCTCCAATACTAAGCACAGTGTTAAACGGGGTGAATCTCTGTCAATTATTGCCCAACGTTATAGTGTGTCAGTCAGAAGCCTTAAACAAGCTAATAACTTAAAGTCAGATGTTGTTCGTATTGGGCAAACACTTGTGATCCCAAGGGCTTAATATGGCAATTGAGTTGCTACCCCCACAACTAGCAAACCAAATCGCCGCAGGTGAGGTTGTAGAGCGCCCAGCTTCAGTGGTGAAAGAGTTAGTGGAAAATAGCTTAGATGCAGGAGCAACACGGGTTGAGATTGATATTGATAAAGGCGGCAGTAAACTTATTCGTATACGTGATAACGGTATGGGGATTGCCAAAGATGAACTCGCACTTGCTTTGTCACGTCATGCAACCTCAAAAGTACATAGCTTAGACGACCTAGAGGCGATTTTAAGCTTTGGGTTTCGTGGTGAAGCGCTTGCCAGTATTAGTTCGGTATCGCGTTTAACGTTAACTTCTAAGACCGCTGAACAATCTGAAGCTTGGCAAGCGTATGCGGAAGGTTCACAGATGGATGTTAAAGTGACCCCTGCAGCGCACCCGCAAGGGTCGACGATTGAAGTGGTCGATTTGTTCTTTAATACGCCCGCAAGACGTCGATTTTTAAAAAGTGATAAAACAGAATTTACCCATATAGATGAGTGGTTAAAACGCATCGCAATGGCGCGCAGCGATATCCATTTTGCGTTGACCCACAATGGCAAACTAGTGCGCCAATATCGTCCAGCCAATACAGATATCCAAACGCAGCAACGGCTAGCGCAAATTTGTGGTCGCGCATTTGCGGAGCAAGCATTGCGTATTAATTGTGAGCATGATGGGTTATCACTAAGCGGCTATTTACAATCACCAAACGACTCGGTGTTAACAGACACGAGCTTTTTTTATGTTAATGGTCGCTTAGTGCGCGACAGATTAGTTAACCATGCGGTGAAGCAGGCCTTTGCTGAACACGGAATAGACCACCAACCTGGTTATGTGTTGATGCTAGCACTAGACCCACATCAAGTGGATGTTAATGTGCATCCGGCCAAGCATGAGGTGAGGTTTCATCAGTCTCGTTATGTACATGATTTTATTTTACAGGCAATACAATCAGCATTAGTGCAAATGCCTGAATTAAGCTTTCCTGAGTGCTCTGAAGCTGAAATTGACTATGTTGAGTCTCATTCTTCTGCCGTTGCTGATAACAACGTTCAGCAAGGCGACACTGTTGCTGTAAAAAACGATTTATGGACCCCAAGCCCTCCATCACGTGCGGTAAATAGTAGTAGTCAGTATGGATCAATGCATGTGCCGGGCAAAAACAATAACTCGTTTGGGGGATCTTCAGCTGCAATTAAGCCTAGTTATGGTACAAAGCCTGCAATACCTACTCAATCAGGTGTGACAAAAACTGCCATAGAAAATTATGGCCAATTGTTACACACGCACACCGAAAGTAGAGAGACGCAACTGAATGAAGTGAGCGTGCAAATTAGCATGCCGCCATTATTAGATGCCGCGCATTGGGTGATTTGCCAAGATGACAAATTATCTCTTTTGCCATTTAAAACCGTTTTACTTGCAGTGCGTAAGGCAGAAATCTTGGCTAAATTAGCGAATGGATTGGTGTCGCAACCATTATTAATGCCCGTGTCTATTGCGGCCGATCCTGATTGGCATGAAACGTTATCCAACCGTGATCAATTATTACGGCAAATCGGTATTGAACTAACAATTCGCTATCAGCAGTTGATAATTAAAAAAGTGCCCCCATATTTGAGGGAAAGCCAATTGGCAATTGTCATCCCTGAGTTGCTGCACTGGATTGCATTAGAGCAACCTAACAATATGGCCATCGCGGGTTGGTTAGCAAAACAAAGTTTGGTGCAATTTGAGTCAGCTCAAACCATTTGGCAGCAATTTTGTTGTTTAGATGAGAGCACACAGCAAACTATTTATGCCCAGGCAACTGAATTACCTTGGCAAACTTGGATGAAAGATAATTAACGTGAACAATATCAACAGGCCAAAAGTGATATTTTTGATGGGGCCTACGGCTTCAGGCAAAACGGCATTAGCCATCGATATGGCAACGCAACATAATTGCGAAATTATTTCAGTTGATTCAGCGTTAATTTATCGCGGTATGGATGTGGGGTCAGCAAAGCCAACGGCACAAGAATTAGCCATTGCGCCACATCGCTTAATTGATATTCTCGACCCTAGCGAAAGTTATTCTGCCGCTGATTTTCGTCGAGATGCCCTCACAGCAATAGCAGAGATTATTGCCCGAGGTAACACACCGCTTCTTGTGGGTGGTACTATGATGTATTTTAAGGCATTGTTAGATGGTTTATCGCCTTTACCGAGTGCCAATGAGACCATAAGACAACAAATATTGTTGCAGGCAGAAACGCAAGGGTGGGAATCATTACACCAAGAGTTATGTGAAATTGATCCGGTTGCCGGACAACGTATTCACCCAAACGATCCGCAGCGTTTATCGCGGGCGTTGGAGGTTTATCGCATCAGCGGCAAGACAATGACTGAGTTAACGCAAACAAAGTCAGCAGCTTTGCCTTATGATGTTGTGCAATTTGCGATTGCACCCAACGATAGAAAAGTGTTACATGAGTTAATCGCAAAGCGTTTTAACATCATGTTAGAACAAGGTTTTATCGATGAAGTTGCTACGTTAAAAGCGCGTGGAGATTTACATTTAGATATGCCATCGATGCGCTGTGTAGGGTATAGGCAGTGCTGGCAGTACCTTGATAATGAATTTGATCATGCGACTATGGTCGAAAAAGCTACCGCAGCCACTAGGCAATTGGCCAAACGTCAATTAACATGGTTGAGGAGTTGGCCTGATTTACAGTGGCTTGAAAGTGGTGTAGAAGGGAATTTAGTTACGCTTATGCGACAAAGCCGCTAGCTTATTAGCCGTTGCTGTATAATACTAAAACTAAACAATAAAACTTAATTCAACATATTTTAAAATAAAAAAGGAAATTGAAAATGGCTAAGGGGCAATCTTTACAAGACCCATTTTTGAACGCATTGCGTCGAGAGCGTGTACCAGTCTCTATCTATTTAGTGAATGGTATTAAGTTACAGGGCCAAGTTGAATCGTTTGATCAATTTGTCATCCTGCTTAAAAATACAGTGAGCCAAATGGTTTACAAGCACGCCATTTCAACAGTAGTACCAGCACGCCCATTTAATGTCTCTGGTCATCAGGGGTCTACCCAAGGTGAAGACAGCGCTGCTGAATAATTTGATAAGGAATATACTTTTTGTTTGATCGTTATGAAGCGGGTGAAACAGCGGTACTGGTTCATATCGACTTTGCTGACGAAGAACGTCGAGAAGATTTGCTTGAGTTACAGTTATTAGTTGAGTCTGCTGGTGCTCGCTCTGTAGGTGTGATTACTGGCAGTAGGCGTTCTCCTGATCGTAAGTTTTTTATCGGTACAGGTAAAGCGGATGAACTGGCTGCAATGGTTGCAGCAACTGAAGCTAATGTGGTGATATTTAATCATGCACTTAGCCCTGCTCAAGAACGTAATCTTGAAATGGTTTGTCAATGTCGAGTACTCGATAGAACCACGCTTATTTTGGATATTTTTGCCCAAAGGGCAAGAACCCATGAAGGTAAATTGCAAGTGGAGCTAGCGCAACTGCGCCACATGTCAACACGCCTAATTCGTGGTTGGACACATTTAGAAAGGCAAAAAGGTGGTATCGGGATGCGCGGGCCGGGTGAAACCCAGCTTGAAACGGATCGTCGTTTATTACGTGGGCGCATTAAAAACATTAATCGCCGACTTGAAAAAGTAGACAAACAACGTGAACAAAGCCGCCGTGCGCGTAAACGCAGCGATTTAGCGACAGTGTCGTTAGTGGGTTACACCAATGCCGGAAAATCGACATTGTTTAATGCGTTAACCTCATCTGAAGTTTATGCGGCAGACCAGTTGTTTGCGACTTTAGACCCGACTTTACGTAAATTAGCCCTACCAGACGGTGCTGTGATTTTAGCGGACACCGTAGGATTTATTCGTCATTTACCGCATGACTTAGTGGCCGCGTTTAAAGCCACATTGCAAGAAACCCGACAAGCAGAGATATTACTGCACGTGGTTGATTGTGCCGATGAAAACATGACAGAAAATTTTGACCAAGTGCAAAGCGTACTGGAAGAAATTGACGCTGATGAAATCACACAATTAGTTGTATGTAACAAAATTGATTTGCTTGAAGATTTTGCGCCTCGTATTGACTATAACGAAGACGGAAAGCCTGAACGTGTATGGGTATCTGCACAAAAACGTATTGGATTTGATTTGCTGCTCAAAGCCATAACCGAACTTATCGGCGAGGTTATTTGTGAGCTTACATTGAAAATACCTGCATCCGCAGGACATTATCTTGGCCAGTTTTATCGACTGGATGCAATACAGCAGAAAGACTATGACGATCTGGGGAACTGTATTTTATCTGTTCGTTTATCGGATGCCGATTGGCGCCGATTAGCTAAACAGAGTCAGGGGGAATTAGAGGCATTTATTTTTGAACCTTCAGAAGTAGACGTCACTTGTTAATCTCATTTATTTCATCCAATTATGGAGTGCTAAATGGCTTGGAATGAGCCCGGTAACAAGGGTAATAAAGACCCTTGGGGAAATAAAGGTGGTAACGATAAAGGGCCACCGGATCTCGATGAAGTTTTTCGTAACTTATCAAAACGTTTTGGTGGCAAAGGCGGTAACTCCGCATCTGGCCAACCATTTAATTCATCTTTATTGATTGTTATAGCCGTTATTGCCCTCATCATTTGGGGTTTATCTGGGCTGTATACAGTTAAAGAGGCTGAGCGCGGTGTGTTACTTCGTTTTGGTCAACATATTGGTGAAGTGAGTTCTGGGTTACACTGGAAAGCCACGTTTATCGATGAAGTGTATACCGTTGACGTAGAAACGTTCCGTTCAATTCCTGCTTCTGGCAGCATGCTGACATCTGACGAAAACGTCGTCAAAGTTGAATTAGTTGTTCAGTACAGTGTTTCTGACGCTTATTCTTACTTGTTCAGTGCTGTAGAAGCGAATGAAAGTTTACGAGAAGCAACCGACAGTGCGTTACGTTATGTGATTGGTCACAATCGCATGGACGATATTTTAACGACCGGTCGTGATGCCATTCGCCGTGATACTTGGAAAGAGTTAGAGCGTATTATTGAGCCTTACAAACTAGGCCTACAAATTCGTGACGTTAACTTTTTGCCAGCTCGTCCTCCTGAAGAAGTAAAAGATGCGTTTGATGACGCTATCTCTGCACAGGAAGATGAACAGCGCTTTATTCGTGAAGCCGAAGCTTATGCCCGTGAAATTGAACCGAAAGCTCGTGGTCAAGTTGAACGTATGGCACAACAAGCTAACGCCTATAAAGAACGCGAAGTATTAGAAGCACAAGGTAAAGTTGCTCGTTTTGAAAAACTATTACCTGAGTATAATGCTGCGCCAGGCGTCACTCGTAATCGTTTATATTTAGATGCGATGCAAGCGGTGATGTCTGACACAAATAAAGTGTTAATTGATGCTAAAAATAACGGTAACTTGATGTATTTGCCTCTAGATAAGCTAATGGATGCGTCTAAATCTTCGCGTCAAATCGCTGAACCAGAAGCTGAACGTCATATTAACTCAGTATCAAGCACCGGCGTGAACACACCTATTACCAGTATGTCGTCTGATGGACGTCTCAGCCGCGAAGAACGTATTCGCCAAGGGAGGAACTAACCATGGGTAGATTTGCTCTGATCATCTTAGTGGTCGTATTAGGGGTTGGTTTTTCATCTTTAATGGTGGTTAACGAGGGTGAGCGCGCGATTGTGTCTCGATTCGGTAAAGTCCTTAAAGAAGACGAAGTCACTAAAGTGTTTACTCCAGGCTTACATTTTAAAATACCCGTTGTTGATAAAGTTCGTTATCTTGACGCACGTATTCAAACGTTAGACGGTGCAGCCGATCGTTTTGTGACTTCTGAAAAGAAAGACTTGATGGTTGATTCGTACGTTAAGTGGCGTATTCGTGATTTTGAAAAGTATTATCTTTCAACTAATGGTGGTATTAAAGCCAATGCTGAAAGCTTATTACAAGCTAAAATTAACAACGATTTACGTACCGAGTTTGGTCGTCGTACGATTAAAGAAATCGTATCGGGTAAGCGTGATGAGTTGCAAACCGATGCATTACAAAATGCATCAGAAAGTGCTGAAAACTTAGGTATTGAAGTGGTTGATGTGCGGGTTAAGCAAATTAACTTACCTGCTAACGTCAGTAACAGTATTTACCAACGTATGCGTGCTGAACGTCAAGCTGTGGCGAAAGAGCACCGCGCACAAGGTAAAGAACAAGCTGAAATTATTCGCGCAACAATCGATGCTAATGTGACGGTTAAAGTGGCAGAAGCTGAGCGTAAAGCGTTAACCATCCGTGGTGAAGGTGATGCTCTGGCTGCGAAAATTTATGCTGATGCTTATAGCAAAGAACCTGAGTTCTACAGCTTCTTACGCAGCTTAGAAGCTTACAAAGAAAGTTTTGCTGGCAAAAATGATGTGATGGTATTAGAGCCTGAAGGTGATTTCTTCAAATACATGAAATCAGCTAACGGTAAATAAGCAACCAACTAACGCAGATGCCAAACCTTAAAAAAGCTCGGTTAACACCGGGCTTTTTCGCATCTGTCATTCCAGCACTGTGTTCAAGAAAGTTGTTCTTCTCTAGTCATACCAAACCCCATTACGGCTTCAAATGACTTTGATGTAGAATGACTACACCTGCAGTCATTTTCATTGTACTGGGTCTAGTGACGCAGCCTAAAATAGAACACATTCTAATAAGGATTGGTATAAATAGTATATATCGGCTATTTTTGCAGCGAATTGTATATAAGTAGTTGATTAGATATAGCAATAAAATGTTTTTTTGCATGACTTAATCGTATTTCGATTGTTAAAAAGACGCTGATTTATATGCCTTTTTGAAAAAAATGTTAATATCCTCAACTTAGATGTGTGTTTTCACTATGATCTGGCTCTAATTTTTCGCTATAATGAGCACCGCCTCAAACTATGATTTTAGCGTTTCCATTGTGGTTCGCTAAAGTATTGAAATATAAAAATTCCAACACCCTCTGGGAGATAAGTGGATGAGCAATGCGCCAGTCGATACCGGACGTCGCAGATTCCTGACAGCCGCAACCGCCGTAGTAGGTGGTGCTGGTGCCGTCGCTGTAGCGGTTCCTTTCATCAAGTCATGGAATCCGAGCGCCAAGGCGAAAGCTGCAGGTGCGCCGGTCGAAGTAAACATTAGTAAAGTAGAGCCAGGTCAGTTAATTCGTGTCGAATGGCGCGGAAAACCGGTTTGGGTCGTTCGTCGTACAGAAGCTGTACTAGAGAATCTTAAATCTTTAGACGGTCAATTACGTGATCCTGCTTCTGAAGAAATGCAGCAACCAGAGTATGCTACTAATCCAGCACGTTCTATTAAGCCTGAATTCTTTATTGCGGTCGGTATCTGTACTCACCTAGGTTGTTCACCTACTTATTTACCTGATTCATTCGGTGAACAGGTTGAAGGAGTAACATCTGGGTTCTTCTGTCCTTGTCATGGTTCTAAATTTGACATGGCCGGTCGTGTGTTTCAGGGTGTGCCTGCACCATTGAACCTTGTGATCCCGCCACACAAATATATCGATGACGCTACCGTGCTTATCGGTGAAGACACAGGAGCGGCGTAATGGTTAAGAACATTATTGATTGGATTGATGCGCGCATCCCAATGACGGCCACTTATAACCGTCACGTGGGTCAATATGCGACACCAAAGAACTTCAACTTTTGGTATTTCTTTGGCTCATTAGCGCTTTTAGTGTTAGTTAACCAACTACTTACTGGTATTTGGTTAACCATGAATTACGTACCAACAGCTGAAGGCGCGTTTGCTTCAGTTGAATACATCATGCGTGATGTTGAGTACGGTTGGTTGCTACGTTATATGCACTCAACGGGAGCATCGGCGTTTTTCTTTGTTATCTATATGCACATGTTCCGTGGTTTGATCTACGGTTCTTATCAAAAACCAAGGGAGCTATTATGGCTGTTTGGTATGTTGATTTTCCTTGTGCTAATGGCTGAAGCATTTATGGGTTACCTATTACCTTGGGGACAAATGTCTTACTGGGGTGCACAGGTAATTATCTCTTTGTTTGGTGCTATCCCTGTTATTGGTGATGACCTTACATTATGGATCCGTGGTGACTATGTTATTTCGGGTGCAACGTTGAACCGTTTCTTCGCATTACACGTTATTGCGCTACCTCTTGTATTGGTTGTATTGGTGTTCTTACACTTAATCGCACTACATGAAGTGGGCTCAAATAACCCTGATGGTGTTGAGATTAAAAAGAACAAAGATGAGAACGGATGGCCTATCGATGGTATTCCATTCCACCCTTATTACACCGTAAAAGACATCATGGGTGTAGCGGGCTTCTTAATCGTGTTCTGTTATGTATTGTTCTTCATGCCTGAGGGCGGTGGGTACTTCCTTGAAAAGCCAAACTTTGAAGCGGCTAACCCAATGAAGACGCCAGAACATATTGCACCGGTTTGGTACTTCACACCTTTCTATGCCATTTTACGTGCTATCCCAGATAAGTTGTTGGGTGTAATTGGTATGGGTCTGTCTATTGCAGTGTTATTTATTCTGCCATGGCTTGATCGTTGTAAAGTGAAGTCTATTCGCTACCGCAGCATGATCCATAAGATCAACATTGCACAATTTACTGTGTCGTTCATTATCCTTGGTTATTTAGGTGTGGTTCCTGCTACTCCTGAGCTAACAATTGCGGCACGTATTTTCACTTTCACTTACTTTGGTTTCTTCGTAGCCCTATGGGTTTACAGTAAAAATGAGAAAACAAAAGAAGTACCAACGAGGGTGACACACTAATGAAAAAGTTATTAATTGCATTAGTTACTTTGTTGCCATCTTTGGCGATGGCAGCAAGTGGGCATAATGTTCACTTAGAAAGCGCTAACGTTGACTTACATGACAAAGAGTCTTTAGAGCGTGGCTTGGGTTTATTCCAACAATACTGTTCAGGTTGTCACAGCACTCAATATCAGCGTTATGAACGTGTTGCTAATGATATCGGTATTTCAATCGATGATATGCGTAGCAAATACATTCTTAACGATGCCAAAATCGGCGATTTAATGGAAAATGCAATTCCTACCGCCGATGCCGCAAAATGGTTTGGTGCAGCGCCTCCAGATTTAACGCTGGTTGCTCGTGTACGTGGTGAAGACTGGGTATATTCGTACCTTAAAGGTTTTTATGCTGATGAGACTCGTCCATTTGGCGTAAACAACACTGTGTTCCCATTAGTGGGTATGCCACACGTATTACAAGACTTACAAGGTCTTGCAGTAAAACAAGAAGACGACACTTTTGTTACCACTGGTGGCAAAATGACGGCTGAAGAGTATGACCAAGCGGTTCGTGATATCACGGGTTTCTTAGTGTATTCAGCTGAACCTGTACAATTAGAGCGTAAAGCTTTAGGTATGTGGGTGCTTGGATTCTTGTTTATTTTCTTCATCATTGCGTATTTGTTGAAGAAAGAGTACTGGAAAGATGTACACTAGCTATCAATAACGGTTATTATACATTATCCGCATATTGTAAACGGGGGGCTTAGCCCCTCGTTTGTTTTGTTTTTTTTAGATTCTGGAGGGTATCAATGGCTGTTGCTGCCAACAAGCGCTCTATCATGACACTTTTTTCTGGTGCCGATGATTTATATAGTCACCAAGTACGTATCGTATTGGCTGAAAAAGGGGTTACTGTTGATGTTTTACAAGTTGACCCAAGTGAAATGCCTGAAGATTTGCTTGAAGTTAATCCGTACAACTCAGTACCGACTTTAGTTGATCGTGAATTAGTGTTGTACGAATCGCGTATTATTATGGAGTATTTGGACGAGCGTTTTCCGCATCCTCCACTAATGCCTGTATACCCAGTATCTCGCGGTCAAAGCCGTTTGATGATGCACAGAATCGATACCGACTGGTATGCGCTTGTTGAGCGTATCCGTAACGGTGACAAAGCTGATGCAGCGCGTAAAGAGTTAACCGAAAGCTTAGTTGCTTTAGCACCTGTATTTGCTGAAATGCCTTATTTTATGAGCGAAGAGTTTGGTCTATCTGACTGCTACTTAGGCCCATTATTATGGCGTTTACCTGTATTAGGGATTAACTTAGATCCTCGTACAGCAAAAGAAATTAATGCTTACATGACACGTATTTTTGAACGTGAATCATTTAAAGCATCATTAACTGAGGCTGAGCGCGAAATGCGCATGGGCATGTAATGAAACCAATAACACCTAATCGTCCGTATTTATTGCGCGCTTACTATGAATGGTTGATGGATAACCATTTAACGCCGCATGTTGTCGTGGACGCTTTTGTTAAAGGTACCCAAGTTCCACAGCAATTTGTTAAAGACGGCCAAATCGTATTAAACATTGCAACTGGAGCTGTGGCCAATCTTCACATGACAAACGATGCAGTAGAGTTTAACGCACGTTTTGGCGGCGTACCGCAAAACGTATTTTTACCTATGGCTTCAATCGTTGCTATTTATGCCCGTGAAAACGGGGCGGGCACGGTGTTTGATATGGAAGATGCTTACATGATCGAAGATGAACATGATGAGCTTTCATCAGTGCCTTCATCTATGAAGTCAGTTGAAGAACCTTCAACAACGCCTGAGACGACTAAGTCGACCAGTTCTGACGACAAAGCTAAACGCAGAAGTCACCTAACGGTAGTGAAGTAATTAACAACCGTTAGGACATAAAACCAGTCGCAAGGCTGGTTTTTTTTAAGCTAAAAAAAGCTTGTGAGATCGAAAATGTTATTGATGATTGATAATTATGATTCATTTACGTTTAATCTTGTTCAGTATTTTCAAACACTCGGACAGGAGATTGTTGTTCAACGTAATGACGAAATCACGGTTGCGCAAATTGAAGCATTAGCGCCAAGTCATATAGTGATATCACCAGGTCCCTGTACTCCAAACGAAGCGGGAGTCTCGCTGGCGGCCATTGCTCACTTTGCGGGTAAAATACCCATTTTAGGTGTGTGTTTAGGTCATCAAGCTATCGCACAAGTGTTTGGGGCCAAGGTTATTCGAGCAAAACGTGTTATGCATGGTAAAACCAGTTTGATTGAACATCATCAACAAGGGCTCTTTGCCGCACTAGCACTTCCTCTTCAGGTGACTCGTTATCATTCTTTACTGATAGACGATGTTCCGCCAGGGTTTCAACTTGATGCTTGGTTTGATGACCCCGTGCACGGTCGTGAAATTATGGCCATGAGTAACAGCACGCTCAATTTATACAGTGTGCAGTTTCATCCAGAATCGATTTTAACCCAGCAAGGGCATGAGTTACTGGCTAACTTTTTACGTGTTTAATGCTATCAAAATCGTATTTTATGTTACAACTTCAGTCCTTCACCACCGACCAATCTATGATATAAATAGCGCTTAAAATAATAAAAGGGATGATCATGACCAGCATTTTGCGACATTTTGCCATTAGTGCAGTTTCTTTAGCCATGATAAGCGGCTGTGCGGCCACTGTCGATTCGGCACCAACAACAACGGTTTCAGCCACCCAAATTTCCGTACCACTCGCGTCTCCGCCTAAGGCTGAACAAGCGTTAACGCTTAATCAAATTATGGCTAATCCAGATTGGATGGGAGTCTTTGCTCGAGGTGCTTATTGGAGCGATGACAGCCAGTCTGTCTACTTTAGCCGCCAGGCGCATCAAGCACCGACACGTGATTATTATCAGCAAAGTATTAATGCCTCAACCGCGGAGCAACTTGAACTGTCTCAGTTACACTTAGCCGATCAGCGAAATGGCGTTATCAATACAACCAAAACTAAAAAAGCCTATATTTATCAAGGTAATATTTTTGTAAAAGATTTGCAAAGTGGTGATATTAGCCAGCTTACTCGTCAAAATGATGCCATTAATGGCGTGCGTTTTTTGAATAACGGTGATTTGGCATACTGGCAAGGTAATAATATTTTCCGCTTGCACCAAGTCTCAGGCATGGTTGAGCAAATTGCAGCCATTCAAATGGCCAATGAACCACAAAAAACGCAAGACCCTAGCAGTTATATTGCCAAACAGCAGCACAGATTGACCGAGTACGTTACTTTGCAGCATAACAATGACAAATCACGTGAACAATACCGTGAATCATTGGCTAAAGCTGACCCGACATTTTCAGCCCAACCTTGGTATTTAGGCGACAGCGAAATTATCTCAGAAATGAGCCTGTCGCCTGATGGCCGTTATGTGATATTGGCACTCACCGACAAAAATTATACCTGGCGAGCAGAACACGACATCATGCCAAACTACCTTGGTAAAGATGGTTATATTGATGCTGTGCCTGCTCGTGCTCGAGTGGCTGAAGATGCTTTCCCGGGGCAACGCCTAGTGTTGCTTGATTTAACCGAGCACACTAAAAAAGACATCACAATCGAAGGGCTAAAGGGCTTTGATGAAGATGTATTAGCCAGTGTAAAAGCTGAAAATGCCAAAGCTCTGGGCGATAACTATAAAAGCGCAAAAGCACCACGATTAATCCAACTCATGCAAGACTGGGAGTGGAGCCAAAGTGCGATGCAATGGCGAGATACTGATAATCAGTTGATAGTCATGCTTGAGGCGGTTGACAACAAAGACCGTTGGATCGCACGGGTAGATTTACAAAAGGGTAAGCTGATTACCGAGCATCGTCTTCATGACGATGCTTGGGTTAATTATAACTACAATCAATTTGGTTGGATAACGGGCACTGACTCATTTTACTATTTGTCAGAAGAGTCAGGCTTTTCACACCTCTATATTAAAACGTTAGCAGGCCAAGTCCGCGCACTGACCAGCGGAAAATTTGTTGTTGATAACGTAACCTTATCTCCTGATGGGCAGTATTTATATTACCGTGCAAACAAAGATCATCCTGGCAGTTACAATGTTTATCGAGTCGAAGTTGCGACAGGCAAAAATGAGCAATTAACCCAATGGTTTGGCACGTTAGATTACAGTTTAAGCCCTGATGGCAAGGCGTTATTGTTAACCGCATCGGCAGCGACTCACCCTGATGAGCTTTATGTTCAGGCCATTGGCGGTGAAATTAAGCAGCTGACTGATTACACAAGCAATGATTTTAAGCAATACCCTTGGCAAGCGCCGCAAGTCGTCGCCGTGCCCTCAAATCATGGCGTAGGCCAGGTTTATGCTAGAGTGTATTTACCGCAAGGTTATGATGCTAAGCAAGCTGATAAATACCCCGCAGTGGTGTTTAACCATGGTGCCGGCTATTTGCAAAATGCCCATTACGGTTTTTCAGGTTACTTCCGTGAGTTTATGTTCCATAACTTATTAACACAGCAAGGTTATGTCGTGATGGACATGGACTATCGTGGTTCTAAAGGTTATGGGCGTGACTGGCGCACTGCGGTTTACCGCAATATGGGCCACCCAGAAGTTGAAGATTTAAAAGATGGTGTGGCC
Source organism: Shewanella metallivivens (assembly GCF_028750675.1). Classification (GTDB taxonomy): domain Bacteria; phylum Pseudomonadota; class Gammaproteobacteria; order Enterobacterales; family Shewanellaceae; genus Shewanella; species Shewanella metallivivens. The sequence continues at coordinate 66,432 of NZ_JAQQPZ010000009.1, read as the reverse complement.
TGGATGGCAACAAATGCACACGTTGATCCCCAACGGGTAGGAACTTACGGTGGCTCTTATGGTGGCTTCTTAACCTTTATGGCATTATTTAATGAGCCAGAATTATTCCAAGCTGGCGCAGCGTTACGTCCTGTAACTGACTGGGCTCACTATAATGCACCTTATACAGCCAATATCCTCAACACGCCAGATGTCGACCCTATTGCTTATGAGCGTAGCTCCCCGATAGAACACGCTCAAGGTTTACAAAAGCCGTTGTTGATTATGAGTGGCGTGTTAGATGACAACGTGTTTTTTCAAGACAGTGTGCGCATGGTGCAACGGTTAATTGAACTTGAGAAGCCGATGTTTGAAACGGCTATTTATCCGGTAGAACCTCACGGTTTTGTGCAGCCGTCAAGCTGGTTAGATGAATACCGTCGTATTTATAAACTTTTTGAAGAAGAGTTAAAATAATGTCTCTAGCTCCAAATTATTAAATAAATACGTATTAAGGCTTTCTTTGGAGAGCCTTAATTTTTATGATTAACTCAAAGTAGTAATCAAGGAAAGTGTTGAGTGGCAATATCTGTAGCCGGTGGCGTTAGGCCCGGAAAAGTCATTGAAATTGAACGTCGCCTCTACAATCAAATTATTGTGGGTAAGCAGCCTGTGAGTTCAATGCTCGATGAGTTAAATACTGAGATTGAAGAAAGTGCTAATAAACTTGATATTGAGCGTAAAGCGTTAAAACTGCGTATTGAAAAACAAGTTAAAGAACGTCAAATCTATCTTGAGGTATCAACTCATTTAACCCAGACCGTTAAAAATACGTTTGAAGACCAACTGACATTACCTCAGACGATTATTGACTCATCTGGGATTAACGAAAGTCAGATATTGTTGTTAGATTTACTCTTAAGTTCAGATTTAAACTTAAACCGTTTAAGACCCATCATTGAAGATAATAGCTGGCTATGCCGTGATTTAATCAACTTAATCAATAGTCCGTCATCGCGCCACCGAAGACCCAAAAACGGTGATGTGCAAGTTACCGATATCAAATTAGTGTTAAATTATATTGGTTTAGAAAATCTGCGGTTGCTGATCCCATACTTTTGTCTGCGTAATTGGTTACCTTCTGGTAATACGAATTTACTGTGGATAACACGTAAGTTATGGCGCTATAGCATCATGAGTGCCATCGCCGCGCAAGCCTTAGCCCAGCTTCACAATAAAGAACCCAGCTTAACGTATACTTGTTCGTTAATGTATCAGTTTGCTACCTCAATTATGCTGACCCAAAGCGGGCGAATTTTTGATAAAACTTGGGGGACCTGGCTGCGTGAGGCCAGTCAAAGTCGAGATAAACAAGTGTATGATGCCATTATGGCAACGGAGTTTCCTGCTGAAGCCATTTTCAATCAGGTGATGTTGCATGGGCATACATTGAATTGGCAATTGCTGAATTTGCTCAAGTTTGAAGATTCTAACATCACACTTGTGCTTAAAGAGCTTGATCAAGATTATCACTTTACTGAGCTTTCGCCTGAGGCCGCCATTGTTGCCAAGGCCAGTTGTTATGCCAAAGTGCTACTATTAGAAGAACAACAACTTATCGACCCACAAGAAAAACGTATAATGTTTGATTATTACGAGTTTTCTGCTCAAGAATTGTTGCGATTGAAAGCGCAAAATTTTCGTAAACTCGATTTGTTGTAAAGCAATTTTTATCATTAAAATACCAAATGTTAAAATTGTGTAGTTATTCACTTTTGGTGAATAGCTACACAAAATCTATTCAAATAACTTTTTTTATGACTATTTATGCTTGTTAGCCCCCCAATAAACGCTTTGTTTAGTCATTATTTTCAATCTTTATGCAGAACTGTATGGTGCCCTGCAGAAGTTAGCTGTACAGAACTGGTATTTTGATCACAATTTCGCTAATAATGTCCCATAAATAACACAAGCTTCCGCCGATGCACTTACAGAATATAAAGCAAACCGCGGAAACAGCGGCTTTCAAGCCGCCAACAACCTGAAGGATGAAATGCAATGAGTCTTGAAATGAATCTAACCCGTGCCCAATTCGATGAAGTCATGGTGCCTAATTATGCGCCTGCTGCTGTTATTCCTGTGCGCGGTGAAGGTAGTCGAGTGTGGGATCAACAAGGTAAAGAATTCATCGATTTTGCCGGTGGTATTGCAGTTAATTGTTTAGGTCATTGCCACCCAGCATTAGTGTCTGCATTAAAAGAGCAGGGCGAAAAGCTATGGCACTTATCAAACGTAATGACGAATGAGCCTGCACTTGAGCTTGCAACTAAATTAGTTAATTCAACATTTGCCGAACGTGTTTATTTTGCTAACTCTGGTGCAGAAGCTAACGAAGCTGCGCTCAAATTAGCCCGTCGCTATGCGCTCGACAACCATGGTGCTGACAAAGATCAAATCATTGCCTTTGATAAAGCCTTTCACGGTCGTACCTTCTTTACAGTAACCGTTGGCGGACAAGCTGCCTATTCTGATGGTTTTGGTCCTAAGCCACAGAGTATTACTCACGTCCCATTTAATGATATTGCCGCTTTAGAAGCCGTTATTTCAGATAAGACCTGTGCAATCATGCTTGAACCGCTTCAAGGTGAAGGCGGGATTATTAATGGCGACCCAGAATTCCTAAAAGCGGTTCGTCGTTTAGCAGACAAACACGATGCGCTGGTTATTTTTGATGAAGTGCAAACAGGTGTTGGCCGTACTGGTGAGCTATTTGCTTATATGGGTACCGACATCGTACCTGATATTTTAACCAGTGCTAAAGCCTTAGGTGGCGGCTTCCCCATTGCGGCAATGTTAACGACGGCCAAAATTGCTGCTCACCTGAAGGTTGGTACACATGGTTCTACTTATGGCGGTAACCCATTGGCTTGTGCTATTGGCAATGCTGTTATGGATGTTGTTAATACCAAAGAAGTATTAGATGGTGTTAAACACCGTGAGCAGTTATTCCGCGATGGTTTAGCGGCAATTAATGCTAAGTACAACGTCTTTAGTGAAGTACGCGGTAAAGGCTTGCTGCTCGGTGCGGTATTAAACGAAAAATACGAAGGCCGTAGCCGCGAGTTTTTAGTTGCCGCTGTTGCAGAAGGGCTAATGAGTCTAATTGCAGGCGCTAATGTAGTACGTTTTGCTCCATCATTGGTGATCCCAGAAGCTGATATTGCTGAAGGCTTAGCGCGTTTTGAACGTGCTGTTGCAAAAGTAGTAGCTGGTTAATGAACAACTGAGTGTTAGCCTGGCTAACACTCAGTTGTTTGGGTTCGTCATAATGGCTTGCTGCGTTGGTAGTAAAACTGCCTGCGCAAAAAGCTAGTGGCGCAATGAGGAGATTAAGATGTTAATCATACGTCCTATCCGTGCTAGTGATTACGATGCACTTTATAGTATCGCAGTTGAGTCAGGCCACGGTTTCACATCTTTACCAGTAAATGAAGAATTACTGCGTTCAAAGATCGCTAGGGCAGAAGCATCTTTCACTAAGCAAATTGATAAGCCTTTTGATGAAGGCTATTTAATGGTGCTTGAAGACACTAAAACCAATGAAGTTGTTGGTACTTGTGGTGTTGAAGCTGCCGTCGGTATGCAAGATGCTTTCTATCATTACCGTTTAGGTACAGAGGTTTACCATTCTTCACAAATCTCTGTGCGGAATGAAGTTGAAACACTCACTTTATGCCATGACTATACTGGCGCGGCAGAAGTCTGCACCTTGTTTTTAAAAGATGCCTATCGTAAAGGCAATAATGGTCGCATGTTGTCGCGTTCGCGTTTTTTGTTATTGGCTCAGCATCCACAACGTTTTGGCGAAACTGTCATTGCAGAAATGCGCGGCGTAAGTGATGACCATGGCGATTCGCCGTTTTACGAATGGCTACAACATCACTTTTTAGGCATTGATTTTGTTGAAGCCGATTATTTGTCTGGTTTAGGCAAAAAAGCGTTTATGGCTGAAATGATGCCGCGTAACCCAGTGTATGTTTGCCTGTTACCAAAAAAGGCACAAAAAGTGATTGGTGAAGTTCATAAAAACACCAAGCCAGCACTGCGTTTATTACAAGCCGAAGGCTTTAAATTCCGTAATTACGTCGATATTTTTGATGGTGGTCCAACCGTTGAGTGTGCCTTGAGCGACATCCGCTCGGTTAAAAAAAGCCGCTTACTCACCGTGTCGATTGGCAAAATGCCACACGCAGATCAGCATTTTATTTTTTCCAACACATCGCTGGCTGATTATCGTGCATCAGCAGCCAAACTGTTGGTCTCTGATGAACACGATAATGTTGTGCTTAGCCCTGAAATTGCTGCCGGTTTACTGGTTAGCGATGGCGAACAAATTCGTGTTTTAGCAATGTAGGAGCAAAAAATGACACAATATATTCAAGGTCAGTGGTTCGCTGGCGAAGGTCATGAAGTTAACTCAACCAACCCAGCAAACGGTGAAGTGATTTGGCAAGGTAAAACAGCCACACCAAACCAGGTTAATGCCGCGGTTGATGCTGCTCGTGCAGCACAGTTTGATTGGTTTATGCTGGGTTATGATGCCCGCCTAGCCATTGTAGAAGCGTATCGTGCACAACTAGAAGCCAATAAAGACGAAATCGCTGAAACAATCGCTCAAGAAACCGGTAAGCCACAATGGGAAACGGCCACTGAAGTGGGTGCCATGATTGGTAAAATTGCTTTGTCTGCCAAAGCGCATGATAAGCGCACAGGAACAGAAACGAACGATTTACCTGCAGGGCGTGCAGTGTTACGTCATAAGCCGCATGGTGTTGTCGCAGTATTTGGTCCATACAACTTCCCAGGGCATTTGCCTAATGGTCACATTGTGCCGGCATTATTGGCTGGTAATACAGTGGTGTTTAAACCGTCAGAGCTCACACCTAAAGTCGCAGAGTTGATGTTGAAATGTTGGGACAAAGCAGGCTTGCCTCAAGGTGTTGTAAACCTGGTTCAAGGTGAAGTTGAAACCGGTAAAGCACTGGCTTCTCACCCGCAAATTGACGGTTTATTTTTTACAGGTAGTTCACGCACTGGGCACATTTTACATCAGCAATATGCTGGTCACCCTGGGAAGATTTTAGCCTTAGAAATGGGCGGTAATAACCCGCTTATCGTTAAAGGTGTTTCCGACACCAAAGCTGCCGTACATGACATTATTCAATCTGCGTATATTTCGTCAGGCCAGCGTTGTACTTGTGCTCGTCGCCTGTACGTTGAGCAGGGGGCGCAAGGTGATGCGTTGATTGCTGAATTGATAAACGCCATCAAGCAAATTAAGGTTGGACCATGGAATGCACAGCCGCAACCATTTATGGGCTCAATGATTTCTGAAACGGCCGCTCGTGGCATGGTTGCTGCACAAGCGACATTGCAATCATTGGGTGGTGTATCACTCATCGAGCTAACTCAGGTTGAAGTTGGCAAAGGGATTGTTACACCAGGGTTAATTGATGTGACCGATATTGAAGAACTGCCAGATGAAGAATACTTTGGTCCCTTATTGCAACTTGTTCGTTACAGCGACTTTGACCAAGCGATTAACTTAGCTAATGCGACTCGTTATGGTTTATCTGCAGGCTTATTAGCAGACAGTCGTGAAGATTACGATTATTTCTTAGCACGTATTCGTGCTGGTATTGTTAATTGGAATAAGCAAATCACTGGTGCATCTGGTGCGGCACCCTTTGGCGGTGTAGGCGCATCGGGTAACCACCGTGCCAGTGCATTCTATGCTGCTGACTACTGTGCTTATCCTGTGGCGTCGATGGAAGCTGATTCTGTCAGCCTACCTGCGACGTTAAGCCCTGGTTTATCCATTTAAGTTGATAAACTCATCGCATGTCCGTGCTGGTGATGTTTATGATATCACCAGCCTTATTATAAGGATTTAACCATGCATACAGACGTAAATGCTTTATTTGCCGAGCTATGGCAAGACTACATAAAGATGACACCCTCTGCAGCGAAAATTCATCAATTACTTGGCCAGGGTGCTGCGATCATTAATGATCATATTGCGCTGCGTACGTTTAATATCGCCAAAGTTAATCTCAGCGTGCTAGCTGAGCATTTCACATCGATTGGCTATGTTGATAGTGGCGATTATAAATTCGAACAAAAAAAGCTTGTTGCTAAGCATTTTGAGCACCCAGACCCTACGCAACCTAAAGTGTTTATTTCTGAGTTGTTAGTAGAAGAATTTAGCCCAGAACTGCAAAAAACCATTCATGGCTTAATTGATCAGGTTGATGTGGTAGCGACCACGGCAGACAACTTTATTTATTCAGGCCGTCATTGGAACTTAGATAAAGCAACGTATCAGGCTTTGCTAGCTGAAAGCGAATACGCGGCTTGGGTTGCTGCATTAGGCTATCGTGCTAACCACTTTACGGTATCGATTAACGATTTACCGCAGTTTGAGCGCATTGAAGATGTTAACCAGGCACTTAAAGATGCCGGCTTTGTCCTTAATGCATCAGGTGGTGAAATTAAAGGCTCGCCAGAAGTGTTGTTAGAGCAGTCATCTACCATGGCCGATAAAGTCGTGGTTAATTTTACAGACGGCGATGCAGAGATCCCGAGTTGCTTTTACGAGTTTGCGCGTCGTTATCCTATGGATAATGGCAAATTGTACACGGGTTTTGTGGCGGCCTCTGCCGACAAAATTTTTGAAAGCACTAATGCAATGATGTAAATAGCGCGGTTAAATATCGATGTTTAATATAGGCTTAATTGAGACAGTCAGTTAAGCCTTTATTATTGGCTCATCACAATGCTTACTTTAAATCCCTGCAGTGATTCACTGCGGCTAAACTGCAAGTTAAAGCCATATTGATCGCATATTTCTTTAACAATAGACAAGCCCAAACCATGGCCTATGGTGGCTTCATCGAGTCGGGTACCTCTCGCGGTTAAACGAGCCATTTGTGCTTGTTCTACACCGGCCCCGTCGTCTTCAATTTGCAATAAAATCGCTCCATTGATGTCATTTTCAACCTTAACTTGTACTTGGCTATTGGCCCATTTAAAGGCATTGTCGAGTAAATTTCCGAATAACTCCATGCCATCTTCGCGGTGGATGGGAATGCGGCTAATGTGGTCTGGATTGAGCATGTTACAAGAGATGTGACGCTGATGATGAACCTTATGCAAGGTGTTAATTAAGCTGTCAAAATCTTTGGGGAGCGTTAATTGTGCCGCGGGTAACATATCGCCGGTAATGCGCGCTGCAGCCAGTTTTCGTTCAATCATTTTATGCACCAAGTCGAGTTGTTGTTGCATTGCTAGCGCAGCTTCTGGGTGAGATAGCCCCAATGCTTCAACTTGTTGTTGCATAACAGCAAGTGGTGTTTTTAAACCATGGCTTAAATTGCCCAAATTATTACGACTGCGCTCGATTTGCTTTGCGGTGTACTCTAATAATTGATTATAGGTTTCAGCTAGTGGGCGGATTTCTGCAGGGATCTGAGCGATTTCTAATGAGGCTATTTCGCCTTCGCGCAGCTTCGCTAGGGCCCCTTGAATTTGATTAACCGGCTTAAATGATTGACGTAAAATAATGAAAATACCGGCTATCATCGCTAATAGCATGCCAATATTAATTGCCAGTTTAGTACCAAAAATTTCACTAAATACACGACGCCCAATACTGAGATCTTGCGCTACAGTAAGGGTTGCTGTGTTATCACTATCTGGTGCCCCGATACCGATTGATAATAATTGCATATCGTTGTTTTTAGGCCCCTTAGCTTGCCAAACGCGCTTCTCCTGCGCCTCAAGGTTAACGATATGAAGCTCGGCATCCCATAGCGAACGAGAACGAATGGTGTGGTCTGGTAGGTTTAACTGAAAGTAACGTCCAGAATAAGCTGGGCGGTAAAAGCTTGATAGTTGATTTTGGTCTATCACCAGTTCACCATTTTCTAGGCGAGTGGCAATAATAATGTGCTCTAAATCTTCTTCTAAACGATTAATAATCGAGTCATGAAAAGCATCACGTAACATTGACTCAAATAAAAATAGGCCAATCAAGGTAGCAATGATAATTAAACCACTCAGCCATAGGCTGAGCTTAAAGCGGATTGACATCATTCGACTAAACCGTGAAAGATATAACCTTGGCCGCGGCGAGTTTCGATGGTGGTTTTACCTAATTTTTTACGTAAATGTGTCACATATACCTCGACCACATTACTTTCTTTTTCGTCGTCAAATTGATATAGCTTGTCGGTGAGTTGTGATTTAGACAGCAGTTTTTTTGGCGACATTAAAAAGATTTTTAACAGTCTAAATTCCATTGACGTCAGCTCATATTCCTGTTCACCAACAGTGACTTTTTGCTCGTTTTCATCCAGGTTAATGCCACCATAACATAATTGTTTTGATGCTGAATTGGCTCTGCCATGGGCACGATGAATAAGGGCTTGGATGCGAGCTAATAGTTCTTGAGCATGAAATGGTTTACCTAGGTAGTCGTCTGCTCCAGCATTAAAGCCTTCCACTTTTTCATGCCATTGGCTGCGAGCCGTTAACATAATCACTGGCGTATTAACCCCGCGTTCGCGCCACTGGCTTACTAACGAGAGCCCATTACCGTCGGGTAAGCCTATGTCTAAAATGACGCAGTCATAGGTGGTTTCTTTCATCAGGTAGTCAGCTTCGAGTGCTTTGTCTGTTACATCAGTAATATAACCGGCTTGCTTGAGTTGTTTTTCAAGTTCGGCAACGAGTAATGGATTATCTTCAACGAGTAGCAGTTTCATGTTTGGTACATTCGCTCGGTAATTGAGGCAACGGGTTTTGCATGCCATTTACTGCGTCTAGTTGCAGGTTAATGACATGTCCTTGGGCAAGTTTAAATTGTAAATCATAACGCCATTTATTTTGGTGTTGGAACAGTTGTGCATCCACCAATTGACCATCACAATACTGTGCTACCCAAACTAAATAATCATCTAATGGACGTATATTACCAGATGTTACTAACTTTTGGACTTTATCGTGATCGAGAGGGAATTCGTTAACAGGAATATGTTGTTGATTAGCGGTGATGGCCATTAAGCTGTTGATAGTGGCGATGAACAAGATATTCATGTTCGCTCCCAAATAAAAAAGTGGCGTTCAGAGTATGAACACCACTTTAAATATCTTGGCTTAAATCAAGCTGAAGTCGATATGATTAAAACTTAACTAACCTTAGCGAGTACCGTAAACCACGATGGTTTTACCGTGTGCTTGGATTAAGTTTTGTTCTTCAAGCATTTTTAAAATACGGCCAACAGTCTCACGTGAACAACCCACGATTTGACCAATTTCTTGACGGGTGATTTTAATTTGCATGCCGTCAGGATGAGTCATTGCATCGGGTTGTTTTGCAAGGTGCAATAATGTTTGTGCAATGCGACCTGCAACGTCTAAGAAGGCTAAGTCGCCCACTTTTTGACTGGTGCTTTGTAAGCGATACGCCATTTGCGCAGAAAGCTTCATTAAGATTTCTGGGTTAACTTGAATCAATTGCTTAAATTTCTTATACGAAATTTCGGCAATTTCACAAGCTTGTTTGGCGCGGACCCAAGCGGTACGTTCTGCTTGTTCTTCAAATAGACCTAGTTCGCCGATGAAGTCACCTTGGTTAAGGTAAGAAAGGATCATTTCTTTACCTTCTTCATCTTTGATCAATACAGCGACAGAACCTTTAACGATGTAATATAAGGTGTCAGAGTCTTCACCCGCATGGATTAATGTGCTCTTTGCTGGGTATTTATGAATGTGACAATGTGAAAGAAACCATTCTAGTGTTGGGTCAGGTTTTGGCTTACCAATCAGAGCCATACGATGTTCCTCGATTGATTAAAAATGAAAGTAAGTAATATCTAATTAAGCATTTTACACTATTAGTGTTGTAAAAACCTTGATAGAGATCGTATTTAGAAATGTCAGTAGTGTATATTAACTTGTTAAACAATTGATTAATTTTCTTTTGTTTGTGATCAACGTCAGCTTTTTATTTTATTTGCCTTATCTTATTCTATTCAGCGGATTGTTCAAGTCTATTGAATTATTTGCTTCAAGCATAGTCTATTGAATTGATTAAGCGAGTTAGATACTGTTATTCATATTACCCATTGTTGTAGAGGTGTGCGTGAAAAAATTGAGCCAAATAGGGACTGCAGCATGCCTACTGGCGTTTAGCGCAGTGAGCTTACCGACTCAAGCATTCTATGTTCCGCCGACTGCGGAGTCTCAGGCTGCCAGTAAATTGGTGCATATTCAAATTAAAGCCAAGCAAGGTGATGCTGACGCGCAATTTTTATTGGGATTAATGTACCTTTCTGGGCGATTTGTGAGCCAAGATGCCGAAGCAGGGTTAACCTGGGCTACCCAGGCGGCAGCGCAAAATCATATCAAAGCTCAGCAAACGGTGGCTGATTTAGCGTTTGAGGGTAAATTATTTCCACGTGACTTAGCGTTAGCCGAGAAGTGGTATTTATCCATGGCTGAGCAAGGGGATAAATGGGCGCATTTCCGTTTAGGGTTTATTTATTCGGCTGGCGGTGATGGCGTGATACGCAATTGTGGTAAGGCAATGGGACAATTTAATGCCGCCGGTGATGCGATATCGCTAGGAAATGTGGCTTGGATTTTGGCGACATGTCCTGAAGCTGAATACCGTGACGGTTCGCGAGCAATATCGATGTCACTAAAACTGCTAGAAAAGAATCAAAATGATCCTACGGTATTAGATAATTTAGCTGCAGGGTATGCCGAAATCGGCGACTTTAATGCCGCTATAGACACTCAGAAAAAGGCGATTGATGCGCTTAAAAATAACCCTGAAATTGCCCGCAGTGATGAATTCATTTTGCGCTTAAAGCAATATCAAAATAACCAAGCTTATCGAGAAATCATTCCGTTGATGTAATCATTGATGCCTGTAGGTTTGCGTACAGCAAGAGAAAAAAGAACGCGAGGTCATGTCAATTCGCTGATGTGCTTAACACGCTAACAGAAAAAGGGGGAATTAGCGCCCAAGCACATCAACTGCCGTTATTTCGCTTGAAATCAACGATAAGTCAATTTTAGTGCGACTCACTTAAAACAAGCTTAATCGGGCTTGATATCATTGATGTTTTGCAATTCTATCCGTTTATCTAATAAGTCTTTAATTAATGGCGTTAAGATCAATTCCATTGCCAGTGACATTTTGCCACCTGGTACCACTAAGGTATTCACTCGCGACATAAACGAGCCTTGGATCATATTAAGATAATATGGGAAATCAACGTTATTTATGCCACGAAAACGGATCACCACAAAACTTTCATCTAAGCTTGGGATGTCTTTAGCGCTGAAGGGGTTTGAGGTATCAACGGTTGGGACTCGTTGGAAATTGATGTGAGTACGTGAGAATTGTGGCGTCATGTGATTAATATAATCATCCATACTCCGTACAATCGATCCCATGACTTTTTCACGACTGTGCCCACGCTCGGTGGTGTCTCGAATAATTTTTTGAATCCATTCCAAGTTAACAATCGGCACCATACCAATCAATAGGTCGACATGTTTTGCTACGTCGGCATCATCAGTTACCACTCCGCCATGTAGTCCTTCGTAATACAACATGTCGGTGTTTTCTGGGAGATCACGCCATTGAGTGAAAGTGCCTGGCATTTGGTTAAAAGGTACCGCTTCATCAAAGGTATGCAAGTAACTCCGGGTCTGACCGTTGCCGGTTTCGCCGTAGCTAATAAAGCATTCTTCGAGTTTTTTGAAGTTGTTGGCTTCAGGGCCAAAATAACTGATATTACGATTCTCAGCTTGCGACTTACGGATTAATACTTCCATTTCTGCGCGAGTGAAATGATGAAAACTGTCGCCTTCAACAAATGCTGCGTTAATACCTAACTGCCTAAATATGTGGGTAAAGGCTGTGGTTGTAGTGGTTGTGCCAGCACCAGATGAACCGGTTACAGCAATAATAGGGTGTTTTGCTGACATATTGTTTGCCTACGTTTGTGATTCACCAAAGAAAATCGAGTCACTAGTTATACGGTAATCATCACCTGTGGGTCAATTCTACAGCTGATAATACGAGTAATATTCATATTTATATAAAAAATATGCTTAATCATGCACTCTGATCATACGCTTTCGCTGAAATATGCTCTCGTTGACGGATCGCAATAGATTCATCGTCCTCGCTATACTCTACCACTAACTCGCCTTTTTTTAATGCCAGCTTGCAGCGTTCAGTGGCTTGAGTCAGTTGCTGCTCGTCCACATCACTAAAGCTGCCATCTTCAAGCTGCGACAGTAAATATTCTTTTATCATTGCTTGCAGTGTGGCTTGGGGTAATGATAATAACGCGTCGTATGGCACCAGCATGGTTATTCCTTGTGTGCTTCTTGGGTCATGTGTTTCGCAAATGGATTATCGTTACTGGTTATTAAAAAGTTGATAATCCGATCTTCTAAATAGAATTTCGGTTTCCAGGGCCAACCACCTTCCACAAAACCAACATGTCCACCAAATTGATGTAGCTCATATTCTACCATGGGCGATAATTGATCTTTGCTTGGGATCACATCGTCAGTCATAAACGGATCATCTTGAGCATGGATAATTAACGTCGGCTTGGTGATATGTTTTAAGTAGTTAATTCCACTTGATTTTTGATAATAGTCATTGGCTCCCGAAAACCCGTGTAAAGGCGCTGTCACTTTGTCATCAAACAGGTAAAATGTATTGAGCATTTTAAGTTGCTTTTTGGTAATGGGCATTTGCTCAGTGAGATCTGCAGTGTTGATTTTGTCGAGCATTTTACGTTGTAAACGTTTAATTAAAAAGCGCTGATAAACAGTCGAAAATCCACTTTCTAAGCGTTTGGCGCAGGCACCTAGTGTTAGCGGCGCAGACACCACCACCGCTCGGTCAAGTAAACTATGTTGCTGCTGGGTACCTTGGTATTTAGCTAGCACGTTACCACCTAGGCTGTAACCTACAGCGTAAAGTGGCGAATCAGGATAATACTGTTTTAATTGCGACAACGTATACGCTAAGTCGTCAACATCACCACTATGATAACTGCGGGCCAGACGATTGGGTTCACCTGAGCACCCTCGGTGATGATGTACTACCGCTGCGATTTTGGCTTTTTTCGCTTCGATAAGTATTCTGCGTGCATAATGTGACTCTGTGTTACCTTCAAGACCATGAATAATGACTACAATAGGCTCACCGTTTTGAGCTTGTCCTAGCCAATCTAAATCGATGAAATCACCATCAGGCAACTCTTGTCTTTGCCTAAACGTTGCTGGTTTGGCCACTTTGAAAATAAACGGTAAAATCGTTTGTAAATGCGGGCTTGCAGCCCACCATGGCGGAGAGAATAACGGTTTCATAAAGGGATTTTTTCTACAATAGTTTGTGAATATTTAAACGTGTGTTTAAATGTTACTAATGCCACTTTAACATATAAAAATTACTGACAACAATAATGCTAAGGGGAAGTAAATGAAGCGACGTACCTTTATTACCGGTGCTTTTGCAGGGACAGCTGCACTTGCATTAGGCGTAAATCTGTATTCGCCGACATTAACCACCGCTTCCGATGATGTTCATCACCGTGTGCTTTTTAGTGTATTTATTCCTATTTTTCTCGATGGCAGCTTACCTGAGGTAGCCAATCACCGAGAAATGGCTATCAATCGCACACTGGATGCAATCGTGCAGTCGATCGACCATTTACCTCAAGCACAACAAGATGAGTTAATGGAGTTATTAGAGCTGCTTGAAGGGCGCTTTGGCTTGTTGTTACTTAGCGGTAGCATGGCACCATTATTAGGCCGCGAGCCAAAACAGCTTATTGATATGCTTGAGTTTTGGCGTAACAGTTTTCTCGATATGCTCAATACTGCTTATGCAGGCCTGCGTGAGCTGATTATGGCAAGTTATTATGCTTGTCCTGAACATTGGGGTAACTTGCGTTATGCCAAACCGACTTTTTTAGTGAGTCATTTAAACTAACCCCTCGGTGTAAAGGAGTATTCTCGTGGCTATTATTGATCCTATTATCTCTGGGTTAAGTTCAGGTTGGCACCATATTGATGCTAGTACTTTAGAGAAAAACCGTCATTTTGAGGCCGATGTCGTGATTGTGGGCACGGGGGCTGGTGGCGGTACTGCGGCTGAAATTTTATCGCAAGCGGGCCTTAAGGTCATTATGATTGAAGGTGGCGCGCTTAAATCGTCGACGCACTTTGATATGGAGGAGCGCCATGCTTATCCTAATTTATATCAACAGGCTGCAGCATTAAAAACGGCTGATAAAGGCATTGGCATTTTTCAGGGACGCACAGTGGGTGGCTCAACAACCATCAATTGGACAACGTCAATTCGTACCCCTGAACCAACCTTAGATTTTTGGCAACAAGCTAAATCTGTTAAAGGGCTATCGGCCACTGAATTACAGCCTTGGTTTGAAAAGATGGAGCAGCGGCTCAATATAGAACAATGGCAATATGAAGCAAACCGCAATAACGCTGCACTTCGCCAGGGATGTGAGAAGCTCGGTTGGGAATATACCGTGATTAAACGCAACGTCAAAGGTTGTTGGAATACTGGGTATTGTGGCATGGGCTGTCCGGTTAATGCTAAGCAATCTATGTTGTTAACAACAATCCCAAGTGCGTTAGATAACGGTGCGACGTTAATTTCACGGGCCAAAGTTGTTAAACTTGAGCACAAAGGGGACAAGGTTGTTGGGCTCACCGCCCAAGCAATGACCGAAGGGTTTAAACCGACAGCGTTAACCATAACTTTCACTGCCAAACATTATATTTTGAGTGCTGGCGCAATTCACACGCCAACCATTTTAATGCGCTCAAACACCCCAGATCCTCACAAGCAACTCGGTAAAACCTTTTTGCACCCCTCTTTATTATCTGGCGCGATGTTTTCTGAACAAATTAATGGCCATAGTGGTGCGCCACAATCGATTTATTC
This sequence comes from Shewanella metallivivens, assembly GCF_028750675.1. Classification (GTDB taxonomy): domain Bacteria; phylum Pseudomonadota; class Gammaproteobacteria; order Enterobacterales; family Shewanellaceae; genus Shewanella; species Shewanella metallivivens. Next base: position 51,383 of record NZ_JAQQPZ010000009.1, on the reverse strand, counting down.
TGATGAGTTTGTTTGGCAAGACGGTGCCGCAGGCGAATTAGGATACAAGTTAGAAGTTGCGCCAGTGCATCCGGTATTGATAGCCTCTAAAACGATTGGTTATGGGGTAAGCCATGCGCAATTAATGGCAAACTTTAATCAAATGCAGGTGACCATAGCGCTGATCCGTGACGGCTTTAATGAACAAAGCCCTGGTGGACAAGTGCGGTTAACCGATGACAGTTTTGTTGTTGATTATCCGTTAACCGAAGGATTTTGGCGTGGCGCAAAGCGTGCCTTTTTATCAATGGCAGAATTACAATTTGCAGCGGGAGCCAAAAAAGTCCTGCCAATGCATGATGGTCTCAGTTTCTTTGACTCTTGGAATGATGCTAAACAAGGTATTAACCAGCTTGATTTAGGGTTAATCAAAACCATTGTCGCCTCAGCGCATGTGATGGGCGGCTGTGCCATGGGTGAAGATAAAACCCAAGCGATGGTCGACAGTTATGGTCATTCACATTATTTAGAAAACTTGTCTGTGATGGATGGTTCTGTATTTCCGACAAGCCTTGGGGCCAACCCACAGTTATCTATTTATGGTATTGTTGCGCGTAATGCGACTTCGCTAGCGCAAAGGTTAATCCCAAAATAAACGTATGATTTATGGATTAGAGTAAACTGCCATCTAATCCATAAATCCCCAAGTAAGCATTTACATTATTGTTCACTCTTGGGCTCGTTAAAGGTTTGCCCTCTAATATGTGAAGCTTTTGTAATAATAGCTGTTGCGATTTACGTTCCATAATTAATTCAACGTCGAGCATTTTTTGGTATTCATCTTCTGCCAAATGCCTTTTGGCAATACGGCGTAATTTACGGTAAGGCATCAATACTGAATCTTCCCATTTTTCGATAACAGCCAACATGCTTTGCCATTGCTCTGCTGACAACAAAAAGGCTTTTTGATCAAGATATTGTGCCAAGAGTAAGACGTTAACGTTAACCTGATAACTATCTTGCAGTTGGATATAGGCACTTGGGTTTTGGCTGTAAACCTGTTCGCATTGATGCCATAATGCATGAGTGAATATTGGGCGTTTGAGTGTCGTTTGCATGAGATTTCCTAAGGTGTTTAAGGAAAAACAAGGTTATTGTTGAACAGCTTGTTCAATCTCTTCAATTTGTTCTTGCAGCTCGATCCAATTCATTTCGCTTTCGTCCATTTCCTGTGTCAGGCTGGTGCGCTCGTTAAGCACTTGAGTCATTTTGGCTTTATTTGCCGCTTCGTATAAGCTGCCATCGGCCAATTCTGTCTCTAATTCAGCTAATCGTTGTGAAATCTTTTGTTGTTGAGTTTCTAACTTGGCTTGTTGCTTTTTAAGCGGTGAGGTTTTTTGTCTCAGCTCTGCTTCAATGCGCTTTTGTTGCTTTTTATCGATTTGATCGCCTGCGGGCGTTTGTGCCTCGCTCTTATTGTTAGCTTGTGCTGCTTTGGCTGCATCGAGTAACCATTGATGATAATCATCTAAATCGCCTTCAAAAGACTTCACTACACCTTGGTCAACTAAGTAGTAATCACTGCAACTAAGACGTAATAAGTGACGGTCATGGGATACAATCACCATGGCACCTTCAAAACTTTGTAACGCCATGGTTAATGCATGACGCATCTCGAGATCTAAGTGGTTGGTGGGCTCATCGAGTAACAGCAGGTTAGGGCGTTGCCAAACTAACAATGCCAGTACTAGACGCGCTTTTTCGCCACCAGAAAACGGTCTTACTGGGGCTAACGCCATGTCACCGTTAAATCCGAATCCCCCTAAAAAGTTACGTAACTCTTGCTCGCGCGTACTGGCCGGCGCCAAGCGAACTAAGTGCTGTAAGGGTGAATCATCTAAGCTTAAAAACTCAATTTGATGCTGAGCAAAATAACCGATATTTAACCCTGGGTTGGGCTGATACTTACCTGTTTGGGCTTGCAGTTGGCCTGAAAGTAATTTGATCAGCGTTGATTTACCTGCGCCATTTCGACCCAATAAACCGATACGAGCACCAGGCACTAGATTAAGCTGTACTTGTTTTAGGATGGTTTTTTCGCCATAACCAATCGATACTTTATCCATGACTACCAATGGATTAGGCAATGCTTCAGGCTCTCTAAACGCCATTTGAAAAGGATTATCAACCTGTGATGGTAATAACTCTGCCATACGCTCTAGCGCTTTTAAGCGGCTTTGGGCTTGTTTCGCTTTACTGGCTTTGTAACGAAAGCGATCAACAAACGATTGCATGTGTGAACGCTCTTTTTGTTGGCGTTCAAAGGCAACTTGTTGTTGTGCCATGCGTTCAGCACGTACACGTTCAAAAGCGCTGTAATTACCTTTGTAGAAATTTAATTTATGGTTTTCAACATGCACAATTTCATCAACAATGCCATCAATAAAGTCCCGGTCGTGGCTGATAAGAATTAGCGTGCCTTGATACGATTTAATCCAACCTTCAAGCCAGTACATGGTATCTAAGTCTAAGTGGTTGGTTGGCTCATCGAGCAGTAGTAAATCTGAACGACACAACAGAGCTTGAGCTAAGTTAAGGCGCATACGCCAACCACCAGAGAAGCTTTTTACTGGGTGACTTTGTTCTGCTTCACAAAAGCCTAAGCCGGCTAATAATGCCCCAGCTCGTGCGCGAATGGCATAACCGCCAATGGCATCAATTTTTCCGTGGATAAGGGCTATGGCATTGCCGTCGTTGTCATGCTGAGCTTGGTTGAGTTGAGCTTCGAGTTGACGATACTCCACATCGCCATCAAGCACATACTCAAGAGCTGATACATCAAGTGCTGGAGTTTCCTGGGCGACAGTGGCAATTTGCCAGCCAGCAGGTAAGCTAAAGTCGCCTTTATCAAGATGTAAATGGCCCAATATTAATGCAAGCAATGATGATTTACCGGTGCCGTTTGCACCGACCAATCCGACTTTGTGACCAGGGTAGATAGTCAGTGAGGTTTCATCGAGAAGGGTTTTACTGCCGCGAACTAATTGAGCTTGGCTAATGTTGATCATTAATTACAACTTGAATATTTAACAATAGAATAATGGCGTAGATGATATCGCATCTGCAATTTATTTCCCACAATCGCGGGACTCATGTGGGTGAATAAGGCAAAATAGCCGTATATACTTTGATAGGTAAATTGACGTAGAGAAAATCATGACTAAAATCAAAAAGCGCTTTGTTGCTGGGGCGAAATGCCCTAAATGTGGTGCACAAGACAGTATTTTGTTGTTTAAAGAAAATGGTATTGAAACCGTAGAATGCACAGATTGTGATTACCGCGCCTTACAAACCGATATTGAAGTGCCGAAAAAAGCCAGCGGCAGTATGATTGGGGTGTTTAAGCCAGATTAATGGGCGTTGATCGCTAAGTTTAATTACTCATATATTCATCAGGGGGCGTTTCAGCAGATATTTTCAATTTATGCTGATTCAATACCCTGATTACATTGAGATTATTTTTGGTTAAATCATTAAAGCGATCGGTAATTTCTTGCAACTCTAAACCGTAACTTGGGTCTTCTTTTGGCTTAGTTTGCCAGTAACGTTTACGATCTAGTTTTTGAATTTCGCTGGCGCGTAAAATTTCAAAATAGCTGTTTTCTTGCTTTAAGCGATAAATCTCACCATCAAGCAGTTGCAGTAGTTTTTCTTTAGAAATGGTTTGTTTGTTAAGTAAAGCTTTTAGCGGATCTTCTTTAATTTCACGTTTGTCAGAGTCGATTTCGGTAGTAATACCTAATTGGTATTCAATTTTGTGCTGGCGGAATTCTTGCGGACATACGGTTTGACTGAACACGACTTTGTCGTCTTTCATGCATTTGTAAATAGTATTAGCTTGAGCGTTAAACACACTCAAAGCCAACAAAATGAATAACAGTCTTTTCGCCATGCGGCCACACATCCTTTTGCTGTACTTTTTGACTTATACCAATCAGCACAAAAATGTGATCATGCTTACTGGTTAACATCGCTTATAACGTCGTTAGAAATTTTGAAGGTAGAACAACTACCTCGCGGCAATTTCTGCCTTGTTCTAAGCGATTTTTCCTACGTAATATCTGATCACTTGTTTATCCTGATTGGTATTAATACCTGAGTTTGGTGCTTACGATATTGATACCACCATCACTGGACTTAGCTCGTTGACTACCGTGTCGACTCACAAACCCTTTCACCGTGTTCACTCTTGCCGGTATCGTTCCATATTTTAACTGTCTGCGGAGCAATGTTAATCAACTTAACAATTGATCAGGTTAACATAGTTTTACTTTACTAAAGTAAGACATTCGCCATTCGGGCTACCGGATATTGACTACATATCAATCGTATTCACGTAATCACCCAACGACAATGGTTTCTCCATGACGCTGGATTGATTAAATATGGCTCAATTTTATCGATAAAACCAGTTTTTTGACAATGGATTTTTTATATAAACGAATAATCTTTGTTTTTTATTTTATTAACTTAGCGAAAATGCTCGTCTATTTAACAATGATTGTTATTTAGGGTGGCGAGAAAATGACACATTATCAATCAAACGCGCTTTACCTAAGTATGCGGCAGCAATGACCACTAAGTGGTTGTCATTTTCATTGGCTTGTCTGAGGGTGTCAGCGCTTCTGAGCTCAAAGTAATCTGGGGTAAAGCCGGCAGCCTTAAGTTGTTGCTCGGCTTGGGCGATGGCTTGGCGGTGATCTTGACCGTGCTGTACGGCATTTATCACGTCATCGATAGTACGCTTCAATGTTGCGGCACGGTGTTTTTCATCGGCAGTGAGATAGCCATTACGTGAACTCATTGCGAGGCCAGATGCCTCGCGAATGGTATCAATGCCAATGACTTCGATTGGCATTGATAAGTCTTCAACCATGGTTTTAATAATCATTAATTGCTGGAAATCTTTACGTCCAAACAACGCCATGTCTGGCTGAACAATATTAAACAGTTTGGCGACAATGGTCGCCACCCCTCGAAAATGTCCTGGGCGACTTGCACCGCACAATTCATCGCCAATGTCTGGTACTTCGATAAAGGTTTGTTGAGCTAAACCTCTAGGGTAAATAAGCTCTGGCGTGGGAGTAAATAATAATTCGGCACCGGCTGCGATTAGCTTTTCGCTGTCTTGTTCGAGCGTGCGAGGATAACCGTCTAAATCTTCTTTAGGACCAAATTGCATTGGATTGACAAAAATAGACACTACCACGTGATCTGCACGGGTTTTAGCTTCATTAACAAGGGTGATGTGACCTTGATGTAAATTGCCCATGGTGGGGACAAAAGCAACGGTTTCGCCTTTGGTGTGCCAAGCTTTGACATGTTCGCGAATGGTTGAAATGGCAGCGGTAGTAATCATGTTATTGTCGAACCTTACTAAAATAAACGCGCTTGCGCGGCCTTGTCATTCAGCGGCGCAAGCGGGTGAGTTTTTGGCTAATTAAATGTGTGTTCTTCAGCAGGGAAAGTGCCAGCAGAAACCTCGTCGATGTAGGCTCGAATGGCTGAACGGATCTCACCAGTTTGTTTGAGGTAGTTTTTAGAAAAACGTGGAATATAGCCGCTCGAAATACCTAAAACATCGTGCATCACGAGGATTTGTCCGTCGGTATCAGCACCTGCGCCAATGCCAATCACAGGAATAGTAAGGGCTTCGGTAATGGCTTTAGCTAATTGTGGTGGGATACATTCAACCACTAATAATTGCGCACCAGCGGCTTGCAGTGCTTTCGCTTCATCAAGAATACGTTGGGCATTTTCGGCATCACGGCCTTGTACTTTAAAGCCACCAAATACATGTACTGATTGTGGTGTTAATCCTAAATGTGCACATACTGGAATACCGCGTTCTGTGAGCATTTTTACGCTTTCAAGTAACCAGTGACCGCCTTCAACTTTCACCATGTTAGCGCCAGCTTGCATTAGCAACGCAGCATTTTCCATGGTTTGTTGTGGGGTGCTATAGCTCATAAAAGGCATGTCGGCTATTAATAGCGAGCGTGAAATACCGCGTTTAACACAAGCTGTGTGATAAGCGATATCCGCAACCGTAACTGGAAGTGTATCGTCATGTCCTTGTAGTACCATGCCCAGTGAGTCGCCCACCAGTAATACATCAACACCTTCGCTGTCAAATGCGCCGGCAAAACTGGCGTCATAGGCTGTTAGTGCGGTGAACTTTTTGCCTTCTTGTTTGAACTTGATTAGGGTCGAACTGGTGACTTTTGACATAGTAGACTCTTTAAAAATTGAAATACTAAAAAGCTGAGCTTAATCTGCTGCCGGTTAAGATCAACTCTACTCGATAAGCTTTTGCAATTCATCGCGCATTGTCACACTAATCAGGCTTTCAAGGCTCGTATTACAGGGTAGTGTGAGGGTAGGCGCAATGTCTGCTAAGGGTATTAATACAAAGCTGCGTTGTTTCATGCCGTAATGTGGCACAGTGAGTCGTGGCAATGATATTTGCTGTTGCCCGTAAAGGAGTAAGTCTAAATCGAGAGTCCGTGGCCCCCAATGTTGAAGCCTTACGCGTCCTTGTTGTTGTTCTATGTGTTGTAATGCATCGAGTAAGTCGATGGGAGATAATGATGTCATAAAACCTGCCACAGCATTAACGTAGTCAGGTTGTACAACATCTCCCATCGGCGCTGAGCCATAATAACTAGACACAATCAGTGAGCTGTTTTCTGCTAATGATGTTAGCGCGTTAACGGCATCATCTAATTGTTGTGTAGGATTGGCTAAATTTGCCCCTAACGCCACATAAACTTGTACTGCCATGGCTACTCAGCTGTTGGCTTAGGTTGAGCCGCAGGTTTACGACGACGTTTACGCTGCGGCGCATTACGGTTGCGGCTGTTACTGCTTTTATTGACGCTTTTGGCGATATCACCCCGCTCATTTTCGTCTGCCTCGACAAAAGATTTCCACCAAGCTGCAATTTTAGCTGTGTTGCCTGCTTCCGCTTCGCCTCTTAATAACAGTAGGTCGTACGCGGCTCTAAACTTAGGGTTTTCTAGTAGTTTAAAGGCACGTGTGCCTTGGCTGCGCTCAAGGCGTAATTGTAACTGCCAAATATCTTTGGCCGGTGTACTAAAGCGGCGTGGAATACTAATGGTACGACATTGTTGCTCCATGACATCACCCATAGCGGCTACGTGTGCATCGTAATGGGTTAATCCGCTTTCAATGGCAATATCATCCGCACGCTGCTTCAACGGATACCATAAAATGGCCGCATAAAAGAAAGCGGGTGTGACAGGTTTATCTTGGCTTACGCGTAAATCGGTATTGCGCATAATAGCATCAAGCATTTTGGCTGTATGGCCTTTTGGAGATTCGCTGATTAACGCGCTCACTTGCGGGAACAATGGCGCAAACAATCCAAAATCTTGCATCATTTGATAATTGGCTTGTGCTTTACCGGCAAAGAAAAGTTTGAGCACTTCTTCGTACATACGCGCCGCAGGTATGTCGCTTAATAATGGCGCTAATGCATTGATTGGTTCCGCAGTAGTTGCGTCGATTTGCATATCCAGTTTGGTTGCAAAGCGAACGGCACGTAGCATACGCACAGGGTCTTCACGATAACGGGTTTCCGGATCGCCGATGAGTTTTATAGTACGAGAGTGAAGATCGCTAATACCGCCGCCATAACTGCGAATAGAATAGTCACTGATATCGTAATAAAGTGCATTGATGGTAAAATCACGACGTTCTGCATCTTCGTCAATTTCGCCGTAAACATTGTCGCGCAACAAGCGACCTTCAGCGTTTGATTTGGATATTTTATCGTCCGTTTCACCATGGTGGCCACGAAACGTTGCGACCTCGATTACATCGCGACCAAATACAATGTGAGCCAGTCTAAATCTACGTCCAACTAATCGGCAGTTTCTGAACAGCTTTTTAATGTCTTCAGGGGTGGCATTGGTCACCACGTCAAAATCTTTTGGCTGTAGACCAAGTAGGATATCGCGCACGCCTCCACCGACCAAATAGGCTTTGTAGCCAGATTTGTTTAGACGATAAAGCACCTTTAGTGCGTTTTCACTAATTTGGCGACGTGAAATTGAGTGACCATCTCTGGAGATAATATCCAGACGTAAGCCATCTTCTTGAATGGGTTCTTCAAGTGCTGGAGCTACTTTGTTGTCTTCAAATAGCTGTTTACAGAATTGGCTAATACGGCGAAAAATAATACACCTCGTGATACTCGAATAAATTGAATAAAAATCTGGCGGGTATAATACATTAAATGTGATGCAATGAGTATATGTGCAACGTGGCTAAAACCGCTTATATACAAACCACGATTGCATTTATTAACTAAGTTGCCAGGTTTGTTGCTGCTAATACGATTTCTTTGTGTTTTGGGATCCCATCTAGGCTAAATTGTGCCACCGCCTGTTGTAGCATCACCTCGACTGAATCTACATCGACTTCTGGCTGGCCTAAAAAGCTTAATGCTGCAGAGATACTGGCTTGTGGCAGCTTTGTGTTTATTGCAGGGGCATGGTTTTGTTTAGATAATTTAAAGCCTTTTTGAGCACACGCTAATGGTAAATGTAACCATTGTGGCGCACCTAAGCCTAATATTGAAAATAAACTGATTTGCCGGCAGCTGGCTTCAAGTAAATCGCACCCTCTAACGACTTCGGTAATACCTTGATAAGCGTCATCTAACACTACGGCTAATTGATAGGCATATAAGCCGTCACTGCGTTTAATGATAAAATCTTCTGCGGCAAAGCGCTCGTCTACCGTGACTTTTCCTTGGACTAAGTCATTAAAACTATTGGTTCTGGCGTGATTGCGGATACGAATAGCCCCTTCAGTTAGGCGTGGCTGACATAAACCGCAGCGGCCGTCATATATGCCTCCATGTGCTTGAATCATTTTGCGAGTGCACTGACAAAAGTAGGCCTGATCATGACGGATTAACTCATCTATTTGCTGTTGGTAAGCGTCATGACGTTGATGCTGGCATAACACTGTGCCATGCCAATGTAGACCATAGGCATCAAGTGTACGCAAAATATCGTCACTGGCACCTGGGATTTCACGGGGGGGGTCTATATCTTCAATACGAACAAGCCATTGGCCTTGTTGACTGTGTGCACGAAGGTAACTGCCTAAGGCAGCAATCAGAGAACCAAAGTGTAATGGCCCAGAGGGAGAGGGTGCAAAACGTCCAATGTACTCAGGTGTGCTCATGAGGATGAATTTTTTAGTCGAAAAATTCGCATAGGCGTAATCCATTTGTGGTTACGCTACTACGCGGTTTATTTTTTGATTAAAGCAAACAAGAGGGCGAGATGATCTCGCCCTGATAAAACACGGGTTAACCCGCCATTTGTTTTTCTTTAATCTCAGCTAGCGTCTTACAATCGATACACTGATCGGCTGTAGGGCGTGCTTCAAGACGACGGATACCAATTTCGATACCACAAGAGTCACAGAAACCGAAATCGTCTTCTTCAATTTTCTGTAATGTCTTTTCAATCTTCTTGATCAGCTTACGTTCTCTGTCGCGAGCACGTAGTTCTAAGCTGAACTCTTCTTGTGCTGCACGGTCAACAGGATCTGGGAAGTTTGCAGCTTCATCTTGCATGTGAGTTAACGTACGGTCGACTTCTTCACGCAATTGGTTACGCCATGCTTCGAGGATCAGTTTAAAGTGACCACGTTGCTTGGTATTCATATACTCTTCACCAGCTGACTCCTGGTAAGGATCTACACCAGCAATAGCGAGTACGCCAAGTGTTTTAGTGCCTTCAGGCATAACGCATCTCCTGTAATCATTTGCGTTTTAAGGGCGTCTTAATTTATCGGCCGCTATGTCTTATTTTTACGGCCGCTATCTATAGCAGAATCTGTATAGCTAGGCAAATTTTTTACTCAGTATTTCAGTGTTTTTTGTTCAGAACATCACATTACAAGGTTGAATTAATTGACTCCCTTGTGGTGAAAGCTCAGCTTTATATGCTAACACTTCAACACCCTTAGCAACGGCTTGTTCAAGTAAGTCTGCGTATTGTGGGTCAATATGTCGCGCGGGTTTTACGGTCGATATGCCACTGTGCTGTACCACAAACAATAATACTGCTCGGTGGCCCATTGTGACCATATGGATTAGTTCGCGTAGATGCTTTTGTCCCCGCGTTGTGACGGCATCAGGAAAATAGCCCACTTGGTCTTCTAGCAATGTACAACTCTTCACTTCAATATAGCACTCTGGTAAGGTTTGGCTAGTGAGCAAGATATCGATTCTGCTATTTTCACTACCATATTTTACTTCGCGTTTTAACGTGTCATAGCCTTGAAGTTCTGTAATAACATGTTGATTGATGGCTTCTTCTGCGAGGGCGTTAGCGCGTCCGGTATTGATGCCGATGAGATGTTGTTGATCTGTCTGCATTAGTTCCCATGTGTGAGGGTATTTACGTTTGGGGTTATCGGAGGTTGAAAACCAAACTGGCTCTCCCGGAAATAAACAATTTTTCATTGACCCCGTGTTAGGACAATGAATCGTGATGACTTGTCCATCGGGTAAGGCTACGTCGGCCAAAAAGCGTTTATAACGTTTGAGTAAAACACCTGTTTCTAATTTGGGTTCAAATTGCATGCGTATCAATATGCCATGAGTTGATTTACAACAATGCTAACAAATTTTAGCTTGGTTTATCGATTATGTTTTGTCTACACTACTGCCATTAGCTCGTATTATGTTAGCTAGGTAGCCCCTAGAGTATTTGCGCCGTTTGGCGTACAACAAGGAATCATTATGGACATTATGACAGTAACGCTCACCACAGAAGCTCCCGCAGCCCATTGGGGCAAGGCTGATGTGACATATCAAGGTGCTCAAGCTTTGATTCATTTATCTGACACAGACGAGTTGCGTCAAGTTCAGATGGCAGCACGGAAAATACGTAATCAAGGCGTCAATGCTGTGCAGTTAGTCGGTGATTTGTGGAGTGTTCACACTCAGTGGGCATTTGCGCAAGGTTTTGCTACTGCAAAAGCGGGCTATCAAGTGCTGTGGTGTGGCAGTGATACTGATCAAGCGACTTTGACTCAGCGTGCTGAAGCGGCACAATTTGCCCGTAAACTCATTAACGATACCCCTGAAGATTTATCGCCTGTAGGGTTAGCAACCCAAGCAGCTGCCTGGTTAAAAGACATTGGTGGTGACAAAATTAGCTTTAATATTGTTGAAGGCCAAGAACTGTTAGAAAAAAAATGGGTGGGTATCCACGCTGTGGGTCGTGGCAGTGAGCGTCCACCGGCATTGCTTGAGCTTGATTTTAATCCGCTTGCAGCAGACGCGCCTGTTTCTGTGGCCTTGGTCGGTAAAGGGATTACCTTTGACTCAGGCGGTTATAGCCTAAAATCATCAGAAGGCATGCTGGCCATGAAATGCGACATGGGCGGGGCGGCAACCGTTACAGCGGCATTAGGCTTGGCGATGAAAGCCGGTTTAAACAAGCGAGTGAAACTGTTTTTATGCTGCGCTGAAAACTTAGTGAGTGGTCGAGCATTTAAGTTAGGCGATATCTTGACCTATAAAAATGGCACCACGGTTGAAATTGTGAATACTGACGCCGAAGGCCGTTTAGTGTTAGCCGATGGACTGCAGGCTGCATCAGATACTGGCGCACCATTAATTATTGATGCAGCCACTCTGACTGGCGCCGCAGTTATGGCTGTAGGTTCTAACTACAATGCAATTTTCTCACCGCAAACGGCCACACTTCAACTTGCGCAAAAACGTGCTGCTGCAGTGTCTGAAAACGTATGGCCTTTACCGTTAGACCCTTGGCATAAAGATATGTGTCCATCGGCCTATGCAGACACGGCAAACAGTCGTCCTGTAAAAGGTGGTGGAGCTGGCGGTGCATCAAATGCTGCTGGTTTTTTGTGGCGTTTTGTGTCACCTGAAGCAAATTGGCTACACGTTGATTTAGCTGCTGCATTTGAGTCATCAGCTTCAGCATTGTGGGCAGCGGGAGCAACGACACATGGCGTACTGACCATTGCTGAGCTATTAAAAGACGAGTAAAGCCGTGCAGTGATACTTAGCCGCAGGTGATGATTTTTCATTATCTGCGGCTTTTTACTGTGCTAAGGGCCAAGATGCTTAACATTAATTCGTTAACTTGGTGAGAATGATTGCCCGATTGCGACAAATGTAAATGTGTTGGTTCGAGTGGTAATTTTGTTGTGCATCGCAATTTAGTGAATGGCTGCGTGCTAACATGGCGCAATACACTCACATAGGGTGTATATTTTTTGGGCTATCTCAGTGTTCGCATGTGACATGGTGGTTATTGGTTGCGTTTTTTGGCCAGTTAAGCAGATTATCGGGCCAACATGCCAAGGAAGGTAAAATTTGGCTAAAGTGTATTTTCGATACGGCATCTACTGCATCAATTCATGTAAGGTAACTGGTCGGATCTACTTTCTCCAAAAAACCGAGTGTCATGCGTAAATTATGCTGGTTAACCGGCCGAGCTTTAGTGTTTAGGGCACGCGCAAGTTCAAGCTGTGTCAAGGATGTTTGCTTTATTTGCGGTTTGGCTAAACTAAAACAAACAAATAATCTTTGCGGTGAGGCAATGTGCATAAGCGCCACCTTAATTAGTAATAGGTTGAAACTCAAACGTGAATAGATTACTAATACAGTTTGATACAAAACTAACATCGTTATTGTTGAACGTCTAAACTACACTTTAATTGAAACTTCACGATAAAATAGCGCACGTTTTTATCCCTGAGCAAATTGAATTGCAAACCTTGACTGAGTTGATGAATGGCAGATAGCACCCAGCAACTATTGAAAAGAGTATTCACCAATGGACCTATTGAAGGGAATAATACTTCGGTGTTAGAACTGCTCAATAGTGCTCTTAAACTAGTTTGTACTCGACTAGAATGTAGTGCCGCCTTTGTTATCACTAGCCAGTTTGATAAAGTGTTTGCCGTAGACAGTGATATTATTGATACGACAGAGCAACAATGTGTGAGCTATTTTAGCCACTCGCCAGATGTTCAGGTGTTGTTTAATCAAAGCATCAATAACAATCGTCAATTGTGTGAAACCCTGCTGACTCATCCCCATCCCATCAATTATTCCGCAACCGATAATAAGAGCGCCTCTACCACACCGCCATTAATTTTTGAGGATTTACAGCAAACGTTTTCCTCACTAAAAATTGACTGTAAGCGGTTTGTTATAAGCCCTGTAACCCGTGTCGGTAATGTTAAGGTTGTATTAGCCACCTTGTGTGTGGCAGATAAAACAACGATTGCTGAACAACAGAGCGATCCAGAAGCATTTATAAATAAATTCCTTGATGACACCGCTTATCAGTTAGCGTCATCGCTGGAGTTACGCCGTTTAGCTGTGGTGCTTGATAGCAAAGATAAGCAATACCAAGAGTTATTTCAATTATTGCCTATGGCATCTTCATTAGTTGATTTACATAACAATGTGGTTCTGCTTAATGATGTCTGGCAGAGCACACTATCGATTAAGGTGAATGATAATTTATTTGACCTTTTACGCCCTGAAGACCACCCGCTACTTAACGATACATTGCATATCGTGAGGGAAGGGATTCTGCGTCAGGCTTGGTGTGAGATCCCGCTGAAAAATGGCATTAAAAATCATTGGTACAAATTCAGTTTTTGTCATGCACTAAATCGCCAGCAACAATTACTCTTGATTGTTGAAGATGTGACTGAACGTTACCGACTAGCCGATGAGCTGTCGTTTCATTCTAATCATGATGTGCTTACCGGGTTACCTAACCGATTGCAGTTCGAAAACATGCTTGATGAACTGCAAAAAGACGATGATCATGTGCCTGCCTGTATTGCGTTTCTCGATCTTGATCAATTTCAAGTTGTTAACGATCTTAGCGGTCACCAAGCTGGCGATCTGTTACTGCAACAAGTGGCTACTCGGCTCAAACAATTACTGCGTAAAGGTGATGTCGTTGCACGTTTAGGTGGTGATGAGTTTGGTTTGTTAATGCACTATTCAGACGCGACCTCGGCGCAATTGGTGGCAAAACGTATTTGCCAGCAGCTGTTTGGGCATGAGTTTACATGGAAAGGCATTAAGCATAATGTCAGTGCCAGTATTGGCCTTGCTCAGGTAGATTATGATGATCCAGATATTTATGGCGTGATGAGTAAAGCAGATGCAGCTTGCCGTTTAGCAAAAGAAGAAGGCCGAAATCGTTGGCATTTCTATAATCCAGACGATCCGCAAATGCATACCATGTATAACCAAATGTTGGCCTCGGTGGACATTACGGGTGCACTAGCTTTAAATCAATTTGAGTTGTTTTATCAATTGATTGAACCGCTTGATAAAAAAGAAAACGGCATTCACATGGAAATCCTGCTGCGCATGGTGCAAAGCGACGGCACCTATGTGTCGCCAGGGATATTTTTACCCGCAGCAGAGCGTTACAATTTAGCCTCGCGAGTCGATAGTTGGGTTATCGATAATTTGCTCAAGTGGGGCAGTGACAATCTTGAGATTTGGCGACAACTATCTATGGTGTCCGTTAACTTGTCTGCAATGTCATTAGCTGACCAAAAGTTCATGAGTTGGCTCGAAATGCGTTTGATGGTTGAGCCAGAGTTAGTGGATAAATTGTGTTTTGAAATTACTGAAACCGCCGCGGTCAGTCAGTTAGATCAAGCCACAGGCTTAATTGATTTGCTTAAACCTTTTGGTTGTAAATTGGCTCTAGATGATTTTGGCTCAGGCTTTTCAAGTTTTGCATATTTAAAATGCCTTAATGTCGATTACGTTAAAATTGACGGTCAATTTGTGGTGAATTTATGCAGTAATCGTAGCGATAAAGCCATTGTGGCGGCCATATGCCAGTTGGGTAAAGACATGAACTTTGAAGTGATTGCCGAATTTGTTGAAAATACTGATATTGGCGAGTATTTAAGAAATATCGGTGTCGATTACGCTCAGGGCTACGCCATTAATAAACCGACCCGACTGGCCGAATTAACCAGTGGTATTCGCACCCCTTGGTTAACCGATTCGATCAGTATTGTCACCACAGAAGAAAGACAGGCATTGGGACTGACCGATTAGTGAATGTATCCTTGCGACGTAATAGTATAAAATACGTCGCAAATCGCGATAAAAAAGTAAATGCCGTTGACCTTATCACACCCTTCATCTGTCACATTGCCAATCCATGCCGTGTTAGCAGACATTCGCAGTGCATTTAATGAGCAATCACAACTCATTCTTGAGGCGCCAACAGGCGCGGGCAAATCAACTGCCTTGCCGTTAGCCATGTTAGCCTGGCCAGAAATTAATGGCAAAATACTCATGCTTGAACCAAGGCGTGTGGCGGCGCGCAATGTGGCGCAATTTATTGCTAAGCAATTAGGACAATCGGTTGGACAGGATGTGGGTTATCGGGTCCGTGGTGACACTAAAGTGAGTCAACATACCCGACTCGAAATTGTCACAGAAGGTATTTTAACCCGGATGATCCAGCACGATCCTGAGCTTACTGGAGTTGCGGTGATCATTTTTGATGAAATCCACGAACGTCATTTACCTACCGATCTCGGTCTTGCTCTTGCGCTTGAGGTGCAGCAATCATTACGTGATGACTTAACCATTATTGCCATGTCGGCCACATTATCTGGCTTACCGCTGAGCAACTTAATGCCCGATGCACGGCAAATTAGCAGCCAAGGGCGCAGCTTTGATGTACAGCATCAATATCAGCCTTGCCCCGCGCAGCAGTCGTGGTTAATGCATATGGCAAGGGTGATTAACGATACTGTTAATGATGCCAGCTTAGCTGAATATCAACTAGGCAGTGTTTTAGCATTTTTACCCGGTAAAGGTGAAATCAATAAACTGGCTCGTTTGCTTAATGAACGCTTAGACTCAACATGGCTTATTTGCCCTTTGTATGGTGACTTAAGTCCAGCAGAGCAAGATCGTGCTATTGGGTTAACCGAACCTGGCAAGCGTAAAATTGTATTGGCGACTAACGTGGCAGAGTCCAGTTTAACCATTGAGGGGATAACGATTGTTATCGACAGTGGTTATCGCCGTGAAGCCAGTTTTAATCCTAAAACTGGTGTGACGCGTTTAGGGCTTAGGCGTATTAGCCAAGCGTCAGCGGTGCAACGAAGTGGCCGGGCAGGGCGTTTGGCGTCGGGTTATTGCGTGCGCTTATGGAGCAAGGAAGAGCATGGACGTTTGCGTAAGGTTGACGAGCCAGAAATTAGCCTCAGCGAGCTTACCTCAATGGCATTAGATTGTGCCAGCTGGGGCGCAAAAACATTCACCGAATTATCACTACTCACCTCACCGCCAGCCATTCATGAGCAAGTCGCATGGCAGCTGTTACAGCAATTAGCGTTAACTGACCCACAGCGAAAATTAACTACACTAGGCCACCAAGCTTATGCCTTAGGTTGTCATCCGCGCTTAGCTCATATGCTGCTCAAAGCTAAACAGGTTGCCAGTGATCAATCTCGCCCGCAACTGTGCGTATTGGCCTGTATATTGGCGGGAATTATTGAAGCCCGCGGCTTACCCAAAAAAGGCGCCGACATTCATCATTACTTAACCGAAGCTTTGCGTGGGCAAATTAATCAGCAAGTGCGTCAATGGCAACTGTCATTGGCGGTTTCGGGTCAGTTACAAGATGCCATAAGCCAAGCATCAACCCGTGATATCAGTTATTTGTTAGCACTTGCTTACCCCGATCGTATTGCTAAAGCGCGTGGTCAAGATGGTTTTTTATTGAGTAATGGTACTGGCGTGGTGATTGCTGCGGATGACAGCCTTGCACACGAGCCTTGGTTAGTGGTTGCTGACTTTCAAGAAACTCAAGGCCGTAATGCTGGACAAGTGTATTTAGCTGCCCGACTTGATGAGCGATCGTTTGAGGATGAATTGAGTGATCTAGTCACCCGCCAGGTGCAAGGCGGCTGGGATGAAGCCAAGGGACGATTTTTTGCCGAAAAACACACTAAAATCGGCCAGATTATCATTAAAGTCGATACTGGCATTACGCCGCAACGTGCTGACATTACAGCTGCATTATTAGAACAAGTTCGTGTAAAAGGGTTAACAATCCTTAATCGTGATGCAGCATTAATCCAGTTACAATACCGGGTAGAATTAGCGCGATATTATGCCCCAGAACATGATTGGCCCTGCTTGACTGATACTCATTTAATGGCCACCTTAGCTGACTGGTTAGGGCCATATATTGAGCAGGTTAACTCGCTAGCCGCGTTAGCTAAAGTCGATGCTTATGGGTTAGTGAAAAACCGATTGAGTTGGCAACAACAAACGTTACTTGATCAATTAGTGCCAACACATTGGCCTATGGCTACAGGTACCAGAGCACCAATAAGATACCAAATGCCGCTAGACGCCAATGGTGATTTTTACCATAGCGATGCAGAGCAAGGCCGAGCTTTATTAAGTGTGCGTTTACAAGAAGCATTAGGTTTAGCGCAAAGCCCGAGTATTTTGCACGGCAAAATGATCGTGACCATGGAGTTATTGTCTCCGGCGCAACGTCCGTTAGCGGTGACTGCAGATTTAGCCAGTTTTTGGCAAGGACCGTATGCTGAGGTTAAAAAAGAAATGCGTGGTCGTTATCCTCGCCATTTATGGCCCGACGACCCAGTGAATACCGTAGCGACCAAATTTACTAAAAAGAAAACGCCCGGTTTATAAGTAAACCGCATATGAGTTAAGGCGAATCGATTACAGTGCAAAATTAACGAATGAAGATTTATGACAAAGAAAAAGCCTAAAAAAACTAACGCTAAAAAATCGACTACATCATGGTGGCGTCCACTTTGGTCATTCACCTGGAAACTGTCGCTTGTTGGCCTTGCTGTCGTCACGTTTTACGCCATTTATCTAGACCAAATTATTGCCCAAAAATTTGAAGGGCAAAAATGGCATTTGCCTGCGCAAGTTTTTAGCCGCCCAATGGCGTTATATCCAGGTGCTGCGGTTAACCACCCACAATTAATGGCCGAGCTTAAATTATTGGGCTACCGCAAAGTGGCTAATCCTCGCCAAGTGGGTGAGTTTTCAGCATCAAGCACAAAGATTGAATTATGGCGTCGTCCGTTTTTGCACCCTGAGGGGAATCAAGCTGAACAACGAGTGATGATAAGCTTTGACTCAAACGGTGTCAGCTCGGTAAAGCGCATGTCTGATAAACGCGAATTAGCCGTGTTTCATTTAGAGCCAGTATTACTTGACCGAATTATTGCAGGCGATGGCGAAGACAGATTGTTTGTGCCAACACCTGAAATACCATCGAGTATAGTCGATGCCCTTATTTTAGTTGAAGACCGCAGTTTTTATGATCATTACGGTGTTAATCCGTTAGCCATTGCTCGTGCGGCAATGGTTAACATTACTGCTGGACGAACGGTGCAAGGCGGTTCAACACTCACTCAGCAATTAGCCAAAAACTTCTTTTTAAGCAGCGAGCGCTCTATTGTGCGTAAAGTGCGTGAAGCCTTGATGGCGTTGATTATTGATTTTCGCTACAGCAAAGATGAAATTTTAGAAGCTTACCTAAATGAAGTGTATATGGGGCAAGACAAGGCGCGTGGTGTACACGGTATGGGACTGGCTTCGCAGTTTTACTTTGGCCGCCCGGTAGGCGAGTTAACCGTGTCGCAACAAGCGTTTTTAGTGGCAGTCATTAAAGGGCCGTCTTACTATAATCCTTGGCGTTATCCAGAGCGGGCGCAAGAGCGTCGTGATTTGGTACTGCGTTTATTGATGGAAAATGACAAGCTGACCGTCGCCCAATACAAAGCTGCAGCAGAGTCGCCGCTGGGGTTACGCAGTGCCCAAAAGTCAGTGCACCAAAAATTACCGGCATTTTTTGCTGTCGTAAAACAAGAGTTACGCGACCGTTATGGTGACTCTTTGTTGCAACAATCAGGAATCAAAGTCTATACCACCCTTGACCCTATGGCCCAAGAAGCGGCTGAAAAGGCGGTATCCTCTACCATGGCATCATTGGATAAACGGGCTAAAGATATCCAAGTGGGCATGGTGGTTACCGACAAATACAGTGGCGGTATCGCGGCAATGGTCGGTGATAAAGTCCCCGGTTATGAAGGCTTTAACCGCGCGGTCGAAATTCGTCGTCCTATTGGCTCGCTCATTAAACCCTTTGTGTATGCCACTGCATTAAATCAAAGCGATACGTTTTCTTTAGCCACCCCGATTGATGACAAACCGATTACCTTGAAAAACGAACAAGGTAAGACATGGTCGCCAAAAAACGTTGATAAAAAGTTCAGTGGGCAAGTGCCCTTACTGACTGCAATTAAAGACTCTATGAACGTACCAACGGTCAATGTCGGTTTAGCGGTTGGTGTTGGTAACGTGGTTAATACCTTAGAAAAAGCGGGCTGGAGTGAATCTGTTTCGCCTTATCCATCAATGCTATTAGGCGCTGTTAATGGCTCACCATTGATGGTAGCGCAAGTTTATCAAACCTTGGCTGACGAAGGGCGTTATCGCAAGCTTACTTCAATCACAGCGGTGTTAGACAGCCAGAACAAAGCGTTAGATGTTAGCCGCGTTCCGAGTTCACAAGCCATTGACCCAGCAACAGATTATCTCGTGCAATATGCAATGAATCATGTGGTGCGTTCTGGCACCGCTAAGCGATTAGGTGCGGCTTTCCCGGGTGTGCGTTTAGCAGGTAAAACCGGTACCAGCAATGATGGTCGTGATTCTTGGTTTGCAGGCTTTGATGAGCGTAACGTAGCGGCTATTTGGGTTGGACAAGACAACAATAGTAAAACCGGTTTGTATGGCAGTAGTGGCGCCATGGCGGTGTATCAGGCATTTTTACAACAGCGTCCACCAATGAGCTTACGTATGACCCCGGTTAACGGGGTGGTTAACGGCTACTTCGATCGTACCACTGGCATGGCTAAACAAGGTAACTGCGACAACATTGTTAGTTTACCTGCGCGAGAAGCCAGCTATCGCCCGGCGGCTAATTGCGGTGAGCCATTATCTTGGTGGCAAAAGCTGGTGGGTGGCTAGCAAGTTGTTTGCCATTAATCAAAAGCCCAAGGTCGTGTTGACGTTGGGCTTTTTTTTGTATGTTTTTGTATATCTGCAGCGCTGCAATGATCTTGCTAGGGCTTATCGAGTTGTTGCCTTAGCTTGGTAATTTCAGCAAGCATCTCTTGTTGATTTTTTTCCATCTGTAATTGATTTTGCTGCATTTGTTCAAGCGCTGCTTCAAGCTTGCTATTGATTTGTTCTTTGTGGGCTTCTTTTGCCTCTTGCTCTTCTTGACGCTCAGTTTCATCAGGGGCGACAAACACCGATGCCATATAACCAGAAATAACCCCGAAAAAGCTCACGCCACTGACAATCACTAATCCACCAATCACATGACCTATGGTACTCACCGGATAAAAATCGCCATAACCCACTGTTGAGATGGTCACCAATGCCCACCAAATGGCTTGTTCTGCGGTTTGAATATTGGCATTCGGTTCGGCGCTTTCAACCAATAAAATGAGCACTGAAGCGGTGGCTAAAATTAACACCATGGCCACTAATAAACTGGCTAATGTGGTTTGTTTGCGTTGTCGCAGTAACGGAATCAGCAGTGAGCGGCTCATGCGAATCAAACGGATCACCCGCAAGATTTGAAATATACGTGCAAACCGCAGTGCTTCAATGGCTGGAATACTGGCAACAAAATCTATCCAGTGGTGGCGCAGGTAGTAGGTTTTATTGCGTGCTTTGAATAAGCCATAAAAAAACTTACTTAAAAAAATCACACAAATACTGCTGTCGATATACAGCAGCACTTTATTGGTTTCGGTATCTAAACGGCCAAAGGTAATGGTTAGGACAATAACCACTGACACCAATGACAACACCATCATGGCTAACTCAAATGGACTGGGACCATCGACATTTTTGAGTGTCCAACGTTTAGATTCAAACATGAATGCCTGCTTTGATTCATTGAGAGTAACAATATAAACGTTATCATAACAAAAAACGCACAAGGCGCGACCCTAGTGCGTTGTTTTAATCGACAAAACGAATAAAAGATTAAGTTGATGAAGTTTTATCGACAAAGTGAACTAAATCATCAAGCACACGTTTTTTGATCTCTAATTGTGCGTCGCTGTCTAAACCGTACTTTTGTGCTAATAACACATAGTCTTCACCACTTAATGATACGGTGAGCCTAGGGCGTTTAGGCCGTTTAGAGACCGATAATCCGAGGATGGTGCGTATTTGATCAGACGGGCTTACACCTTTATCTAAAGCGGCTTTACGGATAGAGTATTGAAACTTTTCATCTAGATCAAAAGCCACTTGCGTGGCTTTTGCAGCTTGTTGGTTTTTAAGCCATTTGTCCGGTAACGGTTTACCTGAGCTCATAACAACGTTATCTCCTACTTGTATCAGCTTGCCGGCCAGTAGTCTCTAATATCGGTTAGTGGGCGATATAAGGTCAACATGACTTCGGTGTCGCCGCCTTCGTATACTTCAATATCAACAGCATGAGTGTCTTGATTATTGACTAGAGTATAGCCTTCAAAACCTTCACCTCGGTTGCCATTGTCGTCTTGTGGTGGGGTTAAACCACGATAATCTTGACGATGGAAATAACCAAATCCTGCAAATTCAACTTGATGGTATTCATCGCTTAACCATTGACCAAACTCAGTCTCAAGCTCGGCAGATAAGGCTTTTGTCAACAGAGTGGCTTTGCCGGGTTCTTCAAAGATTTCAGCAAAGGCATCAAGGTCAAATATCTGCTCCACATCGGCACGATTGATTTTAATTGAAATACTCAGGTAAGACTCGTCTTCTTGAATGTAAGACATAAAGATTGCGGTGCCACTATGGCCACGTAATAAGAATTCACAAAGCTGCGAGCGCTGATATTCATAGGTATGAATGGCTTCAACCTTTAGCTGTTGCCCGCGCAGTTGCGCGGGCAAAGCAAAACTGTCATCAAGGGTTAACATATCACCCTTGAGCAGTTTATTTGGGTGGTCAAGCTGACGCTTCGGGGCTTCTTTTTTGCCAAAAAGGCCGCTAAGAAATCCCATAACCCTTAACCTTTACGTGCTTTAATGCGGTCTAAAACTGCATTGGCGTTCGACTTTTGCTCACCAATACCCGCTTCAGCCAATTTTGCGTGTAAAGACTTGTCGCTGTTTTCGTCTGCTAAGGTTTCTGCTGCCTTTAAGCGGTCATCAAACTGTTGCTGACGCGCCTTGATACGCTCCAAAGAATCTTTAGCATTAAGTAACTTAGAGTTACTAGATGCAAATGAGTCAGTAATGGTTGCGGTGGCTTTTTGTACGCTTTCAGTGGTTTTAACCATGGTTAATTGACGTTGATAATCAGACAATTGACGTTCGGTCTTTTTCACTAAATCTTTTAAACGTACCGCATGAGCGCTAAAGCTATCGTTGGCCGTTTGTTGCTCTGCAAGTTCTTGGTCTAGCTGAGCAATTTTTTCTGCGACTTCGATGGCTAATGTTTCATTGCCTTTGTCTAACGCTTGGGTGGCATAACCTTCGTGTTCAGCAATGCTGCGTTTTAGACGATCGATTTCACGGCTAGCTTGCATCTCTTTGGCCATCACGTCAGTCAGCTCACGCTTAGCTTTAGTTAAATGCTTTTCTGCATCACGGATTTCTTGTTCAAAAATACGGGTTGAGTTAGCGTCAACGATAGTCTGGCCAACTTCAGTTGCACCACCACGAAACGCTGTAAGAATCTTGTTTAGAATGCCCATTGTTGGCTCCTTAGTTTAAAAATTCGACGAGTTCGTCGATGACTTCCAGACAGTTGTCTGACAGTACTGCTAATTCTTGTTCAATTTCTTCCATGCTTGATTGCACAGATAACGCACCATAAACCACGTACTTATCATCAATTTTGGCAAATGAAGATAATGGCATTGGAATGTTGAGTTCTAACATGGTCTCAAACATTTCTGCGCGGCGAGCTTGGTTAACTTCGTTTTCGCCCCACAGATAACTGATACACAATATTTGGTTGTCAGTTACTGATACAAACACCGGAATTTCTTCACGGCCTACAACATTAACTTGTAATACTTCAACATCACCATCAATGGGATAGCAGTCAAACTGAAAGCCGGTTTGGCTTTGGTCGCATAGTCCGTTTAGGTGACTCGCAATAGTATGTATGTTCATATTCGTCCTTAATTGACATATTATGTCTGTGAGTAAAGATAACACTCAGACATAATATGTCAAGCGCTATCTGATCCAATTAAAAAAGATTAATTACTTCGTTCTCTGACCAAGCTGCTAAGTGGTAATGATACAACTGTAAAGAACCAATATTGTTTACCTTGATCTTGTCTATATCGTCGTAAAAATGTTTTGGAAATTCAAATGATGCATGGATAAGTCCTGGTGTTAACCAGTCTTCTTGTACTGGGATCTCATTGATGGCCGCTAATCTTTGTTGTGGATTTTTGCCCATCTTACTGCCAATACTCCAGCCCCATTCACCAAAACTTGGCACATTATGATGATATTGTTTGACGTTAAAGCCGGCTGTACTGAGGGTTTTACCTACAGAAATAAAGGCGTTAGGCGCATGATAAGGCGAGGTTGATTGCACGGTAATGACACCGTCTGCACTGAGTAATTCGTTGAGCTTTCGGTAAAATAAATCAGAGTACAGTTTATTTAAATCTGGGTGACTTGGATCGGGCAAGTCAACAATAATGGCATCAAACAATTGACCGTTACTGAGTAACTTATCAACGCCATTAAACGCGTCGTCGACCATTAAGGTTAAACGAGGATCGTTGAGCGCATCACCATTAAGCGCTAATAATGCACGGCTAAGAGCTGTCGGCATGTCAGCGGGGGGATTTTTAAATAGCGTTAATAAGTCCTGATCGAGGTCCATTAAGGTGACCGCTTTAGGCTGCCATTTGAGCACTTGTTTGAGCCCAAGGCCGTCGCCACCACCAATAATTAATACCTTGTCGTGACGGGCACTGGCCGCCAATGTTGGATGCACTAAAAAGCTGTGGTAAATGTGTTCATCGCTACTTGAAAACTGTAAACGGCCATTGATGTACAAGTTGTACACGGGCGCAAGGCCACCGCCGCGAAGCCGCTCAGTAAAGTTAAGTTGTTGAAAACGAGTGGCTTTAGCATAAACCACTTTGTCTTTGTACAACAGGTTATTAAAATGTTGCTCCCAGCTAGGGCCTTTTACCGCCAGTAAACCAATAACAACGCTGGCAATGATATGGCCAACTAACAATAATTTTACATGACGAATTTGCATCCAAAAACGCCAAATAAACGCAAGCCCTGCTAATAGGTTTACGCTGGCGGTTAATGCCGCCGCGAGTTGAATATCAATTGCCAACATAAAGCCGACCCAAATGGCGGCACCGACACCAGCGCCAATGTAATCAGCACCATAAATGGTGCCAGCATTGTGCAGTAAATGGGCATCAGATAACGATTGCCGTACTCGCGCAATCAAGGGGATTTCCATGCCAATCATTAACCCCAGCAACACACCCCAAACGTAAGGTAGGTATTCGCTTAAGGTTTGCAAGCTGGCAATAAAGCCGCCATTAGGTAAATGATCTGGTGGTAAGCCAAGGGTATTGGCAATGGTGAGTGGCAATTGCTGACCAAAGCCAATGACTGCAGCGGTAATGATAATGGCAAATGAGCCACACAATGCCACGGTGAGTTCGAGCATAGCAAAGCCGGTAAAGGCGCATTTTATTTTACGGGCAGCAAACGCGCCCACACCCATCGACACAATCATTAAGCCGATCATGGTGTAAATGGCCGCTTCTAGCGCACCTAAAATTCGCCCAGCATAGTGTGACAAAAGGTATTCATAAATCAGGCCGCAACCCGCAAGCGCAGCCATAATACCCAGCAATAGGGCATCATCAAACCACGACACATTACGTGCTATGAGAGGGCTTTGCTCTTTGCCCCCTTGCGCAACAGGGAGGGGGCTAGGATCAAGCAAAGGGGTTGCCATAAATTACGCCATTAACGCCGTTAAAATCAGTGCGACAGCAATACTAATGGCCATTTCGACCGCTGCAATCCCAATGTTTTGCTGCTTTTCAACTTCTTCAGCTAAGTTAATGCCGGCTAAAACCAGCTTTTTCACTAAAGCAATGAGTAATGATAAGGCCACTAGCATAATCAACGAGAACACAAACCAACCAATGATGTTGGTGACATAACCTGTAGGTTGATAAATAATGAAATGGCTGGCGGCATTAAAGCTTAATGCCATGGCAATCATATAACCGCTGTGGCGCAGTGCCAAAGCGGTTTGACCTTGTGCTAAGGCCTGTTGCATTGAGGCTTCTTGATTACGCTTAGCGTAGCGTTTTTCACGTAGACGAGTCAGCAGTACAAGCATTAACTGTGAAATTAAAAATGCGCTAAAAATCGCAATAAAGGTGTTTACGGTGATGTCTTCTGCCCACATCAATACGGCGCGAATAATAATGGCTGTCGCAATGGCTGCAGCAGCATCAACTACGGCAACAGACACGTTTCCTTTTAAAATTTCGGTATTTTTGGCAAATTCATTTAAGGCGATTTTGTCATGTAAAAAGCGTCCAAGTTTAATCAGCACTAAACCAAATAAACCATAAGCCGACATGCCAATGGCCTCGGTTAAATACGATGGTGCGGCCTCGCCGGTAATCGCGCCAGTCAGTACAATACCTAACGCGGCAATGGCCCCTGCGGTACTAATACCAAAGGCAAAATTATCACGCTCAGCCAGTTCGGCGCTGCTATTAACTTTAATGCTCCAACCTTGCAAATAGCGCATTAATGCCAGCAACACAATCGCGATACTTAAGTCGATGGCTAAGATGATCGCCAGCGATTGAGTTAAGCCATATTCTTGAAAAAATGTCATGGGGAGTCCTTACCTATTTACCACGGCTAACACCGCGACTAGTGCGGCTGCTTGAGTTGCGGAAACTGCTGTCTTTAGAATAATTTGAACGAAACTTACTGCTAGTACTTGCCGTGCGAGTTGTGCTGCTGGGTTTCGGCGCACTGGTACTTTGACGCGACAGGGTGGTCGAGCCTGTACGAGTTTTAGCATATGGGCTATCAAATCGTTTGCCTTGGCTATCAAAACGCTTTTTGGTTTGTTCGAATGTTTTGGCTTGTGAAGTGGCCTGTTTTGGCGAGGTATAGCGATAACGGCCAACGTCGTTATAGTAACTGTAACCACGACGACTTGACCAGTTATCGTAATAAATGGGTCGTGTGAAGTTAGAAAACATCGCGTACATGCCATACCAAGCCCAAAAAGACATGCCGTTTGAGCCAGTTTGCCAGCTACCATAAGCTGGATTACCCACTAATTGGCTGCCTGGCTCTGTGGCGTCAGTACCGTTTGCTAAGGCCTCTGCTTCACGGCTAATGGCATTGACTCGGGCTAATTGGCCTTTAGACATATCGGCGACGACGTTAACCGGATCCGATAGCATGTCGTTGTATAAGCTGGTGTCAGCGGCCTGATATACGTTTTGAGCTTCGGCCAGTTGTTGGTCTAAATCAACAAAGTTTGCGCTATTGCTCAACTCTTTATAACGACGCGTTAGTGACTGAAACATTGGCCCTTCGGTGTCAGCATCTTTGGCTAATTCATTTAATAAAGGGGCTAAATCAGGCTGACGCTTAGCTAAAATACTGGTGTATTGCTTCAATAAATTGGCATTGCGTAATTGATCGTCTTTAAGTGATGTTGAAAGCAATTCAAGACGCTGCTGCGTTAATTGCTGGTACTTAGCAATTTGCTCCGGTCTGTCGTCGCCACAAGCACTGAGTGTCAGTGCGACGATCATCACGGTTATCAATGTGAGTACACGGGGGAGGTGACCTACCATGTTTTCTCCAAAATGTAGATTTTTCATGTGCTAATTCAATATGACACAGGTTATAGTAATCTTGATGTCAATGATATTAATCTGCATCAATAGACAGATCATTAGATATAGCATTCACGACATAATATGTCCAACATTCATTTTCTTTAGGGATATTTATTGCCATGCAAAACCAAAGTAACAAGACGTTATCTGCTGCGCTAGTCGAAACCGCAGATCGTTACTGGTTAAGACTTTGTGAAGTTTGGCCTGAAGCGACAACCGAATTGTCAAAAGAGCAACAACAAGAATTAATGTCGGTGTTTGCTTTAAGTGACTACATTGCTGATCAATTGTGTCGTCGTCCTGAATGGATAGTACAACTGTTTGCAGGCCTATTAGATGACATTGACCGCAGCCAATTTGACATAGAGTTGCATGCTCAATTAGAAGAGATAACCCAAGAGGAACAAGCTAAATCAGTCTTACGTCGTTATCGAAATTTGCAAATGGTACGCATAGCGTGGCGCGATTTTTTAAATTACACCCCAATAGAAGAGTCACTGCTTGACTTGTCATCATTGGCTGAAGCACTTGTTATTGCTGGTCGGGATTGGGTTTATCAAGACATGTGCAAGCAATTTGGCACGCCAACCAGTGCGGATGGTAAGCCACAACCATTATTAATTTTAGGCATGGGTAAACTGGGTGGCCGTGAGCTAAATTTTTCATCTGACATCGATTTAATCTTTACTTTTCCTGAGCATGGTGAGACGGTCGGCGGTCGCCGTGCGCAAGCTAATCAGCAATTTTTTATTCGCATGGGGCAACGCCTCGTTAATATTCTTGATCAAGTGACGGTTGACGGTTTTGTATTTCGTGTTGATATGCGCCTGCGTCCTTATGGTGAAAGTGGACCGCTGGTCGTTAGCTTTAGCGGTTTAGAAGATTATTATCAGGAGCAAGGCCGCGACTGGGAACGCTATGCCATGGTCAAAGCTCGGGTATTAGGCCCTTGGAGTGGTTATTGTGACGAACTGCATGACTTGCTCCGCCCATTTGTGTATCGCCGTTATATTGACTTCTCGGCAATCGAATCGCTACGCAAAATGAAACAATTAATTGCCCAAGAAGTGAGGCGCAGACAATTAACCGATAATATTAAGCTCGGTGCCGGCGGGATCCGTGAAGTGGAATTCGTGGTGCAAAGCTTCCAGTTAATTCGTGGCGGCCGTGAACCCGCGTTACGTCAACAAAGCTTATTCGGCGCCATTGATACTTTGTACAGTTTGGGGCAGTTAGAATATTTAGCCGTTGATGAGTTAAAGCACAGTTACATTTTACTGCGCAGAGTGGAAAATCTTCTTCAAGCCATTGATGATAAACAAACGCAAACACTGCCTAGTAATGCCCTTGACTGGCAACGACTGTGTATACCACTAGAACTTGACGATGAGGCACAGCTGCGCGAGCAAATCGATAATGCAATGGCCACCATTCATGAGCACTTTAATGCCACCGTAGGCGGCAGTGATAATCATGACTATAACGATCATTGGTCATCGCTCTTTTGGAATATTCAGCAAGATGAAGACGCGTTAGCTCTGCTGCAAGAACAACAGATTGAAGACGAAACACTGTGGCCCATGCTAAGCGATTGGCGTCAAACCGTGTCTAAACGCTCTATTGGTCCTCGTGGCCGTGAAACTTTAGATAAACTCATGCCCAAGTTGCTTGAAGAATTGTTTAATCAATCTATGCCTAGTGCCGCCTTTAAACCTGTCTCTAACGTGTTAGATAAAATCTTAACCCGCACAACCTACCTAGAGTTGTTATGTGAAAACCCAGGCGCAAGGCAACAATTGGTGAGTTTATGTTGTGCCAGCCCATGGATTGCACGAGAACTGGCTAACTTCCCGATGTTGCTTGATGAGCTAATTGACCCATCGCAGTTATATGACATCACCTCTATTGATGATTACCCAAGCGAGTTACGCCAATATTTACTGCGCGTGCCAGAGGATGACATGGAGCAGCAAATGGAAGCGTTACGACAATTTAAGTTGTCGCAACAGCTGAAAATTGCTGCAGCGGATGTCACCGGGGTATTGCCTGTCATGCAGGTAAGCGATCATTTAACCTTTTTAGCAGAAGCCATTATTGAACAAGTGGTGTTGCAAGCCTGGCATCAAGTGTCTGAGCGCCATGGCGTTCCTGAAGGGACTAGCCCAAGTAATATGGGTTTTGCGGTGATTGGTTATGGCAAATTAGGCGGTTTGGAGCTGGGTTATGGTTCCGATTTAGATTTAGTTTTTTTACATGGTCATAGCGGCGCAGGCTGTACTAATGGGCCGCGCTCAATTGATAGTAGCCATTTTTATTTAAAATTAGCTCAGCGTATT
This sequence comes from Shewanella metallivivens, assembly GCF_028750675.1. Lineage (GTDB taxonomy): Bacteria > Pseudomonadota > Gammaproteobacteria > Enterobacterales > Shewanellaceae > Shewanella > Shewanella metallivivens. The sequence continues at coordinate 21,952 of NZ_JAQQPZ010000009.1, read as the reverse complement.
GTGCATTTATTTGCAACTCGCACTACATCGGGTGAGCTATACGAAGTCGATATGCGTTTGCGTCCATCTGGTGCCTCAGGGTTGTTGGTGAGCGAGATTGAACAGTTTGGTCAATATCAATTAACCGAAGCTTGGACCTGGGAGCATCAAGCATTAGTTAGGGCGCGTTTTGTTTTTGGTGACTACACTCTAGCAGGGCGATTTAGTGATTTACGCGGGCAAATATTGCAACAAGCGCGCGATCAAAGCGAACTTGCAAAATCAGTTCGCGATATGCGCACTAAAATGCGTGATCATTTACTGCAAGTCGAACCAGGACAGTTTGATCTTAAGCAAAGCGCTGGCGGCATTGCCGACATTGAGTTTATTGCCCAATACTTAGTCCTCGCTCACGCTCATCAACACCATGACTTAACCATTTGGTCTGATAATGTACGAATTTTTGAAGTGCTTGCAGACCTAGAGTTACTACCCGTAATGCATGCACAGCACCTGACGCAAACGTATTGCTGGCTGCGCGATGAAAACCATGAACTGACATTGCAACAATTACCAGGGAAAATATCGGTAGATTTGGTGGCACCAAAAACAGACGCTGTCATTGAAATTTATAACGAGATTTTACAAGCTTAATTCGGTTGTAAGTTGAACTTTAAGCACTTTACTGCTTTGATTAAATCAGACTAATCAACTTAAAGGTCGCGTTAATGCTACTTGCACCGATACCCGAAAATGAGCACACACGCCTCGAAACACTTCGAGGCTTGAATGTGTTAGACACTGAAACAGAAGAGCGCTTTGATCGTATTACTCGCTTAGCCAGACGTTTGTTTTCAGTATCGATCAGCATCGTGAGCTTAATTGACAGTGATCGGCAATGGTTTAAATCAGTACAAGGCCTCGATGTATGTGAAACCAGCCGCGATATTTCATTTTGTGCCCATGCGATTAATCAGGCAGATGTTATGGTGGTGCCCGATGCACTGCAAGACTCACGCTTTTTCGACAATCCATTAGTGCTCGCCACGCCCAATATCCGCTTTTATGCTGGGTTTCCGTTGACCATGCCTAATGGCATGCGGATTGGCACCTTATGCATTATTGACAATAAGCCCAGAACCTTTAATAAACAAGATATCCAAGCCTTAGAAGACCTAGGTAAGCTTGTTGAAGCTGAGTTGATATCGATTCAACAAAACACCCTCGACCCATTAACCGGCATCACCAATCGTCGCGGCTTTGAATTACTGGCAGCAAAAACCATTGCCAATAGCGATAGGTTATTACTTAGTACCAGCTTGGTTTTTTTTGATTTAGATTATTTTAAAGCGATCAATGATGATTATGGTCATGAAGAAGGTGATGTTGCGCTCACCACATTTGCAGGATTATTAATTGAATGTTTTAGAGAGTCAGATGTTATCGCTCGGTTTGGGGGGGACGAATTTGTGGTGTTGTTAAGCCAGAGAGAGGAAACCAGTGTTGATGCTGTGCTCAAACGTTTTAGTGATTTAATTGCCCAGTATAATCAACAATCTAATAAGCCTTATCAACTGGCCTATAGCCAAGGTGTTGTGAGCCGGAATGCAAAGCAAAATGTCGATCTTTGTGAGTATTTAACCTTGGCCGACAAAGCAATGTTTGTTGAAAAAGCAAAACACCATAAAAGGGATTAAAAAAAGCAACGACATCATTGCGGTTGCTTTTTAATTCATTATTCAACAATAAAGCGCAAAGTTACATCAGCAATTTTTCAATCCATAACTGATAAATCGGCAAACCGATTAGCACGTTAATAGGAAATGTAATACCTAACGACGCCAGCATCGCCAAGCCAATATTCGCATCTGGAATCGCGGCTTTTATCGCTGCAGGCGCTGCAATATATGACGCACTGGCACTGAGGCCGGCTAACACTAAAACACTGCCTGAGGGTAAGTCTAGCGCTACACCTAAACCAATACCGACCCACGCCAGTACAAAAGGTATCAGCGCAGCAAAAATCAGTAATCGCCATTGTTTGTATGGAATAGGGAAGCACACTTTAGCGGTGCTGATGCCCATTTCTAATAAAAACAATGCTAATAAGGTTTTAAACCCTGCGAGCAGCATCGGCGTTAACGGCGCCATGCCCGACGTGCCATATATCCAACCGATAACCACACCACCACACAATAATACTACGCCACGGCTTGTGAGTGCTTCATGCAAAATACTGCCAGCAGAGGAATGCACTTCATTGCCAGCCGTTTTGGCTTGCAGGTAACGGTGTAGCCACAACATGATAATAATGGCGGGCAGCTCAAGTAGCACTAAATATAACGTGGTCTCAGGACGTAAAGGCCATTGCGATTGATCAACCATAGCCATCACGACTGCAAAGGTACCCGCACTCACCGAACCATAATGAGCGGCAATACTAATGGCTTCTTTTTGCGGTAATTTAATAAACTTTCGCAGCAGCGGATACAAGCTCAGTGGGGTAATAAAACCTAAAGCAATGACAGCGAGCAATTCAGATATCGCTAGATTGGCTGTTTCACCGTGTAGTGCCATACCACCTTTAAGGCCAAGGGTCAGCATCAGTAAAATAGACAAGGTTTCGTAGGTGGCTTTGGGAACTTTTAAATCTGATTTAATTAACCCTGCGATTAAACCGAGGGCAAAAAAAGCAATCACAATATCAGGCATAGTATCGGGTTCTGTCTGTTATGAAGTACCGCGATTCTGCCTTGTTGTACGGGTAAAGGGAAATGTTTTAACTTTATTTATAACAATATTGGACAGTATTAATATTGCAGGCGTATTGTAGAGTGTGTGTTGTCCAGCGGATGATTATTATGAAAAATGAAATTGATATTCAACGTGCGCTCAAGGTGTTTAACAAAGTCACCCAATACGGTGAAAAACGCGTAACCAGCCATGAGGGTAGTAACAGTATCTATGGTGATGGTTACCATTTGTGTGGCATCAATGCCCAAACCGATCACGATGGTTACACCATTGTATTGTCTGACGCTCAAGTGAGTTTAACGGTGTTTTTTCACAATAAATACCAATTTGACTACCCAACAAACGATGCTTTAGACAATTTTTTACGCCGTTTTACTGACGTTGAAAGTTACCAGGTTGCCAAAGCTATTTGATTGTTGCGTTTAAAGCCCATTGTTGCATTTCTATGAGGCGACTGTAAGTACGCCTAAATTCAAATGTCAGCGCACCAGAGGGGTAAAGGTCTTCTAATGCCCATTGACTATGTATGATCAAAATGACTTTTTGATCATACATTTCGTCAACTAAACTAATAAAACGTCGAGCAGGATCATCTTCACTGGCATAAGCCAATTGTCGCTCTCCTGTTGTCGTTGCCTGCACCCCATCTTCAGTGCCTCTCGCCCTAATCCAAGTGCGTACTTGCCCACCAAGCAGTGGCACATCGCTGACTAAAATATGACTAAACTGGCTGGCAAGCTCAATGTAATCTAACGCCGATCTTGGCCCTTGGCATAGCGCGCTAAACTCAAACCAAGCAAAAGATCCATGTTGAGTTTGTATGGCGATGTCGCGCTGGCAAATTCGCAATATGTGTTTACTTTTGGGGCCAATAAGGCTGTGTTGATCGGCGCTTTGCTGGGATAACTGATCAAACATGTCCTTGGGATTTAGTGTTGACGGTAGCTCAAGCCATGCTGGTTTTGGGGGGCTTTGTGGCCGAGTTTTATTACTGAGACGGTGATCTATTTCTCCGTTAAGGTGGATTTCTTGCGTGTATTTCTGCAACAAGCCAATAGTGGGTAAAAACCTATCTCTTTGTAAACCGTTTTTGTATAAGTCCATGACAGGAATATTAGAGGTGGCGACTAAAGTGACTCCCGATTGGAACAAGGTTTCAAATAACCTCGCCAGCAAAATGGCATCCCCAATGTCTGAGACAAAAAACTCATCGAAACAGATTACTTGATACTGTGTCGCGATTTGCTTAGCAATATGGGTGAGTGGGTCACGGATCCCTGAAGTTTGGTTAAGCTGCTGGTGGAGCATGGCCATAAAACGATGAAAATGCAGTCGCAACACAGTGTTTTGTACCTGTTTAGGGTGTTGGCATATGCACTGACACAATAAATCCATTAAAAATGTTTTGCCTCGACCCACATCTCCCCACAGGTATAAGCCTTTATTGATGGAGGATGAATGAATAAATTGCTGGTATAGCGTATCTAATGCTAATAAGGCTTCTTGCTGGGCAGGATCTGCGGTTATCACCTTGTTTTCAATGTGTTGTGAACTAGCGTTTATCGTTTGTTGGTAAGCTTGTAATGGTGACATTGGCTTTGATGGCGAGGGTTTTAGGTTTGCGAGTGGCACGAGAGCATCTACAGCTGAATACATGGCTATTTTTGGGTTTAGTAATTGTTTTTGCGAATGATTCTGCACTTTATTGGGAGTGTATTTTCGTGAGTGTTTAGGCTCATGCTTAGGAGCAGTCGTTGGCATAACAATTCGGGCTATTTATTGATCTAAGTACTATAGCATGAATAGTAAGCTTTATTGTGTAGCCCATTTACTTTAAGATTTGTCATTACCTGTAACAATTTATACAAATTATATTAACTATCTGAGTGAGTTAGATAATTAATGTGGTCGGTATGTAATCCTAATAAGGACCGCAAGTGAATAATAACAATAAGGGGATAACCTACATTGGTGCTGACATGTCACTCGAGGGTGACATGACCATTCAAGGCCCTGCGATGATTGCCGGTAAGACAGTTGGCACAATTAGTTCAAGCAGCCAAATTAATATCGCAGTGGGTGGTGAAGTTGAGGGTGAGGTCTATTGCCAAGAGATGCGTGTATCGGGCGTCTTTAAAGGTAAATTACACTGTAATAAACTGATCATTGTCAGTTCAGGCGTGGTCGATGGTGAGGTGTCTAGCCATCAAATGGAGATTTATGACGGTGGTCAATTTATCGGTATGCGTAGTAAAGGCCCTGACGAGTCTGTTTTGCCACAAGCTACATCATCAACAGTCAACATGCCAATGATGCACGACAGTCAGACGAAAACACCTTTACGTAAGTTAACCTATGCTGCCGTTGCTGCAGCTGTGATTATTGGCGGCGTTTTACTGCAGCCTACTATTAGTTCGGTTTTGAAAAGTGATCAGGAACAGCCTTTACAAGCAAGTGTGAACGCCGATGTATCAGAGAGCGACATTGCGAAAAATGCCACGTTACTATTACAAGATGTTGATCAGCAAAGTGTGTTTGTTGAACAACAAGAAGAATTAATCAGCGCAGGCCAGTCAGATATCAATACCGCAATGGAAGACTTACAGGCATTAGAACAAACCAGCCAAGATCTTGGCGACACCTTGCACAGTGATGATCAACACTTTGAAGACAGTGAGGCCGAGTTATCGCTGCCGACAACATCCAATAAACCGTGATAAAAAATGGCCAGATTAACTGAGTTAACCTGGCCATTTTTTAGTATCAGATGTGTTTACGGGTTAATGCGGGTTGGCATACCAGTACGCTTTTCGAGTAAACGTTTTAACACGGTAGAGTCGGTTTCTGGATGCGCAAGAAAACGGGTCAACTCTTTGTCTAGAGTTAATGACACTGGTTCTTTTGAGTCGAACTCTTCTTGAGTTTTCGATAACGGCTCGTGCACTTCAATATAGCGGCTGCCATCAGGCTCTGCAGTCGCTTTAATGGGTTTGTTTAAAAATTCAACACGGGTGCCTACTGGCACAGTTTCAAACAAGTGCTGAATGTCGTCATCGCGTAACCGGATACACCCTGAACTCACACGTAAGCCAATACCAAAGGTGGCGTTAGTGCCGTGTATGGCAAACAAGTTACCAACATACAGAGCATATAACCCCATTGGGTTGTCTGGGCCTGCAGGCCATACAGCGGGTAAAGTAATGCCGTTGGCTGCATAAATACGGCGGGTATTTGCTGTTGGTGTCCAGGTTGGTCTTTCTCGCTTGCGATGTACCTTGGTCACCCAGTTTTCTGGTGTATCACGGCCTATTTGGCCAATACCAATCGGCAACACCTCAACGATATTTTTACCCTTTGGATAATAATATAAGCGCATTTCAGCAGAATTAATCACAATGCCTTCATGCTTAGTGTCTGGCAGAATTAATTGGTGCGGAATAATCAAAGTACTGCCCGGTTTAGGTAAAAAGGGATCAACACCAGGGTTTGCTTCGATAAGATTAGTTAAGCCTAATTGAAATTCGGCTGCGATTTGCTCTAGTGTGAGTTTACCTTCTTGTGGCACCACATAATACTGGTTTTCGCCTACTAATTTACTGCCATTAGTGGGTAAACGATATTCAACAGCAGCGCTTGAAAAGCTTAACATTATTGCAGACGCGGCAACGAATGCAGTGCGTAACGAATTCATCATAAGGGGGTTATCATTCCTAAAAATAGACGTTATAAAAGTCAGACTACAATATCTTTCAAAGCTTGACTATTGAATAGCGCGCATCCTCACTTATTACGTCTAATATTTCAACTGATTTTTTGCTGTTGACTCATTTTAATTTCAGGCGTTTTGCTAGGCGGTGTAAGTTGCCAGAATCAAGCTGTAGACTGCGTGCTGTGGCGGCCCAGTTTCCCTCGTGTTGGCCTAGTACTTGTTGAATAAACTGGCCTTGAAATTGGTCGGTTGCGTCGCGTAAACTCATTTGTGCAAAAGATGTTACTGATTGTTTAACTGCCGTTTTTTTCTGGTCTGCTGCGATATCTTCTGTTGATGTCGCAAATTCAAAATGATGCGGTTGTATGGTGCACATGCCATCGCGAACCCCAGCTGATTTTGCTAATACTGCTGCGCGATGAATGGCATGTTCAAGTTCACGAATGTTACCGGGCCAATCGTAATGGTTGAGTAACGCCAGAGCGTCGCGACTTAATCCTAAATGAGGCAACTGTAATTGTTGGCGATAGCGTTCAATAAAAAAGCCGGCCAATAAATGAATGTCTCGAGAGCGTTCTCTTAATGCTGGCACCACAATGGGAAACACACTTAAACGATGATATAAATCGGCCCTAAAGCGGCCTGCCAGCACTTCACTTTTTAAGTCTTTATTGGTGGCGGCAATAATCCGTACATCTACTTTTAAGCTGCGATCATCGCCCACCTTTTGCAAGTCACCGTACTGCAATACTCGCAGTAATTTCGCTTGTAAATTAAGCGGCAATTCACCTATTTCATCTAAAAATAACGTGCCTTTGTCAGCCACTTCAAACTTACCACTACGGTGGCTAATTGCGCCGGTAAAGGCCCCTTTTACATGGCCAAATAATTCGCTTTCGGCAACTGACTCTGCCAATGCGGCGCAGTTTAAATACACCAATGGTTTATCGGCGCGAGGGGAGTGTTGGTGCACGGTTTTAGCGATGAGTTCTTTACCTGTTCCCGTTTCACCTAAAATCAGTACGTTTAACTCGGTTGCGGCAACCACATTCACCTCATTGAGCAAGGCCATGAAGCTGTCATCTTGGCCAATGATCTCTGTTGCGGTATCAAGTTGCCCAGTAGGTTTACTGCTGGTAATGGTAAAGTTATTGGCTTGCTTTTCGAGTTTGTCTATCAATAAGGCACTATTGAGAGAGGCGGCGGTAATGGCGCTAATGCTGCGTAATTCATTATTGGTGAATTGGTCAAATTTATTGGGGTCGAGCGCATCGATGGTTAATGCCCCAATCAGTTGTTCGTTAGCAAATAAGGGGAGCCCAACACAGGCATGCACTTTTAAATCGCCATCCACATTAGGGATTAAACCATCATAAGGGTCGGGCAATTGACTGTCGGCAGGAAAGCGCACCACATCACCGGCTCGCGCAATGGCCTCAAGTCTAGGATGCTCATTGACAATAAAGCGCCTGCCAAGTACATCTGCGCTAAGTCCATCGATAGCGAGTGGCGTAAATTGATGGCCCTGGAATGACAGCAGCGCAGCAGCGTCGCAATCTAGGGTGTCTCTGAGCGTAGTGAGTAAACGTGAAAAGCGATCGCGAGTTGATAAATTGGCGGTGATATCAAGGGCGATACGGGTGAGATCTGTTTGACTTAACGCCATGACCAACTCCAATAGAAACTAAGTGGTTGTCATTATGACAAGTGTGATTATAACAACAAGTGTTAAGGTGTCACTAGGGTCTGTTGATCTTCGCTGCAAAAACAACCTTGAAAGTTCAACAGACCCTAGGACCACAAAAGGACCATTACGGCCCTTTTGTGAGTTGAGTTATCTTAATTGCTTTAACCCACTGTTAAGCCATTGCGACGGTTTGCTTCGCTTTAGCACTCTTGCTACGAATGGCTTTTTTAATAAGGTCGAATAAGAACGCTGCCATCAATAATCCGCCTACACTAAAGATAATGTCGCCGAACATTCTCATCCACACGAGGTTTTCAACCAGCTCGCTGTGGATCACTGCAGGTGAGCGAGCATACCAGTAACCATGGTCGATAGCGGCAAAGAACTGCACTATACCCACTGGCAACAACGACATAAATACCATAGCCGCTAAGCCAATGTTTAATGTCCAAAATGCCCCTTTAAGGTATTTATGGTTCCATTGCATATTGCCCGTTAATCCACGTAAACAGAACAACATCAGCCCCATGCCTAACATACCGTATACCCCCATAAATGCAGCGTGGGCATGAGTTGCAGTCGTGTTTAACCCTTGAATAAAGTACAGCGAAATAGGTGGGTTGATTAAGAACCCTAATACTCCAGCACCGACTAAGTTCCAAAATGAGGTGGCAACAAAGAACATAATTGCCCAGTGATAACGCTCCATCCAAGGGCTTGCTTTACGTAAGCGGTAGGTTTCCATCGCTTCAAAACCAATAAGTGCTAATGGTACAACTTCCAGTGCTGAGAATATTGCCCCCCATGCAATGACTGAGGTTTGAGTGCCAGTAAAGTATAGGTGGTGCAGGGTACCGATTAAGCCACCCGTTAAAAAGATAACCGTAGAGAACAATACTGCACCATTGGCACTGCGAGCACGAATTAAGCCTAAGCGAACTAACATCAAGGCAATCACCGAGGTGGCAAAGGTTTCAAAGAATCCTTCTACCCATAAATGTACGACCCACCAGCGCCAGTATTCTGCAATCGCAAGGTTTGAGTGTTTGCCCATAAATAGGCCAGCACCATAAAACAAACCTATGGCAACACACGAGGCATACAGCACCCAAATAACCGGTTGCATGTCGCTACTGACTTTTAACGCCGGACGCATAGACGCGGTAACCAGTGCCAACCAAATCAATAAACCACCCAGTAACAGGATTTGCCACACACGGCCTAAATCAATGTATTCATAACCTTGGTGACCAAATAAGAAGTTCATGTCCAGGTTAAAGTATTGTTGTACGCCTAACCATTCACCTGCCATGGAGCCCAGCACGACAATGACTAAAGCCACCCACAATACATTAACACCAAGACGCTGATATTTAGGTTCATAGCCAGATAATGCGGGGGCAATATAAAGACCAGTACCTAGCCATGCGGTGGCAATCCAAAATACGGCCAGTTGCGTATGCCAGGTACGTGTAACCGAATAAGGTAAGATTTCAGAGATGGCGATGCCATAAAACTCTTGGCCTTCTACTGCGTAATGCGCAGTGACACCGCCCAATAATATTTGCAGTAAAAATAAACCAATAGCGGTAATGAAGTATTTGCCTACCGCTTTTTGCGATGCGGTCGGTTTAGTGTGAAACAGCGGATCTTCTTTCGCAGGTTCAGGTAATGACGCTTCTTTGCAGCTGGCGTGATGCCAAATCAACATTCCCACGCCTAAAATCAGGGTGATAACACTTAATATTGACCACACGATATTGTCTGACGTTGGTAAATTACCTATTTGTGGGTCGTACGGCCAGTTGTTGGTGTAGGTGTAATCATAACCAGGGCGCTCAGTTACTGCGGCCCATGCACCCCAAAAGAGGAAAGCGTTTAATAATTCACGATGTTTGACATCGGTAATCGTGCCTTCTTTCATGGCGTATTGTTCACGCAATGAGCTTAATTCTGGGTCGTCCCCAAATAACGAAAGGTAGTGTTGGGTGACTTCGTTTATCGCCGCGATACGCGTCATTGAAAGCGCAACATAGGTCTTGTCTTCAGCACCTTCAATCACAGTATTATGACGAATGTCATTCCTAAGGGCTTTTTCTAATCCCGCTTGTTGCTCGGTATCAAGATCAGCAAACTCGCGATTAAATCGCTGCTTTGCGGTAATTGATAACCAGGCTTGCGCTTCACGGTGTAACCAGTCTGCAGTCCAGTCTGGTGCCACATATGAGCCATGACCCCATATCGATCCTAATTGATGTCCGCCCATTGAACGCCAGACCAATTGGCCTTGTTCAATATCGTGTTGAGTAAAAATAGGCTGACCATTAGTGTCAGTAAAAGCCGTTGGGATAGGTGGTTTTTCTCGATATATGCCGCTGCCTAAACTGAGTAACACAGTAAAAGAAGCCACTAGCACGATTAGCAGTGCAATGCCGGTGAGTTTGTTTTTGCTCATAAGTCCTCTTAGCGCAAAGTCATTTTGATACAGATGACTTGACATTACACAAGACGTGCCAACTTTTTAAATTTACACAAGATTATGATTCTATTTGTTTTATTTGTTCGTTAACACACATGGTGCTGTCATAAAGACAGTGGCGGTGGGTGTCATTAAGACTGTTCACTGTCAACATGACACTCGCCTTATGAGTTAATGCGTTAGTTTTGATGATGCAACTTATCTCAAAACACTATTTACTTAGCGTGCTAACTAGTTATAATGGTTAGCACGCTAACTAAATGAGCGCTAATCATGTCTACTGAATTAGAAAAATTAAAAGAGTTGTCGCTTGCTGAAAATTTAGGTCGATTACACCGCTTGTGGCGGACGGCTGCCGATGCAGAGTTGATCCCGCTTGGCCTTACTCATCCACGCTGGACAGCATTGTGGAAGCTATTGCGTCTCGGTGACAACGTCAGTCAAAAGGTGCTTGCAGATGCGTTAGAAATTGAATTGCCATCGTTAATGCGCACCCTAAACCATTTAGAAGAGCAAGGGTATGTGCAACGTCGTTGCTGTGAAAAAGATAAGCGCGCACGCATTGTCAGTTTAACCCCAGGTGGAATTGAGATGCTTAAGCAGATGGAAAGCAAAATTATGCACGTGCGACGAAATTTATTAGCGGGTATAAGCCAACAACAACTCAATGACTTTGAAAGCATTATTAGTCAAATCAGTGAAAACGCCCTAGCAACATTAGATAAAACCTCTGCGTAATAGCATGGGTAAGCAGTAATGAGAAAGTATATGACTCCAGATCAACAATTTGCGCGACTCGTAAAAATATCCATATTCCTATTTGTACTCGTGTTTGGTTACTTTATGTTTGCCGATGCCGTGATGCCAATGACACCTCAAGCAATGGCGACACGAATGGTGACCAAAGTGACGCCGCAAGTCAGCGGTAAAATTGCCACGATAGCCGTGACTAATAACCAAGTTGTTGCTAAAGGCGATGTTTTATTTCGTATTGAGTCTGCGCCATATGAGTTAGCCGTTGAGCAAGCCTATTTAGCGCTAGAGCAAGCCAAGCAAGATAATGCAGAACTTGATGCTGAAATATTGGCTGCACAAGCAGATGTCATAGCTAATCAAAGTAATGCCCAACAAAAACGCAGTGAAGCCAAGCGGCTTGACGCGCTTTATGCTAGCCGAGGTGTATCGCAACAGTTAGTTGACCAAGCACAAAGTGATGCCGCCACCGCAGACGCTAATCTTATCGCCGCAAAAGCTCGTTTAAGTCAGTTAATTGTCAGTCGTGGGCCTGATGGTGTGGATAACTTAAAAGTACGTCAGGCTCAAAATCGTTTAGCGCAAGCCGAGCTAAATCTGTCGTATACCCAGGTGCGTGCTGATCAAAATGGTGTGGTCACTAATTTACAATTAGAAGTGGGCAGTTTTGCCACCGTTGGTCAGCCCTTACTCGCAGTGGTATCTGAAAAGGTCGATATTATTGCTGACTTTAGGGAAAAAAGCCTAAGAGGATTAGAGTCCCAATCAAGTGCATACATTACCTTCGATGGCCAGCCGGGACGTTTATATTTAGCCAAAGTGAGTAATGTTGATGCAGGGGTGAGTGCAGGACAGTTTGATGCAAATGGCCGCTTAGCCACACCTGAAGCGTCGGCGCGCTGGGTGCGAGATGCCCAGCGATTACGTTTGCACCTTGCTCTCGATCATCAAGTGATGAATACCTTACCAGCAGGGGCTCGTGCCACTGTACAACTGGTACCCAATAATGGGTTGTTAGGTTTTTTAGCCAAAGTACAAATCAAATTGATTAGTATGTTGCACTATATTTATTAATCTCGACCCAAATATCGATATTGTGACTTGCCATATTGGGCAACTAACGTTGCGACAAGCCTATTGTATGTCACGATGTATCTTGTAGGTACGCTGATGTTATTACGCCATAACCCATTAACAAGCAATGATTTACGCCAATGCTTACGCATTGCCACCGGTGCCACGCTGGGGTTTGCTATTTGCAAACTATTCGACCTAAATTATGGGGTGTTCTTTACCGTTACCCCTATGTTACTGCTTGGTTTAGTGCCAGTAATGAATGCACATGCCATGCGGCAATTATTGGCGTCGTCAGTTATGGCGGGGCTTGAGGTTGGTATTATTGGTGGCTTATTTGGTGGCCATCCTGGGGTAATATTACCCATCGTATTTTTGTTATTCTTATATCGTTTTGCTGCTATGTCGCGTGGCAGTTTATTTTTGTTTGGAGCCAATGGCGTGATTAGCTTAAGCATTATGTTGCATTTTGCGAGTTACCCAAACACAGACATCAATAACCTTATTTTTAGCAACTTTTGGGCAACGTTAACTTCAGTGATTATTGCCTATGCGATGACAATATTATGGCCAGACGTTGAACCAAGACCACCAATGGCCAGTGTCGTCAAAGTGCCTAATCGTATGCGCCATGAAGCATTATTGGGTGCCTCTATTGCTACTGCGTCATTTATTGTATTTCAGGTGTTTAATTTGCAAGATTCAATGTCTGCCCAAGCCACAACCTTATTACTGTTATTTCCCATGCATTGGAACGGCGCGCTTGGCTATGCCAGAAAACGCGCCATAGGGACCTTATTTGGTGTGACATTTGGTCTAGTTGGTCAAGCTGTGCTTTATGATTGGTCTGGTATGCTTCTTTTCGTGATACCACTTTTGTGGATAGGCTTAATGCTATTTAGCCAAGTGCATGTTAAAGAGGCCAGTGGTTCTGGGGTTGGTTTTGGTGCCATGACCACCTTAGGCATATTATTTGGCCAGTACCTTACGCCAAATAATGATTTCGTTTTTAGTGCGCTGTACCGTATAAGTAGCATTCTCGTTGCCATTGTGGGCACTTTATTACTGTGTTTTCTCATGCACTGGTGTTTAAATCGGTTTGAAGCGACGCGATTTGTAAATAATTAGGATATTTTTAAATATAAGCAAACCCAGATAAATACTGGGATGTGTTAATTTATTGTTGCATTTCATTCTGCTCAGGTTGTTTTTTAACCCTTTTATACTATGGACAACACAAGCTTTGGCGCTAATAGTATAAAATTGTTCACTAAATGGAATTAGCAATGATGCACTATAAAACAATTATTTTTAGCTTAATCGCTAGCCTGCTCATTTTTATGCCATACAAAACTGAGGCCAGTCAGTTGCCTGAATGCCAAACGGCGGAATGCGTTGAATACTTTAAAGCCTACCGCATTTTGACCAAGCGAGGTCACTCATCTGCGATGGCAATGTTAGGAGAGTTTTATTATGCCGGATATGGCACGGATAAAAACTTAGACATGGCGTTAAAGTGGTATCGCCGCGCAGGTAAATACGTATTAGATGCTAAATACAAAGCTGGGGTATTGTATTTGCAAGATACGCATTTAAAAGATGTTGAAGAAGGCATTGATTATTTAGAGTACGCCTCAAGAATGGGTCACTCTCAATCATCATACCTACTAGGTAAGTTGTATTTAGGTGGTGGTATGGTAGGTGAAGACATGGCCAAAGCTGATAAATACCTTTCTCTTGCCTACGAACAAAACAACTATGCCGCAAGACATTATGGCCAGACTCTCTATTTGCACGAGACCACTAAAGATTTACCACTAACGGCATTATATGGTTTGGTTGCGCAAGATGTTGTGACGTTAAAACAAGAGCAAAGCACTTCTGTAGAGCAAACTGCGGCGGTTGTTTTCCCTGAAGGTGAAATGGAAACGCTGGATGTCACAATGGATACGTTTGAGGATATGTTTGGTTCTCACATTGCTCAATTGAATCATATGATCCCAGACACATCAAAAGGCACTGGCTCAAATATTCCAGGGCAAACATGCGCTAAAATGTGGGGCTGTAGTAGCGAAGGCGATACCTTGCGCATAGGCGATGTTATGCTATCTGATTGGGGGCTAGAAACGATTCCCTTTAGAATGGAAGGTTCTATATTTATCATTAAATAATGGTTAAATATGCCAATATTGACTATGTAGGCTTTAGGGGGTAACCCAAAAAGTGACTCAATGTGAGTCACTTTTTTATTGCCAGCCTATTTTCCACTGCTGCGGATCTTTTAAATTGCGCCATTCGATAGCAAATTCTGCGGCATTCATTTCTGCGCGAATAATGCATTCAATCACATTCTGTTGCTCATCATATTCCACTTTAATTACGCTAAAGTGCTTAAGCTTATTAACCACCTCAACTTTGGTCCATTTGCTGTGAAGTAATTTTTTAGGGTGAATTGGATTCATTGTTTTCTCACCTTTAAAGGTTATTGACGACGATGTTAGCACCAGCTTACTGGATAAATGGCAGTAATTGATTGAGCTCATCGATAACAATGTCTGCAAGGTCTTGATAGCGCTTTTCAACACCGTGTGTAATTAAACAGGCAATCATGCCGGCATTATTAGCCGCTTGAATGTCATATAAATAATCACCAACATACATAATGTACTCGGGTGCTATTTGCCATTGATTAGCGATAGCTAATAATGCATCGGGTGCAGGTTTTGCCGGGTAGTCTTCTCGGGTTAACACCTGCTCAATCGCGATGGCATTTTGCTTCACTTTCATTGTGCTGGCCGCAAGACTGTTGCGGGTGACAATGGCAGTTGGTACTTTTGCTGCATCAATGGCGCTAATTAATTCGGCCATCCCCTTAATGGGCTTAGCGGCTATTGCGTCTTGGTATTCATGCTCAATAATAATGTTATTGGCCCGAGCCTGGCTGCTTTGACAGCCTAATTCATCAACGTATTTGAGCAGGTCGATGCCTTCTGGGCAGCCGATTTGTTGGCGTATTAACTCAAAATCTAAACTCGATTCAACTAGGGTGCCGTCTAAATCGAAAATGATGCCTTTAATGTTTACGGGTAATTTCAATGGCTAGCCTTAATGTTCTCTGGTGAGTAATTTAGCGTTCAAACTCAACAGAGTGTAACTCAATTGCAAATGGACCTTGTTGTTTTTGTGCAACTAAAAAACCCATTCTATCAATATCTGCAAAAGTTAATGCAGGCGCATTAGCGACGTTACGACCACGAAAACTCACGCTAAAATCACTTGCTGTAAAGCGATGCTGAGTGATGGTATCTGCTTGTGTGGTGAAGTTAGCAACATAGGCTTCTCCATAAGATAATGCCGGAGTTTTTAATCGAAGTTGGTAAGTTTTACCATCACCTTTAACCGTAACAGTTATCGCTGATGCAGCAGGTATGTCTTTAATAATTCGCGACTCGGTCGATGCAAACCCGCCATTATTGGCCAATGACACTGTGCCGTTAAATAGCAGTGCTTGCTGTGGGTGCTGGGTTATGTGACTTTGTGAAACCCCACCCATTACGGTGTCATTATTGATATTCCATTGAGGAAAGTGATGTGAATCGATAAAGTGTAATAACATTTTGGCCTCACTTGCGCTCCAAACGGGGTTGCACATTAAAAGTAATACACTGGCGGTAGTATAAATGCTGGTGGTTATTTTTTGTTTTTTCATCACCATTATCCTCTTTCGCAAATAAAATTAAACATCCAAAACATAAACCGTAAAAAAATGGCCTATCGATAAGATAAGCCAAAGGGTCTTACGGAGGATGATTGCATTGTGTTGGCAGTGTTATACAAAAGCTGTGTAACCTGTTGCTATTAATGTATTACGCACGGGTTAGCGTTTAGGATCAATTGCGATCTTTTAATGTAAATAACGTGATTGCTATTCGACAAATCAAAGGCTTGTCAGTACCCTAATGTTAGGTTTTATTAGGATTATCATATGTTAAACGTAAACGACGGAACATTGATTACCACATCAGAGCTGAGCTTTACTGTGGTGAGCATTAACTTATTTAATTTTATTGAGCCACCGTATGCGTTTTATGATTTTGAAAACATCTACAGCGACAAGCAATGGCAAAAAAAGTGTGCCTGGTTAAGTGATTTTATTAATCAAAGTCAGCCCGATATTATTGGTTTTCAAGAGGTGTTTAGCCCAGATGCATTAGCTAAACTGACCCAATCATTAGGCTATGAGTATTTTGTGGCGTTAGATGAACCAGAAGTGATTAGCGACTATGTTTATCGCAGCCCTGTAGTGGCCATTGCATCAAAATACCCGATTGTGGATTCAGTTAATGTCAGCCCCGATCCGCAATGGATTACTCAATTAGGTTTAGCCGATACCTTTGCTTTTAGCCGCAAACCGCTTCGTGCCACCATTCAATTACCGGTATTTGGGCCGTGCGATTGTTATGTTATTCACCTTAAATCAAAACGCAGTGGTGTAAGCCGTGATGATATGAGTGAAAGCGGTTTGCAAGGCGGGCCAGACTTTGTTGCACGCCAGGTGTTGGGGCGGTGGGCCTCGAGTTTACAACGTGGCAGTGAGTCAGCATTGTTGTGTCATCAAATGTTAATGCGCCGCCAACAAAGCCAGCAGCCGTTTATGTTAATGGGAGATTTTAATGACACCCTAGGCAGCGAGCTGTTAGCAGCATTTAATCATCAATTACGCGTGTTTCGCAGTGACATTGAAGACCCGCAATTAGCCAAGCTCGGTGAAACCTCGTTAATGGCAGAATTACATCAAAGCAGCTTGTACGACAGTTATGAATTGTTTATTGCGGCAACTAAATGTAATGCCACTTTGGCGCAAGATGAGTTTGAATCAGCCTCATTGCTTGATGATGAACCCCATGCAGTAAGACAAGCTACGCACTATTATGGCAACACAGGTTCTGTGCTCGATTACATTTTAGTGTCGAGTGAGTTCAACCCGGCTCAACAGCAAAATTTGGCGCATATTATTGATTACCAAACCTTCGACAGGCATCTTGTTCGCCCAGATTATGAACGCGACAGCGACAGTACTGACCATGCTCCCGTTATGATGCGCTTTGCTGTTAGAACCTAAGCCTAGATAACCTTAGCCTAAATAAACATCAGCAAAGTATTGGCTTTACTGATGCGATTTTTGCAGGTGAGATATAGTGGGTTATTGACGTAATCGCGCCTATTTGGTGTTTTCTTCATACATCAAATAATGGCTTTGTTGCATGCCCAATGCTGCGTAAGTTTTTTGAGCAACGGCGTTGTCATGTTCAACGTATAATCTAAAACTGGCGGTCCCCCCATTGGCCGC
Source organism: Shewanella metallivivens (assembly GCF_028750675.1). Taxonomy (GTDB): domain Bacteria; phylum Pseudomonadota; class Gammaproteobacteria; order Enterobacterales; family Shewanellaceae; genus Shewanella; species Shewanella metallivivens. The sequence continues at coordinate 4,167 of NZ_JAQQPZ010000009.1, read as the reverse complement.
GGCAAAATCTTTAACTGCTTGATAGAGCTTGCCATAAATGCCTTGGCGACGATTTTGTGGTCGAACATACACGCTTTGGATCCAGTAATAATTACTGGCGCGCCAGTCGCTCCACTCGTAAGTGACCATCAGCGACCCGACAATTTCACCATCTATTTCAGCGACTAAATAAACTCCGCGTTCAGGGTGAGTTAACAGCCCCTCAACCCCTTGAGTGAGCTTTTTGGTATCTAGGGTCAGGTTTTCGGTTTCCATTGCCATGGCTTGATTAAAATGAACCAAGGCGTGTAAATCGGCGTGTTGGCCAGCTCTTATTATCATGAAACTCTCGCAAATAATTGGATATTGAGGAATGCCGTGATTGTTATTGAATTTTTATTTATTCGCTCGCGGCAGCTTTAGTGTACGCCAATATCACACTGCTTCGTAAGAGCCTGTGACCAAACTCATGGGATAAAATCAGCGGTAATGGGGTTGATGGCTTGAGAAAGTAAACACTGCGCGGGCAACAATGGCTTACCGTGCCTTTGTTTTAAGCCTAAATCGAACAGTTGGTGCATATTTATACACAAAAAATGACTGGTTGTAGTCAATAAAAGCGAAAGTATAGATAAGGGATTTCACTCTGCTGTGAGGCTAATCTTGAATATTATTCATGCACACGCTTTCGCTTAAACCTTATTAGCGCTCACTTATTTACCACTGTCCACTAACGTATAATTGAAATTATTGTGACGATGCAGTAATGTGACGCCACGACAATTTAGATCAATGTCACAAACTGCATAAATTGATGGAGATAATTATGAAAGTTGCTGTATTAGGTGCTGCTGGTGGTATCGGCCAGGCGCTAGCTTTACTGTTAAAAACTCAACTGCCTGCGGGTTCAAAGTTGTCTCTATATGACATAGCTCCTGTTACTCCGGGTGTTGCGGTTGACTTAAGTCACATCCCAACAGACGTAGAAGTAAAAGGTTTTGCTGGTGAAGATCCAACTGCTGCATTAGTTGATGCTGACGTCGTATTAATGTCTGCTGGTGTAGCGCGTAAGCCTGGTATGGATCGTTCAGATCTATTCAACATCAACGCTGGCATCGTGCGTAACCTAATGGAAAAAGTGGCTGTAACTTGCCCTAAAGCATTAGTGGGTATTATTACGAACCCAGTTAACACCACAGTAGCCATTGCTGCTGAAGTATTAAAAAATGCTGGTGTGTACGACAAAAACCGTTTATTCGGTATCACAACTCTAGACGTAATCCGTAGCGAAACCTTTATTGCTGAGCTTAAAGGCTTAAACGTTGCTGACGTTAAAGTTAACGTTATCGGCGGCCACAGCGGTGTGACGATTCTGCCATTACTTTCTCAAGTTGAAGGCGTGACTTTCTCTGATGAAGAAGTTGCAGCAATGACCACTCGTATTCAAAACGCGGGTACTGAAGTTGTTGAAGCTAAAGCCGGTGGCGGCAGCGCAACATTATCAATGGGCCAAGCTGCATGTCGCTTTGGTTTATCATTGGTACGTGGTCTACAAGGCGAAGCCAACGTGATTGAATGTGCCTATGTTGACGGCGGCAGCGAGCACGCTGAATTCTTCGCTCAGCCAGTATTACTTGGTAAAAACGGCGTAGAAAAAGTATTACCTTACGGTGAAATCAGCGCATTTGAAGCTAACGCTCGCGATGCAATGCTAGATACCCTTAAAGGTGACATTAAATTAGGCGTTGAATTTGTTAAGTAATTAACAAAGCAATGCGATAAAAAGCGCGAAGCTAATGGCTTCGCGTTTTTTTTTGCTAACCCAAAAATTACCAGTTAATCGGCTTGCCTTGCCAGTCGAGGTAGCTGGCTTCGCCATCGGGTTCACTGTGGTCCATAATTTGGTGAAGTTGGCTGGCGACAAAGGCTGGGGTAAAGAGTTTGCCTTGAGGCACATTGGCTTGAAAAGGTTTTGATAATGGCGTGTCGGTGGTGCCGGGGTGAAACGCAATCAGCTTCACGCGTTTAAGGCGTCTAGCATATTCTACTGCCGTGGTTTTAATGAGCATGTTTAATGCTGCTTTTGAGGCGCGATAGCCATACCAACCGCCGATGCGATTATCTGAAATACTGCCCACTCTGGCACTCAATATACTGATGACACATTTTTGTTGGCTGCTTACTTTATTTCGTGGCTGCGACAACAATGGGGTGAGGGCGCTGAGCCATAGCATGGGCACAATACTGTTGGCATAAAACAGTTGCTCTAACGAGTGAGCATCAATGTCTTCTATGCGTTTTTCTGGCATTAGGTCAGGATCTGCTGTTGTGAGGTGTTGGTTTTTACTGTGCAAAACGCCATTACACATCACTATGCGTGTGACTTTTCCTGCAATGGCCGCAATATCGGTTACACATTGCGTTATTGAACTTTGTTGATAATCGCAGCTAAAGTGCTGGTGGCTAACACTTCCCGTTAGTTCACTGCCCATGAGTTCTGGCAATTTAATGCTAGCCTGACGGCTAATTGTGATGATTTGTAACGGCACTGCGACAGGTAAGTTTAGCTGCTGTTGCGCGTGTTGATGACAGGCTTGCTCAATAAAGGCCTTAGCAATAAAGGATGACGCCCCAATGACGATCATGGTTTCTGTTGAGGTTGAATCGCTCATGCGCTTTGCTCTTATTTAATGTTACAGCTGCCTGTGTCGCAGCGCTTTTTACCGGTCAGTAAATACGATATCCGGTAGCGATTACGGGCAAAAGCCAAATAGGCGAGGTCTGCCACAGGTTTAATCACGGGCAGACGTAGCAGTTTTACCCAACCGTGTTTACCGGTTAATCCCCACGCCTTAGCGGTAACATCTAAACCATATAGCCAAGTGCCATCGGCTTGCAGGCCATGTAATAGGGTATTGGCTTGCGCTACATCTAAGTCAGGAAAACGCTGATTAATATCTGCAGCGTTAATGTCTTCAAGGGCGATGCGGTTTAAGCTGTCGTGACGCTTTAATTGCTTCATTTCGTTAAGGCACAGCGGACAGGTGCCATCGTAAAATATTGTCAGTTCCATTATTTACCTCATGCCATTAGCGTTGCTATGACTATTCTACGCATTAGCTCGCAAACTAGTTTACCTTTTTGTTAGTGGCCTTTAGCGATCGGCATGATCGTTTTAGATTTATGATCTTTTTATTTCATCTTGGCGTATAGCTTAAAAACAATCCACTAGGGCTAAATCATGCCATTAAGCCAAGCTATTATTAACGTCACCAACTTACGTTTACGTACCTTTATTGGGTTTAATCAAGAAGAGCGCGAAAAGCAACAGGATGTGGTGATCAACATAGAGATCCACTACCCAGCAGATCGATCGTTTCAAACCGACGATGTCGCAGATGCGCTAAACTACAAAGTGATCACCAAAAAAGTGATCCAGCATGTCGAAGAAGGTCGTTTCTTATTACTTGAAAAACTGGTGGCTGACGTGCTCGACATTTGTCGTGAGCACCCTAGCGTAACCTTAGCCCGAGTCACTATCGATAAACCCCATGCATTGCGTTTTGCCGACTCTGTTTCTTTGTCTTTAGAGTATCAAGCCTAATTTATTAAGGATGTTATTATGACCACCATTAATGACATAACTCGCGCAGAATTGTCTGCCGAGGCACTAAAAGTTCAACAAGCGTTGCTTGCCCATGGTCTTGAAACGCCTCTTATCCCAAGTGAGATGACCAGCGAGCAAAAATATCAGCGCATTAAAGGTTTAATGACCGAAGTTGTCTCAACCCTTGGGCTTGATTTAACCGACGACAGCTTAGCCGAAACGCCGCACCGTATTGCAAAAATGTACGTCAATGAGATTTTCTCCGGCCTTGATTACGCTAACTTTCCTAAAATCACCCAAATTGACAACAAAATGGGTGTCGAAGAAATGGTTAAAATTAGCAACATCAGTGTGGTGAGTACCTGCGAGCATCATTTTATTACCATCGATGGGTTAGCCAAAGTGGCATACATCCCTAAAGGCAACATTATCGGCTTATCTAAAATTAACCGTATAGTGCGCTTTTTTGCTCAGCGGCCGCAGGTGCAAGAGCGCCTCACGCAACAAATTTTAGTGGCGCTGCAAACCTTGCTCGAAACCGACGACGTTGCAGTGAGCATCAATGCGACCCATTATTGCGT
>NZ_JAQQPZ010000008.1 GCF_028750675.1 Shewanella metallivivens | reverse complement strand
TATGCACTTTATCAACAGTAATTAACGAGCGCAAGCAGTTAGTTATATGCTATTTACCGATTGGCTATAAACTATCCAACTCTATCAGCACGATTGCAAATCGATATTCGTTCTATGCTACTCACGGTTTACTTAGCGTGCAGTCACTTTTACCTACATTTATTTCTCGGTGAGAGTATTTGACGAAATACGGTCTGAATATGACGAAAGTGATGTGTTGCGGGGAAACGGTCGTGATTGTGCTGCAGATAGGGTAGATAAAATAAGTTATGACATATTGAATCAACACATAGCCGCGCGGCTAATCAAACACAATTAGCCGCGCTCATATTATTGATTATACAGCCTACGGCCTTCCCGCATGACTTGGATTAACTCTGGTGCGCTCATCTTCTTGTTCAAGCGGTTTTTATACTCTAAATCGTAAATACGGTATTTTCCAAAGCGGTCAAGCACAGTGATTTCCGATTTTTGATAAATCGCAAAACGTCTGCTGTCACCAATATACACCCAGGTTTCGCTGTTGGGCTCAAGCAAGCTGCGTCCAGAGCTGTAATCAGTACTTGGGTTGGTGCAACCTAATACTTGGCTGAGCAAAGTGGGGGCAATACCGTAATGGCTGGTGCGATAATTAATTTTGTTTCCGTGCCCATCTGGCCAATGAATAATCAGCGGCACTTTAACATTACCTGGCGATAAATCGTTACGGGCATCGCTGGTGTTGCTGGTAAAGACTTGACCATAGGTGCCGGTGATCAAGACGATAGTGTCATCACTGACGTTATCAAGCAAAATGGCGAGTTGCTGGTCGATAAAATTAAGCGATTGACGGTATTGATTAAACAACACTTTTTGCGCTGGCTTTAATTCCATGTGTGGTTTGATGGTTTGTACACCTAAAAAGCCAATTGGCGTGTCATAATCTTCTGGGGCAGTTAGGTTAACCAGTGCAAACCAGGGCTGTGTTTGGCTCGATTGCCAAGCATTAACGGCATTGATGGTATTGATATCAGCATCTGCACTGCCATTGTACCCTGCACTGGTGTGAATTTGCATGCCTTTAAACATGGCAATATTGTTGATGTCGTCATAAATTTGGGGGGCAAAAAATGCTTGTTGATAACCTTGTTTACTGAGTTCATTGGTCAACAACGGTGAGGTGCTGGCAAATTCTTTGCGATCGCTATAATTGCCTTGTAATCCGTACATTAAGGTAAACATGCTGGTGTCAAAGTCAGTGCCGCCGCTAAAATGGTTACTAAAGCGCTGATTTTTATTTCGGTACTGAGTTAAATAAGGCATGGTAACGCTGTCGACCATGTCTGTACGTAAGCTGTCTATGGTGATGAATAAAATGTTGGGTTGGCTATCCGCGCTGCATTGCAGTGGATAGATTGGATAGCTTAATTTACGTGATGTTGACGAGCGAGCCTCTGCCGGTTGCATACTGCTGTCAATACCGTGATTTTCCATAAATGAGCGTGCTGTCGCGGGATAAGACACTGGATAAGCGTCGTCGAAACGGGTGACTTCAGTCATGTTGGTGGCGTCGGCCCAAATATGGAATAAGTGGCTGCTGACAAAACAGACGCCAACAAATAGCACAACACGATTTCCCCATTGTTTTTTCTGAATTTTGTCGATGCGTTTCCACAAAAAGTTAGCCACTGTTAGTTCTACAAGTACGATAGCGATAGGGGTGACAATGTATGAGGAACTGTGCAGTAATGCGTTGAGATCTTGCCAGGCTAAATCGAACGCAAAAGGACTTAAGTGAATGCCATAGTCATCATAAATGATGGTGTCATAAAGCAAGGTATAAAGCCCGAGTGACGCAATAAAGGCGGCAAAGCCTCGCAAAATTTTAGAGTAGGGTAGGAGTAAAGTAATCGGGAAAATGAATATTAGGTAACCAATAAAGGCTAAAAAAGTAAAATGTCCTATGGTGCTGATGGTCAAGTAGGCCCAGCCGATAACCGTTTCAGGGTATCCCACACTGCCAATATATCGAGCGCCAATTAGCATCGCCAATATGCCATTAAAAAAGGCAAACCAGTGACCCCAATTAACTAAGCGTGACACCTTGTCACGTGTCATTTGCTGCTTTTTGCGCTCGATCATGTTTACTTGTATTCCTACGTTATTATCACAAACTAATTCAGTGTAACTGATTGTTAGTGTGGTGATAAATTTTATTTAGTCGATTACTTAATCGACTGTGTTAACGCTTTGGCAAATTGCTCTGCAACTTGTTGACGAGACTCATTAGGGACTTTTTTGTCAAGCAGATGGGTCACGCAGTTACCTAATACCATTAGGCTTAAATCGGTAGGAGCTTGGTGCTTAGCTAATACAGCAAGCAGCTCGCTGATAAGTGCTTCAACTTGGGTGTTAGTGTATTTAGATTGAATTGCCATAGTCAGAAAACTTCAATAAAGAATGAATTAGCTGCACATAATAACGGATTTAGCCGTTAATCGCCTCAAGTTTTATTCGAGCTATGTGAGGAATATAGCAAACCCTTGTTCGATTTATACGGCGGGTCTGATATCATTCTTTTCAACATTATTTTCAGCGACACAATAGGTTAACAAGGCTTATGGCGATTAGTATTGAGCAAGCAATTATTCACGAAATTTCTCAAGACGGTCAGGGACAAATGCGCTGTCGCCTACGTCCGCAACCGTTATTGAATACCAACGCTGTTGAAACCATGCTAGAAGAGTTACACCAGACTTACTCAGGCAAAGCGGGTAAAGGTTTTGGCTTTTTTGGTACTCACGGTGATGATGGCGAAGCCAATGATGAATTTGCAAATGCGTTAACGAGTTATCGCAGTGGCGATTTAGGTTTTGTGGAGTTTAGTGGCCAAGCCAGCCAGTTATTACAGCAAGAGTTAGCTAAATATGACTTTAGCCAGGGTGGCTTTTTGTTGATGTCTTGCTATACCAGTATGACGAGCGACTATTTGTTTGTGGCATTATTAAGTGCTAAGTCATCGATGACGGTATTAGATGATATGGAGTTGTCACAAAACAATCATTTAGATTTAAGCAATATTCAACTCGCTGCGCGTATTGATTTAACTGAGTGGCAAGCGGATAAAAGCTCTCGTAAGTATATTTCGTTTATTCGTGGACGTGCGGGCCGTAAAGTTGCTGATTTCTTTTTAGATTTTATGGGCTGTGTTGAAGGCGTTAACATTAAAGCTCAAAACAAAACGTTAATTCATGCCGTTGAAGATTTTGTTGCTGGCAGCGAATTGACTAAAGATGAACGTCAAGAGTGTCGTAATAAAGTGTTTGAATATTGTGCCGAGCGCGCAGATTCAGGTGACGTGATTGAGGTTAAAGATTTAGCCGATGAATTAGCTGATTCTGGCATGGATTCATTTTATGACTTTGCCTGTGGTGGCAGCTATGAGCTTGATGAAGAGTTTCCAGCGGATAAAGCCAGTTTGCGCAGCTTAAAGAAATTTTCAGGTACTGGTGGCGGTGTGACCTTAAGTTTTGATGGCGGCCATTTAGGTGAGCGCGTTATTTACGACCCAGTGTCAGATACCATTTTAATTAAAGGTGTGCCGGCCAATTTAAAAGATCAGCTAGATCGACGTTTAAAAGGCGAGTAATAATCGATTGGCGGTTGTTTTATGCTCAATTTAGCGTCCTCATAAGGGCGCTTTTTTATATTGAAGATTCGTTTTTTTACGCTAACTGGTATGATTATTCATTGCAGATCAGTTTTTTGCTTTTCATTACGTTTTAGTTGAGTAAACTAGCGCCAAATTTTGCACATTTTATGTTGTTAAGTTGAGTTGACTTAACACACTTTGGGGGAGCGATGATCACAGCATACGCCTATCAAAATAGACAACTTGTGACCACTGAATTAAAAGTGGGTGACAATGTGCCAGAATCGACTTTGTGGTTAGATTTATTAAAACCTGATGATAAAGAGCGAGATTGGTTGAGTTCGTTTTCTGCTGAAGAAGTGCCAGACGAAGAAGATATTAAAGAAATTGAAGCTTCAGCTCGTTTTTATCAAAACCAAGATGGTTTACACATTAACTCGTTATTTCCCCAGCGAGTGAGCTCAGATGTTCGTGCGGTAAACGTGTCATTTAACCTACGTAAAGCATTTTTACTGACCATTCGTGAGGAAGATGTTGGTTTGATCCGGTTGTTACGTAACTATTTACGTTTAGGCCGTTTAGACATCACCACGCCGCAGGGCTTGTTGCTAGAGCTGTTTAATTTAAAAGTGGATTATCTATCTGACTTAATCGAAGACGTGTATAGCGTGTTAGAAAATGTCGGTGAGCAGGTATTTAACGACGAAGAGCTCGATGATGTGTTTAAGCTTATAACACTTCAAGAAGACTCTAACGGTAAAATTCGTTTAAGTTTGCTCGATACCCAACGCTCGTTACGATACATGCAACGTTATTATCGTGAAAGTTTGTCGGATGAAAATTTAAAAGATATTCGTGAGATGTTGTCTGACATTGAATCTTTGATGCCTCATAGCCAATTTATTTTCGATAAGTTACAGTTTTTACTTGATGCGGCGATGGGTTTTAGTGGTTTACAACAAAACAAGATTATTAAGATCTTTTCAGTATCTGCGGTGGTATTTTTACCACCGACCTTAATCGCCAGTAGCTATGGGATGAACTTTCATATTATGCCAGAGCTTGACTGGCGATTGGGTTATCCTATGGCGGTGGGGCTCATGTTAGCCAGTGCTGCCGGAACCTACTTTTTCTTTAAACGTAAAGGTTGGTTGTAAAGCCTCATTTACCGTTCAGGTTTAACAAAAAGCCAGCTATTTAAATAGCTGGCTTTTTGTTATTACTTTTGTCCAACATCAACCCGGTTAATTAGCGCCTATACCGAAGCTGATTTTATCTCTTGGACTAAGATAAGCATGAATCTTTTTAGGTAATGCCGCAGCGGGTAAGCTACGAACTATGCTCATATTATGATTTTGTAAGCTGACAATGGGGGCTTGGTCTTTAGGCACGAGTTGATCGTAAACAATCACGTTAGGGTAGAGTAATTGCTGTAAATTGACAGACATGACCATAGCAAATTGACCACTAGACAATTCGATAATGCTCCCAGGTGGGTAAATACCTAACATTTTAATCAGCTTACTTACGTATTCGTTATTGAGTTTGTTATTGTAATTTTTGTATAGCATTCCCAGAGCGACACTCGGTGGCTTGGCTTTAACTTGGTTGGTGCCATTACACAATATGTCGTACTCGTTCACTACTGCAATTAATTGCGACATTTTGTCAAGTTTGTCAGCCTTAAGCCCTTGTGGGAATCCACTGCCATCTAAAAATTCATGATGATTGGCAATTAATGGTTTGGCTGCTTCTGGGAAGCTGTCGGCTAATTTTAGGAAGTTAATACTCATCAATGGGTGTTGTTTGATAAAGTTTTCTTCTGGCGCAGATAATGGCACACGTTTATTGAGGATCGTGCTTGGCACTTTGAGTTTACCAATGTCGTGAAATAATGCACCGATACCAATGGTTTCAACTTCTTCGCGGCTCCAACCAAGCTCCTTAGCCATTAGCATGCAAAGCATCGCCACATTCAGTGAATGATGATAAATATGCTCTTCATTTTTCGCATCGCTCATTAAATGCAAGGCAAGGTTGTCACTATTTAGTAGCATATTGGTGAGGTTGCTGATGAGATCTTTTGCTTCACTCACTGCATTGAGTGGCCGGCTACTGACTTTAGACACCATAGAGCGCATCATGGAGACTGAGCGGTCAAATTGTTGTTCGGTTTTCTTTAAGTCGCGTTTGAGTTTTTGTTGCTCGTTTATTTTTGCTGACTTGTCGCTGAGCATTTGCTCTTTAAGGGCATTTAGTTCTTCTTCGGTGGGAACTTGTTCTGGTTTATCTGAGGTAACGGGCTCTATATCGCTTTTTTCGGGGTCAATAAATACATCTTTGAGGCCTAACCCTTTGATGAGCTCAATTTGAGCGGTATTTTTGATTTTAAAGCTGCTAAACAAAAATGGATGATCTTTCCAAGAAATGGGAAGGCGAATGAAGGTACCGACTTCAAGTTGTTCGACAGTGACTTTTTGGTTTTTTTTCATATTTTAATGGATTGTTAACCTACAGAACAACAAACGGTGTGCAGCTTTAGCCTTTACAGATGCTTTGCTGGCATGGCAGCATAATACTATAAACTCACATGGAATAGTTATCTTAACGATGGATTTTATTGAAGTGTATCCCAATGCTATAAGCGATGATCTGTGCGACCGCTTGATTGCTGCATTTAATGCGCACCCAAATGTAGGCCCTGGCCAAACTGGTTTTGGAGTTGATAATGATAAAAAACGCAGCCGAGATTTAATGTTAGATGCTTTTGCTGATTTAGCGGAATTAAAAAATGAGCTTTTGGCGGCGACGTTTTCACAGGTAACGGATTATTTTACTCGATATTCATTGGCATTAATGGGGGCTGTGTCAGTACAAGTCACCGACGAGCAGGGCAAAGCGCAAACCTTAACCCCAGATAATTTCGAGTTGTTGGGTAAACCGCGTGCGTCGACATTGACGAAATATTTATACCGCAGTGGTACGATAAATATTCAACATTACCAACAAGGAGTTGGCGGTTATCCACATTGGCACTCTGAACAGTTTCCGCAAAATGGCCATAATGAAGCCTTGCATCGTGTCGTGTTATATATGTTTTACCTTAATGATGTACATGAAGGCGGTGAAACAGAGTTTTACTATCAACAACGTAAAATCAGGCCTAAAAAAGGTACCATGGTGATTGCACCTGCAGGGTTTACTCATAGCCATCGGGGTAATGTGCCAATTAGTAATGATAAATATATTGCAACTTCATGGGCGATGTTTAATCGTGCTGAACAGTTATACGCGCCACTTCGCTAGCTTTTATGGTGAGACGCCGGAAGCTGAATGACAAATGCCGCTCCTCCGAGTGAGCTGGTGTTTATTGCCATGGTGCCGCCGTAGCTACTGATAAGTTCGTGGCAAACGGCCAGCCCAATGCCTTGTCCAGGTGATTGGGTGTCTGCTCGTATACCGCGTTGAATGATTTTTTGTTTGATATCGTCAGCTATCCCGGGGCCATCGTCTTCTACACAGATTTGTATTTGATTATCATTGACGCGTTGTACTTTGACACTAATCTGATTTATACAAAAACGACACGCATTTTCGAGTAGATTTCCAAATAGCTCCATGACATCGCCTTTACTGAGCGGTAATTCGATATCGTCGGTAATATTAATCAATATGTTGATGTTTTTGTGCTGGTATATTTTTTCGAGCATTTGAGTCAACGACTTTACAATGGGTAAAGGTTGAGTTTGCTGTAAGTGCAACCCTTGTTGACCTAACATGGCGCGTTTGAGCTGATATTTTACTAAATGGTCCATATCATTAATTTGCTCTAGGATTTTTGTGTTTTGTTGCTGCGGATTTATGTTTGGGTCGTCAATGATTGCGATGCTTGCAGCGAGTCGAGTTTTAAGGCTGTGAGCAAGATCGTTCATCGCATTTTGATAACGAGTTTGCCGCGCATCAGATTGGTTAAGTAATTGGTTTAGCGCTTTAGTGATTCCTTGTAATTCAACGGGGTAATCTTGAGATAGACTGTTTTTTTGTCCTCGCTGTAATAACGTTAACTCTTGTTGTAATTGTGCTAGCGGTCGCATTCCCCAGTAAGCTGCACTGATCAGTAACAACAATGCAATCAGCAACACAATTGCCAGCCTAAAATAAGTAAGCCGGTTAAATTGGCTCAGTTCAGCTTTTAGGGCACTGGCGTCTTGTAAAATGAGCAAGTGGTACATGTCGGCTTCAACATCAATACTCAGCAGATAGGCTAGATAGCTTTGGTTGCCAAAGCTGAGATAAAACGGCGGTAAGTCATCTTTAATCGATTGGTATTGTTCGCATATTTTGTTCAAATTAAGGCTCATTGCGTAGTCAGAGCGCCAGAGGCTTTCGTAATGACTATTGCAGGTTGCCATGATGTATTGAGTATCTACATCATCACCTTCTCGAGCCTGGGTGATTGGAATTAAATTATTTTCTCGAAATTCTGCGGCAATGATCGGTAGTTTAGCAATTAATGCGCTGGTGGTTTGACTGTAACGGTTTTGTGCATGCAACAAGTTAATTAACCATGCAAGACCAAAGCCTACAAGGGTAATGATGCACAAGGAGGTGACAAACATCCGAGTGAGTAAGCGTTTTTGAGGTCGTACTGTTAGTCGCATGGGTGGTTAAATTTATATCCTTGGCCGCGAATAGTGGTGATGGGATCATTCATTCCGCCATGATTGAGTTTTTTACGTAGACGGCTAATCATGACTTCTATGGTATTAGGATCACCTTCTTTGTCGGCATAAATCACATCGAGCAAACGTTGCTTGGCGACGACTTCATGACAGTGGCGCATGAGGTATTCTAAAATTTGATATTCAAATGCGGTTATTTCTAACGGTATTTGCTGCAGACTGACTTGCTTAGCGGCCAGATCGACTTGTAGTGGTCCACTGGTGATTAATGAGCGAACAAACCCGCCGCTGCGACGTACTATGGCATCGAGCCTTGCGATTAGTTCTTCTTTTTGAAATGGCTTAACGAGGTAATCATCTGCGCCAGCGTTGAGGCCTTCAACTTTATCTTGCCAAGTTAACCGTGCAGTCAAAATCAGTAATGGTGTTTTTATCTCAGCTTGGCGTAAAGATTTGATTAAGCTGATGCCGTCTAGGTCGGGTAAACCAATATCGATTATGGCCACATCAATTGGGTAATTTGTGGCCTGATAAAACCCTTCTTTTGCCGTTGTGGCTACTTGTACCTGATTGCCATCCTCGGAGAGTTGCACCTGTAAATGATGTGACAATATAGGGTCGTCTTCAATAACAAGTATACGCATGATTTATCCTTAACTGAGCAGAAGCGCTCGGTACTAACTTATCTATTATTGAGATTAAATGCTAACCGTAATGATGTTGTGCAGGCTAGTTTTTGTTTCTCTGTGCGTTATTGTCTCGAGAAGGGCTGCAGATTGAATCATTCATAAGCTTTGGTTTTGGGTAACCGGTTTCAATAAATATCCTGCAGTATTCCCGGTTTGCCCTAGGTTAAGTTGTGGCGCGTAAGTTAGAATAGTTCAATTAACAGAAAACTTAAGGATTAAGATGAAACTAACCGGATTGTTATTAGCAGGCGTTTTAAGTTTGTTTTCAACCGTTGCACTCAGCGAAACATTCACCTTTACCGCTATTCCTGATGAAGATGAGAGCCAATTACGTACCCGTTTTGATAAGGTTGCGGTGTACTTATCTGAGCAATTGGATGTAGAGGTTAAGTATGTGCCTGTTAAGTCTTATTCTGCAGCGGTTACGGCGTTTCGTAATAATCAGGTGCAACTTGCTTGGTTTGGTGGTTTATCTGGAGTACAAGCTCGTCGTTTAGTGCCTGGGTCTGAGGCTATTGCACAAGGTTTTGAAGATCAATTTTTCAAAAGCTATATTATTGCGCATCATTCAACTGAATTAGCTGCCAGTGATCGTTTTCCGGTATTGAAAGGTTACACCTTTACATTTGGCTCTAAAGATTCAACGTCTGGGCGCTTAATGCCACAGTATTTTATTGAAGATAATTTAGGAAAGCCGGTTGAGGAAACCTTTAAACGTATTGGTTTTTCTGGTGATCACAGCCGTACAATTAGTCAGGTTGAAGCGGGTGTGTATCAAGTGGGTGCGGTAAATTATAAAGTGTGGGACACTGCGGTCGAAAAAGGTGAAGTCGACACCACAAAAGTGAGCGTGATTTGGCAAAGCCCGACTTACCCAGATTACCAGTGGACTGTACACTCTGGTGTCGACACTGTTTATGGGACTGGCTTTAAAGAGAAGTTAACACGTGCGTTGCTTAACATGAAAGACAAAAACTTACTGGATAGTTTTCCTCGTGAATCGTTTGTACCCGCGCAAAACAGTGACTATGACCCGATTGAACGTGTGGCAAAAGCCATTGGAATGTTAGATTAATGCTTGCGGTTGTTGATACCGATTTAGGCTATGGGCAACACATTGTGTTGCCCAAGGTAAATGTCACTCTTCATGAACGTGAACATGTTGCCATTTTAGGTCCGTCAGGGGTGGGGAAAACCACCTTGTTGCATTATCTGTATCAACAACTGGCAAAACAAAGCTGCTTGTGTTCACAAGCGCAAGGCTTAGTCGACAATCTGTCTATTTTTCATAATGTGTTTATCGGTGGATTAGCACGTCAGTCTCGTTGGTATAATATGGCTAATTTGTTGTTGCCGTTTACACAGCCACAGCAACAAATTAATGCTATTTGCCAACAACTTGAATTAACGATTCCTTTGCAAAAAAAAGTCAGTGAGCTATCAGGTGGACAACGTCAACGTGTTGCATTGGCTCGAGCCTTGTTTCAACAACAACCGATATTTATGGGCGATGAACCGTTTTCGGCGTTAGATCCGCTTATGGGTGTCAGGTTACTCAATGTTGTTAAGCAATCACATCAAAGCGTTATTTGTGTGTTGCATGATGCCGATTTAGCATTGGCACATTTTGATCGCATTATTGTGATTAGTGCAGGCAAAGTGACGCTTGATGCTAAAGCTAATCAACTTACTTTGGCGCATTTGTCTCAGCATTATGTTGTGGCAGATGAAGTACCTCGTAGTGCGTATTAACCCTGACAAGATGGCACAGGCTTTTGCGATACGTGTTTTTCTTTTTATTGGCCATTGGCAAAAGCTCACTTTAGGGTTATTTGCGCTAGTGCTTATGTGCTGGTATTTTGCCGACACAGAAGTGATTGCATTAGAACCTTGGGCAGAGCTTGGGCGGATGTTTACGGGGTTTATTACGCCTGATTTTAATGCCACTGAATATTTACTCGATGCCTTATGGCAAACCATCAGTTTTGCATTATTAGGTATTTGTCTGGGATTATTGCTCGGATTTCCATTAACACTGGTCTATCAACACCCCTGGGTTGCTGCAATGTGTGCCTTTATTCGGGCAATTCATGAAATTTTTTGGGCACTGATTTTTTTACAAATTTTTGGGTTATCTCCGCTCACCGGTATTTTAGCAATTGGCCTGCCATATGCAGCAACGTTTGCTCGCGTATTTGCCGACATTTTACAACAATCACCTATTCATACGTTATTAGGTTTACCACATGGCACCGATAAGTTATCAGCGCTGTTATATGGGCGTTGGATGCATGTTTATCCGCAAATCGTGGCTTATATTCGATATCGATTTGAGTGTGCGCTTCGAAGTAGTGCGGTGCTTGGATTTATCGGTATGCCAACGTTAGGTTTTTATTTAGAGTCCGCGTTTCGCCAAGGTCATTATCAACAGGGTGGGGCGCTATTGATTTTGTTTATCACGTTGATAGGCACTATCCGTTTTTGGGCGAAGCCTGTGATGTTATGGGTTTACTTACCGTTAGCGGTGTATTTTTTGCCTGATTTACCGGTGTTGCAACCGCAACTGATTTGGCGTTTTGTCTCTATTGATATTTTACCACCAATGTTACAGGGTCAGTCTCTGGCAACATGGTTTGCTGTTGACACCATTAAAGACGTGTTTGAATGGGCGTTAGAATTAATAAGCGAGCAAGTGTTGCCAGGCATTGTAGCCACGCTTGTACTAGCCTGTTGTGCGTTAGGCTTAACCCATGTCTTCACCTTATTAATGCTACCGCTGAACACTCGATTAATGATGCCTAAATGGGTCACAATATTGATGCGAGCGGTGAATTTAATCTTACGTTCTTTACCTGAGTACCTGCTTGCTTTCGTATTTATGCTTTTACTTGGTCCTTCAATGCTGCCAGCGATAATTGCGCTGGCATTGCATAATAGTGGCTTAATGGTGTTTTTAATGGTTCGTCAGTCTGATGAGGTAGCCGTGCCATTAACCTATCGCCGACGCATAGATGATTATTGCTTTACCGTATTGCCAACAATTTATCCGAACTTTATGGCGCTGCTGTTTTATCGCTTCGAGGTTATCATTCGTGAGACTGCCATTTTAGGTATGCTAGGTGTGATGACATTAGGGTTTTATGTAGACAGCAATTTTGCTGAAATTCGTTTCAGTGGTGCACTGTTGTTATTACTCTTTACTGCAGGACTCAATGTGTTAGTTGATTATTTGGCCCGCAAGTTGATTCAAGTGCCTCGAAACCGTTTGCAGGCGTGTTAGTTATTTTATGACTACATATTGCTGATAATATTACTGGCAATCGTGACGGCGACAGTTATAAAAATGATCCCAACGAGTAAATCAATGATGCTATTTGCAGCTAATAATTTTTGTTGAATACGCGGTTTAGATAAGACTAATGCTAACAAGCCAAACCAGACAAAAGATAAGCTAAACAGTAATACTGCCGCCGCTATTTTTGTGCTATTACCAACTTGCGGAGTAATGAGTACTGTGAATAAGGTGATAAAAAAGATTAAAGCTTTGGGATTGAGTAAGTTGGTATATAACCCTATTTTAAACCCTTTAAAAGATGACATTTTCGCTACATTGTCACACTGCGTCGTGACAACCTGAGCGGGTTGACGCTTTAACTTTATGGTATTAATCGCTGACATTAACGCGCCAAAGCCCATCCAAGCCAAATAACCACTACCAATAAGTTGAACCACAACATAAGCCAAAGGCGATTGTTGGATCATCACGCTAATCCCCATTAACGATAACAGGGTGTGCACGAGTATGGCAACGGCAATACCTAGCGCACAATACATTGCGGTTAAGCGTGTTTGCTGCGCGGCCATTTTGACCACAATCGCAAAGTCCGGTCCAGGGCTCATTAAGGCAACTAAATGAATAACCGCTAAACTGGCTAATAATGTGATGTCCATATTCACTCTGCTCTGATATTGATTGTATTTTATGGATTAAGCTAATGATAATGAAACCGTTATACCATTTTCGTCAATAAGTAATGACTCAGAGAAAGGTTAAAAGGGCTTCTGAGTGGTCACTTATTAATGTGGATTGGTATAATACAAAATAAGATAATGAAAAAGCGCTATATTAGCGCTTTTTCATATTTGAGCTTATTAGGCCTGCTTATTTACTATTGAGTACTTGCTCTTCAAAGCTTTTTGCTGCTTTACCTGCTTGAGAATTATTAAAGGTATCTTGATTAAACTCACCTTCAGATTTAGCAATAATCACTGTACCCACAGCGTCGCCTGTCACGTTAACCGCGGTGCGGATCATATCGAGCATTCTGTCTACACCAATAATTAATGCAATGCCTTCAACCGGTAAACCCACTTGGTTAAGCACCATGGCCAGCATAATTAATCCCACTCCAGGGACACCGGCTGTACCAATTGAGGCTAGAGTCGCGGTCACAACCACTGTCGCATAATCCATAATGCTTAATTCAATGCCAAAGACTTGGGCAATAAATACTGTGGCGACACCTTGCATAATGGCGGTACCATCCATGTTAAGCGTGGCGCCAAGTGGCAATGTAAATGAAGCGATTTTGTTGTCTACACCCATACGGTGTTCACAGGTTTCAATGGTCACAGGTAAAGTCGCATTAGAGCTTGCCGTACTAAAAGCAAACAGTTGTACGTCGCGAATTTTACGTAAGAACATTAATGGACTCAGGCCTGAGAACAGTTTTAATAGTGTTGGATATACCACTAAACCTTGAATCAGTAACACGGCAACAACGAGGAAGAAGTATTTAACCACACTGCCAAAGGTTTCAAGACCTAGGGTTAAACTTAACTTTGCCATTAACGCAAACACACCATAAGGCGCGAGCTGCATGATAAGTGTGACTACGCGCATGATCACTTCGTTAAGATCATTGAAAAATGAGGCGACTCGGGTGCCGCGTTCGCCAATGTGCGAAATCGCAAAACCAAAAATAACTGCAAATAGGATGATCTGCAGCATATTGCCTTCACTCATTGCTTGCATCGGGTTTGTCGGTACGATATTAATGAGTACTTCAGACAGGCTAGGTGCATCTTTTACTGAATATTCAAGCGCATTGCCAGCAAGACTTGCATTGCCTGGATGAACGATTACTGCGGCTAAAATGGCGACGGTAAGTGCAATCGCGGTAGTAAAAAGATAGAACGAAATGGTTTTTCCTCCTAGGCGTCCCAGTTTTGATGGGTCACTGAGAGAACTAGTGCCACAGACAAGTGAGATAAATACCAAAGGCACGACGAGCATTTTTAAACTGGAAATAAAGATGGTACCGATGACATGTAAGAATCCATCTGTGATGTATTCTTGGATAAACTGGCTGTCTGGGAGCATGTTTCTTAACATAAGGCCAAAAACAATGCCTAATCCCATACCAATTAAAATTTTGCTCGTGAGTCCGAGCTTGCGTTGTTTACTCACGGAGTAGTCCTTATCATCATATTATTTTAAATTTTGTTGAATGGGCTAAAGACTAGCAGGAATCAATCTTTTAGGAAATGGCAGAAAGTGAAAGTTTTAACGGATAAATAACACAGAAAACAATAGAGTTATGCTAAAGTTACAAGATATTTGCGTATTGTTAATCTATAAGTAACTATAATAACCATTTAGTTTAAACTTAATGCAACAGGGAGCCTGACAATGAGGTCAGCATATAAAGTATGTTTTGCACTTTTATGTTCGTTTTTTCTCTTCGCTTGTGGCGGTGGGGGAAGTATTACAGATGATGACTCGGGAGATAGTACAGATACAACGACAACAATAACCTTAACTATCGACAACACTCAAATCTCCGTTGCCGAGCCTGCAATTCTTACCGCAACCGTTAAAGATTCCAATGGTGATGCGGTCAGTACCCTTGTTACCTTTGCGCTTAATAACGATTCTTACGGTACATTCACGCCAAGTACCGGTGAGGTAGTAACAAATGCTAATGGTGTTGCGACGATTCGGTTAGATACGGCTGAAATTAATTCCGGTGCTACCGTTACTGCAACAACTTCTGATGGCGATTCTGCGACTGTTTATGTGACCATGGCCGGTGATGGCGGCGCTGCAGATGGCGGTGCTCAAGTGTCATTGGTGTTAACTGACGCTTCGGGTAATAGCATTGATTCAATCAGCACTTTATCCCCAGGTAAATTAACAGCGACTGTGTCTGGTATCAGCAAAACCTCAATTGTAACGTTTGCCAGTTCAATTGGTGATTTACCAGTGACCACTGCAGTGACTGACTCTTCAGGTAAAGCAACGGTTGATATATACGCAGGCAGCACGCTCGGTGCTGGTGAGGCCACAGCAACGTTATCCACCAATGAAACCGGCTCAACCATTGTTGTCGTGGGTGCGACAAACGTGGTGATGGGCAGCGGCGATCCTTTTGAAGAAGGCGTGGCATCGATTAGTGTTACTGACTTATCTGCTGGCGGTACAACAACCATTTCTGTATTGATTCAAGATGATGAAGGCAACCCTTACACAGAACCCGTCGATGTTAACTTCTCATCAACCTGTGCAAATAAAAGCCCAGCTCAAGCGGTGATAAGTTCTCCTGTTTCTTCAAGCAATGGCGTCGCAACAACAACTTATCGTGCTGAAGGTTGTGTGGGTGAAGACCAAATTAATGTTACAGCGAGTGCTGGTGGCATTAGTTTGTCTGCAGTAGGTACGCTGAATGTATTGCAATCTGATGTGGGCAGCATTGTGTTTGTATCCGCCACACCTGAAAATATTAGTATTTTGGGTACTGGCGGTACTGAATCATCGGTTGTTCAATTTAAAGTATTAGATAAAAACAACAACGTGGTTGCTAACCAAAATGTGTTGTTTTCGTTAAATACTAGTGTGGGTGGTGTGGCTATTGATCCTATCGAAGCGACAACAGATAGCGATGGTTTAGTCCAGACAGTGGTAAATACAGGTACAGTTGCAACGTCTTTGCGTGTTACTGCAACGGTTGATAATGATTCGGTGCCAGCGATTTCGAGCCAATCAAGTCAACTTATTGTATCAACAGGTATTCCTGACCAAGACAGCTTTTCTGTTTCGGCAGAAACACTCAATCCTGAAGGCTGGGATCTTGACGGTACTGAAGTGACGATTACCGCACGTATGGCTGATGCCTTTAACAACCCAGTCCCAGATGGAACGACAGTGTCTTTTACCACTGAAGGTGGTTCTATTGAAGATGCCTGTCAAACGCTTGATGGTGCTTGTTCTGTTACGTGGACCAGCCAATTACCGCGACCTGAAGGGCAGACTATTTTAAATGCTGCAGGACAAATGATACGTAATCCTGATGCTACCTTAGGTTATGACTCGACATTAGATCTTTACGGCAACATTTACGGTCAAAAATACGGTGGCCGTGCGACGATTACAGCGACTGCTATTGGTGAAGAGTCATTTCCTGACTTAAATGGTAATGGCCGTTTTGATGCTTCTGAAGCAGCAGAGTTTACCTCTGGCACAGATGTGACTGGGCAATCGTTTGATTTAAATGATGCGTATAATGATTATAACGAAGATGGTTTCTTTAACCCGCAACAAACCGGTGGACAGACTGGTGGTTCATTAGAAGAGTTAGTTGATTTTAATGCTAACGGCGTGTTTGACCTCAAAGACGGTAAATACAACGGTGTGCTGTGTTCAGACCCTGTGCATAGCGCTTGTGCTGATGGTGTCACTGAATCTAAATCATTGTTCGTCCGTCGTAGTGTTACCTTAGTGATGTCTGGCAGTACAGCGTTTGCAACTGCTCCAGCCGATATTATTGTTGTGGATAGTACGGGGACTCACTCGGGCGAAAGCAGCATGACGATTGTGGGTAAAGGTTCTGCAACAGCAACATTTACCATCTCTGATTTACACAATCAGCAAATGCCTGCCGGTTCAATCGTCAGGTTTACCACTTCAGCGGGTTCAGTTGTGAGCACCAGTGAATACACATGGCCTAGCTCTAATTACAATGGTGGACGCCAATTTACCGCGACTATTAAAGGTGAAGATGAGCCTAACTCGGGTGTATTCATTGTTGAAGTTGAATCGCCTAATGGCCTGGCAACTCAGGTGGTATCAATTGGTGTAACGATCCTCTAATGGATAAGCTCGTAATATAAAGAAAGGCGCATTATTGACTCTTTACTCCAAAGGGCGCCTTTTTGTTTTTAGATTAGATTCACCATAAATAAAAAAGCCAGTGATGAAAGTCACTGGCTTTTTTGTTGATGTTTTTAAGAGATTATTTTTGGAACTGATATACGCTGCCAAGCTTTAAGATTTGTGTTAACTCATCTAAGGCGGTGCGCGATTCAATAATCAATTGTGGGTCAGCCAGATCGCTTACCGTGAGTTGGTCGCGGTAATGTTTATCTACCCAGATATTTAAGCGAGTAAATAGGGCGTTATTCATCAAGGTGTTTTGGTTTACGGCGGCGACTTCTTGCTCGTTCATTGCTACCCGTAAACGTAAACAGGCAGGGCCACCACCATTTTGCATACTTTGTTTTACATCGTAGTAGCGCACTTGCTTAATCGGTGTGCCGAGTGTGACCAATTCATTTAAGTAAGCAAATACCGCTGGGTTTTCTTGGCAATTGGTGGGCGCAATAATGGCCATCTCACCAGACGGCAAAGTAATAATTTGTGTATTAAACAAATAGCTACGTACCGCATCATCAATTGATACCTGACTGGTGGCAACTTTAACAAAATGCATCTCTGCGTTCATTTTACGACGGATTTCATCAAATTTTGCATCGGCATTTAAAAACGCTTGTTCATGGTAAAACAATACGTTTTGATTACCGACAGAAATCACGTCATTATGAAATACACCTTGATCGATCACATCAGGATTTTGCTGTATAAAGACACAACTTTCATCTTCAAGTTGATGTAAACGAGCCACTGCTTGTGATGCTTCTAATGTTTGGCGTGCCGGATACTTTTTCGGTTTTACTGCATTTGGATTTGTTGCTTCTTGACCATAGACAAATAATTCAACCCCAGCGTGACCATATTCGCTGCATAATCGCGTATGGTTTGCTGCGCCTTCATCACCAAAGCTTGTGTGTTCAGGAAGGTGTTGATGATGTTTAAAGTGGCGACTATTGTTAAATGTTGCTTGTAAAATATGACCTGTAGTGATGGGTTCGATACTGCGGTGCAACTTATCGACTAAATTGGCCGGAGTAAAATGTACTTTTCCGTCACGGGTGTCGGCACTGGGTGAAACAGTGGCTGCATTTGCGGTCCACATACTTGATGCGCTGCAACAAGCATTAAGCAATGCAGGAGCTTGTTGAGCCGCTTTTTGTAAAACTTCAGCATCTGACCCTGAAAAACCAATTCGACGTAATGTGTATAGGTCAGGGCGCTCCTGAGGTGCTAATACGCCTTGTACCATACCTAAATCTGCTAATGACTTGGCTTTTTGCAAACCTTGTTTAGCTGCTGCTTTAGGGTTTGAGGTGAGCGTCGCATTATTCAACGAGGCGACATTACCAAACGATAGTCCAGCATAGTTATGGGTTGGTCCAACCAAGCCATCAAAGTTTGCTTCAAAATGCTTCATTCGTGATCCTTGAGAAATTTTGTGAATAATTATTATTGTAGTTACACTTTTTTGTGTTACTTATAAAAAAGGAAACGTGATTACTCATGTCAGTTAACGCTAATTTAACCTCAGTATACTGAAGCTATAGGGGTTAACAAGGTGTGCTAAATTCACATAAACACGCTTAAATGACTAAAAATGCACTGAAGATGCTCCGAAGTATCATTAAGTGAAAAATTACGTTTAAAAAACGCATATTATTTTTTACATTTTTTATTATTGTTTAAAAAATGACTTAATAACCTATATAAAAGAGGGATTAACTTGAAACTATTGTCTCAACCCTCTATATATGGAACCAATTTTCTATATTCTGAGACTTTTTGGCGCAAATAAAACTATGGGTAAATCGCTAGTTATTGTCGAATCGCCGGCCAAAGCCAAGACAATTAATAAATATCTTGGTAAAGATTTCATCGTGAAGTCGAGCGTAGGTCACATCCGTGACTTACCCACTTCGTCAACTTCTGACGGCACAACCGCGACTAAAACCGCTGCTGAAGTCAGAAAAATGTCACCTGAAGAAAAAGCGAAGTACAAGCTAATCAGAGACAAACAAGCACTTGTGGCGCGTATGGGCGTCAACCCAGATAAAGGCTGGGCTGCTAAGTACCAAATTTTACCGGGTAAAGAGAAAGTCGTTAAAGAGCTCAAAACCTTAGCTGAGTCAGCTGACCAAATCTATCTCGCAACGGATTTGGACCGTGAAGGGGAAGCCATTGCCTGGCATTTACAGGAAATCATTGGTGGCGACGCTTCGCGGTATCAACGTGTGGTATTTAACGAAATCACCAAAACCGCAATTCAAGATGCTTTTAGCAAACCGTCGGTTCTCGATACCAATATGGTTAATGCTCAACAAGCGCGACGCTTTTTAGACCGCGTCGTTGGCTTTATGGTGTCACCATTATTATGGAAAAAGGTTGCCCGTGGGTTATCTGCCGGTCGTGTGCAATCGGTTGCTGTACGCTTAGTTGTTGAGCGTGAAAGTGAAATTAAAGCCTTTGTACCTGTAGAATTTTGGGATATCCATGCCGATTTAAATACTAATCAGGCTCAAAATTTAAAAATGCAGGTGATGAAATATCAATCTGCTGCATTTGAACCGATAAATGAAGCCCAAGCCCAAGTGGCTGTCGATGCTTTACGTAATGAAACCTTTGTCGTTTCAGCGCGTGAAGATAAAGCCACTTCTAGCAAACCTTCAGCGCCTTTCATTACTTCTACGCTGCAACAGGCGGCGAGCACTCGTTTAGGTTTTGGCGTGAAGAAAACCATGATGATGGCGCAACGTTTGTATGAAGCTGGGCATATTACTTATATGCGTACAGACTCAACAAACTTAAGCCAAGAGGCGGTCGAAAATGTCCGTGAGATGATTGGATCTGAATTTGGCGCTAAATACTTGCCTGCCGATCCTATTCGTTATGGTAGCAAAGAGGGTGCGCAAGAGGCGCATGAAGCGATTAGACCGTCAAATGTTGGAGTGCAGTCTGCATCATTGACCGATATGGAGCGTGACGCTCAGCGCCTGTATGAGCTGATTTGGCGTCAGTTTGTTGCCTGTCAAATGACACCGGCACAATACGATGCGACTCGATTAACGGTTACTGCTGGCGATTATGAATTAAAAGCCAGTGGCCGTACGTTACGTTTTGATGGTTGGACCCGCGTTCAGCCACCAATGGGTAAGAAAAACGATGAAGATAACACCTTGCCGGTGGTTGAAAAGGGTGACAAGCTCACACTTGATAAACTATTGCCAAAGCAACACTTTACCAAACCGCCCGCACGTTACAGCGAAGCATCATTAGTTAAAGAGCTTGAAAAGCGTGGAATTGGGCGTCCATCAACTTACGCTACAATTATCTCGACCATTCAAGACCGTGGTTATGTGAAAGTGGATAACCGTCGCTTCTTTGCTGAAAAAATGGGCGAGATTGTTAGCGAACGTTTAGTTGATAGCTTTAAAGATTTAATGAGTTATGACTTTACCGCCAGTATGGAGCAAACATTAGATGATGTTGCTCAAGGCAAGTTGGATTGGAAAAAAGTCCTCGACGGTTTTTACGGAGACTTTACCAAACAACTTTTATTGGCTGAGTTAGATCCTAGTGAAGGCGGTATGCGCCCGAATGAGATGGTACTAACAGAAGACATTAAATGCCCAACATGTGGCCGTCCAATGGGGATCCGTACAGGCTCTACAGGGGTTTTCTTAGGGTGTTCTGGTTATGCATTACCGCCTAAAGAGCGTTGTAAAACCACGCTTAATTTAACCCCTGGTGAAGAAGCTGTTAGCGATAACGAAGATGCAGAAACCGATGCATTACGCGCTAAACATCGTTGTGGCAAGTGTGGTACAGCTATGGACAGTTACCTTATTGACGAATCACGTAAACTGCATGTGTGTGGTAATAACCCATCATGTGACGGTTACGAAGTGGAAGCGGGCCAGTTTAAGATTAAAGGCTATGAAGGCCCCATTATTGAGTGTGATCGTTGTGGCAATGACATGGAACTTAAAAATGGCCGTTTTGGTAAGTATTTTGGTTGCACTAATACTGAGTGTAAGAATACTCGTAAACTGCTTAAAAACGGTGAAGCTGCGCCACCAAAAGAAGATCCGATTTACCTGCCAGAATTAAAATGTACTAAATCAGATGCCCATTTTGTTTTAAGAGATGGTGCCGCGGGTATATTTTTAGCGGCAAGCACCTTTCCTAAATCACGTGAAACACGCGCGCCTTTAGTAGAAGAGTTGGTTAAGTATCGCGAACTGTTATGGCCTAAGTATGCCTATCTTGCTGATGCTCCTGTTGAAGATGATGACGGCAACAAAGCCGCTGTTAAATTTAGCCGTAAAACTAAAGAGCAATACGTTGCGACAGAAGTTGACGGCAAAGCGACAGGTTGGTCTTCTAAGTTTGTTAACGGCAAATGGGTGAGTGAAACGACCAAGAAAAAAACGAAGAAGTAATTTTTACTTCAATCAAAATAGCGTTACCTTCGGGTAGCGCTTTTTTATGGCAGCTATTTAATCAATTTACTCACAACGAATGATCGGAATATGGCGCCAATCGGTGGTGTACTGAGGCGTTAAAAAATCGCGATGCATCGCCCATTTTTGTTGTGTTCCTTGTGCACCTAAAAATAGGGTGTCGTTGCCATAGCGGTGATTGATGTTATCGAGTACCTGCATCAATTGTGGTTTAGCTTTACTTACATTAAATAGATCGAGTTGTTGATGTTGACTGCTGACTAAATCAAGTAGGCCGACGCCCACTTTGTAATAATGTACACCTGGGCGGTACAGCTGTTGAATGACATTTGATGCTGCATGGGTCATTTCAACGCTACAATGGGTGGCACAGGTAAAGTTCACGTTGACTTTAAAGCTTTGTGGGTAACTGTCGTGGGGTGAGTTATGAGCAAACAACATCATCACCTTACATAGTGATTGTTGTTTTCTGGCTTTGGCAGCTGCGATAGAGATATGCATGCAAAAGGCTTGATGCAAACTGTCAATATCGGTAATTCGCTCGCCGACGCTGCGGGTTGAAAATATTTGTTGTTTGTCAGCTTTGGCTTGTTCCCATTGCTTACACATCACGCCATTAAGCTCACGAATTGTACGCTCAATTTCAATGCTAAATTGTTTGCGCATCATAGTAGGCGAGGTGTTTGCGAGCTCCCAGGCGGTATGAATGTTCATTAGGGCTAACTTGGCAGCTGTTTTACGGCCAATTCCCCATACATCGCTTACAGGCAGAGAGGTTAATGTTGCCTGGCGCACGACTTCATTATCGATAACACAGACACCACCCGATGATGCGGATAATTTAGCGGCTTTATTGGCCACTTTTGCGAGCGTGAGCGTTGACCCTATACCGACACAAACAGGCAGCCGTGTATATTGCCAAACTGTTTGTCGAATGCGTCTTGCATGAGTCGCTAAGCAGGGAATTGTCTGTTGGCAATGTTTAAAAGATAAAAAAGACTCATCGATACTATAAATATGTTGCTCTGGAGCAAAACGCCCAATCACTTGCATCATTTTAGTGGATAAGTCAGCATACAATTCATAGTTGCTTGATAACACTACGACTTGGTGTTGACGGCAAAGATCGGCAATTTCGAAGTAAGGCTTAAATTTGGGCACTCCTAATTCAATTGCGAGGCGATTTGCGGCCACAACGCAACCATCATTGTTAGACAATACAATCACCGGACGATGACGCCATTCAGGTCTAAATACTTGTTCTGCACTGCAATAATATGAGGTTGCATCGACTAGCGCGAACATAATTTAATCGCCTCGTTATGACATCGTATAGAATAAATTACGCACCCTTCGATACTAAAATCATCATATTGATTAATCACAACATCAGGATAAGTCTCGTTCGAAGATAACAATAATCTCCGTTTAAGATCGATCATTTTACACACGAATTCACCATTAAGATTGGCCACAATCACTTGGCCATTTTTAACGGAGCAACTACGATCAACAATCACTAAGTCGCCATCAAAAATACCAATACCTGTCATCGAATCGCCTTGGACTTTACCAATAAACGTTGCACTCGGGTGCGTAATCAGTAGTTCATCTAGGCTTAATGGCCGCTGTTGGTACTCTGCCGCTGGTGACTCAAAACCGCTAATGCCGCCAGCAATGTATATCGGGATCACTTTCATATCTGCACCAAGATATCATACATAGATACTGTATAAATAAACAGTATTCTAGCAGTCAAATAGAAATGATCAAATAATGATTATGAAAGATTGTTGTTCAGGGGGGATGAAAGCGGAACAGTGGATACAAAAAAGCCTCTTAACGAGGCTCTTTGTGATCAACAGATTAAGCGAGCAGTACTACCATTTCTTTTTAGGTTGAAACAGCATGTCGATGTCATCACCTTCTTTTTTCGGTGCTGGTGTACTTGGCTCTGTACGACGTTGCGCCCCCATAATTTCATCGAGCAATTGTTTGGCTTCATCGACCTTACGCGCAATAAATGGGTCATTTGGCGTTTGTGCTTTAATGGTGTGTAAGGTATTTAATGCTTTGGTAACCATTTGTTTACTCGAACCATATTGCTTCATAAAACTCGCTGCACGAGCACGGCTTATCATCGACTCAACGTTAATTCGTAATTGCAAGTTGTCGATGCGCATTTCTTCTTCAGCAAAAACAGTAGGGTCAACTTTTCCTTTATTATGTTCCGCGCGCAATATCGCTTTGAGCTTTTTAAGGGTTTTGACCAACTCAAGAATTTGTCTGTCATTATCTGGTAGGCGAAAATTTTCAACTGCAGGGACTTGGCTTGGCGAGTTTGATACTGTAGTAATTTGCGCTTTAATATCGCCCAGACGACGTTCATAGTCTGATTTTAATTGGCCACTTGCATGGTTTAGTGATTGTTCTAGTGCGTCTTGAATTCGGCGGTAAAGCACTAGCATGATGTGGCTGGAGCAAGGTGCCATTCCCGTGTTAGACAGTACAGCGTCAGTTTCGTCAATAATGGCACGTTGACGAGCGACTTCAATGCGGCGCTCAGCTTCTGCACGCTCTTTTTGTTGTTGGACAATACTAAAACCAATGATGAGTAATAGCAGTGCACCAATAAGAATTAATACTACAATTAAGGACATAAAGGTTCCATTTTATCTAGGGCTTGTTGATCTTTACTGATTGAGTTTTGTTCGAGTTAAAAACGTTTTTAGCCGACCTCTTCGGGCGGCGTTTGTTGACTATTTTTACTGCGTTATCGACTTTATGTAGAATAAATACACCTCAAAGTCTCTGCCTTGCAGTTATATATGTTAGTCATGGTCAACAACTGCTGCAAAAACAACCTTAAAAGAACAATTTGCCCTAACATTTAGCAAGGGAAAAGCAGCCAAAATAGTTGGCTCAAAAGTACTTTATATCTTAGCGTATGTTATTGCGGCTGTCGTTGAATAATAAGTCGTTTTGGTGATAAATCATTAAACAGATCAATTAAACCTTTTGTCTAATATCGCTATCGCATTTTTGCGGGGCTTTTTACTTGCTCGTTATTACTTTTTATATTATATTTCTTGTTAAATATAATTTTTCGTCATAGTTGAGCGATAGTTCTACTTTGATGAACTCCGAGCGATAGCGTCGTTATTCAGATATTGCGTGAATAACTAACGGTCAATCAAGGATAAAATCATGAAGCTGCAGCAGCTAAGATATATTGCAGAAGTCGTCAAACATAATCTTAATGTATCTACGACCGCTGAAAACCTTTATACCTCACAACCTGGTATTAGTAAGCAAGTGCGTATGCTGGAAGATGAACTTGGGATCCAGATATTTGGTCGAAGCGGTAAACATTTGACCCATGTCACACCTGCTGGACAGCAAGTTATTGATATTGCAAATGATATACTAAGCAAAGTCGATAGCATTAAAAAAGTATCTGAAGAATACACCAAGCCAAATCAAGGCGAGTTGAATATTGCGACTACAGATACGCAGGCGCGTTATGCATTGCCGCAAATCATACGTGAATTTATTAAACGTTACCCCAAAGTAAACTTACATATGCATCAAGGTACGCCATCGCAGATCAGCGAACAAGCAGCAAGAGGTGATGCCGACTTTGCAATTGCGACAGAAGCCATGCACCTGTATACCGATTTGATTATGTTGCCTTGTTATCACTGGAATCGCTCAATTGTTGTAACCCGTGAGCATCCGCTCGCAAGTAGAACAACGATTAGCATAGAAGACTTAGCTGAGTATCCACTAGTCACGTATGTATTTGGTTTTGACAAAGCTTCTGAAATTGAAAAATCATTTAATCGTGCGAACCTCGATCCTCGAGTGGTGTTTAGTGCTACCAGCGCAGATGTGCTTAAAACCTATGTTAGACTTGGACTCGGGGTTGGGGTGATAGCTTCAATGGCGATCGATCCTGCCGTAGATACCGATTTAGTTACCATTGATGCCAGTCATTTATTTGCCCACAGTACGACTAAGATTGGCTTTAGGCGTGGCAGTTTTTTGCGGGGTTATATGTATGACTTTATGTTGCATTTTGCACCTCATTTAACCCGTGATGTGGTAGAAAAGGCGGTCGCATTGCGTGATCAACAGTTAATTGATGAGATGTTCGCCGATATGAGTTTACCTGTACGTTAATCCTGACCTAATAAAAAACCTCGCCGTGGCGAGGTTTTTTATGTCTTAGCCGTGCAGGTTAATCAACGCTAATCAGGTGCAAAGCCTGAGGGACCAATTAACTCGCCATCTAAAAACGCGTTGCCATTCGACATTGTTAATCTACCTAAGCTGAACCACTTTACCACGAGTGGGTAGATAGCGTGTTCTTGCTCGTGTACACGTTCAGCTAATACTGAAGCATCTTCACCAGGGTAAACAGGGACTTTAGCCTGTAAAATCACAGGGCCAGAGTCGAGTTCTGGGATCACAAAATGCACACTGGCACCGTGTTCGCTATCACCAGCATCAATGGCACGCTGATGGGTATTTAACCCAGTATATTTAGGTAATAATGATGGGTGGATATTGATCATCTTGCCTAAAAAGCGGCTAACAAACTCATCAGTCAAAATGCGCATAAACCCAGCGAGTACAATTAAATCTGGCTGGTATTTGTTTATTGCTGCCAACAATCGAGCATCGTATTCACTGCGAGACTCATTTTTGTAAGCGATAACGCAACTGGTATCAATTTCGCTATGGTGAGCGCGGATTAAACCATAAGCATCTGGTTTGTTGCTAATGACTCCAACAACTTCGGCATGTAAATTATCATCGCAACCATCAATGATGGCCTGAAGATTACTGCCACTGCCAGAAATCAGTACAACAACACGACAGCTTGGGCTCATTAGATGATCTCCACTTGCTCTTCGTCATCTTGACGAGTTGCAATTTCACCAATTAACCATGCGTTTTCACCTTCGGCTTTTAGCAGTGCTAAAGCCGCATCAACTTTGTCAGCAGGGAGCGCGATAACCATACCAACACCACAGTTAAAGGTGAGGTACATTTCGTGTTGAGCGATGTTACCGTTTTGCATTAACCAATCAAATACCACAGGCCACTGCCAAGAATCACCTTTGACGACGGCTTTGCAATTTTCAGGTAAAACGCGAGGGATGTTTTCCCAAAAACCACCACCAGTGATGTGAGCCATTGCATGTATTTCTGATTGTTCAATCAGTTTCAATAACGGTTTAACATAAATTTTTGTTGGTTCGAGTAAATGGTCAATTAATGGCTTACCGGCAAGATCTTGTTTAGGATCAGCTTGGCTGACTTCTAACACTTTACGAATTAACGAGTAACCGTTTGAGTGAGGACCACTTGAGCCTAATGCAATTAAGGCATCACCAGCATTAACTTTGGTACCGTCAATGATGTCTTCTTTTTCAACTACACCGACACAGAAGCCTGCAAGATCGTAATCTTCGCCTTCATACATGCCTGGCATTTCAGCGGTTTCGCCACCAATTAAGGCACAGCCAGACTGGAAACAACCTTCAGCGATACCATTAACCACAGAGGTTGCCGTTTCAACGTCAAGTTTTCCGGTGGCGTAGTAGTCAAGGAAGAACAATGGTTCTGCACCAGATACGATAAGGTCATTAACGCACATAGCAACTAAATCGACACCAACAGTGTCGTGCTTTTTGTAATCAATGGCTAAACGTAACTTAGTACCAACACCATCAGTACCAGAAACGAGTACAGGGTGTTTGTATTTAGTCGGTAATTCGCAGAGTGCGCCAAAACCGCCTAAATTGCCCATAACTTCTGGACGGCGTGTGCGTTTTACCGCAGATTTAATGTTGTTTACTAACGCATTACCTGCATCGATATCAACGCCGGCGTCTTTGTAACTTAGGGGGGTAGGAGTGCTCACGGAGGATCCTCTAGGGTACATCGTTTTAGGAATTTTATGCGGCAGTATTCTACCAGTTTGTCTCATTAGTCGAAAGCCATGTTTTTACTTTATCCTCAAAAGAAAACGATGAATTGTCGATTTTTTATTGGTTTAGCTCACGATTTACTGCAATTTTGAAACTTTATGTTTTATAGATGGGATAAATCGACTAACATTTGTCAAATTTGCCTGAAAAGTCGGAAATCTAGGAGAAAGAAATGAAAGTCGTTGAAGTTAAGCATCCACTGGTTCGTCATAAAGTCGGTTTGATGCGTGAAGCGGATATCAGTACCAAACGATTTCGTGAATTGGCCACAGAAGTGGGCAGTTTATTAACCTATGAAGCAACAGCTGATTTTGAAACTGAAACCGTCACTATCGATGGATGGAATGGTCCAGTCAGTATTGAGCAATTAAAAGGTAAAAAAGTCACTGTCGTGCCCATTTTACGTGCGGGTCTAGGCATGATGGACGGTGTATTAGAGCATATTCCTAGTGCACGTATTTCTGTTGTAGGTATTTACCGTGACGAAGAAACGCTACAACCTGTACCTTATTTTGAAAAAATCGTCAGTAATGTAGAAGAGCGTATTGCGTTAGTAGTTGACCCAATGCTGGCCACAGGCGGCTCGATGATTGCGACCATCGATTTGCTGAAAAAACGGGGTTGTACTTCAATTAAAGCCTTAGTGCTTGTCGCTGCACCAGAAGGGATAAAAGCGTTAGAAGAAGCACATCCTGATATTGAGCTTTACACTGCAGCAATCGATCAATGCCTGAATGAACAAGGTTATATTTTGCCTGGTTTAGGTGATGCAGGTGACAAGATTTTTGGTACTAAATAATTCCAGTATTGACACACAAAATATGGGAGCCAGTTGGCTCCCATTTTTTATGTGTTCTTTTTTACTTTTGAGTTACAAGATCATTGTATTTACAGCACCATTGCAGCTATCCAACCAAATACGAGCAACGGAATGTTGTAATGCACAAATGTTGGGATAACACTGTCGCGAATATGATCATGTTGGCCATCGGCATTAAGACCCGCAGTCGGCCCTAAGGTCGAGTCTGATGCTGGCGATCCTGCGTCACCCAGTGCTGCAGCCGTTCCAACTAAAGCAATTGTCGCAGCAACAGAAAACCCAAAGTTCAGTGCTAATGGTACATAAATGGTGGCAATAATCGGAATGGTTGAAAACGAAGAACCAATGCCCATAGTGATCAGTAAACCCACAATCAACATTAGCAGTGCAGCTAACGCTTTGTTGTCGCCAATAATGTCTCCTAATGATGTTACCAGGGTGCTGACTTCACCGGTTGATTTAACTACGGCAGCAAAACCTGCAGCTGCAATCATAATAAAGCCAATGCTAGCCATCATATGAACGCCTTGATTGAACAAGTCTTTACTGATGTCTTGCTTAATAATGCCTGAAAAACGAAAGATGATAAATCCGCTTAAGGCACCAAAAATCATTGAGTCGGTTTGCAGTTGGACAACCAAAGTAACAATAATGGCTGATATTGAAATGATGATACTTTTGCGCTTTATAACCGGCGTTTCTGTGTCACTCTCCACCGGTTGCTCAATCATGTACTTTCTTGGTTTACGGTAGCTAATAAATATGGCCATTAATAAACCACACACCATGCCTAAAGCTGGTAGCAACATGGCTTGAGGGATCTGTGCGTTGACCGCATCTAAACCATTAGTATTTAAGTTTGCCAACAAAATATCGTTTAAGAAAATGCCACCAAAACCTATCGGTAAAATCATGTAAGTAGTGACCAAACCGAAGGTTAAAATACACGCAATCAGACGACGGTCGATATTAAGTTTAGACATAACGTGCAGTAACGGTGGAATAAGGATAGGTATAAAGGCGATATGGATCGGTAAAATATTTTGCGAAGATACGGCCATCGCTAAAATTGCCACTAATAATAACCAGCGTACCATTTGGGTATTGTTGTTATTAGGCTCTTTACCCAGTTTTTTAATAATAGAATGAGAAATTAACGTCGTTAAACCTGAGTGTGATAGCGCGGCAGCAAAGGCGCCTAATAATGCGTAACTTAACGCAATTTGAGCTCCCCCCCCTAAACCATCATTAAAAGCTGTAATGGTTTGATGGATATCTAATCCACCGACTAAACCCGCAACAACCGCACTGATGGTTAATGCCACCACCACATTAATGCGAATAAAGCTTAAAAAAAGCATTAAGCAAACCGCGATAACAACCGCATTCATAATCGTAATTCTTTAAAGTAAATGAGACGGCTATTTTTGACTGCTAGATCGTATTTGTCCAGCGCAGATGAAATTTTTAATCATTGGTGCAGGTTTTAAAGGAATGACTGAATGTTTTTAATACAAATGAGTCAGCAATCAATGATGAGTATTGGGCGTAATCAGTAAACTGTCGCATTAATAGGGGGCGGTTTAATTTAAAGCGCTTGATAATG
Organism: Shewanella metallivivens; assembly: GCF_028750675.1. Classification (GTDB taxonomy): domain Bacteria; phylum Pseudomonadota; class Gammaproteobacteria; order Enterobacterales; family Shewanellaceae; genus Shewanella; species Shewanella metallivivens. Next base: position 70,752 of record NZ_JAQQPZ010000008.1, on the reverse strand, counting down.
ATTTTGTCACACGGCACTATTACATTAGTGACTCTGCATGTTTCATTTTTCAGCAGGTAAACTATTTTCAGATGAAATAGCTTATAAGTCTGTGAAATTAACTGTATGGTATATGACTGAATAAGTACCAAAGGTATGAATGTTCGAGTAATGGATGACTATGAAAGAATTTTTGTGCCTTTGTAGCATGTAAAAAGCCATTAAATGGAGATTGATAATGAGCGTATTAGTAGGCCGTCCAGCCCCAGATTTTACAGCCGCAGCCGTTCTTGGTTCTGGTGAAATTGTTGACACATTTAACCTAGCTACCGCAATTAAAGGTAAGCCAGCGGTTATTTTCTTCTATCCACTTGATTTTACTTTTGTGTGTCCATCAGAGCTTATTGCTTTTGATCACCGCATGGAAGAGTTCACTAAGCGTGGCGTAGAAGTTATTGGTGTTTCTATTGACTCACAGTTTACTCATAACGCATGGCGTAACACCCCAGTAGATAAAGGTGGTATTGGCCAAGTTAAGTACACCCTAGTTGCTGACGTTAAGCACGAGATTTGTAAAGCATATGATGTTGAGCATCCAGAAGCGGGTGTTGCTTTCCGTGGTTCTTTCTTAGTAGATAAAGAAGGCCAAGTACGTCACCAAGTGGTTAACGATTTACCATTAGGCCGTAATGTTGATGAAATGATCCGTATGATCGACGCACTTCAATTCCATGAAGAACATGGTGAAGTTTGCCCAGCGGGCTGGTCAAAAGGCGAAAAAGGTATGACTGCTAGCACAGAAGGTGTGGCTGCATATTTAAAAGATAACTCTGCAAAGCTTTAATGCTAAGAGTTTGAACTAATAAAAAAGCTGCTTCGGCAGCTTTTTTATTAGGCGTGTATTTCTACGTTGTTCATCAGAAAACGTATATAAATACTGGCAGATTATTAAAATAGGTTGGTGTGGTTACTCTGTATCGGCATCTTCAGCATTGACAAGGGGCCAGCCACCAAGCGCTTTCCAACGGTTAACAATATGACAAAATAACTCTGCAGTACGTTCAGTGTCATATAGCGCGGAGTGGGCTTCTTTACTATCAAAATCAATCCCTGCCATCTTACAGGCTTTAGCCAGTACGGTATGGCCTATGGCCAGTCCTGCTAATGTTGCAGTATCAAAGCTTGCAAATGGATGAAACGGTGAGCGTTTTAAATTATTACGTTCAATTGCTTGATTTACAAAACCCAAATCAAATGCAGCGTTGTGAGCCACAATAATGCAACGATGGCAATCAGCGGCTTTTTGTGCTTTTTTGACTTCTTTAAATATCTCTAAAAAAGCGACTTTCTCATCAACGGCCCCCCGAAGCGGGTTCGTGGGATCAATGCCATTGAACGCTAAAGCTTCGGGCTCTAGGTTAGCACCGTCAAAAGGTTCAATATGAAAATGTAAGGTTTTGTCGAGTTCAATGACTCCATCACTGTTCATTTTTAACATTGTGACGGCAATTTCAAGCAACGCATCGGTTTTGGCATTAAAGCCCGCGGTTTCAACATCAATCACTACAGGGAAGTAACCACGAAAGCGGTGTTTAAACTTGTTAGCGTCGCAAATATCAGTCATTACAGTCTTTATCCTCAATTGATACCATTTTCAGAGCAAATGATATAAGCCGAGTATTATGCGCAAACTGACGCGCACTGTCATGTTTGATTGTGTTTTTTATCGGCGATTAAACATGAATGTTTGCTAAAGAAACCCCTAAACAGGCCGATAGTTACTATGTAATCGGTATAAAGGGTGTTTTTATGTGGCGAAAACTGATGGTTATCACAAGTTTGTGTCTTTGCTCAACGGCTCATGCCGATTTGAGACATTATGTTGCGTCTCTTGAAAACTCAGCATGGCGTGTCGGTGAGAACAATCCAATCGAATGTCGTTTAGAGCACGACATTCCTGATTACGGCCGCGCCATCTTTACCAGTATTGCTGGTAAAGAGCTCAACTTACAATTTACTTTAGACATGTGGTTAAAACCAGACTCGGTGACCAATGCAACGCTAATCAGCCGAGCGCCTAGTTGGCGACCTGGGCATAATTCTAAAGAGATCACTCAATTAGCTTACCAAAAGCAATTTAATGGCGAAGTGCCTAAAAAGGCGGCGTGGTCAATGCTGACAGAGTTAAGCCAAGGTATGGAACCAACATTTTATTATGCCGATTGGTATAACCCTGATTCTAAAATTGCGGTGGGCTTGTCATCGGCCAACTTTGGAGGCAAATATCGTGAGTTTCGTTCTTGTTTAGCAAACTTATTACCCTACAGTTTTGATGATATTGCGTTTACCGTATTAAATTACCAAGAGGGTGGTCTAGAGTTAACTCGTTTTTCAAAAATGCAATTACAAAAAGTACAACGTTACTTATCATTCGACCCTGAAGTTGAATTGGTTTTGATTGATGCTTATACCGACAGTTATGGTGGCCGTTCGGTAAACCAAAGGGTGTCTGACAAGCGTGCAGATTCTGTTAAAGACATTCTTATTGCGAGTGGTATTCCTCAAGACCGTATTCATACAGAAGGTCACGGTGAGAAACGTCATGTAGCTGCCAATGATCTAGAGCAGGAGCGCCAAATAAACCGCCGTGTAGTGATTAAGATAACCAAACCGATATAACCATATTTAAAACCCTAAGCGATATACATAAACCCAAACCGCCTCTGTTTGGGTTTTATTTTGCCTCTTGTCCAAGTTATTAAAAATTAATCGGTAAAAAAAAGACAAAAAAAACCCACTTAATCCAAGTGGGCTGAATAATTTGCAATCAACAAATTTAAGGAAGGAAGTCAAGCATAAGAACCAGGGTAAACTGAGGTATTGGGTTACATCAGTTTGGTGTTCTTGGTTTTCAACATCTGAATCGGATGTGTCCTGAAAACAAGGCTATATTAGAATGAAAAAAGAGATTCAACAAACTAGAAAAATTACGCTTTAGCATTAGTAAAACTAATGAATTTGATGGAGTGGTATTTTAGTGAATCATGCTTAATCGCCTGGTATAGTGGTTTGTTAGATTCTTATACATATCTTGTGCATAATTATTCGGATTAATAAATTGGGGTTAGCGATAATATTTAACAATTGATGGTTGAGCGATTTGTCGATTCAGTATTTTATGTAGAATACATGCTAAAAGCCGATATGTTTGCTGTATTGCCTTATAAAAAATGGAGAATAACATTGGTTAATTCCTCACTGATATATTTTAGCTGTTATTAAGGTTGGTATATCGATTGTTAAGGGGGGAAGTGTCGCGATACGATTAGCCGAGGTTTATCGTCATAACACGATAAAGGAAATGAAGAATGCAAGAGAATATTGCCTATTGTTCAGCCCAATGCATTGTTTTAAAACACCTCAGCTTAGCCTCTAAAAACTGATGATAACAATGGTAACAACACCTAAATATCGTAACTGAGTCATTGGGTGTAACATGAGGTTTAATCGTACTTTTTTGTGTAAACTTTTGTTAATGATTTGGGTAAATACATTAATAAAGCTTCATCTATTACAGTTCCTGAGGTTTTTCGTGTGTTTTAGCTCATTTTGAGCAAAATAAAGTCCTTTTTTCCCCTTAGGCATTATTCACAAGCGTGCTGCTACTCGGTATAGTAAGCCAACTTTTGTCTGTTAAGAATTCGTGTTCTGATTATGTTTGTTTGGCCCATATCAATTTACTATGAAGATACCGATGCCGGTGGTGTTGTGTACCATTCAAACTACTTGAACTTTTTTGAAAGGGCACGGACACAATGGTTAAAAGCGATGGGTGTTCGCCAAGCGCAATTGCTGGCGAAAGATATTGCTTTTGTCGTTAAACATGCTGATATCGATTTTCGTAAAGCAGCAAAATTTGAGCAAGACTTATTGGTTGAATCCAAAGTCGTAGAATTAAAAAAAGCGTCTTTGGTGTTTCACCAACGCTTAGTTGATCATCAAGGTGATTGCTATTGTGAAGCGACAGTCGTTGTCGCGTGTATATCTTTGTCACGAATGCGTCCCCGCGCAATTCCCCTAAATATTGTTCAGGAGTTTGACAGTGCACGCTGAAATTTCATTTATTGGCTTGTTTTTAGAAGCCAGTGTGTTGGTAAAATTGGTCATGTTGACCTTGTTGGCATTATCGATTGCCTCTTGGGCGGTGATTCTTCAACGTAACAAATTGCTCAGTTCAGCAAGAGTCAAGGCATTGCGCTTTGAAGATACCTTTTGGTCTGGTGTTGATTTAAACCGTCTTTATAAAGAGCTTATTGCCCGTGGTAATACAATATCAGGCTTAGAAGCAATGTTTGTTGCTGGGTTTAAAGAATATACCCGTTTGAGTAAAGTAAACAGTAAATCACCAGAAGCGGTGATGGACGGTACTTCGCGTGCTATGCGTGTGAGTTTGTCGCGTGAGATGGAAAAATTAGAACATCATTTACCTTTATTGGCCACCATTGGTTCGACTAGTCCATATATTGGTTTATTTGGGACGGTATGGGGGATTATGAATTCGTTTATCGCATTAGGTGCCGTTGAAAATGCCACATTAGCAATGGTTGCTCCAGGTATCGCAGAGGCTCTGATTGCAACGGCAATGGGGTTATTTGCGGCAATTCCTGCCGTCATTGGTTACAACAGATTCTCGACTCAAGTTGAAAAGCTTGAGGGTTCATATGCCAACTTTATGGAAGAATTCTCAAACATATTGCAACGTCAAGCGTATAGCGAGAAGGAAGCTGTTTAATGTATCAGCGTAAACGTCGTCGTCCGGTTGCAGAAATCAACGTGGTGCCTTATATCGACGTGATGTTAGTGTTGTTAATTATTTTTATGGTTACAGCGCCAATCGTATCGCAAGGTGTCAAAGTGGAGTTACCGCAAGGCAATGCAGAAACCCTGCCTCCAGACAGTAAGCCACCCATTGTTGCCTCTATTGACGCAGCCGGTGAGTACTTTTTAAATGTGGGCAGTAGCTCAAACTCTGCCGCGATGGATTTAGAGCAGGTGTCTACCGAAGTTGGTGCACTTATTGCGCTTGAGCCGCTGAGACCTGTGGTGGTAAAAGCGGATCGTTCTATTCCATATGAAAGTGTGATCCAATTAATGATAAGTCTGCAAAGTGCTGGTGTACCCGCTGTTGGACTTATGACCGATTCACCGAAGGAGAAATAGGTGGCTGGAAAATCAGATTTAACCGTACCTGTTTCTATTTCTGCAGGTATACATATTGGTGTTATTGTCATTCTTGCCTTAGGCATTAGTTTTGATGATAAGCCCAAACAAATGCAAACGGCAGCGAGTGCACCTGCCGTTCAAGCTATTGTGATTGATCAACAGAAAGTGAATGAACGCGTTGAGCAATTAAAGAAGCAAAAGCAAGATGCGCTGCAACAAGAAAAAAACCGTCAGGCAGAACTCGAACGCAAAGCCTTAGAAGCAAAGCGTGAACGTGAGCGTGAGCAAGAGAAGATCAAAACATTAGAGATCCAGCGCAAACAGAAAGAAGCTGAAACTCAAAAAGCGAATGATGCCGCAAAAGCCGCCAAGATTAAGCAGCAACAAGAGAAAGAACGTGCTTTAAAAGCTGAAGAAGTTCGTAAGCAAAAAGAGCAAGAACAAAAAGCATCTGAAGAAGCAGCGAAGCAAGCAGCTGAAAAGCGTAAGCAAGAAGAAGCTGCGGCTAAAAAAGCACAAGAAGAGCGCCAACGTGCTGAAGATGAGCGTAAACGTAAAGAGGAAGCCGAACGTAAACTGCGTGAAGAAGCTGAGAAAAAACGTCAAGCCGCTGAAACTAAAGCACGTCAAGAGCGTGAAATGGCTGAAGCAATGGCAGCAGAGCAAGATTCACTTTCTAAAACACGCAACAAACAAGTGCTGTCTGAAGTTGATAAATATAAAGCAATGATAATAGCCACGATCCAACGTAACTTAGTGGTTGATGAATCAATGCGTGGTAAAAGTTGTCGCGTCTTTATTCGCTTAGCATCAGATGGGTTTGTGACCACTGCACAAACTCTCGAAGGTGACCAGGTTGTTTGCCGCGCGGCAAAAGTGGCGATAAACAAAGCTGGGCGTTTACCTGTTTCGCCAGAACCAGCTGTTTATCAACAATTAAAAGAAATAAATTTAACGGTTTCACCGGAATTTAATTAATATCAAACGTAAATAAGTGATGGAATTGAGTAAAAGGAGTCGCATGAAGAATTTGGCTAAATGGTTAACACTGTTACTTGTTGTGTTAACGACACCTGCTCGCGCAGCGTTAGATATTGTGATTACCGAAGGTGTGGATGCTGCAAGACCTATTGCTGTAGTGCCCTTTGTTTGGCAAGGACAAGGTCCTGCTCCTGCATCTATCTCTGATGTCGTAACATCTGATCTTGCTCGCAGTGGTACTTTTAAGTCATTAGACGTAAGAGCATTACCACAAACAACCTTGTCATCGGTTAATGGTTTTGCTGCGCAAAACTGGGCCAACGTAGAAGCGGAAGCGGTTGTAGTGGGGTCTGTTAAGCCATATGGCACAGATCAGTATTTGGTAAGCTTTGAACTGATTGATTTAGTAAGAGCGCAAAACGTGATGAGTAAAGGCCCTGTTAACAACAGTGAGTTACTACTTGAAAGCCGTGAAACGGTCATTAGCGCTAATCAATTTAGACAGTACGGTCACCGCATTAGTGATATTGTTTACGAAAAACTTACCGGTATTAGAGGTGCGTTTTTAACTCGTATTGCTTATGTTGTTGTTAAACAAGGCCAAAAAGCACCTTATCATCTGATGATTGCTGATTATGACGGTTACAATGAACAAATGTTATTGCGCTCGCCTGAGCCATTAATGTCACCAACGTGGTCACCAGATGGACGTCGTTTAGCATATGTTAGTTTTGAGAACCGAAAAGCTGAAATTTTTGTACAAGACATCTATAGCCAAACGCGTACTATGGTGAGTAGTTTCAATGGGATTAACGGTGCACCATCGTTTTCACCTGACGGCAAAAAGTTAGCCATCACCTTGTCTAAGGATGGTCAGCCGGAAATTTATGTGGTCGATATTGCGACTAAAAGTTCGCAACGCATTACCGACCATTACGCAATTGATACTGAGCCTTCTTGGTTTCCTGACGGTAAATCATTGTTATTTACCTCGGAGCGTGGTGGCAGACCACAGTTATATCGCGTAAGTTTAGATACAAATAAAGTCTCTCGTATGACATTTGAAGGGGAATGGAACCTCGGTGGTTCAATTACTCCTGACGGTCGTAGTATGATTTTTGTAAACCGTACTAATGGTAAGTTCCACATTGCTAGAATGGATTTAGCGACACGCTTTATGCAGGTGCTTTCATCAACTCAGCTTGATGAGTCACCAAGTGTTGCCCCTAATGGCACTATGGTTATCTACGGTACAACCCATCAAGGTAAACAAGTATTAGCTGCTGTTTCTATGGATGGCAGATTTAAAGCAAGATTGCCTGTCGGCCAGGGCGAGGTGAAGTCACCAGCATGGTCTCCGTTTCTCTAAATAGATATTGATAAGGATTTAAAATGGATCTGAATAAGTTGTTTAAAGCTATGTTGGTTGCAGTTCCGCTTATGGCACTGGGTGCCTGTAGCTCAACTTCAGACTCTGAAACAGACGCTAACGGTTCTATGAGTGGCACTGGTAGTGAATATGGTACTAGTGGTATTGAAACTGGTGGTGCTGGTGCAGTGTTAAGCCCGGCTGAACAGCAGCGTTTAAAAGAGCAAGAACTACGTCGTCAAAACATCATTTACTTCGATTTTGACCGCAGTGAAGTTCAAAGCGAAAACGCTGAAATCCTTCAAGCACACGGTAACTATTTAGTCGAAAATCCAAATGTTCGCGTATTGATTGAAGGTCATGCTGACGAACGTGGTACGCCAGAGTACAACATCGCACTAGGCGAACGTCGTGCTAAAGCGATTGCTAAGTATTTACAAGGTATGGGTGTACAACCTAACCAAATGAGTATCGTAAGCTATGGTGAAGAAAAACCATTAGATTACTCTCGTACAGACACTGGCTTCGGTTTAAACCGTCGTGGTGTATTAGTTTACTAAGTGTAAAAAATGTAAGGCCAATCGTTCGCGGTTGGCCTTTTTTAGGAGTGGACAAAATGAAACGAGCCATTTTAGTTGCGGCTATGCTATTCACTACCGCAAGTGCTTTTTCAGCCCCTGCACCAGTTTCAGATGTGTCTGGTGGTTCAAATGATGATCGAATTTCAAAATTAGAACGTATCATCAAAGCCAAACAACAGGTTGAGTTTGACATGCAACGCCGTATGGATGCATTACAAAATGAAGTGTTGGATTTACGTGGCATTACTGAGCAACAAAATTATCAAATGAATCAAATGTTGCAGCGTCAGCGCCAACTGTATGAGGAAATTGCTAATCTTACTGCTAAGTCATCGACGCCTGCTGTGCCAACTGAAGCTCAAGCTGATCCAACCACAGTTGCAGCCGCAAGTTCAACGTTAGGTGAAACTGGCAGCTACGAAGCCGCGGTCAATCTCGTGCTGAAAGAACGCAAATATGACGATGCAATACCTGCATTTCGTGACTTCATCACTCAATACCCAGATTCTAGCTATGCTGCCAATGCTAACTATTGGTTAGGACAACTGTTGTACAATAAGGGTGATAATACTGGCGCAAAGCAAGCCTTTAGCACTGTTGTCAGTAAGTTTGCAGATTCTAATAAGCGTGGTGATAGTTTGGTTAAACTTGGCATGATAGCTGAGAAAGAAAATGATTTTGCAGGTGCGAGAGCGCTTTATAACAAAGTACTAAAAGAATATGCCGACAGTGCCTCCGCGCGCCTTGCACAACAGCAATTATCAGCATTGAAAGGCTAATTAAGCCAAAAAACAGCCTCTTAGTCTGTTTTTCATGCAAACAACAAGAAATTATAAATTTGCGCTTGCATGAGAAATTGAAAAAGGTATTATAGGCGCCCTCAGAACGGCACAGCGTTCTGAGGGGGTTAAAGCGTTAATCACCTCAATGTAGTTTCTGCATCACAAGCGATTAAAGTTTATCAAACCAAGATGGGGCGTTAGCTCAGCCGGTCTTGAAACATAGACAGTTGGCTTTTGTTCCAGTAAGCGATGAAGCTTATAAAACCAAAATGGGTCGTTAGCTCAGTCGGTAGAGCAGTTGGCTTTTAACCAATTGGTCGAAGGTTCGAATCCTTCACGACCCACCACTTTTTTAAATCGTGGCTAAAGAATTTAAACGTTTTATCAGATGGGTCGTTAGCTCATTCGGTCTTGAAACATAGACAGTTGGCTTTTGTTCCAGTAAGSGATGAMGCTTATAAAACCAAAATGGGTCGTTAGCTCAGTCGGTCTTGAAACATAGACAGTTGGCTTTTGTTCCAGTAAGTGATGAAGCTTATAAAACCAAAATGGGTCGTTAGCTCAGTCGGTAGAGCAGTTGGCTTTTAACCAATTGGTCGAAGGTTCGAATCCTTCACGACCCACCACTTTCTAAATCGTGGCTAAAGAATTTAAACGTTTTATCAGATGGGTCGTTAGCTCATTCGGTCTTGAAACATAGACAGTTGGCTTTTGTTCCAGTAAGCGATGACGCTTATAAAACCAAAATGGGTCGTTAGCTCAGTCGGTCTTGAAACATAGACAGTTGGCTTTTGTTCCAGTAAGTGATGAAGCTTATAAAACCAAAATGGGTCGTTAGCTCAGTCGGTAGAGCAGTTGGCTTTTAACCAATTGGTCGAAGGTTCGAATCCTTCACGACCCACCACTTTTTNAAATYGTGGTTAAAGAATTTAAACGTTTTATCAGATGGGTCGTTAGCTCAGTCGGTCTTGAAACATAGACAGTTGGCTTTTGTTCCAGTAAGCGATGAAGCTTATAAAACCAAAATGGGTCGTTAGCTCAGTCGGTCTTGAAACATAGACAGTTGGCTTTTGTTCCAGTAAGTGATGAAGCTTATAAAACCAAAATGGGTCGTTAGCTCAGTCGGTAGAGCAGTTGGCTTTTAACCAATTGGTCGAAGGTTCGAATCCTTCACGACCCACCACTTTTTTAAATTGTGGTTAAAGAATTTAAACGTTTTATCAGATGGGTCGTTAGCTCAGTCGGTCTTGAAACATAGACAGTTGGCTTTTGTTCCAGTAAGCGATGAAGCTTATAAAACCAAAATGGGTCGTTAGCTCAGTCGGTCTTGAAACATAGACAGTTGGCTTTTGTTCCAGTAAGTGATRAAGCTTATAAAACCAAAATGGGTCGTTAGCTCAGTCGGTAGAGCAGTTGGCTTTTAACCAATTGGTCGAAGGTTCGAATCCTTCACGACCCACCACTTTTTAAATCGTGGTTAAAGAATTTAAACGTTTTATCAGATGGGTCGTTAGCTCAGTCGGTCTTGAAACACAGACAGTTGGCTTTTGTTCCAGTAAGCGATGACGCTTATAAAACCAAAATGGGTCGTTAGCTCAGTTGGTCTTGAAACATAGACAGTTGGCTTTTGTTCCAGTAAGCGATGAAGCTTATAAAACCAGAATGGGTCGTTAGCTCAGTCGGTAGAGCAGTTGGCTTTTAACCAATTGGTCGAAGGTTCGAATCCTTCACGACCCACCACCTCTTGATTTTTTCTGTTTAATCTCTGCTTGATAATTCAAAGTAAATCAATTTTATACTCAATTAGCTCATCTTCTATTAAATTCTTTTTCGTTATAATATTCAGCTTTGGATTAGTACWGGAAACCAAGATGGGYCGTTAGCTCAGTCACTTAGGTTCAAATCAACTACTGCAGTTGGCTTTTAACCCATTGGTCGAAGGTTCGAATCCTTCACGACCCACCACCTCTTGATTTTTTCTSTTTAATCTCTGCTTGATAATTCAAAGTAAATCAATTTTATACTCAATTAGCTCATCTTCTATTAAATTCTTTTTCGTTATAATATTCAGCTTTGGATTAGTACWGGAAACCAAGATGGGYCGTTAGCTCAGTCACTTAGGTTCAAATCAACTACTGCAGTTGGCTTTTAACCCATTGGTCGAAGGTTCGAATCCTTCACGACCCACCACCTCTTGATTTTTTCTGTTTAATCTCTGCTTGATAATTCAAAGTAAATCAATTTTATACTCAATTAGCTCATCTTCTATTAAATTCTTGTTCGTTATAATATTCAGCTTTGGATTAGTACTGGAAACCAAGATGGGTCGTTAGCTCAGTCACTTAGGTTCAAATCAACTACTGCAGTTGGCTTTTAACCCATTGGTCGAAGGTTCGAATCCTTCACGACCCACCACCTCTTGATTTTTTCTGTTTAATCTCTGCTTGATAATTCAAAGTAAATCAATTTTATACTCAATTAGCTCATCTTCTATTAAATTCTTTTTCGTTATAATATTCAGCTTTGGATTAGTACTGGAAACCAAGATGGGTCGTTAGCTCAGTCACTTGGGTTCAAATCAACTATTGCGGTTGGCTTTTAACCCATTGGTCGAAGGTTCGAACCTTAGTCGCTTCATGGTTTGGCTACGTTATCTTCACTGATACATGTGGTATGTCTTTATTTCTATTCTTGTCCTTCTCTTTAATGGCGATTTATTTATGCTTCTTTTCTATTTCAACTTGCACTTAGCAATGTATGAACCAAGTATTAGCATTTGCTTGTCTACTTTTGTCTCATAGACTTATTGCTAATGTTACTTGAATGTTAATTGTTCGATATTGCATAGGATTAGAAAAAAAATGATAAGGGAGAAAGCAATGAAACAAGCAAAATTAAGTTTATATGTTGCAGGTGCGATATTAGCGATGAGTGGGGGAGCTCATGCTGCAACGGACATGACATTTGGTGGTTACATTAAAGCCGATGTCATGTTTAGTGATTATGGTAATGGCGCACCAGATTCTGGAGCGCTTTCAAGACAGTTCTATGTGCCTGGTACTATTTACGGCACAGAGGGTAATGGTGAACAAGTTGTTGATTTTCAAGCGAGAGAATCTCGCTTTAATTTTAAAACTGTCACTGATTTAGATGGCCATACATTAACCGGATTCATTGAGTTAGACTTTATGACTCATGCTGATGGTAATGAGCGTGTCTCTAATAGCTACTCACCCCGTATTCGCCATGCGTTTGTAAGCTATGATGAATGGACCATAGGTCAAACGTGGACAACGTTTCAAAACCCGGGTGCATTACCTGAGAATCTAGATTTTGTTGGCGCAGCAGAAGGCACGCCTTTTGTGAGACAGGCACAAATTCGGTATAGCACAGGCAATTGGCAATTTTCGATAGAAAACCCTGAAACCACAGTGACGCCTTATGGTGGTGGTTCACGGATAACCAGTGGTAGCGGTGTGGTGCCTGATTTTGTTGGTCGCTATAACTTTAAAACCTCAAATGGCTCGTCGTTTTCTGCTGCGGCCATTGTACGACAGCTCAATGTTGAGCAAAACATTGGCGGTACTGCTTATGACACCTCAGAGATGGGTTACGGCGCAAGTTTTGCGGGTGTGATCCCTGTCGGTAATGATGACTTTAAATTTACCGCGACTTATGGTGAAGGTCTGGGGCGTTACATGGCATTAAATTATGCCAATGCAGGTGTTATTGATGCTAATGGCGATATTGAAGCGATTAAATCATTTGGCGGCTTTGTGTCATATCGTCATTGGTGGACTGAGCAGTGGCGTTCAAGTGTGACTTTCTCTGGATTTTCAGCTGACAACGAAGTCGCGTTGACAGGGGAGGCGGTGAACAAGTCTGCTTATTCAGCTTACGTTAATTTATTGTACTCACCATCAAAACCGGTCACTTTTGGTGTTGAATTTATGCATGCATTAAATGAGCTTGAAAATGGTTTTGAAGGCGATTTAAATCGGGTGATTTTTTCCGCCAAATATGTACTTTAGTTTGCTGTAGTAAAACAAAAGGCAACCATCTGGTTGCCTTTTTTATAAGCATCAAACTTAGCAAATTACTTTAATAAATTGTTTTGACGAATATAAGCTTCAAATTCAGTACAACCACCAATTGGTTGTTCATCAATAAAGATTTGTGGCACTGTTTCTACGGTTTTACCCACACTCTTAGATAGATCAGCTTTAGTAATCCCTTCTGCGTGAATATCTACATACTTATATTTAAAATCTTCACTTTGAGCTGCTAATTTTTCAGACAGTTCAACAGCGCGAACGCAATATGGGCAAGCTGGGCGGCCAAAAATAACTACAAACATGGTGACTCCTGTTTAATGATATGGGCAATTTATACCATATGCGCTTTTTTTTTCATAATGCATCGCGATTAATTTTGTTTTAACTCATATCGATTTTATATTTGCCTTGATAATCAAAAAATGAATCAATTAAATCCCAGCGGTGTTTGTTTTTCTTGAGCAGTAATAAATCGGGCTTTCTAAAGCGGGCTTTATCGACTAATACATCATTGGCTTGATTATATTGTGGATGTAATAAGCCTGGGGTGCGGGTGTGATTTAATACAAACACAGCATAAAATGCTCGGCGTTGAGCGGGCGTGGAAAATTGAAATATTTGTTTGAAGTCGTTACCTTCAATGTCAATGTATTGAATGACGAGCTTTTCATCTTGGCAAAGCAATAACATCTCTTGGCATTTAAATAAATGGTGATGTTGGGCGTTTAATACTTGTTTAAGGCGTTTGTCAGGGTCGATCAATGTTGACTGACAGGTTTGGCAAATACGCGCTGCTATGTCATTTTCAGCACCGCAGTCAGGGCATGACTTTGAACGAAATCGAAAATCACATTGTTCAGTGTCATCAATCAATCCTTGGCAACGTCGGCCAAAGTGTTCGATGATGTCGCCATCAGCATCCACTAGCCCCCAAAAGGTATTGGCGAATTGGCAAACAGGGCAGTGGACTTGTACTGGAACCGATTTACTATTGGGTTTGGCTTGACCCACTTCGGGGTAAAATAAATCATAGCCGTTTGCCGCGTAATCAATCACTAAGCAGTCTGCTTTTTTGTCAGCAAGCCTGAGTCCTCTGCCAATCATTTGTTGAAACAAACTCACTGACGCTGTTGGGCGTAATATGGCAATTAAATCGACATGCGGTGCGTCAAACCCTGTCGTTAATACAGCTACATTAACGATGAATTTGAGCTTTTGAGACTTAAAACATTCGATGATGTTATCACGCTCGGAATGTGGTGTCTTCGCGGTGATCAATGCCGCATCATCTTCCATTAATGCCATTATCTCTTCTGCATGTCGCACTGTTGCGGCAAAAATAAGCACACCTTGGCGATGCAAAGCAAGTTGTTTTACTTGCTTAATAATGGCTGTCGTTGCGCGGCCTTGATGGTTCAGTAGGTTATCAACTTCTGTAGGTGAATATTCATTGGCGTCAATGGGAGCAAGGCTGCTGAAGTCGTATTGCACACTGAGTCCATCAAAGATTGTCGGTTGGGTCAAGTAACCTTGTTTAATTAATGGCCTCATAGGCAACTCAAAAATACATTTTTCAAATACTGGATTATCAGTATTACCCACTTTTCCATGATAATGATGGCGATATATCCAACCTAAACCAAGACGATAAGGCGTTGCCGTGAGCCCAAGTAGCTTGATATTAGGATTTTTAGTACGCAGGTGAGTCAGTAGTTGTTGATATTGGCTCGTCGACTCAGTGCTGACGCGATGACATTCATCAATGATAACAAGTGAAAATGTTTGATTAAATTGGTTGAGTGCCCGAGAAGCCGATTGAACACTGGCGACAACGGTTTTACCATTCGCTTTTTTTTGCTTAAGCCCAGCAGAATAAATATTGGCTTCTTCGGTCAACAATCCGACTTTTTCGGCATTTTGTGCCACTAACTCTTTTACATGGGTGAGTATTAAGACATTACCATTGGCGATTTTGGCAAGCTCTGCTATCACAATGCTTTTGCCTGCGCCTGTAGGAAGCACTAGCACTGCTGACTGCTGACTGAGTTTAAAATGCATTACAGCGGCGTCTACGGCTTGTTGTTGATAGTCGCGAAGGTTAATGTGCATACAATTGGCCGTTGGAGTTTAATGTATTCAATAGGGTTCTGAATTAGGTTACCCGGTTATATTCAGCCACAGTTATTGATAGGGGAGTTATCATTATCTCATGTTATTTAAAACAGTATCATTTATGGCTAATTACACGCTAGGCACTGTTTTTTGTTTTGAGTTAGTGTAAATTTAATTTCAAGAGTTGTGGGTTGAAAGATGTTTTTACTAGGGCGGGTTAGCCATTAAAAATATAATAAAAAACGTAATCTTAGGAGTATCCACCATGAAATATTTATCATTACTGGCCTTGTGTATTGTCAGTCATTTTGCCATGGCAGAACAAGGATTGGTAGTCGGGTTTTCAATAGAAGAATATGTCACTGACTCACAGGACACGACCTCATCAACGTCGAATATCCTTATGGGGTTAAATGAAACTGTCTCCATTGAGGTTGAGGGGGATTATGTGGTGACGATGACCTCAAAGCAGCTGCAGGCTGAAAATATTCAACTCACAGTGAGTTTGAGTGATTTGTCTAACGGCGCACCTAATGTCGTCGATAGAAACAGAACGTTAAATTTAACTGTTGGCCAGGCAACCCGTTATCAATTAACCCAAGCAGATCATGTTTATTTGGTGAGTATTAACACCGTTTATGGTGAGTTGCCTGCTCACTAGGCTAATGATGAGGGATACTAATACCATTGTGCGTAAATAAGTGAGAATTCAGCGAGATTTTAAAGGGCTTAAACAAGGCGCATGACTGAACTAACAGGTTCTCTTTAGACGTCGAGCAACGCAGTGTAAGCCCTTTTTAAACTCGCCTTAAAGGAATGCACCAGCTGATTTTGCTTTGCGTTATCGTTATTTGAAAGGACTGCATGGCGATGCTTTAATCAAAAACGCTGTACACATTCTGAGTGGTCACTTATTAATACGGATGAGTATCAGTCAAACAAAAAAAGCCCCTCAGTGAGGGGCAAAAGAGAAATTGGTCAGGATTTCTCGTGGGTGGATAGAATACTAGCTTGAGTCATGTTATTCCGTTTTGTTTAAACGGGTTTCGATTAAGGTATCAATAACCGCTGGATCTGCCAGCGTTGAAGAATCACCTAAGTTGGTGACTTCATTGGCAGCAATTTTACGCAAGAAGCGACGCATGATTTTGCCAGAACGCGTTTTCGGGAGTCCGCTAGCCCATTGGATAAGATCTGGCGTCGCTAGCGCCCCGATTTCTTTACGTACCCATTGACGTAGTTCTAGGCGTAACTCTTCCGTTGGTTCTGTTCCTCGCGTTAAGGTCACATAAGCATAAATGCCTTGTCCTTTAATATCGTGAGGGTAACCAACCACTGCCGCTTCAGCGACTAGATCATGCGACACTAACGCACTTTCGACTTCTGCTGTGCCTAAACGGTGGCCTGATACGTTAATCACATCGTCGACTCGACCTGTAATCCAGTAATAACCATCTTCATCACGACGGGCACCGTCACCGGTAAAGTACATGCCACGGAACGTTTTAAAGTAGGTCAGGGCAAACCTGTCATGGTCGCCATAAACGGTACGCATTTGGCCAGGCCATGAGTCAAGTATAACCAGGTTACCTTCTGTGGCGCCTTCAACGATATTGCCCATGTTGTCGACTAATGCAGGCTGTACGCCAAAAAATGGACGGGTAGCGGAGCCTGGTTTAGTGTCTGTTGCGCCCGGTAATGGGCTAATGAGAATACCGCCGGTTTCAGTTTGCCACCAAGTATCCACAATTGGGCAGTTTTCATGGCCGATAACTTCATGGTACCAACGCCAAGCTTCTGGATTAATGGGTTCGCCTACGGAACCCATAATGCGCAGTGAATCGCCTTTATAGTTGCTGAATTTCTCTTTACCTTCAGCCATTAAAGCCCGGATTAATGTCGGAGCAGTATAAAGGATATTAACATTATGGCGGTCAATCATTTCGCCAAGACGAGCTGGTGTTGGGTGGTTGGGTACACCTTCATGAATTAATACCGTAGCAGCGTTGGCAAATGGACCATACACCATGTAGGAGTGGCCGGTAATCCAACCGACGTCGGCAGTACACCAGTAAACCTCATCAGCTTTATAGTCAAATACATATTCGTGTGTCATCGAGGCGTAAACCATGTATCCACCAGTGGTATGCAACACACCTTTAGGGTTACCCGTTGAGCCTGAGGTATACAGTAAAAATAATGGATCTTCAGCATTCATTTCAACGGGTTGGCAA
Organism: Shewanella metallivivens; assembly: GCF_028750675.1. Lineage (GTDB taxonomy): Bacteria > Pseudomonadota > Gammaproteobacteria > Enterobacterales > Shewanellaceae > Shewanella > Shewanella metallivivens. The sequence goes on along the minus strand of NZ_JAQQPZ010000008.1, from coordinate 53,436 downwards.
TACTCAGAAGCGACTTCCATCAACGAATGCCACCACACATCGCGACCTTCAACCCAATCAATATCGCCACCAGTACGTTTTAATACAATGACTTTTTCGACTGAGGTGACATCAGGGTTGGCAATAGCTTCATCAACACTGCGCTTTAAGGGAATTGTACGTCCACCGCGTACGCCTTCATCAGAGGTGATGATGACTTTAGATTTACCGTCTATGACTCTTGCTGCAATCGAGTCTGGTGAAAAACCACCAAATACCACAGAGTGAACAGCACCAATTCGGGCGCAGGCAAGCATCGCTACTGCAGCTTCTGGCACCATAGGCATGTATATTGTGACGATATCGCCTTTACCAACACCTTGGCCGCGTAATGCATTGGCAAACTTACAGACGTCAGCGTGTAATTCTGCATAGGTGATTTTACGCTGTTCATTCGCATCATCACCTTCCCAAATGATGGCCAGTTTATCGCCGTGTTGCTCTAGATGACGGTCTAAACAGTTTGCCGAGGCATTTAATGTGCCGTCATAAAACCAGTTAATTGATAAATTGTGGTCATCAAAAGAGGTTTGTTTAATTTTGGTGTAAGGTTTAATCCAGTCGATACGTTTGCCGTGTTCTCTCCAAAAACCTTCTGGATTAACGATGGACTCTTGGTACATTTTCTTATATTGATCGTTATTAACCAGTGCGTTGTCTGCAATGTCACTAGGAACTTTGTAAAGAGACTGCGAGCTCATAGGGGCTTCCCTTTCTTAAAAATGGCGTGGCTAAAGTATCATCTGCAACCGACTATCAAAACTATTAGACCTTGGTCTAGTTTTAAAATATCCTTAATATTTAGTCTGTTGCACGTGCTAAGATGACTAAAAAGTACAGCTGATAAGAAGCAAAATCTCAAATTTAGCTGGGGTCGATTGTTTTATGTTCAACCTGTTTTGTTGGAATATGAATAAAATTGACTGTAAATAACAATAAAATGATAGCGGACGTCTGATGAATTTAACTCTTATTGTAGCCGTAATTGCGGTGTGCTATGTGTCATTGTTGTTTATTTTGGCATGGGGTGCTGAGCGCTGGTTCAGTAAAATAAGCCAAAAACTGCAAGTGTGGATTTACGGCTTAAGTTTGGCTGTTTATTGCTCATCGTGGAGTTTTTTGGGCACGGTAGGGCAATCCGCTACTGATTTATGGTCTTTTTTACCTATTTTTGTTGGCCCCATTTTAGTGTTTACCCTTGGTTTTGGTATGTTGCGTAAAATGGTTGTGGTGTCTAAAGCACAAAATATCACCTCGGTGGCTGATTTTATTGCAGCCCGTTATGGTAAATCACAGTTATTAGCCGCAATTGTTACCCTTATCGCCCTCTTTGGCATCATGCCGTATATCGCTTTGCAATTAAAAGCGATGGTGTTTAGCCTCAATTTATTTCAGCCTGACGACAATCCTTTAAGTCCTGTGGCAGTGCCGCTGTTAATCACTATGTTACTTGCTGTATTTGCGATTTTGTTTGGCACTCGAAAATTAGATGCGACAGAGCATAACCCAGGAATGATGGTTGCGATTGCATTTGAATCTTTAGTTAAATTAGCCGCATTTATTGTTGTAGGCGTTGTGATTAGTTTTGGCTTTTTTGACGGATTTGGCGATATTTGGCAGCAAGCCTCAGCGAAAGGGGTAATAGAAAATAGCCACTTGCGTCTAGAATCATTTTTACCTGAATTATTTGTCGGTATGGCGGCATTTTTATGTATGCCAAGGCAGTTTCACGTCATGGTAGTTGAATGTGGTGGCGAGCATATTTTAAAAAAATCACGCTGGATTTTCCCCATTTATTTAGCTTTATTTGGCATGTTTGTTGCTCCTCTAGCGTTGGCGGGCAAAGTATTATTAGGTGACTCAGTTGCGGCTGACACCTACGTAATCAACCTACCTTTGGCATTAGACCAACCCTTTTTAGCCGTTATTGCATTACTAGGGACTCTATCCGCCGCAACAGGCATGGTGATTGTAGCGGTCGTCACAATCAGCGTGATGGTGAGTAATGAGTGGTTAGTGCCTTTTTTATTGCGCACCGGACAAATCAAAGAAAAGAATTTTAGCCAGTTTTCGCAACTGTTACTCAATGTGCGTCGTTTAGCTATTGTGGTGATTTTGGGCTTTGGTTATTTAAGCTATTTAACCTTAGCTGACAGTGATTCGTTATCACATCTTGGTATGCTGTCATTTGGTGCCTTTTCGCAATTGGCGCCAGCATTGGTAGGTGGACTGTATTGGAAACACGGTAATCGTACCGGGGTTTATCTTGGTCTCGCTGTGGGCTTTAGCTTATGGTGTTTTATATTGCTCCAAGGGGCTGGTGCAAGGTTAATTGGCGGTGAGTTTGACTTACTGAATTCGATTACGCCGAATGTCAGTGATACGTTAGTCGCGTTATTGGCTAATATTATTTGCTACGTGTTGGGATCGATTTGGTTTAGAGCCGGGGTTGCTGAGCGTATTCAAGCCAGTAACTTCGTTAAACCTTGGTCGTTAAAAAAAGATGCTAATAAGCGTCAGGGGCCGATATCGCAACAAGATTTACTGATACTTGCCAGCCGGTTTGTTAGTCCGACCCGTGCCTATGAAAGTTTTAGCCGCTTCTCTCCCGAGGCCGTTAAAAGTGACAGTTGGTATAAGGCTGCACCAGATGAATTAATCGCCCACACTGAGCATATGTTGTCTGGTGTTCTTGGGGCTTCAAGTGCGTCATTGGTGATGGACTCTGTTCTGCAAGGACGAGATTTAGCGCTTGATGAAGTATTTAGCTTGGTCGATGAAGCATCATCCAAAATCATTTTAAGCCAGGACATGTTGCGCGGCGCAATTGAACATGCCTATGAAGGGATGAGTGTGGTGGATAAAGACCTGAATTTAGTCGCTTGGAATTATCGTTATGCCGATTTATATCAATATCCAGATGGTTTTTTACAGCAAGGTATGCCAATTGCTGACGTAATCCGCTTCAATGCCTCACGTGGATTTTGTGGTAAAGGTGATGTTGAGCAAAAAGTGGCCATTAGGGTGCAGCATATGCGTAATGGTACCCCTCACACTTCAGAGCGTGAACGTAAAGACGGTAAAGTGATTAAAATTCAGGGTAACCCTATGCCCGATGGCGGTTTTGTGATGACGTTTACCGATATTACTCAGTATCGCTTACAAGAAAAAGCCTTACTTGAAGCCAATGAAACCCTAGAAAGCCGAGTGCAAGAACGTACTTATGAACTGGCGATGCTCAACAGCGAGTTACTTGAAGCCAAATCGCAAGAGGAACTGGCCAATGCATCTAAAACTCGATTTCTGGCTGCCGTTGGCCATGATTTAATGCAACCGCTCAATGCAGCCAGGCTGTTTACCGCATCGCTGGCGCAATATCCTCATTTGGATTTAGAGGCGCGTACCACGTTAACCCACGTAAATAGCTCATTAAAAATTGCCGGTGAACTGCTGACCGATTTATTAGATATTTCTAAGCTTGATTCAGGCATGGTCGATGTCAATCGCCGCGACTTTTCCATTTCTGAGGTGATTAATGGATTGGCCATTGAGTTTGAAGCAATGGCAGGAGATAACCAAATATCATTTGCGATGGTGCCGTGTTCTGCAACGGTAAATTCTGATCCCTCTTTGTTGAGGCGCATTTTACAAAACTTTTTAACCAATGCCTATCGATATGCACGCGGAGGTAGGGTGCTATTGGGATGTCGTCATCGTGGTGAGTTTATTGAGATACAAGTGCTCGATACTGGTTGCGGAATTGATGAGCATGAAACCCAAGAGATCTTTAAAGAATTTAAACGCTTAAATCATCCCAGCAGTCGCAATGTAAGTGGTTTAGGACTTGGGTTGGCAATTGCTGACCGAATAAGTAAAGTGCTTGATCATCCTATTCAAGTTCAATCTGTGTTAGGACAAGGTTCTATGTTTTCTATCATGGTGCCGTTAGGGCAAACGGTAAGCCAAGTCGTGACTAAACCCATCCCTTCGCTTATGCAACCTCTTGCTGGCGTTAAGGTGTTATGTATTGACAATGAAGAAGCTATTTTAGCGGGTCTGGACTCACTTTTAAGCCGTTGGCAATGTGAGGTTATTTGTGCAACAGACATCGCTGATGCGCGAATCAAGTTAGGCCTTAAAGGCGTTGCGCCAGACATTATTTTGGCTGACTATCATTTAGATGATGATAAAAATGGCGTTGATGCCATGGATGATATTCGCTCACGCTATGGTGCTCACGTGCCCGGGATTTTGATTACCGCTAACACCAATAAAGACCTTGTCGATGACATTGAACGACGCGGGTATCACTATATGGCGAAAATGGTTAAGCCAGCGGCGTTGCGCGCCCTGATTTCGAGTTTAGTTAAAAAATAATGGCTGACATTGGGGCTGAAATAACATGATAAAAGCATATGGCGACAGTGTGTCGGGCAACTGCTATAAAGTGCAATTGGTGCTTAATCTCCTGAAGATTGAGCATCAATGGATAGAAATGAGCATTATCGATGGTGATACACAGACCGCGGCTTATTTAGCCAAAAATTCGACAGGAAAAATACCGCTAATAGAACTTGATGACGGCCGAATGTTATCTGAATCAAATGCTATTATGGGCTATCTTGCGGCTAATTCTGCACTTATTCCTAACGATGAATTTTATAAAGCAAAAATGTATCAATGGCTGTTCTTTGAACAATACAGTCATGAGCCTTATATTGCCGTGGCCCGTTATATTCAACTGTATTTAGGTTTACCAGATGAACGTTTAGCCGAGTACCAATCTTTACATGCTAAAGGTTATAAGGCGCTGAGCGTCATGGAATCTGAACTTACAAAGCAGCCATTCTTATGCGGTGAGCAGTTTAGCTTAGCGGATATTGCGCTTTATGCTTATACCCATGTGGCGCATCAAGGTGGTTTTGATTTAGTTGACTACCCACAGATAAGAGCTTGGTTAACCCGCATTACGCAAATACCAGGCTTTATTGCAATGCGGGTTTAATGCTTTAGGCGGTTTATTTGCCAAGTTTGGCAAAGTGTTTTGCTACAGCGGGTTCATACGGTGTTGATAATCCAACATAAGCTGGGCCAAATGCTTGTAAGCCGCGTTCGGTAACAAACTCTTTTGGCGCCGGTAAAATCACAATAGCGACATTTAGGCCTATATGATGGTTGGGTGTTGTGATTGCCACTTGGTTGTCCATATCAATACAGCAAATCAAGTCTGGGATGGTGACATCAACTTCACCATTACGGCGTGCTAAAAGATGCTCATTTTTGATTTCTAATTGATATTGCTCGTGCTGGTACTCACCACTTCCAACAATGGTCACAGTACCAATGGTAAAGCCTTTTTCTGTACTAAAATGTGATTGTGAAACCTGACCTCTAAACGCAACATAACCCTCGCCGTGGCTTGCTATGGCCTTGGCAATGTCTTCGCCTTGCTCTTTTGCCAGACGGTAAGCTTTACCAATGGCCAGAGACTTAGAAATAGTGCCTTTAATCACCGCATCTTTTACTTGTTCAATTGGCATCGCATGATCGATAGCGGCAATATCATTACGACTGATCACCGATAAAGCACGTACCACCGTCTCGGCGCGTAAATCATCAATAATATTTTCACAAATAAAACATTCGCCAAACTCATTTGCCGCCACAATTGGTGCCGCTGGGATATCATTAAAGTAATACGTTGAGTGGGTGATTTCAGGTACGGCGCGGCCAGCAACATCGGCATCAATAATATAGCCATCGGCCATTGCGGCAACATAAAAAGAAATCGCTGTATTTGAGCCGCCGAGTTCACAGCAAATGGTGCCGTAAAACTTCTCCCCAGTGTATTGTTCAAGGCGTTTAAACGCGGTCATCATTGAAGACATATCGCTTTTAGGCAATCTTGCGTAAACCGCTTCTTCGGTTTCAGATAGTGCCGACAATGCCCCAAGCATATAAGGTGTGCAGATTTTTCTCCCCGCAGGGACTTCGTCTACATCAACGAGGGTAAAGGTTTTACCTGCGGCGAGTGCTGCATCGATATAAGCAATACCTTCATCCATCTCTCCACCGCCACCGGTGCCCAAAATAACACATCCATGTAAAATATCTGTTAGGTCTAAACGCGTTAATGACTTCATACGACTCTCTGGTATATATCTTAAAATCAAAGGTTTAATTTATTTATTTATTATTACTGTTGGGTTTATAAACAGTGTGTTGAATTGTGTGGCTTATTGTTTGCCATGATCTTTTTGATGACAAAATAGAGTGGGGCTGTGATGAGCATGGCATCACACACTTCAATGCCTGTTAGTGTGAGCCAGCCGTTATTGACCATCATGGCAAAAATAATCCCGCCGACCCAAGCCACTAATGCTTGAAAATTAAATGTTGTTGTTTGATTTAACTGCTCTATTTGATAGATCTTTTGCTGCTGAATAAAGAAAAAGTCGACAATGTAAATTGCGGCAACAGGGCTAAAAAGAATCGACAAACTAAAAATGAACCCAGTAAAGTTATCGAGCAAATTGAGTGATGCAACAACGGCACCCAATATTCCGCCTGCAAGGATGATTTTCCATTCTGACCAATGAGGTGTTATGGCATTAAACCCTAATGCGGCGCTATAAAGGTTGACCACGTTGGTTACGGCGCTTGATGCAATTAATAATACAAAGGCAAACATCCCTAAGCCGAGGGTTAGCATCACCACAAGAATGTCAGAGTTCACTACCGCTAAACCGGCGATTGCTGCAGCGATATAGACAAAATTACTGATAAACATAAAAGGTAAAAAAGAGGCGATGACCGTGTCTTTTGGCTTAGCGGCAAAGCGGCTAAAATCTGGCATTAATACCACACTCACAATAAAACTGCCGACAATGGCTGACACCGCTTCACCAAAGGTAAAATCTATCCCTGTTAGGCTACCGGTAGAGGGCGTGTCATTCACCACATACCCCAAGCTTTGATAAAGCATGTAGGCCACCAGTAAAAACAAAATGGGCACAAAAAGGCTTGAGACGCGCTCAATCAATTTAAAGCCCCATAAGGTGGTTAAGGTGATCACTATGCTGGCAGCAATATCGAATGTCCAAATAGGTGGAGCATAATCAAAAAGCTGCATTGAAAACTGAGCCGCCACCTCGCTAAACAAATTAATGTTAACGCCGTACCAACCAAGTAATGACAATACAAAGGCTAAACTCACAATATTGGCACCTTGCAAACCAAAAACAAATTTCATTGTCATACACGAGCTTAAGCGGTTTTTCATACCCACATAGCCAGTAATCGTGCCTAATACCGACAAAATAAACCCGCCGATTAAAAATGCATATATGCTTTGCTCTAACCCTAAGGCTGATCCGATCTCTAAACCTGTAATGAGTCCAGGTACAGCAAAGGCTAAGCCACCATTGACCATGCCGATACGCCAACCGTTATGGGTTTTATCTTCAGGAACAGGTGTGGTTGCGTAGTCTTCAAGTAAGTCATCGATTGTGTGGGTTTCAGGCATGTTTATTCCTAGTAAAAGCGCCGTTGCTGGTGTTTGATTGCGCCAATAACGGCGCCATCAAACACCAAGTTAGATTGCTTAGAAGTTGTAAATCGCTTCTACACCAAAGCTACGAGGCTTGTTGGGTTGGCGTGCAAGATCGGTCACTCCGTCAGCCACAATAAACAAATCTTCTATGCTTCGTTCATCAGTTAGATTGTCAACATAAGCTTGAATTGTCCATTGCTCAGATTTAACCCCAATACCTAGATTTAATGTGGTTGAAGACGATGAGCGAATGTCCGCAATGTCGATTGAAAATGATTGCGGTCCAATAACTTGCACGTCAGCACGTGACAATAACGCCCATTCGCCATTGAGTTGATAGTGGTGATTCATCGACAATGCATAGTTGTAATCGGCGACATAAAATTGCGTGTAGCCAACCAGTTCTGGCTGACGGTCAAACGCTTTGATTTCAGAGTCGACAATGCCGGCACTAAAACGCAGATCTAAGCCATCGGTTAACGCAAGGTCTGCTTCAAGTTCTATACCTTTAGTCTCAACTTTGTCGATTGACAGATTTTCTAACGTATAGGTATCAACATTAAATTGAGTGATTTGTGCATTGGATTGATCTATCCAAAAAAGTGCACCATTTAGGGTTAAGCGGTTATCAAATAAAGTTGATTTAAAGCCGGTCTCATAACTGTCTGACACTTCTTGGTCGAATGAACGGCTAATGCCTTCTGCGGGTTCATTAAAGCCACCACTTCTAAATCCTTTTGAATATCCTGCATATAACAGTAAGTCTTCGGTTGCTTGATAGGCGAGCGTCGCTTTAGGCTGCCATTGGCTAAATGTTTTTTTAGCAAAGGTGTCTTCACGGGCAGCAGGATCATAGGATTCTCGTGTGTCTTCGTCGTAGCGTAATGCGGTGGTTAATTCGAGTTTGTCAGTAATATCGTAGTTAGTTTGTCCAGACAGTGCCCACGCTTTACTGCTGTTTTTATCTGCAATGGTGAAAAACAGGCTGTCGTCATTAAAATCTGAGCGTGACTGCGCGGTATCACCGGCAAAGTCATCAAAGAAATTAATGGTGTTGTCGCGTTGTTTATCTTGATAAAAAGCAGAAACTGCCCATCTTAATGCTTGATCGCCACGAGAGGTAAAGCGTGACTCTATAGTGAATGATTCAATGTCATAAAGCCCTTCGGTAGCAAATGGAGCTCTAAAAAAGCCGTCTTCATCAATAAATGTGGCGTCAGCTGAGTAATCACCATCATAAAAATGTTCGTTTTCAGAATCACTGTACGCAGTGATGAAATCAAATGTACCTAAGTCGTACTCTTGGGTTAATTTAGCACTTAACTCGTAAACATCACGTTGGTCATTGTTATATATGTTTTGTGACGTGGGTAAATCATAGTCTTCTTTGCTGTCTTCTGACACGTTCTGATAATAGGCAAAGCCTACATCAGAGGTGGTATAACGTCCTTTGAGGTTTAAGCTTGTTTCTTCAAATAAATCAAATTGAAGCTGTGCAAACGCTGAGTCTTCTGACAGATAGTCAGCTTCATCATTTAAAAAAACGTTATCAATTAATCCGTCGCTATTTTTGGTATAGCCGCCAACCCGGAAAAACGCGCTATCTTGTTCATTTAACGAACCCGATACCACACCACTCATATTATAGGTGTTGCCATTGCCATAGGAGCCTTTGACTGAGCCTTCAATATCTTCAGTCGGTTTTTTGGTGGTGACAATCACCGCACCACCAATTGCCCCTTTACCGTAGAGTGCTCCTTGAGCTCCCCGCATCACTTCAATACGTTCTATGTCGACCAAATCTTGGTTGATAAATTCTAAATCTGGGGCGGTAACGCCATCGACGACAAAGGCGAGCGGGGCATCACCCACTTGAGGGGTAATTAATCCTCGGATAGTGATGCGAGCCAGTCCTGGGCGAAAGTTATCTAATTGGCTCAGGTTAGGCGTCATATCTGCGACATCTCGAAAATTCGTAATGCGCTGGCTTTCAATCATGTCTGCACTAAACGCAGTAACAGAATCAGGTACATTTTGTAAGGTTTCGACACGACCACGGGCTGTAATCGAGATCCTCTCTACGCCACTCGTATCCATTGCTTCTACTTGAGATGGGTTGTCCTCAGCTAATAATGGGGAGCTTAATGCCATTGAAATAGCAGCAGCAACAAAAGATTTTTTTGTAAATAGCGTCTGGGTATATGGGGTCATGGCGTTCCCTTTAGAAGTTATATTAGTCGTATGTAACCGTAATCAAATTGTTAAATAAATCACTTGTAGCCATTTTGCGGCTTTGCTTGCAAAATAATATTTTGTAGTTAGGGTTAAATTCGAAAAATTTGTAGCGCTTTTGCTGTAAAAAATCTTGTTTTTGCAAATTAATTGACAATGACTCAGTATAGAAAGCTGCATAAATACGGTGAGTTGAGCCAATGAAGAAGAAATTGAAGATTGACAGTTACAATAAAAAAATATTATCCACATTGCACTTAGAGGGCTCGGTCACCAATATTGAATTAGCTGAAAAAGTGAACTTATCGCCTAGTGCCTGCTTCCAACGGGTCAAAGCATTAAAAGAAGCGGGGTACTTTCGTAATTTACATGCTGATATTAATTTAGACCAATTGTGTGAGCATGTACTGGCTTATATTGAATTTACCCTAGAAGATAACAGTGCCCCTGCTCGGCGCCGTTTTGTTAATCGGATTAATGACATTCCTGAGATAATGGACTGCATGCAGTTAAGTGGTGATGTTGATTATATTTCGCTCAGTTGTTTTCCTAATATTAAGGCCTTAAATGAAATTTGTTCTGATTTAAGCGATCAACCGGATTTAAGAATCAAACGTATTAATACACGGATTGTACTCGAACGTACAAAATGGTTTTTAGGTTATCCATTAGCCAAATTAAAATGGTTAGACGATGACGATTTTTCAGGGGAGATGGTGTCAGAGCGAGTCGGGATGTGATTATTATATCTTTTTGAAGCGGCTAACTAAGCTCAATACAGTGCGCTTATTTAGCCGTGAGCGACTTAATGGGGTAGGGGAACACCATGATAAAGTAAGGTGTTAAATACTGAATAAGCAATGAATAGCATAATAGCGCCGACTAAAGCATCGACCACACGTTGTATTTGAGGTTTACCTAACCAGGGCGCCAACTTGGCGGCACCAAAAGCAAGGCTGTAAAACCATAATACTGATGCCAATACTGTGCCTATGGCAAATGCCCATCGTTCATTGCCCTCAAACATGCCACCCACACTGCCTAAAATCATCACGGTATCGAGGTAAACGTGAGGATTAAGCAAGGTTACCGCCAATGTAGTGCCAATAATGTGTTTACGGCTATTGGCTGCAGCTTCATGGGTTGTAACTTGATATTGATTTCTCCATACGTTACGCAAAGAAATTACTGCATAAACAATCAGAAAACTGATCCCACCCCAACCGATAATTAACATCAACCATTCACTACTGGCGATGAGCTTACCGCCGCCAAAAATCCCTAAGCCAATCAAAATGACATCACAAAACATGCAAATGGTTGCCGCTAAAATGTGATGATTACGCTTAATCCCTTGGCTGAGTAAATAGGAGTTCTGCGCGCCAATAGGAATTATCATCCCTGCGCCGAGAATTAAACCTTGCAGTAATGCTGAGGTAACCATGAGTGTCCTTATGATGAGTTTGCTTGTTAATAAGCCGCTAAAGTACTCATTGTTTGCGTATAAGTTAAATTAATAATTTTACTTATACATAAGAAAAATTAATGAAGGTGGCGAATCGTTCCGCTAAGATGACAGCATTAAACCAAAAGGTGATTGTGCATGAGTAAACTCGACTACAAATTACTGCAAGCATTGAGTTGTGTGATTAAAGAGCAAAGCTTTGAACGAGCTGCCAATGTATTGTGTTTGTCGCAATCTGCAGTGTCACAAAGGATTAAGCAATTAGAACAGCAGCTCGCTCAATCTGTTGTGATAAGAAGTCATCCAATCCGCGCTACGGCGTTAGGTCAGCAACTGTTACGACATTATTACCAAGTCGTGCAGCTAGAGGCAGAATTACTGCCAAGTGTGATGCCTAATGCGCCAGTAACCCCGTTAACATTACATATTGCCACCAATGCGGATTCTCTAGCGACCTGGCTTATTCCGGCGATTGCCCCTTTAATTAAAGAGCATCTATTAGAAGTCAATTTATTGATTGAAGATGAGGAACGCACCCTTGAACGGCTCAAAGATGGTCAATCATTTGGGGCGATAGCGGTACAAGATGTGGCGATAAAAGGGTGCCAGTTAACGCGATTAGGCAAGATTAATTATATTGTTGTTGCAACGCCAGAGTTTGTTGAACGCTATTTTTGTGATGGGATAAATGCGCAAACGTTAATGCGAGCGCCAGGGATAGCCTTTGATCATAAAGACAATATGCATACCCGTTTTATTGAGCAACACTTTGGTTTAGAAGAAGGCCAATACCCACTGCATGCAGTGCGATCATCTGAAGCCTTCATTAATATGGCTAAGCACGGCGCAGCTTATTGTTTAGCGCCACAGTTACAAGTGAGCAATGAGCTAGCCAGTGGAGAATTAGTGCAGATCCTGCCTGATAAAGTCATTGAAGAGACACTGTATTGGCACCATTGGATTTTACTCAAGGGAGTTTATAAAGAAGTCTCTGATGCGATCATATCCCATGCCCAGCAAGTATTGGCTGTTAACCATGGCTAATAAATTGCTGTTTGTTGCCACTATCTTCAATGCTGCCTGCAACGCTAATCATGGCTGAGGTGAGTCGTGTTAGTTGGGCAGCGTTAATCGTGTATGGCGGCATAATATAAATGTATTTATTAAACGGCCTTACCCAAACCCCAAGCTCGACAAATGCTTGTTGTAATTGTGCGGCATTGACGTTGTTGACCATTTCTATCACACCAACAGCGCCCAATACACGTACATCTTGAACTTGCGTTAAATCAATGGCCCTTGCGAGTTCTTGTTTAAGTTGAACTTCAATGGCGCTCACTTGTTGCTGCCAGTCTCCTTGAAGCAATAAGTCTAAGCTAGCGGTTGCTGCGGCACAGGCCAAAGGGTTACCCATAAAAGTAGGGCCATGCATAAACACGCCTGCGGGCGAATCACTAATACCATTGGCCACTTCGTCACTGCATAGGGTGGCCGCGAGGCTAATATACCCACCGGTTAATGCTTTGCCGACACATAAAATATCGGCCTCAATATTGGCATGCTCATAAGCGAAGAGGGTGCCAGTACGACCAAATCCAGTAGCAATTTCATCTAATATCAATAGCACATTGTATTGGTCGCAAAGTAGGCGCAGTTTGACTAAATAAGCTGGAGAGTAAAAACGCATGGCACCAGCACCTTGCATGATGGGTTCAATAATCACCGCGGCAATATCTTGGTGATGTTGGCTAAATGCATTTTCTAAAGCAGTGATATCGGTCTGATTGAGCGGTTCATTAAACTTCGATGTGGGGGCGGGGATAAACACTTGTTTAGTGACATTATTGCCAAACATGGTGTGCATGCCGCCGTCTGGGTCACACACGCTCATGGCGGCAAAAGTATCGCCGTGATAACCACTTTTTACCGTCATAATCCGCTGTTTCTGTGGCTTATTGCGCCCTTGCCAATATTGCAGCGCCATCTTTAGGGCCACTTCAACGGCAATAGAGCCTGAGTCGGCTAAAAATACTTTGGTTAAATTGGCGCTGGTCATTTGCACTAGGCGTTTTGAAACCTCAATGGCTGGCTGGTGGGTAATACCACCAAACATCACATGGCTCAGTTGGGTTAACTGCTTTTGCATGGCCGCTAAAATGGTCGGATGACTGTAACCATGCACACATGACCACCATGAACTTGTGCCATCAATTAACACTTCTCCACTGTCTAACGTCAGTTCACACCCCTGGGCAGAAACCACACCATACACAGGCAGAGCCTGGGTCATAGAGGTATAAGGATGCCAAATATGCCGTGCATCAAATGCATAATCGATAGTGGTATTTGTGTTTGAAAGTGCCATAATTATATGTGCTCGCTTTTTAACCGCTTGTAAAGGGCGAAGTGTTCGCTGCGTTGACAGTTTACGGGCTCAGGGTATCCTAGCCAACAGAAAATCAAAATAAAGGAAAGATCCATGTCGTTAGCTGAAATTCGTCACGATTGGCAAAAAGCAGAAATCGAAGCGTTGTTTGCATTGCCGATGAATGATTTATTGTTTAAAGCTCACAGTATTCATCGTGAAACGTTTGATCCTAACGAAGTACAGATCAGTCGTCTTTTATCGATTAAAACCGGCGCATGCCCAGAAGATTGTAAATATTGTCCGCAAAGCGCGCGTTATGACACCGGGCTTGAGAAAGAACGTCTACTTGAAATTGAAAAAGTATTAACAGAGGCTAAAAGTGCTAAAGCCGCTGGTGCATCACGGTTTTGCATGGGTGCCGCTTGGCGTAACCCACGCGATAAAGACATGCCGTATTTAACCCAAATGGTCAAAGATGTGCGTGCTTTAGGCATGGAAACCTGTATGACATTAGGGATGTTGTCATCTGAGCAAGCTGAGCAACTCGCTGATGCTGGCTTGGACTATTACAACCACAACCTAGATACCTCGCCTGAATACTATGGCGATGTCATTACCACCCGTACCTATCAAAGCCGATTAGATACTCTCACAAACGTTCGTGCTTCTGGCATGAAAGTTTGTTCTGGTGGGATTGTCGGTATGGGCGAACAAGCCACTGACCGCGCAGGTTTACTGCAACAGTTAGCCAATTTAGAGCATCACCCAGATTCAGTGCCTATCAACATGTTAGTGAAAGTGGCAGGCACACCGTTTGAAAAGTTAGATGATCTCGACCCACTTGAATTTGTGCGCACCATTGCGGTTGCGCGTATTTTGATGCCTAAGTCGCGGGTGCGTTTATCCGCTGGGCGTGAAAACATGAGCGATGAATTACAATCTATGTGTTTCTTTGCCGGTGCTAATTCGATTTTCTACGGCTGTAAGCTACTGACGACGCCAAACCCTGAAGAAAATGATGACATGAGCCTGTTCCGTCGTTTGGGCTTACATCCAGAGCAAGGACCTCAAGCTAATATTGAGTCCGACAGTGCATTACTTGCCAAAGCGAGCGCTAAGCAAGATAAGTCGACCAAGCAGTTTTACGATGCTGCGGCACTGTAATTAGTCATGGCAACATCAGAGCCGTCAGTAACGGATAACCATCCTCTCGCTCAGCGGATAAAGGCTACCCTTGAGCAATTACACACGACGGGTCTTTTGCGTCAAAGGCGGGTTAACGGGCTTGGATCGCAAAGCAAGGTTATTGATTTTAGCCACAATGATTACTTAGGGTTATCTCGAGAACCGGCGTTAGCTCAAGCCCTTTACCAAGGGGCACAACAATACGGTGTAGGCAGTAGGGCGTCACCGTTAGTCAGTGGTTACAGTGTTGCACATCAACAGCTTGAACAACGTTTATGTGAGCTAACGGGTCACCGGGCGTGCATGCTGTTTAGCTCAGGTTTTAGCGCCAATAGTGCCTTGATGAAAACCCTATTTAATGCGAATGACACAGTGATTGCAGACAAATTAGTGCATGCATCTGTGATTGATGGTTTGAAAGACAGCCAATGCAAAATTAGCCGTTTTTTACATAATGATCTTACCAGTGCAGCGCGTATTATTGAGCGCCATCCTGGCTGTGCTGTGGTCACTGAAAGTGTGTTTAGTATGGACGGTGATACCGCACCCATCACTGAGCTGGCGCGTTTATGTCGCGAGCATCAATGTTGGTTAATTGTTGATGATGCCCACGGCTTTGGTGTGCTACCAAATGGCTTGGTTAATGCAGATAAGGTCGATATTCAAGTTGTCACCTTTGGCAAAGCATTAGGTTGCCAAGGCGCGGCGATTTTAGCTTCCCAAGACGTGATTGATTTTCTAGTGGCGACAACGCGGGAATACATATACTCAACGGCGTTATCTCCTGCTAATGCTCATTTGGCGTTAGCGGCGATTAATTGGCAGCATTCGCATCCGCAATTGTTAACCCAGCTGCTGGCCAATATCGCGTTGTTTAGGCAGGTCGCAACACAACATCAATTAACGCTAACCGAATCGAAAACGGCGATTCAACCCATCATGATTGGTGATAATCAACGTGCAATGGCCGTTGCTAAGCAGTTAACTCAACGAGGGTTTTTAGTGGGTGCAATACGCTCACCTACAGTGCCTAAAGGGCAAGCTCGCTTACGGATCACCCTCAATGCTCAGCATCAGGCTGACGATATTCGCGCTCTGGTTGCTACGGTTGCATCATTGATAAATGATTCGGGCACAAACACATCAGCAGCTTTACAGACATTGTAATGACATCAATTTGGATCAATGAGAAACCTCATGACGTTAGATAATCCACTGGCCAATAAGTTTTCATGTGCTGCAAGCCATTACAAACAGCATGATGTATTGCAACGTTTAAGTGCTCATCAGTTATTACAACACGCAAATTTATACGGCACCTTATTAGACGTAGGGGCTGGGCCAGGCACCGATTTTGGTGCATTTAACGCTGTTAATCAGGTTGTGGCTGTCGACATTGCTCAGGGTATGCTTACTGAGTTAACGCAACAATTTACAGATTATTTGCCATTGTGCACTGATGCCCAAGCTTTAGGGTTACAGACTGCATCAGTTGACAGTATTTATTCTAATTTAGCATTACAGTGGTGCCCCAAATTGCCTCAAGCATTTTGCGAATTTCAGCGCGTGTTACGCCCTAATGGCGAGTGTCACGTGAGTATTGTGGCAGATGGCAGTCTAGCGGAACTGAAAACACTAGGTTTTCATGTCAATCAATTTCATTCTGTTTCGGCGTTAAAACAAGCATTTATGTCATCTCAATTCCAGGGTGATACATGGGAAAGTATTGATATCAAACTTGAAAGCATTCAAGTGTATTTTGATGATTTACGTAGCTTGCTGTATTCCATTAAAGGGGTTGGGGCGTCATTTGCTCAGCATCAGCATAACTCAAACCGGCCGTTGCTAAAAAAGCAGCAATGGCAACAACGAGTTGAATTAGCCAACACGCTGCGCACAGAAAAAGGCATTCCCTTAACGTATCAAATCGCGTTTATCCGCGCTAAACGGGGCTAACACTATGTTGTATTTTGTCACTGGAACCGACACAGATAGCGGTAAAACCTTAATATCCTCGGCATTATTGGCGAAAGCACAAGGGCAAAAATGCGGTTTTAAACCTATTGCCTCAGGTTGTGAGATGAATGAAAGTGGGTTGCGCAACAGTGATGCATTGATGTTAATGGCGCAATCGAACATGGGCTTAGCTTATCAAGAAGTCAACCCTATCAGTTTTGAGCCGGCAATTGCGCCTCATATTGCAGCCTCGCAGGTCCATACCGCGTTAAGCGCACAAGGGGTGCTTGATGCAATGTTCCATCCGGCAATGGTCAGTGCCGATTTTGCTTTAATTGAAGGTGCTGGTGGTTGGCGTTTACCGTTAGGCAATGGCGAGTATTTATCTGATACGGTTAAGTTATTGCAAGCGAAGCTTCAGCAGTATACCTCTTCTAAAAGCCTGGGCTGTGATGCAATGAAAGGGGCTAATTACAATGGGACAATTGACGTTATTCTTGTTGTTGGGATGAAACTGGGGTGCTTAAATCATGCGTTGTTAACGCAAGAAGCGCTACTAGCCGATGGTTTGAGTATTGCTGGTTGGGTGGCCAATCAGGTTGATGCCGACATGGCCTTTATTGAAGACAATTTGCAAAGTTTACAACAGATGATGCAAGCGCCTTTTTTAGGCTATGTGCCACATCTTGCCAATCCAAGTGCTGAAAATGCGGCAGCTTATGTGCAATTACCAGAGTTATACCATTGCGCGTTAGTAAGTGATCTTTCAGCGAGAGTTTAAAAGGGCTTAAACAAGGCGAATGACTGAATGAATAGTGATTCTCTTTCGAAGTCATGCAACGCAGTGTAAGCCCTTTTAAAACTCGCCTAAAAGGAATGCCCCAGCCGCTTTTGCTTTACGTTCTCGCTATTTGAAAGGGAACAACCATGACTACATAGCGACGCCTTAATCAAAAACCGCTGGACGCATTCTGAGTGGTCACTTATTAATGCGCAATGGTATTATCATCATTAACCAATAAAAAACTCAACCGGCTGAAGGCTTAGGTTGAGTTTTATGGTTTATTGATTAGAAAAATTAACCGGAGATAGGCATCACTCGGTTACGTCCGAGGCGCTTTGCCTCGTACAATAGCTTGTCTGTGGCTTCAATTAGTTGCCCCACATTTTGTTTAGGTTTCCACTCTGCTACACCAAATGATGCAGTAATAGAATCAATGACTTTATCACTGCGGCGATCTTTAACACTGAGTTTTTCCAGTGCTCTGCGGATCCCTTCAGCTAGCTGTCTTGCCACTCTTAATTGGCTGCTCGGCACGATAATGGCAAATTCTTCACCACCATACCTGTACAATTTAATTCCATCACGACAGGCTTCTTGAATACGTTTTGCAACGGTTTTTAACACTAAGTCACCTAGCTGGTGGCCAAAAGAGTCGTTGAAGTTTTTAAAGTGATCAATATCAATTAAAATCAGGCAAGTGCCCGTTGGCGATGTCGTTATTTGGGCGTCGATGTCATCGTTAAATGCCCGGCGATTGAGCACGTTGGTTAATGCGTCAAATAGCATGTCTTTTTCTGATTCTGCTAAACGAGTTTTCAGGGTATCTATTTCAGACTGGGCCTTTTGTAATTGCTCGGTAAAACTGACTGTACTTGAGCGAATACTTGAGGATTCTTTAACGATGCTCCGCACTACGCCAATGACTTGTTCTAGCGAGAACCCTTCGGTTTCTAGAACGCTAAGTTTCTTAAAGTCTTTTTCAATTTGGGTTTGAAATGTCTCTGTGTCTAAATTGGTATCTCTTAATGATTGAGACAGTTCACAAACCATGGCATCTAAGTTTTTACGCATTTCGCGTATATCAAGCTCTACTGGATCGGCCACATGCTTTCGATAGAGTAGTTCACTGGTCACGGGTGAACAGGTTTGATTTTGCTTAACTACAGTATCAAGCTCTTGATTAAGAATAGGATTTTGTTCACCAACATAAGCATACCAAAGTGCATAATTTGTAGGCGTGGTTGGAATTTTATATTTTAACATTAACGGAACCGCTTTTTTAAGATTGGCAGCTGCGGTTTGTAATAACGTATTAGACATTAAGTGCCTCATGAGCAGGGCTATGAACAGTTATTAAAGTGATGGAGGGTATAATAAAATTTATAGTAGGACATTATCATTTAACGGATCACAAAAAAAGCATCCTAAGATGCTATTGTGCTGTCAAAGTAAGAGATTAGAATGCGTAAGAGACCGCAAACATTGGGCCTGTAAAACTATAGTCAATATTGTAATCAAAGGTTCTTAATTCGCCACCGTTCAGTTTACGTTTTTTTTCAATGGTAATGTCAACGTCATAATAATTATACGCAAATTTTAGCGACCAATTTTCACAAAATTTAGCTTGTACGCCCAAACGTACGTCAAGTAACGAACCGTCTACATCATCATACTCAATGGCAAAATATTGAGTATGGGCATAAATCTCCCACCCAGAATAAAACTCATAGGCAGCATACATCCCAATATTGGGTAGTGGGGCGGTAAAGTTTTCGTCAACGACTTCTGGGGTGTCAACAACATTACTGCATAAACTGGTTAAGTCGGTGCCAGGAATACATGTCCCAATCGTACCTTTAAACGAGGTTTCGATGAACATGGTATGTAACCCTACAGAAAATCCTACAGAATAGTTAGTACCTTGCCAGACATCATATCCATAGCCAATGCGTAAAATATCGATGTTCAATTCGGTATTTAGTTTGGCTCCCACCTCAATCAGGTAGTCTTTGCCGTCGATATCTTCAAGAATAAAGTCTTGGCTGATGGAATTGTTATCAGCTTGGCGATCTAACGATTTCCAATCAATGTATAGATTATGGCGCTGATTAAAAGCGTATTTAAATTCAAAATACGGTAAGTATTGCTCTTCTGCGAGTAAAAACTCATCTTCAAAATCAATGGGGAAGGTGCCGCCGTTTTTAGGATTGGTGACAATAATGTTTGAATCTGAATTGGCATAAAATACACCTATATCGAAGGTGTATGTATCGGTTTCTACTGAAGCATGGTTATTGTGCTTATTATGGTTACTGGCTGCATAAGCCGTCGGAACTAACAAAGCTAACATAACAAAATAAAAAAAGGGTCTAATCATTGAAACTCCGCATTTAATTTTTTTAGTGTCAAAAGATATGCGTCTTCATATGATGCTGTTACTGTATTTGAGACTGAATGTATTTATTTACAACGATAACCAAGGTGTGGGCCATCAAAAGGTGTTGTCATAAACTTCAAGCAAAATAAACACGGTAATCTGTTCAGCCAACATATTAGCACCTTGCAACTAAATGTGAAGTAATTGTGTCTAGTTATTGCGTCAAATCATACTTTGCCTCAATAGTTTGACCTTAAGGACGTAAAAGTCATTTTTTGTGAGTAAAGCTAGAAATAGTGAGGGTGCTAGATGATTGACAAGTTTTATGTGATCGTCGGTTTTATGGCAAAAACAAAAAAGTAGAGCAAAAATGGCTCTACTTTTTTATGCGATTTGTTGTGTTTATGTTACAAGTTGTAAGCGGTTGTTTTAGTCAATGAAACTCGATTTATTCAGATTCATCTGTGTCGGTTGAATCGTCTTCAACATCGTCAAATTCAATTTCAACCTTTGGGCTTGCCGGAGTATGGATAGTCCCTACTACTGCGTAAAAGGGTTTACCTTTGGCTAGGCGGCAGTATTTAGCCCATAATAATTCCATTGGCGTTGATGGCGCCATTTTTCCTTGTAATACTTGTACAAATTGGTCTTCATCAACGTTACAAGGTAACTGTGTACCGTCAGATAAATTTTTCATTGCTTGACCATGTTGTTCAAGCAAGTCGGCTTCCTTACTGGTAAAATCACCACAGCGCTTAAACCCTTTAGGGAAATTAGCGTCATCATAGAAGCGTTTAGTAGAGCGGAAACTGTCACTTGATCCATTAGCGTGAGCTTCAATACCTTGTTTCGCATTGACAAATGATTGCTGAGACATGGCTAATACCTTCTAGATTATGAGATATAAAGATTTTCAACTGGAGTATTGGCTAGTATTATCAATTTTTAAATCAAAATATTTTGTCCTTCATGGTGAAGAATTTTTATGGATACAGATTTATTAAAAACTTTTTTAGAAGTCTCCCGTACGCGCCACTTTGGCAAAGCGGCGGAAAATCTCTATCTTACCCGCAGTGCCGTTAGCTTTCGAATAAAGCAACTAGAGGGCATTCTGGGTGTCGATCTATTTGAAAGACTACGTAACAATATTCAACCCACTCCTGCAGGCGAAAGGATGCTCGGTCATGCTGAGGCGGTATTGAATGCGTGGGAAAGGGCAAAACAAGATATTATTTTAAATCAGCAACACCGTTCTCAATTAACCATCTCTGCAGGTCACAACATTTGGGATGCGTATCTACAACGTTATCTACAGCCGCTGCATTTGGGTTTAGAGGGGGTGGCGTTAAGGACTGAAGTGTTATCAGAGTCTGTTATGACCAGACAATTGATTGAACGCAGTTTAGATATTGCAATTACGTTTGACCCGCCAAAATTGGACGAAATTGAGTTAGTTAAATTGGCGCAAATAAGATTATTTTTAGTCAGTAAGCAAAAAGGGCTGACACTAGAACAAGTATCAAACCAAGCTTACATCAAAGTCGATTGGGGTACGGCGTTTAACATCACCCATGCCCAAGCATTTACCATGTTGCCAGCCCCAATATTGCATACAAGTTCAGCAAGAATGGCGTTGGATTTTTTGCACAATAATGGGGGGGCTGCTTTTTTACCCGAAGTGTTGGTAGAGTCTTATATTGCTGATAACACATTACATTATGTTGAAAATGCCGCGCCTATCACTCGCAATGTTTATGGTGCATATTGGGCTGAGAATGAGAGGCTTGCCAATGTAGAACAAGCTATTGCCATCTTATCTGCAGGGAATACAAAGGCTGTATAGTTAAATAGTGGGTGCGCTGATGAAACCACGATTAAATTACATTCATTACTCGCGGCCACAGCACCGTTCCCCAGGTCATTGCACACATCACAAGGCTAACAAATACTGCTGCTGAAGCTATGTCTTTAGCTTGCCCGCTTAATGGGTGTCTTTCTGCGCCTACACGGTCAACAACAGCCTCAATGGCGGAGTTGATCAGTTCAACGATTAATACAATCATCAATGTCATTATCATTAATAATCGTTCTGTCGTGCTGACATCCATCAGTAATGCAATAGGCAGCATTAACAAGGCTAAAACCGCTTCTTGCCTAAATGCTGCTTCGTTTTTCCAGGCGGCTTTTAAGCCTTTCATTGAGAATCCCGTGGCGCGGAATACGCGTTTAAGACCATGATTATTTGCTGGTTTCATGAACGTTATTTTCCTGTCTTAATATCAAATAGATTGTAACATTCACCTTATCGGCTTGCAGTGATTTTAAGCTGAAATGCACAACCACTGTCGCTGTACTAGGCTTAACTTTGCCATGAGGCACAAGTTAATTGCCAAGGATTGTTTATGTTACGTATACCCTGTATTGTATTTTTCATCTTTTTCACGCTCTACAGTTTCCCTTGTGTCAGTGAGCGCCTGCCGGTCCCCGAAATACAGCTCGCCAGTCAGTATTCAGATGAATTGATAGTCGCGGATTATTTAGTCAGTGAAAAACTCGATGGTGTGAGAGGTTACTGGGACGGTCAACAAATGCTGACCCGCAGCGGCCGTAAAATCGATTTGCCTATATGGTTTACTCAACACTTTCCGCATTATGCCCTAGACGGTGAATTGTGGATGGGCCATGGTTTATTTGAACAAGTTTCGGCACTCGTTCGCACCGAGCATACTGAAGATGAGCAGTGGAAGAGAGTGAAATACATGCTGTTTGATTTACCTTCTCATCCCGGTACGTTTGAAGTTCGTTATCAGGCCATGAAACAACTTGTTGCACAGGCTAACGTAAAACAGCTGCAGGTAATTACACAGCAAACTATTTCCAGTACCGAAGCACTGTTTGCTGAGCGAGATAAGGTGGTCTCTGCCGGTGGTGAGGGGTTAATGTTGCATTATCGGCAAGCCTTATATACGGTAGGACGAAGCCCATTTATTGTTAAATTAAAACCTAAATATGATGCTGAAGCAGTGGTTATTGGCCATAGTGCCGGTAAAGGAAAGTATTTTGGTATGCTTGGGGCGTTAATGGTTAAAAATCAGCAAGGGGTCATTTTTAAAATTGGCAGCGGCTTAACGGATAAACAAAGACAGAACCCGCCAGCCATAGGCGCGATTATCACCTATCAATATTTGGGTTTTACCCAGAAAGGCACGCCACGATTTGCCACATTTTTACGTGAGCGTCCGCCACAATAATGACAGACTGAGTTTAATTCAAATATCAATAATAATTATTAATAGGTAGACGACATGATTGATGATGCATATTTAGCTAAGGTTTCTTCGGTATTATTTGTGTGCATGGGCAATATCTGCCGTTCACCTACTGCTGAGGCAGTGTTCAAGCAACAAGTGAAGTTACATGATTTGTCGTTGACTGTCGATTCAGCAGGCACGATTGCTTACCATAAAGGCAACCCGCCGGACTGTCGCAGTGTTACTGCAGGTACTAAGCGGGGTTTAGATTTTTCAGGGATGAAAGCAAGGCAAGTAAGAGATGATGATTTTGAACGATTTGATCTTATATTGGCCGCAGATAACGATAATATGAACGATTTATTTGAGCGCTGCCCAGTCCAATACCGTCACAAAATACACTTAATCCTCGATTTTATTACAACGGGTGTGACAGAAGTGCCAGACCCATATTATGGAGGAGAACATGGGTTTGAGCAGGTGATTGATTTGCTTGAAACCAGTCTCGCTGCATTAGCAACTCAACTGGTTTCAGCCAGAGGCGGTTAATCATTTATTTTAGCTCGGCCAAACGATTAACCTTAAGTGAGGTTAGTCGTTATGTCGTTTACCAGAGCGTTTGAGTTTTTCCTGGGCGATTTTTTGTTGTTTAAGCGCTTCTTTTTCAGCAAGGAGTCGTGCGACTTCGATTTTTTCAGCTTCAGCCATTTCAGGTGTTTCTAGGCTTAGTAAGCCAATTCGTCCTGAACGATAATCGTGTAACAACAACTCTGATACTTTGTGGTAATCAATACGCCCGCCAGGACGAAGTGCACCGCGTGAGCCCGCAATAGCTTCAAGTAAACCGATGTCTGTATCGGGCAATGAACTTAGTTTATAACGTTCAAGTATGGCTTCTGGGTACGCTTTTAAAAAATATTCAGCGGCAAACATCGCCACATCTTCATATTCCATCGCGGTGTCTTTAATTGCACCAGTAACAGCTAGGCGATAACTGCTCGCTTCGTTGTCGACTTTTGGCCACAAAATACCTGGGGTGTCTGAAAGCACAATCCCGTTACGTAAATTAATGCGTTGTTGGTTTTTGGTGACCGCAGGTTCGTTACCGGTTTTGGCGATTGTGCGACCCGCAAGGGTATTGATGATGGTTGATTTACCCACGTTTGGGATCCCCATAATCATGGTGCGAATGTCTTTTTCTATGACATCACGGTGCGGTACCAGTTTACGGCAAATATCGGGAATGTTTTTGACCATGCCGGGCTGTAAAGTGGTAATTGCAGAGGCCTTTACGCCTTGTTCACGTTCAAGATACTCAATCCAACGCTCTGTAATTGCGGGATCGGCTAAATCTGATTTATTCAGTAATTTAATACAAGGTTTGTCGCCACGTAGTTGTGACACCATCGGGTTTTCACTGCTGTAGGGAATGCGCGCATCGAGCACTTCAATCACTAGATCGACCTGAGGCATTGCCTCTTCAATCTCTTTGCGTGCTTTATGCATGTGTCCTGGATACCACTGAATTGCCATGATGTTGCCTTATAACCGAATGCTAAAACGAATAAATATAAAAGCGCTATTGTACCTTGTTAGCTTACTAAAAGCATAAAAAAAGCGCCCTAAGGCGCTTAGTCACCGTGATAATTGGCTTAAATAACCCCTAACTCGCGTAATCTTTCCATTAGGTAGCTGTCGGCGGTATAACGCTCTGACAGTACGACATCAGGATTTGGGTGTAAAAATAATGGTAATGAAATTCTAGATTTTGTTTTATCCGTTCCTTCTGGATTGATCACACGATGTGATGTCGATGGGAAATAGCCCCCTGATGCTTCTTGAAGCATGTCACCGATGTTAATAATGATGCTGCCAAAATCGCTAGGCACATCAATCCATTCACCGTTTTTTGTTTTCACTTGTAAGCCAGGTTCATTGGCAGCGGGTAATAAAGTAATAAGGTTAATGTCTTCATGTGCTGCAGCACGAATGGCACCCATTTCTTCATCCCCCTTCATTGGCGGATAATGCAAAATACGTAGTAAGGTTTTTTGACTGTCGGCGATCATATCAGGTAGCGGAATTGAATACTTAGTAGCAACCTCAGGTGGTGTGTATTGTTCAATCCAGCTCAAAAGCTCTGAAGCTAATGTATTAGCGTGCTCATAGTACGCTAAGATATTGGCGCGTAGCGAGTCAGGAATTCGGCCCCAAGGATACACATGATAATATTCTTTAATATCTTTTACGGTATTGCCTTTGGCCGTTTCTGATACCGAGGCAGGAAAAAATCCATCATGGGTTTCTGCTTTGAACAAGAAGTCGTGTTTTTGTTCAGATTGAAAGAAGGCGTACCATTCTTGGTAAATATCTTCGACAAGTTGTTTCTGGATAGGGTGATTGGATAATACCCCAAACCCTGTTTCACGCAGTGACTCGACAAAACGTTCAGCACTATCTGGTGCTAAGTAATCAATTGTATTTAGTTTCATTATATATTTCTTATTAGTGTGTTGACCCGCGCTAATGGTAACCTTAGTCACACTTTGTCGCAATTGTTTGCGCGTGTGCAAATGATACAGGATGAACTTGTGTCACCTGTCACGCGTATTGTCTATTAATGAGGCAAAAATGAATGAGAGTGAGTAATGAATAACTTAACTGAATTTGAAAAATACGTGATTGAGCAAAAAGGCACCGAACGACCATTTAGTGGCGAGTATGTCGACCACGATGCTCAAGGAGTATATTGCTGTAAAA
Organism: Shewanella metallivivens; assembly: GCF_028750675.1. Lineage (GTDB taxonomy): Bacteria > Pseudomonadota > Gammaproteobacteria > Enterobacterales > Shewanellaceae > Shewanella > Shewanella metallivivens. Next base: position 27,467 of record NZ_JAQQPZ010000008.1, on the reverse strand, counting down.
AGTGCCTAGCTCCCTTATATAAAAGTGAACATAAGTTTAATGCACATTGCGGTTGGCCTGCATTTGACGATGAAATTGCAGGAGCCGTAAAACGGACTCCTGATGCTGATGGGCGCAGGGTTGAAATCACCTGTCATCAATGCGGCGGCCACTTAGGTCATGTGTTTGAAGGCGAAATGTTAACAGACAAAAATATCCGTCACTGTGTTAATTCTGTGTCTATGGTGTTTAAACCCGTGGATGAGCTAAACCAAGTTGCTAGTCAGACCCGCACCCAGAAAGCCACTTTTGGGGCTGGATGTTTTTGGTGTGTAGAAGCTATTTTTGCTCAACTAAACGGCGTGTTGAGTGTTCAGTCTGGGTATTGTGGTGGTGATGCCAGTGATGCTAATTACGATGCAGTATGCTCTGGTAAAACTGCTCATGCCGAAGTCGTACACATCACATTTGACCCGAATATCATCAATTACGAGACATTATTAACGGTACTGTTTGAAAGCCACGATCCGACCACGTTAAACCAGCAAGGTAATGACAAAGGTCCACAATATCGTTCAGTGATTTTTACTCACAATAGTCAGCAAGTCGATGCAGCAAATACGTTTATTGAATACTTAACCGCCCAGCGCATTTGGCCTAATCCCATCGTGACGCAAATAACTGCCTTTGACGCTTTTTATGCCGCAGAAAGTTATCATGATGAATATTTCGCTAAACATGGTGAGCAGCCATATTGTCAGTTAGTGGTTAAACCCAAATTTGACAAAGTAATGGCAAAGTTTGCCGATAAACGCAAGTAACCTAATCTCGGGGCAATAAACTGACTTTAAAACAGTGCTTTGTCCTGCTAATTGCGTTGAGTCGACTTACACTATTGATGCATCAATTCACCCTGTTAGCAAACAAATGACAAGCCTAAAAGTGATAATGGTCAGCATGTGATATTTTGCGAAAATAACCAATAAAAAAGCCATGCTAAGCATGGCTTTAAAGTTAACAAGTGTAATCACGCCTTACGATATTACTTACCTGGGCGAGCCATACCTGATGATGCACTATTAGACATCACTGATTTGGGCGCGCTGGTTTCAGCTTGTGCTTCATAAGCTCTACCTTGTGGTACAGCTTGCTGTTCACGAACTTCTACCGTTGGTTTAGTCATATCTGATGACACCATTGAACCAAAACGACTGGTTTTGGCTGGCGCTTTTGGCGCAGTTTCAACGGGTGTTGTCGTTTCAACTTTAGCTTCAACCGCCGTTTCAACTTTCACTTGGCGTGCTATTGGCGCTGGCTTTGCCATTGGCGCAGAAGCATTTGATGCTGACTTATCACGAGTCAAAGTAGCAGTCTTCTCAGCAGCTTTAGGTGCTTCAACCGTGGTTTCTACAACTGGCTCTGCAGCTTTAGGTGCATCAACCGGGGTTTCTACAACTGGCTCAGCAGCTTTAGGTGCTTCAACCGGGGTTTCTACAACTGGCTCAGCAGCTTTAGGTGCTTCAACCGGGGTTTCAATAACTGGCTCAGCAGCCTTAGGTGCTTCAACCGGGGTTTCTACAACTGGCTCAGCAGGCTTAGGTGCTTCAACCGGGGTTTCTACAACTGGCTCAGCAGCTTTAGGTGCTTCAACTGGGGTTTCTACAACTGGCTCAGCAGTCTTAGGTGCTTCAACTGTGGTTTCTACAACTGGCTCAGCAGTCTTAGGTGCTTCAACTGTGGTATCTACAACTGGCTCTGCAGCTTTAGGTGCTTCAACTACTGGAGAGTCAGTTTGTGTTGATTCAGCTTTTGTTTTTGACATGTCTTCAGCATTAACGGCAGGCGCGTTGTCTTTAGACTGTTCAGCATTTAACTGTTTCTCTAACTCATCGACAGAGGTAAATACTGCTTGTTGAGTCGTGTCGCTGTCATCTCGGCGACGACGTTGACCTGCAGCTCGAAGGTGACGCGGGCTACGACGACTGCGACGTTGACCTTCACGACCTTCGCCTTTAGCGTCATCAGAAGCTTCACTTTCTCGGCTTTCTGCTGTTTCGTCATTGACGATGTCTTGTGCAGTAACCACGGTGTTATCTACTTCAGTGGATTCTGTCACCAAATCGTTTGGCGTAGATGTTGTTTGCTCAACGTTATCTGATTTGGTTTGTGTTTCCACTTTGACTTCAGCAGTGTCTGAAACAGTAGCATCCTCAGTGACGCTTTTGACTGCTTTTTCAGCTGAGTCTGTCGTTTCAGTGGCCGTAGTTGATTGAGGCTGCTTGTCAGTTTGCTCACTTCTGTCTTTACGTGGCTGGCGACGACCGCGTGCAGGTCTAGTATCTACTTTTTCTTCAGTGGCTTTGGGTTCAGTTGTTTTGATTTCAGGCACATCAACTACTGCTGGTTTGTCCGTTGCAGTGTTATTGGTTGCATCTGCGTCAGCAACTTTAGCTGCTACAGCTTCGCTTTGTTCGTTTTCAATACGTACTTTACGACGCATGTTACGGCGCTGGCGACGCTCACGAGCCGCTTCTTGTTTAGGAGACTTCTCAGAGCTTGCTTTGGCCTCTGTCGCTTTTGGCTCATTAGTCTGTTGTAATGCTTTGTCTGTTCTTTCATTACGTGACTTGTTTTTAGCGTTGTCGTCTTGAGCATTGTTTTTGCTGTTACGATCGTTACGCTTATTACGAGTACGAGGCTCGTTAACGTCTTTCGCTTTATCGCTGTCATTACGCTGACGACGGTTGTCGTTGCGGTTTGAATTGCGATTGCTGTTTTCGTTACGGTTGTCATTACGACGAGGGCGACGATTATTCGTTTGCGATGAATCTTTGGCTGGTGCAGCAGGTTTAGTGTCTTTCGTTTCGCTGTCGCTAGTTGAAAATAATGCACTAATTGCCGACACGATACGGGCAAAGAATCCAGGTTGAGACGGCGCCGTGGCAACAGGTGCTTTAGCAGCAGGGGCCTGAGTTGGGGTTGTTTCAACAGGTGTTGCTTTTTGTGGTGCTGCAAAGCCTTTTAATGCAGGCTCTGGTGAGGCTGCACGTTCAAGCTTACGAGGCTCATATAACTTTGACGATGGTTTTTCAACACGCTTGTAGCTTGACTCGCTGACTTCATCATCGCTTTTACGACGAACAACACGATATTCAGGCGTTTGCATGTGAGCATCAGGAATGATGTAGACTTCAACGTCATGACGCTCTTCGGTAATGCGTATAGCTTTACGTTTTTCGTTTAATAAGAATGCAGCCACATCAACCGGCACAATGGCTTCGATTTGAGTGGTGTTTTCTTTAATCGATTCTTCTTCAATTAGACGTAAAATTGATAATGCTAAAGATTCGGTACTACGAATAGTGCCTTGGCCATGACAACGTGGGCATAAATGCGCTGCAGACTCTTCTAATGAAGGGCGCAAACGTTGACGAGACATTTCCATTAAGCCAAAACGAGAAATACGGCCTAATTGCACACGTGCACGGTCATGATGTACAGCATCACGCATGCGGTTTTCAACTTCACGTTGATGACGAACTGGCGTCATGTCAATAAAGTCGATAACCACTAATCCACCTAAATCGCGTAAACGTAATTGACGTGCAATTTCATCGGCAGCTTCTAGGTTAGTATTTAATGCTGTCTCTTCAATGTCGCCGCCTTTAGTGGCGCGCGCCGAGTTAATATCAATAGAGGTTAAAGCTTCAGTTGGGTCGATAACAATTGAGCCACCAGAAGGTAAGCGCACTTCACGTTGGAATGCCGATTCGATTTGTGATTCGATTTGGAAGTGGGTAAATAGCGGTACTTCAGATTCGTATTGTTTTACGCGTTCAACAAAATCTGGACGAACGAGGCCTATGTGTTGCTTAGCATCTTCGTAAATACGTGGGTGGTCGATAAGAATCTCACCAACATCACGGCGTAAGTAATCACGGATAGCGCGAACAATCACGTTGCTTTCTTGATGTATTAAGAAAGGGGCTGCTTTGCTTTGAGCGGCTTCTTGAATAGCGTCCCAGTGATGTTGTAGAACTTTTAAGTCCCACTTTAACTCTGCAGACTCTTTACCCACACCAGCAGTACGTACAATTAATCCCATGCCATTTGGCACTTGAAGCTCTGACATGGCCTCTTTTAATTCTGTACGCTCATCACCTTCGATACGGCGAGAAATACCGCCAGCACGGGGGTTGTTAGGCATTAATACGAGGTAAGAACCGGCTAGGCTAATAAAGGTAGTTAGTGCAGCACCTTTGTTGCCACGCTCTTCTTTATCGATTTGCACGATGACTTCTTGACCTTCCTGCACCACTTCTTTGATGTTAGGGCGACCTTGGAATGAATAACCTTTAGGGAAGTATTCTCGTGCGATTTCTTTGAGAGGTAAAAAACCATGGCGATCAGCGCCGTAATCAACAAAGGCCGCTTCGAGTGAGGGTTCTACGCGAGTGATTTTACCTTTATAGATGTTTGATTTTTTTTGTTCATGACCAGGACTTTCAATGTCTAGATCATACAGTTGTTGCCCATCTACTAGGGCAACACGCAACTCTTCTGATTGAGTTGCATTAATTAACATACGTTTCATGATGACGTGATTCTTCTAAATGAGGTCATCAAACAACACGATCTTTCTGCATTACGGGCCTGAATTAATCGGTATAACCTCACGGCTAGATTCAGGCAATTAGGTGCTCATCTCTGTAAAACGCAGTCGCTGCGTGTCGCATCCTATTTATGGCTTATTTTCTAATATTTACAAAAACAAGGAATTCGTTGACTTACAACCAACCCCATAAATTATGATATTTAATCCGTTAATGCCCAAGTCGAATCGGTTTGTTTGATAACAAGCTAAAATATTGTTCGAATTTGGGGCGATTACTGCAGTTAAATTGAAATCTTTACTGAAAACTTACGGTTTAATTGTCGAAACGTTTTTTGTCGTTTTTTATTTAAATACAATTTGCAAATCAATGGTTTGCTACCGATAAAGCTCATTTTCTTAATTGCAGTTTATTCGCTTTTGGTGAAAGTTGTGAACACTTTATCCACTGTTTACTCTCATCCTGAGCGCAAATATAGCAACAAACGTTATTTTCATCAATCAAAAGCCCGTATTCTTTGTTGTATTTATTTCAAGTCTGTTATGACAATAGCCAATCATTTGCAAGATAAGGTACACTATTGCGGTTACTACTATATGGCGCATCATGAATACTGAAACTACCCCCCAAGTTGAATACGTGACTATCGACGAAGATCATTTTGAACAACGAATCGATAATTTTTTGCTGACAAAATTAAAAGGTGTACCTAAAAGTATGATCTACCGGATCGTACGTAAGGGAGAAGTGCGGGTTAATAAAAAACGCATAAAGCCAGAATACAAATTACAAATCGGTGACATTGTTCGTGTGCCACCGGTACGTATTGCTGAAAAAGACTATCGCACAGCGCCATCGGCAAATTTATCGCGAGTATCACAACTCGAAGATCGGATTATCCATGAAGACAATCATCTTATCGTGCTGAATAAACCTGCTGGTATTGCTGTGCATGGCGGTAGTGGTGTGGATTATGGTGTGATTGAAGGATTACGGTCTTTGCGTCCTCAGCAAAAGTTTTTAGAGTTAGTACATCGCCTCGACAAAGATACCTCGGGTGTGTTGTTGGTTGCAAAGAAGCGCAGCGCACTAAAACATTTACATGAGCAATTGCGCAGCAAAACCATGCAAAAAGATTACTTAGCGCTAGTGCGTGGTGATTGGCAAGCCAGCGACAAAGTCGTTAAAGCCCCCTTGCTTAAAATTACTCTAAAGTCGGGTGAGCGAATGGTTCGTGTTAATAAAGAAGGTAAAGAGTCTGAAACCCGTTACAAAATCATGCAACGTTATCAAGGTTGTACTTTAGTAAAAGCAAGCCCTGTAACAGGACGTACCCATCAAATTCGTGTGCATTGCCAATATGCAGGCCATGCCATTGCCTGCGATGACAAATATAGCGAACAACAATTTGACGACAGTATGCGGGCGCTAGGGTTAGACCGTCTGTTTTTACACGCGGCTGAGCTTAAATTTACCCATCCTGAAAACAATGAAATCATGCAAGTTAACGCACCATTAGATGAAGTATTGCTTAATACATTAGATAAGCTGAAAAGAGCTTAGGTTATTCGTAATAGCAAACACGTTAACGTTAAATTACCGTGGAAGGGCATGAGAGTGAACACAAACGATAAAGCATTTGAGCTAGTCATTTTTGATTGGGATGGCACCTTAATGGACACTGTGGGCAAAATTGTTTCTTGTATGCAAAGTGTCGCACAGGAACTTTGTTTGCCTGTGCCGACAGAACATCAGGTTCGCGATGTCATCGGGTTGTCATTACCCAATATCATGCCGATTTTGTTTCGCGAGCATCAAAACCCACAACAGATTATTGATTGTTATCGCCGTCATCATTTAGCGAGCGATTATCCAACGCCGTTATTTGAGGGCGTGGAGTTATTAATTAAACAACTTCATGAGGCTGGTTATTTATTAGCTATCGCCACAGGCAAGGCCCGTGAAGGGTTAGATAAAGTACTTGAGCTCACCGGACTCGGTCAATATTTTCATGCTTCTCGTTGTGCCAGTGATGCGCAAAGTAAACCGCATCCAGAAATGCTACATGCTTTGTTAAACCATTTTGATGTGAGTGCAGATAAAGCAATAATGATCGGTGATTCTATCCATGATATAACCATGGCAAATAATGCTCAGATGGCCAGTATTGGGGTGAGTTATGGCGCCCATGATGAATCGCGCTTACTCGGTTTAAAGCCTTTAGCTGTTGTCGCTCAACCCGGTGCAATTCGTCATTACTTGTAAAAGGTCTAGAGCCTTCGTGATATAGCTTGAAGGCTCTTATTTACCCTTGAAATTGTGTTATTTCTAACACATCCATTCCATGCTGTTGCAGCAAATCAATCAGCTTAATTAGCGGTAATCCAATCAATGTATTGGGGTCATCACCTTCTAAACGGCTAAACAAGGCAATGCCTAATCCTTCGCTTTTAAAGCTGCCAGCGCAATATAGCGGTTGTTCTTTGTCGATATAACTGCGGATCTGCGCTTGCGACAACGTTTTAAAATGAACAGTAAAGGGTTCAATACACGACAACATTTGTTGATTTTCGCTGTTGTATACCGCAAGACCAGTATAAAAAGTAATGGCTTGACCTGATGCTGCACTGAGCTGTGCAATCGCATTCTCTACGGTGTGAGGTTTACCTACTATTGCTCCATTGATCATCGCCACCTGATCTGAGCCGATAATCAGCCGGCTTGTTTTAGTGTTAGCGGTTAATTTAGCCCCAGCCAATGCTTTTTGCTCTGCTAAACGTACTACCAATTGTTGAGCACTTTCATTGTTGAGTGGCGATTCATCTATATCAGGATTGACGCAGTCAAAAGGGCACATTAATTTTTGCATTAATTGCTGTCGAAAAGGCGATGTCGAAGCGAGTATAAGATTGTATTTCATCAAGTTTATTTATTTTCACTGTTTGTCATAAGCGATTATCCATCAGTTTACTGTAATCAGTGACCCAAATGGAGTATTTTTCACCGAGTAATGCTTGTGTGATGGGGTTTGGTTCGGTAAAATTTGCCAACTTTCAAATTCAATGCCGGATAAAAGAGTACCTAATTATTCAATGTTAGGTGAAGTTGCCGTATTTTTACGGAAATTTTCTTTGACTCCAGCGTTTTCAAACTATAATATGCGCGCCTTATGCAAACAGTAAAGATACCGGTTTCAATTGATCCTATACGCGCTGCCTCAAGCGGCCTTCGATATGAAGGCATCGTGCCAGGTAAGCAACTAAAGCGATTAAGCGAGTTATGTGCCGGCGACTGTTCCGACGTAGTTGTGTCGTTGGAATGTGGCGTCGATTTACAGGGGATAGTCTACCTTCGCGGGAAGGCTGTGACGGAGCTCACTCTGCTATGTCAACGTTGCATGACACAATTTACTACTGAGGTTACGGTCGACTTTTGTTTTAGTCCTTGTCGGACTGAGGCAGAAATCGATGAGCTCCCGGATGCGTATGACCCAATTGAGTGTAATGAGATTGGCGAAGTACGTCTGCATCAATTGATTGAAGATGAATTGATAGTCGCTATGCCTATCATCCCTATGCATGAAGATACTGAGTGCAACCAGGGATCGAAAGATGTAGTTGTAGGCGAGATCGAACCCGCTCAAGAGGAGCGTCCAAATCCGTTTGCAGTGTTAGAAAAACTGAAGAGCAAGTAATCGTAGGAGACAGGTCAAATGGCTGTACAACAGAATAAAAAATCACGTTCAAAGCGCGGCATGCGTCGTTCACATGATGCATTGAGCACTGCTCAATTATCAGTTGACGCGACTAGCGGTGAATTACATCTACGTCACAACGTGACTGCTGATGGTTTCTACCGCGGTAAAAAGGTTATCAACAAGTAATTTGTTGCTGATCTGATGATAAATCTGACGCTTGCGTTAGATGCGATGGGGGGCGATCACGGTCCTCACGTGACAGTGCCTGCAGCAATGCAGGCATTGAAATTTCATAGCACGCTCAAAATTATTTTGGTTGGTAATGAAACCGAAATACAAAAATATTTACCTCAAACTCCCTCTACCTATCTTGATCGCATTGAAATAATCCACACTACCGAAGTTGTCACCATGTGTGATAGGCCCGTTCATGCTTTGCGTTCGCGCAAAAATAGCTCAATGAGACTTGCGCTTGAATTAGTACGTGACGGAAAAGCGGCCGCTTGTGTTAGTGCAGGGAACACTGGAGCGTTGATGGCAATGGCTAAGGTGTTATTAAAAACCTTACCTGGCATTGATAGACCTGCTTTAGTGTCTTGTTTACCCGCAATGACCGGTAAACCAGTTTATTTACTCGATTTAGGCGCCAATGTGTCTTGCGATTCAGAAGCCTTATTTCAATTTGCCATTATGGGTTCAGTTTTGTGTGAAGCTGTCCATAAAAAATCCCGCCCTAAAGTGGCATTATTAAATGTGGGCATTGAAGAGGTTAAAGGTAACGATCAAGTTCAACAAGCAGGCCAGTTGCTACAGCATACTGATCAAATTAATTATATTGGTTTTGTTGAAGGCGATGAAATATATACCGGTAACGTGGATGTGATTGTCTGTGATGGGTTTGTGGGCAACATTACCTTAAAAACCTCCGAAGGCATTGCCAAGTTATTAGTGCATCAATTAAAGCGCGGTTTAAAAGACGGCTTTTTTGTTCGTTTACTCTCCAAACTCATCGCTCCACACATACAAGCTGTTCTCAGTAAGATGAACCCCGACCACTATAATGGTGCAAGTCTGATAGGATTGCGCGGAATAGTAGTAAAGAGTCATGGTAACGCGGATGAAGCTGCATTTTTACAAGCATTAAATTTAGCAGCAACAGAAGCAAAACGTCGTCTTCCTGAAATGATTAAAGATCGTTTGGAGTCGATTCTTTTAGACATCAATAGCTGATCTCAAATATGCACACAAAAATTCTCGGAACAGGCAGCTATCTGCCTGTGCAAGTACGTAGCAATCAAGATCTCGAAAAAATGGTTGAAACCAGTGACCAATGGATTGTTGATAGAACCGGTATTTCTGAGCGGCGCATTGCTGCAACAGATGAGTCGGTGTCAACAATGGGCTATCAGGCTGCATTAAAAGCGCTTGAAATGGCCGGCATTGATGCCAGCGAGCTCGATATGATTGTTTGCGGCACAACCAGTGCAACTAATGCATTCCCTGCAGCTGCCTGCGAAATTCAAGCTTTACTCGGCGTTAAGAATATTCCTGCTTTTGATATTGCAGCTGCTTGTTCAGGCTTTGTATATGCGTTGTCAATTGCTGATCAGTTTGTTAAAACCGGTGCAGCAAAAAAAGTATTGGTCATCGGTGCAGATGTGCTGTCTCGCATGTGCGACCCTGCCGATCGAACAACCGTTATTTTATTTGGTGATGGTGCAGGCGCAGCCGTGATTGGTGCAAGTGATAGCCCTGGTATTATTGCAACCCATATTTATGCCGACGGCAGCCAAGGCGACTTATTAAAGTGCGCTTTTCCTCCTCGCTCAGGTGAAAGTTCTGAAGCGGTCAGTTTTATGACCATGAAAGGCAATGACGTATTCAAAGTCGCGGTGACACAATTATCGAATGTGGTCACTGAAACCTTACGCCTTAATAATGTCGATAAATCTGAAATTGATTGGTTAGTGCCGCATCAAGCCAACTTCCGCATTATTAATGCTACCGCTAAAAAACTCAGTATGAGTTTAGATAAAGTGGTGCTTACCCTTGCTAAACACGGTAATACTTCAGCTGCTTCTGTGCCTATTGCGCTTGATGAAGCCGTGCGGGATGGTCGTATTCAACGCGGACACCTATTATTACTCGAAGCCTTTGGTGGCGGTTTTGCTTGGGGCAGTGCGTTAATTCGTTTTTAATTATTCATTTATTTAAACAGGTAAGCGTTTATGGAAAATGTTGCTTTTGTATTTCCAGGTCAAGGTTCTCAGGCCGTAGGAATGTTAGCTGAACTGGCACAATCTCATGAGATTATTGGGCAAACTTTTGCCGAGGCGAGTGAGGCTTTAGGCTACGATTTATGGGATCTGGTGGCAAATGGGCCTGCCGAAACCTTAAACGAAACAGATAAAACTCAACCTGCGTTATTAACGGCAAGTGTGGCTATTTGGCGTGCTTATCAAGCATCCAACAAGCCGATGCCTTCATTACTTGCGGGTCACAGCCTCGGTGAATACTCAGCATTAGTGTGTGCTGGTGTGATTGAGTTTGCTGATGCGGTAAAACTAGTCGAACTACGCGGTAAATTAATGCAACAAGCTGTGCCTGCTGGCTCAGGCGCGATGTTTGCTATTATTGGTCTTGCTGATGATGCCATTGCTGTTGCATGTGAAGAAGCCGCTGAAGGTGCTGTTGTGAGCCCTGTTAATTACAACAGTCCTGGGCAGGTTGTGATTGCAGGCGAGAAAGCGGCTGTTGAACGTGCCGCCGCGGCATGTAAAGCGGCTGGCGCCAAAATGGCTGTCGCATTGCCTGTGAGCGTGCCGTCTCATTGTGCCTTAATGAAGCCTGCAGCCGATGAATTAGCGAAAGCGCTAACTGAAGTGACATTTTCTCCGCCTACAATTAACGTGATCAATAATGTAGATGTGGCAATGCAGACAGAGGGTGAGGCAATTAAAGACGCATTAGTGCGTCAATTATATTGTCCTGTACGCTGGAGTGAAACGGTTGAGTTTATGGCGACACAAGGTGTTACAAATTTAGTTGAGTGTGGCCCAGGTAAAGTGTTAACGGGTTTAACAAAAAGAATTAATAAATCAATATCCGCTCAAGCAGTCAATGATGTTGCTTCATTTGCAGCATTAACCGAATAAAGGAGTTTTTATGAGCTTTAGCATCAGTTTAGACGGCAAGGTAGCGCTTGTTACCGGTGCCAGTCGTGGCATTGGTCGTGCAATTGCTGAATCGCTGCAACAAGCTGGCGCAGTTGTCATTGGTACCGCTACCAGTGAAAAAGGCGCAGCAGCAATTCAGCAATACCTAGGTGACAAAGGCTTTGGGATGGTGTTAAATGTCACTGATACTCAATCGGTTGCCGATTTATATAGCCAGATCAAAGAAAAAGCTGGTGATGTTGATATTCTCGTCAACAACGCAGGTATTACCCGCGACAATTTATTGATGCGAATGAAAGACGATGAATGGCAAGACATTATCGACACAAACTTGACGTCGTTATTTAAATTGTCTAAACCAGTAATGCGATCTATGATGAAAAAACGTTTCGGACGTATTATCAGCATCGGTTCAGTAGTGGGTACAATGGGTAACGCTGGCCAAGTAAATTACTCGGCAGCAAAAGCTGGATTGATAGGATTTACAAAATCTCTTGCAAGAGAGGTTGCATCTCGTCAAATAACAGTGAATGCTATTGCGCCTGGATTTATTCAGACAGATATGACAGATGAGCTGACACCGGAGCAGCAACAAGCTATTATGTCGCAAGTTCCGATGGAACGTTTAGGGCAAGCACAAGAAATTGCCAATGCAGTATTGTTTTTGGCCTCAGATTCAGCCGCTTACATCACAGGCGAGACATTGCATGTGAATGGTGGTATGTACATGGTTTAAGGGCGATAGGTAGGAAACTACCTTCATTTGAGTCAGGGTTAGTGATAATTCAATGTTAATTTTTGTGGTTAGACCACAAAATCTATGCTTGCATTGTTATCTAATTCGAATAAACTACTCGCAATCTTACGCAAGTGCGTAATTTGAATAGGAAAGAAAACTAATGAGCAACATCGAAGAACGTGTAAAGAAAATCATCATCGAACAACTTGGCGTTAAAGAAGAAGACGTTAAATCAGCTGCTTCTTTTGTAGACGATTTAGGCGCTGATTCTCTAGACACGGTTGAATTGGTCATGGCTCTAGAAGAAGAGTTTGATACCGAGATCCCTGACGAAGAAGCTGAAAAGATCACTACTGTTCAAGCAGCGATCGATTACGTTTCTAAGAATCAGTAATCAAGAATTCACATTAACAGGCGGCATTTATGCCGCCTGTTTTTGTTTAAAGCATTTGTAAACGCTCGTTCCATTTAATTGCACTAGAACATCCCCCCTTATATTTCTTTAGCGTTATCGCAATAATGGCATCGTGGCAGATTTTATTTAAAGGTGAATATCATGTCTAAACGTCGTGTCGTCATCACAGGTCTAGGGCTTGTGACTCCAGTAGGGAATGATGTCGAGTCTTCTTGGAATGCCTTATTGGCCGGTCAGAGTGGTATTGCGCCAATCACTAAGTTTGATGCAAGTGAATTTGGCACTCGTTTTAGTGGTTCGGTGAAAGACTTTGACGTCGAACAATATTTATCAAAAAAAGATGCCCGTAAAATGGATTTGTTTATCCAATACGGTATGGCTGCTGGCATTCAAGCCGTTAAAGACTCAGGTCTTGATATGAGCCAAGAAACCCCATCGCGTGTAGGTACTGCAATTGGTGCAGGCATGGGCGGCATGTGGTTAATTGAGCAAGGCCATTCAGCGTTACTTAATGGTGGGCCACGTAAGGTGTCGCCATTTTTTGTACCAAGCACCATTATTAACATGATTGCCGGACATTTATCGATTATGTATGGCATGACTGGCCCTAACTTTGCTGTGACAACCGCTTGTACTACTGGTGTGCATAATATCGGTTTTGCTGCCCGCACCATTGCTTACGGTGATGCAGATGTGATGGTTGCTGGCGGTGCAGAAGATGTGACTAGCCCATTAGGCGTAGCAGGTTTTAGCGCCGCGAAAGCATTGTCGACACGTAACGATGACCCAACTGCTGCAAGTCGCCCTTGGGACAAAGACCGTGATGGCTTTGTGATTGGTGATGGCGCAGGCGTGATTGTGATGGAAGAGTACGAACATGCTAAAGCCCGTGGTGCTAAAATCTACGGTGAATTAGTTGGCTTTGGCATGAGTGGCGATGCATTTCACATGACATCACCTCCAAGTGATGGTGCAGGTGCTGCCGCTGCAATGGTTAACGCGATTAACGACGCACAAATTCAAAAAGAGCAAGTGGGTTATATCAATGCCCATGGCACTTCAACTAATGCAGGCGACAAAGCAGAAGCTGCTGCGGTTAAAGCCGTATTTGGTCCGCACGCGTATGATTTGTTAGTCAGTTCAACTAAGTCAATGACCGGACACTTGTTGGGTGCAGCTGGTGCAATTGAAGCCATTATTACTTTACTTGCACTGCGCGACCAACATGTACCGCCAACCATCAACTTAGATAACCCAGATGAAGGTTGCGACTTAGATTTTGTTGCCCACACTTCACGTCGTCATCAGTTTGATTATGCCTTATGTAATTCATTTGGTTTTGGTGGTACAAACGGTTCGTTATTGTTTAAGAAAGTGGATTAATTGACGTCAATTAAAAAAGCGCCTAGTGCGCTTTTTTTGTAACAGTACTCAGTGTATCGTTGATACGATTTAGATGACTTCCGATACACCATCGAATGAATTGGAGGCTTTATGGCCGGTAAAGATAGACAGCTTACATTGCGTTTTTTGGCCGAACCTGCAGATGTTAATTTTGGCGGTAAGGTGCACGGTGGTGCAGTAATGAAATGGATCGATTTAGCAGCCTATGCCGCAGCAGCTGGTTGGAGTGGTAAGTATTGTATTACTGTTTATGCTGGCGGTATTCGTTTTGTTAAACCCATTCATGTCGGTAATATTGTTGAAGTAACGGGTAAAGTGATTTATACCGGCACAACATCCATGCATATCGGCATTGATGTAAAAGCGGGCGACCCTAAAGACTCAGAACGTCATTTAACCACTCATTGTATTGTGATCATGGTTGCTGTCGATGATGATGGTAAACCTACGTCAGTGCCAGAATGGATCCCGGCTAATGCCGATGATATTCGTTTACGCGATAGTGCATTACGCTTGATGGATATGCGCAAGCGTATTGGTGCAGAAATGGAAGCTCACGTTAAACCTTCAGTTGAATAAATAAGGAAAACATCATGGCCAAGGTTGCATTTATTGGTTTAGGCGTTATGGGATACCCGATGGCGGGGCATTTAGTTAACAGTGGTCATGAGGTCACCGTTTACAACCGTACAGCTGCAAAAGCCGCCAAGTGGGTTGAGCAATACGGTGGTCAATCAGCTTCAACACCCAAAGATGCCGCGAAAGGCCAAGATATTGTGTTTACCTGTGTTGGTAATGATGATGATCTTCGTCAGGTGGTGTTGGGTGAGCAAGGTGTAGTGCATGGTATGCATGCTGGTGCTATTTTAGTTGACCATACCACGGCTTCAGCTGATGTAGCTCGTGAGATTGCCGCGCAAATTAAGCCGCTTAATATTGCTTTTTTAGACGCGCCGGTGTCTGGTGGTCAAGCTGGGGCTGAAAATGGTGTGTTAACGGTGATGATGGGTGGGGAGCCTGCCGACTTTGATGCCGTTAAACCTGTCATTACAGCATATAGTCGCTGTGCTGAGCTCTTAGGGCCTGTGGGTTCAGGGCAATTGACTAAAATGGTTAATCAAATTTGTATTGCTGGTGTCGTTCAAGGTTTAGCTGAAGGGCTTCATTTTGCTAAAAGTGCTGGTTTAGATGGTCTTAAAGTGATTGAGGTTATCAGTAAAGGTGCTGCGCAAAGCTGGCAGATGGAAAATCGTTATCAAACCATGTGGCAAGGTCAATATGATTTTGGTTTTGCGATTGATTGGATGCGTAAAGATTTAGGCATTGCATTAGATGAGGCTCGCCGAAATGGTAGTCATTTGCCCGTTGCAGCTCTAGTTGATCAGTTTTACTCGGAAGTGCAAGCGATGAAAGGTAACCGCTGGGACACATCGAGCCTACTCGCACGCCTTGAAAAGACACGCGCTTAATATCAACTTTAATTACAGCTATTGCTTTAGCCCCAGTATATTGGGGCTTTTTATTGTTCAAATTTTGCTGCGGGACAAATGTATTAAATCGATATGTTTGACGCATCGCAGTGGTGTTTGATCGAGTGTTAACGACACAACACATCTAATTGGATTGTGGCTAACTTGAATTTATTGAATAAAAACCATCGAGTTACATGATGTAGCGCACATATTCTAATGGATAACACTGCTATTATTACTTAATCTAAATTAATTTTGCTTAAAGTTAATTGGTTAACTACTTTTATATGGTCTATTGATTGGATTGTTTTTACCTGAAAGAGTTGGGCTGTTTTTTTAAGTAAAGTATCGTGCTGCTGTGTTTGTTCCGCATCGGTTAAAAAGAATGCGAATATACACACATAATGGAGGAATATAAGATGAGCAATAAGCTACTAAGTGCGTTGTTTGCCGCAGGTTTTGCTGTGATGATGTCTTCAGCGTCATTCGCTGCTGATGAAACTCTTGCAGAGTTTCATGTTGAAATGGGCGGTTGCGAAAACTGTCACGCGAATGAAGAGCCATCAGCTGATGGTGCATATGAATTTGAACAATGCCAGAGTTGTCATGGTTCTCTTGCCGAAATGGATGGTACTCACCAAGCGCATGATGGCATGTTAATGTGTGCTGATTGTCACGCACCTCACGAAGCTAAAGTAGGTGAAAAACCAACTTGTGATACATGTCACGATGATGGTCGTACAGCAGAATAAGCCGTTAGAATAAATAAAAATACCGACATTCGTGTCGGTATTTTTGTTTTTAGCTCCCCTTTACATCCCTCTTTACAATACTGGTATACCTCTTTTTAGGTATATAAAGTCTATTGTTTTCAAGAAGATACGCACTCTAACTGTGCTGCGTTGCACTTTTGTTGCGCAAAAGCAGAGGTAACCTGAGTTTTCTATTTTCTATTTTCACGTTAAATCAGTAAGTTAATTTTTTGGCACAACTTTCGCAGTACTAACATCATTAAAGGCTAAATGTGAAAGGGTCAAAAGATGTCAACTATCCAATCAAGTTGTGCTTATTGTGGTGTCGGATGCGGGGTTAGTGTGTCCTCTACTCAAGCTGATTGGGAAAATGTTGAACGCACAAATTTAATGCTTACCGGTGACATGAAGCACCCAGCCAACCATGGGCATTTATGTGCCAAAGGTGAGCGACTGCTTGATAGCTTAGCTCAACCGAATGTGCTTAGGTATCCAATGCTGCGCTCCGCAAAGCCGATAAATTGGGATGACGCTAGCAGTTTAATTGCCGATAAGTTTGCCAAAACCATTGCAGAATTTGGCCCAGATTCAGTCGCGCTGTATCTCTCTGGTCAGTTACTTACCGAAGATTATTATGTCGCCAACAAATTTGCTAAAGGCTATTTAAAGACCGCTAATGTTGACACTAATTCACGCCTTTGTATGTCATCTGCGGTAAGCGCTATGCAAGCCTGTTTTGGTGAAGATGTCGTGCCAGGGTGTTATGAGGATATTGATCACGCTGACGTTATTGTACTGATTGGTGCAAATACAGCCTGGACCCACCCAGTATTGTTTCAACGCATTTTAGCGGCTAAAAAGGCTAATCATAGCCAGTTAGTGGTCATCGACCCTATTGCAACAGCCACAGCAAAACAAGCTGATTTACATTTAGCCATTAAACCGGGGGCTGATTTAGCCTTGTTTCATGGTTTGCTCGGCTTTTTAGCCGACAGTAACAGTGTTAATCATGATTATATAACGGCTCACACTCAGGGCTATGACGACATTATTGAAAGCGCTCAGCAATTAAGTTGCAATCTTGCGAGCCTTGCTAAACAACTGGGTGTGTCTTTAGCCGCATTAACCCAATTTTACCAACTGTTTATTCATGACAATAAAGTGCTTAGCGCCTCATGTCAGGGAGTGAATCAGTCGGTTATTGGGACTGAGACTACCCAGGCGATTATTCATTGTCATCTTGCTCTTGGCCATATTGGCCAAGTGGGGAGCGGTTTTTTCTCATTAACAGGGCAGCCCAATGCTATGGGCGGTCGTGAGGTCGGCGGCTTAGCAACGCAATTGGCATGTCATATGGGATTTTCTGCGCCAGAACAACAATTGTTAGCTAACTTCTGGCATGTTGATGGCGTAGCAAACAAAAAAGGGTTAGCCGCTGTTGATATGTTTGATGCGCTTGCTGAAGGTAAAATAAAAGCAATTTGGATCATGGGGACTAATCCTGTGGTGTCGTTGCCAAACAGTAAAAAAGTTGCCCAAGCTTTGGCTGATTGCCCCTTTGTGGTGGTGTCCGAAATCACCCCAGATTCAGATACCGCAAAACTTGCTGATGTATTATTGCCTGCACAAGGTTGGTCGGAAAAGTGTGGCACGGTAACCAATAGTGAACGAACAATAAGCCGCCAACGTGGTTTTATGATGCCCAAAGGTCAAAGTAAACCTGATTGGTGGGCCATAAGCCAGGTTGCACAAAAAATGGGTTTTAAGGGGTTTGAATATAAAAGTAATGCTAGCGTGTTTAAAGAATTTGCCAGTTTATCTGCTCAAGTTAAGCAAACTTTTGCCAGTAAAGTATTCGACATCAGTGGATTAGCGAACATAACTCAGCAAGAATATGACAATCTAGCCCCGACTCAATGGCCCATCGCTTCAGCTGAGCATATTGGACAAACCGGTTTACGTTTATTTAGCCAAGGTGTATTTGCAACGCCAAGCGCTAAAGCGCAATTTATTGTACCTAAGAGCCTTAATGCAGGAGCAACAGCTGACACCGCAGAAACTATCGTATTACTCAATAGCGGCCGCAGTCGAGATCAATGGCATACCATGACGCGCACAGGTCATATTGCCAGCTTACGCGCGAGTATCCCTGAGCCGATAATCCAGCTACACCCAAACAAACTTGCCTCGTTGTCACTAACTGACGGTGATTTGGTCCGTATTGATGCTCTTGATGATATGCAGGTCGATAGCAAAGCGCAGAATAAGGCAACGGCTAGAGTGGTAGCCGATGAAGATATGCCTGCGAATATCGCTTTTATGTCAATGCATTGGTCAGCTCAGTTTTCATTGGGTAAAGGAGTCAATCAAGCCATTGACAACCGTGTCGACCTTTTATCACAGCAACCTGGTTTTAAGTGCCAACCGGTGATATTAACGCGCGTCGCACCGGCATTGCAGGGCGTGGTATTTGGCTTGCATGATCCCACCGCCGATGGTCTATGCTGGCAAGTTGCGCAAACCTTATCGAGTGGTGTTTGTCATCATGTAGGGTTCAGTGACACTGAAAATAGCTTTTCATATCAGGCAACGCCCCACTCATTGTCATGGTCATTTACCTACAATAATCAATGTTTTTATGTTCAATGTAACATGGTTAAAAACAGTGTTACTGCGCTTAAAATTCTGTCTTCAAGCCAAATCGCATTGGCTTTAGAGCCGCTAAATGCATTTATTGGTAAACAACTAGACCCTGCATTTATAAAGCAGTTACATCAACAAATTCAAGCGGGTAATAGTCCATTGGTCTGTGCTTGTACTGGGGTGACTCAAGCACAAATCGCAGATGAGATTAACGCGCAATTTGATCAACAAATGTTTAATGACGGTTTGCAACAATTGAGCTTTGCTAACGCTTTAGACATTACGCAGTCCACACTTGGCTGTGGTCGTCAATGTGGCAGTTGCAATAGTGAAGTAAAGCAATGTGCACAATTGCACTGGCAACAAGCTTTATCGTATACCGAGCATCAATACCCTAATGTAACAGAAGAGGATGTCGCCTAATGAATACTGTTGATAGATTAATCCAAAGTGTTGAGCCTATTGGCGGCGATTCTGTTACTGCGTTAGAGGCTGGGGAAGTTGCCATTGTTGGCGCAGGGTGTGGTCAGCTCGATTTAATGACCATTAAAGCTGCTCGTATTGTGGCTCAGGCTGACGCTCTTGTGTTTGACAGTCTTGTCAGTAGTGACATTTTGACCTTAGTCAGTACCCACTGTCAGCGCCATTTTGTTGGTAAACGTTGCGGCCAACCGAGCATTAAACAAGAAGACATTAATGCGTTATTACTTAAGCTTGCTAAACAAGGCCGTAAAGTGGTGCGTTTAAAAGGTGGTGACCCACATATTTTTGGCCGTGGTTCTGAAGAGGCGCTGTATTTAGCCGAGCACAATGTACGATCGCAATTTATTGCTGGTGTAACAGCGGCACTTGGGAGCGCATCGAGCACTGGGATCCCGCTGACATTTCGTGGCATGGCACGCAGCGTCACTTTAATTACTGGCACAAAAATGAGGGATGACAACAACGCAGCTATTGCGACTCAATGGCATGCATTGTTAGCCGCGCAATCGACGTTAGTGTTTTATATGGGTAAAGAACAGGCTAATCGCATCGCAACGGGATTGCTCGAAGCAAATTGTCAGGGCTTGCTGCCGGTGGCATTCGTGACTAATGGCGGCCGCACGAATCAAATCGTCACGTATGCAACGGTATCGACAATGGCTCAAGCTGCGATGTCGATATACGATGCGGGGCCAACATTGATTATTATTGGTGAGGTTGTCAGCGTCGGACAACAATTAGCCACATTATTGGCTAATATTGATGACTCAACTCAGTATGAGGCCATATATGCCTAACATTGGTGAGTTATCGTTAACCTCAGTTGCCGAATTTGACTTTAGATTATTGATCAAAGCCTTAGGCAAAGGCGAAAAAGGTTCGCGCAGTTTAAGCTTTGCTGAAGCAAGCTTGCTGATACAAGGCTTTGCGCAAGCAAAAGTAACACCAGTGCAAATGGCCAGTGCGATGATGTTAATGCGGGTGCGTGGCGAAACCGTAGCAGAAGTTGCAGGCGTGGTCGCTGGGTTACGTCACTGCATAGACACAGGTTGGAGCCAATTAAGCGTTGAAATAGACTGGCCAGTCTATGCCGGTAAACGTGAGCAGTTACCTTGGTTATTACTGGTGGCAAAATTACTGGCTAATAATGGTGTGCGAGTATTACTGCACGGAGATAGCCAAGCGTTACCGCATCGCCGTCATGTTGAGTCATGCATTGATTCACTTGATATTGTTCGTTGTAAAGATCCATTAACCGCTAAATCTGAGTTAGACCGTTCAGGCATAGTGTATGTCAGAGCGGGTGATTTAACGCCAGTGCTCGATGCCTGTCGTCAATTACATCAAGAGCTTGGATTACGCAGTTTAATTCAAACCGCTATGCGTTGTATTAACCCTGCCAATGCGCCACTGAGTTTACGCAGTTACTTTCACCCAGGCATCGATAAAATTCATCAAGGTGTGAGCCAAATACTATTTGAGCAACACAGTTATCAACCAGGTGTTGTGGCCGTTTTTAAAGGCTTGCAAGGCGAAACAGAGCTGAATCCACGCGTAGAAACCTCAATCAGTATCGTTAATGGGCTGCAGAGTCATATCGCGATGACAACAGTCGATATCCCCACATTATTAACGGCTTTTTCTGGTGCAAAGGTCGGGCAAGCAGAGTTATCGGAGCAAGCTCTTGCACTGCTGTGGCGCGAAGTGACGCCTTTTGACAGTAACGCGATAAAGGCATTGATGTCATGTTCGATGATTGAACAAGCGCTAAGCAGCGTACAGGCGACTTTGATGGCTATTTTGTTTTTATTACATTACAAATCAGAAGATTACGGATCTAATTTGACTGTGGAACAATTAGAAAAATTGAGCTTACAACATTGGTCTGCGCGATTGCTCGTCACGGACAAGGCTGATTTAATGGTTAATAAGGAGTGGTTATGCGCAGTTTAATTTTTTGCGATACTGGCTTTTCGGCAGTGCCGGTTGTTGATTGCGACATAGCGCAATATCAAGCTTGTTTAAGTGCATTTGGCCCTGTCACAGTATTAACTTCAGCAACCAAAATAGAGCAGCGCTTGCAACAACAAGATTTTGATACTTTATTGGTGCTAACTGATTCTTTACAAAATCATATTCTGGGACTGATCCAACGTATTTTGGCCAACAAGCCCTTAGTGATTATTGTTAACGCTAAAACATGGCAACAAACTGAACTGACTCATTTACTGGACTGTGGCCGCATCACATTTATACCTGAAATGTTAACGGTTAATCGGTTAACCAGTGTGGTGAGTTTAGCGCAAGCCCGTTTCAGTGCGGCAAACAAAACGATAGCTGAGTTCAAAAAGTTAGATGAAGAAATTCGTGGTATAAAATTACTCAGCCAAGCAAAGTTAATTGTAATGCAACAAGGTTTTGATGAAACAAAAGCACATCAAATTATTCAACAACAAGCAATGCAAAAAGGTGTCACATTGGCACAAATGTCTGCGCAAATTATTGCTGTTGTGAGTCGTAGTACAGCATCAACAACCCAAGCAAAACAAGATAATCCAGCAGTGAGTAAAAGTGGTGCGCCTCATTATAGTGCGGCCGCAACTAATGCGGACATGTCGGACATACAACGTAAAGGTTGTTGAGTTATTTTTGCATATAAATCAGGTTGTTATGTTTTGTCTGTTGTTGGCATGGAGCCTGCAGCAGCTTATTAAGATATTGATTAAGGATGAAGGTTAACAACCTCATATTCTTAAGCAGTGTAATTTTACATTCGGATTGTAACTGGCAAAGGCGCCAACTCTTTAAGTAGAGTTGGCGCCTTTTGTTTTTTTACAGGATAAGGCGTGAAGGAGTTAGATATGGCAGTCTCAAAACCCAAGTTAATGGTTGTTGGTAATGGCATGGTAGGTCATCACTTTATTGAGCAGGTGTGCAGTTTAGGGCTTAATAAAATATTTGATGTACATGTGTTTGGTGAAGAGCCTCGTCCTGCATATGACCGGGTGCAGTTATCTAAATATTTTGAGACTGGCAGTGCCGATCCGTTAATGCTAACCAGCGCGAAAGATTATCAAGATTGGGGGATTACTCTGCATTTAAATACGATGATCACCGCGATTGATACGGCAACTAAAACTATCACGAATGCAGAAGGGCAACACTACGTATACGAGCAATTAGTGTTGGCAACGGGGTCATTTCCTTTTGTACCACCGATTAACGGCAACGATCGTGACCAATGTTTAGTTTATCGTACTATTGAAGATTTACAAGCCATTCAAGCCGCAGCAGCAAACAGTAAGGTTGGTGTCGTTGTGGGCGGTGGTTTGTTGGGGCTTGAGGCCGCCAATGCGATGAAACAACTGGGTGTTAAAACGCACGTTGTTGAGTTTGCTCCACAATTGATGCCCGTTCAGCTAAATGATAAAGCGGGTGAATTATTGTGCAGTAAAATCGAACAGCTGGGGGTGAGTGTTCATACTTCTAAAGCGACGACCGCCATTATTGATGGCGAATCCGCACTGCACCGCATGACCTTTAATGATGAGTCTTTTCTTGAAACTGACATGATTGTTTTTTCTGCTGGTATTCGCCCACAAGATCAGCTTGCAAGAGTCTCAAATATCAACATTGGAGAACGGGGAGGGATTGAAATTGATAATTGGTGTTTAACCTCTGCACCCGATGTGTATGCCATTGGTGAATGTGCGTTATGGCAACAAAAAATCTTTGGTTTAGTGGCGCCGGGTTATCAAATGGCTCGAGTTGCGGCGTCTCACATTGCATCAAGCGTGACTGATACCAAAGCCCAAACATTTACTGGTGCAGATATGAGCACCAAATTAAAGCTACTGGGTGTTGATGTGGCCGCAATTGGCGCAAGTCGGGGTTTTGATAACGCCCAATTTGTTGAATTGTCAGATAATCAGACTGGCATTTACAAAAAACTTTGGCTAGATGAAAGTGGCACGTTACTAAAAGGGGCTGTGTTGATTGGCGACAACAGCGATTACAGTCGCCTACTTGATTTGTATTTATCTCAGGATGAAATTACAGGCTCGGCAGTTGAATTATTGCTTGCCGGTGCTGAAAACGAAGCCGATTTAAAAGACACTTCTATTGTGTGTTCTTGTCACCAAGTGACTAAAGGCGACATTGTTGATGCGGTTAAAGCGGGTAGCCATAAAATGGCTGAGATTAAGTCCTGTACTCGTGCGGCTTCAGGTTGTGGTGGTTGTGCCCCTGTAGTGCAAAAAATTATTGATCAGACTTTGCAAGCAGAAGGCGTCGATTTTAATGCAGGTATTTGTGCGCATTTTGACCATGACAGACAAGCTTTGTACCACCTATGCCAAGTGGAAGGCATTAGTGACTTTACAACCTTAATTACTCAGCATGGTAAACCGTCTGCAAATGGTCTTCATTATGGTTGTGATATCTGCAAACCAGCAGCGGCCTCCATTTTTGCTAGCTTAAAAAACCAATATGTACTTAATCAAGACAGTGGTCATGTGCAATTGCAAGACACCAATGACGCGTACTTAGGCAATATTCAAAAAGACGGTACTTACTCGATTGTGCCTCGTGTCGCAGGCGGCGAAATTACGCCTGCTAAATTGATTGCTATGGGCCAAATCGCCCAAGAATATGACCTTTATACCAAGATTACTGGTGGGCAACGTATTGATATGTTTGGCGCTACGTTGTCGCAGCTACCTGAGATTTGGCAAAAACTCATCGATGCTGGTTTTGAGACAGGTCATGCTTATGGCAAATCTTTACGCACGGTTAAGTCTTGTGTGGGCAGTACCTGGTGCCGATATGGGGTACAAGACTCTGTGGGTTTTGCCATCGATTTAGAAAACCGCTACAAAGGGTTACGCAGTCCGCATAAATTAAAATTTGCTGTTTCTGGCTGTACCCGTGAGTGTGCCGAAGCGCAAAGTAAAGACATCGGCATCATCGCAACGGATAAAGGCTGGAACTTATATGTTGCCGGTAATGGCGGCATGCGACCTCGTCATGGCGACTTATTTGCCACCGACCTATCGACAGAAGAGTTATATCAATACATCGATCGCATTTTAATGTTTTACGTTAAAACGGCAGATAAGCTACAGCGGACTTCAACCTGGATGGAGTCGTTAGACGGTGGTTTAGCATACTTAAAATCTGTCGTAATTGATGATGCACTTGGCATTAATGCTGCTCTAGAGCAGCAAATGAACCACATTGTGGCCACCTATCAATGTGAGTGGAAAACCAGCCTTGAACAACCCGCATTTCTAGCAAGGTTTAATGAATTTGTGAATCCAAATGAGGCACCAATGTCTGATGCCAGCGTATATCAGCGTGTGCGTGAACAACGCTTCCCGAACATTAAAGATGCAGGGGCGGGAACGATTGCGATTAAAGATATCACTGAGCAACAAACAACTGCAGATGAGGTAGTAGCATGAGTTGGATAAATGTATGTGAAGAAACAAACTTACCGATAGGCACTGGTGTTGCAGCCTGGGTTGCCGGAAAGGCCGTCGCTATTTTTAACTTAGGTAAAGATGGTTTGTATGCTATCGATAATGTCGACCCCGCGACAGGTGTGAGCTTATTGGCTCGCGGATTAATTTGTGAAATGGACGGTGATCTCTGTGTCGCTTCGCCTTTGTATAAACAACATTATCGATTAACAACGGGCGTGTGTATTGAAGATTCATCATTAATAGCCAGTCCATTTGATATTAAAACTGAACAAGGCCAAGTCCTTGTATTAGCTAAGGTATAAGGAATATCACTATGAGTGCTGAAAAATTTAAGCTGTTTTCTTTTAGCGGCAAAATGAAAGTTATGCATTTAAGCTGGATGGCTTTTTTTATCACCTTCGTTGTGTGGTTTAACGCCGCCCCGTTAGTGAGTGTGATTGCCGACAGTTTAGGCCTGACCACAGCACAAATTAAAACCTTATTGATTCTCAACGTGGCGCTAACCATTCCTGCTCGGATTATTATCGGCATGGTGACTGATAAATATGGTCCACGTATTACGTATTCTGCGCTGCTGGCGATTTGTTCAATACCGTGCTTTATGTTTGCGGTTGCTGACAGCTTTGAACAGCTCGCATTCGCGCGTTTTTTGATTGGCTTTATTGGTGCTGGTTTTGTGATTGGTATACGTATGGTCAGTGAATGGTTTCCTGCCAAAGAACTAGGCACGGCAGAGGGCATTTATGGTGGTTGGGGTAACTTTGGTTCAGCTGCTGCCGCTTTTTCGTTACCGGCAATCGCATTAGCTTTTGGTGGTGCTGATGGTTGGCGTTATGCCATTGGTTTAACTGGTTTAATGAGTTTACTGTTTGCGTTTGTGTATTATTTTAATGTTACCGATACACCAAAAGGTTCAACCTACTTTAAGCCTAAAAAAGCTGGCGGGTTAGAGGTGACTAGCAAAAGTGATTTAGTGTTATTGATTGTGATGAAAGTGCCCATGTACGCTACCCTAGCGCTACTGGGATGGAAGCTGTCGCCAGCGGGTGTCAGCATGTTTACCCAAGATGTCACAAACTTGATTTATGCGGGTTTAGTTTTTGTGTTTTTAATCGATTTTTATCAAACATATCAAGTTAATAAGCATCTCTTTTCTGTCGAAGTGCCAGCGTTTGAGCGCTACGAGTTTAAACAAGTGGCGGTACTAAATGTATTGTATTTCACCACATTTGGTTCAGAGTTGGCGGTAGTGTCTATGTTGCCATTATTTTTCGCCGAAACCTTTGCATTAGGTATGGCGCAAGCAGGTATGGTGGCGTCAAGTTATGCCTTTATGAACCTGATGTCTCGCCCAGGCGGCGGTTGGTTAAGTGATAAGTTTGGTCGTAAAACCACACTATTGATTTTAACTGCTGGCTTAGCCATTGGGTATTTATCGGTAGCCCAAATAGACTCAAGTTGGTCACTCCCCCTTGCAGTGATTGTGGTGATGGCCTGTTCTTTCTTTGTTCAAGGTGGCGAGGGCGCGGTATTTGCGGCAGTCCCCTTGATTAAGCGACGTTTAACGGGCCAAATAGCGGGTATGACAGGTGCTTACGGTAATGTCGGTGCAGTCTTCTTTTTAACAGTATATTCTATGGTGTCGACGCAAACGTTCTTTTATGTCATTGCCGTGAGCGCCGTATTTGGTTTTATTACCTTATTCTTTATGAATGAGCCTAAAGGTCATATCGCTGAAGTAAATGAAGACGGTGAAGTTACCTTAATCAGCGTGAGTTAGTGACTCACAAAACCGTAGGAACCTTATGCCTGCCCCAATAGATACACAAGCAAGCCTAGTAGAACAAGATAGCTTGCCCTTCGCCTCTCGATTAGATGTGTTGGTGGGGCAAGCATCTGAAAAAGGTCGTAAATCGCAAAATGAAGATGCAATAGGGATCCGTATACCCAATGGCGTGTCTCTAATGACCAAAGGGATTGTGAGTGTTATCAGCGACGGTGTGAGCACCGCAGAGGGAGGCGCACAAGCTTCAGCTATTAGCGTGAGTAATTTTTTAGCGGATTATTACTCCACCCCTGATACCTGGAGCGTACAAACCTCAAGCGCCAAAGTATTAACCGCATTAAACCGTTGGCTTTATGGCTTAGGGCAAGATTATCGAGATGCACGGCGAGGCTTTGTGTGTACCTTTAGTGCATTAGTCTTTAAGTCATGCACTGTGCATATGCTGCATGTAGGTGACTCACGTATTTATCGTTTTCGATGCGGAGAGATAAGCCAATTAACCCAAGACCATAGCACCAAAGTAAACGCATCACATCAATATCTCACCCGTGCATTAGGGATGGACGTTAAACTTGATGTTGATTACAAAGCATTGGGTGTAGAGCAAGATGATCTGTATTTATTAACGACAGATGGCATACACGATCAATTTACCGAATTTGAATTACAACAAAAATTAGCCGTTTTTTGTCAACAACATCCTCAATTATCAGACAATCTATGCGAGCAGTTTTGTCAGTTATTGATAAAAAAAGCCTATGACTTAGGCAGTAAAGATAACCTCAGTGCGCAACTCCTATGTGTCAGCCAATTACCTATGCAGGC
>NZ_JAQQPZ010000007.1 GCF_028750675.1 Shewanella metallivivens | reverse complement strand
TTTGTATGTACCTTATTACCTAAATTGACGACTCCTGCAACTCATATTGCTTATGTGGATACTGATGTATGTGATGCAAACGGCAGCCGGAGTTTTCCTGATTTTAAACCTGACTGGAATCCAGATTTACAGCTTACTGCTGGGTATGTGAGTTCGGGCGTGTGGGTGGATAAATTAAGCCGTGTTGTGGCTCATGTTGGTCAATCGTGCCGATTAACCCCATTCTCAATCAGTCAGTTTTTATGCTTGTGCTATGTCAATGGTAATGAGGAGCGCATTGAACATATTCCACTGGTATTAGTGTCTCGCCCAGAAAATGTCGCCCCTTTTAATTTAGCCGCTCCATTACTGGCTGATGCATATCGGCCGTTTGCCGATATCATTGCTTCAAATTTGCCTACATTAACATTGCGTTGGGGCATGCCATCATCACCTTTAGTGTCGATTATCATTCCGACTCGTAATGGAATGGAACTTGTAAAAGCTTGTATAGAATCGATTTTACATAAGACGACTTATTCTAATTATGAAATTTTGTTGATAAATAATGGTTCTGATGACATTGACTGTATACACTATTTTGCTGAGCTGGATAAACACCCAAAAATTCGCTTAATTAATTATGACAAAGCGTTTAATTATTCTGCCATTAACAATTTTGCCGCTAAGCATGCCAATGGTGAAGTGTTAGCGCTTGTTAATAACGACATTGAAGTGATTTCGCCTAATTGGTTACAGGACATGGTGAGCCATGTATTACGTGATGATATTGGCTGTGTTGGCGCAAAATTGCTGTTTTCGGACGACAGGATTCAACATGCTGGTGTGGTGATGGGTTATGGCGGAGGCGCAGGGCATGCGCATAAGTATTTTCCTGCTGATCATTGTGGTTACATGAACCGTTTGGTGGCGAGCCATAACTATAGTGCGGTAACTGCGGCCTGTTTGTTGATTACCACGAACGATTTTTGGGCCGTGGGTGGTTTGAATGAGCATGATTTGGCTATTGCATTTAACGATGTGGATTTATGCTTGAAGGTATTAGCGTTAGGCAGACGAAATCTGTATTGTGCTGAAGCGATATTATATCATCATGAATCCGTTTCACGCGGCCATGAAGATACGCCTGAAAAAGTGTTAAGATTTAAACGAGAGTTATCTTACCTACAGACTCATTGGCAGCATGTGATTGCTGCTGATCCGGCTTATAATCCTAATTTAACACTTAGACGTGAAAATTTTGGGATTAAAGATTTTTCTGTAACTAATTGATTATAATGATTAGTTGGTGTTTTATCGCGTTTGTTGTGTCGTTTAGACTTTTTCATGACCCAATTAGTATGTCTTTTAGATGACTATTTTTAGGTTTTTTTATTTTATACCGAGATCACATGAGTCAGAACCTAGCGTCAAATAGTCAGTTTATTTTGCAATCATCTTTTCCTTTGCCTAGCACCGTGAAAACTGTGTGTGGTATGTCTGTTTACATCAATGACCAGTTAGCATGGGTTAAACAGGCCGTTGAGAGTGTGCTGAATCAAACGATGGCCCCTGATTTATTAGTGGTGGTATTAGANNNYGGTAATGTGTCTGATGACATCTCTCTGTATTTGTCTAAAACCGAGAAGTTACATCGTAATTTTGTACTAGTGCATGGTTTGGTTAATCGTGGCCTTAGTGTATGCATGAATTATATCATTGAGATGACACTTCCATTAAAACCAACCTATTTTTTCAGGATGGATGCTGATGATATTTGCGTATTGCATCGATTTGAAAAGCAAATCACTTTACTTGAAAAGCATCCTGATGTTGATGTGTTAGGCTCGGCTTTGTGGGAGATTGATGAAAATGGCAATCGAGCAGGGATCCGCCGTTTACCATTAACCCACTCTAAATTACTTAAGTCATTTTCGCGGCGTTGCCCTATTAATCATCCTACTGTCGCAATTCGGTTTTCTGTTTTTGAGCAGGGGCATCGTTATGTTCCACAAATGTTGAATACCCAAGATTATTTTTTATGGATAGCACTGGCAGCAGACGGTAAAAAGTTTGCTAATGTGCGTGAACCTTTACTCCATTTTAGACGCATTAATGGTTTTTATAAGCGACGTGGGCGCGGAAAATCGGTTAACGAGTTTAAAGCTCGTTTACTCGCTATGGAATTATTGTCTCAGCGGTCGATACAGAATTACTGCTATGCTTTATTGGTACTCACCCTAAGGATGATGCCTGCTTGGGGGATTAAGTTTGCCTATAAATGTGACCGTTTTTTACTTAATTTGAAGAGACATCATTAGCCATGATCGGCGCCATTCTTGTTGTTTACAATCCAGATTTAGCGTTAACAGAGCGTTTGTTAACCCGCCTGTATGGCCAAACCGAAGAGGTTATTATTATTGATAATAGCCCAAAGCCGCATAACTTTAAAAAAGTGATTGAGCATTACACTTACCTACATTTCCCTGAAAATATTGGTATTGCTGCGGCGCATAATGCCGGTATTGTCCATTTG
Organism: Shewanella metallivivens; assembly: GCF_028750675.1. Classification (GTDB taxonomy): domain Bacteria; phylum Pseudomonadota; class Gammaproteobacteria; order Enterobacterales; family Shewanellaceae; genus Shewanella; species Shewanella metallivivens. The sequence continues at coordinate 126,810 of NZ_JAQQPZ010000007.1, read as the reverse complement.
CTTAAACTCGGTTGTGAGTACGCGATATTACTTGATCAAGACAGTTTAATCCCTACTGATATGGTGTTTAACCTAAGCAGTTTACTTAAAGCTTCTAAAGCGATGAAACAAGAGATTGTGGCCATTGGCCCAAGGATACATTGCTCTTTTTCTGATAAAGGGGTGCGCTCTTTAGTGCAGCGTGAAGTGTTTGATTATGAACAATTGGTCGGCGTAACTCAGATTATTGCATCTGGAATGATGATTGATTTAAGTGCCATTGATGAAGTGGGTTTAAAAGACGAGTCACTGTTTATTGATGGTGTTGATCATGAGTGGTGCTGGCGAGCTCGAAGTATGAACCTGTCGATAGCGCGTGCTAAGCAAGTTGAGATGATCCACCGGTTAGGTGACTCAAGAAGCAAGTTTATTGGCGTGACCTATAAAGTAGGGGCTCCGATACGATTGTATTATCAGTTTAGAAACATTTTACTGTTAAGCCGTCGTCCTTATGTGCCCACCTATTGGAAAGCTCGTTGTTTGTTTTTTATGCCGATAAGATTCTTTTTAAATAGCGTAATGCAAACCAATAAACGTAAACGTTTTACGTACATGGTTAGAGGTATTTGGGACGGAATATTAGGCCGAACAGGTGCTTATAACAAACATTGGCATCATTGATACGTTTTTGAACTAATTAAGTTGAAAATGATGGCTTTTTAGAGGTGATTTTTTTGTTTTTGTCAGGAAAAACGTCTGCGTATATGGTAGATTGTTGCAATTAATGCGTTAAAAATGAGATTTACGTCAGTTATTCGTTTTATATAAATACGATTTGAACCAGCACATATGCTTGTTCAGCATGGATATTGATTAATTTAGGATTTGAATAAACACATGAATGAAGAAAGATTGACCCATTTAAAAGCACTTGAAGCCGAATCTATTCATATTATGCGAGAAGTTGCCGCAGAGTTTGATAATCCAGTGATGCTGTATTCAGTGGGTAAGGATTCTTCAGTGTTGTTGCACCTTGCGCGCAAAGCGTTTTACCCCGGTAAAATTCCATTTCCGTTGATGCATGTGGATACAAACTGGAAGTTTAAAGAAATGATCCAGTTTAGAGACAACATGGCTAAAAAGTATGGCTTTGATTTGATTGTGCACAAAAACCCACGTGGTTTAGAGATGGGCATTAGCCCATTTGTACACGGTAGTGCTAAGCATACTGATATCATGAAGACTGAAGGCTTAAAACAAGCGCTTGATATGCATGGTTTTGACGCTGCATTTGGCGGGGCTCGTCGTGATGAAGAGAAGTCTCGTGCAAAGGAGCGTGTGTATTCATTCCGTGATAGCAAGCACCGTTGGGACCCTAAAAATCAACGCCCTGAATTATGGAACATTTATAACGGTAAAGTTGATAAAGGTGAGAGTATTCGTGTTTTCCCATTATCGAACTGGACTGAGTTGGATATTTGGCAATACATCTATTTAGAAGGGATTGAAATCCCTGAGTTGTATTTTGCCAAAGAACGTCCTGTGGTTAAGCGTGATGGTACATTGATCATGGTTGATGATGAGCGTATGGAGCTTAACGAAGGCGAAGTGGCTGAAAATAAAATGGTTCGCTTTAGAACATTAGGTTGCTACCCATTAACAGGTGCTGTTGAATCTGTTGCGCAAACCTTGCCAGAAATTATTCAAGAAATGTTGTTGTGTACGACATCTGAGCGTCAAGGTCGCGTCATCGATAATGACTCTGCTGGCTCAATGGAAAAGAAAAAAATGGAAGGTTACTTCTAATTTTTATTGGCGTAATTTTTGTTGTTTGTTGCTTACGTCAGCAAACAAAACATTTTTATGACCCAGTAAAAACTGGGAGTATGCAAGATTAAGGATATACAGATGTCTACAAGTACAGCTCTAATTGCTTCGGATATTGAAGCTTATTTAAAAGTTCATGAAAACAAAGACATGCTACGCATTTTAACCTGCGGCAGTGTTGATGATGGTAAATCTACCCTGATTGGTCGCTTGTTGTTTGACAGCAAAATGATTTTTGAAGATCAGATGGCGGCTATCGAGAAAGATTCTAAGCGCTTTAATACCACAGATGAAGCATTTGACTTAGCGTTATTGGTTGATGGTTTACAGTCTGAGCGTGAGCAGGGAATTACCATTGATGTAGCGTATCGTTACTTTGCCACTGAGCAACGTAAATTTATTATTGCTGATACCCCTGGCCATGAGCAATATACTCGCAATATGGCGACAGGTGCTTCAACTTGTGATTTGGCGATTATTCTAATTGATGCCCGCCATGGTGTGCAGGTTCAAACCCGTCGTCATAGTTACATTTGTTCTTTATTAGGCATTAAGCATGTGGTTGTCGCAATCAACAAAATGGATGCGGTAGATTACGAGCAGTCGGTATATCAAAACATTAAAAAAGACTACCGCGAGTTTGCTGAAGACTTGTGTTTTGAAGATGTGCGCTTTGTGCCTATTTCTGCTTTACGTGGTGATAATGTTGTTAATGAGAGCGATAAGATGCCTTGGTATCCTGGTTCTACATTAATGAAACTATTAAACACGGTATCTGTTACCCGTGCTAAAAGCGATGCTTTTAGACTACAGGTGCAATATGTAAACCGTCCAAATCTTGATTTTCGTGGTTTCTGCGGCACGATAGGTGCGGGTGATATTCGTGTGGGTGACACCGTTGCTTCATTGCCATCAGGCAAAGAAAGCAAAGTTAAATCAATTGTGACGTTTGATGGTGATATTGAAAAAGCCAGCGCAGGTATGGCTATTACTCTGACATTAGAAGATGAAATTGATGTGAGCCGTGGCGACATGCTGGTTCGTCCTCATCAAAAACCGCATTCATCTAGCCACTTTGAAGCCGATGTGGTGTGGATGACTGAAGAGCCACTGCACGTTGACCGTGAGTATGCGATTAAAGTGGGCAGTAAGTCAGTATTTGGCCATGTTGAAACGGTTAATTATAAAGTTGACGTCAATACACTTGAGCAGCAAGAAGCCTCGCAGTTGAACTTAAACGAAATTGGTAATTGTCATTTTGCGCTTACCGCTGCAGTGCAGTTTGACGAGTATGATGTGAATCGCAATACGGGTGCATTTATTATCATTGATCGTTTAACCAATGTTACAGTGGGTGCAGGCATGATACGTAAGCCATTAGATGCTAAGTCTAGCAAGTCTGATAGCCAGTATTCTGCTTTTGAAGTTGAATTTAATGCACTGGTACGTAAGCATTATCCTCACTGGGATGCCAAAGTTATTCGTTAATTAACGAGTGTTTTGTCGCTAAAATATCGGGCTGTAAGGAAACTTACAGCCTGTTTTTTACGAGTTAATTTTTAGCTATGGATGGTGATATATTTCATGTCATTAGATGCTTATCTAACATTACTGATTTTTGCATTAACTGTTACCGGGTTAATTGTATTACAAAGTCGTCCTGTTGCTGTATTTGGCGGTACATTGGTCGCCTTAATCGGTTGTAATTTGGTGACAAAAACTCAATTGTTGACCAGTATTGCAAACCCTGGGCTGGTGACGTTAATCTTATTGGTGTTGTGCTCCCTAGCGCTAGAAAAAACTCGTTTACTCCGTATTATCGCCTCAAAAATTATTGTCAATAATTATCATTCAACTTGGTTGAGGTTGTTTGGTATAACGACATTGTTTTCGTCTATTTTAAATAACACGGCCGTTGTCGCGACCTTATTATCTCCCATTAGAAATAACCCTCATCATTTTGCCAGTCGGTTATTACTTCCTTTGTCTTATGCTTCTATCCTTGGTGGTACATTGACATTAATTGGTACCTCGACCAATTTAATTGTTAACTCGATGTATATTGAGGCTTCGGGGCGGTCGTTGTCTTTTTTCTCTTTTACTGCTGTGGGGGCGGTTTTAGTGCTCACTTGCGGTATTGTGATGTTTTTTTGCACACGATTTCTGCCTGATATTGCCCAAGAAAAAGCAAGTTCTGCTGGGTATTTTATTGATGCCAAAGTTCTTGAGGGCTCTGAGCTGGTTGGTCGCTCAGTTGAAGTGAATGGTTTAAGGCATTTAGAGTCATTATTTTTAGTTGAAGTGGTGCGCCAAGGTCGCCTAATTAGCCCTGTTGCACCAACAGAAGTGATTCAAGTTAATGATAGGCTTATTTTTTGTGGCGAAGTGACTAAGCTTTTGCAGCTTGGCCAGTTTTCTGGTTTAGAGATTTTTGCTGAAAAGAGTGGCTCGTTAGACAGTAATTTAACTGAAGTCGTCGTTAGACAAGAGAGTATCATTACAGGGCAAACGTTAAAGAATATTGGTTTTAGGGCATTGTTTGATGCCGCTGTTGTCGCAATACGCCGTGATGGTGAGCAGGTGTCTGGTAAACTCGGTGAGGTGGTTATTCGCGCCGGTGATTTTTTAGTTTTAGCGGTTGGTGAAGACTACCGTACCCGTACCAATATCAGTAAAAACTTTCTTGTGTTGTCCGGTGTTGAACCTGAAAGCAGAATTAATGGTTGGCGGGCTTGGTTATCGATTGGTGGCTTTATTTCCATCATTGCTTTAGCAGCGATTGGCGCTGTAGATTTATTAGAAGGGTTGGTGCTTTTACTTGGCAGTTTATTATTTGCTAAATGTTTAACCGCCAATGAGTTGCTGAGGCGTTTTCCTATTGATATCTGGCTGGTGGTGTCATCGGCTATTTTGTTGTCGAATGCATTGGTGAACTCTGGTGTTGTTGAGTTATTAGGTGAGTGGATTAAGCAATTTAATGACCCTGGTTACGTGTTTATGGCACTAGTTTTAGTTTATGTTGTGACATGGTTGATGACAGAGTTGGTGACGAATAATGCCGCCGCGGCATTAATGTTTCCTATTGGCTATAGTGTCGCATTAGGATTTGGGGTGGATGTTTTGCCCTTTGTCATGACAGTTGCCTTTGCTGCAAGTGGTAGTTTTATTAGCCCTTATGGTTATCAAACCAATTTAATGGTGTTTAACGCGGGTAATTACCGTTTAGCTGACTTTGTTAAAGTTGGTTTGCCTGTCAGTCTTGTTTATGGCGCGGTGGTGTTGTTTATGGTACCCATCGTATTTCCGTTTTAATGTTTAACAAAGTACTAAAGTTAAGTTAGTACTATAGGATTAATCAATGTCAGATGTGCCTTATAAAAATGTCGATGTAGCGGGTGATAAATCATCCGATGTAGTTTGGCATCAAGCCAGTGTGACTCCCGAGCAACGAGTCAGCGCTAACGGCCACAAACCTGTGGTGCTTTGGTATACCGGATTAAGTGGTTCGGGTAAGTCTACCGTGGCGAATGCCGTTGATAAAATGTTGTTTGATTTGGGGTGTAAAACCTATGTACTGGATGGCGATAATGTTCGTCATGGGCTAAATGGTGACTTGAGCTTTACGGATAACGACCGGGTTGAAAACATCCGTCGTATTGGCGAAGTGTCTAAACTGTTTGCCGATGCTGGCCTTATTGTCTCAACTGCATTTATTTCGCCTTTTTTAGCCGACAGACAAATGGTGAGAGATTTATTGCCTGAAGGGACATTTGTTGAAGTCTTTATTGATACTCCTATCGATGTTTGTGAAAGCCGAGATCCTAAAGGGCTTTATAAGAAGGCGCGCGCAGGCGAGATTAAAAACTTTACTGGTATCGATTCAACTTATGATGCTCCGGTTTCGCCTGAAGTACATGTGCAAACGGCATTGGGCTCTATTGAGCACTGTGCATCACAGGTTGTTGAGTATCTTATTGAAAAAGGTTTTATCGCCCGCTAACTTAGCGATGTATATATATGTTATTTAGGCTTATATTATGAATTACGATGTGTTTAATGGTGATGCAGATGGCATTATTTCGCTCTTACAACTGCGTTTGGCTCAGCCCGCTAACAATAAATTAATTACAGGGGTTAAGCGCGATATTGAACTGTTGAAAACAGTACCTGTTGTTGATACCGATGAAGTGGTGGTATTGGATATTTCAATGGAGAAAAACATTAGCGCATTGGTTAAGTTGCTGGATTCAGGCGTAAAGGTTTTTTATGCTGACCATCATCGTAGCGGTGATATTCCTGATGCTGCTCACCTTAATGCACTGATTGATTTAGATCCTAATGTTTGTACAGGCTTACTGGTTGATAAATGGCTTGATGGTCAGTTTCGTTTGTGGGCGATAACGGCCGCTTATGGTGATAACTTATTTACCAAAGCTGACCAACTGAGCCAAGAAGCAGGTTTGAGTAAAGAGCAATCTGAACAGTTAAAACAACTGGGTATTTTAATCAATTATAATGGTTATGGCTCATGTGTGGAGGATTTACATTTTCATCCAGCCGCACTGTATCAATCTTTACTAAATTACCCTTCACCTTTTGATTTGTTTACTGACAAGCGCTCTCCATATTGGGTGTTACATGATGCTTACGAGGCTGATATGGCCAATGCATTAGCGATTGCACCTCGTTACGAAGGCGAGCATTTTGCCTTGTTTGAATTACCAGACTTACCTTGGGCAAGGCGTGTTAGTGGTGTATACGGTAATCATTTGGCGAACCAAACACCTGATCGTGCTAATGGTGTGTTAACATTAAATGCTGACAATACATACACTGTTTCTTTGAGAGCACCATTAAATAACAAGCAAGGTGCGGGTGATATTTGTAGCCAATTTGCTACTGGAGGTGGTCGAGCTGCCGCCGCGGGTATTAACGCATTAGCAAAAGATGATGTTAAACAGTTTATCTCGGTCACTGAACGTTATTATTCTGGACAAATAACTTAGATGTTGATTCATTTTATTGATGATATTGCTCGTAGCGTAACACATCATTTAGCTGTAGATGGACAATTCAATTCGACAGATGATGTATTTGATTATTGCTGTGAGCTATTGATGTGTGCTGAAGAATATCAATTCCCGGTGTTAAACCCGAATATCTCGCGTAGAGAGTTTTTAGGGTGGAGCGTTTATTGGGATGTTGAAGTGTTGCCGTGCTCCATTTCGATCTCTCTCATTGATGCTAAGAGTGGTGACATTATTAGTCGCACGTATCGTTTATAGGCGCTGATGAACCAATTTTTAAGTGAGTTTGTATGAAGTTTTTAGTCACCGGTGCGGCGGGGTTTATTGGTTCTGGCGTATGCAAAGCCCTATGTTTAGCTGGGCATGATGTTGTTGGTGTTGATAACCTTAATGAATATTATGATGTTGGTTTAAAGCATGCAAGATTGGCTAATATTGGCCATGATTTATCATTTTCATTTGTGACACTCGATTTAGCTGATAGCGTTAAACTCAATGGGTTGTTTGCAGCACACCGATTTGATCGGGTTATTCACCTTGCGGCGCAAGCAGGGGTAAGGTATTCGCATGAGCAGCCTATGGTGTTTGCTGAAAGTAATTTAGTGGGCCATTTAGCAATATTAGAGGCTTGCCGTCATCATAAAATAGAGCATCTTGTTTATGCGTCATCGAGTTCTGTTTATGGATTAAACGATAACATTCCTTTTACGACTCAACAAAGTGTCGATCATCCGATTTCGCTTTACGCCGCAACGAAAAAAGCTAACGAACTAATGAGTCATAGCTATTCTCATTTATATGGCTTGCCTACCACTGGGTTACGGTTTTTTACTGTGTATGGCCCTTGGGGGCGCCCAGATATGGCATTATTTAAATTTACTAAAGCGATTTTAAGTGGTGAGCCAATTGATATCTATAATTTCGGTGATTTAAGTAGAGATTTCACTTTTATCGATGATATTGTTGAAGGGGTTATTCGCGTACAAGATAAAATTCCTCAAGCAAATGATAACTGGAGTATGAGTGATGATCCTTTGTCTCATAGTTGTGCTCCTTACCGAATTTATAATCTAGGTAATGGAAAACCGGTAAAGTTATTGGATTTTGTTGAGGCGCTTGAAGATATCATTGGCATTAAAGCGGTTAAAAATATGATGCCATTACAGTCTGGTGATGTTCATGCCACTTGGGCTGACTCAAGTGAGTTGTTCGATTTAATTGATTATAGGCCGACAACAGATATCCGAGAGGGAATTGCGAAGTTTGTGAGTTGGTATAAAGAGTATTATAACCTTTAAAAGGAGTTGAGATGAAAGTTGTTATCCCTGTTGCGGGGTTGGGTACACGAATGTTGCCTGCGACGAAGGCAATCCCAAAAGAGATGTTACCAATTGTTGATAAGCCATTGATTCAATACATTGTAAATGAATGTGTTGCCGCCGGTGTAAAACAGATTGTATTAGTTACTCATGCCAGTAAAAACGCCATCGAAAACCACTTTGATAAGTCTTACGAACTCGAATCTACATTAGAAAAACGTGTAAAGCGCCAGTTGCTTGAAGAAGTTCAGGCTATTTGTCCGAAAGATGTGACTATTATGCACGTGCGTCAAGGTGAAGCAAAAGGATTGGGGCATGCTGTATTATGCGCTTACCCTTGTATTGGCAATAACCCCTTTGCGGTGGTGTTACCTGATGTGATTTTAGATGAGTACACCGCTGATCAAAAAAATGAAAACTTAGCTTCTATGATTGCTCGATATAAAGCGACGTTTGCCAGCCAAATTATGGTGGCTCCTGTCCCTGATGATCAAGTGAACAAATATGGTATTGCCGATTGCAATGGCGTGGAGATTGCTCCAGGTGATTCAGCTAAAATCAGTGCCATGGTTGAAAAACCTGCGATTGGTGAAGCGCCATCTAACTTAGCGGTTGTTGGTCGGTATGTTCTTTCAGAAAAAATTTGGCGCTTATTAGCTAAAACCCCAGCCGGTGCAGGGGATGAAATTCAATTAACGGATGCGATTGACATGTTGATTGAGCAAGATACCGTCGAAGCCTTTAATATGACCGGTAAGTCACATGATTGTGGCGATAAAGTGGGTTATATGGCTGCTTTTGTTGAATATGGCTTACGCGATCCTAAACTAGGTAAAGAATTTAAAGAACGTATTGAAGGTATGTTTTAACAGTATTGTTTAGTGCTAAATGATAAAAGCCAATTTACGTTGTAAGTTGGCTTTTTTGTTGGCGTTTAGTTGAAAGTGTTATCAAGCAATAACATTGAGCAGATTGGCGACATAGGGTTACAGACATCAAATAATAACTAGGCCTTAGTATTTGAAATATGACTAAGTTTTTTTTGAGGCCTCACCTGTGCATACCCACCCAAAATCGAATGATAAATCGTTCAGTTGTCTTTGTAGCGTTAAATGCAATGAAAATTAAAAGGCGGATTTTTGTTTAAGAAAGCCCCTCAACGGTTAAGTAAACCAGTTGGATTGACGCTGGCTTAGTCATAATCGTTAAGGGGGAGTTAAAGTAGAGGCTAATGACCGATACGATCTAACTTTTGTATCAGCTCCATCTTTATCTCTTGAGGGGTTTGGCTGTGCCAATAACCGCTGACATAGGCAAATAATGGCACCATAAACATCAGCGTAAACAATAAGATCATTAATCCTCTGGCAGAAAGTTTAATGCCATTACGAGTGCTAAATTGCAGTGCCTCTTTTTTAGGGCAAGCTGACATACAACGCATACAGGCTTGGCATTCGTCTGAGTGGATATTTTTTTGAGTATGAACTGATATATTCGCAGGGCATGCTCGGGTACATTTATCACAACTCATGCCTTTAGTTTCAATTAGACAATGTTGTGTATTACGGCGAATTTTAAACGGACTCAAAAAGCTCACTATGCCTAACATCGCGCCGTAAGGGCAAATGTAGCGACAAAACCCTTGACGACGCCAAGCTGCTAACGCAAAGATGATACTGAAGCCGATCAAGGCAACCATTGATGGCATCATAAAAAACACTGCCATTTTTAAGTCTGCTACCTTGTGGTAGTTGCCTGTTAAGTAATTCGGAAGACTTGCTGTTGGCATTGAAATGACCAAATACACAAGGGCGGCTAATAATAAGTATTTAAGCATTCTCAGTGGCCAGTCTATCCATGCTGGTGGCAGAAGTTCTGCAGAGATAAAACGTTTTCTGAGTTTATAAAAGTATTCACCCGCTAAGCCTAATGGGCAAGCCCAGCCACAAAAAGCGCGTTTGCAAATAAGCCCTGTTAATAATACGACACACAGCATCACCACCGCTGCAGGATGGTTTTGATCCCATAACCCTAACGTTAAAATGGCTTTCAGTTCAATGCCGCCAGCTATGGGTAAAAATGCATCTCCTACATCAGGTCGCATTAACCAAGGGGTTTCTCCTGCATACAGCATTGCTGCGTTAATGGCATATTGCACACCAACTAATAACATGGAAAGGGCAAAAAAATGTTGGCAAATCTCGCGTATTTTATTCGGTCTGCCTTCAGCCTTAGCGAAGGCAGGTTGGTATTGACCTAGTGTGGTCACAACGACTACTGCGCCCAGCAAAATAAGTAATAGTGGCCAAAAAAAACTCGCGATAGTCGCGCCGAGCAATAATGCTCCGCTGACCAATGCGCCCCATTTTTTGCCACCCCAGTATAATAAGCTGGTGCTATAGACTAGGGCTAGCATTAAGGTGATTGATTCAATTGTACTCATAGAGGATACCTATATTGTTTCATTTGCTGTCAATAATGGATAAAGGTGCTGCCTAAAGGGTCGTTCAACCATAACGCTCTGTTATGGTTGGTATTTCGAGTTTTGTTGCCATGTGTCTGAAGTCAGGTTAATGATGATAAGAAATACATTGCAGTTCACTTCGTTCGGTTAGAGCTACTGTCTAGCAAACTTTTTAGGTCATCTAATCTACTGATAATAAAGTTTTTTCTTCCGTCTCTATATAAATACCCGTTGCGAATGAGATTATTCATTAACGAAGAGGTGGTTTGGCGTGTTGTTCCAATTAATAGTGAAATATCTTCCATGCTTAAATCGCATTCAAATCGGAGTCCTTCGGCAGTTTGTTCACCCGATGTTTGTCCCCATGACAGCACAAACTCGATTAATCGATACCTCGCATCATGAAATATGAGACCCTCGATGAGATCTAATGTACTGCCTAATGCTTCACCTAAAATCCCGGTCATTACGATTGATAACTCGGGGAATTTGGCGATTTTATCGCGAAAAATCTCAGCCCCGACAAGCATCAAAGTTGAGTCCTTGCATGTCTCCAAAAATGCTCGAGTATGTGTGCTGAATATATCGCCAGGCTCAAGAAAGCAGAGGGTAAACTCGCGGCCTTCATAAGAAAGATATACGCGTACTCTGCCTGAATGCACAATAAATACCTCATTGTTTCCCATACTCGGTATGCTAAATAGCTGTCCTTTCGAAAAGCTTTTGCACCTGAATTCATCTAGAAACCCTTCGTATTGAGGCTCTCTCAGCTTCTCAATGGTATTCATTCGTGACATTCTCATCTTTGATTGCATGTCGCGCGCTCCTTATGATTTGCGATAGTAAATGCTGCTACTGGCCTAATTAATGATTTATTTGGGCTTTGCTTTTTAACTTTATGATCATTAATAGTAAAAGCTTTGCGTGCCTGTGGCTCATTGTTAATGTTAACTAATATATACTCAACGTTGAGTGTCTAACTTGGTCATTTATTGATTAGCTCAATAAGTGAGGTGTTAAACATAAAATCCTATCTTTTTGTACAAGAAATACCTGGAACAAAGCGATTAGCAATCAAAGATGTGTCAGACACGTTTCTCACTGCCATTGCAAACCATGTAACCCTCATTTTGGGCATTCGGTTTATACCATTTCATGCGCTCAGGTTTATCATTTCCACCGGCAATAACGCTAAGATAGTCGCTTTTAAAACATTGGACATTCTTTAATGCCCAGCTCTCGCTCAGTAACAGAAGCAACACCTCACCCCAAACTCAAATCGAATGTTTATACATGTTATTTCCCGTTATTTTGTGCGATAACGAAAATAACTGGGACAAATGTAATTCAGATAAGGGAGGGCGATCTGTCGCCTTGCTGACAGTAGAGCATTATGCATAGCTTTGCATGAATGATTTTTGCAATAAAATAGGTCGTTTTACTGCTACTACAATAAGTTTGATTAATGCTAACTGATTGAAATTAAGTAATAAGTTAAATAGCAGTTTTGTTTTTTATAAAAAGAGGGCCTTTATACACTCAATTTAAACGAAATAAATACGAATTCGCATTTTTATGACATAGCGCACTATTAAACAATTTATTGGCCTGCAGAAAGCAACATATGATGTCGTGATGGTTTGTTATTTGTTTGGCATGGCGAATCATTTTATTGACCCGCATTGTTTAGCCAGACACTTTTGCTCTCTATTGCCTATTAGTATTTAGCTCTCAAAGTCATGGCGGGTGAGCCGTCAAATGGTATATATATATTCGTTTTATATTTGGAAGAGCAGCGTGCGAATTGATTCCTAGTCAAATTTGGTGTTAATTGCGGTGATAGAACTTATATTGACTTATTGGCTTTCAATCATAAAATTCTTAACCATATAATATAGAATTGATGGTCTTTGTGATACTTGCTTTGCGCAGTCGGTTACCATCAATAGTATTGTAGCGGCCAATTTTACTTGACCATTACACATCGTTAGCAAACAAATCGATGTATGATGAATCTAATGATGCTTGAAGTCGTGTTAAGGGTTGAATTTTAGGAGAAAAACCACGTTTAACATCTCAATCAATAGCCTTCTGAATTTTATTATCTTAAATTTCAACAATTTATTTGTTGAATAACGTCCTATAACTAATTAGTATTCAAATAATATCAATAAATTAACACTCACATGTAATATTAAAGAGATTACTTTTCTAATACATATCATCTCCGTTTCAAGGATAGAAATGGCATAAATCCTTGGAGCTATATTAATGAGAAATAATCAACCAATAACGCAAAAAGAATATGATTATCCCCAAGATTGGATTTTATTATCTATCACAGATACCAATAGCCATATTAAATATGCTAACCGTTCTTTTTGTACCGTGGCGGGGTTTAGCCAACAAGATTTAATTGGTCAACCACACAATATGGTACGTCACCCAGATATGCCTGCTGCGGCATTTAAAGACCTTTGGCAGCATATTCAGCAAGGAGATCCTTGGAAAGGTTTAGTGAAAAATCGTTGTGCCAATGGTGACTTTTATTGGGTTGATGCTTTTGTGACTCCCATTTCCTATAAGGGAAAGATTGTCGAATACCAATCGATTAGAACGAAACCAACTCGAGCCCAAATTGAACGGGCTGAAAAAATTTATACCCAATTAAAGCAAGACAAAACGCACTCAATAATACCGAAAAAAATCACCTTACCTATTAAAGTCTACTTAAGCTTTACGGCTGCCATGTTACCTATGGCTTATATTGCAAGCCAAGGCGATATGGTGAGTTTAGGGTTATTTGGTCTTTCCTATTGTGGTGGCTTATTCGTGCTAAAAACTGCATTTAAACGGTTTAATCAACTTGTTAAAAAGGCATCGGCCATTTATGACAATCCCATATCCTCAGCGGTTTACACTGGACATAATGATGATGTAGCTAAAATTGATTTAGCATTGCAAATGCAAGCATCCGAACTCAGGGCTGTGTTAGGTCGTACACTTGATTCTAGTGAGCAGGTCTCGGCTAGTGCAAGAGAGTCTGCGGATAAAGGCAATGAAATTAAACAAAACAGTCAATCACAACTGTCTGAAATCGAACAAGTTGCTACTGCCATGCAAGAGATGACAGCGACATTAACTGATATGGCTTCAAATTGCGCTGATGCTGCTCAATCGTCAAATAGTGCACTCTCTCAAACCACATTAGGTGACGATGTGGTTAAGCAAATGGTTTCTTCCATTCAAAAAATGTCAAATCAGCTCGGTACGATTTCTAATGTGATCACCGAGTTGGAGCAACACGGAAAAAATATTGGTTCTGTATTGGATGTTATTGAAGCCATTGCTGAACAAACTAATTTACTAGCATTAAATGCTGCAATTGAAGCCGCAAGAGCTGGAGAGCAAGGTCGTGGATTTGCTGTTGTGGCTGATGAAGTTCGATCATTAGCTCAGCGAACTCATACTTCAACGAAAGAAATACATGATATGATCAGTCGTTTGCAACAAGGTACAGGTACCGCCGTTTCAAGCATGGAACAAGGGCTTAATGATGCTAGCATTTGTGTTGAACAAGCGGAAAAAGCAGGTGTTGCCCTGAATGAAATTCGTCAAGCGGTAGAGCAAATCACAGACATGACTCATCATATTGCTAGTGCTGTAGAACAACAATCTCAGGTATCTAATGAAGTTAATAGAAGTGTCGAAGCAGTATCTAGATTAGTGAACAGTAGCAATGAGCTGGGTCAAGATATGGTTCACCTGGGCGGTGATGTTGTTAATAAAGTGGATTCGCAAATGGTATTAGTTGAGCAGTTTTTATCAAGAAATCTTAAAACCACTCACGATAATTAAGCAAATTGACTTATACATTTTAGTGGCCTCAAGCCAATGATTTTCTATGTATAAAACCTTTGGTATCGTGTCTCATAATGCAAACACTATTCGTCATTTACACAACATGACCACCGGGCTCAAATATTGACTGGGTTGCAGCATTGCCATGACATCAAACGGTAATGTACATCTTGTATTTGTTGTTATTGACATACGAATGTTGATTAATCAGTTAGCGCTAAGCGCCTTGACGTAATTAATATGCTCCTAGGTGCCAGCCATTGTTAACATTCTGTTTTGGGATACTAATGGCTTTTAGTTTTACTATCGTCACTTGAAAAAGGGATTTTCATCTGACGGTGCCAATAATCATGACGCTATTATATTCGTAAGCTACAATGGAATGGTAATTATTTAGAAAGTTGGCATGAATGCTTACTTTTCAACACTATGCTTGTCTGAGTACAAAGAACAGGAAGTCATTTTAACGCTGGAGATTTATCGGACTACGGAAGTTCGTTTAACGCCCACCTTTCTTTGAAAAATGTTCGCGATCTCATCCTACGATAGTTATCGAGACTCACCTTAGATAATCTTAAGGCGCATAGTTTGATTGATTAATTTAGACGTGATAACGAATATAGATCGCGCATTTTTACTTGAATGATTGTTTTTAGCTGTCAATATAAAGATGTTAATAGCAACTTAGCCTCATTAAGTTCCAATGCAAAGTGAAAATTAGCCGAAAAGGAATGAGTTTAAACCATAACCCTCACCGGAAACGAGTGCTAAAAGTGACTCTCTGCTATCTTGATGATGGCTAAAGCATTGATAAAAAGGTCACAGAAAGAGATATCCGAGTATTCATGACCGTCGTTGATTGATGATGTGGTATTTTTATTTTGAAGTTGTTGAAAAATAATGGTTTATTGGCCTTTTGCTATTGTGATTCATTGTGTACGAACAAAATATGGCCAGTATTATTTGGAAGCAATTAGATGAAAATGAAAAAGAAAGCTAATGTCATTTTATTAGTCGATGATGAACCGGCAAATATCAAATTGCTCAATAATGCTGTGTCTGCTTTAGGTAAAACATACTTTGCCAGTAACGGAAAAGAAGCCATCAAGATGGCTCACCAGGTTAAGCCTGATCTGATCTTACTTGATATACAAATGCCTGGCATAAGTGGTTATGAGGTATGTAATGCAATAATGAATGTTAGCGCATTGAAAGATACCGCAATCATTTTCGTCACCGCTCATGGTGATACTGAACATGAATTGAAAGCACTTCAATACGGTGCTGTCGATTTTTTACAAAAACCGCTTAATCCTCTGATTGTTGAAGCGAGAGCTAAAACTCACCTCGAATTGAAGAATAAGCAACATCAGCTCAATTTAACCCGTGGCACATTGGACAGTATTATTCATCATCTTCCCGTATTTGTGGCTTATTGGGATGAGGATTTAAACAATATATTTAGCAATGATATTAAAGGGAAATGGTTTGGGTTAACTGCAGAAGCGATGCTTCATCAGCGATTTAGTGATGTGATTAAACAAAATGAGACCTTAGATGGAACGGCCATCAGTGTGCTATTGACGGCTGCTGAACAAGTGAAGTTAGGCAAAAACATGGAGTTTGATCTAACCTTTAATGCATCTTGCAGTGATGCTGTTTTCGTTTCGGTATCTATGGTCCCCACCTTGTTGGAAGGCAAGTTTACTGGGTTTGTGATGCTACTCAATGACATTACCCCGATGAAAGTATTGCAACATGATTTACACCAAGATAAAGAGTTACTTAAAGTCACGCTTAATTCAATTGGTGATGCTGTGGTCACTACAGATGTCAATGGCATTGTAAATTTTATGAACCCGATAGCGTCAACATTAACGGGATGGAGTATTGAGGATGCGGTTGATAAACCGATTGAAGAGATTATGCCATTAACTGATTCAAGTGGGCACTTTCCAATGGTTAATCCAATACATATTGCCATTAAAGAACGCCGCATAGTGGGAATGGCTTTCAATACCTTATTGCATACTCGGCAGTGTAAAAAACTTGAAGTGGAAGATTCTGCAGCGCCTATTTTAGACGAGCAAGGCCAAACACAAGGGGCGATTATTGTTTTCCATGATGTCAGTGAAACAAGAGCAATGGCCCTGAAAATGTCACACTTAGCTAATCATGACTCTCTGACTAATTTACCGAACCGAATGTTACTGCAAGACCGTGCTGAACGTGCTATCAACACTGCAAAACGAAACAACGAAAAAGTTGCTATGTTCATGATAGATATAGATAACTTTAAGATTGTAAACGATTCAGTAGGCCATAAGTCGGGTGATATTTTACTCAAGAAAATTGCTAATCGTTTACTTGATAACTCAAGAAATATTGATACTGTCAGTCGTCAGGGAGGGGATGAGTTCATCATTCTACAGCCAGAAATTACTAAACTAGATCAAGTTGCGAGCTATGCTCAACGTATTTTGGCGCTTTTTGCGGAGCCCTTTTATGTCAATGAAAAACGCTTTGATTTGACTTGCAGTATTGGCTTAGCCGTTTATCCTGATGATTCGATGAGCATTGAGATGTTACATAAACATTCAGATTTAGCCATGTATCGTGCTAAGGAGCTTGGGCGTGGACGATGGCATTTTTATGCCAATGAAATTGGATCAAGTGTTTTAGCAAGGCACAAACTTGAACAATATTTACGTCATGCCTTACAAGAGCAGCTTTTTGAGGTTTATTATCAAGCTAAAATAGATATCAGAGATAATCAGCTTGTCGGTATGGAAGCATTGTTAAGACTGAGGTCAGCCGATGGGATGTTTATTTCGCCTGCTGAATTTATTCCACTAGCTGAAGAGTGTGGGCAAATTGTGCCCATAGGCAATTTTGTCATGCGAAAGGCATGCGAAGATGCAATTAGCTGGCAAAAAATGGGCCTTAAACGCCGCGTGAGCATTAATATTTCTCCTATGCAATTTGCGCAAGATGATTTCTATGACACGGTATATAAACTCGTTAAAGAGTTATCAATCGATACGGGGTTGATTGAGTTTGAGATCACCGAAGGGGTACTTGCGAAAGATATTGAGCGTACGCGAAATGTGCTTGAGTCATTACAAGAGCTTGGAATAAAAATCTCAATTGATGACTTTGGCACAGGCTACTCTAGTTTGCTTTATCTAAAGCGTTTTCCAATCGATATTCTTAAAATTGATAAAAGCTTTATTGATGACATGCTCGATGATGAAAGTGATGAGGCTATTGTCGATACAATAATTGGTTTGGCAAACTCGTTAAGAATGCAGTTAGTTGCAGAGGGTGTTGAAACCATCGAACAGGTCAAAGCCTTGTCTGCCAAAGGGTGTTTTGTTATGCAGGGCTACTATTATTGTAAGCCTATGCCGTATCTACAAATGTGTCATTATTTACAAGAGAATACTTAGGTAACTTTTTATATTTATTAGGTTAATTCAGTCATTGTCAGTATCAACCACTATAGGGAACACTTGTCTTTGAATGTAAAAAAATCTTTAGCGGCTATTATGTCACCTCAGTTTCGAATTTTCTTGGTCATTTGGCTCATCGGGTGCGTATTAACGGGTGGCAGTTATTTTATTACTGATAATTATTTTAAAAATATACTAACTGAGCGAACAGAAATACATATTGAGCAAGCGGTTGAGTTGGTTAAAACACGCTTTAAAAAATATGAGTATGGTTTACTCAATACTCGAAGCTCAATCCTTACTGCTGAAAACGGTGATATTAACCGACAACACTTTGAACGTTATATTGCATCGATGGATTTGGCGAAATACTTTACCGGTGCAAGAGGGTTTGGCTTTATCAGGCGGGTCTCGGTAGAACAAGAAGATGATTTTGTGATTGCTGCTCGTAATGACGGTGCTCCAGATTTTAAAGTGCATACACTCATGCCGCACAATAAAGACCGTTTTATTGTTCAATATATTTATCCACAACTCAGTAATGATGAATCAATCGGTTTAGATATTGCCTCAGAAAGTAACCGAAGAGCTGCTGCAATATCCGCCTCAATTAGCGGTGAGGCCACACTCAGTGCACCTATCACACTCGTTCAAGAAGAAGGTAAAGAGCGACGAGGTTTTTTAATCCTCTTACCTATTTACAATACCCCTTTAGTGGATAATATGGTTGAAAAAAGCTTGCAGTCGACTATTGGCTGGGCTTTTGCTCCACTCGTCGTCGATGATGTTTTATTTGATCTTGCCCCAGCGTTCTCTGAAATTGACCTCACTATCTCTGATAAAGCCGAAAATAATCATTTTTTTGAATCACTTCGTGGCCAAAATAAATTTGATCACGATTCAGAGTCCGTGATTAATCGTGAAATTGAATTTATGGGCAGGAGCTGGGTTATCTCAGCCAAAGCGGTTAAAAATGTTGAAGAAGGGCTCTATTCTTATTCGCCAATTTGGTTCCTATTTCTGTTTTTGTTGATGACGAGTTTGTCTTATTTTATTTCGGTTATATTGGCTGCGAAGTATATTGCTAAACGTCCAGAGGTGGTTCAAAACAATAACGTCTCTCCTAGAGAATTTTTTTCACGTCGCGGTTTTATCAATTCTTTAAAAGGCTACTTGTTCATTATGATAAGTATTCTGGCCTTTAGTGGTTATTTGTATGTTGAACAGGAGTTTAATTCCGTCTCAACGGTGTTAATCGATCATGCAGGGTATAGCAAGGAGTTGATCGATAATCATGAAAAAAGTTACAAAGAAGGACTGACCTTTATCAAGTCTACCCCCATGATCAAGGCTGTCACAAAGGTAGGGCAGACTTCATCCTTACCATTTGAACTGAGTGAGTGGAAAGCAGTAGTGGCAGATATCTTTAGAGCCTACATGCAATCTCAGGAAGAAATGTACCAGATACGACTTATTAGTGCACAGGGGCAAGGTAAAGAACTCGTTCGTGTGGAAAGAAAAGATGGAGAAATTTTTATTACTCCTAGCGATGATTTACAAAATAAAGGCAATAGGGACTATTTTGTTAATACGGTGAAGTTAAAAAATGGAGAAATATATACATCAAATATAGAGCCAAACATTGAAAATGGTGAAATCGAACTTCCTATTAGGTTAACTCGACGTTATTCAACTCCTCTTTTTTATCCCGATGGAACGATTTTTGGCATTATCGTTATTAATGTCGAAGCTGAACCTTTACTTCAAGAAATAAACAATTTATCGAAAGGTGTTGAAGTTATTTATATTCTTGATGAAGAACAGAGGTTTATACTATCAAATTATAGCGATATGGTTAATGATTCTTTTTTTGAGCAAGGCAATCATTGGGAAGATGTTTTTCATCGAACCGCAAATATTTTTAGCGCATTAAACAATAGTCTTAGCACTTGGGAAAGTCACAATGATGCATTATTAAGTGCTGAAACGCTTATCTCCCCTAATCAAGGTGATGTCACTGGCCAGTTAATGATTAGAGCCACATTTTCGACGACAGAAATTTATAAAAGTGCATTGATATTATTGTTGAAACAGATGCTGATTTTTCTCGCATTTTCAATTTTAGCTTTAATGTTGTTTTATTATTCGTGGGCAAATAATACTCGTATGATTATTGCTTCCCAGGTCAAAAAAGAGCTCGACGCTCAAAAACAAAAAGATAATATGTTTGAAAGCCTCACAGAGTTATCGCCTGAAGCTATGGTCATAATAGACACTGCAGGAGTGATTGTTTTAATTAACTCCCAAGCTGAAAAACTATTTGGTTATAGTCGTGAACAGCTAGTCGGTGAGAAAATAAATATGTTGGTGCCTGTATCGGTTGCAGGAAAGCATGATAGCTATGTAAATGGCTATGTTAATAAACCGCGTACGCGACCAATGGGAATGGCGAATGATCTCTTTAGTCGTCATGCCGACGGTTCTGAATTTCCGGTGGAAGTGAGTTTAAGTCCAATTCAGTTGGATGATAAGCTACTTATCGCTTCTTCTATCCGCAATATTTCGGAGCGGAAAAAAATTGAAAAAACATTAACCCATGCCATTGAAAAAGCCAAGAGTGCCAGTCAGGCTAAAACCGCATTTTTAGCAAACATGAGTCATGAAATTCGCACACCTTTAAATGCCGTTATTGGATTAACGCACCTTCTCAAGGGAAATGACTTAACTCCAGAGCAGTTAACTTTGGTGAGTAATATTCAACTTGCGGGGCGTTCGCTACTTGGCATTGTCAATGACATTTTAGACTTGAGTAAAATTGAAGCGAATGAGATGAAGGTTGTACTCGAACCTTGTAATCTGCAACATTTACTTGATGACATATACAATGTTTTTTCTAACCAAGCTCATCAAAAGAACATTACGCTTAGCTTACACATAGACTCAGATTTAACCCCTGTGGTGCTTACCGATAAAAAATTATTGCAACAGATCATCACTAATTTATTGAGTAACGCGATTAAATTTACCCGTGAAGGCAGTGTGACCCTAAACGTTACGCGTGAGACGTCTGACAATATATTACCCAATCAAGAGTTGGTGCGTTTTACTATTGAAGATACTGGTATCGGAATTTCTCCTAAGCAACAAAATAAAATATTCCACCCCTTTAATCAGGCTGACGATGGTATTAATCGTCGTTTTGATGGAACAGGGCTTGGCTTGTCGATTGTGAGTAACTTAAGTGAATTATTAGGTGGTGAAGTTGGTGTTTCTAGTGAGCAGGGCGTAGGTAGCCGATTCTGGTTTGAGGTGCCTTTTACCGAAACCAATCAGGATGATGGTTTTACGACGGATTCAATCATTGAAGCGCTCAATATATGGGTGCTTGGTGATACTGAGCAAGATAACTGCACCATGAAAAAGATTGGCACTTCATTGGGGTGGCGGGTATTTTGTGGCTCGACCGTGGAACAGTTTAAGCAGGAGTTTCAGCAACGGTTATACAACTCAAAAACATTGCCAGATGTTGTTGTGATTGACTGGGAACAATATCACCTAGATTGCTTACCGCTGGTGGACGAAATATTTAAGCTTCCTAGTTGGCCACAAGTCCCTGTTATTGCTGTGTGTGCTGCTGAACAACAGAAGCATGTTGAACAACTTGATAGTGAACGAATTAAAGGGATATTGCTTCATCCTGTGCAACCTGCAGAGTTATTTAGTTTGGTCAATAAAGTCCTCATTGAGCATACGGGCGACACAAGTCGCGTACTAGCGTCAACTAAAATGGAAGCGGTTAAAGCGAAGTGGTTACCTGGAGTCAGAATATTAGTCGTTGATGATAATCAAATGAACCTCGACGTGGTTGAGAAAATATTAGCAAATAATGGTGCCGCCGTGACAACGGCGAACAGTGGTACTAAAGCCATTGATGCGTTAAAAGATGCCAACAATGATTTTGATGTGGTGTTGATGGATGTGCAAATGCCCGAAATGGATGGCTTGGAAACGACCAGCGTTATACGCCAACAATTAAATATTAAGCAACTTCCCATCATTGCCTTAACGGCGGGGACGTTAACAGATGAAAAAAATCGAGCACTTAATATCGGAATGAATGCATTTCTGAGTAAACCTATCGAACCCGGAGAGTTGATTTTATGTCTACGTATGCAGATAGAGCATTACCGGGAAAAGCCTGTAATGATTGAACATATTGACTCTGCTGAGGCCTGCAAAAGTGTAGCTAACTGGCCCGAGATAGCGGGTATTACAAATAGCGTCGACTTATTTCAAGGCAACTTGGAATTATTCGAGTTTGCTCTAAGACGTTTGTTTGAAGAATATCGTGATTTTGAGGCGTTACGTCTTGAATCGTTCCCGTTTAATCATCGTGAAAAACGACTTACTTTAGCGGCTGAACTGCATAAGTTACGAGGCAGTACGGGCATGGTTGGAGCAAAGGCATTGTACAATTTGACGTCCCAAGCTGAAATCAGTTTGCGCAAAGGTGAACATGATGAACAACCAGATTTATTAATCAAAATTATTAAAGGTTTGAAAGAATTACGAGTCAATAGCCAGCACTTTCTAGAGCAGCAAGCGCAAATTAAATCGCAAAAAAATCTCACCGTCGATCCACTGGTTGATAAGATGGCTCAATCGGAGGTTGAAATGCTCATTGTGGCTTTAGAAACTAATGCTCTCTCAGCGAATGAAACCGTCGAAAATAACGCTGCAGGCATAAT
Source organism: Shewanella metallivivens (assembly GCF_028750675.1). GTDB lineage: Bacteria > Pseudomonadota > Gammaproteobacteria > Enterobacterales > Shewanellaceae > Shewanella > Shewanella metallivivens. The sequence continues at coordinate 104,133 of NZ_JAQQPZ010000007.1, read as the reverse complement.
GTCATTGATTGGCAAAGAGGCATTTCTAACTTTTTATGATCAAGTACAAATGCTAAATTATGTGAAAGCGCTCGAAATATTAAAAAGCAATATGGTGTCAGGCAATGAGGGGTAAAAGGCTTTTCTAACGTCATCAATACCGTTTAGACAAGCTTGAAAGTGAGCTTGGTTAATATGCTGATTTAAAATAGTTAAGTATCGTTGCCTACCTAAGCTGTTGTCTGTATAAAGAATTGTACTAAGTTGACCAGGTCACGTTATTGCGATAACTAATTTGAATATCATAAAGCAGCTGATAATATGATAAAGCCTGAGCATGACATCATAGACTGGCCTAAATGAAAGCTTTTAATGGTGACTCGAGAACTTTGGGGCTCGGTTTGAATGTGATGTGTGACAAAAGGTCATTATTTGGTAAACCATAGGGATGTGGTAAGGAATGAATGGAATCATGATGACGCTTAATTGCGCTGAAAAAGATCTACTTGATCGTACTTTTCAATGGAAATGGAACATTGATGAAAAGCTATTTTACAGTGAAAACCTGTTAAAAATCATTTTTGGATCCGAAAACCCTGGGACGGTAAGGTTTAGGTTACTTATTGATTTATTAGATAAGAAACAAGCAGAGTATTTCAAGAAAAATATCGAGACCAGTATATCCTCTCAAGATATTGTCACATGCCATGTGGTGTTTTCTATCGCCAACGTTAAGTACCTTGTTGAAGTCACCATTTTTTCGAGTAATTTAAAGCTTGTTTCTGGCAGTATGTTTTTTAAGCGTGTATTACCATCAAAACAAGAAGAAGCCTCGATTTTAAAAACGTTGTTTTACAAGTCTTCACGATTGTTGCTTGTGTGTGATGTGCACAATCAAATATTGCTGATTAATCAAATGCTCGTCGAGTACCTTGGTTATGAGGAGTACGAAGTTGTTGGCCAAAACATTAGCGCTTTTATTCATGATAAAAACAATGTGTTTCAGGAGTATTTGTTTAATTGTGAAACGAATGGTACTTGGGATGGAGAACTATTTTTTTATCATAAAGATGGTTCTTATGTGGCCTTTAAAGCCAATATACTGCATTACTCCGAGCCTAATAAAAGTTCGCAATTAACTATATTTCAGTTAAATAAGCTTGATTTTATATTTTCAGATATCGTTGAGTTTTCACAACAAAAGTCGAATTGGGATTGGAATAATAAAGTCGATTTTTTTGATACATTAAACGGCATGCGAGCGCTGCGAAGCAATCAAGAAAGTTTGGTGGTTTTTGTGATTGACACTTATTTTCATTCATCAAAAAACTCAATTTCCCCTCGTTGGTTGTTTGACCAATCTATCCCTAAGCTTAAAGGCTTTAGGCATATCGTTAAATTAGGCGTCTTAAACGATGAACAAATCTGTGGTGCGTTTATTTCCTCAAAGTTGATAAAGACGATTCATCGTGATTTAGCTGAAATATTTGGCTTATTACTGGAAGAGAATCAGTTACAGTTAGAACATAAAATTCAATGTAACATTGGCGTGTCAATTGATGGTGTAGATGCAAAAAGTAATGAACAGGTTTTATTGAATGCGCTACAAGCGTTGACGACCTCTTCAGTGGGGTTTAGCTATGTTAATGAGCATAAGGTCAAGTACTTTAATCCCAAAATCAATATCATCAATAACCGTAAATTGAAGCTAGAATCCGCTTTACAAAGTTGCCTCGAGCATGATCAGATCTATGTCGTTTACCAACCTATTATTAACCTAAAAACATTAAAAATAGATAAGGTTGAAGCATTGGCTCGCTTCAATATAAACACTTCGGTGCATCATAATATTCAAGAACTTATTGAGTTGGCTGAAGAAAATGATTGGATTAATATCATTGACAAAAAAGTGCTGCTCACTGCTATAAACGAGTTACCTACGTTAGCTTCGATGTTAGGAAATGAACATTTAGGCTTATCAATTAATCGCTCAATGATTAATCGCTCTAAAAACCGTTTTACGTTAGATGACACTGTTAAATTGATTCATTCGACAGGCATTGATCCTAGTCGGATCACTATTGAGTTAACTGAGTCAGCAGTGTGTAACGATAACCTAAGTATTCTTGATGATATTAAACATATTACTGACAATGATATCGTGCTGGCTATCGATGATTTTGGTTCTGGTTATACCTCGTTTACAGACCTATCTGTATTGCCTCTCAATTTAATTAAAATTAATAAGCTCATCACTGATGACATAGTAAAAGACAAACAAAAGCGCCTAATGGTGAAAATGTTTACCCAATTTATTCACTCAATGGGTGGTGAAATTGTGATTGAAGGGGTTGAAGGCCCGGACGTACTTAAGATTTTAGTTGAGATGGGGGTGAATTATGTACAAGGCTATATTTTTAGTAAGCCGCTTTCGTTAATGGAACACACTCATACTGTGAACGATATTAACGACATCATAGACCAACTTCAGCTTAAGCTTCTTGTGAGTGACATGAAAAAAATACCGACGGTGATTGATTTTTTAATGCCTAAACCACCACATGTTGAACCAGATGATAGGATCGAGATGTTTATTGATATGGTTGACAGCAGCGATATGGTTATGGTGTTGAGTAACAGTAAATGTGTTGGGTATATTTCACAGCATGAGATCAATGCTGCAATTAGCCCATATGTGAACACAAATGCTGAGACAAAACACGATAGATTAACGATGACGAAACGGGCTCACCAAATTTTTATCCCTGTCGAATATACTTGTTATACTGACTATTCGGTTGAATCATTATTAAAGCATTTTTGCTTATACCCTAAATCAGTCATGGTGGTTACCGGTAAAACAGGGATATTTTTAGGGGCAATTACCATTGAGCAAGTGAAAGGGCATTTATTCAAGATGATCCAGCAATGATTTGAGGATTTACGCTGACTATTAATAAAGTCAATATTCACTGTGATGAAAGACACTTAAACGCTGCTTAGGGGGAACGTAGTCTAACCTGTGAGTCTGCTGTTTTCGTGCAAAGGGGACTAGCGTTAGGCATAAATCCAGTTTGCGTTGGTACGTCCACGGTGATGCGCCAAAGTTAATTTTTACGGCGGGTTAACGTCGCGAGACCTGTTAAATCTGATAATCGTATCGTCAGCCACATCAAACTTGTAATATGACTTTTATCCGGTTTAGCACGAATGACTACTGAGCGATATTGCCTTTAGGCAACGTCATTGCACTCTGATGCAACCCTATCGCCTAATGCGTTTAACAGTTCGACTTCACCTTTAAATACCGCGACGATGATTTTATCTTCTTTATATTCCATCGGAATGATCACACGGCCGTTAACGCCCACTTCGAGATCGTATAACACTTCGGCTAGAGGCTTAATGGCAAGTTCTGCAGGGTAGTAAAGTACTGTGATTGTTTGTGTCGTCATATTGGTATCCATACAGTGTCTGAGGTTTCAGATGTCCCTTTTTTAGGATTAATCGTGTCTAAGCTGAGTGTTGTTATCATGCTAAAACGCTGCCGCAAATTGAAGCCTTAACAGTACAGTATACGCAACCGTTAATGGAGCCGGATCATAGTCGTTTAAGTTCACTCAGTAAAGCCTAATAAACCCTTGTAGAGCGTTTGTATGAGTATCGTTATGACGATTTTAGTGTCTGTAAAATACTACAATCTTGTATTTGCTGACTTTGACAACAGGATGCCAGTGCGGCGAGTGATTGCTCTAGTAATGCCAGTTCTCGCTGGGTTTGTTGTATACGTGCCAGTTGCTCGGCGATGATATTATCGACTAAGGCACACGATGACTTTGGATCTTGTTGTGTATCTACTAGGCGCTTTATGTCGTCGAGTCCGATGTTTAATTCTCTGCAGCGCCTTATAAACACCAATGTCTCGATGTCTTTTTCTTGGTAGTGACGATAACCATTGCTGGCGCGAATGGGGGCCGATAACAAACCAATTTGTTCATAATATCGGATGGTTTTTACCGAAACCTGAGCAATCGATGCTAATTCACTTATTTTCAACTTGACCTTCCAGTGACTGTAACCTTTACGCTACAGGATACCATTTTTAGATCCTCTGTTGTTATAAGGACGTTATATGTTTCGTTATTCTGCTACGGCATCGTTAATGCTGTCGCTTGGGCTTATGGGGCTGAGTCACGCAAGTGATGAGGTGCATTCGGTTAACCTAGAGCAACACGCCTCGGGATCTCATGATGAACATCATGCCGATGCTGATCATCATGAGGAGGGACATGAAGATGAGCATGAACACGAAGAAGCAATGGAAACCATTGTGATACAGGCAACGCGGTCTGGGCGGATTGTCGATGAGCAACCGATCCGTGTTGAGGTGGTTAATCGCGAAGAAATTGAAGAGAAAGCGGCAATGAGACCGGGCAATATTTCGATGCTGGTGGCTGAAACGGGCGGGGTGCGATTACAAACCACATCACCCGCGCTGGGCAGTGCCAATATTCGTTTACAAGGTTTGTACGGCCGCTATACCCAATTACTGGCTGATGGCTTACCGCTATATGGTAACCAGGCTGCATCGATAGGGTTATTACAAGTGCCGCCAACAGATTTAAAACGTGTTGAAATTATTAAAGGTTCTGCCTCATCGCTTTATGGTGGTTCTGCGCTTGGCGGCGTGATTAACCTTGTGTCTCGCACGCCAGGTGATGAGTTAAATGGTGAAGTATTGGTCAATGGTACCACTCGCAATGGTCAGGATGTGACCACCTATGTGGAGTCGCCGCTGAGCGAGAATGTAAAAGGCTCAATGACTGCTGGAGCCCATTATCAAGATGAGCAAGATGTTGACGACGATGGCTGGATAGATCTGGCGGGGTATGAGCGTTATACCGTGCGTCCTCGTGTATTTTGGGAAGGTGACGCGGGACAAACATTGTATGTTACCAGTGGCTATATGACCGAAAATCGCACAGGCGGGACACTTGGTGATAATACGGTAGCCGATGGCACAAGGTTTGAGCAATCACAAGACTCAGAAAGGCTTGATGGCGGCTTGGTGTTTACCATGCCGTTATTAGACAGCTTAACCATGACCGCACGCGGCTCGGCGATGGTGCAAGATCATGAGCATGTTTATGGTACTGATATTGAAGAAGATACCCACGAGAGTTATTTATTTGAAAACAGTATTGCAGGTTACACCGATAACAGTGATTGGGTGGTTGGTTTAGCGTATCAATCTGAAGTCTTTCGCTCAGATACTTTCCCTGAGTTTGATTACTCTTACGATGTCCCTGGCGCATTTGCCCAGCTTGATTATGAGTTAACCGATCAAATCACTACGTCTTACAGTGCGCGTATTGACGATCACAGCGAATACGGTACGCAATTTAGCCCAAGAGTGTCAGTGCTTTATCGCCCAAATGAATTAACCATAAGAGGCTCTTATGGCGAAGGTTACTTTGCCCCCACACCGTTTGTTGAAGAGATTGAGGCTGCGGGGTTGTCAAGGCTCGCGCCAATTGAGGGGTTAAAAGAAGAACAGGCTAAAACGGCGTCACTTGATTTTACCTATGCATTTGACGATGCCGAAACCAGTTTGACGTTATTTGGCTCTAATGTGGATAACGTCACCACGCTAGAGGCATTTTCTACCAACAACAACGGCAGCCTCGATGCGGTGAGATTGGTGAATGCACCGGGTGAAAGCCAAATTCGCGGTTCTGAAGTGTTGCTGCGTTATTATTTAGGCGACGTTAAACTCACGGCAAGTTACTTGTATTTAGATGCCAGTGAAGAGGACCCTGAAGGCGCAGGGCGACGAGCTATTGCACTCACTCCACGTCATTCTGCAGGTTTTGTGGCAATGTGGGAGCAGCATGGTAATTTTAGAGCCGGTTTTGAGGCCTACTACACTGGCACGCAGCGCGTAAATGATAATCCTTATATTGATGAAACCAACCCCTATTGGCATTTAGGCTTAATGGGTGAGATTACCGTGGGCAGAGTCAGTTGGTTTATTAATTTAGAAAACCTACTCGATATAAAGCAAACGGATGAGCACCCAATGCTACTGCCTAGCCGCGCGCCTAGCGGCCAATGGACCACTGACATTTGGTCGCGTAACGATGGCTTTATTGCTAACGCAGGCATCAGAATTAAATTTGGCCATTAACTTGTCATCTCACCGCTGAAATGTCATTGATTGTTGTTGGGTGTTGTTATGCTTTACCAATCTCAATCTCAGCCATAGGTAACAATGCTTGATAGGCTGAGGCTAACGCTTGTTTAGCCTCAGCATCGCCATGAACAATACGAATATGTGTTGGTTTGTGGTGCATGCGTTTGACAAAATTGATGAGGTTGTGTTGATCGGCGTGGGCAGAGTAGCCGCTAATAGTGTGGATAACCGCCTTAATATCAATGCGCTGCTCATCAATATACACATAGCCGCCTTGTGGGCCATATTGTTGTATGTCTCGGCCTGTGGTGCCTTGAGCTTGATAGCCGACAAATAATACGTCTGTGGTGGCTTTGGGTAAAAAGCGGCTAAGATAATTACTAATACGGCCGCCTGTGCACATGCCCGATGCGGCAATGATGATGGCGGGTTTATTGACCGAGTCTAGATAGTTGATAACCGCTAGGTGATCCTGATGGCTGTCGATAGTGGTGAGCTGTTCAAAATCTAACGGATGACGGCCTTGTTTCAGTTTTTGCTTGGCCTCTTTGTCCCACAACGCCTTAAATGCCCGGTATTGTTGAGTAAAGTTTGCCGCCATAGGTGAGTCGACAATAATGTCGATATGTTGCCACATGGGGTTGTGCTTGTTGCGATAAATAATGTGCTCAAACTCGTATAACAACTCTTGTGTACGGCCAATGCTGAAAGCTGGGATGAGCACAACGCCATTATCCTTAACCGCTTTTTCAATAATCTCTTTGAGTTGTTTACTGCGATCTTTACGGCCTTGATGGTTTTTATCACCGTAGGTTGACTCAATCACTAGAGTATCGGCTCGGTAAGGGCTTTTGGGGCTTGCCAGTAATGGGGCGTAGGTTGCGCCTAAGTCACCTGAAAAAACCACTCTGTGTTTATAATTTGGCCCTTTAAGGTCAAGCTCAACATAGGCCGAGCCTAAAATATGCCCCGCGGGTTTAAATTTAAGCTTAACTTGATTAACCGGCTGAGCCCTATTGGTGCTCAGATTGACAGGCAGTGCAATCCATTGGTGATAGTCTATTGCCACAATGAGTTTACTGAGCTGGTTTAAGCAGGCCTGAATAAGTTTTTGATCGCGGGTGACACCGACTTTTAATGCATCTTCAATCACTAATGGCAATAACGCTGCGGTTGCCGTAGTGGTATAAATGGGCTGGTTAAAGCCTGCGGCTAATAAATAAGGGATCCGCCCAACATGATCGATATGACAATGGGTGACGATTAACCCTTTAATATTGTCGATTGGGAAGTCTATTTGCAGTTGAGATGCCGAGTTTTTACCAGCGGTTTCCGCTCCTTGAAATAACCCGCAATCAATAAGGTAACTGCTTGGAAGTTGCGGGTTGATATCGAGCTGATGACACGAGCCCGTTACCCCATTCACTGCGCCATGGTGAATAATCTGCATAGTAATCCTTTAATGTAATAGGTATTAAATAATTTAGGGCCTGTTGATCTTTCAAGGTTGTTTTTGCAGCAAATTGTTGGTCTTTTATACAAGGCAGAGACTTTGAAGTGTAGTTATTCTACATAAAAAGTCGATAACGCAGTAAAAATGACCAACAAACGCTGCCCACAGGGTTCGGCTAAAAACGTTTTACTCTTTGTTGAACGGATATTGCTTAGGTGGCTAGGCTTCAATCCATTCGCCTCGATTAAAACGTTTTTAACTCGAACAAAATTCAACCAGCAAAGATCAACAGACCCTAGCAGTGGAGATGGTATAAATACAGCAAGTGACAATTATTGATACACAAAAAATATGCATTTTGTGCAGACTTTTGTCACACTGCGCTGAGTATCAAGAATAATGAAAGTTGCAATAATAAGGACGTGTAATGAAAGCTTTTTCTCTGGTGTTTACCAGTTTAGCCATGGCAGTTTCAGGCATGGCATTTGGCGTCGACATTGACGCAAAATACATTCAACGTATTGGTCCGGTAACACAAGTTTCTGCTACGGCGTTATCTAAAAGTGCTCAAGCCGATGCCTTGCGTACCAATGTGGTGGCGAAGCTCAGCCAAGTACAGCAGGGCGATAAGGTTAAGCTATTTAACCAAACGCTTTCGTGGCAAGCTGCGACTGCCAAAGCAGAAGGTGAGGGGTGGTTAGCCTATCGTTTGCCGGTTTCTACACAGCGCTTTACGCAAGGTACATTAACCGTTAAAGGCCTTGAAAACCCGCAGGTATATCTTAACGGTCAGTTAGTGAAATCATCGGACAAGGTCGAGCTTGAATTCGCCAACGGTGATTATCAACTCATGTTGCTTGCAGATGGTGTGCAAAAAGACGAGCCTTTTAGTCTTGATTGGCAAGGCAAAAGCGATGTGGATGAGCTTGATTTTGCTGCACAAAAATCACAACGCGTATCAGCCGAGCAGCTTTTTGACTCAAAAGTGATTAGCAACTTAACCTTGTCGCCTAATGGTAAATATTTACTGCAATCAACCATTGAATACCAAGCGGCCCAGGGCGATAAGCCTATTCAGGTGACAGAGCTGCGCAAATTGCCAGACAACAGCGTGATTTATCGCTGGCAAGATAGCCGCCCGAGCAGTGCGGTGTGGTCTGATGATTCAAAACACCTCGCGTTTGTGGCTAACAAACAAATTCAGTTATTCAATGTCGCTGATTTAAGCATCGATATTGCCGCCACTGAGCTTGAAAATGTGTCGGGCTTACAGTGGTTTGGTGACAGCTTATTGTTTAGTTGGGAAAAGCCGTTTAAAGCCGATGACAAAGCAACTTCAAAGCGTTTTCAAGCATTAGAAGATCGCTGGAGCTATTGGCGTAACAACAGTCAGCTTTATCAATTAGATGTGGGTTCGGGTTTTATTCGTCAACTAACTGACAACAGCATCACCAGTTCACTGTTAGACAGCTACGCCAATAAAGGCACCTTGTTGCTAACTCGTTCACCTGTCGATTACAAACAACCCGCTCATGGCATCACCCAGCTAATCGAACTTAATGTCGCGGATTTAAGCGAAACTCTGATTGGTGAATATCGCAGCTTCAGTGGCGCATTATACGCCGATGATGGCATGTACATCACCGCTGGTCCGCGTTTTATGGATGGCATGGGTATGCAAAACCCCAATATTGAGGTCAATGATTATGACGGCCAGTTATATTGGCGAGATGCTAAGGGCAATGTGAGCGCATTAAGCAAAAGCTTTGACCCAGCCATCGGCAGTATGACCAAGCTTGAAAATGATGATCTACTGCTAACGGTTACCGAAGGCGATCGCTCACCATTATATTTATTTGATAAAAGCCAAAAGCGTTTTAGTAAGGTCGATACCGGGGTTGATATGGTAGATGGCTTTAGTGTGGCCACCAAGCTATCAACCCCACTGCTGGTGGTTGCAGGCACCTCGGCCACAGCGCCACAAAAAGCGTATAGCATGTCGCTTAATTCAAGCCGTAAGCAGGTGTTATTCGACAGCCAACAGCAAAGTTATGCCAATACGCGTTTAGGTAACATTGAAGATTTTGATTTTACTAACCAGCATGGGCATAACATTGACGGCCGCGTGTACCTGCCAACCGATTATGATGCCAACAAAAAGTACCCTGCACTGGTTTACTATTACGGCGGTACCTCTCCGGTTGGACGTCACTTTACTGGCCGCTGGCCATTTAACTTGTGGGCCGCTCAGGGGTATGTGGTGTATGTGTTACAGCCTAATGGCGCAACTGGTTATGGTCAGGCCTTCAGTGGTCGCCATGTGAATGCCTGGGGCAAGTACAGCGCAGATGACATCATTGAAGGCACTAAGGCTTTCTTAAATGCCTACCCATCAGTTGATTCCAAACGTGTGGGTAATATGGGCGCGTCTTATGGCGGCTTTATGACCATGTACTTGGCCACACAAACCGATATTTTTGCCGCGTCAATGTCGCATGCGGGGATCAGTAATTTGTCTTCGTATTGGGGGCATGGCTGGTGGGGGTATGGCTATTCAGGTGTTGCGAGCCGTGGAAGTTTCCCGTGGAATAACCAAGCGCTTTATGTTGAGCAAAGCCCGCTTTATCAAGCTGATAAAATCACCACACCGTTATTACTGATTCACGGTAATGCCGACACCAACGTGCCTGTGGGCGAAAGCCATTACATGTACACAGCGCTTAAGTTATTGGGTAAAGAAGTTGAGCTGGTGGAGTTTAACGACCAGGATCATCATATCAACACCCGCCAAGCTCGCTTTGACTGGTGGAACACCACCATGGCCTGGTTTGATATGAAATTAAAAGACGAGCCCCAATGGTGGAACAGCCTTTATCCGGATACGGCAAAGCCATAATCGGGTATATCTACCGACTAAAAATCAGCCCCAACATTTGGGGCTTTTTCATGGGGGAATAGGCACTTGAGCTATAAAAAGACCGTCAAGCTATTCAATGTTGTTAAGGATAAACTCGGTTGCGGCCTAAGGTTTTAGCTTGGTAGAGGCATTTGTCGGCGGTATTGATGAGCTCGTCGATACTTTGGTCTTCACTGAGCTGCGAAATACCGATACTAATGGTAACGTTAATTTGTTGTGATAAGAAATTAACCGTATGCTGCTCAACGTTGCTGCGGATTTTTTCTGCAATAATGCTGGCATGTTCTGCGGATGTTTGCGGAAGAATAATCAAAAACTCTTCGCCACCCCAGCGAGCAACACAATCTTGCTCTCTTACATGTTGGGTAAATAGAGCTGATAACTCTACCAATACCATATCACCACCATTGTGGCCAAATTTGTCATTCACTGCTTTAAAATGATCTAAATCGCACAACAATACCGATAGAGGTTCATTGTTGCGGATGACTCTGGCTTTTTCTTGTTCTAGCACTGCTGCAGCATTACGTCGATTAGCCAGTTTTGTAAGCGGATCGCGCATGGCGAGTTCTTGGAATTGGGCGCTGATCTCTAGGGCATTTCGATAAGATTGCATTCTCGAAAACTCATACAATGCAGATAAAAATGATAAGGTTACAAACGATAAGATAAGTCGCAGTGTATAACTATTGCTGTATTGGGCATGCTCAATGATGTGTTGCGGTAATAAAATGATGATGCAGATCACCGTTAAAAAAATTAACAGGTTAATTAATCCATTACGCAGCCCCAACACATAAACTGACACGGGCGCGACAATAAAAATCCACAAAGGACCCGTTTGCTCGACACCACCACTAAATATGAGATAAAACATCAATAAATAAAGTGAATAAATGACCAGCATCGAGCCTATTTTGATCTCTAATTTATTGGCTGAAAAAAACGCGATTAAATAAATTGCGCTGGCAATAAACAATACGATAGAGAGTGTGTTGTTTGGGCCAAATAGGCTGAGTAATCCCATCAAAAAAGTAATAGACATACCAACTAACGAAAACAAGGCGATAACCCGAGCTTGCTGCTGCCCGCTATTGCTGTTTTTGTGTTGTTTGATGAGTGCGCGCAAAGGTTAATCCTTTAAGTATTATTGAACTCAAAGTCGAAATAGAAATGAATTAAGTCATTACTAAAATAGTAAAAATCTATTTATCGTATGCTCAGGTTGCCATAAAACGACGATTTAGCCAACGTAATTTGCCTGTAATTGGTATGGCTAACAAATAAAGTGGATAACTAAGATGTTCGATTGAGCAATTGTTCAGGCTGTCGTTGACCTGAAAGCCATGTTGATAATGTGATAATGAGCACTTAGTACATTATTAATGTTCATTTAACCAGGGCAGAAGGGCGTTAATTGTTTGAGTGATGGTATTGGCAGAATCCGCCTGGTAACCGTAGGTGCGAATACCAAAAATAACTGTCATCAGCTGCGCTGCATAAGCTCTAGCCTGTTCAATGTTATAAACGCGACTAAGGTAATCGGCATAAATTTTTTCTATGCTGGCTAATTGTGCTGATGCAAATTGGTATAAGGTATTACCTTGTGAAGCCAATTCAAGTTGAGTTTTAATTAAAAAGCAGCCGCAGTAATCACAGGCTTTAGATTGCTCCACTAAATCTGTTAGTATTTGCTTAATCGCCATATTCACACTGGTCGCGTTAGCCATTTTTTGGTGAATCGAATCAATTGAAAACGCGGCATAGCGGCCTAATGCCTCTTGAAACAGCTTCTCTTTATTTTCGAACTCATGATAAATACTGCCTGGTTTTAATCCTGTGGCCTTAGTGATCTGCTGGATACTCGATGCTGCATAACCTTGTTGCCAAAATAAACGAATAACGTTATCTAATACGTCTTCTCGTTGATAATTCTTCTTTGCCATTTTGCTACCTCGATCATGCCACATATGCTATAGCTAAATGGTATCATTATTGGAATGACTGTTCAAAATTTGCCTGTGCATCACGTTAACATGATGAGTATAAATGCATGTTAAATAAAGTTGTTTAGGGTTAACCGTAAAATGAAAGTCATTATCATCTAGCATGCTCAGTAACGCGGATGGTTGACAAGGCTATGTGAGTTAGGGTTTGGAGTAAATCGCTAACTATCGAATGCCTTAACATCGCGATAGGAGTGCTTAATTGAACCTCAAACTTAATGTTTTTGACTATTAACTCGTTGCGACAACGTAATATTAACTTAAGTAGTGTATTAAAAAAACTATGTTTTTCAATGTCTAGCTTGTAAAAAACTGGGTTATCGTCCACAGTTAACTTCTGTAATTTTAACCTAATGATAAACATGACCAAAATTGCTAGTTATAAAAATGCGCTTAAATTGGGTGTTGGAGTGTTCGCTTTTGGCTTAGTCATTAGTGCTGGTGTTGCCTTAGGGGTAAAAAATAAAAATGAGCATTATATAAACAAAACCCTGAATGATGTCAGTGAGCAAGTCTCATCTAATATTACTAATCGTCTGCAACTCTATCAATATGGCTTACGCAGTGCTCGTGGCATTATCTTCACTGATGGTGTTGATGGGATGTCGCGTGCAAAATTCATCAAATACAGTCAAACTCGTGATTTAGATAACGAGTTTCCAGGTGCTAGGGGGTTTGGTTTTATTCGGCGCGTTCCAGTATCGGACGAGCTCGCGTTTTTGGCGCAAGCAAAGGCGGATGATTGGCCAAGTTTTAATATTAGGCAACTAAATGCACATGGTGATGAACGTTATGTTATTCAATATATTGAGCCTGTAGAGCGCAATTATTCGGCTGTAGGTTTAGATATTGCCTCAGAACAAAATCGTAAAAATGCTGCTAAAGATGCATATTTAACCGGAGAGGTTAGGCTTACAGGGCCAATAACCTTAGTGCAAGCAACTGGAAGCCCTTTGCAAGCATTTTTAGTGTTAATGCCAATTTATAGCACAGGATATACGCCTCCAACTGTTCAATTAAGAGAGGCCAATGCATTTGGTTGGAGTTATGCTCCCTTAGTGGCTAATGAGGTTTTTGATGGGCTACCCTTGTCGCGCGATTCGACAAAGTTAACGATTGAAGATATTACCCAATTTGGGAATCATGTTGCATTTTACGAAACCCACATTGATGATGCGAGTCCATTATCAAATTATAGCGTTATTGTTGAACGTGAGGTATTTGGTCGCAAGTGGCAAATAACACTCGCCGCTTATCCTAATTTTGTTAGCGATTTGCAATTAACTTCACCTCATATGATGTTTTCCTACGGGTTGATTGTCAGCTTATTATTAGGGGCTTTTATTGGGTATTATTCGTATTCCGCAGGAAAAAGAAAAATCATATTAGCGGACAATGAACGTCGCGCGAATATTGTAGAGCATTCACTTGATGCAATTATTACGTACGATTGTGATGGGGTCATTACCGGATGGAATCAAGGTGCTGAAACCATATTTGGTTACACTCATGCAGAAGTTCTTGGGTTTAAAAAGCAAAAATTTATCACTCCCGATGATCGTTTAGACACTGAACAAGCGTTATTTGAAAAAGTGTTAAATGGTGAGTCGTTGCTTAATTATATTGGGTCTCACAAGTGTAAAGGTGATGCGTTGCTATCAACCACCATGACCTCTCTTGCCATTTATAATGAATACGGCGTGATTGTTGGCGTTAGTCAAACTATTCGTGATATTACCGCGCAGCAAAATGCCGAAAAGCAAATTTTAAGCTTAAATGCCAATCTAGAGCGTAAAGTCAGTGAGCGAACCCAAGCACTGGCAAAAGCCTTGTCTGAAAACAAAACTCTGCTTGAAAATATTAACCAGCAATTACTGTATTCTGAAACCGACAAAGATGGGGTGATTTTATCGGTAAATGACAACTTCTGTATTGCTTCTGGTTATTCTCGTGAACATATGATTGGCCAAAAGCATTCTATTATTAAATCTCAAGAACATGATGATGCTTTTTGGCGGCAAATGTGGCTAACCATCACGGCAGGGAAAACCTGGCACAATGAAGTGTGTAATCTTGATAAGCAAGGTCAGCCTATTTGGTTCGATACGGTTATTGCACCCATCATGAGCTCCGAAGGTGAATTAGAGCGTTGTATTGCCCTTAGGATCGACATTACCGAGCGTAAACAAGCCCAAATTGAAAATAATAAATTAACGTCATTGTTAACAAACGTACTTGATGCAGCATCTGAAATAGCCATCATCTCAACAGATACTAATGGCATTATCACTATTTTCAATCGTGGTGCCGAGTTATTGCTTGGCTACAGTGCGACAGAAATTGTCGGTAAAGTCAGTCCCGCTATTTTACATTTACCAGCAGAGATCCGTGCAAGAGGTAAAGAATTAAGCGAAGAGTTTGGCGAAGACATCAGTGCATTTGATGTGTTTGTTTATAAACCAAGAAACTTTGGGCCAGAAACGCGTAATTGGACTTATATTCGTAAAGATTTCTCTCAGTGCCAGGTGTCTATTTCAGTTTCGGCCATGCGTAATGATGATGGCGAACTCGTCGGTTATTTGGGCGTGGCTGTCAATATCGACACCATGATTAAACAACAAGATGAGTTAGTTTCCGCCAGTAATCAACTGGTTAAAGCTGCTGAAGTGGCTGAGCTGGGTATCTGGAATTACGACGTAATAAATGATGAGTTGCAATGGAATGACCGTATGTTTTCCATGTACGATTATCCTATGTCGCTTAAAGATGAAGGTTTAAATTATCAGCATTGGCGTGAACGAGTGCACCCTGATGATATCAAAATGGCAGAGTTAGCTTTGCAGCAAGCCATTGATACTCGCACAACCTATGAGCCTACATTTAGAATTGTAACAAGTACCAATAAAATTCGTTATATCCAAGCGGGTGCCCAGGTTAGTTATGATAAAGCCGGCCATGCAGTTCGTGTTGTGGGGATAAACCGTGATGTCACTGAGCAACGAGAGCTAGAACAGACCCTACGCTTTGCGAAAAGGGCTGCAGATGCGGCCAGTGCGGCTAAATCTGAGTTTTTAGCCAACATGAGCCATGAGATCCGCACCCCCATGAATGCGGTGCTAGGTATGTTGCAGCTGGTACAGCATTCAGAGCTCACGAGACAGCAACATGATTATGTGAGCAAAGCAGAAATGGCCGCGAAGTCATTGTTGGGGTTACTCAATGATATTTTAGACTTTTCCAAAATCGATGCGGGCAAGCTTGAGCTTGATTTACATCCTTTTCAGTTAGAAACCTTAATGCGCGAATTAGCCGTGATGCTCGCGACGAATGTGCAAAATAAAAATATCGAAGTTATTTTTGACCTTGATCCAGCCATTCCTTACCTCATCGAAGGGGATGAACAGCGTTTGCGACAGGTGTTGCTCAACCTTGCGGGTAATGCGATTAAATTTACCTCTGATGGCCACGTTATAGTGAGTGTGCTTTGCCATGAAATTAAGCAAAATCAAGTCAGCTTAACTGTATCGATATCTGACACAGGAATTGGAATCAGTGAGGAGCAAAGTCGTAAAATTTTTCAAGGGTTTATGCAAGCAGAGTCTTCAACCTCGAGGCGATTTGGCGGCACAGGATTAGGGTTAGCCATCACGAAAAGATTAGTGGATTTAATGGGCTCTGAGTTGCAATTATCCAGCCAAGTGGGCCAAGGTAGCCGTTTTTGGTTTGAGTTGACTCTCAACATTATAGAAATGAACAACACCCTGTTTACTATCGACTTACAGGGGAAAAATATTTTGATTGTTGATGACAGTAAAATGAGTCGCAGAATTATTTCTAAAACATTAACTGCCCATGGTGCTTATGTAAATGAAGCTGGAAACAGCAAACAAGCTATTAATTTGATAGAGCAAAGCATCAATGCGACTCATCAATACGATGTGATTATTATGGATTGGCGTATGCCAGGAATGAATGGCTTAGATACAACGCAGCATATTCAACAAATGTTTGAAGAGGACAATGCCCCCGCAATCATTATGCTTACCGCTTATGGTTCGGAAGTGTTGAAACAATCTAAACAGTATCGTCAGCAACCGTTTGTGAGCATGTTATCTAAACCTGTTACGGCTAATTTAATGCTTGAGGCGGTACAACAAGCCATAAATGGGGTGCATACACCGCTTGGCCCTCACACTATTGAACATTTAGCATTAGAGTCTGTTAGGGTGCTGGTTGTTGAGGATAACCAATTAAATCGCCAAGTGATTGATGAGTTATTGCGCTTGCAAGGTGCGCTGGTGACACTCGCAAAAGGTGGTGTTGAAGGGGTTGAATGGATCACACAGTCTGATAAGTCATTTGATATTGTGATTATGGATATGCAAATGCCTGACATGGACGGTTTAGAAGCGACGCGCCTTATCCGTGCTGATGGACGTTTTGATGATTTACCGATTTTAGCCATGACGGCTAATGCTTCTTTAGCCGATAAAGCGTTATGTTTAGAAGCCGGTATGAACGAACACATCGGTAAACCTATTGACATGACATTATTACTACCTTGCATGTTGACGCTGTTAGGCCGAGATCCAATAACATCAGAGCCAATTGAGCAGACGTTATTGTTAGACTCTCAAACCCATAAAGACGATGTACTCGAAAACCCTGAATCAATATTGCGTCGATTCGGTGGCGAACGAGCCTTTTTTATTGATGTGAAACATCATTTTGCAATAGAAATGTCTGAACAATTAGCTTTGCTTACTCACGCTTTTGAACAAGGTGATAACAACGCCATGAGCATTATTGCTCATACCATAAAAGGTACCGCAAGCAATATTGGTGCAAAGAGACTTGCTGCTTTTGCAGAACAATTAGAGCGTTCGGTCAAAAATGCTGATAGTGTTGATGCTAGTGATTATTTGAGTCAAATGCAGGGACACATAAACGATAGCTTGCATATGTTAGATACTTTGTTTCCTGATGAGGCCATTTCCACAAACGAGGTGGATAAATCTCAATATTTGCCGATAGAGAGTATAGAAGCCGATAAAAAGGTCAAACTGATGACATTATTAGTGGAACAAAACCTTGAGGCAATTGACTATCTCGAAAGCATGTTGACCAATGTGGCTGCAGATAAGCAATGGTTAAGGCTAAGCCGCCAAGTAAGCCAATTGGAGTTTTTAGACGCTATTGATACTTTAAGGTCGATTATGAAGGAGTAATACGTGTTCATTAATGAGTATGTTTTGGGGGCTTCCCCTGAGAAATGTAAGATTTTGCTTGTTGATGATCAGGTCGTCAACATCAAGATACTGCATCAATTATTACAAGATGATTATGATATTTACATGGCTCGCGATGGTCATCAAGCCATCGATATGTGCAACAAAGTGAAACCCGATCTTGTGTTATTAGATATTGAAATGCCTGTTTTAAATGGTTTTGATGTGTGCGAGCATTTAAAAAATGATCCTAATACTCAAGATATCGCGGTGATTTTTATTTCGGGTCACTTTGACGAAGATAAAGAGGTTAAAGGTTTTAAACTTGGCGCAGTCGATTTTATTCACAAACCGATAAACCCTGTCATTACCAAAGCTCGAGTTAAAAATCAGATTAAGTTGAAATCGCAGTCTGATTTATTGCGCTCTATTGCGTTACTAGATGGGTTAACGGGTGTGGCTAATCGACGTAATTTTGAACAAGTATTGCCTGTGTCGTGGTTACAATGCTGCCGTGAGCAGCAACCGTTAACCATGATTTTATTAGATATTGATTTTTTTAAGTTATATAACGATACCTATGGGCATACCGAAGGTGACGTTTGCTTACGGCTGGTCGCACAAAAAATCCAAGACACGGTAAACCGTCCTTATGATTTAGTTGCCCGTTATGGTGGAGAAGAGTTTGTGTGTATTTTACCTAATACCGACTTGGTTGGTGGGACTTATGTCGCTCAACAAATTGTCGACAGTATTGTGTCACTCAAAATCGCCCATGAAAGCTCAAAAGTGTCGAGCTATGTTACCATCAGTGCGGGTGTCGCCACTGTCGTGCCGACTCGTAATGTGTCGGCTAATATGCTTATTGAGGCGGCAGACAAACAACTTTATTTAGCAAAAAAGCGTGGCAGAAACAGAGTGCTCGGTGCACAGGTTTCAACTGCTGAGTTAATCACTGTATAGTGGCTAGCAGGAGTAAAATATTGCTCTGTTGATTAAAATTTATGACGATAACCTAGTGTATAGGCAATATCTGCACTGTTATCCATGTTTTCAAAGTTTTCAACCAGAGTGAATTCAATCGCACTGCTATTTAAGTAGTAACGGTAGCCGAGTAAAGCTTCATGAGACGCATCTGAGAAGTTTTCATCCCAGCTTACCAATCCTTCATATCGGTGTATCTCAGCTAACCAACCATGGCGTCCGCTGCGATATTCATAACCGATCCCAAACGTGGTGAAACGAGAGTCATAATTATTGGTTGATATCGACTCGGTGTCTTCAATAAAGCTGACTCCAAAGCTTGAATTAACATGATGTTGACCATTTTTGTAGCTATAGTTTATTTGGATGCTTTGCGCAAACGAATCTTCAGCAAATGGACCACTGTCGACAGCTTTGAAATAGAGGCTAGCGCCTACAGATAATCCATGATGCTCACTTTGTAATAATTGGTAACCTAAGTATGCCGTTAAGGCGTTTTCGAGGGTTTCACCGCTTAAATCATCAATGTGAATATCATATTCATCTGAGTGGATTTGGTTTTGATGTTTGGCTTGATCTTGACGACCATTTTGATCAAACCCAAAAGTGTCATGGAACCACATTGTGAGCGAATCTAAATGGTTATCTGCACTAAATGCCCATCGGTAATTTACATCTAACATTAGCGCATCAGACATCTGCCATTTTATGCCACCCGAGACAGTATTTTGATAGTAATCAGCCAGCAAGACATCTGACTCAGACCACATGCTTCCGATGTTGGCTGTGATATACCATTCTTTTTGGCCATTGGGTAATGAGAATCCGGAGCGGAGTAATGGGCTGTGGTTGATTGATTGCATTGGCGATTGAGCATAAACCCTTAATGGGCCGTAATCGTCAAAGTCTACCATCTGTGCTTGAACTGCAGGAAACACTGCTAATCCTGAAAGTATAATTAACAAATTGGCTTTTATTGACATCATCTCTCTCATTTATTGCGTGAAATTTTGTTCAGCGTTAACACTGTCATTAACTCGGTGAACTTGTGTTACTTTGGGGAAAATCATCAGCATCGAATTGACTATTATCATTGTGCGCAATATAAACTTAAACAATCAAAAGTGAACTAAATATTCCGATAAATTATATCAAGCATTAACTTGATCATATAGTCGCTGATGCCTATTTGCTTTACGGATCTCATTATAGAGTATGTCAATATCACTTATTCTGTTAAGGATGGGTATTAAATGACGTAAATTATTGATTGTGTGCTAAAAACAAGTTATAAGTTTTGTCATCTGCATTGTGTTTTTTTTCATCTTATTATTGATACTGTGACAGTTTGAAATGGACGAAACACTTATAAATGGAATTTATAATGGATTGTATTAGACGGTTTTTTTGCCATGTTCATGCCATTAGCTTGAATGCAAATGGACTCTCGTTTGGCTTTAAACCTAAACATCTTGTGATAAATAGGTGGTTAACTCGGTCAATTACTCTGAATGGTCGGCTTGTTTTTACTCAAGCTAGCAATGTCTGTATTTACTGCAGATCAACGGAGGATTGATGGATTTTATTTTGTTGTTAGGTTTGCTGGTAATCATCATTCCTCTGCAAATGCTACTCGATGTTATCATCGAAAATAACACTGATTTTGAATATAAAATCGGTGATTATGTATTAGCATTTACCCCATTATTGACGTTTTTTTATCCAGAACATTATCTCTACAGCTTTATTTCATTGGCCTTTATTGTGCTATATGGTATTTCATTGCGATTTTATGCTTCATTCAATGACTGGCTTGAATTTGACCAAGACCGTTTGGCTGGATTATGTTTAAGTGGTCTAGGGTTGGGGGGACTGTTTATTATCGCAAAATTTAGCTACCAATTTTTGCTGTAGCCAAATAGGTAAACGATTTGCGTGTGTTAAGCATCCTGTTATGCCTGTGCAACAATTTTTTGATGAAGATTACTCCACTGTTCTGGAAATTTACCGTCTAGCATATAAACAAATGCGATTAATTCAGCAATGAGTAAATACAGTTCTTTTGGGATTTCTTCGCCAAGGTCGAGAAGCTGTAAAAACTCGCTTAAATGTGGATCTTGATGAATGTGAATTCCAGCACTTTTAGCGATGGCAATGATTTCATCTGCGACTAAATCTTTACCTGTTGCGGTAATCTTTGGTGCACTAATGCCGTCGAAACTGAGTGCTACCGCTTGTTGTGTTTTTTTCGATTCATCATTCATTGTTTAAGCCCTCGTTTTAACGAGATAATGATCGCCAGGTAATAATGTGGCTGGAATATGAGTGAGCTGAGAACTAAACGTTCCCGGCGTTAGGCCAATTTGGCTAATTTTTGTTGCCAATGCACCATTAAACTTTTCAACTCTTTCTAATAAAGATTGGCTGTTACCTTTAAATTGAATATCTAACTTATCTGCTTTCTTGTGAGCACAGATCAGTAATGAACCCTGTGCTAGGTTAAATTTTAACTGTAATTTCCAACCGCCTTTTTCTTGGTCTTGCTCGCTGTCTTGTTCAAATTTGCCTTCAAATTGTTCATCACGCTGATTAATTGAATAAGGTAACGCAAAATACCAGGTCATCGCTTGATTATCTGTGCTCGCTTGTTGGTACATCGCAATACTGTTGGCTAATTGAGCCATTGAGTCAGCACCGCCGAGTTTATCAAGCGCACCGAGTAGGCCGGAGTTCCCAGTCAATTTAGCTAAGGTTCGTTGCTGTAATTGAGCTAAGTGATCTTGTAATTTGGTACTGAGCCCTGAGCTGTTTGATTGGGCTTTTACGCCAAGTAATAGTTGAAATAATGTTGTGATAGCTCCACCAGAATATAGCGGAGAGCTTACTGTACTTGTAGGCAGGTTCGACTGGGCTAGGTTTAAACTTGCAAGGCTGTAAAGTTCATTACTCAGTAATTTGGGGTCGCTTAAAACACTTAATGGGTGTGGACTCATTTGCGGTAAATGCTTTAGTAGTTCACTGGCCAAGTTATTAGGTAGTTGTAAGTTATGCTGTTGTTTTACTGGCATTGCCCCTGCTTTAGATAGCGCTTTATTGAGCACTTCTATTGGTTGTGGGTCTTTGTGTATTGTTTGCTTTGCTTGGGCTGCGTCATTATTGATTACGGTATTTGTCGCTGTTGAATTACTCTGAGTGACTGGAGCCACAGATGTCGTTTGAGCGCTCTGAACCGTGTGAGTATTCAAAACCGCAGACGCAGTCGTTGAGGGTATAGAAGCACTTGCATTACTTGTCGTTAACTGTTGTCCAGGTATTTTCTGAGTATGGTTACCAACATCAATTGATACTTGTTGTTTAATAGTTTGTTGTACCTCAGGTTTTATCGCTGACATTTGTTGTGATGCTGGCTGTTCATTACCACTATTCGTTTTTATTCCGCTGTTTGATGGTGTTGTAACGGCGGTCGATAAATTAGTTGGTATGTCTTTTGTTGTGCTTGCACCAGTATTGCCGCCAGCCATGCTTAGCCCAATGTCAGGGCGACCGCTCAATGTGGTTGTAATACTACCCATGCTGTTGGTCGCCGAATTCGCGTTGTTGTGATTGCCTTGTTGAACCGCATTAACGACATCGCTCGTGCTCGCCCGGCCCACCGCTGGCTGACTTCGATGTATGCTGCTTTGATTAATGTCACTTTGATTAAGAGTGGCTTTTTGGGGAGGAAGACTCGGTAATGGAGTTGCTTCAAGCTTTTTTAAAAACTGGCTGAGGATTTGTGCTGGCTCGTTTTTGGTTAAAACAACATTATTTGCTTCTAAATTGGGTATGACAGCAGCTTGCTTTACAAGGTCTACGTTAACTTTCGCTACAACAGGGGTGAGTGCGAGCTGTAACTGCTGCTGATTAACCACAACTTTAGCAAGGTATTGGCCCTCACTAAGGGCAACCGTATGCGGCAATTTAATGCTTGGGCCATGGGTAAAGGTTAACACCCCTTGGGAAACTTGCGCTGTCGGTAGTGTGTAACCCTGTGGTCGAGAGGCTAAAGAGGTTAGTTGTTCAGTTGACACACCATTTTTTTGGGCGAGTTCGGTTAAGGGGGCCGGTAAAGCTAAGTTAATGGTTTGTGCTAATAAAACCAATTGAGTTGAAATAACGCTCACTGTTGATGGGGGCGCAGTCACCCCGGGAGTTAACTGATGAGGTACGCTGGTAGGCAGAACCGTATTCTCCCCTTGAATTAATGCAAGGTTGGCTGCTTTTGTCACCGCTTTTACTTGCTCACTCGTCATTACGACTTGATTGGTTTGTTGTAATAATTTATGTAATTCAGCGGTCTTGGTAAGTTGATACTGTTGATTTTCAATGGTGATATCAAGCTGAGTTGACACCGTAGATTGTGGTTGTTGTAATTTTACCGGTAATAACACCGCGGCAAGATCTGTCGTTGCTTTTGAGGTTGTGGTGCTTGTTGTGGAGTCTTGTTTATGTAAGATCTCAGGCGACATTTGTTGGCTTGCATTCGCCGATTTTTGCGTTGCAGAGTTGGGTTTGGTTGTTGCTATGTTTGTAGGTGGCACCGCCATATAAATCCTATTAAGCGAACGTTTTGTACAATAATCAAACCGATTAACCTAGCACTGAATTTATTTTCATTTACAAATTTTTGATTGATATTGTCAACAGTCTAAGTATCCTTAGCGCTCTTGTTGCCTTTTATTGGGGCAGTTGAATTCATGTTATATGAATCTTTGCTGGTAACAAGACAAACCTAACTCGCTATTGAGATAACAAACAACAAGGCTGAGCCTTGCTTTAGCTGGTTAAATTATATCGACTTGAACAGAAATTGCTTTAGTAAAAAGACAAAATTAGCAGTTTATTGAGCAGTCCCTTTTGTCATTTTTAAGAGAGTGTTATGAAGTATAAATGGATATTACTTCAGGCGTTTGTTGTGTTAGGTATGCCAGTGTATGCCCAAGATGATGCGCCTCAAGTTACCCAAGAGTCATCGCCCGCAATTGAAATCACTTATAACGATCCCCGTGATCCGTTTGAGGGATTTAACCGCACTATGTGGGATTTCAACTATTTGTATGTTGATCAATATATTTTGAGACCGGTTGCCCACGGCTATAAAGATTATGTGCCGCGCCCAATTAAAACGGGTATTAATAATTTTGTCTATAATCTAGAAGAGCCTAGCGCACTAGTTAATAATACCTTGCAAGGTAAATGGATGTGGGCCGCAAATGCGGGTGGACGTTTTACCGTCAATACCACGATTGGATTGCTAGGTGTTATTGATGTGGCCGATATGATGGGAATGCACCGTAAGCAAGACGCCTTTAATGAAGTATTAGGGTATTACGGTGTTCCGAATGGGCCGTATTTTATGGCACCGTTTTATGGCCCTTTTGTGACAAGAGAAATCGCATCAGATTGGGTAGATAGTCTATACTTTCCTTTATCCGAGTTAACTTTTTGGCAATCAGTATTGAAATGGGGCCTTAAAGGCTTGCACTCTCGTGCTGAAGCAATTGACCAAGAAAGGTTATTAGACAATGCTCTTGATCCATACGCATTTGTAAAAGACGCTTATTTACAGCATATGGACTACAAAGTGTATGATGGCGATGTGCCTGTAAATCAAGAAACCGATGAGTTACTTGATGAATACCTAGATGAGCTAGATTAGCTGGGGCAATATAACCCCGGCAGACACTTCAGCGGGGTTGTAGTATGGCGTTAACTGATGTCGAAATCCTCTTTGTTGAAGATGACCCGATATTTCGTCATGTTGTTGCAGACTTTTTGCAAGGGCAGGGTGCTAAAGTGTACCTCGCTCATGATGGCAAAGAAGGCATCGCACTCTTTTCTGACACAACGTTTGATATTGTTATTGCTGACCTAGGCTTACCTGGGCTCGGTGGTTTGCCCATGCTAAGGCAAATGCAGGATATTAATCCCGCTGTGCCTTCGATAGTTATCTCTGCTAATGATGTTATGGCCGACGTTGTTGAAGCATTAAGGATTGGTGCTAGTGATTATTTAACTAAGCCTGTTGCTGATTTGTTTATTATTGAACAAGCCATCATTCAGGCGATGTTAACCGCTGCGACCCCAATGAATGTCAGCGGCCAAACACATTTGCACGAAATGAATGAACTGTCTTACCTAGAGTTAACCGATAACCTACAACTCCTTGAACAAAATGCTCAAGCCGCTAAGAGTGTACAGCAACAGCTTTTTCCAGCATCTCACATCCTTTATCCCAAGGCTGTTATTGATTACAGCCTATTTAAAAACAATGACGTAAGCGCCTATTTTATCGATTCAACCATGGTAGGTGATAGTCATTTAGTCATGTACATGGCGCATTTTGACCCTGAAGATAACAGCGCGGCATTTGGCTGTGTATTGCTTAAAAGTTTCATCAATCAAAAGCTTAAGTTATTTCGTAACGGTTTGAGCACTACGCTAATTGAACCTGATAAAATGCTCGGTTATTTAAATAAGCGTATGGTGAGGTCGGGTTTACATATTCTCACTGATATCATCTATGTTTGCGTTGACCTGCAACAGTATACAGTGTCTGTTGCCCAGGCTGGCAATGGCTTACGATGCTACTTGCGGCATGATA
This sequence comes from Shewanella metallivivens, assembly GCF_028750675.1. Classification (GTDB taxonomy): domain Bacteria; phylum Pseudomonadota; class Gammaproteobacteria; order Enterobacterales; family Shewanellaceae; genus Shewanella; species Shewanella metallivivens. The sequence goes on along the minus strand of NZ_JAQQPZ010000007.1, from coordinate 78,730 downwards.
ATCATTTAATGCCGTTAGTGTTACCTAGTGCCTTGCCATTGGGTGATGTTAATTGGCATCAATCTGGTGTGCAAAGGCGAACATTGTTGATCGATGAAAAGCTGTGTATTGGTACGTATCATCAACAACATAAGCAACAGTTACTCGATAACCGTTTTACAGGGTTGGTTTACCAAACCGATATTAATGCGGGTGGGTTTATGCAGTTGTCTTGTCATTGATTGGGAATGCTTTTTAACATCATAAAAAAATCCCCTCCAAGTTAACTTGGAGGGGATTTTTATTGTGATGATATGTTGCTAAGGCATCACTTTACTGTCGATTTTATTAACGCTTAATCGCTTCATGTTCAGCAGTAACAGCAATTTCTTCTTCTAGCACTTGCTCTTCAGTGTCAAGTTTACTTTCAGCACCGTGCATCCAGTCAACTAATTTATCTGACATTAAGTATAGAATAATGGCTGAAATTACTGCGGTAATGGCAATGCCAGCAAAGATAGCCATTGCGTTAGCTAATTGTTCTTCTACCGCGCCGCCATGGCCAATTAACGAACCCACTAAGCCACCAATTTTGTTTGCTGCAGCAATGAATAAGAACCAAGCCCCCATCATTAACGAAGCAATGCGAAGTGGAGCAAGCTTAGTCACCATTGATAAACCAATAGGTGATAAACATAACTCACCCATGGTGTGGAAGAAGTAAGCTCCTACTAACCACCACATGCTAGACTTAACCGAAGCGTCGCCGCCCATTTCGAGCACTGCACCAATCATGAACAAGAAGCCTACGGCTAAAAAGAATAAACCGAGAGCAAATTTGACTGGTGAGTTAGGTTCATTTTTACCGAGTTTGATCCAAATTGAAGCAATCACTGGGGCGAAAAGCACAATAAACATCGCGTTTAAAGATTGGAACCAAGTTGTTGGAACTTCCCATGAGCCAATCATACGATCTGTAAAGTCGTTCGTGAACAAGTTCATTAAACCACCGGCTTGTTCAAAACCAGCCCAGAAGATAATGGTGAACAGGCCCATAACCATAATCACTTTAATGCGGTCACGTTCAACTTTGGTTAATGGTTCTTTGCGTACTTCACCTTTAGCTTCGTTCTTGCTTTGTTCAAGTTTAGCCGCTGGTACAGTACCAATATCGCCAAGCAGTTTTTGTGCAAAGAAGAACTGAATAATTAATGAAGCAATCATACCAATACCTGCACAAATAAAGCCGGCTTGGAAGTTTCCATCATAAGCAGCAACGACAGAACCTACAACAATACCAGATAAAAATGCGCCGACGTTAATACCCATATAAAAGATGGTAAATGCACCGTCACGACGATGGTCACCTTCTTCGTATAGATCGCCTACCATAGTAGAGATGTTTGGTTTAAATAGGCCGTTACCTAAAATCAAGGTTCCTAAACCTAAGTAAAACATCTCAATTTCCATTCCTGGAACCCATGCGTGCGGCGTTCCTAACAAAAATTGTCCAGCGGCCATTAAAAAACCGCCAATGTAGATGGCTTTACGTTGACCTAAATGAGCATCCGCTAACCAACCACCAATGAGTGGAGTTAAATAGACTAGGCCGGTAAATGTTCCATATAGAGAAATCGCATCTGCTTGGGTCCAACCAAGTCCGTGACCGCCTTCTGTTTGTACTTTATCGACTAGATAAAGCACAAGGATTGCGCGCATAGCGTAGTAACTAAAACGTTCCCATAATTCCGTTGTAAACAGTAAGAACAGCCCTTTTGGGTGTCCAAACATCGTTCCTTGTGGTTTTGCTTCACTCATTAAGTCTTCCACCTTAAGCTTGTGATTGCCTGTGCGAAAATGTCGACACAGAAATAGTTTGTTTGCATGAATCGTCTAGCAGTGTCATTTACATTACCTCTCTACAAAGAGAATAATTAAAGAAAAACACCGGTTAGCGACTTTATTGGTTAATTTTTATAAGAAATAATGTCATTTTGATGCGAAAAGCTGACCAAACACCAAAAAGCTAACCTTATATACCCTTTTAGGGGCGTTAAAGTCAATGTTAATGGGGGGAACAGAGAGGTTGAGCGTGTTAGGAATTGTTTCAGCGTAAAAAATAAAAACACTTGTTTGTTAATGGTTTGTGTAAAATTAAAGCAATTAATTAACGCGAGTGGGTTCGGTTTTTACGATTGTAGCCGATAATCTTTTTATACTTTTATGGGGTTTACAGAAACTTGTTTTGCAAGGTATTGATTATTAAGTATTGTCTTTTAATTTTAGATAGAAACCGTTAATATACGCCTTATTAACACATCTCGATGCTATGTCGAAGGGGGCTTTAATGATTATTGTTCGAACTTTGACATTGATCTTGTTTGGCTGTTTTATCACCAGTGCATTAGCTTGGGTTGATGGTGATTTTGATGGTGTGCCTGATAAAAAAGATGCCTGTAAAGATACACCTGCCAATACCGTCGTTATGGCTAACGGCTGTATTGATACTGACATCATCATCGTTGATGAAGATGCAGAAGATGATGATGAGTTTGACGAAACAGAACTTGGCGCCACTATCACTAATAATGCCGCATTAATTGCTGAGCAGTGCCGTCAACAACCCGATGTGAATGTCGCGGTAGATTGTTTCGGTTCAATTCTTCAGCCTGTCTACTTTGATTTCGATAAATCCAATGTATTACTGACTCAACGCCCAACTTTAGTTAGGGTGCAGCAGTATATCGAACTGCATCCTCAAGTGAGTATTCGGTTAGAAGGACATACGGATAATATTGGCAGTGATACGGTTAACATGGCGTTGTCGCTAAAAAGAGCGGAAACCATTAAACAATTATTGATTAATGATTATCAATTTCTTCCAACATCCATTGAGGTTGTTGGTATGAGTAACAAAAAGCCGGCAGCGGATAACGCCACAATAGAAGGGCGTCAGCGTAACCGGAGAGTTGAGTTTATCATTTCGGCAGAGTAATTCTGCTTATTTAAGGGAGAGAAAAATGGAACACCTAGAAGGTTTAGACGGACTGATAGAGCAAGCACCTGAGTTCTTTATGACATATGGTCTAAAAGCGTTAGCCGCAATTGTTATCTTTATTATTGGTAAATATCTTGCTGGCGTTGCAAAACGTGTGACGATTAAAGTGTTAAATAGCCGTAAAGTTGATGCAACGGTAGTGTCTTTTGTTGCTAACTTATCGTGGGCGTTGGTGTTTATATTTACCATTATTGCTACTTTGGGGCAGGTTGGTGTACAAACCGCGTCACTTGTTGCCGTTATCGGTGCTGCAGGTTTAGCTGTTGGTTTAGCGTTACAAGGTTCTTTATCGAACTTTGCCTCAGGCGTGTTGATGGTGTTATTCCGTCCATGTCGTGTTGGCGACTTTATTGAAGCAGCAGGTACAGCAGGTGTGGTTGATGAAATTACTATTTTCTCTACACGTTTACGTACAGGTGACAACAAAGTCATTATCGCGCCAAACTCAGCCATCATGAACGGTACCATCACTAACTATTCAGCATTAGAAAAGCGTCGTATCGATTTGACCATCGGTGTGTCTTACACTGCTGATATTGCGACAACCAAAAAAGTGATTGCTGATGTGCTAGATAGCAACGAATCTGTATTAAAAGATCCTGGTTACACTATTGGTTTAGCTGAGCTGGCCGATTCATCAATTAACTTTGTAGTTCGCCCTTGGGTGAGTACTGGTGATTACTGGCCAACACGTTTTGCATTGCTTGAACAAATCAAAAATGCACTCGATGCCGCTGAAATCGAAATTCCATTCCCACAAATGGATTTACATGTAAAAGAAGTTCCAGCAAAATAATTTGCGGGCGCTATGTTTACTAACAAAAAAACCAGCAATTGCTGGTTTTTTTATCAGGAGCTTTTATGAAACACATTTCTAGCTTAGCGATAACGACAATGTTATCTGCTTTTTTGATGGGACCTTTTGCCTTTGCAGGTGACAAAACCATGATTACGATGGGCGGAACCCCCGTGGCTCTTGAGGGCAAAATACCGAATATAAATAGCCCCGCGCCATTGTTTAAAGTTGTTGATGAAAAGTTTAACCCAGTGAGTTTAAGCGACTTTAAAGGTCAGACTGTCCTGATTAGCGCAGTTCCGAGTTTAGATACTGGTGTTTGTGCATTACAAACGAAGCGTTTTAATAAAGCGTTTGCCAATTTTGGTGCTGATGTCGTGATGTTAACCGTAAGTGAAGATTTACCTTTTGCTCAAAAACGTTTTTGCCAAACTGAAAATGTAGACAAAATTAAAGTATTGTCTGACTCTGTGTGGCGTGACTTTGGTGAAAAATACGGTTTGTTAATTAAAGACCGTGGTCTACTTGCTCGTTCTATTTTTATCATTGATGCGCAGGGGATTTTAAAATATCACGAGCTGGTTGCTGAAGTGAGTGAACACCCAGATTATGATGCCGCATTAACTGCACTTACTGAGATTTCGGCGGTTAAATAGTACATTATCAAGCCAACCACACCTTTGTTCAAAAAGAGTAACTCATGATTGATTTTCGAAGTGATACCGTCACTAAACCGACTCAAGCGATGCGCGCGGCAATGGCTCAAGCTGAAGTGGGTGATGATGTATACGGTGATGACCCCACGGTTAACAGCTTGCAAGAGATGGCGGCAGACATGTTTGGCTTTGATGACGCATTATTTGTCAGCTCTGGTACTCAAGCTAATTTACTCGCCTTAATGGCCCACTGTGAACGAGGTGACGAGTATCTATGTGGTCAGCAAGCCCATAATTATAAATTTGAAGGTGGTGGTGCAGCCGTGTTAGGCAGCATTCAACCTCAGCCGCTGAATAATCAAGTTGATGGCAGTATTTTACTCAGTGATATAGAAGCTGCGATTAAACCTGATGATGTGCACTTTGCTCGCACTCGGTTATTGAGTTTAGAGAACACCATCGGCGGTAAAGTGCTTCCCCAAGACTATTTGGCTACCGCACAGAGTTTGGCTTTTAATCGAGGGCTGAAAATACACCTCGATGGCGCTAGAGTGGCTAATGCTGCGGTTGCTCAAGGCATTAATATTAGTGATATTACCCAGTATTTTGACTCGGTATCTATTTGCCTGTCAAAAGGGCTGTGTGCGCCGATAGGTTCGATTTTACTGGGCGATGAGCGGTTAATTGCTAAGGCGACTCGTTGGCGTAAAATGCTGGGGGGAGGAATGCGCCAAGCTGGTATTATCGCGGCAGCGGCAAAATTAGCGCTGACAGATCAAGTAGAACGTTTAGCAGAAGATCATTATAACGCTAAGCTTTTAGCGCAAATGTTAGTCGAAATTCCAGAACTCACGGTTGATATGAGTTTAGTGCAAACCAACATGGTGTTTGCAACCTTGAGTGAACAGATTAACCCACACATACTGGCGCATACGCTTGCTGATAAAGGCATCTTGTTGAGCCCAAGTCATCAATTACGCTTAGTGACTCACAATGATATTAGCACCGCAGATATCAGTACTTTTGTGAATGTTTTGAAGCAAGCTATCCGCTAGCTAGTTAGAGTGAATAGCGTTTAAGCAATACACAGCCAGTAATATGGCTGTGTATTTTTTTGGTGCGAAGCTGCATTTAATTTGAGCAATTAATGTGGTTTATTCTTTTGTGAATTTTTATTCTATTGATTTTTAACAATTAAAATATTTGGCGTGATCATTGCTACTCATTATGAGGTATATGCCTGGAGGGCATAAATTAATGGATTAACACGCGAGGTCCTTATGAAATATTTTACACGTCATATCGTTATGCCAATTCACCTTAATAGTAGTCAAACTCTATGTTGTGGGCAGCTGTTGAGCTGGGTAAATGAAGAAGCGACTATCTTTGCTAGTTGCCAGATGCGCAGTCAGTTTCATATTGCTAAAGTGATTTCAGAGATAAACTTTATGGCACCCGCCCATGTTGGCGATATTGTTGAGTTTGGTTTTGAATTAGTCAGCTTAGGGCAGAGTTCAGTGACAGTGCGTTGCAAAATACGCAATAAAGTGAATCACGCGCCAATCGCATTTATTGATAAAATGGTCTTTGTGAATATCAATGAAAATGGTTTACCCATTCCGCATGGTATGCGAGCTAATGCAGCTTAAGCGGCAAAAAAAGGAGCAAATAAACGGAATATTTGCTCCTTAAGAGTTGTCCTAGTGATATGACAATATAACTAGGTTAAAACACAGTTTTATTCAACTTTAGCGATACGGTGTTGGTAGTCTTCAATTAAATGCTTCATGATTTCATTGGGTGATGCATCTTGGCAACATTGGTCGAGTAATATCTTAAACGTGACTAAAGCATGGCCATCATGTTTTAAGCGACTGCTTTGCATTGCAAAATAAGCTTCTTCATTGTCAGCTTTTCTGACCACAAATTGTTCGAGTTCAAAAGATTTAGTGCCAGAAATATTATGCCATTTGGTGATGCGATCTAACGCGATTTCACATGATTGATTTACTTCGATATGGTTGAGCCATGTTGCGGGTTGTTCATTTTCTTTATAGTGCGGGCATCGAACGGTGTAATTATATACATGAGTGATTGCTGTCATTATTTACCTACCTATTCGCTATCTAAGTGATTTCATCATAGTCTTTATTTTTTGTTTTGGTCAACGCTTATTTCGAGAAGTTAGATCTATGCATCACTTTTTACTGAATTATAAATAAGTTGTTGTCACCATTGGATATTTACTTTAAAAGCCGATCTTGTAGAGCGGATAAAAATAACGCTCGCAGCAGGCTGCGAGCGTTAAAAAGTGAAGCTAAATTTAACCTTTATAATGCGTTAGTAAAAATCTGACAGATTTCGTCATGAGTTGCTTGTTTAGGGTTAGTAAAACCACAAGCATCTTTTAATGCGTTATCTGCAAGCGTTGGAATATCTTCTGCTTTTACGCCCAGTTCAGTTAAGTTTGCCGGAATATTTACCGCTGCCGATAAGGTTCTTATTGCCTCGATTGCCGCATGTGCCCCTTGTTCTGCGGACATCGCGCCCACATTAACCCCCATGGCTTTAGCTACATCACTTAAACGCTCTGGTACCACTTGTGCATTGTAAGTTTGTACATGAGGTAACAGTAATGCGTTACAGACACCATGTGGTAAATCATAAAAACCGCCCAATTGATGCGCCATAGCATGCACATAGCCGAGGCTGGCATTGTTAAAGGCCATTCCGGCTAAAAATTGAGCATACGCCATATTTTCTCTAGCGCTAATGTCATCACCTTTATTAACTGCATTGACTAAGTTGGCTTTAATTAGTTCTATTGCTTTGATAGCACAGGCATCGGTAATTGGGGTTGCCGCAATAGAAACATAAGCCTCAATAGCATGAGTTAATGCGTCCATTCCGGTCGCGGCTGTAAGTGATGCTGGCTTTTCTAGCATCAACTCTGGATCGTTCACTGATAAAATAGGTGTGGTGTTTTTATCAACAATCGCCATTTTGATGTGTCTGGCTTCGTCGGTAATAATACAAAAGCGCGTCATTTCGCTTGCTGTGCCTGCCGTTGTATTAATGGCAACCAGAGGCATTTGCGGTTTGGTTGATACATCGACACCTTCGTAGTCTTTAATTTGACCGCCATTGGTTGCAACTAATGCAATTCCTTTCGCGCAATCATGCGGTGAGCCGCCACCTAATGAAATAATAAAGTCACATTGGTTACTGATAAGTAACTCTAGGCCCGCGGCAACATTGCCGGTTGTTGGGTTGGGTTGAACGCCATCAAAAATGACGACTTTAATACCTTGGGTATTGAGTTTGTCTTGTACTCTTGCCACTAGGCCAATACTGACTAATGGTTTGTCGGTCACGATTAACGCTTTAGTAAATCCAAGTGCTTTAATGTCGTTTATTGCTTCATCGACACTGCCTTGACCAAGAATATTGACACTTGGAATAAAGAATTTAGTCGCCATAAGTTGTACCCCTTTATATTAATTTTAAATCTTATTTGTAGTAAAAATACCAACATGGTCCGATGTGTTTTGTGATTTAACGCAGAATATTGATTGGTAGCGCATTAAATCTATGTTCTTTTACTACTTTGATCATGGTTTTAGTCGAACTGTGATCTCGTGGTTTATGTGTTTGCGAATAACATTAACGCTTAAGTGTTATATTGTTACTAACATGGTGGTCTGCTCAAATGGATGGGGTAAATTTTTGGCTTAATCGTTTTTTTTGATAACGATGTATTTTTCATACATCAGATACTGTTTGAATGATAATGCACACACATAAGGCATAAGACGATAGACATTAAATGTCTATATTTAAAGCGTCCGTAAGCGCTATACCAAACATTAAAGGTGTAAGCATTGAATTGTGAGGGGTTTTGTCGTTAACCCATTGGTCAATATTCATTATTTTTGATTTATTTATCTGTTATCATACGGTATAAGTAACTCTAGAATTATGGCTATGATTTGATTCTGCTACACTAAATAAAGACTGCTAGGATGCAATTAAGCTTGATAAGGATACGTAAGGGAATTGTGTAGATGATCAATCTGAATATCTTTTTGTCATTTTGTGAAAATGCCGCGCTATTATTAGCGTTGGTATATTTGTATTCGCTTTTCCCATCACATCAACGTCAATCTCACCTCGCATTATGGCAACTCAGTATGGGGGCCTTAATCGGTATTATCGGCGTTATCATCATGATGACCCCATTAGTGTTTGAGCAAGGTTTATTATTTGATACTCGCTCAGTTTTATTGTGTTTATCGGGTTTGTTTTTTGGTTTTGTGCCCACGTTAATCGCCGCCGCTTGCATGGCCTTTTACCGTTATAATTTAGCCGGTACTGGGATGTATGTTGGTATTGTGATGATATGTTTTAGCGGGTTATTTGGCTTAATCTGGCGTCATTTTGCTAAACACTCACTGGACACTATAAGTTATTTGCACTTTTATTTAGCTGGGTTAGCACTCCACTTTCTGTTGTTATTATCTCTTTTTTTACTGCCTATTGAACTTGGTATCGACGCTATAAAGGTTGTTGCCATTCCCATTTTGATTATTTTTCCAATTTTGACAATGGTGATTGGTCGCCTGTTTAGCACGGTCGTGTTTCGTGAACGCGATATGCAAGTGAGGTTACAAGAGGACTTTTTGTTCAATAGTCAATTTGATATTGGCAACATAGGTATTTCAATTACTTCAAAAGCCAAATATTGGCTCAAAGTAAACCCTTATTTGTGTGAAATGTTTGGTTATAGTGAAAGCGAGTTAAAAGCACTGACTTGGGCAGAGTTAACTTATCCTGATGACTTAAATAAAGATCTGTTGCTTTATGACAAAATGGTCAAAGGTGAATTAGACGAATATGAAATTGACAAGCGATTTGTCGCGAAAGACGGGTCGATTGTTTATACCCATGTCACGGTTGTGTGCCGACGTAATACTGAAAATAATGGATTTTTAGTGATTGCGGGTTTTTTAGATATTACGCAGCATAAATTAGCAGAAAGTGCGTTATTACAAAGTAAAGAACAACTGGATTTGGTACTTGACAGTAGTGAGCTAGGGGTATGGGATTGGGATGTTGCTTTACACACGATGAACACTAATCGTTATAGTGCCGACATTTTGTGTTGTTCTACGAAGGCATTGAATGATCATCCTAAAATGTGGCTCGACGCAATTCAACCGCATGATAAATTTAAGTTTTTACGCTCTATTTGCGATATTCGTTTAGGGCATACGGTTAATCAACGCATTGAATATCAATTGACTAATTTACAGGGCGAAACGCGTTGGATATTACAAACTGGCAAAGTGGTTGCTGTCAATGATAAAGGTCAGCCATTGCGAGTGTGTGGCACGGTCAGTGATATCACTGACATTAAACAATTCGAAGAGTCATTAAGTGTTGCAGCATCTGTGTATCAAAACTCCAGTGAGGCGATGAGTGTATTCACTTCTCAAGGCATTATTATTGACTCTAATCCTGCGTTTTCAATGATTACAGGTTTTAACCGAGATGAAATCCAAGGGCAACATTTACGTATTTTTCAATCTGAATTACAACCTCGCAAATTTTACGATCAGCTTGATAAACAACTCAATCAATTAGGTCGTTGGCAAGGTGAAGTATGGATGAGGCGCAAAAATGGCGAAAACTACCTCATCTTATTAACCATTAATGCCATCAGTAAAACGAAAGCGCATAAAGCCAGGTTTGTAGCATTGTTTTCTGACATCACCGAGAAAAAACAAACAGAAGAGTTAATATGGCGCCAAGCTAATTATGATGCATTAACGGGATTACCAAATCGTAGGATGTTAATGGAGTTTTTGAGTAAAGAAGTGCTGCATAGTGATAGGCAACATAACCATTTTGCATTGATGTTTTTAGATTTGGATTATTTTAAAGAAATTAATGACACGCTTGGCCATGATATGGGCGATGTATTGTTGTTAGAAACCGCTGAACGTTTAAAAGATTGTATACGTGAATCAGATGTTGTGGCACGTTTAGGTGGCGACGAATTTACGATAGTGTTAACCAATTTAGATGATAACCATGGTGTAGAGCGTGTCGCAGGGCAAATCCTTAAGCGGTTAGCTGAACCTTATACATTAGGTGAACAAACGGCTTATATTAGTGGCAGTATTGGGATCACTTTATTCCCTGATGATGCTACAACGACTGAAGCCCTCCTTAAAAATGCTGATCAAGCCATGTATTCAGCTAAAACCCATGGGCGAAATCGATTTAACTATTTTACGCCTGAAATGCAAAATGATGCTCAAAAGCGCATGATACTGGTACAAGAGTTAAAAAATGCCATTATCCAGCAACAATTCGAATTGTATTATCAACCCATTGTGAATTTGACCACAGATAAAGTGGTAAAAGCTGAAGCCCTTATACGTTGGAAGCATCCTACAATGGGGTTTGTGCCGCCGGCTGATTTTATTCCCATTGCAGAAGAAACCGGAATGATTATTGAGATCGGTAATTGGGTATTTAACCAAGCAATCAAACAATCTGCTCGATGGTCAGAAATATTTAATGCCGATATTCAAATCAGTATTAATAAATCGCCGGTACAGTTTAAAGATGAAACCACAGATGTGCAGGATTGGTTATTACAAATGGATGAACTGCATGTAAATGCGCATCATATTTGTATTGAAATTACCGAAGGCTTGCTACTCGACAAAGAGCAAAATGTTGAGTCGAAACTATTGGCCTATCGTGATGCTGGGCTTGAGGTGTCTTTAGATGATTTTGGTACCGGTTACTCATCGCTTTCTTATTTACGCAAATTTAATATCGATTACCTCAAGATTGATAAATCTTTTGTGAATAACCTAATGCCAGACAGTAACGATTTAAGCCTATGTGAAGCGATGATCGTAATGGCGCATAAATTGGGCATGAAAGTGATTGCTGAGGGCATTGAAACTGAAGAGCAGCGAGCGTTGCTTGAGCTTGCGGGTTGCGACTATGGCCAAGGTTACTGGTTTTCGCATGCTTTATGTCATGAAGAGTTTGAACAAAAATACTTGCAACAACGCGCAGAGCCCATTCAGATAAATCAATTTACTGCCAGGTAGAATGTGTCCAGTCGTTTTTGATTAAGGCGTCGCTATGGCGTAATGGTTTTTCCTTTCAAATAGCGAGAATGCAAAGCAAAAGCGACAGGGGCATTCCTTTCAGGCGAGTTTTAAAAGGGCTTACACATGCGCTGCATGACTTTGAAAGAGAAACTATTCACTCAGCCATCTGCCTTGTTTAATCTCTTTTAAACTCTCGCTGGAGTTATCACTTATTAATGCGTAATGGTATTAAATACGAGTAAATTCTTGTTGAAATTGAGCATCTTCAGGTTGATTGAGTATATACCCAATCAACTTGAAGATACGTGTTTCAGAGCTTCACCGAGTTTTCAATACTAGGCGCGTTAATGCAGTAATAGCACTTTATAAATTAGCGCAACAATGCTCTTGATTTAAAAATCAGGGGAACACGGTGAAACTCCCAAAGGGCAAGTTTTACACGCGTTTATGCAGCGTTATTGATTTTGGAAAGGGAATAACCATTACCCGCAATCAATGCCTTGCCTAAACGCGTGTAAATTCTCGCTGAAATCGAGCATCTTCAGGTAGTTTGGGTATACAATAGTGGACTATTTCATTGTCTATTGAGTTTGTTATGTCATTTACTTCGCTAGGATTATCGCCATTGTTATTTGATGCGATCAATCAATCAGGTTATCACACTGCCACCCCAGTTCAACAAGCGGTGATCCCACTAGCGCTCAATGGACAAGATGTGTTGGCCAGTGCCGAAACGGGTACCGGTAAAACGGCGGCATTTGCTTTGCCGTTGTTACACCATTTATTGCAAGAATCGCCTGAAGTGTTGACTCCAGCAGCAAGATTGCGGGTGCTAATCATGACCCCCACCCGAGAGCTGGCTATTCAAATAGAACAAAACCTCGTGAAATACGGCCAGTTTACCGAGCTTTCAAGTTTGGCAGTCTATGGCGGCGCAAGTATTAATCCTCAGCGTAAAGCATTAGAGCAGGGTGTTGATGTGTTAGTTGCCACGCCTGGTCGTTTGTTTGACATTATTGGCCAACATGAATTGGATTTATCTTCAGTGACCCACTTGGTCATTGACGAAGCTGATCGCATGCTCGATTTAGGTTTTGTTAAAGACATTGAAAAAGTGAAGCGTTTAATCGCTAAACAACATCATACAATGATGTTTTCTGCGACCTTCTCTGACGATGTGAAAAGCTTGGCTGCTAAAATGCTTAATCAGCCTGAATATGTTCATGTTGAAACTCAAACCACAGCGGCTAATGTTAGCCAGCAAGTGTATAAAGTTGATGTGCGCCGTAAAGCTGAATTATTGTCAGAATTGATTGGTAAACACAATTGGCAACAAGTCATGGTGTTTACTAGCCGCAAAGAAACGGCAGAGCATTTATACCGTGAGTTGTCATTAGACGGTATTAAGTCAGCGGTTTTCCATGGTGATAAAAGCCAAGGCGCTCGCAACCGTGCGTTAGAAGAGTTTAAAGCAGGTCAGTTACGGGTGTTGATTGCGACTGATTTGGCGGCAAGAGGCTTAGACATTCAAGCCTTACCGCGGGTGATTAATTTTGAGCTGCCTGAAGAGTGTGAAGATTACGTACACCGCGTTGGTCGTACAGGCCGTGCAGGATTGACTGGTGAGGCGATATCGTTAGTTAGCCGGCAGGAGCTTGAGTTGCTGGCTGAAATTGAGCAACTTATCGGGCAAACATTAGTGACGGTTACGCCACAAGGTTATGAAGAAGGTGCACCATTACCAGCTCGGTATCGCGACATAAGCCCTGAAAAACCTAAAAAAGCGTTTAAACATAAACGTGGTAAACCATCACAAGGTGATGCTAAGCCTACTCGCAAAGGTAAATACGCGAAAACCAAAAAATGATCACTAAACCGATAAAAACGAATATTATTACTGGCTTTTTGGGCGTGGGCAAAACAACACTCATTAAGCAACTGTTGGCCAATAAACCTGAACATGAGAAGTGGGCGGTATTGGTCAATGAATTTGGCGAAATTGGTATTGATGGCGGCTTGTTGCATACGCAAGCAACACCAGGGATAACCATTAAAGAAGTGCCCGGCGGGTGTTTATGCTGTGCTGCAGGTGTGCCTACACAAGTGACCATTACGCAACTTATCCAACAGGCAAAACCAGATAGGTTATTGATTGAACCTACAGGGTTGGGCCACCCTGCTGAGATCATTAAGCTTTTGCAAGCGGTATATTTTCAACACGTTATTAAGGTGCAAACGAGCTTATGCCTTGTCGATGCCCGCAAAGTCCGTGACGAGCGTTATCATAACCATGACATTTTTATTCAGCAGATACAGGTGGCTGATATCGTGATGGCCAATAAAGCTCAACATTATGCTGAGCAAGATCAACAGGCCTTGACTGATTTTATGGCGCAACTCAACCGTGTCGATACACCGGTTATTTACAATGACAGCCAACGTATCCAGCCTGAGCAATTGCAGTATATTTATACGCAACTGGATAAATCAACCACTCAATGTAACACACAAGTTTCACCCCCCCTCAAGCCTAAAAGCATGTTGAATCCTAGTGCAGAGCAATGGTTTTTACCCAGTGCTCCATCAACGTATAGCAACGATGAACTTCAACAACAGCTTGCACTGCAAGGGTATGCTTTTAAAACTAATCAAGGTGAGGGCTGTGTCAGTTATGGGTGGATTATTGATAGCTTGCGTTGCTTTAGTTTTGAATCGTTTATGCAGTGGCTTGAGTCGGTAAAAGGGCTAAATGTACTGAGACTAAAAGCGATTGTGATTACGCATGATGGCATATTAATTGTCAATATGGTTGATGGTCATGTCAATCTAGATGAGCATGATGATGCACTCGATTCGCGTATTGAAATCATTAGTGACAGTGAGCTTGACGTTAATAGTTTACAGCAGCAGCTTTTAGAGTGTATTGAGGTGATTTAGCCGTAACACTTAACGTTGAAGAACATATTCACATTCTGCAATAAAAATGGGCATTGATGTTATATCAATGCCCATTGTGTTTCTTGCCTTATGCAGCCAAGAATCGTCTTGCAAACCTTAGCGAGTACACTCTTCTAATAGGTAAGCTAAGTGACGATACGAAATACCACTATGTTGGGTTAAGCCCACTTCACACATTCTGTTTGCGTAGTAACCTTCTTTGGTTTCTGCTGGAATGAGTTTTTTGATATTACGTAATGCACTGGCGTTAATTTCGGGCTTGTACAAGCCTTTTTCACCTGCATAACCACAACAAGTAATCCCAGCTGGCAATACCACATGGTTGGCACATGCATCAGCAATGGCTTGTTGTTTTGGCTCTAGCTTCATCTTACGGGCACTACAGCCTTGGTGTAAGGTAACGTTAGATTTTTTGGTAATCGTCATGTTAGGCAATAAGTTATCGTGCATAAACTCGACTAAGTCGGTAATGGCCACTTTAGGGTTACCCGTTAATGTACGGTAAGTACAAGACAAGGCATCCACCACAACAGGCACTTTACCATTGTCAGACAGCTTACTTAGCGCATCAATGAGCTCATCACGCTTCGCGTCGGCATTTTTAAAGTCGCCTTTTGATTCCCACATTTGGCCACAGCATAAATGGCGAGTATTGTCTGGAATAATGACGTTATAGCCAGCACGCTCTAACAAGGTAATAACCACTTCTGGCAGAGTGCGGTTGTCAGGATCTTTTGGTGTAGGACCAAAGGTTCTGCCGCCACACGCTGGGAAGTACAGCACTGTTTGTTGGTTAGGTTTATGCGCCGATGGCTTGGCCACTTTACCGCCTTTAGGGAAGTCAGGGTTCCAATAAGGCACTTCTTTGGTGATCATTCGGCCAGCATTCATGAGTGAGTTTGTTATCGTGTCTCCGGTCACTTTATGCAGGATGCCTAAAATATCAAAACCGGTACTGATGACTTGGTTAACCGCGCCAAAATGCTTGGCCTGGAAGTCGAGTACCTTTTGTTCTGTTGTGGTGATGTATGGAGTACGTAACTTACGTACTAACTGACCCATGCTGTTGTCAACAGGGCAGGCGATTGTACATAACTGACACGCAGCACAGGTATCAACAACATCGTATTTCGCACTGGCACGCATTTCAGCCGCGGCTTGCTTATCGCCAGACTGTTCTAAACGTTCAATTTCACGTAATACAGCAATACGCTGACGTGGCGAGAAGTTAAGTGCTGATGTTGGGCAGGTCTTTTCACAGAAACCACATTCAATACACTTGTCGACAAAGTCATCGACAATTGGACATGGTTTGATATTTTTAACGTGCACTTGTGCATCATCATTTAATATCACCCCTGGGTTTAATAAACCGCTAGGGTCAAAAATCTGCTTAATTTGCTTCATTAGGGTATAAGCATCGCTACCCCATTCCATTTCAACAAATGGTGCTACCGCGCGGCCTGTACCATGCTCAGCTTTCATTGAGCCGTCATACTTGTCGATGACCATTTCTGCCACATCTTGCATAAAGGCATGGAAACGGTCGATATCGCCTTGCGATGCAAATGTCGGTGTAATGATAAAGTGGAAGTTACCCGCAAGAGCATGACCGTAAATAACCCCTTCAGGGTAGCCATGCTTATGGAATAATGCCGTTAAATCAGCCGCTGCATTTGCTAAATGTTCAAGTTCAAATGCCACGTCTTCAATAATTACTGAGGTGCCTTTAGGGCGCGCGCCACCAATAATAGGGAACAAGCCTGAGCGCATGGCCCAGTATTGACCAAATACTGCTGGATCTTTACTGAACTCAATTGGGCGCTCAGTTTTAATGTGGGCAATTTTTTCGATAACGTCACTAGTATAGCTATCCAGTGTTTGTGAATCATTGGCGCGAGATTCAATCAACAGGATGGCTGCACCTTCAGGTAGCTCACTTAACCATTCTGGCATCCCCGTTTTACCGGTTACTGACTTAATTGACGCCCAATCGAGTAATTCTGCCGCTGCAACACTGTCACCCTTAATTAATGGGATAGCACTGGCTGCATCTTCCATGTTGAAAAATACTGCCATGGCAGACGCTTTAAATTGCGCTTCTTCAACGGTGTGGTAAGTGATTTCATTAACAAAGGCTAAAGTACCTTCAGAACCCACAATTAAGTGGTTAATAATGTCGAATGGGTCAGTAAAGTCGACCAAAGAGTTGATGCTGTAACCCGTAGTATTTTTAATCGAGAACTTTTTGCGAATTCGTGCCGCTAACGTTGGGTTATTTTGGGTTAATTCTGCTAAGTCAGTGAGTGCTGCTAATAACATGGAGTGAGACTGACTGAATGCCGCTTTTGAATGAGGGCAACCTGTGTCTAATTCAGTGCCATCGGCTAGCATTAATTTGGCTGACTTGATAGTTTGATAACTGTTTTGCGCTGTACCACAGCACATGCCAGATGCGTTGTTGGCAACCATGCCGCCAATTTGTGCAGAGGCGAGGGTGGCAGGGTCTGGGCCAATCTTTTTGTTAAATGGCTTTAATGCCGCGTTAGCGTCAGAGCCAATAACTGCAGCACCTAAGGTGATAGATGATTTATCTTCGCTAATGGCGATGGTTCTAAAACCATCATGGCCCAATATTAATAAAATACCTTCGCCAATAGCTTGACCTGATAAACTTGTACCCGCTGCACGGAATGTCACTGGCACGTTATGTGCTCTAGCAACATTAAGGGTAATTTTGACTTGTTCTACGGTATCAGCGTGGACAACAATTTCTGGTACGATACGGAAGTAACTCGCATCCGTAGACCAGGCAAAGCGACGTACAGGATCATTTGAGACAGCATCGCTTCCCAATTGAGACGTTAAAATATCCATTACTACTTGATAGTTAATAGTCATAACATGCTCTCTTAACACTCTATAATTTAGCAGGCTATGTTTGCCTGCTATCGTTAATCTCAATGGTTGAAGCTGCAATAAACATCATGTTGATTATCGCAACTTCAAATGTATTGAGCTGTCATTCTCTATCGCAATGGGTTCGGATTAAAATCCACCCCAAATCACTGCGATAGTGCCTGCTACCATGGCATAACCAAGGGCAATAGGCATTGTTTTACGAATAATTTCAGACTCACGTCCAGCCATACCTACAACGGTTGCAGCAGCCACAACGTTCATTACACACATCATGTTACCGGCGTTAGCACCAATACCTTGAAGTGCTAATACTAAGGCATGGTTCATGCCGATATTGTCGGCTACAGAATACTGTAAGCCAGAGAACATCATGTTTGAGAAGGTGGCCGAACCAGACAAGAATGCACCGAAAATCCCCACAACTGGTGATACCCATGCCCAAACAGCCCCCATGCTGCTAGCCAATAGGTCTGCAAGTGCAACAGGCATAGACGCAAGGCCTGCACCATTTTCGCCCGAGTTTAAGAAGATTTTAACCATTGGCACTGACGCACCTAATGAGATAATGGTTGGCAGCATAGACTTACAAGATACAGTGAAAGACTGCTTCATTGCTTTTGGTTTCATTTTGAATAACACAAAACCAAATAAACAGACTGCTACAAAGAAGATACCGGGTGCATAAAAGGTAGCAAATCCGGCTTTTAACTCAGTACCAAGTAATCCTGTCCAGCTAACGTTGAAGCTCGTTAACCAGCTCTTAAAAGGACCAACAACACGAGACAACACTAATAGCGCTGCCATGATGATATATGGAGACCAAGCTGCAATTTGAGAAAATTTAACTGGGGTTTGGTCAACCGCTAACTCTTCTTCAGTTTTGTTGTCATTTTCGCTAAAGTCACACCAAGGTTGAGTCGGCAATAACCAACCTTTTTTAGCAACAGGAATCACTAACGCCATACCCACAAGTGCACCAATAACTGATGGGAACTCTGGACCGGCAAAGAAGTTGATTAACCACGCAGGAACCGTAAATGCAAAGCCTGCAAAAATGGCAAATTTCCAAATTTGTAGACCTTCTTTAATTGATTTGTTACGACCAAAGAATCCCGTTAATACACATACCATGACGAGTGGAATGAGGGTACCGGTAATCAAGTCGATGGTGATCATGTGCTTAGCAATAAACTGGGCATAACCGACAAAGGTGCCGCCATGTTCAGCAAATTGGCCCGCTGCCATGTTAACGCCACCTTCAGTTAAGCCTTGTTCCATACCAAATAAAACGGGTAAACCAATCGCACCAAATGATACTGCAGTTGAGTCACCGATTAAGGCTACGACTGCAGCTGCAATAGGTGGCACACCCAGTAACACTAACAACGGCGCCCCAATTGCCGCTGGTGTACCAAAGCCTGCTGAGCCTTCGATAAACGAGCCAAATAACCAACAAATGATCACAACTTGAACTCGCGCATCGGCGCTAATGTTGGTAAAACCTGCGCGAATGGTGTCCATCGCCCCAGAATATTTAAGCGTATTTAGCAAAAACACCGCGCCAAAAATAATGGTAAGCGGTGTTAATGCAGAGAGAAGTCCTTCTACAACGGAAGCTGCGAGCAGCGTCGTGTCCATTTGCCAAATAAAGATTGCTGCCAGACCTGTCGCAATCATTGATATTGGCATAGCTTTTGATGCCGGTAAGCGCATGAGTACTAAAAATACCATTACGCTTATAATGGGCGTTAAGCTTGCTAGTAACTGTAAAAATGTCATGTATACCTCTGTATCACTATATAGTGGGTATTAAATTGTTATTATTTGTTAGCTTTTCGCTAACTAGGGCGTAATAGACGTTATTTAAGTGTTAAAAGTGTTGATCGAGATCATCGAATACACCGGAAACACGGCTCGCGAGTAGAAGTGAGATCTACCTCTAATAGCTGCATTTTTAATGTCTGTTTTAGATCACGTTTTTTATGTTGTGAAATAAACGTAAAAATAAAGCCAATCGATTTAACGAGTGGCTTAAGATAACGTTATTTAGCGCTTGTTAATGTGAAGGGTTTCACGAGAAAGGTGTCTGAGGTGTGAGCTCTATCAAAGGTTAGAAAAGTTTACTGCCCCAACCTAATTTATTTCTAAGAACATGGAAGTAGTTATGCCCTTTAGGATGAATTAACCGCAAGCGTTCATTAGAACGGCGTATAAAAATTTCATCACCCGGTAATACAGCTAAATGCACATGACCATCGCAGCTGACTTCGAGATTTTCCCCATTGTTTGGCGACACGACTAATTTTATCGTACTGCAGGCATCGACCACTATGGGTCGGCATGACAGGGTGTGCGGAAACATGGGGACTAAAATCAGAGCTTGTAAATTAGGGGTTAAAATTGATCCTCCTGCCGATAATGAATACGCAGTAGATCCTGTAGGTGTTGAGACAATCATGCCATCAGCACGTTGGCTATACATAAATTGCTCATCGATATACACCTCAAATTGGATCATGTGAGCAATTTTGCCGGGATGCAACACCGCCTCATTGACTGCAGTATTACTGGAGGTGATTTTACCATGGCGATGAACTTCAGCTTCGAGTAAAAAACGATGTTCAGTTTCAAACTCACCGTCTAAGACCTTAGATAATGCATCTTCAAAGTTGTCTGGGGGCAGGTCAGTTAAAAAACCAAGATTACCGCGGTTTACGCCAATAACGGCTACATCAAAACGGGCCAGTACACGGGCAGCACCTAGCATATTACCGTCGCCACCTACGACGATGGCAAGGTCGCAATGCTCGCCCATTTCGAGCAAGTCCATAGAGCAAATATCGGCACCTAATTCAGCCGATACGCGTTCCTCTACAATCACATTAAAACCCTGGACACTGAGCCAGTGATGCAAACGCCTAAGCGTTTGGTTGGTCCCTTGGTGATGCGGTTTGCCGATAAGCCCGATTGTGTTGAACAATTTAGTCATATTCGTGTTTGTTCTGCCTTTAGGCCTTGAAACATAAGAATTGATCCCCATAATATACTCAAACTTATTAAAAGTGTGATAATTGCTGTCAATTAATCAGCAATTGGCCACTTTATTTTTGTATTAATATATCCAATATTGCATTTTTTAGCTGGAGTGAAAATGAGCAACGAATCGAACAACGCACCGCAAGATCAAGTGGAAGAAGTGGTAACACCTGAAGTCGTGGCTGATGAAGCGAGTTTGATGGATGAATTGACCCAAGCCAATTTTCGCATTGAAGAACTAGAGCAGCAATTAGCCGAAACTCAAGCCGCACTTGAAGAGCGTAAAGATGTTGAAATGCGCGCTGCCGCAGAAACACAAAATATCCGTACTCGTGCAGCAAAAGATGTTGAACAAGCGCGTAAATTTGCTTTAGAAAAATTCGCCAATGAATTATTGCCAGTGATTGACAATATGGAGCGCGCGTTGCAAGGAACAGATCCTGAAAACGAAGTGACTAAAGCCATTTATGAAGGTGTTGAGTTAACCATGAAAGGTTTCTTAACCTCAGTTGAGAAGTTTGGGGTGACTCAAGTTAACCCTCAGGGTGAGGCATTTAACCCTGATCATCACCAAGCTATTGGTATGCAACCGAGTGCTGATTTCCCTGCTAACACGGTAATGATGGTGATGCAAAAAGGCTACTTGCTTAACGACCGTTTGTTACGTCCTGCCATGGTAATGGTGTCTCAAGGTGGTAATAGCGTAGACGTAGAAGCGTAAACGCGACGGAATAACAGATATAAAAAAAGGACTGAATTTTCAGTCCTTTTTTATACTCTATGGATAAGCGTAAACATTTAAGCAATAAACGCTCGCACCTGCGCTAAAATGCCTGCAGCGTCCAGTTGCAGCTCAGCGGTGATTTCATCCGGTGAGCCATGCTTAATAAACTCATCAGGTAAACCTATCAATAATACTGGCTTTACAATACGCATCTTTTGTAAGGTTTCGAGTACGCCAGAGCCAGCACCACCTAATACGGCGTTTTCTTCAACAGAGACGATAACATCGTGATCGTTTGCGAGTTCTACCAATAAATCGACATCCAAAGGCTTCACAAAACGCATGTCTGCCACTGTAGCGTCAAGTTGTTCTGCTGCTTCAAGCGTTGCCGCTAACGTGGTACCAAAGTTAACCATGGCTATCTTTTTACCTTGACGCTTTATTAATCCCTTACCTATCGGTAGGGCTGTCATCTGTTCGACTTGTTCGGCACCGGTTGCGCTACCTCTTGGGTAACGTACTGCTGTAGGGCCGTCTTGATAACAATATCCGGTATACAACATTTGGCGACATTCATTTTCATCTGATGGCGCCATGATCACCATATTGGGGATACAGCGCATAAAGCTTAAATCAAAGGCACCTTGGTGAGTTGGGCCGTCTGCACCGACAATGCCACCACGGTCAATGGCAAACAATACGGGTAAACGTTGCAAGGCAACATCATGAATTAATTGATCGTAACCGCGTTGTAAAAAGGTTGAATAAATCGCAACGACCGGTTTCAGTCCTTCACAAGCAAATCCTGCGCCTAATGTTACGGCATGTTGCTCAGCAATGGCTGCATCAAAATACTGTGTTGGGAAACGTTGCGAAAACTCAACCATACCAGAGCCTTCACGCATGGCTGGTGTTATCGCCATCAATTTGTCATCTTGGGCTGCGACATCGCATAACCATTTCCCAAAGACTTGCGAAAAAGTCGGTAAGCCTGGTTTGGTTGCCGGCTTTTTAAATTGGCTCGGATCAAATTTAGGCACCGCATGCCAGCCAATGGGGTCTTTTTCTGCGGGCTCATAACCACGACCTTTTTTGGTCATGATATGCAGCATCTGTGGGCCCTTTAAATTACGCATGTTACGCAAGGTTTCAACTAATGAATCCACGTCGTGGCCATCAATTGGACCAATGTAATTAAAACCTAATTCTTCAAATAATGTGGCCGGAACAACCATGCCTTTTAGGTGTTCTTCGGTGCGCTTGGCCATTTCTTTAATGACCGGCATGCCTTTGAGTACTTTTTTGCTGTTTTCACGGATAGTGGTGTAAAAACGCCCTGACATCAATTGGGCTAAATGGTTGTTTAACGCCCCGACGTTTTCAGAAATCGACATTTCATTGTCGTTCAATACAACCAGCATGTCTTTGTGTAAATCACCTGCGTGGTTCATGGCTTCAAACACCATACCACCGGTCATGGCGCCATCACCGATCACCGCGACCACTTTCCGTCCTTCGGCTTCTTTTTCCGCGGCAACAGCCATGGCTAAAGCAGCGCTGACAGACGTGCCAGAGTGACCCACACTAAAGGTGTCGTATTGGCTTTCTTCTCGCCATGGAAAAGGATGTAAACCATTTTTTTGCCTAATGGTGTGCATACGTTCACGACGATCCGTTAAGATTTTATGCGGATATGCCTGATGGCCAACATCCCAAACTAAACGATCAAAGGGAGTGTTATAGACATAATGAAGGGCCACAGTCAATTCAACTGTGCCTAAGCCAGACGCAAAATGTCCGCTGGAAATACCAACAGACTGAAGTAAGAATTGTCTAAGTTCATCAGACACTTGTGGAAGAAGACCTTGCGGTAACTTCCGTAATTCTTCTGGCGTATTAGCTTGTGCTAGTACTGGGAATTTAGAAATATCGAAACTCATAGCGAGATATTCTGACTCTTTATTATAATCTTCGCTCAATAATATAACGGGCGAAGTCTGCAATTAACTGGCTATTGTATGGCAATTTAGTCAGCGCTGATAGTGCATCTTGTATTAGTTGTTCCGCACAGGCCTTTGCACCATCAAGACCTAACAGTTTCGGGAAGGTGCTTTTATTGGATTGCTCATCACTGCCTTGAGGTTTCCCAAGCTCTTCCGTGCTTGCGGTTATATCTAAAATATCGTCCTGAACTTGAAACGCTAACCCTAAGGCTTGAGCGTATTGCATCATCAGCTGATATTGTTCTGCGGGTGCATTAGCTGCTATTAACGCCATTTCTACGGCGCAGCTAATCAATGCCCCGGTTTTTTTATTGTGTAATTCAGTTAAGCGTTGTAGATCAATACTGTGATTCGTGGCGCTAAGATCAATCGCCTGACCGCCACACATACCTTGGTACCCAGCGGCTTTTGCTAATACTCTCACCATGGCGAGTTGTTGAGTTGGGGTTAAATCATCACTGATTGATGTCATGATTTCAAACGCTAACGTTTGCAGTGCATCGCCCGCTAAAATTGCGGTGGCTTCATCAAATGCGATGTGCACCGTAGGTTGGCCGCGACGCAATGCATCATTGTCCATGGCGGGTAAATCGTCATGAATTAATGAATAAGCATGAATGCATTCAATTGCTGCTGCGGCTTTGTCTAGGGCATTAATATTAACACTGAACATGTTACCTACAGCGTAAACTAAAAAAGGGCGAATGCGTTTGCCGCCCAATAATGCGCCGTGCAACATTGCCGCTTTTAAATTAGGGGCTGCACCATCGAGCTGATTTAAATGCTGTTCAAGAATGGCATCAACTCGTTTTTGGTAAGTTTTGATTGCTTCAGCTAACACGTATTAAGACCTATGCTTCAATTTAACGAATTGAGATTATTCAGCTTCAACGGTAAATGGTGCGAGTTCGGCATCATTTTCATTTAATAAAATAGACACTTTTTGCTGAGCTTGTTCCAGCTTAGTTTGGCTTTGACGAACCAAATTGATACCACGCTCAAATTGTTTTAGCGCGTCATCGAGTGACACTTCACCCTGCTCTAAATGAGCGACAATGGTTTCGAGCTCAGATAACGATTGCTCAAAACTGAGATTTTCTGGTTTTTTAGCCACGATTAATTTTCCTTTGTTTGCGCGAGTGACAAGGTATATCAGCCCAGCGTATCGGTCAAATACAGTCGTCTGTTATTTGCTCAACAGCACGCTTTGTTATTGAAATTTTTTTAGAAACAATAAATTCAAGCTAAACTTGAGCCGACTTTGTCCGATACAGAGTTAAGATTTTAAATTGTTGGCGAAAATGATTTCTTGAAACAAGTATTGCTGATTATCATAATGACTTGAGAAACTTTTGCAGCAATGCAAAACAATTAACATTATGATTGTATTATACGATTGATATAGCATATCAAATTTACCGTGCTAAGCCGTTTTAACAGAGCACAAAAAGCAGAGTCATCACTGCGATTGAGGAGAGGTTGTGGATTTAGCTACCCTGATAGGTATTATTGGTGCGTTTGCATTTATTATTGGTGCTATGGTGACCAGTGGCGGTATCGGTTTATTTATCGACGTACCTTCTGTATTGATTGTAATCATGGGTTCTTTATTTGTTGTCATGATGAAATTCAACCTAAAACAATTTTTAGGTTCGATTAAAATCGGCATGAAAGCCTTTATGTTTAAAATTGATAAACCTGAAGATTTAATTGAGCAATCTGTCACCATGGCTGACGCTGCCCGTAAAGGTGGTTTTTTGGCGTTAGAAGAAGCGGTAATCACCAATACCTTCATGCAAAAAGCGGTCGATATGTTAGTTGATGGTCATGATGGCGACGTAGTCCGTAATGCCCTTGAGAAAGATATCTCGTTAACAGAAGAACGCCACAAAATGGGGATCAGCATCTTTAAAGCCATGGGTGATGTTGCGCCTGCTATGGGGATGATTGGTACACTTGTGGGCTTAGTGGCCATGCTGTCAAACATGGATGATCCTAAGTCGATTGGTCCCTCTATGGCTGTTGCCTTGTTAACCACACTTTATGGCGCGATCATTGCGAACATGATCGCAATCCCAATGGCCGATAAACTGTCACTGCGCATGGGCGAAGAGCTGCTTAATCGTAACTTAATTATGGATGCGGTTCTGGCAATACAAGACGGTCAAAACCCGCGAGTCATTGAAGGTTTCTTGAAAAATTATCTTGCTGAAAAACAACGTGTAATTGACACAACGGACGGAGAATAACTCATGGCTAAGGCCAAGTGTGATTGTCCACCTGCTGGCGCGCCAATGTGGCTAGCAACCTTTGCTGACTTAATGTCATTACTGATGTGCTTCTTCGTATTGTTGTTAGCATTCTCAGAAATGGATGTCATGAAGTTTAAGCAAATTGCGGGCTCGATGAAATATGCGTTTGGTGTACAAAACAAAGTTGAAGTGAAAGATATTCCGAAAGGAACCTCTGTCATTGCGCTTGAGTTTCGTCCGGGCAGACCAGATCCCACCCCAATTGAAATCATTAACCAACAAACCAATGAAATGACTCAGCCAACCATTGAGTATCAAGCCGGTGAAGAAGACAGTGCGGGTGGTACCCAAAAACAATCTGGTGATAAACGTGGTGGCAATGCCGCTGCAACTGCTCAGCAAGAAGCGGAGGCTGTAAAAAAAGCCGCAGCATCTGCACAAGAAAACATTAATGAACAAGTTAAAAAGATGGCTGAAAAGCTCAATGAAGAAATAGTTGATGGCGCCATCGAAATTGAATCTCTTGGGCAACAAATTATTATTCGGATCCGTGAAAAAGGCTCGTTTGCGTCGGGTTCAGGTTTCTTACAACCTAAGTTTAAGCCTATTGTGCGTTCTATTGGCGCATTATTGAAAGATGTACCCGGTATCGTGACCGTGTCAGGTCATACAGATGGCGCGCACATTAGCAATGAACTTTACAGTTCAAACTGGGAGCTCTCAAGTCAGCGTGCTGTTGCGGTTGCTGATGAGTTACGCCGAGTCCCAGGGTTTGATGAAACCCGCATGAAAGTAGTGGGAGAGGCTTCTAACAGACCATTAGTGCCTAATGACACCAATGAAAACCGCACACGTAATCGTCGTGTTGAGATTTCAATTGAGCAAGGCAAAGCGAAAGAGTCAAACGAGATAACCGTGGCAGAGTAAATGATTAATCGCCTAGTGGCTTGCTTACTTTTATATGTCATACGCAAAGCGCAACCGTCACAGGTTGCGCTTTTTTGTTACAAAAATGTGTCGTAAAATTTGCGACATGCACAAAATGAATGATTAAAAAGTGAATGTGTTTGGTTAATAGGCATCATTTGGTATAATCCGCGAATTATTGCTTACCTTTTGGGGCTGATTTATCCATAAATCTATAGTCACTAAATCTGTAAGCTGTTTTTCAATTTTATAATCAACGTGTTACAACTCTTTGAACTAGCCATGCTATGTACTTAGTAAGTACCTGCAAAGTGCTGTGCTATTGAATTTGTTATGCCTGCGGACGCCCCATGAAGTTTATTGTAAAGCTGTACCCTGAAATTATGATGAAGAGCAAGTCGGTAAGACTGCGATTTACCAAAATGCTCGAAACCAATATTCGTAATGTACTGAAAAAAGTCGATGAAGATGCCAAAGTACAGCGTTTATACGATCGAATTTTAGTGAAAGTGCCAGACAATAAACCTGAGCTCGTTGATGCGTTTGCCGCGCGTTTAAGTTGCATTCCTGGTATTGCTCATGTGGTACAGGTGAGTGAATACGCTTTCGATTCGGTCGATCATATTTATCAACAAGTTTTACCTAAATACCGCGAGGAACTTGCCGGTAAAACGTTTTGTGTCCGTGTAAAGCGTTCGGGTAAGCATGATTTTAACTCGATTGATGTTGAACGCTATGTGGGCGGTGGCTTAAATCAGCACACTGATGCAGTAGGGGTAAAGCTTAAAAATCCAGACGTAACAGTGAATCTTGAAATCGATCAAGACAAATTATACATGGTCGAGCGTCGTATTGAGGGCTTAGGCGGTTTCCCAATGGCGACTCAAGAAGACGTATTATCACTGATTTCTGGTGGTTTTGATTCTGGTGTGTCGAGCTTCCAGTTTATTAAAAAGGGTGCGCGTACCCATTATTGTTTCTTTAACCTTGGTGGTGCTCAGCACGAGATTGGGGTTAAACAAGTGGCTTTCCATTTATGGCAAAAGTACGGCGAATCTCACAAAGTACGCTTTGTTTCTGTTCCGTTTGAGCCTGTGGTTCAAGAGATCCTTGAGCGGATTGATAACGGACAAATGGGCGTCATTCTTAAACGTATGATGATGCGTGCAGCCACGCGTATAGCTGATAAGTTCGGAATTCAAGCTTTGGTTACGGGAGAGAGCTTAGGCCAAGTGTCTAGCCAAACTTTAACCAATTTAAACGTGATTGATCGCTGTACTGACTTACTGATTTTGCGTCCACTTATTGCTATGGACAAGCAAGATATTATCAATCAAAGTCGTGTGATCGGCACTGAAGATTTTGCCAAATCAATTCCAGAGTATTGTGGCGTTATTTCACAAAAGCCAACCGTGAAAGCGGTGTTGTCTAAAGTTGAAAAAGAAGAACTTAAATTCTCTGAAGACTTAATTGATCGTGTTGTTGACGCTGCAGTTGTGATGGATATTCGTGATATTGAAGCTGAAATGAATAAACAGGTGACAGAAACAGAAACCGTTAAGGATGTCGCGTCAGGCGAGATTGTTATTGATGTTCGTGCACCAGAAGAAGAAGAGCGTGCGCCATTAGAAATGGATAACGTGATGGTGAAAACCATACCATTCTTTAAACTTGCGACTCAGTTTGCCGATTTAGACAACAGCAAAACCTATTTGCTTTACTGTGACCGTGGTGTCATGAGTAAGCTGCAAGCGTTGTACTTAATTGAGCAAGGCTACACTAACGTTAAAGTGTATCGTCCGTAAGCGTGAGGCTAACCTTCCATTAATGTTGTGGGTTAGCCTATGATTTATAGCCACAAAAAAACCGCATTTAATGCGGTTTTTTTTGTGCCTGTTTACTGAATTGCGATTAGTTTGCTTGAGTTGCTTCAGAAGTTTTTTGTGCTTCTTCATTGTCTGCAACTAAAATGCTGTTAACATCATCATTGATATCAACTTTCATTGCTTCAATGCTTTGTGATAACTCTGCATGTAAGTCGGCCATATCAATCGCGTTTACTTCGGTGGCGTGCGCCGAAGAGAAACCGATGAGCGTTGTTAAGGTAATAGCAAAAACAGTTTTTAAGTTGAACATAAGGTGGAGCCTCCAGGCTAATCATTCATATTTGCCGGACTATCCCGATTCCCTCGTAGAGATTGTCCAACTGTATTTTCAATGCTGCTAATTTAACCAAACACAGTGTTCTTTACAAACGACAAAAAATAACGATAATCATTAGAAAAACTAATCAATAAACGAGAGACTGATCACTATGTCTAGACGATTGCCCCCGTTAAATGCAGTGAAAGCATTTGAGGCTGCAGCACGACACCTGAGCTTTACCCGCGCCGCAGAAGAGTTGTTTGTGACTCAAGCGGCGGTAAGTCATCAGATTAAAGCGTTAGAAGATTTTTTAGGGCTAAAATTGTTTCGACGTAAGAATCGATCATTATTGTTAACAGAAGAAGGTCAAAGCTACTTTCTCGACATTAAAGATATTTTTATTGAGCTGGGTGAGGCCACTAATCGCTTACTTGCTCGCAGTGCCGTGGGGTCATTAACGGTAAGTATGTCACCGAGTTTTGCGATTCAATGGTTAGTGCCGAGATTAGCTAAATTCAGCGAAAAAAATCCTGACATTGACGTTAGAATTAAAGCTGTCGACAGTGACACTAACTCATTAACCGACGATGTTGATGTGGCCATTTATTATGGTCAAGGTAACTGGCCTGGTTTGCGTGCTGATAAATTACGTAACGAAGTGCTGATCCCCGTATGCTCACCATTATTGCTAAATGGCCCAAAACCATTAAGCCAACCCAGTGATTTAAAGTTTCATACTTTACTGCATGATTCGAGTCGTCAAGATTGGCAAGCGTGGTTTAGGCAATGTGGTGTGACTGATATTAATGTTAATCAGGGACCTATCTTTAGCCACTCATCACTGGTGCTGCAAGCCGCGGCACACGGCCAGGGGGTTGCATTAGGTTACAGTGTGTTGGCAAGGCCAGACATTAAAGCGGGTCGCTTGATTTGCCCGTTCTCTGAAGTGCTCGTAAGTAAAGATGCTTATTACTTGGTGTGCCAACAAAATCATTCTGAAATAGGTAAGATTTCGGCGTTTAGAGAATGGATGGTCGATATGTTTGCTGAGGAGTCTCGCAGTGAACTGCTTACCGGATAATCACATCGAACCCGCACAAGACTTTATCTTACAAGGTCCACAAAGCGACACCTTGATTATTTTTGCGCATGGCGCAGGCGCCAATATGCATCATGAGTTCATGGTCAATATGAGTGAGTTACTGGTTAATGCGGGTTTTCAAGTATATCGTTTTAACTTTTTATATATGCAAGCCAACATGCAAGATGGTAAGCGTCGTCCTCCTGACCGAGCGCCTAAATTACTCAATCATTTTGAGCAGGTATTACTCGATGTGGCAGAAAAAATAACGCAAGGACTGATAAATCCTAAACGAATAGTGTTAATGGGTAAGTCGATGGGTGGGCGAATGTCGGCGATATTAACCAGCTCTGAGCACGCATTTTTATCCGCTCAAGCTAAAGAGGTTGCGACGAACATTTGTGCTGTAGTGTGCCTCGGTTATCCCTTTATTCCGTTAAAAGGTGGCGAGCCGCGTTTATCACCGATACAAACTAATCCATTACCATTACTAATCGTTCAAGGTGAGCGCGATAAGTTTGGTGGCCGTGAACAAGTGCCTTCTTGGTCATTATCCGACAACACAACGATCAGTTGGATCGGTGATGGAGACCATAGTTTACAGCCACGCAAGTCTTCGGGTTATACATTAGAAGGTAATTTACAGCAGGCCTGCGATAGTATTTGCCAATTTTTAGAGTCAAAGGTTATTTAGGCATTCAATAAGGTGAGTGAAATGAACAAAGGATTATTATTACTGGCAACTTTGAGTGGCTTTTTAGCTGTGTCGCTCGGTGCATTTGGGGCCCATGGGCTTAAATCGATTGCCCCAGCAGAACTTGTGAGTATCTTTAAGCTTGGAGTCGACTATCAGTTTTACCACACCTTTGCGCTTATTGCGTTAGCCTTTTCTGGCCATTGGATTACCTCAAAACTACTTAGCTGGGCGGCTTACAGTTTTATTGCTGGGATTGTGTTGTTTTCAGGTTCGCTTTATTTGTATGCTTTTACTGGTGCGAAATGGATTGGACCTATTACGCCTTTAGGTGGTTTGTGTTTTTTGATGGGTTGGCTGTTATTTGCTGTCGCAATTTGGCAATCAAAAGTCGTCAAATAATACCGCGGCTAAATTCTCCTTCCTTGTGATTTTTTGGGTATAATAGTGGGATTATTGTCTCGCGATTAACGCGATCATCCTTACGCAAAGGCTCCAAATGAAAAACCTATTTCTATTTTGTCGTTCAGGCTACGAAAAAGACTGCGCGGCAGAAATTCAACAACGTGCTGCAGAGCTTAATGTTGGTGGTTTTGTTAAAACCAACGTAAATGATGCTTATGTTATTTATCAATGTTTTGAAGAGGATGGTGCGGATACTTTAGCTAAAGAGTTGGCGTTAAGTTCGCTCATTTTTACCCGTCAAATGTTTGCCGCAAGCGAGTTATTAGTTGATTTGCCAGAACAAGATCGTGTGAGCCCAATCGTTACTGCGCTATCAGAGTTGTCTAAGTGTGGTGAATTACGGGTCGAAACACCTGATACTAATGAAGCCAAAGAGCTATCAGCATTTTGCCGTAAATTTACTGTCCCGCTGCGTCAAGGTTTGAAAAAGAGCGGGGCGTTGCTTGGCGCTGAAAACGACCGTCGTCCTATTATTCATGTGTGCTTTATTGGCCCAGGTAAAGCTTATGCTGGTTATTCACTGAGTAACAATAGTTCTCCGCACTTTATGGGGATCCCTCGTTTAAAAATGGCCGCTGATGCCCCGAGTCGCTCAAGCCTAAAGCTTGATGAAGCTTTTGGGGTGTTTTTAACCAAAGATGAGCAAGAAACCCGTTGCCGCAGTGGCTTAAACGCTGTTGATTTAGGTGCCTGCCCAGGCGGTTGGACATATCAACTTGTGCGCCGCGGTATGATGGTAGCTGCAATTGATAACGGCCCAATGGATCCCAAATTAATGGAAACAGGTCAGGTTAAACATTACCGCGCCGACGGTTTTCGTTTTGAGCCACCGCGTAAAAATATTTATTGGTTAGTGTGTGACATGGTTGAAAAGCCAGCGCGTGTTGCTGAGCTAATGGAAGCTTGGGCGATTAATGGTTGGTTTAAAGAAGCCATCTTTAACCTTAAATTACCGATGAAGAGCCGCTACAAAGAAGTGAGCACCATTTTAGAAACTATGGCCACCATTTTAACTGAGAACGAAATCGACTTTAAAATGCAGTGTAAGCACCTGTATCACGACCGTGATGAAGTCACTGTGCATTTGTGGTTATTTCCAGAAAAGGGTGTCAGTTACGCTTAATTATCTCAAAATCAATTAATAAAAAGCCCGCTGATGTGGCCATCAGCGGGCTTTTTAGTCGCCTTAAATATTAACCTAAACGGTCAAGTACCGCCTGGGTAAAGTCGGTTGTACCGTGAGTGCCGCCTAAATCGCGGGTGGTACGGTCGCCTTCTTCAATGACGGCTGAAACCGCACTGCGGATCATCTCAGCTTTGTCTGACATGCCTAAATATTCAAGCATTTGAATTGAAGCCAAAATAACTGACGTTGGGTTTGCAAGGTTTTTGCCTGCGATGTCTGGCGCACTGCCATGCACGGCTTCAAAAATAGCGGCATCACGACCAATATTTGCACCCGGCGCCATGCCTAAACCGCCGACTAAACCTGCGCAAAGATCTGACAAAATATCACCAAATAAGTTGGTGGTCACAATCACATCGAAGTTTTCTGGATTCATGACTAATTTCATGCACGTCGCATCAACAATCATTTCTTCTGTAGTGATGTCTGGATAACGTTGGCTGACTTCACGTGCCACTTTCAAAAATAAACCTGAAGTCGATTTCATGATGTTGGCTTTGTGAACAATTGTGATTTTTTTACGGTTTTCTTTACGCGCTAACTCATAGGCAAACGTGGTAATTTGCTCTGCACCTTGGCGAGTAATAATACTGGTCGCTTCGGCTGTTTGCCCATCATCAGACACTTTTTGGCCTAAACCTGAATACATCCCTTCGGTGTTTTCGCGAACGGTAATAATATCGATATTTTCGTAACGCGCCTGAGTGCCTTTAAATGAATTGACTGGACGAACATTGGCATACAAGCTGAACTTTTTGCGCAGACTCACGTTAATTGAGGTAAAGCCTTCACCGACAGGTGTCGTAAGTGGGCCTTTTAATGTGATGCGGTTTTTTTCGATTAGGTCTAAAGTGCGTTGTGGTAATAACTCGCCGTGCTTTTCTAACGCCGTTAACCCTGCATCAGCAAATTCGTATTCAAAGTCACATCCTGCTTTGTCGAGGATTTTTAAGGCTGAATCGATGATGCTAGGTCCAATCCCATCACCAGGGATTACGGTAATTGTACGTTTTGGCATGAATAGTCCTTTCCACGGTTGTGGTTACTGCAAGTGTTGAACCGCAAGCAAAGCTACGGTCAGACGACGATAAAATCCGTCGTTTTTCTGCGGCGTATTTTACCGACTTTTAATGTTTATTTACAGAAAATAGTGAGTGTTATCACATTATTTCCGTTATTTTTAAGTCAATCCTAATCTGTTTGTTTTACTATGAACTTTCAATCAGTTCGATTTGGATTTTGCAAAGAACGACAGTGGCAATAGATGACCAGCGTCAGATATTAACCACGAATAGCTTATTCGCTAAGACGTTTTTATATAGACGACTTTGGTCGAATGATCATCGATTTAATGATGCTGCTTGCCAGCCATTGATAAAACAGACAATCCATCATGATAATAATTAGAGGAAACTGTGAAGGTATTTAACTTAATTCCGCTGGCATTGTGCCTGAGTGTGAGTGCTTACGGGGTCGCGGCGCCTAATGCACTAACCATTGACGATATTATGCATTTTAACACCCTGCAACAACCCGTTATTTCAGATAATGGCAAGGTGATAGCTGTAGAAGCAAAGCCTGACCGGGGCGATAGTCGTGCACTAGTGCGTTATAGTGATAACAGTAAACAATATCAAATTGACAGAGGTAGCAATGTTAAGGTCAATGCAGACGGACGCTTTGTATTAGCCACCCTACAAGCACCTTTGTTTGAGCGTGAAACAGAAAAAAGCGACGATTTGCCTCAGTCGGTTGTGTTATTAGCCACTGAAAGCGGTATCCAACAACAGTTTGATCATGTTGATACTGCCGTATTTAGTGACGATGGCGGCTATTTGTTGGTTAAGCATAAGCCTGAAGATAAAAAAGCTGAGCCGGATGAGTCTTCAAAAGACAGTGAAGACCAAAAACAAGACGATAAAGAGGTCGATAAAGCCGATCTTGGCACTCAAGTCACCCTAGTTAAGCTTGAAACTAATCAGCAGTTAACATTAGATAATGTGAGTCAATTTGCTTTTGATAAAGCCGGTGGTTTGTTAGCGCTATTACAAAATGATCCGCAAGAAGCATTACACCAATTAATCCTAGTCAAACTTGACACATTAACCAGTGAAACAGTATTTAGCAGTGAGGACGAGCAGCTTGAAGCGCTTGCCATTAGTGATGATGGCCACTTTGTGGCTCTGACTAAAGGCGATGCATCAGTTGAACGTTATGGCCGTGATCATAGTCTTTTGTTGCTAGATATTAACACCAGTAAGCAGCAATTGTTTAATAGCAGCAACGCTTGGCGTTACAACCAACATTCGAGTTTACAGTTTTCTAAAGACAATCGACGTTTATTTGTTGGCCGTGTTCCTAGCGTGGCCCAGCAGCCTGAGTTAGCCCAGTATAAACAAGCTGAAGATGTATTTAACCCTGAAATCATAACGGCGAATAAGCAATTACGTGTCTGGCATGGTGACGATCCTAAGATTAAACCACAAGAAGTAAAAGAATACGCCAAAGAGTTAAAGCGTACTTACCTTGCGGTGTTACATCTTGATTCAAATAAAATGCTGCAATTAGCCGACCAAGCAGTGCCTGATGTTACATATGGTGAACAGGCTGATTATTTGCTGGCAAGCTCAGATGTGCCTTATCAAAAAATGATCACTTGGGCAGGGTTTTACCGTGATGTATATTTGGTTAATTTGAACACAGGCAAAAGGCAGTCAATATTGGTTCAACAACCCAGTGATGCCATGCCTACCTTATCGCCAAATGCAAAGTTCCTCGCTTATTATCAGCAGGGCAGTGTGTATTTACGTGATATTTCATCTGGTCGCACAGTTAACCTAACGCAGAACATCAATACTCCATTTGCCGATGAAGACCATGATTACCCTAGCGCCGCGCCAGGGTATGGTTTTGGTCCTTGGCTTGCTGATGACTCTGGTATTACGTTTTACGATAAATATGACATGTGGCAATTTAATACTGCATCACATAAAGGCTTTATGCTCACTAATGGTGAAGGGCGTAAACACAAAGTCCAATTTAGAGTGGTGGGGCTAGCCAAACAACACCGTTTGCCTGCGACTATTCATCAAGGTCAAAAAATCATATTACAAGGTTATAGCCATACCACTAAAGCTGACGCCTTTTACGCTGCAACAGTGGGGCAATCTACTGTGAAGCGTTTAACCGATAGTGACAGTAAATTAACCTTATTAGCCCGTGCTAACGAAGCGGATACAGTGGTGTTTTCAAAACAACGCTATGATTTATATCCCGACTTGTACAGTGCTGACGTGAATAGCGTGCAAACGGCCACTCAATTAACTTCGCTTGATGCTCAACGTAACGGCTTTGCTTGGGGTAAAGCTGAGCTTGTGCATTGGCATGATGGCGATGGTGTCAAAATGGATGGCGTGCTCATTAAGCCGAGCAATTACCAAGAAGGTAAAGCGTATCCAACGCTGGTGTACTTTTATCGCTTTATGAGTGACAGATTACACGCTTTTCCTGATATGAAACTCAACCATCGTCCTAATTTTGCTTGGTATGCAGACAATGGTTATGCCATATTTTTACCTGATATTCGCTTTGAGGTAGGTTACCCAGGAATTTCATCAGTAAAAGCATTAACGGCGGGGGTGCAAAAACTCATTGAAATGGGGGTGACCGATCCCAATGCTGTGGGTATTCAAGGCCATTCGTGGGGCGGTTATCAAAGTGCTTATGCCGTCACGCAAACCAACATTTTTAAAGCGATCGTAACTGGGGCGCCGGTATCCAATATGACTAGCGCTTATAGTGGTATTCGTCATGGTTCTGGTTTGGCTCGCCAATTCCAATACGAAACCGGTCAAAGCCGAATTGGTGGCAGTTTATTTGCTGCACCACAAAAATACATTGAAAACTCACCTGTTTTTTATGCTGATCGTATTCAAACACCAATGATGATTATGTTTGGTGATAAGGACGATGCGGTGCCTTGGGAGCAGGGCGTGGAATTGTATTTAGCGATGCGCAGGGCGGGCAAAGATGTGGTGTTTTTGCAATATCAAGATGAGCCCCATCACTTAAAAAAGTACCCTAACAAGCTCGACTACAGCATTAAGATGAAACAATATTTTGATCATTATTTAAAAGGCGAAGCAGCGCCACAATGGTTAACACAAGGTGAAGCTTATCAAGAGTACAAAAAAGCCGATTAAGCCGTTTAGGGGTTAATGGATAAGCTGTCTAGGTAAGATATTAACAGGCCACAGTATGATGATTACTGTGGCCTTTTTTATACAAGCCACGGTAGCTTTGGCGTTTAGTGATGCCCTGTTGCTTTGGCTTTACGTTCTCGCTATTTGAAAGGGAACAGGTATTACTTTATCAACACTTTAATCAAAACCGCGGCCAGTATGCTGACACCTAATTAATGCGGATGGGTATTAACCCTAAATTGCTTTAAATTTACATTGAGCGGAATATCGGTTTGCAGTTGCGCAAGCTTATAGCTTATCCGTGCCATCTCTTTACCTTCAGCAAGTTTTTGTGCTTGTTTTGCACCTAGGTTATCAAGTGAGCGATATAAGTTGGCAAGGGTTCTGAATTTATTCAGTAAATCAGCTGCTGATTTTGGACCAATGCCTGCAATGCCAGGGATTTTATTACCTGCGTCTCCCGCTAATGCAATAAAGTCCAGTAGTTGATATTGCTCAACCCCAAGCTTCTTTTCATATTGTTTAATATCAAAGGTTTGCTGGTTAAAGTGGTCCCATAATGTGAGGTGTTGACTCGGTAATTGGCTAAAACCTTTGTCAGTAGAGACGATGATGACTTCACCATTATTGTTGATGACTTTAGTGGCAATAGTCGCAATCACATCATCTGCTTCTGAGGGAGCATCAAACGAATGAATGTTGTGTTCAGCTAAAGTGGCTTTAATTTGTGTTAACCCTTCGCTTAACGCGGTGGGCATTGGCTTACGGCCTTTTTTATAATCGGAATAAAGGGTTTTGCGCCAGGACGTCTCATTGCCATCCCACACCACGATCACGTGTGTGGGTTGATGCTGCTTAAGCAATTTTTGCGATGCAGCTAGCGAACGTTGCTGTACGCTTGTTATGTCGTTTTCATCAGGTAACGCCGCATGAATGCGGCGAACAAGGTTTAGTCCATCAATAATCAGCAGTTTATTCATTAGTTTTTTATTATGTTATAGCAGGGTTCATAGGCACTGCCGGGTAATTTCATTCGTTGTTGTTTTACAAATGCTGTTAATAAGTTGTCCATTATGCGCATTAATTCTATATCACCTTGGATATTAAAG
This sequence comes from Shewanella metallivivens, assembly GCF_028750675.1. GTDB lineage: Bacteria > Pseudomonadota > Gammaproteobacteria > Enterobacterales > Shewanellaceae > Shewanella > Shewanella metallivivens. The sequence goes on along the minus strand of NZ_JAQQPZ010000007.1, from coordinate 41,401 downwards.
CGTCCATGTTGTTGAATAAGCTTTATGGTGTCACTTTTTACGTTACCGGCAACAATGCCCGAAAATGCTTTGCGTAAGTTGGCCGCAAGTTCGGCTTTATTGTCTTGAAAGTATAGATTCAAATTTGCCATAACTTCATGGGTTGGATCAAAGGGTAATTGAAATTCAGGCTCAATTTTTAGTGACCATTGGTATTGGTAAGCATCGCCTTTATTTTTCCTAAAGGTTTTTACTTCACTCATTCCTTGTTTCATTATTTGACCGACTTTAACGGGGTCATCAATAATGATTTGATATTTACATTGGGCCTCTTTACCTAAAGTTGCACCAATGAAGGCATCGATTTCGGTGAAATACTCTGTGCTTTCAGAAGGGCCAGTCAGCACTAATGGGTATGGCGTATCACGATTGTCTTGGTGTAGCAAAATACCTAAAAAGTAGAGTAACTCTTCAGCAGTACCGGCGCCACCAGGAAATATCACAATACCGTGACCAAGGCGCACAAAGGCTTCAAGGCGCTTTTCTATATCAGGTAATATCACTAATTCATTAACAATTTGATTAGGCGGCTCAGCCGCAATGATACTCGGCTCTGTTAAACCGATGTATCGGGCGTTGTGTACTCGTTGTTTGGCATGGCCAATTGTCGCCCCTTTCATGGGGCCTTCCATTGCGCCAGGGCCACAGCCTGTACAAATATCGAGGCCACGTAACCCCAATTGGTAACCTACATCACGGGTATATTGATACTCTACTGGATTGATGCTGTGTCCACCCCAGCACACCACAACATTGGGGTCTTTCATTGGTGAAATTGCCTGTGCGTTGCGTAAAATGTCAAATACGACATTGGTTATATGGTTTGCATTGGTGAAATCGATGTGTTTTAAATTTTCGTATTTATTGCTGATGTAAATAATGTCACGTAGCACGGCAAATAAGTGCTCTTGAATACCCACAATGATCTCACCATCGACAAAGGCTTGCATTGGTGGGTTGATTAATTCAATTTGAATCCCGCGTTCGCGCTGTAAGATATTGATGTTAAATGATTCATAGCGGGTAAACAGCTCTTCTGAACTGTCGCTAATTAAGCCAGATGCAAGTACTGCGAGGGAACAATTGCGGTATAACTGGTAGAGGTCACTTTTGGCCCCTTGTCTTAAACGTTCGACTTCTAATTGGGAAAGTTGATCTAAGCTACCACGTGGACTAATTTTTACGATCATACGCAACTCCTTTGGACCCGAGTATTTGATACCGAGTCCAAAGCAGTTGAGTCTGGATTGGCTTAGATATCAATAACGACTCGGTCTCTGCCGTTATTTTTTGCTTGGTATAAGGCTGCGTCGGCTCTTTCGAATGCTTCTTCGAGCGTCTCATTTTCCATGACTTGAGCAGCACCTATAGATAATGTAACTGTAATTCTCTGATTTTTAAACTTAAATGGAATGTTTTTGATTTTTTCTCTAACTCGGTTAAGCATCAATGAAATGTGTTCATCGGTGATGCTTGGTAAAAGTAAAACAAACTCTTCACCGCCATATCGAGCCACAAACTCACTGTCGCGCAATGAATTCTTTAATGCCATTGCAATAACTTGCAAAGTTTTATCTCCGGTACTGTGGCCAAAGTTGTCATTGATAGTTTTAAAGTGATCAATATCGGTTACCGCAATCCACAATGGCGACTTAAAACGCAAATGGTTACGGTATTCTTGCTCCATTCTGTCTTCTAACGCAGTGCGATTTGCGAGTTGTGTTAGCGGGTCAAGAAGGTTTAGCTTTTGGTGTTCAAACAGTTTTTCTTTGTAGCTATTTGCTTCGTTGCTCATTGCGTTGAGTTCTTTACGCATTGACTCGATTGATTTACGCAAAATAGCTTGTTCACGTTGCTCTAGCGCTTCTTTACGCGATAAGGCGTCACGTAAAGACGATAGCTGAATGGTCAGCTGTGTCTTAAGTTCTGTGATGTTATCAACGTCGATAACGAGCTCATCGGCATTGTTGACGCGTAAGTTAATTTCTTTATTTAATTGGCCTTTAAGCTGCTCACTGCGCTGGCTATTATTATAGGTGCTGTTTACCACGTCGCGTACAATGGTTAATGCATCGTTTAGGGCAAATAGAAAATCTTGTGAAGCCGTTTTCTCACGCGCTATGTTATCTAGCAATAGGCTGAGGATGGTCTGATAAGACTCAAGTAATGTATTGACAGTGATGTCTGAAAGCAATACTTCTTTAAGGACTAAGATTTGATCGCGTTGATCTTTTCTAAACTCGACTTCAGCTATTTTTGCGGCCAATTCCTTAGCAAGTTGTATGTGTTGTGGCAATATGTCGTAGCTGTCTGTGTCGGCAAACTCTTGCTTTAAAATCTCTTCGTAAAATGAAACAAGCTTTTCTACTTTGGGAATGTACTCCCATACGGTATGAAATGGTTTGTTGAGTTCTTGTTTAAAATAGGTGATTTCTTTTTTGAGTTTGTCAGGTACGGCGTTGACCCTCTGAATCTGACGGATCACTCGAGATAACCCAAGACGGCTGTCTTCTAAGCGTGACATGGTATGGCTGTACTGTGATTTTAACAGGCGTTCAATATCGACTAATTCAGGTAACGCTTCATCAACTTGATCAAAACTTTGCATATGATGACGCAATTTAGCCAGCTTATTGTCGAGTTCCAAATTTTGCCCTTTACAGGCAAGACTTAGGTGACTGATAAACTGGATCAGCGTTTTTAGTTTGTCATTACGATCTGTGTTGATGTCTTCAAGCGCAATTTTGGCTGCATGAAGTTTTTGTTTCATCAACGATATTTGTGAAATCGTAGTCTCAGACTCTTTCATTATTGCGTTGCCTACTCATGATTCGCTTGCGATTGGCAAGCAATTGCCACAATCCTAGTGCTAAAGCAGGATCTCTATTGAACGTATATTATAGCGATAATATCTCAATAATGTTGTGCAACAAATCTAATTGTTGCTAAATAATAATAATTTACTGATAAGTGCTACTTTATTGAACTGTTAACATTTAGGCCAATTAATATCTAAACTGTTGCGATTGCTTTCTGCTCGAATAATCCCCCTATTTAACGCTTGGGTTAGATTTAAATAAAGTGGTGGCATAAAAATAGCTGCTGGAGCGAAATTGAGTGGTCTTAATGACACATAAGCAGGTTTTTCAGTCATTTCCATTGCCGCCGCTAATGCATATTGTAATGTTTCAAAATGCAGCTCAGCACTAATATTAACATCCGGATTACTTAATAAAGGCAGGTTAATATGGCCAATGCTGACTTGATGTATATTTTGTAACTGTGCGAAGTTAGGGATGCTGCTTTTTACGTCTTTAAATTGTTGAAGACATGTTAATAATGCCTCATATATAAAGTCAGCATCACGTTGTTGATTAAAATAACAGGCAAACACACCTGACCGTATCACAAAAATATCAGTGCCTAAGTGTTGGTTTAACTGTTTCATAAATGAATGCATTAATGTCACTGATTCAGTTAACCCTAGTTGCATATCAATATTATTTAATTCGTTAATATTGACCAGAGCCAACGTTTTTGGCTCAGATTGTTTCATTGTTGCTAGGGTTTGGATAAACGCCCGATAGCCTGGTGATTGCGATAAGGGCTCAAGATTATTAATGATTTGCGAGGCTTGGTATTGTTTGGTTTTGTATTGTAGTTTTCGATATAAAAAGACCACGGTGATTAAAGCTATACTCATTAAAATCAGTACAGACAAAATTATCATTTGGTTGCGTTTGTTTTTAGTCGCTTGCTGCTCTAACTTGTTGTTAAGTAATGTTAACTCGAACTTTAATTTTTGCTCTGTTAATTCAGAACGACTGTTGTTGGCTTGCTTTTTGTCTTCAACCGACTGATTTAACGCGATAATGGCCTCAACACTATCGATTGCCGCATTGAGGTCATTATTACTTCGATAAGCTTTTGATAAATAACCTAATGCTTCAATTTGAACATCAATAAGCTTTTTTTGTTTAGCTAACTCAAGGGCTTTTTTCGCATGATCGATGGTTTCTGGCCATAATTGCTGTTCGGCACTCACTTGAGCAAACAGTAATTCGTTATGAACTAAGTAATGATTAGTTTTGTGGGCCCTAAAAATATCATTGGCCTGTTTCAAGGCATTCATTGCTGCAGGGTAGTTTTTGAGTTTTGAATAGACTTCACCCACATTATGAAAGTTGAGCGCGACGGAAATATTGTTACCTAAACGCTCATTCACTTGTTGTGAGTTTAAATAGTAATCAATCGCCTTACTCCACTTTTCTTGAGCTGCATAAATCATCGCGATCACATTTAACGTTTCAGCTAAGTAACTTTCATTTCCTAACTTTTGCAATATTTCAGTGGCATCATGGGCATATTTTAATGCGTCGTCCCACTGTTCTAAATCGCGATATGTTCTTGCTAAATTAAGTAATGTTTGTGATTTTAACGAAAGATAGTTTAGGCCATTGGCTAAACGAAATGCTTCAGTGAAATGTAATAATGATTTGCTCATGTCACCGCTACGATTATAGTATTTACCTAATGCGGCTTCTGATTCTGCGATAAAATAATCGTTGTGAAGTTGATAAGCAATTTCACGGTATTGATTTAAATGCGATAACGCAGGAGCGGGTTGCAATAACATGATATGCAAACTGGCTAGGTGCTCATGCAGGGTGTATTTAAATAAGGTCGCTTCAAGGCTCAAATCTGAGTTGATTTTATTAAAAGCCTCCATGTATTCAACCACAACTGATTGATACTGCTTATCTCTTTTGGCTTTAAATCTTGCTTTGAGCATAATAACCATTGCTTGCTCAAAGACTGTAGAGTCAATGGTATCAAGTTGTTTTATCAATAATTCAGCATCTTCATATTTGCTAGAAGATTGTAAATTGGTTTCTAAAGTCAAGCGAGCTAACACTTCTAAATTACGGTGTAATTCCTCAGGTTTATAACCTAATTCATCTGCGACCTTGGCAAATTCTTGTGGCGTTGAAAACGATAATGGAAACTCTGTTACCTTGGCGAGTTTGGCATATAGCTTAGTTGGGTTTTCTTTGAATTCGATTTCTTGTTGTTCAAGATCTTTAGCTATCACGACGTGGCAAAAAATGAAGGGCAATAACAAAAATAAAATAGCGAGTCGTAGCATAGCCGCAAAAATCCTTAATATTGTTCATAAAAGTAACCCAATTGGTATAGGTAAATGCGTGTGAACTCAATAGATGTTTAACCACGTATTGGCACTTTTTGTAATCAATCGTAAATGGCCACTTTGTAAATTAGCATAGATTGTTATAATTGTTCGGAATTTAAAATAAAAACAAATAGAATCATACCAGAAGGAACTTAGAGTGAAACCCACTTCTCTAGCTATTTTAACCTCATGCACGCTTTTTTCGATGTGTTTTTCTATCCCTTCATTTGCTGACGTTGATTACCATATTGATATTAATCAACCTGTGCACCATTTAGCGCAAGTTAGTGTGTCTTTTCCTAAAACAATGTCTTCGCAATTAACCGTCAACTTACCTGTGTGGCGAACGGGTCGTTATCAGGTTTTACCGATTGCTGATGGCGTGAGATTATTTAGCGCAGAAGATGATAACGGAAAGGCTTTACCATGGACGCGCACCGCCAGTGGCGAATGGACGATTGATTTAACTACACCCACAGCGGTGAATATTACTTATCAGTTGCACGCCAATGAACTTGCTGACCGCTTACGTCATATTGATGACAGCCATGCCTATTTAGATGCCAGTGGCGTATTGATGTATAGCCCTGAGTTTCGTCAACAGCCTGTCAATGTTGGGTTGAGTGTACCTAAAGGTTGGCAAAGCTTTTCGGGTATGGATAAAGGCCCAACCCCCCATTCATTTAAAGCCGCTAACTATGATGTATTGGTGGACTCACCCATTGAAACAGGCATTAATCAACATTTCAATTTTGAGGCTAATGGCCGTGAGTATGATGTGGTTTTTTGGGGTGAAGGTAATTATGACACCCAGCAAATCGTCACTGACTTAACTAAAGTTAGTGGTCAAGCATCGATGATTTGGGATGATTATCCGTTTGAACGTTACGTGTATATGGTGCATGCCACTAACGGTGCTCGAGGGGCTACCGAGCATTTAAATTCTACCGTTATTCAGCTACCGCGATTTAATTTTCGTGAGCGAGAAGATTATTTACGCTTTATCAGTACCGCATCACATGAGTTTATTCATACTTGGAATGTCAAAGCCTATCGGCCAGAAGGTTTAGTGCCTTATGATTATCAGAATGAAAACATGAGTGAATTATTGTGGATTGCAGAGGGGTCAACCAGTTATTTTCAAAACCAACTGCTGCTTCGCGCTGGTGTCATCAGTGCTAAAGAGTTTTTTGATGATTTAAGCCTGCGGATTGTACTCAATGAGAATAACCCAGGCCGTGATACCCAATCCGTTGCTGAGGCGAGTTTAGGCCAGTGGAGCAGTACTTGGGGAGATTATGCGTTAAACCACAGCGTGAATATATATTCGGAAGGGTATTTAGCCTCAATGGCATTGGATTTTAGTGTCATACAGGACAGTGATTTAGTGCATTCATACCGTGATGTACATAAAGCCTTGTATCAAAACTTTAAAATTCCGATGGGATATAACGTTCAAGATGTACAAAGTATTCTAACCACCCTTACAGGTAAAGATTACCAACCTTGGTGGCAAGAGTTTGTTAATCAACCCTTTAGTTTGGACTTTGAACTACTGTTATCCCAAGCCGGTTTGACCACCACGTATGGTGATAAGCCTAAAACCAAAGTGGATGCTGGAATGAGCTTATCAGGATTGCATAACGACTTAATACTGGCCACAGTGGCAAAAAATGGCCCAGCTTGGCAAGCTGGATTAACTGCGGGAGATGAGCTTGTTGCTGTCAATGGGTTGAAAGTCACTGCAGAGGGCTTTGAGAAACGTTTTGATGATTTTAGCCCTGGGGATAAGGTTAATGTAACCGTATTTAGCAATGACAGATTAAAGGACGTTAATCTTTTATTGGCTGAGCAACCAGAGGGCACATTGTCGATTACTGCTGTTGAGCAACCGAGTGCAGCACAAAAAGCCTTTTTTAAAGCTTGGCTTGGTGTTGATTGGCCGTTCGATGCTGAAGGTAAGTGGCTTAAAAACGACGAAGCCTAGTTAACCTGAACTCTGGATAACAACCGCCTTTCAAACTGTCTTTTGTCTTTCTAAGAACTTGCAATAGGCTAGTTATTGGCGTGTTAATTCACCTAGTGATTAAAACAAATGACAAGCTTGAAGTAGAACATGGTTACATATTGATTTTATCATTATCAATGAATCTCTTATCCAAAAGCTCAGATTTGTTAGTTTAATTGTTATACCAAAAAGCCCTGACTACAGGGCTTTTTTTATTCATCTAGAGCAGATTGATTAAGCGGGTGGGGCGGTTTCAATAAATAATGGTTCGCGCTCAATGGCTGCTAAAAACAATTTCATTTTGGGGTAACTGTCGATATTGATACGTTGCCGAAATACAGCCCAACTCAAATAACACGCTAATCGCAATTGAACATCATCATAAGGGCCATGAAGTGGTAATTTGAGTTGTTCTAATTCCTTTAACGTCGATTCTATTCGCTGAGTTTGTCTGAGGGTATATTCATAACGTTCGATGTCGACTCCATCACGGGCTAAGAAAAACAAGTTGATTGTGCTGTCCAGAGCCGTGTTAATCAGGCAATACTGGTCGAGTTCGACTGCGCCTTCAATAAATGGTTTGTCTGATTTATTGCGAATATAATGCAATATGGCACTAGAATCATGTAATGTCATTTCACCATCTTGTAAAAGTGGTACCCGTTTGGTTGGCGATAATGTTGCGCTGGCAACTTGATCTGTTTCGATAAATTCATAGTCGAGTGTTGATTCAAGTAATGCAATGCGACAATGGCGCACAAATGGCGAAGTATAACTACCGTATAGTTTCATATAATGTCCTTATACACCTTGTTCGAGTGGACCAAATGCTTGGTTAAGTGCATTAATAAACGCAACTAGTTCGCTGCCCATTAAGGCAAAGTCGGCATCTAATCGTGCGATAGGGTCTTCTGTACCCACCTCATCATTACCTGCTCTAAATTCTTCAGAAAACTTAATCCGTTTGACGCTGGCATCAGATTGCATCACAAATGCAATAGATTGAGCAAAATGTAAGGCTAATTTATGCACTTGTTTGCCGGTAGCAATGTGGGCAAGCACTTCATCTTCTTGGAGCACTTGTTGCTTAAAGCGCACGATACCACCTTCATCTGATTCAGACTTTAGTTCTGCTTCATCTTGCATTTCAAACGGGGCTGGCGCTTCGCCTGCTTGCAGCCACTGGGTTAAGGTCGATTCAATTGGCGTTGCATAACTTAATGGGATCACCGGTAAGCTGCCGATGGCTTTACGTAATAAGGCTAATAACTCTTCCGCTTTGGTCGCACTTGAGCTGTCGACTAAGATCATTTCCAGTTCGGGCATAATTAATGCCCGAGTTTGGCTGCGACGCGAGAAAGCACGAGGAAGGAGGGTGGTGGTAATTTCGTCTTTAATGTTGTCTTTTTCTTTTTTAGTGACTTTGCGGCTTTCTTGATCTTCTATTTCGGCCACTTTTTCATCTAGCGCTTCTTTAATGACTTGGCTTGGTAGAATCTTTTCTTCTTTGGTCACACAAATCAAATGGCGATTTTCAGCGCTATGAACTAATGCTTGGCCTTTTTTACCGAGGGCATTTGAAAAGCCAAACTTACTGATGTCTTGGCTTGAACAAGGGGAGAACGTGAAGTCAGCTAAGGCCGTTTCTAATGTTTCGGTGTCGGTGGTGAACGGCTTATTGAAACGGTATAGAGTGAGATTTTTAAACCACATAGAAGGCTCTCATTAATTATCAGGAAAATTCAGTTAACGCAGTTTACGGGATAGATGCAAAGCGGTAAACCTACAAAAAGCACCTATGCGTATCTTGATAAAAACCATCCACCTCAGAATTCATCAAACTGTCACATTTGAGTTGTGTCGCGTCAAACCGTTATCGCAGCTGTATTTCAAGCGATGTTAATCACTTGTATCAAGCAAATATCAGCAAATCATTAACTAGTGAAATATTTCTGAAACATTCTCAGGGCAGAATGCCGTTCGTTCCGATAACACACTCCGTAATAACCATGACGATTAATGCGTCAAAAGGATGAAATGATGAATGCTTTTTGTAAAACTCTTTTAGCCTCTGCAATGGCAGCAACGCTTGTTTCAACGGCTTACGCAGCAGACCCCCTTCAAGTTTACGGCAAATTAAATGTTACCGCGCAGTCTAATGATGTTTCTGATGAAACTGAAACGACTATTCAAAGTAATGCATCACGTTTTGGTGTCACTGGTGAGTTCGAATTAAGTACGTCTTTAGAGGCCTTCTATACTATTGAGTATGAGGTTAATACTGGCGATGAGGACAAAGAAAACTTCTTAGCTCGTAATCAGTTTGTCGGATTAAAAGGTGATTTCGGTGCAGTTTCTGTTGGTCGCAATGACACTATGCTGAAGGTCTCACAGGGTAAAGTTGACCAATTTAATGACCTGTCTGGCGATTTGAAAACCATGTTTAAAGGTGATAACCGCATGGCACAAACCGCAACTTACTACACACCAGAGTTCGGTGATTTTCAAGCGGGTGTAACCTATGTTGCCTCTGGCGATTCAGATCAAGTGGTTGGAGATAACAGCTCTGGTGAAGACGGTGTGAGTATGGCTGTTATGTATGGCGATGCTGGACTTAAAACCTCTTCGGTTTATGCAGCAATTGCCTATGATTCAAAAGTAAAAGGTTATGATACTGCCCGTGCGACTGTTCAAGGTAAAGTTGCAGGATTAGTGCTTGGTGCTATGTATCAACAACAAGAAGCACTGGAAAGCGGTGTAAAAGATGATGGGTTCCTATTAAGCACGGCTTATGGCATTAATGATGTCACGTTAAAAGCCCAGTATTTAGACATGGAAAACAAAGGCGACTCATGGTCTGTGGGTGCAGATTACAAATTAGGTAAGCCAACGAAGTTATTTGCTTTCTACACCGAAAATACGTTTGATTCAAATGATCAAGATGATGCTTATGTGGGTATCGGTATTGAACATAAATTTTAAGGTTATCGGCTTTATGTTAAGTCACTAAATTCACTTACTTTAAAAAGGGCTTCGGCCCTTTTTTTGTTACACTGCGTTAACAGCAATTAAGCTTTTATGACAAAAACTGTTTTTTAGTACCAATATTAGCGTTGAGGTCATGAAAGTGTCATAAAAGTGTCTAATAATACCCATGTGGCAAATTAATGTAGAAACTCAACATGACAGCTAGGATTTTAATAGTAGAAGATGAATCAGCAATTCGAGAGATGCTGACATTTGTGATGGATCAACATGGTTTTACGACAGCTGCTGCTGAAGATTTCGATTCAGCTATTGAGTTGCTTCAAGAACCGTACCCAGATTTAATCTTACTTGATTGGATGTTCCCTGGTGGCAGCGGTATCCAATTGGCAAAACGTTTAAAGCAAGACGAGTTTACTCGTCAAATCCCCATTATTATGCTTACCGCGCGTGGTGAAGAAGAAGATAAAGTCAAAGGCCTAGAGGTTGGCGCTGATGACTATATTACCAAACCTTTTTCGCCTAAAGAGTTAGTGGCAAGGATAAAAGCGGTGTTGCGCAGAAGCGCACCCACACGCTTAGAAGAAACCATCGATGTGCAAGGGCTACAACTTGATCCCGTTAGTCATAGAGTGACGGTGGGCGAGTCTGTACTTGATATGGGACCGACTGAGTTTAGATTGTTGCATTTTTTTATGACTCACCCTGAGCGTGTGTATAGTCGTGAACAGTTACTTGATAATGTTTGGGGCACAAACGTCTATGTGGAAGATCGCACTGTAGATGTACACATTAGGCGTTTGCGCAAAGCGGTAGAGCAAGGTGGTCACGATAAGTTAATTCAAACTGTTCGTGGTGCGGGTTACCGTTTTTCAACCAGAATGTAATGCGTTTGGGCAGCTGTGAAGTTCTGTTTGTATAAGCAGAGCTTGGCTCATTGTTTGTTGCCTAGCCACAATTGTTAAATTAGGCTATCTTGTGGTTCGTCGTTATTCCTAATAATCAGTAACGACACTAATGGTGTTGGCTGCGTTACTTTTCGCAATTAGGTTGTTTATGCTTAACTCGTATTCTGGATTCCGGTTATTTTTTCGTTTAGCGCTGTTACTGACTATATTTGTATGTATTGGTGCTTTGTTTGGCCATATCACCATCGTTACCTTATTGGGTACCATTGCTTTGTTAGCTTGGCATTATCGTCAAATTACCCGGTTAAACTTTTGGTTATGGAAAGACAAAAAGTTAACCCCACCTCAAGGTCAAGGGAGCTGGGAAGGCGTATTTAATGGCATTTATCGTTTGCAAGGTAAAAACCGGCGTCGTGTAGGGCAGTTGGCGACCTTGCTTGCTCGTTTTCGTCAAGGGGCTGAGGCATTGCCAGATGCTGCTGTCGTGCTCGATGCTGAACTTAACATTTTGTGGTGTAACAAACTGGCTCAGCTCATTTTAGGGTTTGTGTGGCCGCAAGATAGTGGGCAGCGTATTGATAATCTCATTCGCCACCCTGACTTTTCTGATTATCTTAAAAAAGCGGATTTTAAAGAACCGCTTGAGATGCCTTCTCCTGTTTCTGATAAACGCTTACTCGAAATTCGCTTGATGATTTATGGTGATAGGCAGTTATTATTGATTGCTCGTGATATTACTCGCATTCATCAATTAGAGGGAATGCGCAAAGACTTTGTGGCCAACGTATCGCATGAACTTAAAACGCCTTTAACCGTATTACAAGGTTATTTAGAGATTATGCAAAGCATGGAGGAAGACGATTCTCCAAATCAAAAGCCGTTGTCGTTAATGCAACAGCAAACCTTAAGAATGCAATCGATGGTAGAACAGCTATTAGCTTTGTCTCGGATTGAAGATGCTGTTGATATTGATTTATCGAAAACCGTCAACATGAAGTTGATGATGGACATCTTAAAAGAAGAAGCTAAAGCACTTGCTGGTGATGAATATACCTTAGAGTTTAATTGCGAAGCGGGTTTAAACGTTCATGGTAGTGAAATTCAGTTGCGAAGTGCGTGTTCAAATTTAATCTCCAATGCACTGCGTTACACTGCACCTGGTGGGATTATTACTGTGACTTGGCGTAGCGTTGCGACCGGAGGGTTATTTTCAGTCAAAGATACTGGCGTTGGTATTGCACCTCAACATATCAACCGATTAACCGAACGTTTTTATCGAGTTGATGATGCTCGCTCAAGTAAAACCGGCGGTACAGGATTAGGTTTAGCGATTGCCAAGCATGCGCTTAGTCATCATCACAGCGAGCTTAATGTGACCAGTGAGTATGGAAAAGGCAGTACATTTAGCTTCATCATTCCGCTCCACTTGCTTGATCGGAAATAGCATTATCTAAAAAAGCAGCCTAGCTGCTTTTTTTATTTCGATGTTATATCAATTCTGCTTTTTTGGATTCTAGATTGGCCTACTTTTAATTGTCATAATTGGATGCTTATTGTCATAAAACGCGACATTTTTTTACAATTTTGGGCAGAAATAGTGCCTAGCGGTTAATATTTAAAACCTAAAAGCGTGTGCTTTTCGAAGCTAAGTTATTGATTAACAAACTTTGGGTTGTATTATTTACTCATAAGACAGTTTTACTACGCGTGTCATATAACTGTCATGTCTACGTCATAGACTTGTCATCAATGAGGTCGATACTGACTACGTTTTAAAAACTTAGTACGCATAATACTGGAGCAATACAATGAAACTGAAAAAACTTGTCGGCGCAATTACCCTGACAGCCGCTGGTGTATTCTCAGCAGCATCTATGGCTGCGATTGACCCAACTTTACCTGTATATGAAAAAACAAGTGGTGTTTCTGGTAACTTGTCTTCTGTAGGTTCTGATACTTTGGCAAACATGATGACGTTATGGGCTGAAGAATTTAAGCATATCTACCCTAACGTGAACATCCAAATTCAAGCCGCGGGTTCTTCTACTGCTCCTCCAGCTCTCACTGAAGGGACTTCTCAGTTTGGTCCAATGAGCCGCAAAATGAAGCCTAATGAAGTGGAAGCCTTTGAAAAGCATTATGGTTACAAGCCAACTGCGGTTCGTGTTGCAATTGATGCTTTAGCTGTTTTTGTTCATAAAGATAACCCAATTACGGGGTTAAGCATTGCCCAAGTTGATGGTATTTTTTCTTCTACACATAAGTGTGGTGGCGAAGATGTGTCACGTTGGGGCGATGTAGGCTTAGAAGGTAATTGGAGCGCAAAAGACGTTCAATTATATGGTCGTAACTCTGTATCTGGTACTTATGGTTACTTTAAAGAAGAAGCACTCTGTAAAGGTGACTTCCGCGCTAATGTAAACGAGCAACCTGGTTCAGCTTCTGTTGTACAGTCTGTTTCACAATCTCTAAACGCGATTGGTTACTCAGGTATTGGTTATAAAACTGCAGGTGTTAAAGCGGTGCCAATTTCTAAGAAAGGTGATAAGTTCGTTGAAGCAAATGCTGTAAATGCGGCTAACGGTACTTACCCATTATCACGTTACCTATATGTTTACGTGAACAAGCATCCAAACAAAGACCTTGCACCGATGGACCGTGAATTCTTACGTTACATCCTATCTCAGCAAGGTCAGCAAGTTGTATTGAAAGATGGCTATGTTTCACTACCCACAGCGGTTGTGAACAAAGATTTAAACAAATTAGGCATTAAGCTTTAACCCCTAAAATTGTTTTAAGTGTTGTAAATTATTTTTCACATTCAAAAAGCCTCTTATGAGGCTTTTTTTGTATCTGTATTTTGACAAATACCCAAAAAAGGGTAAAAAAAAGCAACCTAACTGTGAGGTTGCTGCTATTGCTAAGGGCAATACTGTTGATAGATTATCTTTACTATCCAATAGGAGAATGATGATGAACAAAAAAACGCTACTAGTGACAAAAAATAAGTAATGCAAATTAGGTTCATATATTCAGACTAAGGGATTTGGGAAAAGTTCAACATGATTTAAAAAAATATCAGTTATTTTTAAATAAATATTTTTTAACATGATACTTTGGCATGACGAACATCATTTTTATCACTTAATGGTGTTAAAAAACGATATTATTCAACTTTTTAAGAGGTATATGTGGCAATTACGTGGGATGTAAATCAAGATTATCATTCGAGTGCTAACACTGACTCATTATGTGTGCATCATTTGGATATTCACTTACAGGTTGATTTTGACTCTCAGCAGTTAACCGGAATAGTGAACTTGTCTTTCACTCGTAAGCAGGTGCAATCGATATTGATACTGGATTGTCGTGACTTATTTATTGATAGCATTACCGATCTTGAAGGTCATTTGCTGACATACCAGTGTAGCACTGTTAACGCTATTGTTGGGCAGCAATGTCTTATTGATGTGGGGTTAACAATGACTGAGGTTGTGGTTCATTATCGGACATCCTCTTCGGCGCAGGGGTTGCAGTGGTTAACTCCTGAACAAACCTTAGGTAAAAAATTGCCATATTTATTCAGTCAATCTCAACCCATTAATGCCCGCAGTTGGCTGCCGCTGCAAGATACTCCAAAAGCTCGTATTACGTTTAATGCCACAGTTCATGTTCCAAAGGGGTTTCGAGCGGTAATGAGTGCTAATAACAATCCGAAAATGCCCGATGATGGGGTATTTACGTTTTGCATGAACAAACCGATACCGACACATTTGCTTGCGATTGCTGTGGGAGATCTGGCGTTTAAGGCGACAGGTCCAAGAAGTGGTATTTATACTGAGCCCGCTTTACTTGATGCTGCAGTGCGTGAGTTTGAAGATACTGAAGCAATGATCCAAGTGGCTGAATCTCTACTTGGGCCTTATGCATGGGGGCGATATGACATGATTGTGTTGCCCCCCAGCTTTCCCTTTGGCGGCATGGAGAACCCCATGTTAGCGTTTATGACTCCAACCTTAATCGCCGGGGATAAAAGTTTAGTATCGACGGTGGCGCATGAGCTTGCACATT
The DNA here is from genome assembly GCF_028750675.1 of Shewanella metallivivens. Lineage (GTDB taxonomy): Bacteria > Pseudomonadota > Gammaproteobacteria > Enterobacterales > Shewanellaceae > Shewanella > Shewanella metallivivens. Next base: position 26,199 of record NZ_JAQQPZ010000007.1, on the reverse strand, counting down.
CCTGGACAGGGAACCTTGTCAGTAATGCAACATGGCGTGATTTATGGCTTAATGAAGGGTTTACCACGTATTTTACCAACCGTATTGTTGAAGCTATTTATGGCAAAGAGCAAGCTGAATTAGAGTGGGTGATTGAATTTGGCCGACTTGCAGAAGAAATGCAATCAATGCCTCTTGCAGAGCAAACGCTCCCTGCGAATGTGCAAGATCGCGATCCAAACTTAGCATTTAATCGATTTACTTACGACAAAGCCTCTATGTTTGTCCATGAACTTGAAAGTCGGTTAGGTCGAGTAGCCTTTGATGTTTTTTTACGCAACTATGTTGAACACTTTGCGTTTAGCGCAATTACGACCGAGATATTTGTGGAATATGCACAACAAACATTGTTAGTGGAACATGGCGATAAGCTCAGTTTCAATGAGCTTAGCGAGTGGATTTATGGACAAGGATTACCTGATTGGTTTGCGGCTCCGACCTCTACAAGTTTCGATAAAGTGGATGCTGCCGTAGCGGCATTTGTTGAAGGCGCTCCCGCACATACCCTAGCGGTTATGCAATGGCGTGTGCATCATTGGCAATACTTTTTAACAAAGCTGCCTTTGGTTGTCAGTCAATCAATGCTTCTAGACTTAGATGAGACATTCCACTTCACGGGGCATCAAAACGCTGAAATTGCATGTGATTGGTACCGGGTGGCTATCCGTAATCATTTTGAGCCTGTTTTACCTGAGTTATCAATGTATTTATGCAGTATCGGGCGAGGGAAATTTGTTAGGCCATTGTTTATTGAGTTACAACTTGCAGGATATCAGCAAGAGCTTCGTGCGATTTATCAACAAGCTCGACCTGGTTATCACCCATCATTACAAGTGCAATTAGATGCTTTGTTGGAAGTAGATAATACGTTAATAAAATAAAAAAATGGCAGCCTATTGGCTGCCAAAATAACTCTTTACGGGTTGTCATCAACAGTGCGCTAGCGTGTTAATACTTCCCAATGGGGATGATGAACAATAAACATTAAAAAACAGCTGTAACTCAATCCTAACCTTAGCTGAGGTGAGTCAATCATTCGGTTGCATAAAGTTAAACTACGGGGGAGAAGCTTACCTTTACCAACAAGAACTCACATCAACTGAATTTAATCCGTTACACATTAAGCGTTACATATAATCAGACTGGGCTTTATTAAAAAAGTTCACCGTTGCGATTAAATTTTTTAAAATGATTGAAATAGTTTCGATTTGGCAAGAATGTCATCAATGAATGACTTTGATGTAAATGACTATACCAGCAGTTATTTTCATTGTACTGGGTCTAGTGACGCAGCCTAAAATAGATCACATTCTAATAAGGATTGGTATTACGCATATCATAATGATATTACAAGTTTGCCATTAGTACCTGCAGACCTTCAGTGTAGATGATTCAATATTTGTTAAAAAAAGAGCAAAAAAAAGGGCAACCTAATAGGTTGCCTAAGTCGTTCTTTACGGGATGTGCTTTACAGTGCGCTAGCGTGTTAACACTCCCCAATAGGGATGATGATGAACAATGAATCTAAAACTGTGTAACAAGACAAAAAGATGGAGATGATATCTTTGTGTCTACTGGTGATTGACGATGGAGGAAAACGTTAAAACCACCTGTATCTTTCCTGCTACATAAATTAAGACTCAGGCTTTTTTCAAAAGTTCACTGTAATTGATAATTTTTTTAAAAAAAATTAATCGCATGGTTCTACGAGCTTTAAGGCATAAAAAAAGGCAATCAATTGATTGCCTATCGATCGACTTAGCGATCAAGGGGACCGCGCTAGAAGTCCCAGGGAGATGATGAACAATAAAAGTGATTTCACTGTTATATATTTTGAGTGCGATTACGCCAAAAAGTTCAATGTTTAGGACTTTTTTGTACATTTAATTGAAATTAATTTTTTATTCCTAATTAAATTAATAGCTTATTTTTCATGCTTTCAAGGTATAGCATGCGTTCAATAGCGAGTACTAAGTGTAAAGGTTAGCTAAGCAACTTTTCTATGGTAGAATTCAACTCTTCAGGTTTGGTTGTTGGTGCATATCGCTCAATAACATGGCCTTGCTTATCAACTAAAAATTTAGTGAAGTTCCATTTAATCGATTCACTGCCTAATAGCCCTTTAGCTGACTTTTTGAGATGTTGGTATAGAGGATGACTATTGGCACCATTCACTTCAATTTTACTAAACAATGGGAAGGTTACACCGAAATTGAGTTCACAAAATTGGCTGATTTCTGCGTCATCGCCCTGTTCTTGCTTACCAAACTGATTACACGGGAAGCCTAAAATGACTAAACCACGATTTTTGTATTGCTGATAAAGAGCCTCAAGAGCTTGGTATTGAGGGGTAAACCCACACTTGCTAGCCGTGTTTACAATCAATAAAACCTTATCTTTAAAAGTTTCCATGGCAACGTCATTGCCTTTAATGTCTTTTACTGTGATGGAATAAATTGCATTGCTCATCAGAGAACTCCTTAGTGTAAAATATTAACTATAATATATATCTTAATAGCTGGCAATTTAGTTGTGCGCAACTTAATTTATCTATTTGCTTATCAATAACAATTTCAATATAGTTTGCGCATATTTGGCTATAGAGAATTAGGGGCGTGCTTATGAATGATTTAAAGAACGAACTTAACTCTGATGAAATCGACTCAAACTCATCTCCACAGGCTGACGTGAGTCAAGTGGTGCTTCAACTTACTGAAGTTGAGGGAGAAGAGCAGGCCGAAGTGTTTAGCGAAATTCTTATCGATGCTGAACCCGGCACCATTGCATTATTACTCGAATCGTTACCGCTTGATGAACGTTATGAACGTTGGCAACAAGTTGACGTAGAAGAACGTGTCGATGTCCTTAACTTAATGCGTGCAGATCCTCGTTTAGGCATTTTAAAGAAAATGCCCGATGAGGAACTTGATCTACTCTTCTCGCAATTAAGTCCAGAAGATCTCATTGAGTGGAGTGACTCGTTACCGGATAATATCACCGATCGTGCTTTGGCACAGATGGGTGAGCGTCAACGTAAACACTTTGAGTTATACGATCAATATACTGAAAATGAAATTGGTCGTTATGCAGATCACCAAATGTTGGCATTAAATCCAACGTCTACGGTGGCACAAGGGCAGCGATTTTTTAGACGTATCGATTTAGACTGTAATGACCACTTATTTTTGGTGGACAACAATGATAAATATTTAGGTACGGTTCGTCGTTACGATGTCTTTAGAACGGCCGACACGAGCACTAGTTTGCAATCCTTAAAGTGGGATGACAGTCGTGTTATCTCTGCTGACTCGTCATTAATTGAAGCCGCAGAAGCTATTGAGCATAGTCGTGAGCTTGAATTACCTGTGGTCGATGAAGAGGGCACTTTGATTGGTCGTATGACACTTCGTACCGCGACAGCCTTAGTGCGTGAACATTATGAAGCACAGTTAATGGCAACCGCGGGTATGGATGAACATGATGATTTGTTCGCACCGATAGTTGTGGGAGCCAAGCGCCGTGCAGTATGGCTAGGGATTAACTTACTGACTGCTTTTTTAGCCTCTGCTACCATTGGCATGTTTGAAAACGTATTATCTCAGGTGGTGGCATTAGCGGTATTAATGCCGATAGTGGCCTCAATGGGTGGTATTGCAGGGAGCCAATCATTAACGCTGATGATCCGCGGTATGGCGATGGGCCAAATCACCGCTGGTAACGTCATGTCGTTAATGAAAAACGAACTCGGTATTGGTGCCCTTAATGGTACGTTATGGGCCATTGTTATCGGTATTATTGCCGGTTGGTGGTTCGATGATAACGTGATGGGTATTGTGATTGCCTGCGCAATTTTGATTAACATGGCTGTTGCTGCTATTGCAGGGGTAATGGTGCCGATGATTTTGCAGCGTTTTAATCAGGATGCCGCATTATCGGGTTCTGTTATTTTAACCACGGTTACAGATGTTGTTGGTTTTTTCACTTTTTTAGGCTTAGCTTCAATACTTTATCTGTAAAAAGTGTCTTAGGCTTTACACTCAATTAACAATAACATGTGTTTTGATATGAAAATGGTCTTGATTTATTCAAGGCCATTTTTTTGGCAACAAAAAAGCAAGTTGCAGGCAACTTGCTTTTTAAACTTGATGAGAAATCCTGTTAAATTATTTCCACTTAGCAGGTGCAAACTCCACTTCAGCATTATCGTCAAAGTAACGGCGTTTAGTATCACGACGACGTTGTTTTACTTTTTTCGATTTTGGTTTTCCCTTGATGTTATCGCCCCATGGCGCATCATCTTCATCAAATTCAAATGAGTGTGACATTTTCAACATTCCAGATAACTGTACCGCTGTTGGTACAGGCTCTTTTTACCTAAAGTTAATAATAAGCTAAAGCGAAATATTTCATACTTGACGGTAAAAATTATTGCACGTTGTGATGACATTGATATGACAGCTTAATTTGCATCATGTTCATTTAACTTTAGTTCGTATTGAAATTGTTTAAGGTACAAAGCCAGTTGTTGTTGCTATGGTTTAGTGGAGGTAATCGATTGAGATAACTGTGTATCTAACACACTGAATATAGGCCTCTTTACTGGCGATGGATATTATTCTGATAAGACTATGGGGATTAAAGCAGATCCTATATTGTGTTATTGCGTAGGTGAATCGATCTTGCCTTGGCTTTGCGATGTGATTTTATCAACTCGGTATCGCTCAGCATCTGGCCCGGTAATTCGGTTAAATTGAACATCGAGTAGATATAAGTGTTCGGGGTACACTTGATAAATATGGCCCCGGTCTAAAATAATGATATTCCCAGTGTTATCCCACTTAAAAGTACCGGTACCGCTGTATGGGTGTGGATCGCTGCCTAATCTCACAGTATGGATCACATAGTGATTGGGTGGTAGTAGCTCTATTGTGGTGTCCATACCATCACAACTAGGACAAGGAAAGACACCATGATATACCCCTTGCCACTGCAACGTATCTCTGCTGCTGGCCATATCTTCAACTGATGGGGCCTGTTGGCCACATCCGAGTAAAAACAAAATCACTATAAACGATACATTTTTCATCTAAATTCCCTTTAGATATAAAATTGTCGTGACGATTAAGGGGCCGATTCCAATACAGTTTATTGATTTACAATGTCATGATAAATTGCACTTTGTTATACCCATTGCCTAGGTGGGGCTGACAGTGTTTTTAAACTCTATCTTAGGGAAAGACCTAAACTTAACTTAAGTTATATCACACATATTAAATCAGGGTAGTTATACTTTAGTTTGGATATTGAAAAATTGTTTTATTTCTTCAATTTGATCCATTGCATCTTGATAGCCTAAGTCGATTAATGTCGTGGTGTAGCTTTTTTCAAACAATAAATAAGACACGATACTTGAATCCGATTGTCTATTAATACCAAAAAACTTCAACAGGGTTTTGATTGCAAATGGCATGTCGTCGTAAAACCGTGCGGCAATACGGCTTAAATCTTGGCTAGGCTTAATCACTAATGTGTCTATGTGACGTAAATTTAATGAGTCTCTGTCTTCTGGGGTTATCTTAGATAATGTGTTATTGACTCTTTGTAAGCGTTCTAAATCGCTATTAAGTGTATCTGAGAAGATGGTATCTAATAAATGACCTGCAATTGTGGCTGTTTTAGGATGATATTCAAATTCAATAGGAAAATGCTTATGTGGGCTATCCAAATTAATCACGAATATTTTGCTAGCACCTAAATGTATTGGACTCGATAGTGGGGACAATTGATGAACAGAGCCGTCACCGTAATAAGCTTGGTTTAATTTAATCGATGGAAATACCATAGGAATAGCAGAGCTGGCGAGTAAGTGTTCTGTGTTAAGGTGACTACGTGAGCCGATTCTTCTTGCTCTTTGCCAATCTTCAATTTGCTGGTTACCTTGGAAAAAACTGTATGAGCGTGAGTTGTTGTAGCACGAGGCGTCAACGCTAATCGCTTTTAGTGCATTGTTGCTGATGTTGCGGTCAATCCGTTCAAAATCAATAAGATTATTAAGCAAATTTCTGAGTGGTTGGTTATCGAGTAGGCTACCGGCATCAGTGTTGACTTTGTCATCTTGTAAGCCCTTAATCGCCATTCTGCCTAAATGTCTAAGCACTTGAGGTATATTGGTGTTATAAACTTGTTTGGTTTCAAAGTGGCGCCACACCCAATCAAGCTTTCTGACGGCTAAATGAAAACAAGAAGCATGGGTTGCTAAAGAGGTCGCATTAATTGCCCCTGCAGAAGTGCCACAGATGATATCGAAAGGAATATGATGGTTACGTGGGTAAAATTGAACTAACGCTTTAAGCACGCCAATTTGATATGCCGCTCTAGCGCCACCCCCTCCTAAAACTAATGCTGTAGACACTGGTAATCTATATCCTTTATCTGTAGACAAGAAACCATACTAGTATGAATTCTTTTTTTATTACGCACCAGTGAGTATCGTGATTAACCGTTATAAATTATGATAATCTCATCTCCATGCCAATAAAAAAACGCACTTTATAGTGCGTTTTTTAGGGCGTTGGTTGACTCGATGAAGGTGGTTAACCTTTGGCTGCAGTTGTTAAAAACTCAACAATCTGGTCGAATGGAATATCTTGTTTTTCACCGGTACGGCGGTTTTTATATTCAAAAACCCCCGCATCGATATTACGATCACCAATGACCACAACATGCGGTAAACCAATTAATTCCATATCAGCAAACATCACACCAGGGCGTTCTTTACGATCATCCATTAGCACTTCAACACCCGCTTCAGTCAGATCTTGGTAAAGCTTCTCGGCAATATCAGCAACGCGATGTGACTTATGCATGTTCATCGGTAAAATACCGACAGTGAACGGTGCGATCGCTTCTGGCCAAATAATGCCACGGTCATCATTGTTTTGTTCAATAGCGGCAGCCACAATACGGCTTACACCAACACCATAACAGCCCATCAATAACACCTGAGCTTTTCCATTTTCATCTAACACTGTGGCATTCATGGCTTCAGAGTAGTTGGTGCCAAGTTGGAAGATATGGCCCACTTCAATACCACGTGCCATAGCATAAGTGCCTTGGCCGTCGGGTGTTGGTTCACCTTCTACTACATTACGGATATCTGCAGCAGTGGCTAATGGCAAGTCACGCTCCCAGTTAATGCCGAAATAGTGTTTGTCTTCAGTGTTAGCACCTGCAGCAAAGTCACTCATTACTGCAACGCTATGATCGATAATAATCGGCATCGTTAAGCCTACAGGGCCTAATGAGCCAGGGCCTGCACCTACGGCATCACGAATTTCAGCTTCTGAAGCAAACTCTAATGGTGAGGCAATAAGGGCAACTTTTTCGGCTTTGATTTCGTTGAGTTCATGATCGCCACGCACAATCACTGCCACTAAAGGGGCATCTTCTGTTGCGCCCTTAACGATTAATGTTTTAACCGTTTGAGTTATGGCTATATCAAATTGTTCCACTAATTCAGCAATGGTTTTTGCGTTAGGTGTATCCACTAACGTCATCTCTTGCGTTGCTGGTGCACGGGTTTGAGTTGGGATTGGCGCTTCAGCTTTTTCAATGTTAGCCGCGTAATCGCTACCGGTTGAGTATGCAATTAAGTCTTCGCCGCTGTTTGCAAGTACATGGAACTCATGTGACAAGCTGCCACCAATAGAGCCTGTATCAGCTAATACAGGACGGAACTCTAAGCCCATACGAGTCAAGATGTTACTGTATGCGGTGTGCATCGCATGGTACGTGCTGTCCATGGTTTCTTGGTCTAAATGAAAAGAATAGGCATCTTTCATTAAGAATTCACGGGCACGCATCACACCAAAACGTGGACGAACTTCGTCACGGAATTTGGTTTGAACTTGATAAAGCGTCAGCGGTAATTGCTTGTATGAGCTAAGTTCTTTACGCACTAAGTCAGTGATCACTTCTTCGTGGGTTGGCCCCAATACGAAATCACGATTATGGCGGTCTTGAAAACGCAGTAATTCAGGGCCAAACTTTTCCCAACGACCGGTTTCAACCCATAGGTCAGCAGGTTGAACCAACGGCATAAGAATTTCAATGGCACCGGTTTTGTTCATTTCTTCACGAACAATAGCTTCTACTTTACGTAAAACACGTAAACCAGAGGGCAACCAGCTGTAAAGACCTGATGCGTTACGACGGATCATACCCGCACGAAGCATTAATTGATGACTCACCACCTCTGCATTTGCAGGGGTTTCTTTTTGTGTTGAAAGCAGGTACTTACTAACTCGCATTACCAATGTCCAAATATAGTAGCTATGAATGAGCGTCATTTTAGCACCTGCATCAATGATGTCACCTGCTAATTCGGTTCAAAATAAGGCTTTAGAGACTTTAATTGCACAGCGGAGCTTATTTATCTCTTCTATCACCGATGACGCGAGCTGGATTACCCGCCACAATGGCGTATTCAGCAACATCTTTGGTGACAATACACCCCATGCCTATCACGGCATGGTTGCCGATGGTCACACCGTCAACAATTCCTGCTTGTGCACCAATCCAAACATCTTCGCCAATGATGATGCCCTTTGAAGTGGCCGCTTGTTGGTAGATAGGCTGGGTGGGTGACATGCCATGATTAAACGCATAGATAGTGACATTATTGGCGATACGAGTTTGATGACCAATATGAATGCCGTGGCGTCCGCCATCTAAGCTACAACCGTGATTAATCGCTACTTCATTGCCGAGTGTGATAGGACCATGCATAAACACATCGGCGCTGATCATGCATTGATTACCCATTTTTATATCTCGGCCGGGCTCGGCAAACAATTGCGCCTGTGGCGCAATAAAGCACTGCTCACCGATCTGAATGGTCTCAAGAAGACGAAGTTGTTGTTGAATTTCGTCTTGCCAAGGTTTAGCCCATTGTCGGTGTTTAGGCTTAAGAGAGAAATACAGCCAAGGCATCCAAGATAAACGCTTTTTGTGCTGAGTTTGGTAATCGATTTCAGCCATCAAGCTAGTCCTTGAGCCGTTCAACTGTTGTTGGTTTTAGATCTAACACTTCAATGGCGTTATCAGTCATGTGCCAAAAGATGTCTAAATCGTATAATGCAACTTGGTATAGCTTAGGGTCGTCTTTGGCTTTTTTATAAGCTGGGCGTGGGTCTTGAGATAATACACCATTGATAAGCTCTGCTAACCCTTGATAGTGTTCTTGAAGTTGATACTGGGCAATTTTTTCTTCGGCTTGTGCTGTGTATTTAACGGGGATCAGTATTGGCGCATCTTGGGCGATACCGCCTTTAGCATCGGCAATGGCATCTGAGAAAGGAATATAGGGTTTGATATCAATGATGGGAGTGCCATCTAGTAAATCCATACCTGAGATTTTTAAACAGACTTTGCCGTGACGCTGTACTACACCATGTAGTTTGACGACAGATTGGCCAATACCGTTAGGCCTAAATGTAGAGCGAGTAGCAAATACGCCTAGTTTTTCATTACCACCTAGGCGAGGCGGGCGCACGGTGGTTTTCCAACCTTGAGATAAGTTTTCATGAAAACAAAATAGCAGCCATAAATGCGAGTATTGTTCGATACCTCTTACCGCATCGATATGATTAAATGCGGGCTCAAATTCAATGTAACCGGGCGCATTAACTAACCCCGGTTGGCGAGGGATACCAAATTTTTGCTTGTATGGGGTTCTGCAAATGGCGACCGCGTTGATATGGTTGCTAAAAGACACGTGAGGATGTGATTTTTCGTAATGAGTTTGAGCGGCATCTTGAGTCATGAAATACCTGAAATAAGCTAACCCTAGTAAAACAAAATTCAATAATAACAGATGGGCCAGACGTTTGGCTCATCTGTATGGCAATCTGCTTACTGGTTATTTCTTTTCTGCGGTTTTAATCGCCTGACCAACACAAAGTGCACGGCTGTAGCAACCGTTGTCAGGTTCGTTAATCATAAAGCAGCTTTTAACCACAAAACCATTAGCACCTAAGTCTGCCGCTGCTCGTCTAGCATTACTGCGTGCATCAGACATCTGAGGTGGTGCATCTTTTTCTGTTTCTTGGCACGCTTCGCCTTCAACTAAACCTAATACTTCAATATTACCTTTTGGTTGTACGTCACCATCGTATAACACCACATCGCTAACTTTAAAGTATTCATTAATGGCTTTGCCGTCTAAATTACTTTTGAATACATAATCACTTGCACAAGCGCTCAATAGTAGTGCAATAGTTGAAACAACCCATGCTTGTTTTACTGAAAAAGTCATAGCCGTAGCCTTTATATAATAAGTATTAATCTGCCACCCAAGTTTACCTTGTATGATGACGATGATAAAGCGTTCAAATAACATAAAAAAAGGGCTTACCTAAGTAAGCCCTTTGTTATTAATATTTGATTATATTGTTGCCAATATTGTTATTCCATACCTGGAATTAAAAATTGGTCCATGCTTTTACCACTATCTACTTGGTTTTTGAAAACCGTTGGCATGCGGCCTTGGCCAGTCCATTGGATTAATTCACCGTCAACAGTGATTTGATATTTTGGCGGGCGTGGCGCGCGTTTTGTCTTTGTGGCTTTAGGTGAAGATGTCACGTCACCTAAATCTTCAATAGATAAACCACTATTTTCAATTTGAGCTAGAATTTCAGCAATACGAGCATTGCGTTCTGCATTTGCTTCAAGTTCTAACTTTTCTTCTTCTTCGCGGTCTGCAATAATTTTTTCTAGCTTAGCTGCGGTGTCTCGTAAATCATCAAGAGATAATTCCTTAACTGCAGCTTTAAAGCGACGACCGTGGGTTAAAATATCTAAAAAGTCACTCATGTTGTTTCGTTTCCTAATGATTAGCTTTCAAAAAGTGAAAGTTGATAAGGGTTAAATTGTCCAACTTACAAGGTAAATTTCAGTATTGCATATGGTTTATTTAGGTCGTTATTATATATCTTTCTAAGATTTAATCTTAGTTGAATATCAATATAGCTTTAATTAATACTGAATATAACCGTAATAATAGAAACTATTGCGCAATGGATCAAATTAAATTAACGATATAATAGATTATTTTAAATTATTGAGCGTATATTTCGTTATCTGCTTTATGACGTGTTTAGTTTGATTGCCACTACAAAATTAAAAAAAATCTAAACAAGCGTTTGAATGTGATTGACGTTAACGTTAACAGGCCGTAAAGTGAACCCATCTTGCATTGGCCATAGCCAGTGTGTTGTCCACATACATTGAAGGTGTAGGAAGGAAAACCTATGAAAGTATTGGTACCTGTTAAACGCGTAGTCGATGCTAATGTGAAAGTCAGGGTAAAAGCTGACAACACAAATGTTGATACGACCAACCTTAAAATGGCGTTAAACCCATTTTGCGAAATTGCAGTAGAAGAAGCCGTTCGTTTAAAAGAAGCTGGCATCGCGACTGAAGTTGTTGTGGTGAGTGTGGGTGCTAAAGCGGTGCAAGAGCAATTAAGAACTGCGATGGCATTGGGAGCCGACCGCGCAATACATATCGAAACCGACGAGGAGTTAGTTCCGTTATCAATTGCTAAGCTATTAAAAGCAGTGCAAGAAAAAGAACAAGCACAACTGATTTTGTTTGGTAAGCAATCCATTGACGGCGATAATAATCAAACAGGCCAAATGCTTGCGGCATTAACCGATTTGCCACAAGCCACTTTTGCTTCAGAAGTGAAGTTAGCTGGCGACAAGGTCACGGTAACGCGTGAAATCGATGGCGGTTTACAAACGTTAACCATGCCTTTACCGGCTATCGTCACCGTTGATTTGCGTTTAAATGAGCCGCGTTATGCATCGCTACCAAATATTATGAAAGCGAAACGCAAACCACTCGAAACCTTCGCGGTAGCCGATTTAGGTGTGAGCTTAAAAGCGCATCAAACCGTGTTAAAAGTGACGCCTCCAGTGGATCGTAAAGCGGGCATTTTAGTGTCTTCAGTTGAAGAATTGGTTGAGAAGTTAAAAAACGAAGCGAAGGTGATCTAATATGGCCATTTTAGTATTAGCAGAACACGATAACGTCAGTTTAAAAACTGATACGGCAAAAGTGGTGAGTGCAGCCTCGGCCATTGGTGGTGATGTACATGTGCTGATTGCCGGCCATGATTGTGCTGCCGCTGTAACTGCCGCACAAAGCCTTGCGGGTGTGAGTAAAGTGTTGGTTGCAGATAACGCAGAATTTAGCGCGCAATTGGCTGAAAATGTATCAAAGTTAGTTGTTGAACTTGCCGCTGATTATGATCATGTATTGGCGGCTGCAACTAGTGTCGGAAAAGATACATTACCTCGCGTTGCCGCATTATTAGATGTATCACAAATTTCTGAAGTGATTGAAGTGGTGAGTAGCGACACTTTCGTACGTCCAATTTATGCGGGTAACGCATTGGCAACAGTGCAAAGTTTAGATGCTAAAAAAGTCATGACTGTGCGCTCTAGTGCATTTGATGCAGCAGCCTCAACGGGCAATGCAGAAGTCGTCAACCTTACTCAAGCTATTGCAGCACGCACAGAGTTTGTGTCACAAGCGTTAACAGAATCGGCTCGTCCAGAGCTTGGTAATGCGGGTATTATCGTATCTGGTGGCCGTGGTATGGGTAGCGGTGAGAACTTTGCTATTTTAGAACAGCTCGCAGATAAATTAGGCGCTGCAGTGGGTGCATCACGTGCAGCTGTTGATGCTGGTTTTGTGCCTAATGATTTACAAGTGGGGCAAACGGGTAAAATCGTTGCACCAGATTTATACATCGCAGTGGGTATTTCTGGTGCCATCCAGCACCTTGCGGGTATGAAAGACTCTAAGGTGATTGTTGCCATTAACAAAGATCCTGAAGCGCCGATATTCCAAGTGGCTGACTATGGCTTAGTGGCTGATTTATTTGAGGCGGTTCCTGCATTAAATGGCCTAGTTTAAGGGCAGGTGTCTTGAAGGCAAAAAACCTTTGAGATAATTTGCTCACTAACTTGAAGGTTTCTACTTTAGTTAAGTAGAAACCTTTTTTATTGGCTATCACTTGTGGGGAATGGCGCCTTTGCTGTTTTGACCTCTACGCTAGTGTCTATTTGATTTAAAAACGTTAAACTAATGATACATAATTGTGGTTAACGTAGTGCTTTTGTTATTAGGGCGGCATTTTTACGTTTTTTTACTGGCACTATATGGCCCATTTGTGATTTTATATTGGCGCTTTTTGTACTGCGGTTTTTACAACGAGCAAAAGTAGAGGTGCATTGCATAAGAGTAAGGTTGAATTGGGTGATGCCGATAATTCAACATTAAAGGATGCAATGCCGAAATAAATGAGCTTATCAACCTCATTTGTTGGGGCAGTTCTCGAAAGGGACTGCACTGTCATAGTGTTTTTATCGATATGATAAAAAATGATATTCATATTAAATGGGTATAACTGTGGAGTGCTACTAGTAACGTTAATGCATACACTTTCTGTGTATGTTTAGCCTTATTTCTAGTTTTTCTCCATTCGTATCCAACGAAGAAATAATTAAATTATGATAATAAGTTATGCCGATTCGGCACTGTCTGTTTTGCCACCTGTTGTGGCGATTACACTGGCCATATTAACCCGTAAAGTCCTGCTTTCTTTAGGGGTAGGCATTATTTTGGGTGCGTTATTATTGACCGATTTTTCATTGCTTAGTAGCGGTGAATATATTGCGACAACTGTGAGCCAATTAGTGTGGAAAGATGCAGCACTAAATAGTTGGAACGTCTACATTTTAGGCTTCTTAATTGTATTAGGCATGATCACAGCATTAATTACCGTGAGTGGTTCAGCACGTGCTTTTGCTGATTGGGCCAAACAACGTATTCGCAATAAGCGTGATGCTAAATTAATGACCATGTTTTTAGGTTGTGTGGTGTTTATTGACGATTACTTTAATAGCTTGGTGGTGGGGTCTATTTCTCGTCCTATTACTGACCGTTACCATGTTTCTCGTGCAAAGCTTGCCTATATACTTGACTCTACCGCAGCACCAATATGCGTTATTTCTCCGGTATCGAGCTGGGGCGCTTACATTATTGCGTTAATTGGCGGTATTTTAACGGCGCACGGTTTTGCTGATACAGGTCATTTGAGCGTGTTTATACAAATGATCCCCATGAACTTTTACGCACTCATTTCGTTACTGTTACTTTTATGCGTGGCAACATTTAGCTTAGATGTTGGTCCTTTACGTCAGCATGAATTAAATGCGCTGCGTGGCGATTTATTTGACGAATCTAAAGGCCAACCGCCAGGGGCAACCACTGACTTGCCAGAAGCTGATACCGGTAAAGTGGTTGGATTATTTTTACCAATCGCGATATTAGTGTTTGCTACTGTGTATTTTATGGTGTCTAGCGGCGCTGAAGCATTAGCATCAAGTGAGTTACCTTTTAGTGTATTAGGCGCATTTGAGAATACCGATGTCAGTTCGTCACTCTTTTGGGGCTCGCTTGTGGGATTCATTGCTACTGTCGCACTTGCTGTTAAGCAGAAAGTGGAATGGTCGATGTTATTGCAAGGCATGAAGGTAGGGGCTCTTTCGATGTTACCTGCGGTTTATATCTTATTGTTTGCTTGGACCATTGCAGGTGTGATTGGAGAGCTTGAAACCGGTAAGTATATGGCGAGCTTAGCCACCGATAATATTCCCTTTGCGCTATTACCAGCAGGGCTATTTTTATTAGCAGGCGTAACGGCATTTTCGACCGGCACCAGCTGGGGTACGTTTGGGATTATGCTACCTATTGCCGCCGATATGGCAATGGGCAGTGACAGCAGCATGATGCTACCTATGTTAGCCGCGGTGTTGTCTGGCGCCGTTTTTGGCGATCATTGCTCGCCGATATCGGACACCACTATTTTGTCATCAACCGGTGCCAGTTGCCATCATATTGACCATGTTGTGACGCAATTACCTTATGCGCTAATCGCTGCGATGATAAGTCTAGTGGGCTATACCGTTTTAGGGTATACCGCATCGCTAGTAGCCGGACTGTTGAGTTGTGCCGTGTTGTTTGTGTTGAGTATTGTGATACTGCACTTTTGGGCTAAAAAGTAATCTCAAGCTTAAGGTCTGTTGATCTTTATTGGTTGAATTGTGTTCGAGTAAAGCGTTTTTAACCGAACCCTTTGGGCAGCGTTTGTTGGCCATTTTAACTTGCGTTATCGACTTTTTATGTAGAATAATTATACCCCAAAGTCTCTACCGCGCAGTTGTAAATGTGAGTAATAGCCAACAATACGCTGCAAAAACAACCTTGAAAGATCAACCTGCCCTCGATGCAAACTTGAAAACGTTACGTGTTAAAAAATGCCGTGTTCATAACGAATACGGCATTTTTGTTTGTTGTTAGCATATTAAACCAGTTACTATAAGCGGCATAAAATGACCAACGATTAGGACACTGAATTTTGGCGCAACTGTACTTTTATTATTCGGCAATGAATGCCGGTAAATCGACTTCATTGCTGCAGTCTTCTTATAACTACCGCGAGCGTGGTATGCATACCTTAGTGATGACAGCATCGATAGACAATCGTTATGGTGTCGGCAAAGTGTCATCACGTATAGGGATTGAAACGGATGCGCAGGTCTTTGGTAGTGATGATAATTTAATTGAACTCATTTCGACTTCTCATTATGAGCAAAAAATTCATTGTGTACTGGTAGATGAAAGTCAGTTTTTGAGTAAAGAGCAAGTGCGTCAGTTAACACATGTGGTCGATAATATGGACATTCCCGTGTTGTGCTATGGGCTGCGCAATGATTTCCAGGGTGAACTGTTTCCGGGTAGCCAATATTTATTGGCCTGGGCTGACAAATTAGTTGAGCTTAAGACCATTTGTCATTGTGGTCGTAAAGCCAATATGGTGGTAAGACTGGACCACGAAGGCAAACCAATGCGCGAAGGTGAGCAGGTTGCTATTGGTGGTAATGAAAGCTACGAGTCAGTGTGTCGTAAGCATTTTAGAGAGTTTTTGTGGGATTAATACCCAATGCTATAACCTAGTTAATCAACTTAAAAAAAGCCGCGTCATGAAATGAACGCGGCTTTTTTACATTTAACGATTAAAAATCAGCATCAGCGAAACCAATAATATCGGCACTGCTTGCCTCAATTTGTTTGCGTAAGCTTCGAGTTTGGCTACCCCAATAGCTCATAAAGAACTGTGCGGTTTTAAGTTTAGCTTGGTAAAAGCTTGTCTCTTCAGCACCAGCTTCTAATGCGGCTAATGACGTTGCTGCAACGCGGGTCCACATCCAAGCGAGGGCGGTAATACCAAATAACTGCATGTAGGCCATTGACGCAGCACCAATGAGATCGGGATTCTTGCTGGCTGCTTGCACAATAAACCCGGTGGCTTTTTCAAGATCGCCCGCCGCATCCATTAACCCAGCAAGATAAGGCTTCATCGCATCATTTGTTGCATGTTGCTGTACGAGTGCTTTGACCATGTCAGACCAAATGGTTAATGCAGCGCCTTTATCTGCCAATAATTTACGGCCTACTAAATCAAGCGCCTGCACACCGTTGGTGCCTTCGTAAATCATGGCAATACGAATATCACGCACAAACTGCTCCATGCCCCATTCGTTAATATAACCATGGCCACCGTATACTTGCTGTGCATCGACACAGGCTTTGAAACCTTGATCAGTAACAAACCCTTTAACGATTGGCGTAAACAGTGCGGCTAACGCCGAGGCTTGTTTGGCTTTAACTGGGTCGCTATGACGCTCAGCTTCATCAAGCCATAATGCTTGTTGCCCCATTAACGCGCGGGTACCCTCGTTAAATGATTTTTGTGACAGCAGCATTCGACGTACATCGCCATGTACTAATAATGAGTCAGCCGCTTGCTCTGGCTGTTTGACACCGCTTAATGCACGGCCTTGAATACGCTCTTTGGCATAAACTAATGCATTTTGATAGGCTATGTCTGATACACCTAAACCTTGAATTCCGACACCTAAACGGGCTTGGTTCATCATCGTAAACATGGCTTTTAAACCTTGATGTGGCGCGCCAACGAGTTCACCGATTGCGCCGTCAAAATGCATTACACAGGTCGAGTTACCGTGAATCCCCATTTTATGCTCAAGCCCTGTTGCGTTTAGTGTGTTGGCCTCACCTAAGCTGCCATCGGCATTGACTAAAAATTTAGGTACCGCAAATAACGAAATCCCTTTAACACCTTCTGGCGCATCAGGTAAACGCGCTAAGACTAAATGAATGATGTTTTCTGCTAAGTCATGGTCACCAGATGAGATAAAGATTTTTTCACCACTAATAGCGTACACATTATCAGCGACAGCCACAGCTTTGGTGCGAAGTAATGCTAAATCGGTTCCGGCATGAGACTCGGTTAAGTTCATGGTGCCTGTCCATTCACCGCTGACTAATTTCGCAAGGTACTTTTGTTTTAGTGCATCACTCCCATGTACATGAATTGCTGAATAAGCACCATGCGTTAACCCCGGGTACATTGCAAATGCCATGTTGGTTGCTGTTTTCATTTCGGTAGCAAAAGTGCCGATAACCTCAGGTAAACCTTGGCCGCCGTACTCTGGGTCGCAGGTTAATGTGGCCCAACCATCTTCAACATATTGTTTGTATGCTTGCTTAAAACCACTTGGCGTAATGACTTTTCCATCGACCAATTTACATCCCTCTAAATCACCGCTGGCATTGAGTGGCAGCATAATGTCGGTGGTGAAGTCTGCAACGCCTTGCAAAATCGCGTCAGTGAGAGCTGCATCTATTTCATCAAAACCGCGTAAATCAGTTTGTTGATAGATGTTGAGCAATTCAGACAAAATGAATTGGTAATCACGTAAAGGAGCTTGGTAAATAGGCATAAGTCATTCCTTGGTTAGTTATTGCTTTACGGTTTGAGTGACCAACGTAACCGTCACTGGTCCGATGTTTGTTTTGTTAGTCACCTAACATACCCAATTTCGAGTAAAAACTCAGTATTATTTTTACGTTAACGTAAACTTTTTTGTTGTTGGTTAATGTCTCTATTGATTAACTGTGAATATTCATACTGATATTCATTTGTAACAGATCAAAAATGTATCAATACACAACGGTGGGCATCGGATTTTTAATATCATTAATAAATATTAGAGAAGTTGATGGTGTAAATGAGGTCGTTATATTTTACTAATGCCGCTATTGTAAAACGTGGCGTCAAATATCAAGGTAGCGATTTACAACGATTAGGCATTTTTTAATCAAGACATTGATGCAATTTCTGCACAGCATTACTTAGTATTGGGATGACAAGGTTAGATAAAAGCAATGAAGTGGCTGTCTTAGGAGATCAAAGGTATGCCCGCTACCAAACTACAATTCATGTTGTGTAACCGCTCATCAACCAAAACGGCTATATTGTGTGGGTGACTCATACCGCCACTTAGTAGAAGTAGACAAAGCACTGTAATCTGCAACTACTGGGCAGTTTATTTGGTTTGTTGACGTAATGTCAGTTTTAACATGAGCGGCCCAATAAGCGTCGTTAAGGCGATTACCATCACTAAAATCGCAAATTCTTTGGCGTGAATAACCCCAAGTTGACGGCCCATCTCTGCAAATACTAACCCCACTTCTCCACGTGGGACCATTGCCGAGCCGACAATACACCTTTCTTGCCAATTTGAACTGGCTACCACGCCGGCAACAAACTTGGCCGCGACCGCAATTAAGGTTAATCCTAGCAATAACAGCATTCCCATTAGGCTCAAATCGAGCTGTTCAAGATCAAGACTAATCCCCACATACACAAAAAAGATGGGACTAAATAATTGCACTAATGGTTTGGCTGACTCTTCGAGTTTATGAGTAAAGGCAAATGGGTTTTTGAGATAGCGATTAAAAGGGGAGGTGAATTGTCTTGATAAGCCCATTCCGACAGCAAATCCGCCTAAAATGGCGGGTGTGCCAAACCCGTGGGCTAACCAAGCAAACAAACAAATGAGCGCCATGACGACCATGACCTCATAGCCAGGAATGCTGGCTTTAAGGTGTAACCAACGGCTTAAATAAATAAGGGTTCTCACTAACGGTGGGCTAAGAATAATAAATACGGCAATCATGGCAAGTAACATTAAGGTTGAGCCTATAGCAAGCTCGCCCGATGAGGAAAAATTAAACAGTATGCTTAATAAAATGACGCCAACAATATCGTCGATAACGGCAGCACCAAGGATGATGTGACCTGCAATGCTTTGCGTTTGATTGTTTAAGCTTAATACCCGCATTGAAATGCCAATGCTGGTGGCTGTAAGGGCGCAGCCAAAAAAAAGTGCAGTAAAGGGAGGAATAGACAGCCAATACATGCTGGCAATACCGCAAGCAAATAACGGGACCCCGATGCCGAGTAACGCGACACTCATTGCTTTGTGACCAGAATGAGCCAAACGTTTTATTGAGGTTTCACAGCCAATATCAAATAGCAGCAATATTACGCCTAATTCGGCAATGAGGGCTAAGGTGCTGTGCGGTGTAACCCAATTGAGCAGCGATGGGCCAATAATTATCCCCGCGGTGACTTCGCCAACCACGCTTGGAAATCCTAATCGCGCACTTAACTCACCTAATAAACGACCGCTCACCAGAATGAGAAACAGTGCCATTACAAAGCTGTCTATTGCCATCTCATTTTCCTTAAGTTGGGCAATATGTATTTGATTATTTTGATCTAACAAACTTGACGTTGATCAATTTTTATACCGATATTTATGCACAAACTTACGCTATTGGCTAAGCTAAAGATAGTTACTGGCTCACGTTTTTAGACAATGTATTTCGGGAATATAAAAGCCGTTATTGATGGTTTTTAAGTGAGATGATAATGCAATAAGTATCTGTAAATGTGTTTAGGGTATCAATGAATCATTAACACGTCCCATAAAGGAGGTTTAAATGAACAAAATGTTTGTTATTGCTCAAATGGAAAGCGCGCACACAGATGCTGTTGCTCATGGGTTAGCGTTAGCGAAGCAATTAAATAAGCAGGCCGAAGTGTTTGCTTATACTTATGCTTATTTAAGTGGTACCGACCGAGACAATCCTAGGTTGGCGGGCGTGGCACAAAAAGCCTTGATGACTCAACGTGAAATACAATTACAAGCTCATTTAGATAGCCTCGATGTTGAAGATGTGCCATTACATGTGATTTGGAGTAAATACCTTTTTGAACATGCTTGCAGTCATGCTCAGCGTCATGGTTTTGATTTAATGGTTAAAGCTGTGCACCATGCAGAGCATTATTTACCGACCGACTGGCAGCTTATTCGCCATACAACAGTGCCCTTGTTGTTGCTTACTAACAATCCGCTTAATAACGGCAACACGACGTTAATTTCAATTGACTTGGGTACCAGTAACCCTGCAAAACAGCGCCTTAATAATGCCGTTATTGCCCATGGTAAGCAGTTTGCTAAAGCAACAGGCACAAAGCTGCATGTCGCTTACGTACTCAGAATTCCGCAAATCGTGCGCGATATGGATATACTTGATATCAATGCCATGGTGAAAAAGGCGTATGCTGAACATAAACAAAAAATTGCCGAGATAGGTGTCGAGGCCGATTGTATGCACATTATTACTGGTGAGCCTGAATTGTGTTTATTTGAATTAGCCTGCCGCTTAAAAAGTCAATACTTTGTGGTCGGTGCAAGGCAGCGTCAAGGCTTGTTAGGGCGAATTATTGGTAATACAGCAGAAGCCATTTTAAGCCGGATGCGCAGTAATGTATTGGTTATTCCAACAGAAGACTAACGATAACATAAAGCCCGGTAAAAACCGGGCTTTATTGATTTTGATAAGCAAATCTTAAAACGTCATTTCGGGTACATTATCTGGTACCACAAGCTTACCGGCTGTTTTTGTGACGATCTCTTCAACTGATACGCCAGGTGCGCGCTCTAAAAGATGGAATGCGCCATCTTTAATTTCCATAAAGGCTAAATCGGTCATGACACGTTTAATGCAGCCATAACCGGTTAATGGCAGTTCACATTGTGATAATAATTTTGAATTACCGTGTTTGTCTGCATGCATCATGGTGACAATAATATTGTCAGCCCCAGCGACTAAATCCATTGCGCCGCCCATACCCTTAATCAGTTTACCTGGGATCATCCACGAGGCGATAGAGCCGTTAACATCGACTTCAAATGCGCCTAGTACGGTAAGATCGACGTGGCCGCCACGGATCATCGCAAAGCTTTCTGCTGATGAAAAGAATGACGCGCCAGCAACCGCGGTAACCGTTTGTTTGCCTGCGTTGATAAGATCGGCATCAATGTTTTCTTCACTCGGAAACTCGCCCATGCCGAGTAAACCATTTTCAGATTGCAGCATCACTTGCATGCCTTGTGGAATATAGTTGGCCACAAGGGTTGGAATGCCGATACCAAGGTTGACATAAAAACCGTCTTGTAATTCTTTTGCTACGCGCTGGGCGAGTTGTTCTCTGGTCAGTGCCATGGTGTTGTCTCCCTTATTTCGCCGCTTTGACGGTGCGTTGCTCAATGCGTTTCTCAAAGCTGGCTTTGATAACGCGATCAACATAAATACCCGGTGTATGAATATGGTTTGGGTCGAGCTCACCTGGCTCAACAATCTCTTCAGCTTCAACCACGGTAATTTTACCTGCGGTGGCCATCATTGGATTGAAGTTAGCGGCGGTTTTTCTAAATACCAAATTAACCAATACATTTACGACATCCCAAGACAGTTCAAGGTTTGGGATCCTTCGACCTATTTTTGTCGACTCTAATAACACCACAACCTCGCGCGACATTTCGGCCATCACTTTACTCAGGCCAGTTAGCTCATTAAATGTGGTGGTTCCACGGTCCAAATCTAGGCCGTCAGCACCAATAAATAATTGGTCGAAGTTATATGAACGCAATACTTGTTCTGCCACTTGGCCTTGAAAAGACTCTGAATGTGGATCCCATGTACCACCGGTCATCAATAATGTGGGTTCATTTTCAAGTTCGTGTATGGCATTGGCTAATTGCAACGAATTAGTCATCACCACGAGGCCACGCTTATTGTTAAGCTGTTGCACAATGCCTGATGTGGTGCTGCCACTGTCAATAATGATTCGGTTATGATCACGAATAAGCTCCGCCGCTTTTGCAGCAATAGCCTGCTTATTTAGTGACAATGTTTCGTTGGCTAGTTGTGTCATTTCCTGCGGTAGTTGTATTGCACCACCATAGCGTCGTAATAGTAAGCCATGGGTTTCAAGCATGGCTAAATCTTTGCGGATCGTGACTTCTGATGTAGCGAACAAACTAGCCAATTCATCAACACTGACTTCACCTTGTTCATTAACCAATTTAATGATCGAATGGCGGCGTTGTTGGGTATTACGCTTGGTCATTTTATTAAAAAGCCTTTCGAAATGTTTCGTTTCGAAAGTTATTTTAGCAACAAATGAAACTTTATCTAGTTTTTAATCGCAAAAGTTGAAATATATGTACAAAAAAACCTCTGTGATAAACAGAGGTTTTAAAGGTTAATGCTCATCTAAGTAGACAAACTTACTTTTTAATTGGACGTTGCCAGTCTGAAATATGGCGCTGTTTGACTCGAGTGATAACGAGTTCATTAGCTGCGACATCTTTAGTGATAGTAGATCCAGCACCTAAGGTTGCATTTTTGCCAATAGTTACTGGCGCAACTAATTGCGTGTCACTGCCAACAAACACACCGTCTTCAATGGTGGTAATAAACTTGTTAGCACCGTCGTAGTTACAGGTAATGGTTCCAGCGCCAATATTGACCCCTGACCCAATAACAGCATCGCCGAGATAAGCTAAATGGCCGGCTTTAGAGCCCACACCTAATACTGATTTTTTGATTTCAACAAAATTACCAATATGAGCGTCTTGTTTTAATTCAGCCCCTGGACGTAAACGGGCAAAAGGTCCTGCACTTGCTGCTTGGCCAAGCTTTGCGCCTTCTACAATAGTGTATGGCTTAATTTCTGCGTTATCGGCTACTTCGCAGTTAATCAGAATAGCACCTGCGCCAATCGTAACATTATTTCCTAATACCACTTTACCTTGGAATATAACATTAACGTCAATCATCACATCCATACCCACGCTCACTTCACCGCGAATATCAATACGAGCAGGATCACGTAAATTAGCACCTTCTAACATGAGTTTTTCAGCGGCGCGCGCTTGGTATGCTCGCTCTAACTGGGCTAATTGTACACGGTTATTGGCGCCTTCAACTTCAACGGTTGACTGGGGTTGTGATGTCGTTATCGCGACACCATCAGCATGTGCCATGGCAATAATGTCGGTTAAATAGTATTCGCCTTGAGCATTGTTGTTTGATAACCGATTTAACCATGCTTTTAATTGCTTACCGGGAACCGCCATAATACCGGTGTTAACCTCGGTAATTTTTAACTGCTCCGCATTAGCATCTTTTTGCTCTACAATCCCCACTACTTTACCAAACTCTCTTACGATACGGCCGTAACCGGTTGGGTTAGCAAGATTAACCGTTAAAATGGCAAGGCCATCTTTTTCACGTGCGGCGAGCAAGTTTTCGAGTGTAGATTGTTGAATAAGCGGTACATCACCGTAAAGGATCAATACGATATCGTCGTCGTTAATGTTAGGATTGGCCTGTGCTACAGCATGGCCAGTGCCTAGCTGATCAGCTTGCAATACCCAATTTAATGTTTGTTCACCTAATGCCGCCTGTAGTTTTTCAGCGCCATAACCATACACTAATTGAATAGCGTCTGAACCTAATGAGCTTGCAGTATCAATAACATGTTGAACCATGCTTTTATGGGCGATGGGATGCAATACTTTAGGCAAATCTGAGCGCATGCGAGTTCCTTTACCTGCGGCTAAGATCACTACATTTAACGACATGGTTGATTCCTTTAAAGTACACTTTATTCAAATTGGCGCTATTTTAGCTTAATCACGTTACAAATGAAAAAAATCGCGATTGTTATACCAATCCGCATTAGAATTTGCTCTTTTAGCGAAAGTTATCAGTGAGGTAGTCGAGGCAGTCTTTTGAGGGCATAGTGCACTACGTTAAGAAAGGCTAACAAAGAATACCACGCTGATAAATTCGCCCTTCGGGGCTGTGTCACAAACCCCATTACGGCTTCAAATGACTTTGATGTAAATGACTATACCTGCAGTCATTTTCATTGTACTGGGGCCTAGTGACGCAGCCTAAAATAGATCACATTCTAATAAGGATTGGTATTAGTTAATGATAAATAAAAAAGGCGACTCATAATGAGTCGCCTTTTATTGCGTCAAATAATCAGATTATCTGGTGATATTTTTCTTGATGGTTTCAACTACTTTCAATTGAGCCAAAGACTTGGCCAATTCAATAGCAGCAGCTTCGTAATTGAAGTCAGCGCCAGCATTAGCAATAGCATGCTCTGCACGTTCCTTCGCTTCTAAAGCGGCTTTTTCATCAATATCATCGGCACGTAATGCTACATCAGCAAGTACTGAGATTGCAGTAGGTTGTACTTCCAGTAAACCACCAGAAAGGTACAACACTTCTTCGCTACCATCTTGCTTGATAAAGCGCGCCATACCAGGCTTGATTTTTGTTAGTAGAGCAACATGGTTAGGCATAATACCTAACTCACCTTCAGCGCCGTTCACTTCAAAAAAGCTCACTTCACCGTGGTAGATGCTGTCTTCTGCACTAACAATATCAAGTTGGACTGTTTTGGCTGCCATCAAGTTCTCCTTAAAGAACTAAGCTTTACGGCCTAGTTATTTCTTTTTGTTCGCTTTTTCGATAGCTTCATCGATTGAGCCAACCATGTAGAACGCTTGCTCTGGAATGTGATCGAATTCACCGTCCAAGATACCCTTAAAGCCACGGATAGTGTCTTTTAGAGAAACGTACTTACCTGGAGAACCAGTAAACACTTCTGCTACGAAGAAAGGCTGAGATAAGAAACGCTCAATCTTACGTGCTCTGAATACCATGGTTTTGTCATCATCTGACAATTCATCCATACCCAAAATAGCAATAATGTCTTTCAGCTCTTTATAACGCTGTAATACAGTTTGTACACCGTTTGCAACATCATAATGCTCTTGACCAACAACCTGTGGATCTAACTGACGTGAAGTCGAATCCAACGGGTCAACGGCTGGGTAAATACCCAATGAAGCAATTTGACGAGACAATACAACAGTCGCATCTAAGTGAGCGAAGGTTGTTGCTGGTGACGGATCGGTTAAATCGTCCGCAGGTACATATACTGCTTGTACAGAGGTAATCGAACCAGTCTTAGTTGAAGTGATACGTTCTTGAAGAACACCCATCTCTTCAGCTAGTGTTGGCTGATAACCTACCGCAGAAGGCATACGACCTAATAGTGCAGATACTTCAGTACCAGCAAGGGTATAACGGTAAATGTTGTCAACGAACAACAATACGTCACGACCTTCGTCACGGAATTTTTCAGCGATACTCAGGCCAGTTAACGCTACGCGTAAACGGTTTCCTGGAGGCTCGTTCATCTGACCATAAACCATGGCTACTTTGTCTAATACGCCTGAATCTTCCATCTCGTAGTAGAAGTCGTTACCCTCACGAGTACGCTCACCAACACCAGCGAAAACAGAAAGACCTGAGTGAGCTTTAGCGATGTTGTTAATCAGTTCCATCATGTTAACTGTTTTACCAACACCAGCACCACCAAACAGACCTACTTTACCACCTTTAGCGAATGGACAAACAAGGTCGATAACCTTGATACCCGTCTCTAAAAGCTCAGTCGCATTTGATTGATCTTCATATGAAGGAGCTGCACGGTGAATTTCATAACGCTCTTCTTCACCAATTGGACCCGCTTCATCAATCGGCTCACCTAATACGTTCATGATACGGCCAAGGGTCTTAACCCCTACCGGAACAGAAATCGGTGAACCTGAGTTTGCTACCTCTAGACCACGACGCAGACCATCAGAAGAACCCATAGCGATGGTACGTACTACACCACCACCTAGCTGCTGCTGAACTTCCAGCACCAAACCA
>NZ_JAQQPZ010000006.1:4093-228829 GCF_028750675.1 Shewanella metallivivens | reverse complement strand
TCTCGTTTGCAAGAACTTGCCGAACACCCTTTAGTGGGTGAAGTGCGCGGCTTAGGCATGGTTGCAGCGATTGAACTGGTAAAAGATAAAGAGTTAAAGCAAAAGTTTGACTCTAAAACAGGCGTTGGTACGTTTTGTCGTGACGCCTGTATAAAGCATGGTTTGGTGATGCGCTCTGTGGGCGACACCATGATCATTTCACCACCGCTAACAATGACTCACAGTGAAATTGACGAGTTAGTGGCTAAGGCAATGTTGGCGCTCAATGACACATATCAGTATGTTCAAGGGCAATAACCACTGCTTTTTTAGGTGAATGAATATTGTAAAATAGTGATTTTTTAACCAAAAGCATTTCAATGTCTAGTAATCGAATATGTTTTTGATAAAATCCGCAAAATTATGGGAGCGCATGCCGTTGCTGTAATCATACCGATGCATAGTTAAGTTGTAGCATTGGATAATTTCTTTCAATAGAAAGAAGATTTTACACGCTGGTATAGCTAGCGAAAAAACTAACGTCAGCGTCGCACTGACCATTATCCAAAAAGGGAGAAAATATGAAGCTACTAAACAAACTATCCACATTGGCCCTCATTACAGCAAGTGTGTTTTCAAGCACTGCGCTTCAGGCCGAGGAAGTGGTCAAAATGTATAATTGGTCAGATTATATCGCCGAAGATACATTAGCTAACTTTGAAAAAGAAACCGGCATAAAAGTCATTTATGACGTGTTCGACAGCAACGAAGTGCTTGAAGCTAAACTGTTGTCTGGCCGTAGCGGCTACGACATTGTGGTGCCTTCAAACCACTTTATGGCAAAACAAATTAAAGCGGGTGCGTTTCAAAAGTTAGATCGCACTAAGTTGACTAATTATGCCAATTTAAAAACTGACTTGATGAAGCAGTTAGAAAAAGCCGATCCAGGTAATTTGTACTCAGTGCCTTATTTATGGGGTACTAACGGTATTGGTTACAACGTCGATAAAGTGAAAGCGGCCGTTGGTGAAGATGCTCCGTTTGATTCTTTAGAGCTTATTTTTAACCCTAAATACGCTGAAAAAATTGGTTCATGTGGTTTTGCTATGCTCGATTCAGCAGACGATATGTTGCCACAAGCATTGATTTATTTAGGACTAGACCCTAACAGCAAAAATGCTGCTGATTATGAAAAAGCGGCCGAAGTATTAGCCAAAGTGCGTCCTTATGTGACTTACTTCCATTCTTCACGCTACATTTCTGATTTAGCCAACGGTGACATTTGTGTGGCGTTTGGTTTCTCGGGTGACGTGTTCCAAGCAGCTGCTCGTGCTGATGAAGCCGGAAACGGTAACAAAATTGGTTACTCAATCCCTAAAGAAGGCGCTAACTTGTGGTTTGATATGTTAACCATCCCTCAGGATGCAACTAACGTTGAGAACGCCCACAAGCTAATCAACTACTTGTTACGTCCTGATGTGATTGCACCTATCAGTAACTATGTCGCTTACGCTAACCCTAACGTTCCTGCTCAAGAGCTTGTTGATGAGGCGATTCGTAACGACCCAGCCATTTACCCACCTCAGTCGGTAATTGACAACCTATACATTGGTGACATTCGACCTTTAAAAGTGCAACGTGCGGCTACTCGTGCTTGGACTAAAGTGAAGTCAGGCCAATANSCTNCACAACGAGGGCGAGGACACTCGCCCTCACTTTTTACATTTGTTTATCTACTTTTGATGGCTAATTTAGCCACTATAGAACGGTTAAGTGTGTGCATAACAGAGTCATTGTTGTGATGGTCATACTTCAAAAAGGCGGAGCAGTATTATGGGAAACACCTCAGGCGTCACGAATAAACCAACC
Source organism: Shewanella metallivivens (assembly GCF_028750675.1). Taxonomy (GTDB): domain Bacteria; phylum Pseudomonadota; class Gammaproteobacteria; order Enterobacterales; family Shewanellaceae; genus Shewanella; species Shewanella metallivivens. The sequence continues at coordinate 226,981 of NZ_JAQQPZ010000006.1, read as the reverse complement.
ACAAAGACGCAAGATGAAGTCCTGGTCAAAATTGAGCGCGTAAGCAAGCTGTTTGATGACGTGCGTGCTGTAGATGATGTGTCACTTACCATTAATCGTGGTGAAATATTTGCTCTGCTAGGTGGTTCAGGTTCTGGCAAGTCAACATTATTACGTATGTTGGCCGGGTTTGAAAAACCCACAGAAGGACGTATTTTTCTTGATGGTGTCGACATTACTGATATGCCGCCATACGAACGTCCAATTAACATGATGTTCCAGTCTTATGCGTTGTTTCCACATATGACGGTAGAGCAAAATATCGCTTTTGGTCTTAAACAAGACAAAATGCCAAAAGCAGAAATTGAAGTGCGTGTCAAAGAAATGCTTAAACTGGTGCACATGGAAAAATACGGTAAACGTAAACCGCATCAGTTGTCTGGTGGTCAGCGTCAACGTGTGGCATTGGCACGGTCATTGGCTAAGCGTCCTAAATTGTTGTTACTTGACGAGCCAATGGGCGCGTTAGACAAAAAGCTGCGTACTCAAATGCAATTAGAAGTGGTCGATATTTTAGAAGCAGTAGGCGTCACGTGCGTGATGGTGACCCACGATCAAGAAGAAGCCATGACCATGGCTAATCGGATCTCTATTATGCATGAAGGTTGGATTGCCCAAACTGGTAGTCCAATGGACATTTATGAATCGCCAGCCAGTCGTTTAGTGGCTGAGTTTATTGGTACCGTGAACTTATTTGACGGTGAAATTATTGCCGATGAAGTGGATCACGCTGTGATTAAGTCAGCCAGCCTAGAACGTGAGTTTTATATCGGCCATGGTATTTCAACCAGCTTAGAAAACAAAAACGTCTTTTTAGCGCTACGTCCTGAAAAAACCATTATTACCCGTGAAAAACCAGACTCTGAATACAACTGGGCTCACGGTGTTGTGCACGATATTGCTTACCTTGGTGGCTTGTCGGTGTACTACATTAAACTGAAAAACAAGCAAATCGTACAATGCTCAATGATTAACCGCGAACGCCGCGCCGACCACCCAACGTGGGAAGATGAGGTGTACATCAGTTGGGAAGACAGCAGCGGGGTTGTATTACACTCATGAAGAATCCACTGAAAATAATCAAAGGTCGTTATTTGACCATGGGGGTGCCTTACCTATGGTTATTGATGTTCTTTGCGCTGCCATTTGCGATTGTGTTAAAGCTGAGTTTTTCGTCTGCGGCGATTGCGATTCCGCCATACGAAGCGACCTTTAGCTACGCAGATGAAATACTTAATATTGCACTGAATTTTGGTAACTACTTATTGTTACTGCAAGATTCGATGTATTACATGGCTTACCTGACTTCGCTAAAAATGGCCTTTGTGGCCACCTTAGGTTGTTTAATTTTGGGCTTTCCGATGGCGTATGCCATTGCGAGGGCACCCGCGAGGCTGCAAACGGTACTTTTACTGTTGGTGATGTTGCCGTCTTGGACCTCATTTTTAATCCGTATTTATGCTTGGATGGGGATTTTAAGCAATAACGGCTTAATCAATAACGCATTAATGTGGTTAGGGGTTATCTCTGAGCCTATTCAAATGCTCAATACCAATTTTGCTGTATATATTGGGATTATCTACGCGTACTTGCCGTTTATGATCTTGCCGCTGTACGCCACCTTGGTGAAATTGGACTTAAGCTTAATAGAAGCGGCTTCAGATCTTGGTTCGCGCAGCATTAATACCTTTTGGAAAATCACCTTACCTTTGTCAATGGGGGGCGTGATTGCCGGCTCGATGTTGGTGTTTATTCCTGCGGTAGGTGAGTTTGTTATCCCTGAGTTATTGGGCGGCCCAGATTCGCTGATGATTGGTAAAGTATTGTGGCAAGAGTTCTTTAATAACCGCGACTGGCCAGTAGCCTCGTCATTAGCAATTGTGATGTTAGCGCTGTTGATTATTCCTATTACCTTATTCCACCGTTATCAGTCACGTAATATGGAGAACGCCGTATGAAGAAGCTCAGTTTCTCTAAAGTGATGTTGTGGTTTGGCTTACTGTTTTTGTATGCACCGATGTTTATTTTGGTTATTTACTCGTTTAACGAATCAAAATTAGTGACAGTGTGGAGTGGGTTTTCACCTAAATGGTATGGCGAGTTATTTAAAGATACTCAAATACTCGAAGCGGTGTGGACCAGCTTGCGCATTGCATTCTACAGTTCGACCATGGCAGTGATTATCGGCACCATGGCAGCATTTGTGATGACGCGTTTTCGCCGCNYYTKGGSMAAAGTTAACCTTGTCTAACATGATAACCGCACCACTGGTTATGCCTGAAGTGATTACCGGGTTGTCATTACTCTTGCTGTTTGTTGAAATGGCCGACTTGCTTGGTTGGCCTGCTGAGCGTGGAATGGTAACCGTATGGATTGCTCACTCCACGTTTTGTGCGGCTTATGTTGCTGTGGTGGTGTCGTCAAGATTGCGAGAACTTGATTTGTCGATTGAAGAAGCGGCGATGGACTTAGGTGCAACGCGTTTTAAAACCTTCTTTTTAATCACAGTGCCGATGATTTCTCCGGCGTTAATTGCCGGTTGGTTCTTGTCGTTTAGTTTGTCGTTAGATGACTTAGTGATTGCCAGCTTTGCCTCTGGACCAGGGTCTACCACGTTACCTATGGTGGTGTTCTCATCGGTGCGCTTAGGGGTTTCACCTAAAATTAATGCTTTAGCCACCATTATTATTCTGAGTGTGTCTTTGGTTGCGTTCTTGTCGTGGTATTTAGCCCGACGCTCAGAACGCAAAGCTAAAGAAGCAATGGAGTAATCTGAGCGAACCATTGCTAAAGCCACGCTTTTTTAAGTGTGGCTTTTTTTTACCAAGGTGACGTCAGGGTGTTAAATATATTCTACAAAGTGTCAAAAATTACACTTTAAATGCTAGTTTTTAAATATGCTTAAGTGTACGATGATCATGTTGTATTTCGTCTCGAACCTATAAAGGAAGCGCTATGTCCGCCACACCTCATGCTAGTTCATATTATGCTGCGTCGGCTAATGATAAAGTCGAACGCCCACGCTTAGAATCTTCAATAGAAACGGATGTTTGTATCATTGGTGCGGGATATACAGGGTTGTCATCTGGGCTGCATTTATTAGAAAGCGGCATGAGAGTGGTTATCCTCGAAGCGGCTCGCATTGGCTGGGGCGCATCGGGCCGAAATGGTGGGCAAATTGTTAACTCATTTAGCCGCGATATCGACAGCATAGAAAAAGTGGTGGGTAAAGAACAAGCCAAACTATTTGGTCAAATGGCGTTTGAAGGCGGCCAAATTATTCGCGACCGTATTGCCAAATATAATATCGATTGTGACTTAAAAGACGGCGGAGTGTTCGCGGCGATGAACGCCAAGCAAATGGGCCATTTACAGTCACAAAAAAACTTATGGGAAGCCCATGGGCATCACAACCATTTAGAGATGCTAGACAAAGACGGCATTCGAAATGTGGTGAATACCGAATTATATGTGGGCGGTTTACTCGATAAAAGCGGCGGTCATATTCACCCGCTAAACTTGGCTTTAGGTGAGGCTCGTGCCGTTGAATCACTGGGTGGACAAATTTTTGAAGACTCTGCAGTGATTAAAGTTGATGACGGTGAGTCTCCGGTGGTGCACACCGAAAAAGGCCAGGTTAAATGTAAATTTGTGGTGGTAGCTGGTAATGCTTACCTTGGTAAGTTATTGCCAGAGCTACAAGCTAAGTCAATGCCATGTGGTACTCAAGTGGTGACAACCGAGCCTTTGCCTGATGACATTGCCGCGAGTTTATTACCGCAAGACTATTGCGTAGAAGACTGTAATTACCTGTTAGATTATTACCGCCTATCTGGTGATAAACGCTTAATCTTTGGTGGCGGCGTGGTATATGGCGCTCGTGACCCTGCTAACGTCGAAGCCTTGATTATGCCTAAATTATTAAAGACGTTTCCGCAGTTAAAAGGCATTAAAGTGGATTATGCCTGGACGGGTAACTTTTTAATGACTTTGTCACGTTTGCCTCAAGTGGGCCGAATTGGACATAACATTTATTACTCGCAAGGCTGTAGCGGTCACGGGGTTACCTATACTCATTTGGCGGGCAAATTAATTGCCGAAATGCTCAATGGTCAAGCGACCCGTTTTGATGCCTTTGCTGCTTTACCTCATTATCCATTCCCCGGTGGTCACGCCTTACGAGTACCGTTTAGTGCGTTAGGGGCTTGGTATTACACCATGCGCGACAAGTTTGGTATTTAATCTTATTCAGTCACTGAGTTGAGATTATTTACAGGGAATTAAGTTGTTTATCAAATTGAGTAGGAGTGCGTTGTGATTTTAAATGATCCCAGCTTATTGCACGAGCAATGCTATATCGATGGTTTGTGGGTAAGTGCTAACAGCGGTGAAACCGTTGCGATTGCCAACCCTGCAACACAAGAGTTAATTGGCCATGTGCCTGTGATGGGCGCGGCTGAAACTCAAGCGGCAATCACTGCAGCGAATAAAGCGCTGCCAGCTTGGCGTGCGCTGTCGGCAAAAGAGCGTAGCCAAAAGTTACGCCGTTGGTTTGAATTGATTAACCAACATGCTGATGATCTTGCGATCATGATGACCACAGAACAAGGCAAGCCTCTCGCTGAAGCCCGAGGCGAGGTGACTTATGCTGCCTCTTTTATTGAATGGTTTGCTGAAGAAGCCAAGCGCATTTATGGCGACACGATTCCAGGGCATCAAGCTGATAAAAGACTGACAGTAATTAAACAACCTGTTGGCGTGACTGCGGCCATTACGCCGTGGAATTTCCCCGCAGCAATGATTACCCGTAAAGCGGCGCCAGCGCTTGCTGCGGGTTGCACTATGGTGGTTAAACCGGCACCGCAAACGCCCTTTACCGCATTAGCGTTGGCTGAACTTGCTCATCGTGCGGGTATTCCTGCGGGAGTATTTAGTGTGCTGACAGGCGATGCCATTGCCATTGGTAACACATTATGTGAAAGCCCAATTGTGCGTAAGTTATCGTTTACGGGCTCAACAGCTGTTGGCATAAAATTAATGGCGCAATGTGCGCCAACGCTTAAAAAACTGTCGCTTGAATTAGGCGGCAATGCACCGTTTATCGTGTTTGACGATGCCGATATTGACGCCGCAGTGGAAGGCGCCATGATTGCAAAATACCGCAACGCCGGCCAAACCTGTGTGTGTGCTAACCGCATTTATGTGCAAGCGGGCGTGTATGAGCAATTTACTCAAAAATTTGCCGCAGCAGTGGCTAAACTCAATGTGGGTAACGGCGCAGATGATGGGGTGAATATTGGCCCGTTAATCAATCAAGCTGCAGTGGCAAAAGTGCAAAGTCATTTAGCGGATGCCGTAGCAAAAGGTGCCAGTGTTGTGGCGGGGGGTAAAGCCCATAGTTTAGGCGGATTCTTTTTTGAACCCACTATTTTACGCGATGTAGATAAGTCGATGTTGGTGGCCAAAGAGGAAACCTTTGGCCCGTTAGCGCCATTATTTAAGTTCGACACTGTTGATGATGTGATTAAGCAAGCCAATGATACCGAGTTTGGCTTAGCGGCGTATTTTTATGGTCGTGACATTTCACTGGTCTACAAAGTGGCTGAAGCACTTGAGTACGGCATGGTGGGCGTAAATACCGGATTAATCTCCACCGAAGTGGCACCATTTGGTGGCATTAAATCCTCTGGGTTGGGCCGAGAAGGGTCTAAGTTTGGTATCGAAGAATACCTTGAAATGAAATATATCTGCATGTCAGTTTAAGAGGGTGGGCAATGACTAAAACAAACGATGGACTAATGGCGCGTCGCCAGGCGGCGGTGGCTCAAGGTGTAGGACAAATTCACCCTATTTTTACTGAACGTGCAGAAAACGCAACCGTATGGGATGTAGAAGGCCGTGAATATATCGATTTTGCTGGCGGTATTGCGGTACTGAATACGGGGCACTTACACCCCAAAGTCAAAGCGGCAGTGGCTGAACAGCTAAATGCCTTTTCGCATACTTGCTTTATGGTATTAGGTTATGAAAGCTACATTAGTGTATGTGAAAAACTTAACCACTTAGTGCCCGGAGACTTCGCCAAAAAGACGGCGCTATTTACCAGTGGCTCAGAAGCTGTTGAGAACGCCGTGAAGGTCGCTCGGGCTTACACCAAGCGCGCAGGGGTGATTGCCTTCACTTCTGGATATCATGGCCGTACGATGGCGGCATTGGCCCTAACCGGCAAAGTTGCGCCGTACAGTAAAGGTATGGGGTTGATGTCGGCTAATGTGTTTCGTGCAGAGTTTCCGTGTGAAATGCATGGCGTATCTGAAGATGATGCGATTGAGTCAATTGAACGTATTTTTAAAAATGATGCAGAGCCTACAGATATTGCGGCCATTATTTTAGAGCCTGTGCAAGGTGAGGGCGGTTTCTACGCTGCGACGCCATCGTTTATGCAACGTTTACGCGAATTATGCGACAACCATGGCATCGTATTAATTGCTGATGAAGTGCAAACGGGCGCAGGGCGTACCGGCACCTTTTTTGCCATGGAACAAATGGGCGTTGCCGCTGACATTACCACCTTTGCTAAATCGATAGCCGGCGGTTTTCCGCTGTCTGGAATTACCGGTAAAGCCGATATTATGGATGCCGTTACGGCCGGTGGCTTGGGCGGAACCTACGGTGGTAGCCCATTAGCCTGTGCCGCCGCACTTGCGGTGATTGAAGTGTTTGAAGAAGAGCAGTTACTGGCCAGAGCCAACGAGGTGGGCAATAAGCTTAAAGCGGCATTAACTGATATGCAGGCTAAATATTCGCAAATTGCTGATGTGCGTGGTTTAGGCGCGATGATTGCCATTGAACTGATGGAAGACGGCAAACCTGCGCCACAATACAGTGCTAAAATTTTGGCTGAAGCACGTAACCGTGGGCTGATTTTATTGTCCTGTGGTACTTACGGTAATGTGATCCGCGTACTCGTGCCGCTAACGGCGCCTGATGCGCAAATTGATGCAGGTTTAGCGATTATGGACAGTACCTTTCAAGTTGTATTTAATTAAGTCTGAATAGCGCCTGCAAACGTAAAATAAAATCCCGCAGCGAGCGGGATTTTTTATGTGGCTTTGCAATATACCTTTAAAGCTGACTACACTTAAAAAATCGAATAAACACTGGGAGTTGAATGGCATGAAAGCATTATCCATTAGGTCAAAGTTGTTATGGATCACCTCGGCATTATTTATTGCTACCGTTATTACCCTTTCAATCAGTTTATGGATAGTGCTTAAAGATAAAAATAATAGTTTAGCTGCCGAGGTTGAAGTGGCTTTACAGCAAGAAATTAATGACAAACTCTCAGCCAGAGCAGGTGAGTACGGTGAACGTGTCGCTGGCTTTATTAATGAGGCGTATCGTATTCCGTATTCGTTTACCGGTTTAATTGAACAGACGTCGAAACAAGATCCGCTCACGCGTGAGCGTGTTGAATTATCACTGGCTGCCGTATTACAAAAAAATGTTCAAATTTCGTCAATGTATGCCCAGTTTGAGCCTAATGGCTATGACAATCTCGATGATCTTTATCGTCAAGGAGGCAGCCACAGTGTGCCAAATGCAGGCACCTTGGAGATTTATTACACCCGCAACAGCGATGGTACGGTTGAGCAACAATCGGTTGATGACGCCGCAGAAAAATACATCGATACTCTCAATGAGTTTGGTGTACGTGAAGCGGAATGGTATTTGTGTGCCAAAGATGCAAAAAAGCCATGCCTAATGGAACCGTACTTATACGAAATTACCCCGGGTAATACAGCATTAATGACCTCACTTACTGTACCTGTGCTAATCGATAATCAGTTTAAAGGCTTAGTGGGCGTTGATATAAACCTCCCTCAGTTTCAAACGATGATTATGCAATTGTCTCAAAGCTTGTACCAGGGCCAAGCTAAAGTCACGTTAGTTAGCGAAAAGGGCTTTGTGGTAGCGGCAAGTCATTATACTAAATTCGCACGGCCACTAAGTGAGTCAGTAAAACCTGAGTTGGCTAAAAAATTATTAGCGTTAAAGAGTACATCTGGTTTTGTTAATGAGCCAGACAGCATTGCGGTAGGGTACCCCATTGCGATTAAACTGGCTGATACTACCTGGTCGTTGATTATTGAGGTGCCTAAAAGCCAGGCTTTTATGGCGGTTAATCAAATGAATGATGCTATGAGCGCAATGGAAGTCTCACTGGGGAGTTTACTACTGATGATTGGCATTGCGGTCACGGTGATTGCCGTGATTATTATCAGTATGGTCATTCGCAGTATTATTGCGCCGTTGCATATGATTCAAACGCGGGTTGAAAACTTGGCTAGCGCCGAAGGTGATTTAACTCAAACTATCGAGGTTGACGCGCATGCCGAGTTGATTGCGCTTGGTGGTGGCATTAACGCCTTTATCGCTAAGCTGCGCCATTTGATTGCGGAGTTGAAAATATTGGCCGATAGCTCGCAACAAGAAAGTATTAAGTCGGCCGACATTGCTAAACATACTCGCGAAAGTGTTAACCGTCAGTATAGCGAGATTGAAAGCGTCGTTACCGCAGTGAATCAAATGAGTGCAACCGCGCTTGAAGTGGCAAAAGCCTCAGAGCAAACTGCGATGGAGACCGAGTCGATGACTGTGAATGTTAGAGAAGGTGAGTCTCGACTAACAAATGCCATGACATATGTTGAAGATATGTCAAAAGAGTCAGTGCAAGCCCAGCAAGCCGTTGCTCAAGTGTCGCATAGTAGCGCAAATATAAGCAGGATTTTAGAGGTGATCAGCGCCATCGCTGAGCAGACTAACCTGCTGGCATTAAATGCCGCAATTGAGGCAGCTAGGGCTGGAGAGCAAGGGCGAGGTTTTGCGGTGGTTGCTGATGAAGTCAGGACCTTAGCATCAAGAACCCAGCAATCGACAGATGAAATCAGTACCTTGATTGAATCATTACAAAAAGAAGTGAAAAATGCGTCGACAATTATTGATAAAGGCGCTCAAGGCGCGAACAAAGCTGTTGAACAAACCCAGTTAGCATTACAGTCATTAAATGCCATCGTGTCACAAATTAATGAAGTATCAAGTCAGGTGACGCATATAGCTACCGCAGCAGAAGAACAAAGCGCAGTAACCGAAGAGGTTAATCGTAATATCACTGGGATTTCAGATTCAGCATCTGAATTGTCACAACTTGCTGATGACGCCCAACAAAGCAGTGACAGTTTAGCGGAATTAGTTCGTCAACAACACCAACAGCTTGGTCGTTTGCGAACTTAATTAATGACGATTAGCTTGGGCAAAGGTGGCTTGTCGTCACCTTTGCGATTATGATCAGCGCTTGATTTGAAGACGAAGATTGTATGGCTGAATTTATTGCGCCACCTTGTGACGGTGTTATCGACATATTATACCAAGATGAACATCTACTGCTGATTAACAAACCTTCAGGGCTGTTGAGCCTGTCGGGTAAAAATCCACTTAATAAAGACGCTGTGCATTATCGTCTAGTGCAAGACTTTCCCACCGCAACCTTATTGCATCGCCTCGACTTTGGCACTTCTGGCATTATGCTAGTGGCGTTAAATAAACAGGTTAATGGTTTGCTCACTCAGCAATTTCAGCAACGTACCATTGGTAAAACCTACACTGCAGTGTTATACGGTGACTTGCCCAATGAGCAGGGTGAAATCGATTTACCCATCGCCAAAGACGTTGAGCATTTTCCGTTGATGAAAATTTGCCACGACACAGGCAAGCCTGCTAAAAGTCATTACCAGGTCATAGGTAGGCATCCACAAGGTTTATCAACCCGAGTGCGCTTTACACCCATTAGCGGGCGAACACACCAGCTACGTATTCATAGTCAGCAGATTGGCCACCCCATACTGGGTTGTGATTTATACCATAATCAGCAATCACAACAGATGGCCCCCCGATTATTATTGCATGCCACAAGCCTGAGCTTTATTCACCCGATAACACTTGAGAAGATGAATTGTATTTGTTCAAGCCCGTTTTAAACCAAAAACTGATTTAAGGATGATGAAAACTGATGCATAATCAACCCATTAATTTATGTTAAAAGGTTATTAACATGATGGTTGCCTGGATAGATTCGTTAGCCTTTATTGTGTTTTTTATTGCTTGGGTCGGCTATACCAGTTTTGCACGCCGCAAAGCAAAGACGACCAATTGTATTGCAAGGGTAATGCATCAGCAGCGCATTATGTGGATGTCGCAAGTGATTGGTAAAGAAAACCGAGTAGGTGAGGCTGCGTTATTGGCTAACCTTGAACGAAATATCGCTTTTTTTGCATCAACGACATTACTGGTTTTAGCGGGTGTGCTGACGTTATTCTCACAAGTCGAAAAACTTGAAACAGTAATCGCCTCTATCCCTTTTGCCGCACCACCCAATCACGCTTTAGTACAAGTTAAACTGGGCTTGTTGGTTGGCATTTTTGTATTGGCGTTTTTCCAGTTTACTTGGTCAATGCGCCAGTATGGTTTTGTTAATGTGATGATTGGTGCTGCGCCACTCGATAAGAGCGGCACCGACAAAAACCTTGTTGCCTACGCGCGCCAAATGGCCGTTGTGCAAGACCAAGCTGCACATTCGTACAATTATGGTTTACGCTCATATTATTATTCGATGGCCGCTTTGTGCTGGTTTTTCAATCCATGGATGTTTATCGTAGCCAGCTTATTTGTGGTTTACACCCTGTATCAACGTGAATTTAACTCAAAGGCCGTGGTCGCTATCACCGCCGCTCAAAGCCATTTAGAAAAAAGCCCACTGCACATCCACAAAGATTAGCTTAGCTCGTACTCCCCGCGCCATGTTGATCATGGCGTGGTGTGACATCATCTCGATAGTCCAAAGCTCATGTTCGTCGCTTATCAAAACCCTGAACACCACAAACGAAAAAGCCGCAGCAATGAAACATTGCTGCGGCTTATCTAAATTGGTGGCCCCTCCCAGACTTGAACTGGGGACCTGACGATTATGAGTCTGATTTTTAGCTAAACCCCAGTGAACCTTAATGCACTTTGATATATCTTGGTTGTCGATTAAGTGCCTGATTTATAGTGGTTTAATTTTACTTCTCTTGTTCACTGTAATTCATCGCGTAACTTGGTTATACTTTCAATCTGCTACATATTTGCTACACAGGGAGTGGTATGGCTATCTTATCAAAAATTAATGCGACCTCGATAAAGAACTTAACTGTTGAAGATAAGCGGCTCAACGATACCGAGATTAAGGGCTTCCACGCTCGGATTTCAGCAAAGGGAGCTGTCTCCTATTATCTCTTCTATCGTCACAACGGCAAGCAGGTAAATTTCCTATTAGGCAAGGGCAATGCAATTACTCCTACTCAGGCTCGTGATATGGCTAAAGCCCAAGCAGGCAAGGTTGCATCAGGTGTTAATGTTCAGTCAGATAAAAAAGCAGCTAAAGCAAAAGAGTTAGCCAAAAAGTTTAATAAATTTTCAGTCTATGTCGAAGAGAAGTATCACCCTTGGCTCATTGCTAATAGCACTCGAACAGCCGACCAAATCAAAAGTGTTTTACTTAACAATTTTAAAGAACTCGCTGATATGCAGTTATCAGAGATTTCAGCATGGCACATTGAGCAATGGCGCTCTAAAGCCAAAAAGCTCAATAAAGCTGAAGCAACCATCAACTATAACGTAAACACCTTAAAAGGGGCTTTGAGTCGAGCTGTTGAGTGGGGAGTTATAGACTCTCATGAGTTAAGCAAAGTGAAGGCTTATAAGCTCGACAACAACAGAACTCGCTATCTAGACCCATTAGAAGAGAAAGCTCTGTTAAGTACATTGACCGAACGTGACAAGCTAATAAAGTTAAAGCGTTTGAGTGCTAATGAGCATAGACAAAAGCGCGGTTACCCGCAGCAACCATGCCTTAGCAGTCATACCTACGCAGATCACATCGAGCCAATTGTCATCCTTGCAATGAATACAGGTATGCGAAGAGGGGAGATTTTATCGCTCAAATGGTCGAACATAGATTTTTCAGTAAAAGTGTTAACGATTAAAGGTGAATCGGCAAAGTCTGGTAAAACTAGGCATATTCCACTAAACAATGCAGCCTTCAATGTGCTGACCAAATGGCGTGAGCAAAACCCGTTTACATCTTTTGTATTTGAAGGTAATGAAGGGAAGCCGTTAACCGATTTTAAAAAAGGGTTTGCTAAGGTGGTTGAAGATGCAGAGTTACAGGACTTTCATTTTCATGATTTGAGGCATCATTTTGCTAGTCAATTAGTGATGAAGAGTGTTGATCTAAACACTGTGAGAGAGTTACTTGGTCATGCAGATATGACGATGACATTAAGGTATGCTCACTTAGCACCAGAGCATAAAGCGGCAGCGGTAAACTTGATTGGTTAATACAAGTAAGGGAATGACTTGAAAGCATATTATCGACTATCAGAATTAAATGAAACTTGTGGGCTGTCTGATGCGGATATTCAGTATTTAAGCACAGATACCGAAGTATCATTTTGCCTATACTGCAAATCAACAGATGTGCTGATTGGCGGTTGGGTAAAGGGTAAGTTTAGCTGTTTCGGCCAAGCGAAGTATGCAGGGCTTATTTCAATGACTAAAAATCAGCAAACTGAATTGTTTGAAAAAAGCAAAATATATGTCGGCAGTTCGACCATATTGCAACAAAACAAAATTTCCCATTATTCGACCGACTACCCGTTCACTGTTGAGGTGCCAAATACCGTTATTGAAAAATGGTTAGCTACACCTTTTGATAAGATCCCTTTCGAATACATGCCTTTTTACTTTTATCCTCAAGAGCGTACCAGCATGTTAAAAGAGTTTGAGAACATGTGTAAGGGCGTAGCAAGTAGCAGGGATACATCAACGCCCTGTGAGCCTCCAAAGCCACTTAAGAAAGAGTTATTTCATCATAGCCAGAGCTTTACGCTAGATGATGCCTGCATCACTTCAGAAGAGCTTAAGAAAGCTAATAGTTATTTTTCACGCAATATTCGGAACAATTTAGAAGATGATGAGCCCAAACAGCTCGCGAATTCAACTCAAAAAAATAGTCGCCCTATAGACCTTTTATTGCAGACGATGCTTGAGCAATACCCTGATGAGCAAGCAAGTCAGATTTGGAATCGGCTAGGAGAAGATATTTTGAATGATCCTAGACAGTTTGATACTGACGAAATTATTGATGAAATTGGTAATGATATATTGTACTGGTTCGACATAAAGTCTGAGCTTAAACAGATGAAGAAAAAGAGCTTTTATAATTTAATACGAGAACTGAAAAAAACTTTGTCCTAGCAGTCCTAGCAGTCCTAGAAGGACTCCTAGGACTAGAAACGCCTTTTATTGTCCTCCATGAACTTAAACGTACATGGAGGCAAACATGCCAACAGCAATACCCACCGCAGAAACCAAACGCGCACTATCTGAAATAGAAACAGCCGAATATATCGGTATGAGTCGTTCCTTCCTACGTCAGTCGCGTATGGAAGGTAATCGCGATAATAGAACCCCAGCCCCACCATTTATCAAAATTGGTCGAGCAGTTCGCTATCTTAAAGAAGATTTAGACCAGTGGCTTGATAGTTTTTATCGCATGGAACACTTAGGGCAGAGTGCCATAGGTGGTAAACATGCCTAAGTTAACAAAGGAGCAAAATCGATTTTTAATTTGGCTTTCATTAAATGGCAATCACTTTGAAATTTGCCGTGAAGTAGGCAATTCATACCGAAAAACAAATGGGTTAGATCGCTACGTTAGCAAGCATGGCCAGCGATATAAGTTTGATATGCGAACACTCACTAAACTTGTTAAAGAGGGATTTGTTACCAGTGAGATAGTATTTCCTTTTGGCATTAAGTATGAGCATTACTTTTTGACCGAGCAAGGAGCTAATTACCTATCTAAACTCAGGTTTGGAACTTGCTCAAATGGATAAGTTTCGAAGGAGTAATCTTGTTAAGGCAATGGATAGTGGTGATGAGGTTCTATCACCCTATTTGTCTAAAGTGGAAGGTGCTGATGCTGCTTTTATTTCTAGGAGACTTTCGCTTTTTCCTAATTTGATAAAAAGAACTATATTAGAGGAAGCATTTGCTAAACCAACGCCCTATCTTAGAAATCGTCATATTCTAGACACCACCTCACAGCTGTTTAAGCTTTTACCGAAAAAGTTAGCGCATATGTTTTTTGGTTTTGATGACGATATAAATCTCAAAGCCAAAGAGTGTGCTGAATATTGCAGGCGTATTGTGATAGACCCTAGTGCCGTTCAATTTATCAGCATTCATCATCAAGCGCTCCATGAAACTCAATCTCATATAAATAACAAGGTTAATCTTGGAAGCATGCCAGAAACACTCGGTAGTGACACCGAACAGCTTCTTGCATTTAACCGAATTCATCCCGAAAAATACGGGAATGATACCGAATTGCTTCCCGCAATTGACCAAATCTATCCCGAGAAATGCGGGAATGATACCGAATTGCTTCCTGCAATTGACCAAATCCATCCCGAACAATGCGGGAATGGTGCCGGATTGCTTCCTGCAATTGACCAAGTCCATCCTGAACAATGCGGGAATGATGCCGGATTGCTTCCTGCAATTGACCAAGTCCATCCCGAGAAATGCGGGAATGATACCGAATGGCTTCCTGCATTTAACCAAAGTCAGATAAAAGATTGCTCTGCTGATACAAAGGAGTTGATTGCAGATTTAACTTCGAAGCAACAGCAAACATTGTATGAGTTTCTATCTAGGTACATTGAGTCATTTGGTCTTAAACGGTTAGAGCTGAATCAATCGATTAAAATGTCAGGTTGTATAAAACGGTATTCAGATAAGCGCTGGTGGTTAAAGAAGTTTCGTAAAGTTATTACTCAGGCCAATGAAAAAGCGGCATTACATCTCAATTTTGTTAATAGTAAAAGACAGATTTACGCTAGCAATATCACTACCAAGAACCGAATAACTCAACGGTTGAGAAATGAAGAATTATTGAGTTCTAGCATCATCATTAACGATGCAGGGCAGCGTTACACATTAAAGGAGGTATCAGACCTAAATGTGTCTAATCCAAAAATCAGAAAGGACGAGCTAATTTGCCGTGCTAGAGGCTTTGAAAACTTGGCTAAAGATGAGGGGCATGAGGCGTTATTTATTACCATTACATGTCCTTCAAAGTATCACCGAGCATTTTCAAAATCAGGTGCACCTAATCCTAAATGGCAAGGGCTAATGCCTGATGAAGCCAATGCCTATTTAAATCATCAGTGGCAAAAGACAAGAGCTGAATTCAAGCGAAATGATATCAATCCATATGGTTTTCGTGTGGTTGAGCCACAACATGACGGGACTCCTCATTGGCATATGTTATTTTTTATAGAAGCTGAAAAGCTTGATGCAATGCAAGATATTATTCGTCATTACGCCTTAGAGGTTGATGGTGATGAAAAAGGGGCTCAAGAGAATCGCTGTGACTTTAAGAACATTGACCCAAGTAAGGGCTCTGCTACGGGCTATATTTTAAAATACATCGTTAAAAATATTGATGGTGAAGGTTTAGGTGAAGACCAATTTGGCAATGATTCAGTTTTAGTCGCTCAACGTATTGATGCGTGGGCTTCTTGCTGGTGTATTCGTCAATTTCAGCAAATTGGTGGTGCTAGCGTATCGGTTTGGCGTGAACTGAGAAGACTCCGTGAAAAGCTATTTAAGACAGCTGATGAAAATAATTCTTCAGTGCTAGAGCAAGCAAGGTTTGCAGCGGATAACAGTGATTGGCAAGCTTACACGGCTGCTATGGGAGGTATCTCAATTAACCTAAAAGATAGACCTATCAAATTACATTATGAGCTCAACATTGATGAACAAACTGGTGAGTGCTTACCGAGTTACTATGATGGTGAACTTACCACTAAAATTAAGGGGCTGTGGTTCGCAGGGCAAACGATAGTGACAAGACTGTACCAATGGAGAGTACACAAAGTATAAGTGTTTCAATGAGACTGTTAGGCGTAACATCAAAGTTTCAAGCTAATGCTTTATAATCGTAATGTAAATATCATCAAGTATCACGAAGCTTCCCCTTCTTTCTTAAGCTTCGAAAGTAACAACAATTCAGAATATCTGTTTTTTATCCCTTGATTTGAGAGCTAGCCAGCATGGTTAAAGTGCTTTTACTTGGAGTTCTGTAAATAACTGTACCCTCAACTACTAAAATCTGATTTGATAGATGGTATTCGACTTTCATGCTGACATTTACAAATTATAAATTAAAGTTACCAAAGTAATCAGATAACTGTATGTTGAAAAAGCAGATAGAGAAATATTGGATTCTTGGACTAGATCGAGGTGTTAGAGATCTAATTATAAGGGCATTAATCAACTATTTTTATCTGTTTATATGCTAAAATCTGCTAAATGTCTTCGAAGGAGAAACTAACGTGTTAGATGATAAAACAATACGAAAAGAGCTTAAAATTTATCTAAATTCTAACGCCCCCTTCCCACAAGTAATTGTGGACGAAATGAATGTACATAACGGGAACGCTAGAGCTGACTTGGTGGCCTTCTACGATGAAATACATTGCTTTGAAATTAAGAGTGATAGAGATTCACTTTGCAGACTAAAAAATCAAATTGAGTATTATGATTATACTTTCAACAAGGTATCCATTGTTGTAACAGATAAATTTATAAATAAAATCGACAAACATATACCCTCATACTGGGGGGTTTTACTGGCTAAAATAGAAGATGGTCAGTTAAATTTTTACAAAGAGAGATGTCCGAAAGCAAACCCTAACTGGGAAGCTGAAAAAGCCTTATTATCTCTTTGGAAAAATGAGTTATTAGAATTGGATACTTTAATTAGCAAGAAACATTCAAGCCCTAGAACGTCTAGAGCTGAACTCGCCAAAAAAATAGGTTCAGAATCAAATGGGAATATAGTGTCTCATGAATTATTCAGCCTACTTCGGAAAAGGTTCTTAGGTGATAAGAACCAGAGTGGGAGTTTTCAAATAGAAGAAAAGTGTTCTATGTGACAAGTGACTGTAGTAGTAATCCATTTAGATGCATTACCACACCTGCCGGAATTTCTGCGTGCCACGTCATTTATATAGATTTCGCCATCGGAATTTCCAACCCTGTAAAATCCACATACCTGCACCATTCTTGCAAGGTTAAAATATTGACTATCACCATGAGTTTTTAATGCTCTCCCTCGTGTGATGTAAAGCTCAGTCTCCTTAGTGTAAATAATCCTTGGAGTCTGAACCGTTCGCATTAATTCTACAGCTATATCATTATCTGAATATTCAGGGGAAACAACAGTATAATCACCATAAAAATACTCATCAAAGTCCTTATTCACAACTCCTTGCCATAAGTCCCATTCATCTCTATTTACATGGTTGTCGCTACCAGTAGCTGTTAGTTCTGTAACGACAGCGGGTATACTAGAACTTGTAATAATGACGTGGTTTAAGTTATTAATTTCATTGATTCTAGATAAAAATAAATTCAATTTTGGAAGAATATTCGCTACTATTGAAGCAGTAACAACCCTAAAATCAAAAATCACATCTACCATCATATCTGCAGGAAAGTCAGTTAATACGTCCTCGACTTCATCCTTAGTCAAGTTAAAGCTATCAATATCATCTGACAATAATCTAATCGCAACATTTCCGCCTTTTGAACAGATGTACTTTTTTGCAGCATCTATATGTTCTTGATCTCTATCTAAACCCAATACTGGAGTTATTTCAAATCCAGAAAAGGTATTAAGCACATATTCATATACATACACACCATCGATAAATGTCCCTGCAGGCAAGTCATAAGTATCCAAATAAAAAGGAAGTGGATATTCTTTGTACATTCTGGTTGTATTTACAAAAGCTGTTTTAATTTTTTTCTTTATAGCTCCTTCCGAGTTATCATCACCTCGAGGAATATCTATAAATGGTTTGATTTGATTTTGCGCATCTGAACTTAAGCTTCTTAAAGCAAGAAATTCGTTTTGTTTACCTTTTAGAAAAGGGACGTAGTTCATTTGTTACCCTCAAACAGTATAGTTCTAGTATCAAACTCAGAAATAACATCACTATACAGGCGATAATCTTGTTTATCTCTTCTCAGTCTGCCTGCGACAATGGATGGGTGGACACCAAGTTCATTAGACACTTCAAACAATTTTTCATTGTTCTGTAACCCAAACTTTAGAGAAGTTCTGCTCCATAATCTTCTAGGAATAAAGGCTGTTAAAGCAAATTTATTTGCTTCAATCTCCATATCATTAGTGGATACCTCATCTAAGTTTTCAACTATTGGGCTATCCAGTAAAAGAAAGTGATACTTTAAATGGCCTATTTCGTGCAATAAAGAAAACCAAAAATTATCAAGGCGATTATGCCTCAGGGTCATAGCTATATATGGTCTGCCCGTATTAGTTCTTCCAACCATTCCGTCGATTTTTGCACTATTTACAGTAGGTACATAGACCAAAATCACTCCAATACTCTGTAGGACTTCAGATACAGATTTTATTCCTTCAGCAGTTATTGAAAGTTCTTTTAAACGAGTTATTAAGCGAACATCAATTTTTTCAACATTGAAATCACACCATTTATTAGAAAGTTCTTTAATCATTACTTCTTTAAGAACTACTTTAGACCAGACATCTGCATGAATAGAGTTTGAGTCAGTAGCTTTTTTAAAAAAATTACCGGAGTCTTTAATGCCGCTAACTGAGTATAGTGCGACTAAAGACGACAATTCAGGAGAAGCAATAACTCCACTTTTGGCTAAAGACTTTAGAGGTAATTTATCTTCAACACTCAATAAGTAGTTATATAGATCTATAGTAGGGTTTGACTTGAGTGGGGATGAGTTCACTGTTAGGTCATCAAAGCCATCATAATTTTTTCTAGGCATATACAAACACCTCCGATTTGACTGAGTCCATCTCAAAATAATGCAAATTATCCTTTGTGGGGTCAGGTCCAAAATCAACCATGCCAATTCGTTGATAATAAGTTGCAGCTTGCGGGAGGGAGTGCAATGAAAACCCGTATTGATACAGTAGGTGAGAATCGATATATTTACCAGCTTCCTTGAGTAGCAAGCTACCAAGCCCTTTAAACTGTCGTTGATCTTGTCCTATTACTCGATTCCAAGGAGCAACAGCCAAATAGTCAATGTAGTATACATCTCTATCTTCTATACGACTTTTTTTAGGGTGAAAGATAACAACAACTGCTTGTATGTGGTTATCAATTTCTAAGCTAAACCAAATATAATCACTTGTATTTAAGTGTATTGCTTTATTTATCCAGTCCCAATGACTATCTTGTAGATTATTGTCAGTGATTAGTGCAGCTTGGGTTGTGCTTGGGTTGTCAATTATTAGTTGGGAAAATCTCTTAATAAAAGCATCTGTCCAATCAGATTGAATTTTCATTGTCTTAAGTAAATCTATGCCTTCCTTTACTTCATAAAGGTGAGCTTTTCCATCTTCTCCAGCAACACTTCCATTTGCGATTATATTGATCACGACAAAACTCTGATTAAATTAAGAATTTTTCCATACTACATCATATTTCTCCACTTTCAAAATAACCTTGTTTTTTATCAGTGTAACTAACAACGGTGATAAACATGTTGCTGGCTTATTTTGTTTCGTATTCATTGGATTGTTGCACAGATAAACAAAGAGAAAAAAATGAACGTCATTATAAAACTCACATTGTAGCTGGGAGCCTTAATTATGTAAGCCAAGGAATTACTAGTGCAGTAGAGTAAGAAAATAATTTAAAGATAGGTATGGGCAGTTCTGCATAAAGGCAACTACATGACCGATAAATCTGCTACATATTTGCTACACAGAACTCCAGATGCGAAAAAACCGTAGCAAGTACTAACCTGCTACGGCTTATCTGAATTGGTGGCCCCTCCCAGACTTGAACTGGGGACCTGACGATTATGAGTCGTATGCTCTAACCAACTGAGCTAAGGGGCCGACTTAAGCTAGTCGTCACTAACAAAAGCGGATGCAGTATACGAAGTTTATTTCCGCTTGTCACCTCTGTTTGTACATGAATTTAGCTTAAATGACTCAAGTGGTTATCTGTTAATCAGTCTCCACATTACTGGCGATATGTTTGTTGCTTATGACCCTTTGTGCAAGCTTAAGCATTTTACTCACTGTGAAGCTGAATATTTGAAATGGCTAATGCTAAATGCCGCATATCTTTGCTGGTTATTGAAATTAGTGATTGTTAGCTGTCATTGTTACCAGAAGTTGACGAATGGGTTTTTAAGGTTAATTACTAACGAGAACCGTTATCAATTTCGATAACATGAGTGCAAAAAATGGGCTGTGATGATATTGCGCAATTGCGGGTGTGTTTAATCACTAATTTAACCGATTTTTGTGATTTATCACCGTGATCGAGGTGGTTTTTCTGGGTCGTTGTGTGAGATTGGTTGGTGTGAGGCGGCTTTGGTTTGGGCGGTTGTTCACGTTAACTGTGTGAATTTTGAGCTGATTTAAAGATTCAAACTAAGGGCTACTGTGTTTGCGGTATGTTGATAGATTATNCTGCTAAAAAGATTAAGTAAGGTGTGATTGTGTCAGTCAATAAACTCATGTGCAACCCCCGTTATAACGCACTAACTAGCTCGTGGGTTCGTCTGCTGTTTATGAATAGTTTATCGTTTTAGCGAGGCTTGAGCTTGTATTAAATAAGAAATATGACAAGCGCGGGCAATAAAGATTAACAGAAACTGTTTCGAGATTGATATTTGCGTAACATTCGTGTGCTTCATGAGCATACGACATGTCTGGTCAATAAACTCACCTTGATATATGTCTCGGTTTCCCTGCTAGGGGATAGCGTCGGCATAGCGTTCTTTAGATGGAGCTTATCGAGCTCTTCTCACATATTGATGACATGAATGGGGATTCACATGTTGCAATCTAATTTGACAGTTCTTGCAGATAAATTGGGCCAAGATCTTGAGCCTTCACGAGTTTACACCGATTACCTCCGCCGCATCGCTTGGGGTACTGATGCTTCTTTTTATCAAAAACGACCACAAATCGTTGTCCACCCAAAAACTGAAGCTGAGGCTTCTAGCGTTTTATCACAATGTTATCAAACTAACACGCCAGTGACCTTTAGAGCTGCCGGTACTGCACTTTGCGGTYMRGNCTATTTCTGATTCGGTGTTAATGGTTGCGGGCCTGCATTGGAATAAATTCAAGGTGTTGGACGGCGGGAAAAAAGTACAAATGCAACCTGGGGTTATCGGCGCTAAAATTAATGCCGCATTAGCGCCATTAGGATGGAAGTTTGGCCCTGACCCAGCCACGATTGCCTCTGCAATGGCTGGTGGGATTGTCTCTAACAATGCTTCTGGCATGAACTGTGGTACTCATCATAATTCATATAAGTTAATTGATTCGGCCAGAATCGTTTTTGCTGATGGTTCAATTTTAGATACGGCAAGTGAGCAAAGCCGTGAGGCGTTTAAAAAAGAACACCCAGAGATGGTACAAGGTATTGAATCTATTCGCGATGACATTATGTCTAACGATGCCTTAGTGCAGCGTATTAAGCGTAAGTATTCAATTAAGAATGTGACCGGTTTTGGTATGAACTCTTTTGTTGAACACCATGACCCTATCGACATTATTTTGCATCTTATGGTGGGCTCAGAAGGTGCGCTTGGTTTCCTTTCTGAAATCACGTTGAACAGTGTAGAGAAAAAAAGCCATTCGGCTTCTGCAATGGTTTACTTTGATTCATTGCGTGGCGCTTGTGAGTCGATTGTTGAGCTACGCAGAGAAGCATTTAACGAGACCAACGCTGCAGAGCTATTAGACAATTTTGCGCTTAAAGCGGTTGCTGAGTCTAAATATGACACGCCAGATTTTTTAAATGATGTGCATAAAGATGTCACGGCAGTATTGTTTGAAACCTTTGGTGATAACCAAGAGCAGATTGATGCTAACGTTGCCAAAATGTCTGCCATTATGAAAAAGCACGGCTTATATCGTGATGTTGAGTTTACTCAAGATGCCGCTGAAATCACTAATATGTGGGCTATTCGTAAAGCGATTTTCCCATTAGCGGGTTCAATGAGACCTGTTGGAACATCTTGTATTATTGAAGATATTGCGTTTCCAATTGAAGTGTTACCTCAAGCGACAATCGACTTACAAAACTTGTCATTTAAACATGGTTATGACGATGCGGTAATTTATGGTCATGCGCTAGAGGGTAACTATCATGTTATTTTTGCTCAAGACTTTTCGACTCAAGCTGAAGTCGACCGTTTTGATGGCTTTATGCAAGCGGTTGTTGACCTTGTCGTAGGGTATGACGGTTCGCTTAAAGCTGAACACGGTACTGGATTTGGTATGGCTGCATTTGTTGAAAAAGAATGGGGCACCGAAGTCTACGACTTAATGAAACGAGTGAAAAACACCCTCGACCCAAGCGGTATTTTAAATCCAGGCGTGATTATTAATGATGATCCATTTTGTCATGCCAAAGGCTTTAAACCTATGCCGGCCATACACGACATTGTTGATAAATGCATTGAATGTGGCTTCTGCGAACCGCACTGTGTCGCCCATGGTTTGACCCTGTCTCCTCGTCAACGTACTGCTGTTTCAAGGGTGATGAAAACCCTAGAGACAACAGGCAAAGAGCCTGAAGTATTGGCCGAGTTGAAAAAGAATTATCCTTACTACGCAATTGATACCTGTGCGGCTGATGGTTTATGTAAATTGGGTTGCCCAATGGGCATTGATACCGGTAAATATGTCAAAGTGCTGCGCGCTGAAGGCGCAAGCAGTATGGATAAGAAAATCTCAGACTTTACCGCTGATCGTTTTGGCACAATGGAGTCTGTCGCTCGATTTGCTTTAGGTGCAACAGACATTTCTCGTAAAATTATCGGTGAATCTGGTATGGGGGCAATCACTAAGATTGTTCGCAGTATTGCACCGGGTATGCCTGTGCCATTATGGACAGAAGGTATGCCTACGCGTGGTAAAGCATTGCCAAAAACTAAGACTCAGGGAGACATAAAAGCAGTATATTTCCCTGCGTGTTTGAACCGTATGATGGGCACCAGTGCTAAGCATGACGACCAACGCTCACTGCCTGAAACGATTGTGAGTCTATTCGAAAAGGCCAACATCGAAATGGTGTCTGGTGAGAAGCCTAAGGGCTTGTGTTGTGGTCAACCTTGGGAGTCTTATGGTCATGATGAAGCGGCTGATCGTAAATCTGATGAGCTTTCAAAGTGGTTATTACAGGCGTCAAACAATGGCGAATATCCTATCTTGGTGGCAACAACCGCTTGCCTTGAAAGAATGCGCCGTGCTTGTGATAGCCGTTTGAAAATGTACGGTCCTGAAGAGTTTGCCTTTGAGTTTTTGGTTGATCGCCTTTCAATCAATAAAATTGTCGATAAAATTGCAGTGCATCCAACATGTACAACTCGTAAGTTAGGCATGGCTGAGAAACTCGCAGATTTAGCCCGTCTGTGCGCTACAGATGTTGTGGTTCCCGAAAAAGTGGGCTGCTGTGGTATGGCGGGTAACCGTGGTATGAATTACCCTGAGCTCAATGAGCATGGTTTACGCCACTTAAAAGAGGAAACAAAGGATAAGGGTTGTACCCATGGTTATTCTGTTTCAGCGACTTGTGATGTTGGTTTAACCACCCACTCCGGTATCCCGTATAAAAATATCTTAACGTTACTCGATAAGGCATCGAGCAGAAAGCAACTGTAACAGGTTGATTTCAATTACAGCTCACGCAATTGCGTGGGCTTTTTTTGGGCTTGCACGCAATAAAAAACCCAGCAATTTAGCTGGGTTTTTTGATGTTGCCTTTGCAGACTATGACGATTATTTATTCGTCTAGGAAAGACTTCAAAATCTCTGAGCGAGAAGGGTGACGTAACTTACGTAACGCTTTAGCTTCAATCTGACGAATACGTTCACGTGTTACGTCAAACTGTTTGCCCACTTCTTCTAATGTGTGGTCGGTGTTCATGTCGATACCGAAACGCATACGCAGTACTTTTGCTTCACGGGCTGTTAAGCCGGCTAGCACTTCGTGAGTGGCGTTCTTTAGACTTTCGCTTGTGGCTGAGTCTAATGGTAGCTCGAGGGTCGTGTCCTCGATAAAATCACCTAAATGCGAATCTTCATCGTCACCGATTGGGGTTTCCATTGAGATTGGCTCTTTAGCGATTTTAAGTACCTTACGGATCTTATCTTCAGGCATCATCATACGTTCTGCCAATTCTTCAGGAGACGGCTCGCGGCCCATTTCTTGAAGCATTTGACGTGAAATACGGTTCAGCTTGTTGATGGTTTCGATCATGTGTACCGGAATACGGATCGTACGTGCTTGGTCTGCAATCGAGCGAGTAATCGCCTGACGGATCCACCAGGTTGCATAAGTTGAGAACTTATAACCACGACGGTATTCAAACTTATCAACCGCTTTCATTAAGCCGATGTTACCTTCCTGGATTAAGTCCAAGAACTGTAAACCACGGTTGGTGTACTTTTTCGCAATAGAGATAACCAGACGTAAGTTGGCTTCAACCATTTCTTTCTTAGCACGACGTGCTTTGGCTTCACCAATCGACATACGACGGTTAATGTCTTTAATACCTGCGATGGTTAAATCGGTTTCTTCTTCAATCGCGAGTAGCTTGCCAACACAACGTGCAACGTCATCTTCGATCATACGAAGACCTTCAGCGTAAGGCTTACTGCTGGCTTTTTCGGTTTCAAACCAAGTTAGATTAGTTTCATTACCGGTAAATGCTTTGATGAAGTTTTTCTTCGGCATTTTAGCTTGTTCAACACAAAGCTTGATCACTAGACGCTCTTGAACACGAACGCGATCCATCATGTTGCGCATGCTTTTTACTAAACGGTCAAACTGTTTAGGCACAAGGCGGAATTCTTTGAATAACTCACCGATAACAAATAAAGAACCAATGGCTTCAGGGTGGTCACGGCCTTTTTCAGCAATAATGCCTAAGCTTTTTTCGTAAGCTTCTCTTAATTGAGTAAACTTCTCTTTAGCTTCTTCAGGATCCGGGCCTTTGTTGCCTTCTTCTTCGTCGTCAGAATCATCGTCATCGTCGTCATCATCGTCATCATCGTCATCATCACGATCATCTTCAGAGAGTTCAGAGCCGATGTTTGTTGCTGTTGGGGCAACATCGTCTTCGTCAGGATTGATAAATCCAGAGATAATATCAGACAAGCGTAATTCGTCAGCTTCATACTGGTCGAATTGCTCTAAGATCATTGCAATCGCTTGAGGGTATTCACTCACAGAGCTCTGTACAGTGTTGATACCTTCTTCAATACGCTTAGCAATAACAATTTCGCCTTCGCGAGTAAGTAGCTCAACTGTACCCATTTCACGCATGTACATACGCACAGGGTCAGTGGTACGGCCTAACTCACTTTCTACGGTTGCGAGTGCTGCTGCAGCTTCTTCTGCAGCATCTTCGTCTGTGTTGTCTTCCGACATCATCATGTCATCGGCATCTGGCGCTTCTTCAAAAACGCGGATACCCATGTCATTTATCATCTGGATAATATCTTCAATCTGATCTGAATCGACCATGTCTGCTGGTAAGTGGTCGTTCACTTCAGCATAGGTTAAGTAACCTTGCTCTTTACCTTTAGCGAGCAACAGTTTGAGTTGCGACTGCGGAGTGTGATCCATAGATATCATCCAAGTTTGGGTAACTGATAAAACGATAGGCCATTTAGCCGAGCTAAAGTGGCGCGCAAATCGTCAATTATAACTGTGTGGACTAATCTTAGCTAGTCCATGGCAGCGTTTTGTACGCAGATTGTTGAACAATCAATGAGTACTATGTTGCCTTGCCTTTTATTATCGAAATCAGCTTTGTTAGTTGAAGCTTTTCAACTTTGGTCAAAGTCTGCTTAAGGCTTAGTTCCTGATAAAGTTGTTCAATTGATTGATTGTATAACCAAATCAGGGTTTGTTTAAACTCTAGCAATACGTTTTCATCCGCCACTTGATGGTCCCATTGGGCTAGCTTTATTAGAGTGCTTTTTTGTTCATGCTCTCTATGTAGTTCAAGTAGTTGTGCGCTGTTTAACGATTGTTCACGAGTTATTTCTAACAAGTGCCCGAGTAATTCAACTCCAGGCATTTTTAGTCGTTTTAATGCTGCTTGCTCTTTTAATCCAAACCCTAAATGAGGGTGTTGAACCAACAGAGCAATGGCTAGCCTTAATGGTGTGCCACGGCCTTGTAAGCCTTTTGCATTAAGTGGTTGTGCTTTTTTTACCGCAAAACCTAATTTTTTCTTTAAATCTTCGCTACTGTTCATGCCCAGTTTGTGTGCTAAATTTTCTAGCAACAAATTTTGTAGGACAGTATCTTGTACCTTTTCAATTAGGCCAATAGCTTGCTTGGCTAATGCCCCTTTGTCTGCACCATGGTTGTTACTTAACGTGTCAAAAAGAAACTCCGGTAGTAACATGGCTTGCTGCATTAATGTTTCAAATGCATCTTTACCAATTTTTCTGACCATGGTGTCAGGGTCTTCGCCTTGAGGCAAAAACATGAATTTTACTTGGTCGCCAGGTTTGAGCAGTGGCAGGGCTGTTTCTAGTGCTCGCCATGCTGCTTCTCGACCGGCTCTGTCGCCGTCATAACAACAAATCACTTGTTTAGCACTACGCACTAAAAGCTGAAATTGTTCAGCTGTGGTTGCCGTGCCTAGTGAGGCTACCGCATAATCTACCCCAAATTGCGCTAGGGCGACTACATCCATATAGCCTTCAACAATTAAAACGTGCTGTGGATCGCGGTGTTTTTGCTTGAGCTCATATAAACCATAAAGCTCATTACCCTTATGAAATATGGGCGTTTCTGGAGAATTCAAGTATTTTGGGGTACCTTCACCCAAAACACGTCCACCAAATCCGACAACGCGACCTCTGCGATCACGGATTGGGAACATTAATCTGTCACGAAAACGGTCATAACGTTTGCCGTTATCGTTGGCAATGAGCATGCCTGCTGTCAGTAATTTATCTTGTGCGGCTTGATTTTGGCGGTAACGTCCAAGTAAACCGTCCCAGCCATCGGGGGCAAACCCAATACCGAATTGTTCAACTACGTCGTTTGATAAGCCTCTAAACTCAAGGTAATCAATTACTTTTTGTTTATCTTGGTGTTGTCTTAACTGGCTTTGGTAGAAGATATTGGCTTCTTCCATCAATTGGTATAAATCGCGGCTTAAACCTTGGTCTGGCCTTTTTCCTGTACCTTGCTCTCTTGGTACGGATAATCCGAGTTGACTTGCAAGTTCTTCAATGGCATCAACAAATTCGAGGCGATCGTATTCCATGACAAAGTCAATAGCATTGCCGTGGGCGCCGCAGCCAAAACAATGGTAAAACTGTTTATCTCTGCTGACGGTGAAAGAAGGTGATTTTTCACTATGAAAAGGGCAGCAAGCCGAGTGGTTTTTACCGGCTTTTTTCAAAGGGACTTTGCGATCAATTAGATCAACAATGTCAATGCGAGCTATAAGCTCATTGATAAAATCACGAGGTATCGCCATTGATTGCTATTGTTCTCGAATTTACTTTATCAACTGATTTAAACAAACAAGCCGTGCAAGTGCACGGCTTATTCAACATTAAAAAGCAATTATTTCAATTTAGCACGTATCATGGCGCCAATAGCACCTAAATCTGCACGACCTTGAACTTTTGATTTTAATGCTCCCATTACTTTACCCATATCCGCCATGGATGCAGCACCAACTTCGGCAATAGTGGCATCGATAATCGTTGCAACTTCTTCTTCGGTTAGTTGTTGTGGTAAAAAAGCTTCAATAACTTGAATCTCTTCTGCCTCTGCTGCGGCTAACTCCGGACGTCCGGCTGCTTCATACTGAGCAATCGAATCGCGACGTTGTTTGACCATTTTGGTTAATACAGCTATCGCTTGTTCATCATTCAGAGATTCGCGGGTATCCACTTCAATCTGTTTGATGGCGGCAAGTGCCATACGAATTGTCCCCAAGCGCACTTTTTCTTTAGCGCGCATGGCTTCTTTCATTTGGTCTTTTAGCTGATCGGTTAAGTTCATAATGAGATTAGTATAAACGTACGCGACGTGCGTTTTCGCGAGAAAGCTTTTTAGCTAAACGCTTAACTGCAGCAGCTTTTGCACGCTTACGAGCAGTAGTTGGCTTCTCGTAGAATTCACGAGCACGCACGTCAGCTAAAATACCAGCTTTTTCACAAGAGCGCTTGAAACGACGAAGAGCTACGTCGAATGGTTCGTTTTCACGTACTTTAATAATTGGCATACGCCATCACCCCTTAGGTGTAGTTATGTTGGTTGGCTAAGTCTACGGTTTAAATTTTGCTGGCATAAATTAATGACAGACATTAAACAGCAGGACCTCAACTCAATCCAAAGGCTATTTAAAATGGTGCGGAATTTTACACCGAGCAGCGTCCATTTGTAAACCCCTGATTGAGTTTCTCTTTGACTAAGGCCTAACACTTTCATTTTTTTATAATTATCGGCTTTAATGCTGAAATGTTGGAGTATTTAAGCTGACACGGGTAGAATTAGCGGCCTTATTTTTGATGAAGACGAGAGATTATGCGGGTTATAGGTATAGAAACATCTTGTGATGAGACTGGGATTGCGGTGTATGACGATAAGTTAGGCTTAATGTCGCATGTCCTCTATAGCCAAGTTAAGTTGCACGCCGATTATGGCGGTGTGGTGCCTGAGCTCGCATCTCGTGATCATGTTCGTAAAATTGTGCCATTAATCAAGCAGGCCTTAAGTGAAGCTAATTCAAGCTTAGATGATATCGACGGTGTTGCTTATACCAAGGGGCCTGGTCTTATTGGTGCTTTGCTGGTTGGCGCTTGTGTTGGGCGCTCTTTAGCTTATGCTTGGAACAAGCCTGCTGTGGGTGTCCACCATATGGAAGGGCATTTATTAGCTCCTATGTTAGAAGATGATGCTCCTGAATTTCCGTTTATTGCGCTTTTAGTGTCTGGCGGCCATTCGATGTTGGTACAAGTTGAAGGCATTGGCCGTTATCAGGTATTAGGAGAGTCGGTTGATGATGCAGCCGGTGAAGCATTTGATAAAACCGCTAAATTAATGGGATTAGATTACCCAGGTGGACCGCGCCTGGCCAAGTTGGCTCAGGAAGGATTACCAGCAGGTTATAAGTTTCCACGGCCTATGACAGACAGACCCGGTTTAGACTTTAGTTTTTCTGGTTTAAAAACGTTTACCGCAAATACCATTGCCGCTGAACCAGATGATCACCAAACTCGTGCGAATATTGCCCGTGCTTTTGAAGAGGCTGTGGTGGATACATTGGCCATTAAGTGTAAGCGAGCCTTAAAACAAACGGGTTACAAACGATTAGTGATTGCAGGCGGCGTGAGTGCAAATACACGTTTACGCGAATCATTAGCAAAAATGATGACTAATTTGGGCGGTAAAGTGTATTACCCTCGTGGTGAGTTTTGCACCGATAATGGCGCCATGATTGCCTATGCGGGTATACAAAGGTTACGTGCAGGGCAAGTTGAAGATTTAGCCGTTAAAGGTCAACCTCGCTGGCCATTAGATACTTTGCCTGCTGTTGATTAAACTTTAGCTTGGCGATATGAAAACCTAACGCTTGGTGGAGTTAGGTTTTTTTATGGATTTTTTTCGGGAAACTTTAGTTTCTTCACCAATTCGTAAACGGCCTATATTGTCTTTATGGCGGATCAAAATAAGCGTTGAAAGCATCGCTACTGGTAAAATAAATCTATCATCTAGCCACCAAGTATAAAAAGGTGCCAACGTTGCCGCAGCCATTGCCGCAACAGATGAGTAGCGAGTGATTAACACAACCACCACCCAGGTTAAAATAAGGCACAGTGCTAAATCGCCACCAATGGGAGCCATTGCGCCAAATGCCGTCGCCACACCTTTGCCGCCTTTAAAACCAAAAAACAGTGGGAAGATGTGTCCAAGACAAGCGCACACGGCAATAAAACCGAGCGATGCGGCATCCAAACCCATTTTATAACCGAGATAAGAGGGAAGTGCGCCTTTTAGCATGTCAAAAAACAGCACTAATCCTGCTGAACTAACGCCCCCTATGCGCAATACATTTGTCGCCCCAGGATTACCAGAACCACTGGTTCTTGGGTCAGGTAAACCTCTTATTTTACAAACCAATACGGCACTTGAGATCGAACCTGCTAAATAAGCGGCTATGATCATCAATATTGTGACAATAACGGTGTTCAAATTGGTTTCCTTAGTCTTCTTAGGGTATCATCGCGCATTGATTTGCAAGTCTGCAATAAACTGTGCTGACTCTGGGCAAATTCACATCAGTAAAAAGATGTTAATTGCACAATAGCGCTTATCCTACTGCTTTAATTCATTAGGAAAAAGGTTAAATGTGTATTATTAAGCATATAATCGGTAATAAAGTTTGATTAGGATGATCTTAGGGTCTTTTTCAGTCGTTCAAGGTGGGTAGTTACATGGATAAGGTGCTTATACGTCAGTTAGCCATAGAAACCGTGATAGGTATCTATGACTGGGAAAAAAAGCTTCATCAAACATTATTAATTGATTTAGATATGGCGTGGGACAACCGTCTAGCGGCTGCCAGTGACAATTATGAGCATGCGTTGTGTTATGAAACCGTATCGAATCGATTAACGGCTTTGGTTACAGAAAAACCTATCGAATTGATTGAAACCGTTGCGGAAATGATTGCCGACTGCCTTCAAGATGAATTTAACGTGCCTTGGGTAAAAGTTGTCGTAATGAAACCCGGTGCAGTGCCACATGCCGCATCTGTGGGTGTTGAGATTGAACGTGGCCGTATTTAACAGTGTTTCTATATATTTTATTCGCAATTTAGGTTAGCTAATGGCACGTATTTACATCAGTTTAGGCACGAACATATCGCCTGAAGAACACCTTAACGCTGGCTTATTAGATCTTCAGCAATATTTTGGTCCTTTGCAGTTGTCGCGGGTATTTGAAAGTGAATCTGTTGGTTTTAAAGGCACCAACTTTTTAAATATGGTGGCAGTGGCTGAAACCGAACTGAGCATTGCTGAGGTTGTTGCAACGTTTAAGCGTATTGAACAAGCGAATGGGCGAATTAAAGGTGAAAAAAAGTTCAGCCCTCGTAGCCTAGATATTGATTTACTTTTATATGATGACAAGATCTGTGAAACGCCAGTAGAGCTGCCTCGTGGTGAAATTTTATTTAATGCCTTTGTACTATGGCCTCTTGCTGAGGTTGCCCCTAATTTGAAGCATCCAGTCGTGCAAAAGAGCTATCTCACACTGTGGCAAGCTTATGACAAACAACGTCAAAAATTATGGCCTATAGCGTTTGAGTTCCCTGCTGAGTTACAACCCAATATAACATTATCAACCCTTTAAAGCGTGGTTCTTCACAAGGAAAAATATGGAAACGTTTCAAGTTATTCTGCTGGCATTAATTCAAGGTTTAACCGAGTTTTTACCGATTTCTAGCTCGGCACATTTAATTTTACCGTCGCAACTTTTAGGTTGGTCTGATCAAGGCTTATCGTTTGATGTTGCGGTCAATACCGGCTCTTTATTTGCGGTAGTGATTTACTTTCGCCACGATATTGTTGCCTTAGCTAAAGCTTGGTTTATTAGTCTTGCAGGCAAACCCAGCGAGGGAAGTAAGCTGGCTTGGTGGATTATTTTAGCGACAATTCCTGCAGTGATTGTCGGTTTTACGGCTAAAGAGTTTATTGAAACTCATTTTAGAAACACACTTGTAATAGCAACGACCACCATTGTGTTTGGTTTGTTGTTATGGTTTGCCGACAGGATGTCAAAAGCGCAATTAAACGAGTTTCAAATGGGTTGGAAAAAAGCGTTGTTGATAGGTGTCGCTCAAGCAATGGCGCTTATTCCTGGTACATCACGTTCAGGGGCTACGATGACCGCAGCACTTATGCTTGGTTTAACCCGTGAAGCAGCTGCACGATTTTCATTTTTAATGTCGATACCAGTGAGTTTTGGTGCAGCACTATTAGTGACTAAAGATTTAGTTCAAAGCCCTGCGGCAATCGATTATCAGGCACTTGGATTAGGGGTTGTGGTGTCGTTTGTATCGGCTTATTTATGTATTCACTACTTCTTAAAATTTATTAGCCAGATTGGTATGACCCCATTTGTGATTTATCGCCTACTATTAGGAGGTTTATTACTGGGGATGCTTTACCTTTAAGGTAATGAGCTTCAGGCTATTGTTAGATTTATAAAACGGGTAGCAATACCCGTTTTTGTTTTTATTTCAGATAATCGAATTTTCGAGTAAAGGTCAACAATGACACTACCGCTATTATGTCCTGTGTGTGCTACGCCCATAAAACAACACCAAGCTTCGCAAGGGTTTTATTGTGACAATAAACACCATTTTGATAAGCATGCGCAAGGTTATTGGCCTTTATTAAGCAATAGTAAAACTAAGCCACAAGTGTTATCTCGCCAGCAAATGCGCGGTCGCCATTTCTTACTCGAGTCAGGGCTTTTCACTCCGCTTATTGAAACGTTGCAAACGCTATTATTGCAACGGGTTAATGTGGCGTCACAAGCGGATTTTCACTATCTCGATTATCAATGTGCAGACGGCTACTATTTACGCCAATTGGTGCCGACATTAGACAATGCACGGCAAGACTGCCAATTTTGGGGGATTACCGATGCTGAAAACGCTATTTTTGCCGCGGCGAAAGCACAAACCCCAGCAAAACTGATTTTAGCCGGACTTAAAAAGCTGCCTTTTGCGAGCCAATCTATTGATTTAATTACTGTGCTCGACTCACCGTTAAAAGGTAAGGAGTGCATTAGGGTGTTAAAAGATGATGGCCATATTGTGATACTGCAACCGGGCGTACGTCATTTGTGGCAAATTAAACAACAAGTGTATCCTGATCTTGTTGAAAAGCCGCTACAACTAAACTTACCTAATGATCTGGTGATTGAAGCGCAACAGCAAGTGAGCTTTACGCAAAAGGTGAGTGGTGAGCAAGCATTTACGCTATTAGATATGTCTGTTTTTGGCTGGCGCGCCAATGATGAATTAAAGCATCAGATTAAATCGACTAACATTGAAGCGTTGGAGTTTGATTGGCACATTATCGTTGTTAAAAAACGTTAACGTAAATGACGTCATCAGGTGATGGGAATGATGCTGTGTATATTGGGGTTAACCAAGCTATGTTGGCGGTTGACTAAGACCGGGTCATTAACTGCAACTGCGATGATGTGTTTGCTTGTTCGTGTTTGAATGTTTAAAAAGCACAAACAATTAAGGCTTGACGTTGAAGGCTACCTAAGTAGTTAATCAACAATCAAGCCCTAATAATCAACCTATTAATATAAGCTAATTTTTAATAGCAATTCTTACTTTTTGTAAGAAGAAGCCATGTTGTCTAAACGGTCGTTAGCACGTTTAGCTTCGGCTTGTGCGTCCATAGAAGCAGCTTTAGCGCCTTTAACATCAGCAGATAGCTTGCTTTGCTCAGACTTTAAAGAACCAACTTCTGCTGATAGTTGATCAACTTTGTTACCTAGGTTTGCTACGCTTTCTTCTAAAGCAGTAGTGTTAGCACAACCACCTAATAAAGCAGTCATCGCAACACCAGCAATCATCAGTACTTTTTTGTTCATGGGTAAATCCCTTAATATATAGGTTGTTAAATAGTGCAACGGCGTGTGCCTTTGCAACGGCGTAATTATGTCACAGTTTTTTTTATTTGCTATAGGCAAATATAAGATTATTTATCTAAAATAGCGAAATAAATGAAAATTGCAAGTCTACTGACTTAAAACTACTCTTTTTTATCGATTTTGTATAAATCTTAGTGATTTATTGCTTATTCACTGCTAAAAATTGCATTTTTTCGCTTTTTTACTATCGAAGCAATAACGATAGTTGTAACGTGAATGTTATTTTTTAATCAATTGTAATTTATACTCATTAACAAGTGCTATGCGTTTTAACTGTAATTGGTTTTTTATCGCAGCGCCTTGGTGTCCCTCAGCAATAATC
Source organism: Shewanella metallivivens (assembly GCF_028750675.1). Taxonomy (GTDB): domain Bacteria; phylum Pseudomonadota; class Gammaproteobacteria; order Enterobacterales; family Shewanellaceae; genus Shewanella; species Shewanella metallivivens. The sequence goes on along the minus strand of NZ_JAQQPZ010000006.1, from coordinate 192,682 downwards.
GATTGCACATCAACTTGGTTTGCCAGTTGCAAGCAATGCTGTAAATACTCAGCCTGTGGATACTCTGCTTCTTCAAACCCAGTACGGCCTCTTATGTCGCCATGGCAGCATAATAATAAGTCTGTTAGCCGTTGTGGTTTTCGCCAAAAGTCAGCCTTGTCGAACAGTTTGATTATGGTCTTTGCTGTTAGTTCAAAGGCATTATGAATATTTTGGTGCTGATCGCTCACTAATAACGCTAAATCGCGGTACTCATTAGGTACTCGTATTCGTTGGCATAGCTTTTTAATTGCAGCTAATCCTTTTTGTCCATGGCCATAATGTTTTGGCCAATCTTGTTTGGGGGTTAATGCTTTGCCTAAGTCGTGGACTAACGCCGCAAAACGCACTGCTTTGTTTGGACTTAATTTACTGGTTTGTTCTAACACCATTAAGGTATGGATGCCGCTATCAATTTCTGGGTGCCATTTTTCAGGCTGTGGTACACCAAATAAAGCATCGATTTCAGGAAACAACACCTTTAACGCTTGGCACTGCCTTAACACTTCAAAAAACACTTGCGGGCTTTGGCTACCTAATGCTTTATCGCATTCTTGCCATACGCGCTCTGGGGTGAGGTGGTCAAGTTCTCCACTATTGCCAATATCGCTCATCAACTGTAATGTTTCTGCTGCGATACTAAAGCCTAAATGATGAAAACGAGCGGCAAAGCGTGCAACGCGTAATACGCGTAAAGGATCTTCAATAAACGCATCAGAAACATGACGCAGTACTTTAGCGTTAATATCGTTAACGCCATGATAAGGGTCGTGCAACTTACCTTGTTCATCTTGGGCTATGGCATTAATGGTTAAATCGCGGCGTAATAAGTCTTCTTCAAGAGTGACTTGTTGGTTAGCGTCACAACTAAATCCCTGGTAACCATTACCGGTTTTTCGTTCGGTTCTGGCCAGGGCATATTCTTGTTGTGTTTTGGGATGTAAGAAAACGGGGAAGTCTTTGCCTACTTGCTGATAACCAAGTGCTAGCATTTGTTCAACATTGCTGCCCACAACGACGTAATCTTTGTCGACCACAGGTTGATTAAGAAGGGAATCGCGCACGGCCCCGCCTACTAAATAAATCTTCATGGCGTACCACAACGTGTAATAATAAGTGTGATAAATATTACCAGAGTTAGATTTTTACGGCTAACTTTTGACAAGCTGTGATACAAGCATTAACGTGAGCCGTCAGTTTCAAATAAGGATTTTTGGTCGAATGTATAAAGCCTTCTATGGATTAAATGATAATCCGTTTTCAATTGCGCCTAACCCTCATTATATGTTCTTAAGTGACCGTCATCGTGAGGCGCTAGCCCATTTAACTTATGGTTTGGGTGAAACCGGTGGTTTTGTGTTATTGACGGGAGAAGTTGGAACGGGTAAAACCACTGTTTCACGCTGTTTATTGCAGCAAATCCCTGAGAATACTGATACCGCTTTTATTCTTAATCCCTCTTTAACCGAACTCGAGTTGTTAGCCACATTGTGTGATGAGCTAGAAATCAGTTATGGTGAAAATCCAACCCTAAAACAGCTTACAGATCTCATTAGCATGTATTTACTCAATAATCATAAAAATGGCCGCAATACGGTTTTGATTATTGATGAAGCACAGCATTTGCGTTCAGAAGTGTTAGAACAGCTGCGCCTATTAACGAACTTAGAAACCAACACTAAAAAGCTATTACAGGTTATTTTAATTGGTCAGCCTGAATTACAGCAATTATTGAAACGCCAAGACTTACGTCAGCTAGCTCAGCGGATCACGGCTCGATATCATTTGTTACCGTTAAATAAAGAAGAAATTGCACTGTACGTATTACATCGTTTGCAAGTCGCGGGCCGTCATGAACCTTTGTTTACTCGTAAAGCGATAGCGGCACTGCATAAGCATTCTGGCGGTATTCCTCGGTTAACTAACTTATTATGTGAGCGTGCATTAATGGCCGGTTATGGCCAGGGCAAAGTACCGATCGATCATAAAATGGTTAATCAAGCGGCGATTGAAGTATTGGGTGACATTGACGAATCGAATGAAAAGCGTTGGCCGTTTGTGGCCGCGGCTGCACTGGTACTGGCTTTTGGCTTATCATTTTATTTGTTTAATCGAACAGCGATTGACGAAAATCTCAGTGCCGCAACTGCATTACCCCAGGCTCAAGCACAGCAACCCGTAGATGAGCCCATGGCAACCTCTACTGTAGAGCAACCGCTTAGCCAAGTGCAGCCAACGCCTGCGACTAATGCAGAGCAACAAATTTTACGTCAGGCAATGCTACAAAGTAGCAGTATCGATAATGCTTTTGCTGGGCTGTTTGGTTTATGGGGTAAGCAACCCATTATAGGCTTGTCTGCATGCCAGGCTGCACAACAACAAAACCTAGCGTGTTACCAACAACAAGGTAATTGGTACAGTATTATGCGCCTCAATTATCCTGCTGTTGTGTATTTGCAGGATACACAAGCTAATGTGTTTTACGGTGTAATTGTTGAGCGTCAAGTTGATCAAATATTATTGCAGTTAGGTGAACAACAATTTTGGGTGAATAAAGATTGGTTTGATCGTCACTTTAGCGGCACGTTTGAAATTTTATGGCAACCTGACAGCATTTTACCTCGTGAAATTGGCCAAGCATCCAGTTTGTCCGAGGTGCAGTGGTTAGAAAATAGTTTAGCCATTGTAAGCCAGCGACGTGCACGTTTATTAACTCAATTTGACAAAGAATTAGAACAACAACTTATGCAGTTTCAGCGTCAACATGGTTTAAAACCAGATGGCATTGCCGGTAATCAAACCCTAATACAACTTAATTTATATTTGAGCCAACAAGGCCCTAGGTTAAGCGCTTCTGAGGAACGTCGTTAATGTCGATTTTATTGGATGCCGTTAATCGTAATAAACAACAGCAAGGCAATGTGGCCGACTTACTGTCGACACCCCCACAATATTCATCGCCACCCAAAAAATCTGGAATGGTGAAAAAGTACAGTTTACTGGCAACTGCTGTGCTTGTTGGTATTGGTGCAGCCTGGGGAATGAGTTTATTACTTGTACCTTCTGCAACGCAGTTAGCTGCGCCATTAAGTTCAGTTAAAAACTTACCTAAACCTGCAACGGTTAATCCGTCAGTATCTGTGGCTGAAAATCCAGTGACTTCCGTTGTCGTGGTTGCTAATAATATTCCTGACACGTTTGCCCCAGTCACCAATGATGTTCGCTTAGCGGGTAAAGTTGCGCTACCGATAGCCAAGCCGTTTAATCAAACGGCGATGTTTGCAACTGCAAGCAATAACCTTGATACAGGCTCTGCTGAGTTTGCGCAGACCAATATCGCTTCTGTTAACTCGCAGCAATATTCGCAGCAGCAATTAACGCCTGTACAAAATAATCCCAGCCAGCAAACGCAAACTTATACAGAATTATCGCAACAAGAACCGATAGTATTAGGGGCTAATGCGAACCGTCGTGGACTTGCTGAGCTTGAAGCGTTGCGTATGCAAGTGAACGCAGCGGCTCAAGAAGTTGATTTTGCGTCAGTGAAAGCACCGTCAGTTGAAGAGCGAAATAATTTATTGGCCGCATTTGAAACAGCACTTAAAGACGTCGAGTTTGAGGAATCAGTTAATCAACGGATGACAGAGGCTAAGCTTGACCCTATTCCGACACCGAGTAACCGCCAAATTCCTAGATATGGCGATTTACCTGCAAGTGTGCAATTACAGGTGCCAGAGTTTAATGTTAACGCACATGTTTACTCCACAGATCCAAAGAATCGGTGGTTAAATGTAGATGGTGCAGAGCTTCAGCAAGGTGACATGATTAAGAATAAACTGACGATCATTGAGATCCGACCAAGGGATATTATATTGGATATTAATGGCGAGCAATTTAGGGTGCCCGCCATCTAGTTTTATGATTACTAGTTAACCTCAACTCGGGATAATAAACGCCTTTCAAACAGTGCTTTGCTCTGCTAACTGCGTTGAATCGACTTACAATAGACTAGAAACAACAAAGGCGCGTAATGCGCCTTTGTTGTTTGTTAAGTATGACTCACGTCGCTCTAACCGTGGATATGGTTGGCTAAAAATAGCGTTAATACATAACCTAGGCTGTAGCATAACAACAACGCAGGTACATATTTTAAATAACTCACAAAGGTCAGCTCTTCTACTTTGCTCATGGCAATAATGCCTGACGCTGAACCGATAATTAATAATGAGCCACCCACACCTACAGCGTAAGTTAAGCCTAACCATTGCACTGTGGTTAACACTGGGTCTGCTTTTAATAGCGCAGCAGTGAGCGGTACGTTATCTAACAATGCAGAGCCAACACCAGTGAAGAAGTTGGAAATACTTGGGTTGTACATGCCGTACACGTCGGTCAATAAGTTAAGCGTACCAATTTCTTTAAGCATACCTACGAGTAATAAAATGCCTAAGAAGAATAATAAAGTGTCGAACTCAACTTGGCGAATATACTCTAATACTTGCAACTCTTCTGTTTTACTCTTACTGGTGCGGCCAACCAAGAACATGACCGACAAACCAAATAGGAACGTCAGCACTGGCGGTATGCCAAACAGTACGTTTAGAACCATGGTTAAAATAATAGTCGCAAAAAAGATGACTCCAATTACGATATCAACTGTGTTATAGCTTTGCGCAATTGGAGTTGTGCTGACGTGGCCTTCTGCTTTTAGTGAAAAGAGTACCGCTAACAAACCAACACTGATCCCAGCAGGAATAAACAATACCAGTAACTCTGAAATATGCACTTTACCGGCTAAGAAAATCATTAATGTGGTGACATCGCCGGTAATAAGCGCAACACCACCCGAGTTAACCGCAAAAATAATCAATACCGCCATACGGCGACGCATTTGATTGTCTAGATTAAAGGTCGTTAACAGGCCTAAAGATACTAAGGTTGCGGTGACGTTGTCACAAAATGTTGATAACACTAATGCGAACATGCCCACTTGCAGCATCAACATACGCACGGAGACTTGTTGTGGAAAGATTTTTTGCACTAAAACCTGGATCATTCCTTTAGCGTTTAAATAAGCAACAAAGGTCATGGTTGACATTAAAAATAACCATAATGTGGCAATTTCTAACAAGTTTTCATTCAATTCTTCACCAACCAGTTTGCTTTTTTCTGGACTACCAGAGGCAATAAACAAGGTAATCCAGGCGATACAGCCAAGGAATAAAGTGGTTTTTGCTTTGTTTATATGAGTAACTTCTTCGAGCACGATACTGAGCAGTGCGAGCACCGCGAGAGAGATAAGAAAGGTATGTAGCATGACTGCAATTCCAACTTTGTGTTGTAGGTAATTAGGTGCTATTGAGCGTTCAAGCTTGGTTCAAAGCCCTAACATCATTACCGAGAATTTTTGCTCACTTAACCCAACCTCATTTTAAGGTTAAATTAAGCTTTTTATTTTGCGCCGCGATCACATCACACTAATGGATATTTCGCAACAGAGATCACACTTATTTAAGCAAAAATAGACCAAAGTCGATCAGAGAAGATTAATACCAATTCCACTCACTATCTGGTCATTCAGCGGGAATTCTGTGCCTTATAGGCAAGTTATTGGATTGCAGGCATAGTTGCTCTCGGCAACTGCTCCTGCGTTGCTCTAGCTCCTGCATCCATGCAGTCGTACTCCCAAATGCTATTAAGCAGCATAGGAGGCACTGAAAACCGCCTGAGCGACTCTGATTGATCACATAATTAATCGAAATGGTATAAGCAGAGGAGAAGTTGGGGGACAAATAAAAAAGGATAACCACTAAGTTGATTATCCTTTTCTTGTTAATTCGGTGTACTTACTTCATTGCAGCAAAAACACGGTCAACAGCGGCTAAGGTGTAGTCAATTTCTTCGTCGCCATGAGCCATTGATAAAAATCCGGCTTCATATGCACTTGGTGCTAAATACACACCTTCATCTAACATTGCATGGTAGAAATGACGGAAATGTTCCATGTTGCACTTGGTCACTTGAGCAAATGAAGTCATTGGCGCTGTGTCTTCAGTAAAGAAGAAACCAAACATACCGCCCACACAAGTGATGCTTAATGGAATGCCGTGCTTGTCTGCCGCGGCTTTAAATCCTTCTGCTACACGCTTGGTTTTGGCTGCAAGCGCTTCGTATAAGCCAGGCTCACATAACGCATCCATTTGCGCTAAACCTGCGGTCATTGCAATTGGGTTACCCGACAATGTGCCTGCTTGATAAACGGGGCCTGTTGGCGCAATAAATTGCATCACTTCTTTACGGCCACCAAATGCACCCACTGGCATACCGCCACCAATCACTTTACCTAAAGTGGTTAAGTCAGGTGTTACGCCATAGTGACCTTGTGCACCGCTCATTGATACGCGGAAACCGGTCATGACTTCATCGATAATCAATAACGCACCGAATTCATCACAAATAGCACGTAATCCTTGTAAAAAACCTTCTACTGGAGGAATACAGTTCATGTTACCCGCAACAGGTTCAAGGATGATACAAGCAATATCGTCTGGGTGCTGTTCAAAAATGGCACGCACAGAATCAAGATCATTGTAGGTTGCCGTTAGAGTGTGTTTTGCGAAATCTTCTGGAATCCCCGGTGAGCTTGGCTGACCAAGGGTTAATGCACCAGAACCTGCTTTGACTAATAAGCAGTCTGCATGGCCGTGGTAGCAGCCTTCAAACTTTAAAATGTTGTCGCGGTTAGTGAAGCCACGTGCTAAACGGATGGCACTCATGGTGGCTTCAGTACCTGAACTCACCATACGAACCTGTTCCATTGACGGCACCATTGAAATCACTTTTTCAGCCATTTTGACTTCAAGTTCTGTCGGTGCACCAAAAGACAACCCATTTTCAACGGCTGCTAACACGGCTTGACGAATTTTAGGGTGGTTATGGCCTAAAATCATCGGTCCCCATGAACCAACATAGTCGATATATTTTTTACCGTCTGCATCGAAAATATAGGCGCCATCGGCTTTTTCGATAAATAACGGTGAACCACCAACACCATTAAAGGCACGAACAGGTGAGTTTACGCCACCAGGAATGGTTTGTTTAGCCTGTTCAAATAAGACTTCGGAGCGGGTCATGTCTAATCCTTAATTTTGTATGCCAATTATCTATCGGCTTTACGTGAATACCAGTTTACTGGGCACTCATACTTTTCGAGTTGATTTTCAACCCCAAGTGTTAATGCAAAAAGTGCCATACGGATAAGTAAGCCGTTATCGGCTTGTCTAAAAATAGCCAAACTTGGATGGCTGTTTAAATCATTGTCGAGCTCGTTTGCTTGGGCGCGCGAGTCTCGTGGTAACGGGTGCATGATCACGGTATTTGATTTGCAATGTTGCGTATAAATATTGTGATTTAAGCGAAACTTGCCGCGATACTTGTTGGCTTCTTCTTGTGACGGAAAACGCTCTTCTTGAATGCGGGTTAGGTACAATATATCTGCTTGATGCAAATTACCTTCAAGTTGTTCGGTTATTGTGATCTTATGCCCAGCATTTTCAATGTCGGCGATCACATAGTCAGGCATTGCTAGTTCACTGGGTGAAATCAATGTGAACTTAATGTCTTTATGCATGCAAAGTAAGCGCGATAAAGAATGCACTGTGCGGCCATATTTTAAATCACCTACCATCGCGATGTGCATACCATCGATGCCCATACCTGCGTGGCTGAGTTCTTTCTTGATGGTAAATAAATCAAGTAATGCTTGAGTAGGGTGTTCATTTGGGCCGTCGCCACCATTAATCACAGGTACACGGCTTCCTTCTGAAAACTCTTTGACTGAGTAAGCATCTGGGTGACGCATGGCGATAACGTCTGAATAGGTTGATAGCACTCGTGCAGTGTCGTATAAAGATTCACCTTTGGATAATGACGACGAAGCCATTCCTGTTGTCTCTCGTACATGACCACCAAGCAAGTTAAAAGCACAGCCAAAGCTGACGCGAGTACGGGTACTGGGTTCAAAAAACAGATTGCCTAAAATCGCGCCATCTAACACATTGGTGCGTTTTTCACGCAATGCATAGGGCGTCATTTTGTTGGCAACATTAAAAATAGTGTTAATTGAATCCAGATCTAACTGGTTTACGGAAAGGATATGTGAACCTTCGAACTGCATCATCAGCCTAATTTCCAAAGTGTAGGGTAAAATATTCACCAGAACAGCATGCTATTTCACCGATATTTTTATAGGGTATTTTGTGGTTTTTTTACGATATGGCTGAGGCAAAATTGTAGCAGAAAATAAACAGCAGATAAATATGTCCTACAAGATTCACTTGCTTTGAAATAGAACAACCTAGCGAGATTGAGGTGTAGAATATCTCGCTGAAAATGAGCACAGCTTTTAGCCACTAACGATTAAATTTGTCCAGAACGGATCTCTTGCAACAAGTTTGACCAACTGATGACCCCAACCACTTTTTGGTTGTTAGGATTATTAGGGCTGAAGCGATAAATATATACCTCACCTGAACGCTTAGCGGCTAGCGCTTCATAGGCTTCATTGAGCGTAGCGCTGTCAGGCAACCCTGGCATTGGGTGGCGCGACAAGGTGGTCGAGTCTTCAAACGATTGCATCTCGAGGCGTAACATTTCTATTTGACCTTCGCTATTTCGTACCAAAACGGGTCGTCCCTCGGCGCGTTTTAATACTTCAAGCAGCAGTTCATCGTCATCGTTAACAATCACAAAACGTCGGTCCATTAACACTCTAACGCCTTTATTTTGTAAGCCTTGGTTTAATGGGGCAACTTTATAGCCTAATCCCATAATATCTAATTGTTTTAAGAAGATAGAGTTGGTGTTAAAGCCCTGGTATGCAATCAGATAGGCCGGAATGGTCACAAACATCGCCGGTAAAATAATCGATGCATCATTGGTTAACTCCAGCAGTGCAACCAATGCAGCTAGCGGTGCACTCAAACAAACTCCCATCATGGCTGTCATGCCGATAACGGTATACAAGCCTACATACGGGGCAATAGAGGGAAACAGTAAACTGCTGATGATGGCTAAAATAGCGCCTACTAGGGCTCCAATTCCGTATAGAGGGCCAATGATCCCACCCGGTATACCAAACCCAATGGCGGCAACTGTCGCCACCATTTTTGCGAGTAACAGACCGATTAAAAACAGCAAGCTTGGGTGGTCGCTAATGGCTTCGTGAATCGCAAAGTCACCTGAACCTAAAGCTTGCGGCATCACTAGGCCAATCGAGGTGGTAACCACTGCGGCAATCAATAAGCGGTAAATTAACGGCCAATTTTGTCCTTTAGCGGTGACATTTAACAGAGAAAAATTAAACAATGCGGCCACACAACCCAATACCACGCCGCCGATAAGTAAAATGGGGTAATGGTCGAGTGGAATACGGATCACATTAATCAGTTCATATTCGTGAATGTTACCAAACGCCAACTGGCTCGACACAGCGCCACAAATGGCCGACAACATAATGGGGAAGAAATAATGGATTTTATATTCGCGCACTATCACTTCAAACACGAAGAGCACCGCTGCCAGTGGTGCATTAAAGATGGCGGCAATTCCTGCGGCAATTCCGCTGGCACACATAATACGCACGCTGTTATCTGGTAGGCTGAATTTTTCAGCCATCACGCTGGCGCTAACGGCCCCTAGATGAATCGCCGGGCCTTCTTTTCCGACTGAAAAGTTCGTCATTAAGGCGATTAATGCTTGTGAGAATTGCCCCGGAGCCGACTGCAGAGGCACTTTACCGTAATGGAGTTTAAATCGGTGTAGCACGTAGGCGATACCCATACGGCGATAGCGTTTCGAACCGATTAACGATAATAGCCAAATCAGTGCCGCACCTATTAAAGGCAGATAACTTCGCCAGTCTGACAATGTAGAACTAATGGTATTCGTGTCAGAAAGCAGATATTGTTCGGCCCATAATAAAATCAGTCGAAATAAAATAATCACCAATGAGGCAATAATTGCAAACAGCAGCGCTAGCGCACAAAGTTGCACACTAATTTTGGCTTGAGATAACTTATCTCTAAATTCGTTATGCAGATATTTGCGCGCAGCTCTTTTGGCGTGAATAATAGCGACTTTATTTATCTTAAATTGCACTGTTTGGCTCTAGGCTCATTGGCATTTGTATTTTTAAAGGGTTGTTACCTAATGTTAAATTATCACCGTTGGTTAGACAGACTGCAAGTGTTACAGCATAAAAACCGGACGTCGAGCAAATACTTAATTAGCTTAATGTTAGCGTCTTTTTTATTAGGTGCGTTAAGTTATAATTTATGGTTATCATTTGCGCCAGAAACCACTTCAAATAGTGCCAGTGGTAAACGAAAATTATTGCAACAACTGGATGAGCAAGCGCAGGTGTTGGCCAGCCGTAATTTGGCATTAAGTATCGCTGAAAATGCCAATAAAGAAATGCAAGACATGTTTAGCCGCCAACTTACAGACCAAAAAGCATTGGAAAAAGAGTTGGCATTTTATCGCAGTGTTATGGTGACCGATGCCGACGTTGAAGGAGTGGCGATTAATGCTGTTGAATTATCACAAGGCATTACCGCTGAGCAGTTTACATTGCGAATAGTGTTAACCCAGTTACAAAAACGCAAAGCAAAAGTAAAAGCGCAAGCTGAAGTAATGTTAATTGGGATAGAAAATGATCAAACTAAAGAGTTGTCCTTAGATAAATTACTTAATAAAAAGTTAGACTTTGAATTTAATTATTTTCAAATCATGGACAGTGATTTTGCTCTGCCTGACGGCTTTAACTTGCAACGAATCGCCGTGAAAGTGAAGGTGAAAGCGAGTCGTGGCGTTAAGGGTGGTGAGATTGAGCAAGTGTATAATGTACCTGAGCTATTGATGGGTGAAAAAGAACTGCGGGTAATACTTGAACAAAATAGTCAGGTAAAGGATAATTCTCAGTAGAAACCGAAGTAAGAGGTAGTAATGACTGAACAAACTGATGCAGCAATGCCGATCCAATTTACCGATGCTGCAGCGACTAAGGTAAAAGGGCTGTTAGAAGAAGAGCAGAATCCTGAATTAAAACTGCGAGTATATGTTACCGGCGGTGGTTGCTCTGGGTTTCAGTATGGTTTTACGTTCGATGAAAAAGTCAACGAAGGTGACTTCACTATTGAAAAACAAGGTGTACAGCTTGTCGTTGATCCTATGAGTCTTCAATATCTAGTGGGTGGAGAAGTAGATTATACTTCGGGCCTTGAAGGCTCTCGATTTTTTGTGAAAAACCCTAATGCAACAACAACCTGTGGTTGTGGAGCAAGTTTCTCGGTGTAATAGTTTTTAATATTTATTATAACAGGCCAATAAAAAAGCCGTCTTGTTGACGGCTTTTTTGTGCGTATTTGCATGTTAACTTGCAATAATGTTGAAGTTAACACGCGGCTTAAACCACGCTTTTACCTTGCTATTAAAACTTATCCACACTTGCAACATAGCTAACGCGATAAAAACACTATAAATAAGCCACTCGGGAACCACGCTTTGAAATAAACCAAAGTCCATGGTGGTTGGTCCCGCATCTAGGTTTTCTGGGTCATACATAATGATTGGTATCATGCTGTATAGCACCAATTGCAGCAGGCTATAAGTTCGTAATAAATAAAGCGCCGCTTTTTGTCTACCCATAATGCCCAGCACTAACATCAACGTTAATATGCATAGCATTGCACTGAGTTCAGACATCGATTGAACTAACATTAAGCCTGTCACAGAGCCAATGACATACACCAGCATTAACGCGATTAATCGTTTAGGCAGATGAGGTTTTACTGCATCTGGTGCATTGTCTGGTTGAGGTGTTTCTTGTGTCATTTTGTTGTACTCATTAAGTACAGATTAATGTTTAGCTTGTGACTTTGGCGTTAAGCGCTCATTTACTTCGTAAGGCGGCACTACGACACCTAAATCTTCTTGCACAGGGAAAACCGCAATAAACAGGTCGTCATCTTCCATACCGCTAACCCAACGCTCTTGGAATTCAGATAACGGGATAGCCAATGGCTCACAATCTTTCCATTCATCAACAGCCCAAAGTGCAGCGGTTTCTTCTGACGGCCACATTGGAATACAATCTTCATCTTCAGTGGTCAACATCACGCAGCCATCTTGATCTTGCAGGGTCCAAATGGTTTTTTCGACTTTAACTTGCTCAACCATGTAATCGTAACGACCTTCTGGGGTTAGATTCATTAGTTCTGATACACTTTTGGCTTTGTTGCTCATATTGACTCTCATTATTTAGTAAAGGCTTTGCCAACCCCTATCAGTTTGGCAAATTTGCGGTCATCATAACATTGAGGCTCGCATTGCAAAAGTTATCTTGCTTTAAAGCGTCCACCTAACACGGCTTGGCGTGACGCGCCGGTAACCGCGGGTAAGTTAGCTGGCAAGTCATAATGATGACGCATTGCCAGCCAAGCGAAGGCGATGCCTTCTACCCATTTAGCATCAACACCTAAACGTCCAGTGGTATCGACCTTGTAACCTGCAACTAAGGGTGTCAAACGGCGAACTAATTCGCTATTTAGTGCACCACCACCACAAATAAACAACTCGCCAGTGGCCGATAATTTATTAATGTCGTTGGCAATGCTGTGGCAAGTAAGGTCGAGTAACGTGGATTGAATGTCTTCCTGATCTAAGTGACTATAGTCGGCAAGTTGTTGTTCAAGCCATGCTTGGTTAAACAGTTCTCTGCCAGTACTTTTAGGGGCTGCAAGCGCAAAATAAGAATGGGATAATAGCTGTTCAAGAAACGCAGGATGGGTTTTTCCTGATGCCGCCCATGCGCCGTTTTCATCAAATGGTTGCCCGAGACTTTGATTAACAAAATAATCAATTAAGGTATTGCCTGGGCCGGTATCAAAGCCAAGCACATCATCGCTGTTACCGGGTAAATAGGTAATGTTAGCGATACCGCCAATGTTTAAAATGACTCGGGTGTGTCCCCGTTTGGCAAATACTTGCTGATGAAACGCCGGTACTAATGGCGCACCTTGCCCTCCAAGGGCAACGTCTTTGCGGCGAAAGTCGGCAATGACATCGATATTGGTTTCAACTGCGATGGTATTCGGGTCACCAATTTGCAAGGTAAATCCCATTTCTAAGTTAGGCATGTGGCGCACAGTTTGTCCATGTGAACCAATCGCGATGATTTGTTCTGGTGTGATATCGGTTTTTGCGAGTAAGTTATTTACGGCTTTAGCAAATAATTTTCCGACACTGCGGTCAAGGCGACCTAATCGGTTTATTTCATCATCGGTTGCTGCTTGGCATAAGCGCTGTAAGCCTTTCAATAAATGGCTAGGGATCGCTTCGGTATGGCTTGCAATTAATTTGGGCTGCTCAGTTTCAAAATCAACCAATACGGCATCGACACCGTCCATACTGGTGCCCGACATCAGGCCGATAAAATATTCTGGCTTAGACATGAAATGCTCTCTGTTTGATGTTGCGAATTGACAAACGAGTTAATTGCTTGCCAATTGTTGCTGTTGATTTGATTTTAATTGCGCCATTAACTGCTTGCTTAAAGACGTAAATTTACCTAATTCATTACGGTTAATCGGCATTGATTTAGGCAGGTCTATGGTGCGAGGGTTGCGATGTACGCCATTAACAATAAATTCATAATGTAAATGAGCACCTGTAACGCGGCCTGTTTTGCCAAGTGTACCAATAATTTGGCCTTGTTTAACGGTGTCGCCACGGCTGACTTTTCGTTTGGTAAGATGCAAATATTTAGTGGTGTAGGTTTCATTGTGTTTAATGAATACATAGTTACCATTAAATTGGTTATAACCTGACTCTACCACTTTACCTTTACCCGCCGCTTTAATGGGAGTGCCAATGGCGGCTACGTAATCAACGCCACGGTGGGCCTTAACTTGACCCGTGACAGGATGTAAACGACGAGGATTAAAGTTAGAGCTGACATATTTAAAATCAACTGGTGAGCGTAAAAATGCCTTGCGCATACTATTACCCGTTTCAGAGTAATATTCACCATCGGTATAACGTACAGCAGTGTAGCGTTCACCCTGGTTAATAAACTCGGCAGCTAAAATGTTACCGTTACGTAAAAACTGGCCGTCGGCGTACTCTTGATCAAACAATAATGAAAAGTGATCGCCTTTGCGGATGTCTAGGGCAAAGTCGACGTCCCAGCCAAAAATATTGGCCAGTTCCATAATGTGATTCCCCGATAAACCCGCGTCAGCAGCGGCATTCCAAAAGTTGCTTTTGATGGTGGCGGTAATGAACGAAGTGCGGCTTTCAACTTTTTTGGTATTAACCACTTCTTTGTAAGTATCATTTATGTGGCTAATGACTAAGGTTGAAACCTTGTCCATACGATAGCTCAGCTCTGTTAACTCACCTAAGTCATTTTTGGTGATGGCAATTTCTTCGCCGGGCATGATTTTAAGCAAATTCTTTTTTGCTAAGGGCAATTGGGTAATGTCATATACATCTTTTGCGCTAAGGCCTGCACGGCTAAATAAACCGCCTAAAGTATCGCCTTTAACCACTTCATAATATTCTACGTTGTCATCATCGTTGCTCGCTTGCTGTTTTAGTTGCGCTTTTTGTTTAGCAACTTGTTCATCAAGCTCATTAATGACGTCATCTACGTCGTTAGGGCGTGTTTTTAGCTTGGCTAAATGTTGGCTAAATGCCTCATCGTCAGCGGTGGCTTGGCCGTTGTTATCTGAGTCAACTTGTAATGATTGGATTGTGTCATCAAAAATATTGTCAGCGGGCTCTTTATTGCTGGTGTCAGCGTTTGGTGCAGAAGGGGTTCTAAAGGCCAATGGAACGGTATAACGCGTGTTGGTTTCGATGTTTTTTTGAGGGGCGGATTTATCGACTAAACCGGTTTGTTTAGAGGCTTGCGCGTCTTCCGATGGAAACATCAGAATAATCGCGGTCAACATCACTAATAAAGACAATGTGATTTGATGTGCTTTTGGCAACAATGTGAATAAAGTTAGAAGCTTTGCCATTGACTCAGGTACCAATTTCTCTCTCGCGTTATTATATGCTAAGTGTACACTCTTTCATTTGCCGTGGCTAACAAGTAACATAGGCCTCTTTATTTTTTGTGCAAGCCCTAGGAGTTGCAGTAGAGATGGCGAATTTAGATCAAGTATTGGCAGAAATTAAGCGTGGTACCGACGAGATATTACTTGAAGCGGATTTGCTTGAGAAGCTCAAAGAAGGGCGTCCTTTACGCATCAAATTAGGTGCAGATCCTACCGCTCCAGATATTCATTTAGGTCACACGGTTATTTTAAACAAAATGCGTACCTTTCAAGAGTTAGGTCATGAAGTGATTTTCTTGATTGGTGACTTTACTGGTATGGTTGGCGATCCAAGTGGGAAAAACAGTACTCGTCCTCCACTCACTCGCGAGCAAGTACTTGCTAACGCTGAAACGTACAAAGAGCAGGTTTATAAAATTTTAGACCCTGCTAAAACCCGTATCGAATTTAATTCTAGCTGGTTAGAGCCATTAGGCGCAGCCGGTATGATCCGTTTAGCCTCACAACAAACCGTTGCCCGTATGATGGAGCGTGACGACTTTAAAAAACGTTACGCGTCAGGCCAAGCGATTGCGATCCATGAGTTTATGTACCCATTGCTGCAAGGTTATGACTCGGTAGCGTTAGAAGCTGACGTTGAATTAGGTGGTACAGATCAAAAATTCAACTTGTTGATGGGTCGTGAGTTACAAAAGGCAGAAGGGCAAAAACCACAAACCGTGATTATGATGCCACTGCTTGAGGGGTTAGATGGCGTTAAGAAAATGTCTAAGTCGGCGCATAACTATATTGGCGTGAGCGAGCCTGCTAACGAAATGTTTGGCAAAATCATGTCGATTTCAGATGATCTTATGTGGCGCTACCTTGAGCTATTGTCTTTCCGTCCGCTTGAAGAGCTTGCGCAGTTCAAGCTAGACGTTGAAAATGGCACTAACCCACGTGACATTAAGATTTTATTAGCTAAAGAAATCATTGCGCGTTTCCATGACGAAGCACAAGCGCAAGCTGCTCATCAAGCTTTTATTGACCGTTTCCAAAAAGGCGCGATCCCAGATGATATCGATGAAGTTGTGTTGGTAGCTGGCGATGGCTTAGCGATTGCTAACTTACTGAAAGATGCTGGCCTTGTGGGCTCAACATCTGACGGTATGCGCATGATTAAGCAAGGCGCGGTGAAGATGGATGGTGAAAAAGTTGAAGATAGCCGTCAAAGCTTTAATGCGGGTCTTGAAGCTGTATTCCAAGTAGGCAAACGTAAATTTGCTAAAGTGATTTTGAAATAACACGTTAATCACCCATAAAAAACGGCTTCTGAAGCCGTTTTTTTATGTCTGCGATTCATGATTTACTGCGATTCGAGTTGGTCTGACATGGTTTGATAATCCATTAAGTCCATTTGCTCAATTAAACGTTCGGTATTGTTGTCAAATTTGAGTGTCGTTACTCCCGGAACCGCAAGATCGATCACTTTGCCCGGTTTACCGTACTGGTCACCTGGGCCTCGTAGACGGTAACTGCCAATAATTACCACTAACGAGCCAGTATTAAACATATGTTCTATGTTTAAACGGTATTCAAGAACACCTTCATGAGCACGTTGTAGAAATCCAATAATTTGTCGGCTACCTGTGTAGGTGGTATTCGCGGTTTTGTCGTAAAAAATGGTTTCACGAGAATAAAAACGTCGCAGCGCAGAATAGTCGTGGTCAGTTAACGCTTCCATATACTTCATGGCCAATTGCTGCTCTTTTGGCATGTCGCCTATATTGGCATGGGCTGAAAAACTATATACCAAACAACACAATAACAAGATTATTCGCACATTAAATTCTCTTTGTTTTTAAGTCGAAAGCCGGTAATGATAAATGCCAGCGGATAGCGCTTAAGCGAATGATTAACGTGCTTATCATTGCAATAAACATCGAAGTTATGCTGTCCATTCCGACAACTAAGCTTAAGGTATAACAGATCCCCCCAACGATGGAAGCAGTAGCGTAAATTTCTGTTCGTAATACCATAGGAACTTGGCGGCAAAGTAAATCACGAATAATCCCGCCACCGACACCGGTAATTAACCCCATAACGACGGCGATCATGCCTGACAATCCCATTAATAACGCTTTTTCTGCACCAATTACGGTAAATAATGCTAACCCCAGGGCATCGGCAACAGGCAAGGTCAGTGCCGGTAACTTATGCGGTTTACGCACTAAGACCAAGCAAGCCAATACTGTTGCTAAAATAACAATGATGTAATTGGGATCTCGGATCCAAAATACCGGTGTTGCGCCAATCAATGCGTCACGAATACTGCCACCGCCAATGGCGGTGACAGAGGCAAGTACAATCACCCCAAACGGATCCATGCGGTGTTTTCCTGCTGCAAGTGCGCCAGAAAGCGCAAATACTGCGGTACCACATAAATCGAAAACATAAATCCACTGACTCATTTACTTAGCTCTTTGAGGTGAATGTTAAGTGCATCAACAGATATGCGAATTTCAATCACCGATAAAATCAATGAATAGAGTAATAACAGTAAGCTAAGGCCAAACACAATTGAACCCGTTTGATTAAAACCGGTATAAATTAATATCATGCAAAGCACGCACAAGGCAAAACTGCTGACACCAGCTTCTTGCATTTTACGGATGATAATAATCCGTTGGCGTAAGTTTTTAATTTGTTCATCTTGTACCGGCTTGTCATTGCTGCTGAGGTTACGAATGAGCGCAGCAAGAGAGAAAAAGCGGTTAGTGTAAGCCAGCAATAATAAGGAGATTGCCGGAAATAATAGTGCCGGAGTGGTTAACGATACATGTAAATTATTGAGTAACATGGTATTCCTAAGCAGATTTTACGCTGGTAATAATCAACAGTTGCTGACTAAAGAGGGGGGACGATTATAACGATGTCAGCCTTTAGCCAGATGTTTATATTAACAAAGACTTATGACGTTACATCGCAATGCGTCTTTAACCGCAAATTTTAGCTATTATCGCTAAATAATAACGCGTTTAAAACAGGATTTACATGTTTTAAATAAATCTTAATCCTACCCAAATCAACGGCAGTAATAAGGTTAAGCTTATCCAAAATAAGTTAGCAGTTTGCGTGACGGTGATCGCTTGGTTTATGTGGCGATGATCAGGCAGTGGGCCGGCTTTTACTTTGGCTAAATCCACTCGGATGCTGGTGCCGTTTTCAATAAACTGTTGTGGTCCACCCAATTCTATTTTTAATAAATTAGCCGCTAAAGCATAACTACCATACTGATTATTAAGTTGTTGGCTGTTGGCGTGGGGAATGATTGAGCTCCAAACTGATTTGAAGCCGAGCTGTCCAAATTGAATAGCCAATGAGCAATGCCATAGCAAGGTAGGGATAAAGAAGATTACCCGATTGAATTGGCAGATAAAACTCGAAAACACGTGAAAATGAGGATGATAAGGTGGCCAGCTGTGTTCAAGCTGTCTTAGCATTCTCACCACTAAGGTCATCGTGGCACCGCCAAGGGCAAAAAATACAATAGTGGCTATGGTGCCATATATTGGGGTGGTAAACAGTTTCTCGATGGTGGCTTTACTCAATCCTACCTCAGAGAGCACTTGCGTGTTTTGACTTACCCAAGGCGAGAGCAATTGCTTAGCATCTTGTTTATGACCAGATGTAATGGCATCAACGACCTTTTCTGCGACCGGTTTAAAAGCGGAGTCACACAAACAAAAATATAAAATAATTAGCTCAAAAAACCATGGGTAAGCTGCCAAATTCAGTAAAAAACTCACAATAATTCCGCAGGGAACAATAAGAATGAGAGTGGCGAGAATACCAGCGGTAAGTTGTTGGCTGACAGCGCGTTCAGGGTGATTGACCTTAGTCGAAATTAAAACAGCTATGCGATTAAACCAAAGCAGGGGTTGTAAATCTCTAGAAATAGGGGCAAATCGAGCTAATACTAATGCGCAAAATAAAATACAGAAGCTTTGTAAGAGTCCACCGTCCTGGCTTAACAATTGTGGATTAAATAATGGATTAATCATAACGGCTCGATATTTTGGCTACAAGAGCAAGCGGATACAGGCGCTGTCGTTTATTTTAGTGGTTAAGCCATGGATTCAACGACTCTTAACCCGACGCTGAAACCATGTGAAACAGTTATAACTGTTGTAGCAGTGCTATCACCATCATAGCAGAGTGCATACCAGCTTTAATGATGTACGAGTCGAAATCCACTGGCGAATCATTATTAGCATTGTCAGATAAAGAACGGATAACCACAAATGGCACGTTAAACTGATGACAAACCTGAGCAATGGCTGCCCCTTCCATTTCACATGCCGCCATAGTTGGGAAGTTTTCGCGCATCACTTTGGTGCGAACAGGATCGCAAATAAAGCTGTCGCCGGTACAAATTAACCCTTCAATGGCGTTCACTTCCCCTAATTCTGCAACGGCTTGTTTAGCGGCATTGACTAATGTGCTCTCAGGTAAAAAAGCGGCCGGCTGTTGTGCCATCTGGCCAATCTCGTAACCAAAAGCGGTGACATCTACATCGTGGTGGCGAACTTCAGATGAAATGACAATATCGCCAATCGCCAATGAGTCAACAAAACCACCTGCTGAACCGGTATTAATCACATGTGATACCGCGAACTTTTCAATCAGTAACGTTGTAGCAATACTGGCAGCGACTTTCCCAATGCCTGAGCGGGTGACAACCACTTGTTTATCGCCAATATTACCGCTAATAAATTCGATGCCTGCGATAGTAGTATGCTCGGGCTCAACAATGGCTTGTACTAAATGAACAACTTCTGGCTCCATAGCGCCAATAATACCGATCTTCATGGATAAACCTTAACTGATTAAACAAATTCGAATGGGCGCTAATATAGCATGGGCAGGCGATTTTGTGAAAACACGCGGGAGATTTTAGTGATAAGGGCGACATGGCACAATCTGCTAGCCAGGTGTTAACTGGCTAACGAATTTTTTTTAGCGGCGACTAAGCGAAAGCGTTTATTAATATTGACTTTGTACAAGCAATTTATCTATTGCGCGTACCACACTAATACTGGCATTTTCCATGGTTTCAAGGTGAGTTAACATTTCTGCTTCATGGCCCGATTGCATTGCCACTACTGCGGCTTTTCCTGCGCTATGCACCGCTTTATGAGGTTGTTCAATGGCTTTAAAGCTCGACAAACTGGCAAATTGTTGGCCTTCGCCATGATAATACCATTTACCTAAACGACACTCGGTATGGCTATTGACACTGGCACTGTGGTTTCTATTGGCAAGGATACTGTAAACCTGACTCTTCCAAACGCTGTGATCTAATTTGACCGTGGTTAAAAATGCAGTCATTGACGCTTCACCAATCACCTGTTTCATTTGGCTTGAGGTTTGTAATACATCAGAGACTACTTGATCGATTTGTTCTGAAGAGACGGCAATGTCACTTGAACAAGTTTGATTGGTGATAACCACTTGTTTAATCTGTTCAGTTTGTTTAATCACTTTAGCCACTAATGTTTCAATATTGGCACTGGCATCGTGCGCATTACTGGCCAAATTACGGACCTCGCTAGCGACCACGGCAAAGCCACGTCCGGCATCACCAGCCCGGGCTGCTTCAATGGCGGCATTGAGTGCAAGTAAGTTGGTTTGTTCTGAGATCTGTTGAATAGAGGCTACTAGGTGGCTAATACCATTAGCCGATTGGCTCAACTCTTCTGCCGTTGCCATGCTTTTTTCTGCATGTTCGTTTAAGTTTTCTGCACGACCTTTTAAGTTATCTATGGCTACGCGAGTTTGGCCAAAGAGTTGGTCTACCTCGTCGAGCATTTGTTTTTCTTCATCTAATTTTACTGAATTCGCTAGGGTACTATCACGAATATCATTGAGCATCGAAGTACCTTGCCGCTGTAAATTAGTGCAATTTGTATCGTATTCTGATTGTTGTTCACAACGAGTTAACTGTTGAGTTAATTGTGAAATGTTGTGGTGTAATTGTGTTAGCTCATCGGCATGTTGCTGTTCTTTGCTTGCCAATAATTGTTCTAATTCGGCAATTTTCGTTTTTAAACCTTGAGTAAAACCGATCATATTATCTCTATTGGTGAGCATCGATAATCATCATTTTGGTGACGATGAGCAGTTTAATCAAGGACCTGAAACGTTACATATCACAAATAAAGATAATATTAATTTCAAGTGTATACGTTTAACAAGAATGATTTTTTTATCTTGCAAAAAACAGTATGTTAGATTGAGTTGGTGCGACCGATAGCGTGATTACTTTTTATTGGAAAAAGGCATCCACAATAAACCGCCGAGCCATGCATTCTGTTTGGCGTTAGGGTATTGGGTTAGGCCAATATCAATTTGATTATCAGGCTTACTGGCTTGTGCAGTGTAAGTGCCAAACAGCCTATCCCACCAAATAATACTAAAGCCAAAGTTGCTGTTGCTTTCGATCATCAGTTGGCTGTGATGTATGCGATGCAAAACTTGGGTGACCAAGACTAACCGAGCGAGTTTTTCAATGTTGGCGGGTAAGCGAATATTGGCGTGGTTAAAAATAGCAAAGCCATTGAGTAATATCTCAAACAAGATGACCGCTTCAGCGGGCAAACCAAAGAGTACAATGGCGACGGCTTTTATACCAAGGCTGGCAATGATTTCGATGGGGTGAAACCTCAGTGCGGTGCTGCTGTCGACATGGCGGTCGGCGTGGTGAACTTTATGTAAACGCCACAATACAGGAATGCGATGAAACAACCTGTGCTGCCAATAAATCAACATATCAAGTAACAACACACTGACGCCGATATAAAGCCAAAGCGGCAAACTCAAATAATGTAATAGCCCCCATTGTTGCGCACTGGCATACAAGGCAAAACCTGCCAAACCTATCGGTAAAATCAACCTAGCGATAACCGATGAAATCACGAGTAAGCCAAAGTTGCCCAGCCAACGTGTTGCCATTGAGGCTGACTGGGGACTGTTAATGAGCTTTCTGGCAGGAAACAAGGCTTCGAGGCTCATCATCAGTGCCAAAATGGTTAAAAACACCCCCAATCTAATGGTCACCATGTCATCTATCATGCTTTAGGATCCTCAACAGGGGTGTGATTGACCTTGACCTTACTGGCAGATGATTGAATCGCCATGTGATTTTTTAAGGTGTTATAGCCCCCATGTACACGGGTAAAAATGGTTATCGTGCCTAAAAAAGCAAACGTGTAAGCAAGCTCTGAAAAGTAAGCAGGCCACAAACAGAATGCTACAAAAAATCCTATAGTTTCAGTACCTTCGGTAAGGCCATTTAAGAAGTAAAAACTTTTATGAACAAATTGAGGTCGCGGTAAATTGATTTTTTCAGCCGGAATAGCAAATGCTAAAAAGCTCGAACCAGTACCGATAAACACAGTGAGAAGCACGGCAGCGGCTAGTGCATTTTCATTGGGATTCGCGAGCGCAAACCCCAAAGGAATAGCGGCATAAAATAAAAAGTCGAGGCAAATATCTAAATAACCGCCTGCTGCCGTTGTGTGATTTTGATGACGCGCAAGCGCACCATCGAGGCCGTCGAGCACGCGGTTTAATACAATAAAAAATAATGCCACATACCATAGCTGTAGCGCCAAAAAAGGCACTGCCATCATACCCACGATAAAACCGACTAATGTAAGTTGGTCGGGTTGCACTTGTTTTTTATCCAGTAGCAATACAAGCGGTTTAAGCATCGGCTTGATCACAGGTGTTATGAATCTATCTAGCATTTGTGTTTTCCAATTTATTGATACATTTGTTGTTTATATATGTCGAAAAAGCATTGCAGATTTAATCCACGCTAAACAACGAAATAATCTTGCCCTGGGCCGCGTCGGCATCGCTTTGGTCATGAGTGACCATAATCGCCGGCAGTTTGTGTTGGCGAATTTGCTCAAACACTAACTGGCGTGTTTCTTGGCGTAATTGACTATCAAGTTTACTAAAAGGTTCATCAAGTAAAATGGCTTTGGGCTGACTGAGTAACACTCTCAGTAGCGCGACTCTAGCTTGTTGCCCCCCAGATAAACTTTGCGGGCAGCGTTGTTCTAATCCGGCTAGTCCCACTTGAGATAATGCCTGGCTAATGGTTGCTTTGCGTTGTGCTTTGGCCTCGGCAGGCATAGCAAAGCTAATATTACCCGCCACAGTGAGGTGCGGAAACAACAATGGGTCTTGATATAATAATCCTATTTGTCGTTGATGACTGGCAATGTCAGTGATTTTCTTTTCGTTTAGGTAGATATCTCCGCTGGCACTAAACCCCTTTGGCAGCATTCCGGTGAGCCAATTCAATAATGTCGATTTACCACTGCCTGATGGGCCCATAACGGTCAAGATATCACCGCCAGCAATGGTTTCGTTTAATGATAACAATACCTGCTGTTGCCGCTTAAGGGTTAACTGTTCAATCACCAACGAAGAGGTGTTAGCCATCGCCGCGCTAGTGCGTTCGTGTTTTTGCATATGTATCCTTATTCGCGGTGTGTTAACAGCATTTTAGGCAGCGCCCATGCGAGCAGAAAAACCAGAGCGGGGAGCAGCATTTGTACTAAGGCGTAAACTGCGCTGGTACGTCGACTCGCGCCATTCGCTAAGGTCACCGCCTCAGTGGTAATGGTATTAATCCGCCCACCACCGGCTAATAATGTCGGTAAATATTGGCTAAAACTAATGGCTAACCCTAGTGCCACAGCAATAAAAATTGGCACCAGCAACATGGGTAATTTTATCTGCCAAAATATTTTTGCCTGACTTGCCCCTAAACTGGCGGCAACATAGCTAAATCGTGGGTCTAAACGGCGGTAACTACTCGCCAGCGATAAAAATACGTAGGGCAGAACAAAGAGTAAATGGGCCAATACCACATTAATAAAGGTATGGTGACTGTTCATTTGTTCTAATAACCACACTAAGCCAAATAAAAACGCAATGCTGGGTATAAGCAAAGGTAAATAGATGATCACACTGGTTAATCTTGAGATGGCTTTACTGGTATGTTGCTCAGATTCTAGCGTCAGTAAGGTCAGCACAATCGCTAATCCCGTCGCACTAACTCCAATTAACACTGTATCGAGTAGCGGCGTGCGCATTTGTTGCAACGCCGATTGCCAATGCTGAGTCACAAAAGTGTGAGGCAGCACATCAGGGTAAGCCCAAAAACCAGCAAAAGACCATAACACCATACCAAGTAAGGCTAAGCCGATAACCGTTAACATCACTAGGGTAATCACGTGAGTCATGTTTTGCATAATGGCACCGGCATATTCTCGTTTTCCATTAACCAGCATAGATTGAGACAGGGTGTTGATGAGCTTTTCTGTCAGCCACCAGCCAAGCAGTAAAAGTAATGTCAGGGTTATTTGTACAATGGCACCCGCGGAGGCTTTAATGCGCAAGTTTAAATCGACATCGTGAAACCATTGCATAATAGCCACAGCAAGCGTCGGCGGACTATTGGGGCCTAAAATTAATGGGATTTCGACACTGGCACTGGCATAGGCAAGTACCGCTAAAATTGGCAAACGTAAAAACGGGTATAAGCTGGGTAACACCACTTTGAAAAAAGCGGTCATTGGGCAATAACCCAAGCTTAATGCCACTCGATGTTGAGCGCGCAGCGTATGGCCTAACTCAGGCTGTGCCAGTACACCCAGTGCCATCAATAATAAAAAAGGCAACTCTTTGAGGGTTAAGCCTAAAATAATACTTAGGCCCATTGCATCATGTGGAAAAAGCCAATCGGGTGGAGAATCCCAGCCGCTAAACCAAGGTGACATCAGCCGTGAAAACATCCCCGAAGGGGTAATTAAAAAACCGATAGCAATCGCCGCTGCCGCATGAGGGATAACTAAAATCGGTCCCAACAAACGTTGAATATAAGCCAGCCAGGGGCTAGTAAAGTAACTGCCCAAAATCAACATGGTAATGACAAAAGCCAATATCGTACTAATAAAGCTGGTGGATACACTGAGCAACGCCATATCGCCAATGCCGGGTGTTTGCCATAAATCTACAAAGCCATTGAGATTAAATTGAGTATAACCAAGTACCGGAAACCAGCCCAAAGCGGGCAAAACCACTGCAATTAGCCCACCCATAACGGGCAGCACCAGCAAAGCCATCATTAAATATGGGCTACTGCGTACCAAGGTATTAAAACCACTTTTTGCTGTTATCACCGCATCACTCCATAGCGCTGTAACCACTGCGCTGCAATGACGTTAGTCCAGCTTGGGTGAGGCTCGCTCAATGCGGGACTGCTGCCTTGATTAGCAATATTGGCGCTTGGATGTGACTCTGTAGGTGGAGCAAACCACAGCTGTTGCGTTGCGGGCAATTGCGGTATAGCAAGCACGCTGGTATCTCCCCACACACTTGCTTGTTGTTTTTTGGCCTGTGCTTTTGGACTGAGTAAAAAGTTAATCACCAATTTGGCACTATTTGGGTGGGCGGCATTGTAAGGAATAGCAATAAAATGGATGTTGCTTAAACTGCCATCACGCATGCGATAACTTCGGGTGCTGTCTGGCAAATCAAAGCGCGCGACAGCGGCGGGCACTTCGGCGGCCGAAAAGGTAAATGCTAATGCTAACTCGCCATCACCCATTAATCGGCGCAGCGCTAACCCGCTAGACATAAAGTGTCGTCCTTTACGCCATAAGTTTGGATGTAAATCGTCTAAGAATTGCCAAAGTGGAGGCAATAACAATGCCTGGCTTTGAGCGCTAGCGGGTTGATAAAGTCTATTTTTAATGGCATCAGGCTGACTGTTGTTAAGCGCGATTAGCGCATATTTTAAAAAGCTCATGGCTAAAAAATCAGGCGGTTTAGGGTAGGTAAATCGCCCTGGATGTTGTTTGGCCCATGCACTTAATTGTTGCAAGGTTTGCGGCGTAGATAGTGTCGCTCGGCTGTCATAATAAAACGTCAATGCCGCTTTGCCCCAGGGCGCTTCCATGCCTTGAGTCGGTACGCCAAAATCGCGGCTCATGGCAGGGTTATTGTCTGGGTCGGTTAAGGCAAAGTTGGGCAATTGCGCTACCCAGTTTGGTGTTAATAATTGATGCTTTGCCATGGCGGCAAAGTTTTCGCCGTTAATCCACACTAAATCGACTTTGCCGTTATTATCGTTATTGGCTGATTTTTCTGCTAACACTCGGCTGACCGCTTCGCCTGTGTCGGTGAGTTTGACATGGTGTAAATTGATTTGATATTGCTGCTTAACTTGCTCGGCAACCCACTGAATATAGCGATTGATTTGCGGATCGCCGCCCCAAGCATGAAAGTACACATCTTGATTGTTGCCACGCGCTTCAATCTCTTTCCATGCGCCAAGCTCATTGGTTTGTGCATAAGCTACGCTCGTCCAAAGGCAAGCATATACACTGACACCCAATGCCAAAGCCGCCACAATAGGCTGCATGATGTGATAAATTTTATTGAAGCACATTGGCTTATCTAACCGCATTTAACGACCAGTTATAATCAAGAAAATCGATATCTAATTGCTGTTTTTTTGCCGCAACTTGCTGCTCTGCATTAAGTTGTAATGCGTTAGGATACAACAATAAAAACGCCTCAACAGAATCCGCCCCAGCAAAGCCTTGGGTAAAGTCATCACCATACCATTTAAAAATGGCAGACAAATATACCGTGTCACCTTTGGCATAATTACGGCTAGTGTCAGCTAAAAAACGTTTGGTTTGTGCATCAAGCTGTTGCTCAAGCTTAGCACCGGTATAGGCTTCTTCAAGCAGAGCAGGGCAGCCAATACTGGCACAATTTACCGCAAAATGAATTCTCGGATCATTGTATCTGTCACTGCCACGAATAAGCTTGTGCTCAATGTCATTGAGGCTACGATTTTTACCAAGTAAAGGAATAACGCTTTTATCCCAGGGGGAGCTAAACAATCCGCCAAGATCTTTTATCGATTCAATATCAGGATATTTGGTTAAGATGAACTCAACCGTCCAGGCGTTGTAAGCATTGATTAAAAATGCCAATTGCGATGCCTTATTCCATGCATCAAATTGCATCTGACTGATGCTACTGAGCTGCTTGAGGTAGCTTTGCAGTTGAGTACGTTGCTGCTGCATCGCTGCATAATCTACCGTGCTACTGCTGCCATGATTAATCGGCTTTACGTGCTGACTCACGAGTGCTTGCCATTGTTGGTGCAAGGCCTGCCCTGTTTGAACGACCGCTGGCATGGTATCGGCAGCCACACTGATTTGACTAAACAGCAAGGTGCTACTGAGTAAGGGCGCAATAACCACATATTTGATAAATGCCTTGAATATGCTATTCATTTTGGGGTTCTCTGACTGCTATCGGCAGTATCCCTTGCCGGGCAGTTTACGATTGATTTACGCGTGCATCATTTAATGGCTGGCAGTTAACTGCCAGCATTTTATGTCTTTTAAATGACTAGCTACGACGCCATGTGTGATATTTCTCTAACCAACGTAGCACGGTTTCTGGCGCGTGGTTACGCTTCCATTCTCCTGCGGCGTACTTGTTACCTTCGGCCCATGTTGGGTAGCTGTGTATGGTGCCTAAAATCTTATTCAGTCCTAGGCCGTGTTTCATCGCTAATACAAACTCAGCAATTAAATCACCAGCGTGTTCTGACACCACGGTTACTCCTAAGATTTTATCTTTGCCTTTAGGGGTAATCACTTTAATAAAACCATCGGTGGCACTGTCGGTAATGGCACGGTCGAGCTCAGCAAAATCAAAGCGTGTGACTTCATACTCTATCCCTTGCTGTTTGGCTTCGTATTCATTAATACCGACACGAGCCACTTCTGGATCGATAAAGGTGGTCCATGGAATAACCCGGTAATCGACTTTGAATTTTTTCAAGTGACCAAATAACGCGTTCACTGCCGCATACCAGCCCTGATGTGCGGCCACATGCGTAAATTGATATGGGCCAACAATGTCGCCTGCCGCATAAATATTAGGGTATAGCGTTTCTAAATATTCATTGGTTTGAATGGTGCGATTGGTTTCAATGCCGAGTTCTTCTAAGCCGTAACCGCTTAGACGTGCACTGCGACCGACGGCACATAACAACTGGTCGTACTCGATAGCGTGCTCTTGATCTTGATGCTTAACGATAAGGTATTTTTTACCCTCACGCAGTTCGCAGCGCAGTGCTTGATGCGAGGTTAAAATATTAACCCCACTGTTACGTAATGCCTGTGTTGCAAACTCAGACACTTCAAGATCTTCTTTAATCATGATGCGCTCAGCCATTTCAACTTGAGTGACTTGCGAGCCTAAACGGGCAAAACTTTGTGCCAGTTCAGAACCGATTGGGCCGCCACCCAGTACCACTAATTTTTGTGGTGCAGCATCGAGTTTGGCAAACTCGTCCCATAAGGTATCGCTGGTAACATAACCGACTTCTTCTATGCCCGGTAGAGGCGGCACAAATGGGCGAGCACCGGTGGCAATCACAATGCTGCGCGCGGTTAAGCGGCGAGTGCTGCCATCTGCGGAGGTAATTTCGACTGTCCATGGGTCGATTAATTTGCCGTAACCTTTTACGACATCAACCCCTAAATTGGTATAACGCTCAACACTGTCGTGCGGGGCAATATCGGCTACCACTTGGTGTACACGTGCCATGACTTTTTTAAACGAAAACTCAGGTGTGCTGTCTTCTAGGCCGTAATGATGGGCATTACGTATTTGCTCAGCTATTTTGGCACTTTTAATCATCGCTTTGCTGGGCACACAGCCATAATTTAAGCAGTCGCCGCCCATTTCTCCGGCCTCAATTAAGGTCACTTTGGCTTTTACTGCAGCGGCAATATAACTGGTGACGAGTCCACCCGCTCCTGCACCAATCACAATCATATTGCGGTCAAATTTAGCGGGTTTAGTCCACTTGCTGTATACACGACGTTTTTTAATCATGTTAACGATGGCCTTAGCGATAAGTGGGAATAACCCTAATAGTGCAAATGACACAATTAGGTTAAACGATAAAATGTTCGACAGGCTGTCAATTTGCGCAAGTTGCGTACCAGCATTAACGTACACAAAGGTGCCCAGAAACATACCGACTTGGCTTACCCAGTAAAAAGTCCACGATTTAAACCCGGTCACACCCATTAACATGTTGATTAGAAAGAATGGAAATATTGGCACCAAACGCAAGGTAAATAGGTAAAATCCGCCTTCTTTTTCAATGCCTGCGTCAATCGCCGCTAAGCGCTCTGGAAAGCGTTGTTTAATTGAGTCACGTAATAGATAACGCGACACTAAAAAGGCCAGAGTTGCTCCAATGCTTGAGGCAAATGAGGCAATAATTAACCCTTCGACAATACCAAATAACGCACCTGATGCGAGGGTAAGAATCGCTGCGCCGGGTAAGGATAATGCGGTCACGGACACATACAATAAAAAGAACCCGCCAATAACTAACAATGGTGATTGTTCACGTAATTGACTAAAGTCATTCATCGAGCCTTTTAGACCCTCTAAGGTCAATAATTGATGCAAATCAAAGTGGAAAAATAACCCCACTAATGACGCTGCAATCAGTAATAACACAATTTTTTTAAACATAATTTATCGCCTTAAAATGAATGCTGTAAGGTTAGGGTGGCATTAACCGGAAGTTCAGGAAAAACCAAGGTTGATCCGAAATAACCGCCTTCAAACACCGGGCGCCAATTCTTTTGGTTAGTCACGTTATTGACGTCCAGTCTTAAACTTGTTTGCTCGGTAAAATCATAGCGAGTGTTAATGTTAAGCGTGTATTGATCGCGAATATACACAGTCGCTAAATAGTCTAATGGGTAACTCTTGGTATAGAGACCGGAGAAACCGGCTTTCCATTTTTCAGTAATCGACATTCCGCCATTAAGTGTGAGCGATTGTTCAGGTAGACCTTGTACGCGGCTGTTTGATGGTGCAAATGAGGCAAAGTTTGGCGCGCCTATTCCCGTACCTGCAATGATATCTGGGCGTGAATTATCAAAGGCATCGGCCACTTGTACCGTATCTTGGCTGCTGGCAGAATTATCATAACGCGCATCTAAGTAACTGTAACCCGCGCTAAACCAATAAGGGTCGGCATCATAAAAGGCTTGCGCCTCAAAGCCTTTAGTTCTGATACCTGTATTGCTGCCATCACGATTTCGCAGACTGCGTTTTTGATCAAACACTGCTGCATCGACATACCAGGCACTATCGCTTGGCGCATATTTAATGCCCACTTCGGTTAAGGTGTTTTCGGTAGCAAAGTTTTGGCTGCTAATTTGGTTATTGGCGCCTAATGTGGTGCCGCCTGCCATACTGTTTGAGGTCGATTCGTTATAACTGGCGCTGGCATAGGTGGTGATAAAATCGCTAAGCTGATAGCTAATGCTGATTTGTCCTGATTCGAGCATTTCATTAATGGCGTCACTGGCGGCGATTTGCCCTTGAGGGGCTATGGCATCGCGTGCCTTAACATCATAAAAATCGGCACGATAACCTACGCTGGTCGACAGCTTGTCCGTCCATTGGCTGTTGTGCTGGATCGCGATACCAGTTTGCCAACTGGTTGAGTCTGTCGTGTCAGACAATGAATAGTCGCCACTGCCGTCGCCATCAATGTCGTATTGTGCACCAGGTGACACAAACACCCCTGGGCGAAGCTCAACTAATCTAGCTTGTTGCTCTGCTGTTAGCGGAATACGACGGTTTTCAATGGGGCCGGTTAAATCTATGGGTAAGTCTGCTTCGGTGGTAAATTGGCTGTAACCTAATACCTTGTTGTAACGGATATCGGCGGCCACAATGGTGCTTTGTGCATCATTCCATTGATAGGCTAACTCAACCCGGTTTTGTGCCGTATCTGCGCCATCGATGATTTCAACAAAACTGTTTTGGGCAATTTCTTCACGCTCTAAATGCTGATAGTAGCTAATGTTTTTAACGGTGGCCTTATCGCTTAACTCACGCACGTAGGTACTGTGAACGATAAACGTTTGCGCGTTGTTGATGTTGTCTGGATCGGTTAAAACTTGGCTGCGATCTATTTTCACTAATCCGGTTGGCGACACAATGGCATTAGCGCCTGGTATGGTGCTGCCATTAGGCTGCACACCTTGACCGGTAACATATAAGCCATCATCAATTAATGCTTGGGTTGGGCGGTTAATCCCGGCGTTGTCGGTAAAATCGACATCATAGTATTCGAGATTGATGTCCCAGGTGCTGGCATTATCTGGCAATAGGCGAAATGCCACGAATATGCTGTCGCTTTGAAAACCTGAGTAATCATAATAGCTGCCATTGTCGATATGTTCTGCGCTTAAACGTACGCCACTTTGGTTTTCTACAATGTCTGTCGCGACATCTATCTGAGCACGATAATGATCCCAACTGCCTGCTGAGGCTGTGAGGTTGGTAAACTTGTCATTAGTGGGGGCCACTTTTGAATGCACATTAACAAAGCCTCCATTGCGCTGACTAGTACCTAGCAAGACAGGTGGCGCACCTTTTACCACATCAATTTGCTCAATGGCGTTAAACGACATTGGGATCCCAAAGCCATTATTACCTGCCTGGCGACGCACACCGTCTTGGTATAACTCGCCTAACTGGCCACGAATCGTTGGTAAGCTTGACGCGCCAAAGCCGCTAGCTGAGTAGCTATTGGGACTGACTTTTTGGATATCTGATAAATCGATGATATTAAGCTGTTCAATCATTTCGCTGGTTATCGGAGTGACCGAACGAGCAATATCTTTTAATGCAATACCATCACCAAAGGGGCCATCAACGGTGCTGTTTTTAGGTGACAAACCTTTATCGTTAATCGCTTTGCCTGACACATGGATCACTTCAATCGTTGAAGTGTCATCAGCGGCAACCGTTAACGAAGAGAATAAGGCTAAGCCAACAGCTGCAGCTGTCATGGAGCGATTTGGGTAACGATGAATAGGCATAATATTTTCTGCTGTGATGAACTTGGCCTAAAAGACCTCATGATTAACGAATTTATTACAACAATCTTATGCCAAATTTAGTTTGTTTAGAATTAAATGGAATAAGTGGTTGTGCAACATAAACTGACTAAGTTCGGTCATTTAGGCGCTGATTAACTTTTTAGTCAGGCAATCTCAGTCTAGCTTATTAATCACTCATCAGAATGAGTTTTATTTATATTTTTTAAGGAATTATGATGCAAACAACACTTACCAGCGATGTTGAAAGCAAGTTGCAGTGGTCGTTATTGTCTTTACGCTTAGGTGTATTTTTGGTGATGCTCGTGTGGACATTGGATAAATTTGTTAATCCTGGTCACAGCATGAAAATATTCGAGAAGTTTTATGGCATTGGTGGTGTTAATGAAATTGCTGCATACATCATGGGCGGTTTGCAATTATTATTGGTGATTGCCTTTGTGCTTGGGATTAAAAAACGCCTAACCTATGGCGTGATTTTCTTAATGCACGGTGCGTCAACCTTATCTGCATTTAATCAATACATTGATGCGTTTAATAATTTATTGTTTTTTGCTGCATGGCCAATGTGGGCAGCATGCTTTGCCTTGTACTTGTTAAGAGAGCAAGATACTAAGTTTACGGTAAAATAACGATGTAACTATTGGTATTTCAGGCCAGCATTGCTGGCCTGAATTGTTTTAGGGTTATTTATCCCTCTGTCGGTGAGCGCGTTATTCTATTAAGATTGTTTATGTCGCGTCATATTCCTATTGCTTCTGGCTAAAAGAAACAAAATTCTTTTTCACAAAGACTGGCAAGCTCTAGGTAGAACAATACGAAATCTGTTATCTTTATGTTAATGATGAAATTTTGGGTCAATAGATTGATGAAGCAGAGCTCTATCACGTCCACTTACAGGGTGAAAGTTCTATGATAAAAACACCAGTGAGCGAGTTGCTTGACGATTTGCGCTTAATTGATATTGGTATGGATTTGTTTGTTGAGATCCATTTTGCTAATGGTAAAAAAGTCCAATCTCGTTCGAGTTTGATTGGTTATCAAATCAACCGTTTTATTTTGATTGAATTTCCCACTAAAGATTTTTCTGAAGCTTACCAGCATATGTTAGCCAATGCTGAAATTGTGGTGAGAGCAATGACGAACAGTGGCTTTAAAGACATCATTGCCTTTAAGACCTCTATTTTATCAATGGTGAATCATCCAGTGCGTATGTTATGCCTTAGCGTGCCAAAATCGATCACTAAGAAAAAGGTCAGAGAGCAGCTGCGAGTCGATATTGAACAAGATGTGTTTATTATGCACAACGACAATAAGATCATTGCTAAAATGCTCGATTTTTCTTTGACAGGGTGTTTTGTCACTTTAGCCCCTAAATCGATGGTTCTTGAGCAAGATGCTGAAATACATGTGGCCATTTCTATTGATGAAAACTTGTCAGGCATTCTGACCGGAACCGCGGTTAAGGTGCAGCAACTTGAAGGCGAAATGACAATAGGGGTTAGGTTTTCGGATGAACACCCAGAGTTAAAAAACAAATTGTTTAGCCACTTTTTAGTGAACTCTGCGAATAAATAATTACTGTTTTTGGGCAAAAAAATGCGCATCATATAGATGCGCTAAAATTCACAAGCAAACTCGGTACGTTATAATCAGTAGTAGCCTGTAATCAATCACAGGCTATGCGGGGCAACTTGTTAATCTAAGTAGTTTAAAATCCCCATTGCGGCATCACGTCCTTCTGCAATAGCAGTTACGACCAAGTCAGATCCGCGTACCATATCGCCACCAGCAAAGACTTTAGGGTTAGTGGTTTGGAATGGGTTATCGTCAACTTTAGTGGCTTTAACCAAGCCCCATTCGTTTGTTTCAATCCCAAAATCGCTAAACCAGTCTGCAGGGCTTGCCTGAAAACCAAAGGCGATAATTAGCGCATCGGTTTCGAGTACTTGCTCGCTGCCAGCGATGACTTCAGCACGTTGGCGGCCACTGGCATCGGCTTCACCCATTTGGGTTTCCACACATTCAATACCCACCACGACACCATTTTCAGCTTTAATCGCGACTGGTTGGCGGTTAAATAAGAAATTAACACCTTCTTCTCGCGCATTTTGCACTTCACGGCGAGAACCAGGCATGTTGGCTTCGTCACGACGATATGCACAAGTGACGCTTTTCGCGCCCTGACGCACGGCTGTACGCACGCAATCCATGGCAGTATCACCACCACCAAGCACCACGACGTTTTTGCCTTCAAGGCTCAAGTAGGGCGTTGAATCGTCTTGTGTACCCATTAAGTGATGCGTGTTACCAATTAAGTAGGGTAGTGCCTGGATAACACCTTGAGCATCTTCGTTGGGTAGTTTGGCTTTCATTGCGGTGTAAGTCCCCATGCCGAGGAACACGGCATCGTACTCATCTAACAAGCTTTGAAAGCTCACATCTTTACCAACGGTCACACCCATTTTAAACTTAATTCCCATGCCTTCTAGCACTGAGCGGCGAGTCGCCATAACGTCTTTATCAAGTTTAAATGATGGAATACCGTAGGTGAGTAAGCCACCAATTTGCGGGTATTTATCATACACCACGGCTTGTACGCCATTACGGGCTAAAATATCCGCGCAACCTAAACCCGCAGGACCAGCACCAACAATTGCAACCCGCTCTTTACGCGGCGTGACTTTGGTCATATCTGGACGCCAGCCTTGAGAGATAGCCGTGTCAGTAATGTATTTTTCAACGTTACCAATAGTGACCGCACCAAAGTCGTCATTTAGGGTACAAGCACCTTCACATAAGCGGTCTTGTGGGCATACTCGGCCGCATATTTCAGGCAGGGTATTGGTTTCGTGAACCAAGTCTGCAGCTTCCATAATCCGACCTTGCTCAGCCAGTTTTAACCAGTTTGGAATGTAGTTATGCAATGGGCATTTCCATTCACAATACGGGTTACCACAGTCAAGACAACGATCGGCTTGTTGTTTCACTTCAGGCTGAGTAAACGGCTGATAAATTTCAATAAATTGTGTAGCGCGTTTTTTGGCTTCATGTTTTACGGGGTCAGCACGACCCACTTCGATAAATTGAAAGTCATTGCTCATGATTATCCTGCCTTTACAACTAATTCCGGACTCTTCTGCTCAATTTTAAGCAGGTCAGCAACGGCAATATTCTTTGGTTTGACTAGTACGAAACAATCTAACCAGTTTTCAAAATCACTTAAAATCATATGGGCATGTTCACTGCCGGTTTCAGCATAGTGAGTTTCAATTAACCCTTTTAAGTGTTGCTGGTGGATGGTCGACTCTACTTTTTGAGTATCAACCATTTCAGTGTTAACACGGCGATTAAAACGACCAAATTGGTCGAATACGTAAGCAAACCCACCGGTCATACCGGCACCAAAGTTCACCCCGGTTTTACCCAGAATGACCACGATACCACCGGTCATGTACTCACAACCGTTATCACCCACACCTTCGACAACAGCGATAGCGCCAGAGTTACGCACACCGAAACGTTCGCCAGCTTGACCTGCCGCAAATAATTTACCGCCGGTTGCACCATACAAACAGGTGTTACCCATAATGGCACTGCGCTCGCTTTGGAATGGACTGCCAATCGGTGGATGTATCACAATCTTCCCGCCAGACATGCCTTTGCCAACATAGTCATTGGCGTCACCGCATAACTTAAGCTCTAGCCCTGGGCTGTTCCATACCCCAAAACTTTGTCCTGCACTGCCGTTAAAACCAAGATTAATCGGCTCTTTTGTGCCTTTTACGCCAATTTTAGTGGCAATAAAGCCAGACAATGCCGCGCCAACAGAGCGGTCGGTATTGTTAATTGAGTATTGGTATGAGTATGGTTCACCAGCCTCCACTGCAGAAGCACAATCAGCTACAAGAGTTTGGTTAAGCTGACCGACATCTGACGGAGGGTTTGTTTCTTTCCAAGTCAATGCTGAGTTTGGTTGCACTTTTGGCTGATAAAGAATCGGTGTAAGGTCTAAACCACGTTGCTTGTCTGTTTGTCCTTCAATAGCATGTAACCAATCGCTACGACCTACTAAGTCTTCAAACTTGACGACACCTAATGCTGCCATCCACTCACGTACTTCTTGAGCAACAAACTCAAAGTACGTCATCACGCGTTCAGGTAGGCCATGATAGTGTTTTTCACGTAAGTTTTTATCTTGGGTAGCAACACCTGTCGCACAATTGTTCAAATGACAAATACGTAAGTATTTACACCCGAGCGCGATCATTGGCACAGTACCAAAACCGAAGCTTTCAGCGCCCAACAATGCCGCTTTAATTACGTCAGTACCGGTCTTTAAGCCACCATCCACTTGTAAGCGAATTTTATGGCGTAGGCCATTTTCAACCAACGATTGATGTACTTCAGCTAAACCAAGCTCCCAAGGAGAACCGGCATATTTAACTGACGTAATTGGGCTTGCGCCAGTACCGCCGTCGTAACCCGAAATGGTGATCATATCTGCATAGGCTTTTGCCACACCAGTCGCAATAGTGCCTACGCCTGGTTCTGAAACCAGTTTTACCGACACAAGTGCTTTTGGATTAATCTGCTTTAAATCGAAAATTAGCTGGGCTAAATCTTCAATTGAGTAAATGTCGTGGTGCGGTGGTGGTGAAATTAAGGTCACACCAGGGCGAGCATGACGTAGGCCGGCAATTTCAACGCTGACTTTATGGCCGGGTAGCTGCCCACCTTCACCTGGTTTAGCACCTTGAGCGACTTTAATTTGCAATACATCAGCGTTGACTAGGTAATGGGCTGTTACGCCAAAGCGACCTGATGCAATTTGCTTAATGGCTGAATTACGCTCGCTGTTAAAGCGATTAGCGTCTTCTCCACCTTCACCTGAGTTAGAGCGGCCACCTAAACGGTTCATCGCTATAGCTAACGCTTCATGCGCCTCAGGGCTTAACGCACCGATACTCATGGCCGCACTGTCAAACCGTGGGTATAAGGTTTCTGCACCTTCGACTTTGTCCGCGTCAACGGCGTCTAGCTGGCCTTTAATGCCAATAAGATCGCGCAAGGTTGCCACTGGACGGTCATCCACTAAGCGAGCAAACTTTTTGTACTCAGCATAATCTTGGTTTTTAAGTGACGTTTGCAATGTGTTAACGACGTCTGGGTTAAAGGCATGGTATTCGCCGCCCTCAACGTATTTCAGCAAGCCACCTTGTGGTAATGGCACATGGGCACGGTAAGCCGCAGTGTGCAGTATTTTTTGATCGTTGGCGATATGTTCAAAATTGACGCCTTCAATACGGCTTATTACGCCTTTAAAGCATAACTCAATGACATCACGCGCAAGTCCAACGGCTTCAAACTGTTGGCTACAACGGTATGAACCGACGGTGCTGATCCCCATTTTAGACATGATTTTACGCAAGCCTTTTTCAATGCCATAACGGAAGTTAAGCATTAATGGAGTGACGTCTTCCACTTGATGTAATTTGGCCATTGCAGAAATCGACTCATACGCAAGGTATGGGTAAATAGCTGTGGCGCCAAAACCGAGTAACACGGCAAAATGATGCGGGTCGCGCGCTGATGCGGTTTCAACAATAATGTTGGTGTCACAGCGCAAGCTCTTATCCACTAAACGAGTTTGCACAGCACCGACAGCCATAGCAGCAGGGATCACCTGGGCATTTTGTGCCACAGCACGGTCAGATAGTACCAATAGCGTTGTGCCACTGCGTGCTAAACGCTCAGCTTCATCGGTAATACGATGAATGGCTTGTTCTAAGCTTTCATGACCGTCGTAATTTAAATCGACGGTATTTGCACGATAGTTAGTGCTGTCTAAACCAAGTAATTGGTTAAAGTCACTGAATAATAAAATTGGAGAGTTGAACATCACTCGGTAAGCGTTACCTGTGGTTTCGCTAAATAAGTTTTGTTCGCGGCCAACACATGTCGCTAACGACATGACGTGTTTTTCACGTAATGGATCGATAGGTGGATTGGTGACCTGGGCAAATTTTTGACGGAAATAATCATATAACGAACGTGATTTTTTCGACAAAACGGCCATAGGCGTGTCATCGCCCATTGAGCCGATGGCTTCTTCACCTTTACTGGCCAGAACCCAAATCACTTGCTCTAGCTCTTCACGAGTGAAGCCAAATTGCTTTTGATATTGCAGTAAAGTTTTTGAATCAAAACCACTTTCGCCTTGACGAGACGGTTCAATATTTTCAGCGGGCACAAGTGTTTGGCTGTTTTTTGACATCCATTCTTTGTATGGATGACGACGTTTTAAATCGTTGTCAATTTCAAATGATTGGTATAAGCGACCATTTACGGTATCAAGTACTAGTAATTCACCAGGACCAACACGGCCTTTCTCGATGACTTCATCAGCGGCATAATCCCAAATACCCACTTCAGAGGCTAAGGTTAAAATCCGGTCTTTAGTGATGACATAACGCGAAGGACGCAAACCATTGCGGTCAACAGCGCAGGCTGCATGACGACCATTGGTCATTACAATACCTGCAGGTCCATCCCAAGGCTCCATATGCATAGAGTTAAAGTCATAGAAGGCTTTAAGCTCATCATCCATTTCTGGGTTGGATTGCCAAGCTGGTGGAATGAGCAAGCGCATTGCACGGTATAAGTCCATACCACCTGATAACAACATCTCAAGCATGTTATCTAATGATGATGAGTCAGAACCAGTTTCATTCACAAACGGTGCGGCTTGTTGTAGGTCAGGTAACAAGGGTGAATTAAACTTGTAGGCACGCGCTCGCGCCCATTGACGGTTACCCGTAATGGTATTAATTTCACCATTGTGCGCTAAATAGCGGAACGGTTGTGCTAATGGCCATTTTGGCGATGTGTTAGTTGAAAAGCGCTGATGGAATAAACAAATCGCACTCTTCAAGCGAATGTCGGCAAGGTCAGTATAAAATGATGGCAAGTCTGCCGGCATCATTAAGCCTTTATAGACTATGACTTGACCAGATAAGCTGGCGACATAAAAATCTTTGTCATCGGTAATCTGTTGCTCAAGACGACGACGCGCCATATATAAGCGACGTTCAAGATCTTTCTCACGCCACCCCACTGGCGCGTTGATTAGAACTTGATAAATTTGTGGCAAACTTGCTCGGCCAATCTCCCCCAGAACATCTGGATTAACCGGAACTTTACGCCAACCTGCAACACTCAGTGTTTCTCTTTGTAATTCTTTTTCTAAAATAAATTTAGCTTCATCAGCGCGTTGTTCATCTTGGCTGAGAAATAGCATACCTACGGCAAACTTTCGGCTTAAATGCCAATCATTTTCTGCGGCGATAGCTTCAAAGAAAGCAGTTGGCATTTGCATTAATAAACCACAGCCATCACCTGTGCGTCCGTCAGCTGCAATACCACCACGATGCTTCATTCGATCGAGACCATGAATTGCGGTACGCACAATGCGGTGACTCGCGTCACCGTCCATTTGTGCAATTAAACCAAATCCGCAATTGTCACGCTCGAAACTGGGATGATACAAGCTCATACAAAAAACCCCCTAAACCTCTACTAGATACGACTCGGGGTAAATGTGAAACATTCCATAGATATGCACCCGAACCATTCAAATTAAACTGAGAATGCATAAAGGTCAAACCAAAAAAATGCAACAAACTGAAATATAATTACCAAATAAATGGATTTGCCTACAAGGTTTACGTTAACGTAAACTGGGGTTTTGGCGCTATAACCTTATGAATAAAAACAATTTAAATATTATTTCAAACATATAGCTACTTTTTAGTAACAAAAGGAATGGATTGTTTTTGAATTAAAAATAATGAATTTTATTTCAAATACAGTTGTTGGGTAAAAAATTAATCAAAATGAGTAAATATTCATT
Organism: Shewanella metallivivens; assembly: GCF_028750675.1. Lineage (GTDB taxonomy): Bacteria > Pseudomonadota > Gammaproteobacteria > Enterobacterales > Shewanellaceae > Shewanella > Shewanella metallivivens. The sequence goes on along the minus strand of NZ_JAQQPZ010000006.1, from coordinate 152,573 downwards.
TTGATTAATTTATTTCATGTTGGGATGTTTTAAACAATTTTGCGACATAGCGCAGAGTTTCGTGTTTGCTAGGCTTAAATGGCAGTTTTATTGATTTAGCACCGAGACAGGTGTTTAAGTGAATCATAAACTAGCGCCCTTTTAGGTGAAGAGGGTAGCCAGATGGGCTTAGATGACTACGTTAATACATTTGGTTCTTATTGCAAGCGTCAATATGGTGAAAGAATAAAAAAACTGACAATTGATGCTGAATTTACCTGCCCTAATCGTGACGGTACGCTGGGGCTTGGAGGTTGCACATTTTGTAATGTCGCCTCTTTTAATGCTCAACAAGGGCAAACATTGTCGATCCCTGTGCAACTTGCCGATGGTAAAGTGCGTGCCCATTCGAGAGAGCATTGTATTAATAAATCGCGACCAGCCCCGGTTTCATCAAGTAAATACATTGCTTATTTTCAAGCCTATACCAGCACTTACGATGAATTTAACCGCCTTAAACAAAAATACGACCTTGCGATTGCAGATAAGCACGTGGTGGGATTACACATTGGCACTCGACCTGATTGTGTGCCAGATGAGGTCCTTGATTTACTCGTTGAATATCAACAAAGTGGGTTAGATGTTTGGTTAGAGCTAGGCTTGCAAACCAGTAATAATCACACCTTGAAAAAAATTAATCGAGGTCACCAATTGGCGGAATATCGTCAAACAGTTATCGCAGCGAGAGCGCGTGGTATTAAAGTATGTACGCATTTGATTTTAGGTTTACCCGGCGAAACCAACTCCGACTACTTAAACAGTTTAAGAACGGTATTGGGAATTGGTGTCGATGGAATTAAGCTTCATCCATTACACATTGTTGAAGGGAGTACCATGGCAAAACAATGGCATTATAAGCCAATGCAGTTATTAACATTAGATGAATATGCATCTGCAGCAGCAATGCTCATTCGTCATACCCCTGAACACATCATTTACCACCGAGTTACCGCGTATGCCAAAAAACCGATGTTACTCGCCCCTGATTGGTGTGCATTTCGCTGGGATGGTTTAGTCGCCATTGTGGATGAACTAAGAGAATATGGTGGCCAAGGTAGTGCGCTCAATGGCGTTTATAAAACGGCCTAATGTGGACTTATGGTTACTTTATATTCTACTTGCTTGAAAAAGTCTCAAGATGAGCTTTTTTTAAACATTGGTAATGCCAGTGAAAAAGTGGTGTTAATGGCTTGTTATCATTTAAAATAAATGTGGTGCTATTCATGTTCAAGCCTTGCATAGGCTATTTTACTCGGTATTATGTTTTGTAATTTTATAGAGTTAGAATTAATACAGAGGTGCCACAATGGCCACAACGCAGTTAGACTCAATATTGGATCTCAACACCCTTGAGCAATATATCAGTGCCATTGGTGCTGGGACGTTATTAAAAAGCGTAGTGCTATTTGAGCAGCTAATGCCTGAATATGTCAGCAGTTTAGTGAAAGCTGAAGATGCAAATGATAAAGACACTTTATGTGCAGAAGCGCATAAATTTAAAGGCGCGGCAGGTTCTGTTGGCTTAAAACGTATTCAGCAATTTGCTCAGTTGTTACAACATAGCGAAGAAGCAAATTGGGATGCCGATCATAAAACGTGGTTAGCTGAAATCGTTGAACATGCCGCTAAAGATTTACAACAACTTAAAGCGTATCTGGAAGCAAAAGCATAATCGCTCTTTAGTACACTTAAGTTAAAAAAAGCCTCTATAAATGAGGCTTTTTTTATGGGTGCATGTCGCATTAATGCTTATCTGTTACTTGTTATTTCGCCCTATTTAATTCATTATTTGAATCAACATCGGTAAGGGTAATCGTTAGAATGAAAAATCTTCCTAGCCTTAAAAATCTCTATTATTTAGTGCATTTACATCAAGAACAGAACTTTAATCGTGCTGCTAAAATGTGTTTTGTTAGCCAATCAACCTTGTCTAGTGGCATACAAAACCTTGAAGAACAGCTCGGTTATCAATTGATCGAACGGGATCATAAATCATTTATGTTTACCGCAATTGGTGAAGAAGTCGTTGAACGTGCTAGAAATATTTTAACTAATGTTGATGACTTGGTTGAGTTGGTTAAAAACCAAGGGGAGCCAATGACGGGTGAAATACGTTTAGGCTGTATCCCAACTATTGCGCCATTTTTACTGAGTCGGGTGGTCAAATTGTGTCAGCAAGATTACCCCAAATTAAGCTTGTTATTGAAAGAAGACACCACAGAAAGACTGCTTGATGCTCTAGCTAAAGGCGAGCTCGATTTATTAATTTTGGCTTTGCCAGTCGATACTAATGGTTTCCATAGCATGAAAGTGGGTATCGACCCATTCAAGATGGTCATGCACAAAGAGTTATCGCAAGATGTAATACAACCTATCGATTATCAAAAAATGCCTGATGAAAGTATTTTTTTACTGCAAGCAGAACATTGTATAACAGGTCATGCGATTACTGCCTGCCAGTTAGGTGACAGTACTAAGGTTAACCCTTTTGCGGCAACCAGTTTACATACGTTAGTGCAAATGGTTAACAGCAAGCTGGGCACAACTTTTTTACCTCAAATGGCAATAGATACCGGTATATTAAATGACACTGATTTAATTACGATGGACCCACCAGGTGAAGCGCCGTATCGTGATATTGGGTTAGTTTGGCGTCAAACAACCAGCCGGATTTCAACCTTTAGAACCTTAGGGTTAGCGATACAGAAAAAATTACTCGCTCAAGAGTTACCAAACAAGAAGTAGATGGGTTACAAGTGGGGTGATTTGATAGGTGCAGCGCCAAATACTTCAATGGGGTGCTGCTTACCTTTTAATACAATTGGGCCTAAATTGGTTAAGTCATATTGACTGTTTTGCTGTTCAAGCCGATGGACCACATCCCCAGATAGTAGCATTCGTTGACCCAATGGATTGCATTGGTCTTGAAGCCTTGCCAACGTATTGAGCACATCACTAAAGAAACTGATCTCTTGTTTGTGGACACCCACAACGGCAGCGACCACTTGGCCACAATGTGCAGCGGCTTTAAATTTAGGCACAAAGCCATATTGTTGCTCAAAGTATTGAGTTTGCCATTTAAGTTGCTTACAAAACTCGAAGTAAATGTTCATGCAACGGTCATGTTTAATACCTTGCTCCAAAGGCCAATGGATTAATACCGCATCTCCCATATAACGATAGATTTCAGCCTCGTTGTCTGCAACTGTATCGGCCAGCATGCTAAAGCTGTCTTGAATCAGTCGACTAAAGCGATAATCACCTAGAGTTTCTGCATGGGCCGTAGATGACACCATATCGATAAAGAGAAAGAGTTGATGTTCATACCTTGGTTTATGGTATTTACCTAAACCAATATTAAACAACACTTTAGGCCCTACCAACAGTGCCATTTGTTCAATAAAAGCTAAGCTGACACGCACCACGACTAAATAAACGATTAATGCCTGAAATGACGGGCTATAAATAATATGTACGCTGAGCATTTGTCGTAAGGTGACCATGTGGTTATCAATCGCCCACATGTTTAAAAATTGCGTAACATAAGCAAGCGTGGTTGCGCCAAGTAATAAGAACAAGCCTTTAAAAACCACTGAAAACAAATAGGGTAGGCGACTAATGGCACTAAAGTCGGCAATCAGGTTCGACATCCAGTGAAGGCCACCGAATATAAACCCCATAAATACTGCCAAGGTAGCTAAATCTGCGTTACCAACAGCCCAATCTGGAAGTTGCGAGGATTGTGAATAGCGGAAAAACACAAATGACGCCATGGCGACGCTCCAAGCAAACACAGCGAACAATAGTTTTTGAGTCTGGCGGCGCGCTTTCAAGAGAATTAAAATATCCGAATAGCTGAGTAATAAGCGGTGTAGTTTATAGAAATTCTGCTGAATAGGGATAGTTTATTTGTGATTTAGATCAAGAGAAGTGCAGAAAAATGTGGCCTAGTGCAAACTTTTGCCCAGCCGATGGAACTGATTGTGATTACGCTAAAATGTTAATTTAGCCAAAAGCATTATTTAAAATCTGTTGGGTAAAATCGATTTTTAAATAAAAGCCGCGTGGATTAGATAACTGGATACTGCCGTCTTCAGCAATGCTTTCGGTTAATGCTTGGCTATTTGCCGCTTTTGGGCGTAGTTGTAATACTTCTCCGTGGCGAGCTGTAATTTTATCCACTTTGCCTAAAGCGATTAACTCCATTATTTCTTCCCAATCTTGCTGTAGCTGCTGTGCTTGCTGCGCGTTAGGTTGCCATAAGATAGGAGTACCGACTCGTCTTTCGCCGACAGGAATACTGCGTTCACCTTCTACAGGTACCCACAATACTTGTTGTAACTTGTGATACACCACGCTGTTTTGCCAAGTTAACCCTTGAATGTTGACCAGTGGAGCAACTGTGACATAAGTGGTTTCAAGTGGCTTACCTTGACTATCGATAGGGATTGTTTTTAATTCTACGCCCAAATGAATGAAATCTTGCTGCGGTTTTGAACCCGCCAATGCACCTAATTCAGATTCTATCAATTGGCCTACCCAGCCTTTATCGCGCCTTAAATTTGCCGGAACAGTAATTTGGTTGTCCATTGCAATGTCTGCGAGGCGGATCCCAGCCATATTATGCGCTCGTAGCATTAATTCATTAATGTCTTTAGGCGAGGATTTAGCCATGTCACTTTCATTACCTTTAATTGATGTTAGTCGTCATATTGACGCGTCCTTACACATTGACTGAGTGAATGAAATTACTGAGTGAATGAAAGCGCAAAGATCAATATGAAAAACGGGGAAATATCTGCTGATATGCTAGCAAGTATTCGATATTAATAACAAGTTTACTGACATTAGTGTTAATGCTCAAAAAATAAGCGCATTATTTGTGAGTAAAACTTTTTGATTGAATAAGTTTATAACCTTATGTTTTAATTTGTTTTTATAAATCTTTGCTGTTTTTAATATTGAATTGTCCCAAGTTACTCTCGTTTTGCCCTAGTATTTCACACACAGTTATCCACAGAATTAATGGATAACTGTGAAAATACTTGTCTTTAACTGATTAAAAAGAGCAAGTCAACGCAATAAAATGGCTTTTTCTTTGGTTTTTTTTAAAAAACGTCTTGTTATTTGTGTATAACTTAACGCGTAGTAGATCGAGTTGTTGATCTTAACTAGAGTCGTTGTTTTTTTGTTCGATCTCAGCGATCGAGATTTTATCAATACAGGGTTATTGGTTAAGATGTTGTATTTATTAGTTTTTAAGTTGTTTGTTGGGTGAGTTTATTAAATTGATATTTGTTGGTTTTTACCCACTAATTGAGTATTACCAAAGTTTCGAACAGAGATATCCACAGATTTTGTGGATAATCTACAGAGAAAAGCATAACAGCTGTTGATAAATAAGCTCTGTTAACATTGTTATTCAATTATCCACATTAAATAGAGGTTTGCCGATAGGCATGCTTTGTGAAACAATCAGACGATAGAAAATTTGGTTAATTTTGGAGTCCATGTGATTGATAGCGACGGCTTTCGCGCAAATGTGGGCATCATTATCTGTAATAAATTTGGACAAGTTATGTGGGCCAGGCGTTTTGGCCAACATTCATGGCAGTTTCCACAAGGTGGGTTAGATGATGGCGAGACTGCAGAGCAAGCCATGTATCGCGAACTTTATGAAGAAGTGGGACTGAGACCTGAGCATGTACAAATTTTAACGTCCACTCGTTCTTGGTTAAGGTATCGATTACCCAAGCGTTTGGTGCGCCAAGAAAGCAAACCTGTTTGCATTGGCCAAAAACAGAAATGGTTTTTACTACAATTAAAAGGTCACGATAATACCATTAATTTAAATTCTTCTGGTCATCCAGAGTTTGATGATTGGCGTTGGGTGAGTTATTGGTACCCTGTACGTCAGGTAGTGTCTTTTAAGCGCGATGTATATAGAAAAGTAATGAAAGAGTTCGCATCGACGACATTAGCGCTGCAAACGCGCGAATTTAATAGAAAGCGAAGCAAACAACGGAGTTAACTGATTTCAAAGAGGATTGGAACCGTGTTAAACATGCTCAGGGATATCACTCAAGCGGTTGCAAGAGCCAACAGTTTGGAGAGTGCATTAAATATTTTGGTGTCGCAAACTCGCATCGCGATGGCGACCCATTGTTGTTCCATTTATATCCTTGAGCAACAAAACCTTGTGCTGTCGGCCACAGAAGGACTTGAAAAGTCTGCAGTAGGCCGAGTTAGCATGCCATTATCTGAAGGCCTTGTCGGCTTAGTGGCCCAACGTGAGGAAGCCGTAAATTTGGCTGATGCACGAATTCACCCGCGTTTTAAACTCTTCCCTGAAGCTGTTGAAGAAGATTACCGTGCTTTTTTGGCTGTACCGATCATTTTTCAAAAGTTGGTTGTTGGCGTTATCGTGGTTCAGCAACCTGAAGCAAGGCAATTTAGTGAGAGTGAAGAAGCCTTTTTAATGACGTTAGCGGCGCAACTTGCCGTGGTTGTACGTAGCCTTAAACACAAAGCCTCCATTACTAATGTACAACATCAAGTGATGTTTAACGGGATTACTGCTTCTAGTGGTATTGCGATTGCTCACGGCTTAGTGTTGGGTGGTGCCATTTCGCTCGAGCAAACTGAACGTCATTGTGATGATGTAGACGTTGAATTGCTTAGGCTAAAACAAGCTATGCAACGCTGTAAGGATATGCTCTCGGCTATTTCTCAGCGTTTTGAGAGCGAAAAGTCTGCTGATGTTGCGTCTATCTTTACTGCCTTTCTACTGTTGCTTGAAGACTCAAGTTTAGGCGGGGAGTATGCTCGAGAAGTCGCACTTGGTTGGCAAGCTGAATCAGCAGTAAGTCGGGTGTCTCTTCGTTATATCGATCAATTTTTGGCGATGGAAGATCCATACTTAAAAGAACGGGCCAGTGACATTCGCGAGCTTGGTCAAAAAGTATTGCGTCAATTGATTGAGCCTGGGCGTTTAGAGGTTGAATCAGACAAACCGGTAATTTTAGTCGCTAAAGAAGTCGATGCCACATTATTAGCTGAGTTTCCGCGACAAAAGCTTGCGGGGATTGTCACTGAGCGAGGCGGTGTAAACGCCCATGCTGCTATTTTAGCTCGCGCATTAGGTGTGCCTGCCATTGTTGGTACTGACGATGTTTTGTCGACCGATATCGATCAAAAATTGTTAGTGCTTAATGCCACTCGCGGTCAGCTATTAGTGTCACCATCCCCAGCAGTCATTGAAGAATATCAATTATTGCTTGATGCTGACGTTGAAAAACAAAAGCAATTTTCTGCAGAATTAAGTTTGCCATCGGTGACCACTGATGGCCAACGGATCCAGCTTTATCTTAATGCCGGTTTACTCAGTGGTATTGCATCTGAAATTGCTGAAGGGGCTGACGGGATTGGTTTATACCGTACTGAAATTCCGTTTATGTTACATCAGCGCTTTCCGAGTGAAAGCGAGCAAATCAATGTATACAGACAAGTATTAAGCGCAGCAGGTGATCGCCCTGTGGTAATGCGCACCTTGGATGTGGGTGGTGATAAGCCCTTACCTTATTTTCCGATTAAAGAAGATAACCCGTTTTTAGGTTGGCGCGGTATCCGTTTGTCACTTGATCATCCTGAATTGTTTTTAGTGCAACTGAGAGCCATGTTGCAAGCCGCAGGAAAAGGCAATCAATTACAAATTTTGCTGCCTATGGTGAGTAATCTCGATGAGATTGATCAAACCTTAGTATATCTTGAGCAAGCTTTTACCGAATTAAACCAAGAACTCAATACTATTTTAGTTCGACCTAAAGTGGGTGTGATGCTTGAAGTTCCTGCATTATTGTATCAATTACAAGACGTGGCAAAACGCGTGGACTTTGTCTCTGTTGGCAGTAACGATTTAACTCAATATTTACTGGCGGTTGACCGAAACAATCCGAGTGTGAGCTCGTTATTTGATAGTTATCACCCTGGTATTTTACGCGCCCTTAAAATGGCAGTAGATGACTGTAAACGATATGACTTAGATGTGAGTGTCTGCGGCGAATTAGCGGGTGAGCCCTATGGCGCTTTGTTATTGGTGGCTATGGGGTACCATAAGCTCAGTATGAACCAAGCTAGCCTCGCCAAAATTAACTTTTTGCTCAGACGAGTATCGCAACAAGAATTATCTGAGTTACTCAGTACTGTGTTATGCCAATCTAATGGCCAACAAGTACGAACATTATTAGGCCAGTTTTTACAGCAACATGATCTAGCCGATTTGATTAATCCATAATATGGATCAAGTCAATTAGCCAATATGTAGCATATTGTTAATAAAAAAATAAGGATTTCGTTATGGATAGCATGCTACAGGTTTTTATTATTTGTATACTGCTGGGTTCTATTGTGGGCTTTTTAGCTGGTTTGCTTGGTATTGGCGGCGGACTGGTTATTGTACCTGCATTATTATATATCCTTCCGTCTGTTGGCATTAGTGTTGCTCAACTCACTCATGTAGCTATTGCGACGTCATTGGCTTCGATTATTTTAACCTCGATGTCATCAGCTACAGCGCACCACAAGCGTGGAAATGTCCCCTGGGAGTTGTTTAAACCCATTATGCCTGGAATTGTCGTAGGGTCATTAGCGTCAGCATTTGTGTCAGAACAAATATCATCAGAAAACTTACAACAAACCTTTGCTATTTTTGTGGTGTTAATGGCCATACAAATGGCGTTTCCGTTAAAAGTGAAAACCGGTGACGATATGCCTAAGTTTGTGGTGTTGTTTACGGTTTCTGTTTTGATCGCGTTAATTGCTGGTCTGATGGGAATTGGCGGCGGGGTATTGTTGGTGCCATTTTTAAGTTATTGCGGTTTACAAATGCGTCAAGCTGTTGGGTTTTCGTCGGTAACCGGAATGTTTATTGCCATATCTGGCACCATTGGTTATGTGATTGCGGGCTTTGATGCACCTGACTTACCGCCGGGAGCATTTGGCTTTATTTATTTACCAGCCTTAGGTGGGATAATCGTTAGCTCGATATTGTGTGCTCCGCTTGGGGTAAAAGCTGCGAGCACATGGCCTACACCGGTATTGCGAAAAATATTTGCCTGTTTATTGGTGGTAGTGGGCTTAAAACTGTTATTAAGTTAACTCGAATAAGTTAACTCGAATTTCTACGTTGTTGCTAAACCTGCTCGTCTTAGCCCAACGATTTATCCATTATATAGCCAAATAAAAACGCCCGTCTTAGTTAATAATCAGGGCGTTTACTTTAAGACTATCTATACCGCAAATGGATATTGAATGGCATCATGGTGTTGATAACCTTCAACACTAAAATCATCTAATGTGACCCAAGTTTCAATGTCTTTTAAGCTCTTTATCTCTGGGTTGATGATTAACTTAGGTGGATCAAATGGTTCACGGGTTAATTGAATATCACGCATGGGTGCCAGTTGATCTTCATAAATATGCGCATTAACGATTTTATGGTAAGCCTTACCGGGCTTGTGACCGGTTATTTGAGCCATTAATGCTAACAGTACATACACTTGCACCATATTAAAGTTTAACCCTAAAGGCACATCACAGCTGCGTTGAGTGCTGTTTAGGTATAAGGTGTCACCTAGGAGCGAGAAATGATGCTCATACATACAAGGACGTAAACAACCAAGATCGAATGCGCCAGGATGGTAAAAGGTTAATATTTCTCCACGGTTATCAATACCATTGCTCAAATCCTCTACAATTTGTTTAAGCAGATCGACATGGCCGCCACTGGGTTTAGGAAAAGCGCGTCCAAGGGCACCGTATATTAAACCCATATCGTCATGACCTTTGCGATTTGGATTATTCAACCATGCTTGGTTGTCGTTAGCGTTGGCGTCCCATGTTTTGGTGCCAAGCGCTCTAAAATCAGCTGCATTTTGGTAGCCGCGTAAATAACCTAGAATTTCTGCTATGGCAGATTTCCAAAAACTTTTTCGGGTGGTAACAAGTGGGAATTGATTGTTGCCAACATCATAAGTTAAATCGGCATTGATGACTGTGAGACACTTTTTGTTGGTGCGGGCATTATTCACCCATTGACCTTCGTCGACGATGCGTTTACAGAGATCTAAATACTGTTTCATTTATTTCAATTCCTTTTTTTGCTTAATCTGATTATACCTAATCAATGCGTTCAAATCTGTAAACTAGAAATGTTTAATTGTGAGGTGTGTCTCCTTAAAAACTATCGATAACTCGGAAATACCGAGTTTAAGGTAAGAAACAATCGATTATTATTGTTTGAATGGATGCGTTAGAGTCAATCTATTGTTCATTTAGGAGTGTTATATGGAACGTGCAATTAGAAACTTTTTAAGCCAAGAGTCTGCCGGCGGTATTTTGTTAATGGTCGCGGTGGCCTTGGCAATGATATTGGCAAATTCGCCTTTAGCGGATTTGTATCAGGGCTTCTTGAGTACAGGAGTTCAATTGCGTGTCGGCGAATTGGATATCAATAAACCATTATTGTTATGGATTAATGATGGATTAATGGCGTTATTCTTTTTATTGATTGGACTAGAAGTTAAACGTGAGTTGTTAGAGGGCGCACTGTCGAGTGTGGCTAAAGCTTCTTTACCAACTTTTGCGGCGATTGGTGGGATGGTATTCCCAGCGCTATTTTACTTAACATTTAATTATTCTAACCCAGAAACTCAAGTGGGTTGGGCTATCCCTGCAGCAACAGATATCGCGTTTGCTTTGGGTATTATGGCATTACTGGGCAATCGAGTACCTGTGGCGTTAAAGGTATTTTTATTGGCCTTGGCAATTATTGATGACTTAGGTGTTATTGTGATTATTGCGCTGTTTTACAGCACTGATTTATCAATGACCAGTTTGATTATTGCTGCAGTGTCTATTGTGTTGATGGTGGCGCTGAATCGAAAAGGGGTAACCTCTATAACGCCCTATGCCTTAGTTGGATTTATGTTGTGGGTCGCGGTATTAAAGTCTGGTGTTCATGCTACCTTAGCAGGTGTCATCATTGCATTTTGTATCCCGTTACGAGCGAAAGATGGCACATCACCATCAGGACATTTAGAACACCAGTTACATCCGTGGAGTACGTTTTTAATTCTTCCGGTATTCGCATTTGCTAACGCAGGTTTGTCATTGACCAATATGACACTCGAATCGTTCGCAGAACCCATTACATTGGGTATTATGATGGGGTTAATATTAGGTAAACCCATTGGGGTATTGTTGTTCAGTTACGTTGCAGTAAAACTGAAGTTAGCTGAGTTACCACCGGGCATAGGGTGGAAACATATTATGCCTGTCGCGGTGATGTGTGGTATCGGTTTTACCATGTCGGTGTTTATTTCGTCATTAGCATTTGAACATTCGCCTGCAGAGTATGGTGATTATGCAAGGTTAGGTATTTTAACAGGTTCGTTATTTGCAGCACTGATTGGTTATTTTTGGTTAGCCAAAGTACTGCCTAATTCAGGAGGAAGCCATGAAACTAATTAAATTAACCCTAGGATTATTGCTAAGTGTTTTCGTTATTCCAGCGTCGGCAAATTCGTTTGATGTTTGTTTAACATCATCTGAGTCTGCGACCTGCCAAAGTTATCTTGAAGGTGTGGTTGATGGCGCAATGATGTATCGTGACAATCAGGCTAAAAAGCGCATCGATCCAAATAATTATGAATCGCGTGCACTTAAATATCGTGCTGGTAAGCGTTATCAAATCGCCAATATTAATTATTGTTCTAGCCATATATTGGTTAAGTCAGAGGTGGTATCGGCACTCACGGAGCAAGTGGCGTTGAAAAATGTGAGTAACAGTGATGAGTTAGAAAGCGTCATTACGACAATATTGGATTGCCCGCGCCCCAAATAACCATCAAGTTATCAAAACGCAGCCTTCTGGCTGCGTTTTTTTTGCCAGTATTTTAGCTGGGTTCGGTGAGTTATTTGCTATAGTAGATTAATAATTTCTTTAGGTTTCTGAATGATATGCAGCATTTGAATTATAACCACCTGTATTATTTTTGGATGGTACAAAAAAAAGGCTCAGTGACCAAAGCCGCCGAAGCATTATGCCTTGCACCGCAAACGATTACAGGGCAAATACGTGCCTTAGAAGAACGTTTAAAAGGGAGCTTGTTTAAACGTGTTGGACGCAATTTAGAAGCCACAGAGCTGGGCGAATTGGTGTTCCGTTATGCTGATAAAATGTTTAGCTTGGGCTATGAAATGCTCGACTTACTCAATTATCAAAAAAATAACTCTTTGTTGTTTGAGGTGGGGATTGCGGATGCGTTATCGAAAGCACTCGTGAGCCGAGTATTATTAACGGTGCTCCCAAGTGATGGCTCGGTGCACTTGGCTTGTTATGAATCTACACATGAAAGCCTAATTGAGCGCTTAAGAGAGCATAAATTAGATATGATTTTATCTGATTGTGCCGGTGGTTCATTAAAGTTTCCTGAGATTTTGTCGAAAAAACTCGGTGAATGTGGCATCAGTTTCTTTGCCGCGCAGCCTTCAACGTTGCCATTTCCGGCATGTTTAGAGGAACATAAGTTACTTATTCCGGGTAAACGTACTTCACTTGGTCAGCAGTTGCATCGCTGGTTTGCTGAAAAAAATCTCAATGTTAATATTTTAGGTGAGTTTGATGACGCCGAAATGATGAAAGCTTTTGGTTATTTTAACCGGGGCATTTTTGTCGCACCGTCTATTTATCGTCATGATATACTGTCGCAAGGAATGGTTTTACTTGGTGAAACAACCGATATAAAAGAAGAATATCATGTTATGTTTGCCGAACGAATGATTCAACATCCGTCGGTTAAATCGTTACTGGCGACTGATTTTGATGACTTGTTTGCGGGTAAAGATCGTCAAGTACAAGATTTTGAACACCGTATAAACTAATACCTATCGGGATCTTCTTTAGCCATTTTTACGCTCTAGGCTGTGAATATGATTGGTATTTTTCTGTTATAGACATCAGGAGATTTGTGTTGGAATTAATGAATATTGCTCGTGTACGCTGGGCATGCCGTCGCGGAATGTTAGAGTTAGATGTTTTGTTTCAACCCTTTGTTGAAGCGCACTATGAAGCATTAGCTGATGCTGACAAGCAAACCTTTATTCGCTTGTTAGAGTGCGAAGATCCAGAGCTATTTGCTTGGTTTATGGGTCATGAACAATGCCCAGATCCACAGCTTGCTACTATGGTTGTTAAAGTCCGTGGTCGCGCCGAACCTTAAGCCTGTTCAAGTCTCTGATTTTTCTCCCCGCACTCATCTCTATCAATTTGGGTTGAGTGCGTCGTTTTTGTCCCGCTTAGCCCTCGTGTGTTTTTTTGCCGTGATACTGTGCAGTTTTCTTGCTTGGCCAAATTTGGCATCATCATTGGCTTTTTATGCTCAATTGCTCCTCATCTTTTTGACCCTATGCCTATTGGTTTATTGTTGGCGAAAATTAACCCGTTGGCAGTGTATTTTTAGTCTTGATAAACATGGCTTTGCCCAGATTGTTGAACCGTCATCGCAAATCTATCTTGTCGATTTTTGCCGTCGGGCCTTGGTAAATCCTTTATTTTGTATAATGTTTTTACAAGATATGCATTCGGGAGAGCGGCGAGTACTGTGGGTTTGGCATGATATGTTAACCGACACCGAATATCGCACTCTGTGTCGGTTATTATTACAACTTAAGGTTGCTTAGCGTCCTGGTTGTAAAATGGTTGGTTTGGGGTTGTCAATTTGCTCAGGGTAGTCGATGTTATAATGAAGCCCCCGGCTTTCTTTGCGATCCATCGCACAGCGAATGATCAACTCAGCCACCTGGACTAAATTGCGCAACTCTAATAAGTTATTGCTTACACGGAAGTTTGAGTAATACTCTTCAATTTCTTGTTGCAGCATTAAGCAGCGACGTAATGCGCGCTCTAAACGTTTATCCGTTCGTACAATGCCAACATAATCCCACATAAATAAGCGCAACTCGTGCCAGTTATGGGCAATAACGACTTCTTCATCTGAGTTACTCACTTTACTTTCATCCCATGCCGGTAATGTGCAAGGGGTGGTAACCTTATGCAGTTGACTCTCAATGTCGTGTGAAGCAGCGCGCGCAAACACTAAGCATTCTAATAATGAGTTACTGGCTAAGCGGTTGGCACCGTGCAAACCTGTGTACGCTACTTCACCAATCGCGTACAAACCGTTGATGTCAGTTTGACCATGTAAATCGGTCATCACGCCACCGCAAGTGTAGTGTGCCGCAGGTACCGCAGGGATCGGATCTTTAGTCATATCGATACCTAACTCAAGGCATCGCTGATAAATGGTTGGAAAATGCTTAATAATGAACTCGGCAGGCTTGTGGCTAATGTCTAAATAAACACAATCTGCACCTAAACGTTTCATTTCATAATCGATAGCGCGGGCCACAATATCGCGTGGTGCTAGTTCTGCACGTTCATCAAAGTCAGGCATAAACCTGCTACCATCAGGGCGACGTAAATAAGCGCCTTCACCACGTAATGCCTCTGTGAGGAGAAAGTTTCTGGCATTTGGGTGGAATAAACACGTTGGATGAAACTGGTTAAACTCCATGTTGGCAACACGGCATCCTGCACGCCAAGCCATGGCAATTCCATCACCACTGGCAATATCTGGGTTTGAAGTATATTGATATACTTTTGAGCTGCCGCCAGTTGCTAAAGCGACAAATTTTGCTTTGACTGTTTCGACATGTTCTTCATCTCTATTCCAAACATAAGCACCTAGCACTCGGTTGCCGGGTCGGTTTAATTTTCGCGTAGTGATTAAATCAATGGCGTTATAACGTTCTAAAACGGTGATGTTGGGATGGGCTAATGCGCATTCTTGCAAAGTGGTCTGTACAGCTTTACCTGTAGCATCGGCAGAATGTAAAATACGACGATGACTGTGGCCTCCTTCACGTGTGAGGTGATAAGGCATTGAAGCAGAGCTATCAGCAGTGTTATTTTCTTCTTTATCAAATGCGACGCCGCAATTAATGAGCCATTGCATGGCACTTTTTGCGTTTTCTGCTGTGTAAGTCACAACTGATTTGTCGCATAATCCTGCGCCAGCAATCAGTGTGTCATTGACATGGGACTCAATCGTATCGCCTTCATCAAACACAGATGCGATTCCGCCTTGTGCATATAAGGTCGAACCTTCTGATAAAGGCCCTTTAGAAAGAAGAATTACTTTTGATTTTTCAGCTAAATGTAATGCTAAAGTCAGTCCTGCAGCACCGCTGCCGATGACCAAAATGTCAGATTGGTGTTCAACTGCTTGTTTCATCAGGTATCATGGTATAGCCAAATGGTTTGATCATAGTAAATCAAATCATCTTAACTGGGTACTTTTACAGCGAGCTTTATTGAGGTTTTAACGAGATATTTTATTTTTATCTCAAATTAATTAACTTTTTTTAATTCAACATCGAACTTTTTTCATATCAGTGAGTCTACTTATATGAACAGGATTCGAGCGACTGAGAAATCAGTATTACAGATTTAGGAGTAGTCGGCTCGGATGAGTGGACAATATAGTGATCAACAATTAGTTGAGCGAGTACAGCAAGGCGATAAAAACGCATTTAACCTGTTAGTGCTGAAGTATCAAAATAAAGTGATGAGTTTAATTTCTCGTTATATTCGCAACCAAGCGGATGTGCAAGATGTAACACAAGAAGCCTTTATTAAAGCTTATAGAGCGTTAGCAAATTTTCGTGGTGAGAGTGCGTTTTATACTTGGTTGTACCGCATTGCGGTAAACACCGCAAAAAACCATCTGACTTCACAAGGGCGCAGAGCACCTGCAAACGATGTGGATGTTGAAGATGCAGAATATTACGAAGGTAGTGATGCACTAAAAGAGTTTGCATCACCTGAGCGTTTATTAATGAAAGATCAAATGAGTAAAGTGATCTTTGATACGCTCGATACATTGCCTGAAGAATTAAAAATGGCAATATCGCTTAGAGAACTAGACGGTATGAGTTACGAAGATATTGCCAATATTATGGATTGTCCGGTCGGGACCGTAAGATCACGTATCTTCCGAGCTCGTGAAGCAATCGACAAACAGCTCCAGCCTTTGCTGGAAAAGTAACTGCCTTAACGCTAAATAGGTGAATAATGCTTAAATCAAGTCAAGAGTGGGTATCTGCAGCAGTTGATGGTGAAGCCGATGATAAAACATTAGCACAACTCTCTGCTGACGTTGATTCACATGAACAATGGCAACGTTATCACATGATTGGTGATACGATGCGCGGCGAACTGCCTGAAGCCATTGACTTAGATCTTTCTGCTAATATCATGGCAGCAATTGACCTTGAACCAACAATTATTATGCCTAAAGCTCAGCAAGCAGAGCCTGCGGAACATGTTGCTCCAGCAGCTAAAACCAGTAATGTTGTGCCATTTTTCAAACAGTTTGGTCAATATGCTATTGCTGCTACTGTGGCTATGGTTGCGATTGTGGGTGTGCAGTCTTACAATCAAACAAATGATGCGGAGTCACCACTACCGGTTTTAACCACACGTCCTCTCGTGGGTACAGTGTCTCCTGTAAGTTATCAAACAGGTACGGCGCAAAATCAGCAGAACTACTCAAACGATCAAGTAATTGAGCAGCGTCGTCGTATTAATGCTTATATTCAGGACCATATGTTGCAACAACGCTTGAATCCTGGAGTCGTTATCGACGACAATAGCAATCAAGATGCTGCGGTTAATCCATAATCTGCAGCAATACCTTGGCTTATCAATTTAGGAGTTAGCTTGCGCCTTATCCTGCTAGCACTGTTAGTTTTAACCTTTTCTACACACGCTGAAGAAGATTTATCTGCAAAAGCTTGGCTTAAAAACATGAGTCAAGCTTTGCGAGATAAGCAATTCAAAGTTTCTATCATACAACTCCAAGCCGATCACATTCGTCCGCTGGTGTATATCCATGGCATTGTCGATAACCAAGAAATTGCGTTGCTTGAATACCTTAATGGTCCACCTAAAAACGCCATTCGTGTTGGTAGTCGTGTTACCTTTATCGAACATGATCAGCCCGCCTATAGTGTCAGTGCTCCGCGTATACAAGGGGTGTGGCCTGCGGCTTTAGCGGGTGATATTAGCCTATTGGAGCAAGGCTATCAGTTTGTTATAGGTGGCCGTAGCCGAATTGCTGGACGCCCTGGGCAAATGATCCGCTTACTGGCAAAAGATGAAAATCGCTACGACGCGCAAGTTTGGGTCGATATGGAGACATATTTACCGCTGAGGTTTGATACTTTAAATCAAGAAAAGCAACTGCTTGAGCAAACAATGGTGGTTGAGCTTTTTGAATTGTCTGAACCCGCTAATATTTTAATTGAAGCCGCTAAGCAAGATTGGCCAGCAATCATCAATCAAGCTGAGCGTACTGACGGTAAAAATTGGCAGTTTACTTGGTTACCACAAGGATTTGATATTGTTGTTCGTGACCATCATAGATTGATTGGTATTCATGAGCCCGTTGAATATATTGCCTTAACCGACGGGTTAGCGAATATTTCAGTTTATGTTGCCCGCTCGGGTGATAACCCTATGCCTAACGAATTACTGACCCGTAACGGCCTATCAATGGTTGTGGTTAAAGTGGGGGCGCTTGAAGTGGTTGCTATTGGCAAAGTACCATCTGAAACACTAGAGCGAATAGCCAATAGTTTGGTTTTAAAATAGCCTACCTAAAAGGTTAAAGCATGATGGTGACCATGATGTTTTAACCGATTATTTCTTTTTATGCTTCCTTTCTGCTTGTCTCACAGATACCGACCTAGGGTACTCTAAAGGCGCTACGGTGTGATTTCACTTTGTGCTAGTATTGAACAATCTTAAGCTATAGGTCTAAATATGAGCCAATCAACAGTTTCACAATCATCAATGATGGAAGAAATTGCCCGTGTGGTTGATTATCAACAAGGCTGGGCCACTGTCGAAGTAGAATTAAAAAGCGCTTGTAATCATTGCGCAAGTAGTGAAAACTGCGGAACCTCAACCATTGCCAAGGCATTTTCAGTAAAAACTCAACGCTTTTCATTGCCGGCTGATAAACCTTGTCAGCAAGGTGATTTACTTAAAGTCGGCTTACCTGAAAGCGTGATTATTAAAGCGGCAGCATTAGTGTATTTATTGCCGTTGTTTGGTTTGTTTATGTTTGCGATATTTGGCCATATTCTTGCGGTAGGGTTAGATATGAATACCAATACATCAGCAATGGTGTTTGCGGTGATCGGTGCTTCAATTGCGTGGATTATTGGCAAACGCTTAGCCGCAAAATTAGAAGCTCAAGCGTCGCCAGTGATCATCGCCTATTTAGGTCAAGAAGTGGGTGTTATTAGTGCTCGCAATGGTTAAATCAGCCATGACTTAGACTAGTTAACCATAAAATCCTGCTTTATCAGATCCCCATTCGTACTATAATTACCCTTATAAACATAGCATTTTAACCCTTCTTAGGAGCAAAATAGAGACTATTACTGAATCTGATTGGTATTGCCCCCCTAATCAGGTACAATTTGCCACCTTAATTTTAATCAAATTTAGTAGTAGTCATTGCAGCATAATGAAACACATTAGAAACTTCTCGATTATTGCCCATATCGACCATGGTAAATCAACTTTATCCGATCGCCTGATCCAGGTATGTGGCGGCTTAACTGACCGTGAAATGGCTGCACAGGTTTTAGATTCAATGGATCTAGAACGTGAGCGTGGCATTACGATTAAAGCCCAAAGTGTTACCCTTGATTACCATGCAAAAGATGGTAATACCTACCAATTAAACTTTATTGACACTCCAGGTCACGTTGACTTCTCTTATGAAGTATCGCGTTCGCTTGCTGCCTGTGAAGGTGCATTATTAGTTGTTGATGCGGGTCAAGGTGTTGAAGCGCAAACATTAGCAAACTGCTATACCGCACTAGATATGAATCTAGATGTTGTGCCAGTCCTTAACAAAATCGACTTACCTCAAGCTGAGCCTGAACGTGTAGCCGCAGAAATTGAAGACATTGTAGGTATTGATGCCAAGGATGCCGTGCGTTGTTCAGCTAAAACCGGTATTGGTGTTGATCTCGTCTTAGAAGAAATTATCGCTAAGATCCCACCTCCAGAAGGTGATGAAAACGCCCCGTTACAAGCCTTGATTATCGACTCATGGTTTGATGCTTATTTAGGTGTTGTGTCGTTAGTGCGCATTAAGCACGGCGTATTAAAGAAAGGCGACAAGTTTAAAGTGATGTCAACCGGTCAAAACTACAATGCTGACCGTGTAGGTATTTTCACGCCTAAACAGCAAGATGAACCAGAGCTACGTGCTGGTGAAGTGGGTTATGTGATTTCGGGCATTAAAGAAATCCATGGCGCACCTGTAGGTGACACCTTAACCCATGCTAAAAATGGTGCTGAAAAACCGTTACCAGGTTTCCAAAAGGTCACGCCGCAGGTTTATGCTGGTGTATTCCCTATTTCTACTGACGAGTACGAAAACTTCCGCGATGCACTAAACAAATTAAGTTTGAACGATGCATCACTGTTTTTTGAACCAGAGACATCAAGCGCACTTGGTTTTGGTTTCCGTATTGGTTACTTGGGCTTACTCCACATGGAGATTGTTCAAGAGCGTTTAGAGCGCGAATATAATCTTGATTTAATCACCACAGCTCCTACCGTAGTCTATGAAGTCGTAATGACCAATGGTGATATCGTTTATGTTGATAATCCATCGGATTTACCAGCACTGAATAATATTGAAGAACTGCGTGAGCCAATCGTTGAAGCCAACATCTTAGTACCTAAAGAATACCTAGGTAATGTGATCACACTTTGTGTTGAAAAGCGTGGTTCGCAAACTAATATGGTGTATCACGGTAACCAAGTGGCTGTAACATACCACTTGCCAATGGCTGAAGTGGTTATGGACTTTTTTGACCGTCTAAAATCGACCAGTCGAGGTTATGCGTCACTTGAATATAACTTTATTCGTTTCGACACTGCAGACATGGTGCGTTTAGACATTTTGATCAACGGCGATCGTGTTGATGCGTTAGCGATGATTATTCACCGCTCTAACATTCGTCATCGTGGTTTAGCGCTTGTTGAAAAAATGAAAGAATTAATTCCGCGCCAAATGTTTGATATTGCGATTCAGGCCGCTGTCGGTAGCCAGATTATTGCTCGCTCAACCATTAAAGCATTACGTAAAGACGTTACCGCCAAATGTTATGGTGGTGATGTTTCGCGTAAGAAGAAACTGCTAAATAAGCAGAAAGAAGGTAAAAAGCGCATGAAGCAAGTCGGTAACGTTGAAGTGCCACAAGAGGCATTTTTAGCGGTACTTAAACTAAACGATTAATAATAATTAATTGATTTAGTTTTCTTAATAACGCCGCGTATTGCGGCGTTATCGTTATTTTTATTATATATTTTGTAACACTCAACAGGGTGAATGTTTGCAAGTGAATCACCATACTGGATTGAGTTACCTTGGGTACTTAGCCCGAGCAATGCAAACACCAACATCCTGCAGGAGATAAATCAGTAATGGCAGCCTATTTTTCACTTATTTTAGTGCTCGTAACCTTAGGTAGTGGTCTTATCTGGTTGGTTGACGTGATCTTTTTTGCGCCTAAACGCCGTGAGAAACTCGAATTAGCTCAAGCTAATGCGAGTGAGCTAAGCGAAGAAGCCATCGACAAAATTGTCCGTGAACCCATTTTAGTCGAAACAGCCCATTCTATTTTTCCCGTGATCGCGTTTGTGATGATATTGCGTTCGTTTATTTACGAGCCATTTCAGATCCCCTCAGGCTCAATGATGCCAACATTGTTAGTGGGCGATTTTATTTTGGTTGAGAAATTCAGCTATGGTTTACGTGACCCAGTATGGCGAAGTAAATTAGTTGAAACCGGAGAGCCAGAGCGCGGAGATATATTTGTATTCAAATACCCTGAAAACCCAAAAATTGACTACATTAAGCGGGTTGTCGGTCTTCCAGGTGACAAAATTATATATCGTAACAAGCAGTTAATGATTCAAGAAGCGTGTGATACGGGTAAGGATTGCGCCGCGCCCAAACTGATTGAACACACAGAGCTTAATCGCGGTGAATTTAGCCAAAATGGCGTGCCATTGATCCGTTTAAATGAGCAATTAGGTGAGGTTAATCATGATATTTTAATTAACCCGTCACGCCCTGATTTTAGACAACATTTTTATCCTCAACCAGGCATGCAAGCCGGTGAGTTCTTGGTTCCCAAAGGCATGTATTTTGCTATGGGCGATAACCGTGATAATAGTACCGACAGCCGTTTTTGGGGCTTTGTGCCTGAAGAAAACCTCGTAGGTAAGGCGGTGGCTATTTGGATTAGTTTTGAGTTTGAACGCACCCCTGATGATTGGTTACCTACTTGGGTCCCTACCGGTGTGCGTTTTGAAAGAGCAGGTGGAATACATTGATGGAACCCATAAAAAACTTGCCGCGCTTATGCCGCACTTTAGGATATGAGTTTAATAACATCGAGTTGTTGGCGCAGGCGTTAACACATCGTAGCGCAGCCAATAAACATAATGAACGTTTGGAGTTTTTAGGTGATTCGATTTTATCGATAGTCATTTCAGATGCATTATATCACCAGTTCCCTAAAGCGACTGAAGGCGACTTAAGCCGCATGCGCGCCACCTTAGTCAAAGGTGACACGCTCACTTTAATTGCAAAAGAGTTTAAACTGGGTGATTACTTATATTTAGGCCCTGGTGAGTTAAAAAGTGGTGGATTTAGACGTGAATCCATTTTAGCTGATGCCGTAGAGGCCATCATTGGTGCCATATACCTTGATGCCGATCTTGAAGTATGCCGTAAATTATTACTGACTTGGTATGCTGAACGTTTAGCTAAAATAAAACCTGGGATAAATCAAAAAGATCCTAAAACGATTTTACAAGAACACCTCCAAGGCTTTAAAAAACCGTTACCAGACTACCAAGTCGTGGCCGTTGAAGGTGAAGCGCATGATCAAACTTTTACGGTTGAATGTAAAATTACTGAATTAAATGAGGTTGTCACTGGTGTGGCAAGTTCTAGAAGAAAAGCTGAACAGCTTGCTGCTGCTCAGGTATTGGAGTTACTGAATAAATGACAAAAAAAACAGACTTGCCAGCGGGTACTGAACAAGAACCTAGCTTAGATGAACTGCTGGCAAGGATGAACCAAGCAGCGCCAACTGCCGCCGCACAATATGATGTTACTTATTGTGGCATGGTAGCGATTGTCGGTCGGCCAAATGTGGGTAAATCGACACTTTTGAACAAGTTGCTTGGTCAAAAAGTCAGTATCACCTCCAAAAAACCGCAAACGACACGTCATCGTATTATGGGGATCCATACTGATGGTCCTAAGCAAATTGTGTTTATTGATACTCCCGGTTTACACATTGAAGAAAAACGTGCCATTAATCGCTTAATGAACCGCGCAGCGGCAAGTTCGTTAGCTGATGTTGCCATGGTTATCTTTGTGGTTGACGGCATGACGTGGACCGCTGACGATGAGATGGTATTGAAAAAGCTTCAACACCGTAATGACGATCGTAAAATTGTCTTAGCCATCAACAAAGTTGATAACATTAAAGATAAAGAAGCCTTGTTCCCATATTTAACGGAGTTAGCGCAAAAGTTTGACTTTGACGAAATATTACCGATATCAGCAAGCAAAGGCACTAACGTTCAGCGCATTTTGGATATGGCTCGCGAGTCGCTACCTGAAGCCCCGTTCTACTTCCCTGAAGACTATGTGACTGATCGTTCGCAGCGTTTTATGGCGTCTGAAATTGTCCGAGAAAAGCTCATGCGTTTCCTTGGTGACGAACTGCCTTATGATGCGACGGTTGAGATTGAGCAGTTTAAAATGATGGACAATGGTGTTTATCAAATTAACGCACTGATCTTAGTTGAGCGTGAAGGGCAAAAGCGTATGGTGATTGGTAATAAGGGCGAGCGTATTCGCACGATTGCAACTCAATCACGTCTTGATATGGAAACCTTATTTGATAATAAAGTGTTTCTTGAAGTCTGGGTAAAAGTGAAGTCTGGCTGGGCTGATGATGAGCGCGCCTTAAGAAGCTTAGGTTATGGCGAAGACTAAGTCGCCAACCTTGTTTAGCGTTATGCTATAGGCATGGCCACCATGAAACGTGGCTATGTGTTGCATCACCGTCCTTTTCGTGAATCGAGTGTGATTGTCAATTTATTGATAGAAGGCGTCGGTCGTGTTGATGCCGTAACGCGAGTAGGCACAGGTAAACGTTCAATCAAAAGTATTTTACAGCCTTTTCAACCTCTCATTATTCAGTTCAGTGCCCAATCTGAAGCCAAAAATCTCGGTTTAAAAACCATTACTCAAATAGAAGCCGCTGCACCTGCAATGCCGTTAGTGGGTAATAGCCTGTATTCTGGCTTTTATTTAAATGAGTTATTAGTGAGATTGTTGTCAGTAGAGCATCAAGCCGAAGGGCTATTTATAGATTATCACCGCGCGTTGATGTCACTTGCCAAAGGTTTTTGCTCCAGTCATTTACGTTATTTCGAAATGGCATTGCTGCTTGAATTAGGCGCTTTTCCGTCATTGAGTTATGACTCGCTCGGTAATGCATTAACTGCTGATTGCAGCTATCGCTTTGTTGCCGAAAGTGGCTTTTTACCTGTAATGCAGCATAAAGAGGGGTTTACACACGGTAAAGGCCAGTTAAGTGGTGCAATGTTAACGGCATTAGCTGTACAACAACTGCAAACCGAACACCTTAATCAAGCTAAAGGTTTGATGCGTTATTTATTAACCCCCTTATTAGGTGGCAAGCCGCTGTTAAGCCGGCAGTTATTTACTAAAAATGCACAATAAGCTTTTCGTATTATGGCGTTAAGCAAGTACAATTCATTTTGTACACGGTTAACTCTAAGCTTATCTCTTCGTTTATTAATTTTAAGGAGCTCGGTGTGAGCGGAATTCTATTAGGTATTAACATCGATCACATTGCTACATTACGTCAGGCTCGTGGCACTAATTACCCTGACCCAATACATGCAGCTGCGGTAGCTGAACATGCTGGCGCCGATGGCATTACGATTCATTTGCGTGAAGACCGTCGTCATATTCAAGACCGCGATGTTTACTTATTAGCTAAAACCCTTAAAACCCGCATGAATTTTGAGTTTGCAGTCACTGAAGAAATGATTGCTATTGCTTGTGATATTAAACCTGCGTATGCGTGTTTAGTTCCTGAAAAACGCGAAGAACTTACCACAGAAGGTGGGCTCGATGTTGCAGGGCAACTAGATAAAATTTCTTCGGCGGTGTCTCGTTTAGCCACAGAGGGGATTAAAGTGTCGTTATTTATTGATGCAGATGAAACCCAAATTGATGCAGCTGTGGCAGTTGGTGCTCCTTACATCGAAATCCACACAGGCTGCTATGCAGATGCACAAACCGATGCTGAACAAGCCCAAGAGTTAGCGCGTATTACGGCAATGGCTAAATATGCGCACAGTAAAGGCTTAGTGGTGAATGCTGGCCATGGTCTGCATTATCATAATGTTAAAGCCATTGCGGCCATTCCTGAACTGTACGAGCTTAATATTGGCCATGCCGTGATAGCGCGTGCTGCGATTGACGGCTTAGAAACCGCAGTGCGTGATATGAAGAAGCTGATGTTAGAAGGCCGCAGAGGCGAGTAATGGCAATTGTTGGGATTGGTACCGATATTGTTGAGATAGCGCGGATACATGAGCAGCGTGAACGTTTAGGCGACAGATTAGCTAAGCGGGTACTGACTGCGTCTGAACTGGCGATATACCTGCAGTCTACACAAGCAGAGCGTTTTTTAGCAAAGCGATTTGCCGCAAAAGAAGCTGCAGCCAAAGCATTAGGCACGGGTATTGGCCGAGGAGTGTCGTTTCAGCATATTCATATTGATAATGATGCCAATGGCGCCCCGGTTATTCGTTTTACCGATGGCGCTCAGGCGCGGTTAACACAACTTGGTGGTAATAAAGGCTTTATTAGCATTGCAGATGAGCAACATTATGCCGTTGCTACAGTGATTTTAGAGCGGTAAAACACATCTCTTAGATTAGCTAAAGGCGCTCTGGCGCCTTTTTTTGTATCTTTTAAAAGCAATTAAACTAGGTTAGATTAACAATATAACAACAACTAATATAACGAGACTCAAAATGAAATCGGCCGTAGAGCAATTATCAACTTATAAAAGTGTCCACTTAAATCCTAACAATATTCGCACCCATTTTATTGGGGTTCCCATGATTATTTGGTCAGCATTTTTAATGTTAGGCACGCTAAGAGTCACGTGGCAAGATTATCAGATAAGTTTGGCAATGGTTGTCACCGTTGTTGTACTTGCATACTATATGTTGCTTCATGTCCGCCTAGCATTAGGGCTAGTATTGTTTATTTTACCGGTTCTTTATACCACCGAGCAGGTGGTTCATAACGACCATCCCTTTTTGATTGCGATAACTATTTTTGTGATTGGTTGGGTTATTCAGTTTGTTGGCCATAAATATGAAAAAGCCAAACCCGCTTTTATGGATGACATCAATCAGTTATTAATTGGGCCATTCTTTTTAATGGCTGAGCTGTACTTTATTTTGGGCTGGGAAAAAAACTTAGAAGCCGAGATTAAACCTATTGCACGCGATAAACGTCGCGCACTCGAAGCAAAACTTCGTGGTTAATACCAATCCTTATTAGAATGTGATCTATTTTAGGCTGCGTCACTAGACCCAGTACAATGAAAATGACTGCAGGTGTAGTCATTCTAAATCAAAGTCATTTGAAGCCGTAATGGGGTTTGTGACGCAGACCCGAAGGGCGAATTTATCAGCGTGGTATTCTTTGTTAGCCTTTCTTAATGTAGTCACTATGCCCTCAAAAGGCCGCCTCGACTACCTCACTGATAACTTTCGCTAAAAGAGCAAATTCTAATGCCGATTGGTATAATAATTAACTCACAAAAAAGGCGCAATAAGCGCCTTTTTTGTGAGTTAATTATTGAAAGTGATTACTCATCGTCATCAGTTTCAACAGGCTCTAGATTGCTGGGTAGCACTCTTGCTGTTTTAATCATATTGTCAGCCACTTCTACAACTTCAATATGATAACCGGCTATATGTAAGCTGGTGCTGGCTGCAGGAATGTCTTCAAGAAATTCAATAATCAGACCATTTAATGTTTTGGGGCCATCAATAGGTAAGTCCCATTTCATTTCTTTATTGAGATCGCGGATGTTAATTGTCGCATCGATTAAGAAGCTGCCGTCTTGCTGAATGTTAATGTCTTCACTGGGTGTCGCGATCATTGAAGTGGTAAAGTCACCAACAATTTCTTCTAAAATGTCTTCTAAGGTCACCAGTCCTTGAATATCACCATATTCATCAACCACTAAGCCTATACGTTCTTTATTATGCTGAAAGTTAGACAGCTGTACGTTTAGCGGAGTGCCTTCTGGGATGAAGTACAATTCTTTAACGGCACGTAATAAAGAGGATTTACTGAATTGCTCTTTGGACTGTAACCTTAGCGCATCACGCAAATGAATAAAGCCTACCGCATCGTCAATATTGTCACGATACACCAACACGCGGGTGTGAGGACTTTGAATCACCATTTTATTAATGAGTTTAAAGTCATCATTAACATTGATGGCGTAAATATCTGCACGTGAAATCATAATGTCTTCGACGGTGACTTTTTCTAAATCAAGAATAGACAAGAGCATCTCTTGGTGACGCTGAGGGATCAAGGCACCAGCTTCATGCACTACTGTACGAAGCTCTTCCTGACTTAATGCATCACTGGTTTTTACTGTTTTAATGCCCATTAAACGTAAAAAGCCAGAGGTAATTAAATTGATGATCTTAACTAAAGGCGATAATAAAACTAACAACCAGCCTAATAAAATACTAGAAGGAAAGGCGATACGTTCTGGATGTAATGCTGCAAAGGTTTTTGGTGTCACTTCAGCAAAAACTAATACTACGAGGGTGAGCACGCCAGTCGCAATCGCAACTCCCATATCGCCGAACAAACGCATCCCCACAATGGTCGCAATAGCAGAGGCTAAAATGTTGACTAGGTTATTACCAATAAGAATTAAACCAATCAGTCTGTCTGGGCGGTCGAGCATCTTTAACGCACGTTGAGCACCTTTGTGTCCATTGCCTGCAAGATGGCGTAAGCGGTAGCGGTTTAGACTCATCATTGCCGTTTCTGAACCTGAGAAGTAGGCAGAAATGATAATCAACACTAGAAGAAAAATAAGGAGTGCGCTGGTAGATATAGCGTCCAAAAAGGGCCCCATTAAAGTACAGTAAAATTAGTGAAATAACACCAATGTATATAATCCTAACAGCCATTATTTATGAATGGCTGTTAGTGTCAAGTTATCTTATTGATGATTCAATGAGATGCGAGTGGCTACCTAAAGAATAAATAACTTAATTAGTTTAATATCAGCTCTTTAACAATTCTTGCGCCAAAGTAGGCTAATGAAAGTAATCCGGCACCAGATAAACTATAGATAACAGCGGTACGGATTCTACAGCCTACGGTATATTGTTGCCACAACATAATGGCATAGACCACCCAAGCTACCATCGATAACACGGCTTTATGGCCTTTACCGTCAACAAACATGTCTTCTAAAAACACAAAACCGGTGATTAAAGATAGGCTTAATAATACAAAACCAATAATAATCAGATGATACAGCTGCTTTTCTACCGTCATTAACGGTGGCATTGCGGGGCTCATCATCATTTGCTTCTTTTTCAGTTTGTTTTGAATAAACCAAAGTTGAATGGCGTATAAAGCCGCAATCATCATGGCGCTATACGCCATCAGTGACAATACAACGTGAGCAAGCAGTTCGGGGTGTAAATCAAAATGAGTCATATACTGCGGCGGCAAGAGCCAAAGTAGGGCAACCGACAATACCGAACAGGCATAAACCACAGGCACCACAACAATCACTTTAAGACGCGGCATAGTGATGGTAAACGCGAGTGCGATAATCCAGTTAACCAATGAGATAACATTCGTTAAGCTGAAGTTTTGCCCATCAAGGGTAAAAATAGCGTTAGACAGTGCAAAGCCATGAAGGACGACGGCAATGCTAGACGCGACCATGACCGCTTTACGGTTCGGACCTTGGGCATGAAACAGCCTACTGGTGACCAAAATTAATGCGATGCAATAAAAAAACATCGCAGCAGCTGAAAAAATAACCATTTTAACATCAACCTATCAGAGTGGTGAACGCGTCGTTGAAAACAGTATATGCGTTAATAAAGGCAATAAAATAGCATTCAGATACTGTAATCCCATTGTTTGTCTTAGATTAACATGAACAGGGCCTATTATGGCAGTGACCTGAGGCTCAAAATTTAACAGTATCTTACCCTTAGCGGCAAATAATTTACCTAAACAGGATATCAGTTGACGTTCTTGTGGTCGCAAGTATCGTAATTTAGAGTGGCTTGGGTATAATAGCCACAATTATCGATATGCTTAAAAGAGCTGATCAATGTTTGAGAATTTATCCGACAGACTGTCACGCACACTAAAAAATATTAGAGGTCGTGGTCGCTTAACAGAAGACAACATTAAAGAAACCCTGCGCGAAGTGCGTATGGCGCTGCTTGAAGCGGATGTCGCTTTACCTGTTGTTAGAGAATTCGTTAACAGCGTAAAAGAACGCGCTGTGGGTCAAGAGGTGTCAAAAAGCTTAAGCCCTGGGCAAGCTTTTATCAAAATCGTTCAAAGTGAGCTTGAAAGAGCCATGGGCGAGGCAAACGAAGCCTTAGACTTAGCAGCAACTCCACCAGCCGTGATTATGATGGCCGGTTTACAAGGTGCGGGTAAAACCACCTCTGTTGCTAAATTAGGTAAACTGCTGCGCACTCGTCATAAGAAGTCAGTGTTAGTCGTCAGTGCTGACGTATATCGCCCTGCGGCAATTAAACAGCTAGAAACTCTCGCGACAGAAGTCGACGTTGAATTTTTTCCATCTGATGTCAGTCAAAAGCCGGTCGATATCGCTAAAGCGGCAATTAGCCACGCTAAGCTTAAATTTATTGATGTGGTGATTGTCGATACGGCTGGTCGTCTGCACGTTGACGAAGCCATGATGGATGAAATCAAGGCGCTACACGCCACGGTTAATCCTGTTGAGACGTTGTTTGTTGTTGATGCCATGACGGGTCAAGATGCGGCTAATACCGCCAAAGCCTTTAACGAAGCCCTACCATTAACTGGGGTTATTTTAACCAAAGTTGACGGTGATGCCCGTGGTGGTGCCGCGTTATCAATCCGTAATATCACGGGTAAGCCTATTAAGTTCTTAGGTGTCGGTGAAAAAACTGACGCACTAGAGGCATTCCACCCAGACCGTATTGCATCTCGCATTTTAGGCATGGGTGACGTATTGTCACTGATTGAAGAAGTTGAGCGTGGCGTTGATAAAGACAAAGCCATGAAGCTTGCTTCTAAAGTCAAATCTGGTGGCAGCTTTGATCTTGAAGATTTTCGTGAGCAATTACAACAAATGAAAAACATGGGCGGCATGATGAACATGCTAGAAAAGTTACCTGGTGTGGGTCAATTACCACCAGAAGCCTTAGCTCAAGTTCAAGACGGTAAAATGACCGGTCAAATGGAAGCCATCATTAATTCGATGACAGCCAAAGAACGTAAAAACCCAGATTTAATTAAAGGCTCTCGCAAACGCCGAATCGCCTTAGGTTCAGGCACTCAAATCCAAGACGTTAACCGTTTATTAAAGCAGTTTACCCAAATGCAGAAAATGATGAAAAAGATGTCTGCAAAGGGTGGTATGAAGAAGATGATGCGCGGAATGAGCGGCATGTTACCTCCTGGAATGAAGTTTCCTGGAAGATAATTAAGTCATCTTTTAAGTATAAACGTAGTTAATTAATATATTCATCAGTTGGTTAGGTTATATCTTTGACATTAGTGCAACAAAATCGGTGAGCTAAAAAACATCAGATTTGGTTGCAATAGTTCAAAAGTCAGGTAAAATCTTCCGGCTTTCTTTCTGGGACTCTTCGCGAACACGGAGTTCCAGTTTTTATTTTTGCTTCTAGCAAATCATTAGAGGAATAAAACGCATGGTTACCATTCGTTTAGCTCGTGGCGGCGCAAAAAAGCGTCCATTTTACAATATCGTTGTTGCTGATAGCCGCAATGCTCGTGACGGTCGTTTCATCGAACGTGTTGGTTTCTTCAATCCATTGGCTCGTGGCCAAGAAGAAACGTTACGTTTAGATCTTGATCGTGTTGAGCACTGGGTTGCTACTGGCGCTGCAACATCTGAGCGTGTTGCAAAACTGATCAAAGACGCGCGTAAAGCTGCTGCTTAATTGCGTATTTAAAAGGTATAGATAGATGAGCGAAAACCAACAGCCAATCGTACTGGGTAAATTAGGATCCAGTCATGGTATTAAAGGTTGGCTTAAAATCACTTCCTATGCCGATTCTGTTGAAGGTATTTTCGATTATTCGCCTTGGTTGATTAAAGAGCAAGGCGTGTGGCGTGAAGTTAAGGTTGCGCAGTGGCGTTTTCAGGGAAAGGCACTTGTTGCTGAACTTGAAGGTGTGACTACACGAGAGCATGCGCAAATGCTCACTAATTGTGACATTGCGATTTTGCCAGAACAAATGAAAGAGCTCGCTGATGATGAATTTTATCACCGTGATCTTATCGGCTGTGAAGTGACCAATATAAACGGCTATAACATGGGTATTGTTGACCAGATCGTGGAAACAGGATCAAACGACGTGCTGTTAGTTAAAGCTAATGCCAAAGATGCCTTCGGCAAAGCGGAACGTATGATCCCCTTTGTCCCCGAGCAATTCGTCAAACAGGTGGATGTGCAAGGGAAACAGATTTTAGTGGATTGGGATCCTGACTTCTAAGTCGAGGTACAACATATGTGGTTAGGGGTAATCACCCTGTTTCCAGAGATGTTTCGTGCCGTTACAGACTTTGGTGTTACGGGTCGAGCCGTGAAAAACGGCCTGCTTGAGGTGCAAACGTGGAATCCTCGTGATTTCACCCATGATCGACACAGTACTGTGGATGACCGCCCTTATGGTGGTGGCCCAGGAATGTTAATGATGGTGCAACCTTTACGCGATGCCATCCATGCAGCAAAAGCTGCTGCAGGTGATGGGGCAAAAGTGATTTATTTGTCGCCTCAGGGACGCAAGCTGGATCAGCGTGGCGTGACTGAGTTGGCTAAATCAGACCGAATGATTTTAGTGTGTGGTCGATACGAAGGTGTTGATGAACGCATTATTCAAACGGAAGTGGATGAAGAATGGTCTATTGGTGATTACGTACTTTCGGGTGGCGAGTTACCGGCAATGACATTAATCGATTCAGTGGCTCGCTTAGTACCAGGTGTACTTGGCAAGCAAGCGTCAGCAGAGCAAGATTCTTTCTCTGATGGCTTACTGGATTGTCCTCATTACACACGCCCTGAACAATTGGATGGTATGGATGTACCTGCAGTGCTGCTAAGTGGTGACCACGAAAAAATTAGACTCTGGCGTTTGCAACAAAGTATCGGAAGAACTTTTTTGAGACGACCAGAATTATTTGAAAATCTAGCTCTGACTGACGAACAAACGACTTTATTAGCGCAGTTCGTGAATGAAACGGACAAGTCCGCATAGTCAATGCTCAGTTAATTCTAGAACGGAGTAGTTATGAACAATATCATTAAAATGCTCAACGATGAGCAAATGAAAACAGACGTACCTGAATTCGGTGCTGGTGATACAGTAGTGGTTCAAGTTCGTGTTAAAGAAGGTGATAAAGAACGTCTTCAGGCTTTTGAAGGTGTCGTTATTGCTAAGCGTAACCGTGGTTTGCACTCTGCATTCACAGTTCGCAAAATCTCTAATGGCGAAGGTGTTGAGCGTGCTTTCCAAACGCACAGCCCATTAATTGCTAGCATCGAAGTTAAGCGTCGCGGTCGTGTACGTCGTGCTAAACTGTACTATTTACGTGAGCGTTCAGGTAAGTCTGCACGTATCCGTGAAAAATTGGCAACTAAGTAATAGTTACCGATACAGAATAAAGATGCAGTGTTCGCACAACAACCCGCCGAAAGGCGGGTTTTTGTTTTTGGGTATAAATCCCATATTCAACGATATGAGGCTAGGTCAATTAAAAAAGTTAACAAAATGTGTGTTTAGTCCTATTTCATTTCGCTTATATTTCAAATCATCTGCATTTTAAATTATTTTAATCTTTTCCTTAAATAAGCCTTGATCTCCAACCTAAGCACAGGCATAGTTCCTTATAGAGTGTAATGGTGTAGCATTACAAAAATACACCCAGTTCACAAAATATAATTTACGTGTGGCCTTTGGCCTGAAGTCATAAGAGAGTGATAAGCATGCAGCAAGATACCATCAATAATGTGCACATTAGTTCAGAACAAGTATTAGTGACTCCTGCAGAATTAAAGCAAGAATTACCGCTGTCGACTCATGCTTACCAATATATCCTCAATGCCCGTAAACAGGTGGCAGATATTGTTCATAAACGTGATAACCGAGTCTTGGTCGTTACCGGTCCATGTTCAATTCACGATATTGATGCCGCGAAAGAATATGCATTAAAGCTTAAAAAGCTTCATGACGAACTCAGTGATGATTTTTACATACTTATGCGCGTTTACTTTGAAAAGCCACGCACAACGGTTGGCTGGAAAGGCTTGATTAATGATCCAGATATGGACGAGTCATTTGATGTTGAGAAAGGCTTAAGAATGGCGCGTGAACTCATGATTTGGTTAGCAGAGCTTGAATTACCGATTGCCACAGAAGCGCTTGATCCCATTAGCCCACAGTACCTCTCAGAATTAGTGACCTGGTCAGCTATTGGCGCGCGCACGACTGAGTCACAAACCCACCGCGAAATGGCGTCAGGTTTATCGATGCCTGTAGGTTTTAAAAATGGCACAGACGGTAAGTTAGACGTGGCAATTAATGCATTAAAATCAGCCGCCAGTAGTCATCGCTTTATGGGGATTAACCAAGAAGGCCAAGTGGCATTATTGCAAACTGCGGGTAATCCTGATGGTCACATCATTTTACGCGGTGGTTCAGCGCCTAATTATGACGCCACCAGTGTGGCAGAAAGTGAAGCACAAATTCACAAGGCAAAGCTCAGTGCACGTTTAGTGGTTGATTGTAGCCACGGGAATTCGTCTAAAGATCATTTACGTCAAAAAAATGTTTGTGAAGATGTATTTAACCAAATTCAAGCAGGCAATAAATCGATTATTGGTGTTATGCTTGAAAGCAACCTCAATGAAGGAAATCAAAGTTCAGATAAGCCCTTAACAGAGCTTAAATACGGGGTTTCTGTAACGGATGCTTGCATTGATTGGGATACGACTGAAACTATTTTAAGACAAGGCGCTAACCAGTTGTCTGCAGTATTACCGACTCGGTTTGATTTACTGCAGGTTGCCAACGGTTAATGAATAACAAAATGAACGAAAAGACTACTGCTGATCTTGAGAACCTACGTGATTTAATTGATGGTGTTGATCAGCAACTGTTACACCTATTACGCAAGCGTCTTGATTTAGTCGCGCAGGTTGGGGCGGTAAAACATGCGGCTGGGGTCCCCATTTATGCACCCCAGCGTGAAGCATCTATGCTAGCTAAGCGCCGCGCCGAAGCTGAAAACATCAATGTATCGCCGCAATTAATTGAAGATATTTTACGTCGATTAATGCGTGAATCTTATCTTAATGAAAAAGATGTTGGTTTTAAGCAGGTTAAACAAGATTTAGGTCATGTTGTTATCGTGGGTGGTGAAGGTAAGCTGGGGCAATTGTTCACTCAAATGCTGACATTATCGGGTTATAAAGTTAACAGCATTGATAAAAATGATTGGCAAAATGCCGACGCTATTTTTGATGGTGCAGGTTTAGTGATTGTGACCGTACCGATTAATGTTACCTGTGACGTTATCGCAGACAAATTAACTCAGTTGCCAGAGCACTGCATTTTAGCAGACTTAACCTCGATTAAGCAGAAGCCTCTGGCAGCTATGCTTGAAGCTCATAAAGGGCCTGTAGTCGGGTTACACCCAATGTTTGGCCCAGATGTGGGGAGTCTTGCTAAACAAGTCGTGGTAGTGTGTCATGGGCGCGAACCGCATGCGTATCAATGGCTATTGCAGCAAATGGAGATTTGGGGTGCACGCATTGTGGAAGCTGAAGCAGAGCGTCATGATAAAGCGATGCAATTGGTGCAGGCTATGCGTCATTTTTCAACGTTTGTTTACGGTTTAAATCTGTGCAAAGAGGAAGCCGATATTGAAAGCCTATTGCAATTTAGCTCCCCAATATATCGCTTAGAACTGGCCATGGTCGGTAGGCTGTTTGCTCAAGATCCTGAACTTTATGCCGATATAATTTTTGCCCAACAAGGCAGTCAGCATGCGATTAGTGATTATTTAGATAACTATCGTGATGCACTTGCCATGCTTAAGTCGGGAAATCGTCAAGAGTTTGTGACTCAGTTTCAACGTGTTGCTAAATGGTTTGGTGATTTTGCACCGCAGTTTCAACATGAAAGCCGTGCAATGTTGCAGTCGGTCAATGATATGAAGGCGGGTTAATCTTTTTAATCGTTTCTATTATTGCTAAAGTGTGACACAAGGCTTATGTTTAATTAATGAGACCGATTATTTTACGTGTCATTAAACCCTGTAAACTTGCCTTTGGAGGATGACTATGTCGATGACACCATCGAATATGCTACCTGTACAACAACAGGTTGAAGACAATTCCCTTGGGCATTTTCTTTATGGTTTAATGAGTGCGTTTCCACTATTTTTTGTCCCTGTGCTGTTAAGCTTATGGTTTAATTTAATTCAAAAAAATGTTAATCCAGAGTCAGTGTTAGGCAGTCACTTACGCTGGCAGCGAACCAGTATTATTGGCCTGTGCCCTTTTTTTATTGCGGGTTATTGGATTAGTCCACTGTGGTTAAGTTTACCCATGTATCTTATAGGCGTAAGTTGGTTTAGCTATCGCATTTTTAAAGGCTGGATTAGTTTAAATGATGGCTTAGCGGTATAAGTTACAATGCGCTTTAACAATAAAAAATGCCGAGAATATTCTCGGCATTTTTTATGATGCTTCAAACCAATTCTATGTCTGATATAGGCTATGAATAAGGTCTGCTTGAGATACTCCATCTTGTTTCAATAATATAATACCATCCGCATTAAGCTGCTTTACTGCATTGGCATGGGTTGCTAACCGTGTGGGATCAATGCTAAAGCTGGTATTGACGATAACAGGTAAGTGACTACGTGATTTCACTTCAACTAAGCCTGCTAAATCTAAACCGAGTTGCTCTGGGTGAGTAAAGCTTCTTACACCTGACTCACATAAGCCTAATTGTTGATTGCCATGGCTAAGAACCGTATCAGCGGCTTGAAGCCAATCATCAATACTGGCCATGGTATTACGCTCTAATAATACCGGTAGGTTAACCGAGCCTATAAGTGCTAACAAATCAGGGTTATACATTTGCTTACCTGCTAAAATGAGCATATCAGCAATAGGGCTAGCTAAAGCAAAGTCTTGTTCTTGATCGATTTGCATTACACACAGCAAACCAGCTTGTTCAATCACTTGTGCATGTAATTTTAATTGTTGCTCGTTAAGCTGATTTTTTAAATCATTTAACACAATGGCTTGAAATCCTGACTCTTTAATATGCTTTGCTTGGGTCGCTAACTCTGTATTATCAATCGGTAAGTTAATTTGCTGTAGCGCGCCAAACTGACCCGCACCAATATGTAAATTTTGACATACTAATTGGGTATCTTGTGATTTGTAATCACGCGAATGTTTGTCCTGATTATTCGACACGGTTTTAGCTGCGATATGTTTTGAGCTGTCGGGTTCAATTAATAATTGCGCTTGAGATAATTGAGTTGGTTTAACCGTCTCACATGGATAGCAACCTAAGACTTTAATAAATCTTGTTAAACGCTCTAACTCTTTAATCGCTTGCTGTACTTCTGTTGTGGCTAAGTTGCCGTCGATGTCGATGTAAAACATCTCTTCCCAAGGCGT
The DNA here is from genome assembly GCF_028750675.1 of Shewanella metallivivens. Classification (GTDB taxonomy): domain Bacteria; phylum Pseudomonadota; class Gammaproteobacteria; order Enterobacterales; family Shewanellaceae; genus Shewanella; species Shewanella metallivivens. The sequence continues at coordinate 116,236 of NZ_JAQQPZ010000006.1, read as the reverse complement.
GCCTGGTATTGGACGTGACTCAAGTTTGCTCATGTTTAAGTTATGTGCCTTTAGCACTAACAGTGCTTCTACCAACGCGCCCGGCTTTTGGCCGGTGGCCATAATTAATGTGGTTTTTGCTGGGAGTTGAGAGGGTACCGCCGAGGCTTTTCTCGCGACCACAATAAAGCGACTTTGGTTAATTTTTTGGTTAGCTAACCCTTTTTCGATAGCCACTAACTGATACAGTGCACCGCCCTCAGCGCTTCCGATTGCCGCTACAGCGTTATTATCTGCTTCGATAACCTTCGTCATTGCTTCTGCGCTACTTGAGCAATATTCTAGCTTGATATGAGGGTATTGGCTTAAATAGCGGCTACATTGACTAATCGGTTGCGGATGAGCGTAAATCGTTTTGATATCACTTATCTTGCTATCTGGCTTTGCCAGTAAACAGTGGCCGACCTCAATGGTGGTTTCACCCACAATGGATAATGTTGTGTGTTGCAGTACGTCATACACTTCATTAATTGAACCTGATGAGGTATTTTCTATGGGTAAAAAACCGTAATCAGCATGACCAGATTCAACAGCATTGACGATGTCATCAAAACTTTGGCAACCAAAATCGATCATGGCAACTTGGCGGCGAGAGCAGTAGCGAGTTGCGGCTAAGTAAGAATATGATCCTCGAGCACCTAAGTACGCTACCGTATATTGTTGTTTTTGGGTGTCAGGATTAGCACGGCCATGTAAATAGGTTTGCTGAAACAGCACTGAGTCTTCAATAATGCTTTGATAGAGCGAAATGACAAAGTGTGCATCAAGTCCTTGTTCACGCCCTTGTTGCACTAAGCGCTCGAGGAGCTCTTTTTCTCTTTGGGTGTCACGTATCGGTCTAACATCAACTTCTTTACTGCGGGCGACATTTAAGCTCAATTGGCGGCGTTTAGATAACAGCTCTAATAATGATTTATCGAGTGCTGTTATCTGCTCACGAGTTTGACTTAACTCTGGTGGTTTTTGCATATTAACCTCAATGTAACGCAATAGACTGTCGTATCGTAAATACAACAGTATTTATAGACAAAAAAGCCTCCCAATTGGGAGGCTTTTGAATTTTCATTTTCGTTTTTACACAGAAAATCCGCCTCCGAGGGTGGGCTGAATAAAAAAGAAAATAAAAAGGCTGTAGAATTTTGTTTTCATGCTTTAAAACTTAAAGCTCTGAGTGACCGCTGTCAATGTAATTTTATTCATCAAAGGTGAATTGCAGACAAAAAAAGCGCACCCGAAGGTGCGCTGGTGAGAGATAAATAACATCAAGCTGCGTTTTCCTCCTTATAAACATACTCAAATTCGCTTTCGGTATCATCTATTAATGGTACGTGGCGCTGAGCCTGGGGTTTTTGGGTCAGGCGATTTAGCTGTTTTTCCAGCTTTTGTCCCATTGCAGTAATCGCTGCGTATAGGTTTTCACTTTTTGCCTGGGCGAATAAATCTCCACTAGGTAATCCAACTGAAGCCTCAATTTTAAACAGTTGCTTTTCTTGGGTGATGATAACGTGCGGATTAATTAACTGAACATCGTGTCGAGATAGTTTTTCTAATCTTCCTTCAATACGTTCGCGGATGAGGGCAGTGACTTCAAGTTGTTTGCTAGTGATTTTCAGCATATTTAGAACCTTCTTGTTGTTTGCTTAACTTCAGATTACCAAGGTTAGCCATAAAAAGCGTGATCTAAATCACATTATTATAGGTGTTCTCTGCCGACTGCCGCTTATTTGATCGCTTAGACATTTTTGATGAAAATGAGTTAAAATTGACTTGTTTTACCGTAGTGATTAGCGCATATTTGAATAGATCAATAGGTGCTAAAGTAAAATTTTTGCTTGTTTTCTCGCCGTAAATGGTCTTATGTCTTACGCTAATCCTGCTTTACCCTTTTGTTTACTATTTGTTGTGTTACCTAAATAAACACCGCTCTCAACACTCTTGCCTTGTGTCAAACTCAACGTTTCAATATAAAACCGTCTTGGCAGAACAATTTGCTAAGCATTTTTAAATGATGTTAAATCTGACTTACATGATTTAACGCCTGTATGATTAGCTTATAATCAGGCCAAGCAGATGATATGAGATATTTATAATGAGTATAGAACAACACAAAATAAAGGTATGGGATTTTCCAACCCGTTTATTTCATTGGTCCATGGTTGGCTTATTAGGCGGCTTGTGGTGGACCGCTGAAATGGGTGAGATGCAATGGCATCAAGTACTGGCTTATGTGTTAATGACACTGATTTTGTTTAGATTGATTTGGGGCGTGATAGGGAGTGAAACGGCTAAATTTAACCAATTCTTTGTTGGGCCTAAAAAAGTCATTAATTATGCGCTGAGCAATCCTAAACCAATATCATTAGGTCATAACCCTTTAGGGGGGTATATGGTGTTTGCGTTACTTGGATTGTTAGTGTTGCAATTAACAACGGGCTTATTTGCTACAGATGAAATTTTTACTGAAGGGCCATTAATTCACCTCGTGTCTTCTGATACTGCAAATTGGCTAACCTGGTTACATAAAACCAATTTTAATGTGATTTTAGGGTTGGTTGTATTGCACGTTGCAGCTGTGATTGTGCATGTGGTTAAAGGCGAAAATCTAGTTAAGGCGATGTTCAGTGGCTATAAATATGTTAGTGGTCAAGTGACTGCCCCGGCCTTGCGCTCACCTTGGTTAGCATTGGTGATAGTGGCGTTGTTGTTTGCTGGTATTTGGTGGTTACTGCTAGAGCCAGTAGTGAGTTTTTTGTAGAACAGCATTTGTTGCGAAGATATAAATAAAGCCCATCGTGACGGGCTTTATTTTTTTAGATTAATTTATCGCGTATTAATCTTTTTTATAAACGTCATGACAACCTTTACAGCTTTTACCTGTGTTAGCAAAAGCCTGTTTGATTTGATTTTGATCACTTGACTTAGCTGCAACTGCTAATGCTGCAGCATTATCTTGAAATGCTGTCATTTTGCTGTCGAAATCAGCTTTATCTTGCCAAATTTTAGCTAATGCTTCGGTGTCGCCTGTATCAGTACCATCAATGAAACCTTCATGAGGTATTTTAGATAGTGCGGCAACATTGTCAGCTCGTGAGCTAAATACACTTGCATCAAATGGCTTTTTACCTTTGAGCATGGCACCCATATCACCAAAGTTATATGCGATTAACCCAAACGCAGATTGACGATATTCAATCGCATCAGCTGGTTTTTCGAAATTATTAGCGAACGCAGCCGGAATAAGTATTGCGGTTGCCGCAACGGTCAATAGTAACTTTTTCATCGTAGTCCTTCTTTTTATCAGTAGTGGTACTGGTTCCATAAGCACGACGTAAATCTCGTTTTTTTGAGTATACGTGCAATCAATCACATTCATTCTACACAATTTTATTAAGACTTTGCGATATCTTTTATTGATGTTTATCACGCGAGTCTTTTGCAAAGCGCTAAGGTAAGTTGATACACTTGTACTGTTTCGGCATTACTACAAAGAGAATAAAATTATGCGTGCCAATTGGAATTTAGTCGTAGATAAAATACTCACTCATAATAATGAGGATGATTTGTCAGTGTTGTTTCAATTATTGCTGACAGAAGAAGAAAGAAGTGCGGTGTCGGGTCGTCTACAGGTGTTTCAAACATTGCTGGCAGGAGAGTTGAGTCAGCGACAGATTGCAGCTGAACATCAAGTGAGTATCGCGACGATTACTCGATGCTCTAACTATTTAAAAAACATGCCCGCAAGCCAAAGAGCGAGAGTCCGAAAGTTAATTTTGGACTAACGCTCTTAGCAAGTATAGCTATACAGCCTATTGGCGGATACCTTTTGGGTATTTATGGTGTCGATAACTTGAGCGACGTAAAAATAAATAACCGCCATAAGTGATCAAGCACAATGAAAATAAGGTGCTCGAGTCTCTAGGATAAAATCGATATAAACTTACCGCCATTAATACATACAAGAAAGGCATCAGCCCATAGAGCATTTCTGGCATACCACCTGATTTGCGTTTTCTTTTTGGGTCTGTGCGGCGATTTTTTGACCGTAAGTTATAAATGTGAGCCCCGTAAAGGTACACAACAATGGATGCGATAAGCGCATAACTAGGGTCGAGCAAAAAAATACTGACAGAGCCAACAAACATATAGCTAAAAGGCAATAACTCGTAAACAGGTTTAATTAACATAAGCACTCCGTCGCTACGTATTAATTATTATATGAAAAGCTAATTAGTTAGGATTCTCGCTACACCGTGGTCCTTTACAGTAGCGACAATAAGTCTGACTAATTAGTGTGATTTACCTCCCAATTATAACGTAAAAAAAAAGGCCTTGCCTAGAACTTAGACAAAGCCTTCAATTCTTTTAATGCTTTTTACTGACTGTTGAGTGGCAAAAAGCATTAAAAAGTCTATGTGTTTTTAGTGACAGCCACAGCCGCCGTTACCATCACAACCTGGTTTTTCAGAACCGCAAGAACCGTGTTCATGGTCATGTCCGTGGCTACCACAACCGCCTTCAGCATGAATATGTCCATGTGCAAGCTCTTCAGCTGTTGCTTCACGTACCGCAATGACTTCGACGCTAAAGTTTAATGATTGGCCTGCTAGCGGGTGATTGCCATCAACAACAATCACATCATCTTTTACTTCGGTAACTTGCACTGGGCGTTGGCCTAGCTCAGTTTCAGCGATAAAACGCATACCAGGGATAATATCTTCGATGTCACCAAATGCACTTACTGGCACTTCTTGTTTTAAACCAGGGTGGTATTCACCATAGCCTTGATCGGCAGGGATGTTAGCATCGACTTTTTCGCCTGCTGTTTTGCCTTCTAAAACTGATTCGAGACCTGGAATTAAGTTTTCTGTTCCGTGTAGATAAACCATTGGTTCACCTTCAAATGAACTTTCAATTAATTCACCTTGCTCATCAGACAAGCGGTAATGAATGGTAACCGCTGCATGTTTTGAAATTTTCATATCGCCTCCAATTTGGTGTTAAGCGCATCATACCGTATTTTGTTAGCTGGCTGCGATGACAAACATCAGTTTTTGCTTATTCAATCACAGCTTTTTTATTTCTGCTTACGCTTTTCCTCTTTTTCGAGGCGATACTGAAAATAAATCACGTTTCTTACGGTATTGACCAAACTTGAAGTAAACATATGCGAGTTAATGCATGCTACGGTGAACATGTGATGAGTTATCTGTCTACGAGTGATTGTACATTTGGTTAAGTTTATGTATTTGTTGTTTTTTTAATTTTTTGAAAGTGATTTTGATGGTGAGGATATTTGTTGTTAACTTCAATTTTGCTTATTTTGTTCGTAATTTGAAACTCCTTATATTCATAAAGCGCATAAAGCAACTAACAAATAAAAATAACTTTAAAATAAACTGTAAGCAGGGGTTGACAAGGTTGGGCAAAAAAAGCAATTCTGTAAGCCAATGTGTATCAGCAAATTCGGTTGCTGGATTAAAACAGTAAACTCAAAGAATTGATTAAGAGATTAACTAGATGCTTACCCTTATGCTCGTTGTAATTACCATTATTACAACCACCACTATTACAAGAGTGGGGGCGGGCTGATTACACCCTAAAAGATTTGTACAACAAGCCCGCTTCCCACAACTGAAGCGGGCTTTTTTATTTCTTATTCAACGATTTTAAATTTATATGTCATCAAGTGGTGACAGGGAGATGTAGATGAAAGTAATGAAATTTGGCGGAACTTCGCTAGCGAATTGGTCACGTTTTTCGATGGCGGCAGATATTATCGCTGACTCATCATCTGTAGAATCTGTTGCTACAGTGCTTTCTGCTCCTGCTACTGTCACCAATGCATTGTTAGAAATGGTTGATATAGCAGTAAGCCAACAAGATTACCAACCGGTTTTAGAGCATATTCAACAGGTCTATACCAGCTTGTTTACTGAAGCTTCTGGTTCATTACTTTCTGCTCAACAATTTGAGTTGTTAGTCGCTAAGTTAGCTGCACAAATGTCGGTTTGGCAAGATAAGCTACATGGCGTCAAGTTACTAGGAGAATGCCCTGATAGTGTCCGAGCTCAAATCGTTGTAACTGGTGAGCGCTTGTCTGCCGCATTAATGGAACAAGTGATGCTGGCTAAAGGCCTAACAGCTTCGCAGCTTGACCCTGTGGCATTGTTTCTTGCCCACGGACAACCGTTAGAGTCAGTTGTTGACATTAGCGTTAGCAAACCTCGTTTTGGATTATTACCGTTAGATAATCACCGTGTATGGGTTATGCCTGGTTTTACTGCGGCCGATGCGCAAGGCAATGTCGTGACATTAGGGCGTAATGGCTCAGATTATTCGGCAGCGGTATTAGCGGCTTGTTTAGATGCATCAAGCTGTGAAATCTGGACTGACGTAGATGGCGTATACAATACTGATCCCCGTGTCGTGGCTGATGCTAAATTATTGTCACAGCTGAGTTATCAAGAGGCGATGGAGCTGTCTTATTTTGGTGCTAAAGTGTTGCACCCTAAAACGATTGCGCCGATTGCTCAATATCATATCCCTTGTTATATCAAAAACAGTTTTAATCCTTCGGCACCTGGTACTTTGGTGTCAAATGAAGCAGACCAAACGGGCTTGCAAGTTAAAGCAATTTCTAACTTAGATCATCAAACTATGTTTAACGTTTCAGGTCCTGGTATGAAAGGCATGGTGGGTATGGCAAGCCGCACGCTTGCAGCAATCTCGCGTAGTGGCATTTCAGTGTCATTGATTACACAAAGCTCGTCTGAATATAGCATCAGTTTTTGTGTTGCCACTCATGAAGCAAATAAAGCCAAATGGGCATTAGAGCAAGAGTTTGAGCTTGAACTAAAAAATGAATTACTTGAGTCTATTGAGCAACGCCAAGATTTGGCGATTGTGTCATTAATTGGTGACGGTATGAAGACGCACAAAGGCGTAGCTGCCAAGTTCTTCAGTGCGTTAGCCAAAGCCAGTGTCAATATTATTGCAATAGCACAGGGGTCGTCTGAGCGTTCAATTTCGACGGTCATTCAACAGAAAAAAACCAAGCATGCTATTGGTGCGTGTCATCAAGCCTTTTTTGATGTTCAGCAATATCTTGATGTGTTTTTAGTCGGCAGTGGTAACGTTGGTGCGGGCTTATTAGACCAAATCAAACAACAGGCTGCGATGCTAAAAGAGCAGCATATCAGTATCCGTGTTTGCGGTATTGCTAACTCTCGTCAAATGTTATTAAACAGCGACGGCATTGAGCTTAATGAGTGGCAGTCATCATTAGAGCAACAAGGGCAGGATTATGATCTTGCTAAGCTACTTGAGTGGGGACAAGAGCAACAATTGCTAAATCCTGTATTGGTAGATTGTACCTCAAGTGAACTCGTGTCTGACCGCTATCTTGATGTTATGAATGCTGGGTTTCATGTGGTGACTCCAAATAAGAAAGCTAACACTCGCGATTATGCTTATTATCAGGCACTGCGCCAAACGGCATTAAATCAGCGTCGTCAATTTTTATATGAAACCACTGTCGGTGCAGGCTTACCCGTTATCGATAACTTGAAAAAACTCCTTTATGCAGGTGATAAACTGCATAAATTTAACGGTATCTTATCTGGTTCGTTGTCTTATATTTTTGGGATGTTAGATGAAGGGATGAGTCTTTCACAAGCAACGAGTATTGCGCGTGAAAAATGTTTTACTGAACCAGATCCTCGTGAGGATTTAAGTGGTATGGATGTAGCGCGTAAGGTGTTAATTCTTGCTCGTGAAGTAGGCTTACCGTTAGAGCTATCTGATATTAATGTTGAGTCAGTGCTTCCTTCATCGTTTGATGATTCAGGCGATGTCGATCAATTTATGGCTAACCTACCATCCTTAGATGCTCAGATCTCTGAGCGTGTTGCTGCGGCAAAAGCGCAAGGTAAAGTGTTACGCTATGTTGGCCAAATCGATGATGGCCAATGCCATGTCAGAATTGTTGAGGTGGATGCCACAAATCCATTATATAGCGTTAAGGGTGGCGAGAATGCGCTAGCGTTTTACAGCCGTTATTATCAACCTATTCCTTTTGTGCTTAGAGGATATGGTGCCGGTACAGATGTTACCGCAGCTGGCGCTTTTGCTGACGTATTAAGAACCTTAAACTGGACTCGAGAGGTTGGGCTATGAATCAAGCGGTAAATGTAAGCCAAAAGATGCTTACCGTGTATGCCCCCGCGTCAATGGGTAATGTCGGCGTCGGCTTTGATTTATTGGGTGCGGCATTAGCCCCAATTGATGGTTCACTGTTAGGTGACAGAGTCATGATTAGTGCGGCCGATTCTGGGGTTAATTTTAGTCAAGTAGGTGAATGGGCGCATAAGTTACCAGCAGAAGGTAAGGATAATATCGTTTACCAATGTGCTGAGTTCTTTCTCTATAAGCTTGACCGTAAAGACGGTGTGAGCATTAGCTTAGAAAAAAACCTTCCGGTTGGCAGCGGACTAGGCTCTAGTGCAAGCTCGGTCGTTGCAGCGTTATATGCCTTAAATGAGCATTTTGGTCACCCCTTTGATGAACAAGCTTTGCTTGGATTAATGGGTGAATTTGAAGGCAAAATTTCAGGTAGCGTGCATTATGATAATGTCGCACCTTGTTATTTAGGCGGTATGCAGTTAATGCTTAATGCAAAGGATAAAGCTTGTGCTGCTATTCCAAGCTTTGACAATTGGTATTGGGTTGTCGCTTATCCTGGTATTTCATTGTCTACGGCGAAAATGCGTGAATTACTGCCAGCACAATACGATAAAGCGGTTGCCATTGATTTTGGGCGTTATTTAAGTGCTTTTGTACATGCAAGTTATCAGCAAGATGCCGCGTTGGCCATTGAAATGCTTAAAGATGTATTAGCTGAGCCATATCGTGCGGCGGCTATTCCAGGTTATACCGATGCGCGTTCAGCATTAGCTGAGTTAGGCATGTTAACTACCGGTATATCAGGTAGCGGTCCGACATTGTTTAGTGTCACTGATGACCTTGCTACAGCTGAGAAAGCAAAAGATTGGTTGCTCAAGCATTACATTTCTCAGTCTGGCGGTTTTGCTCATGTGTGTAAATTAGATCAATTAGGCACCCGTTGCGTGTAAGTATCACCTATTCGCTTTATTATTTTGAAATTGAAAAAGGCAGTCGTAATGCAATTATATAATTTAAAACACCCGTCACAGGAAGTAAATTTCAGCCAAGCTGTTCAGTTGGGGTTAGGTAAAGACAGAGGGCTGTTTTTCCCAAAGACAATTCCGGTATTAGCGGATGTCGATGCCTTATTAGCGCTGCCTTTTGCTGAGCGAAGCAAAAAAGTATTGGGTGCTTGGCTCGCAGATGAGCTAGGGCAGGAGAGTGTTGATAAACTCGTTGATAATGCGTTTACCTTTGATGTTCCCCTTGCGAATGTTGATGATAAACGCGCTTGTTTAGAACTGTTTCACGGGCCAACATTAGCTTTTAAAGACTTTGGCGCTCGCTTTATGGCTCAGTGTGTCAACTTACTTGCAGGTGATAAAAAACTGACCATTTTAACTGCAACCTCAGGTGATACTGGTGCTGCGGTAGCAGATGCATTTTATGGTTTAGATAAAGTCAATGTGATGGTGCTTTATCCAAAAGGTAAAATCAGTGAGCTACAAGAAAAAATGTTTACTACCCTGGGCAAGAATATTCATACAGTGGCAGTCAACTCAGATTTTGATGCCTGTCAGCACCTTGTTAAGCAAGCATTTGACGATACTGATATTCGTGAAGGTTTAGCGTTAAACTCTGCTAATTCAATCAATATTAGCCGTTTGCTAGCCCAGATTTGCTATTACTTTGAAGCCGTTGCTCAAGCGAAAAAAGCGGGCAAATATGACATTGTTATGTCAGTGCCAAGCGGTAATTTTGGCAATTTAACCGCCGGTTTATTTGCCAAAGCAATGGGCTTACCGATTAAACGTTTTATTGCTGCAACTAACAGTAATGATACCGTGCCGCGTTATTTACAAGATGGCGCATGGCAACCACATAAAACAGTGGCAACGATGTCAAATGCCATGGATGTCTCTGAACCAAGCAATTGGCCGCGCGTTGAAGCGATTTGTGAGCAAATGGGCTGGCCGCTATCGTTAGTAACGGGCGTAGCGTTATCCGAATCTGAAACAACTTCAGCATTAGCAGAGCTCTATCAACTGGGTTATCAGTCTGAACCTCATGCCGCTATTGCTGCGCAAGCATTAACCCTAGGGTTAACGGGTGACGAAAGTGGTATCTTTTTGGGGACAGCGCACCCCGCTAAATTTAAAGATGTGGTTGATCAACAATTAGCGATCGATTTGCCTTTACCTCCAGAATTAGCCGCTGTAGTTGAGAAACCCATATTATCTGCAGAATTAGACGCCGATTTTGAGCGGCTGAAAACTCATATGTTTTCTTTATTAAAATAATGTCTTAGCTCTTTTCTAACACCTAACACGCAACAGGGTTGTGGTTAGGTGTTTTTTTATATTCAAATATTATGATCTTCGTCATACCTCATTATGTGTATCTCAGTGTAGATTAGTAAAAGTGCTAAATTTGACTATTATTTATACATAGAGTGTCTTGTAACTAGATGACGGGAGAAAGTTATGTTGCAACGTTTAATGCGCGATCATAAACATATTGCCATTTTGTTGAATATTCTTTCAAATAAGTTGACTCGATTGGCTGATGGAAACGGGGTGAATTTTAATCTTGTTAGAGACATTGTTGAGTACATGCAAGGTTATGCCGAACATAGCCACCATCCACTTGAAGATATTATTTTTGATTACTATAGCAATAAAGCGGGTTTAGCTAACTGTGGTCAGCTGTATAACGAGCATCATCGTTTGGCGGAAGCCTCTGGCTCACTTATTTATAGTTTGAATATGATTTTGTCTGATGTGGTGATTTCTCGTGAAAAGCTAATTAGCGATTTGCGCGATTATATTCAGCTACAGCAGCTTCATATGGAATATGAAGAGCGTGAGATTTTCCCCAAGTTTGTGCAAACCTTCGACGATAAGGATTGGGATAGAGTAGCGGTATTATGCCAACAACGATTAGTCGATGACCCTTTGTTCAACGACAATGATAAATCGATGTTTGAAGAATTACGGGCTTACATCGAGAAAGCTGAAAATACCATATAAATGATACTTATTTGTTTATAACAAAAAGAGCGCTAAATGCGCTCTTTTTATGTGATGTTAGCTACAATCAAAGATTGAGCAGTATGATTAGAGAACTAACGTATTAACATCAAAATCGAATGAATTATCGATATCTTGTAATTCCTTGAGCAAACGCTGTTTATCTTTAATGGCTTCAATCTCACGCCATTTGCGTTTTTTGGACGAGCTTTTTGAGCGGCTTGGTCTTTCAACAACTTCGTCTAGCGCACCACCATAGTCTAATCGATCCATGGTAACCTCCCTTGTTATTATGATGTCTCAACAAATAAGTATCATATTTCAACTATAGGGTGCAACACTTGTGTTGCATTTACGTTACTAAAAAATCACGATTTAGTGAATTGAAGGAACTAAAAAAACAAAAATGCCGTTCAAACAAGTTGAACGGCATTTTTAAGTAACCGCGTCTTATCGGTTCACTCTAGCTGGCTTTTATAGCTTACCTTGGCGATATAAATTGACCAAAGCATTGCTTGAGCTGTCAAGTTCTGTTGCATCTTTGTCCGCACCAATGCGTTCTAGTACATCATTACCTAACTGTTTACCCAGTTCGACACCCCATTGATCAAATGAGTTAATTTGCCATATCGCACCTTGCACAAATGTGCGGTGTTCATATAGCGCAATTAATGCACCTAATGTAGTAGGGGTTAGTTTATCCATTAATAAGGTATTGCTTGGTTTATTACCTGACATCACCTTGTGTTTGGCGATCAGCGCTTTTTGTTGCTCATCAAGTTTGCTGTTACTGAGCTCTGCTAATGCTTCTTCAAACGTACGACCTTGCATCAATGCTTGAGTTTGTCCAAAGCAATTTGAAGCTAATTGATCATGATGCTCACCCAAAGGATTGTGGCTTTGAAGTGGCATGATAAAGTCAGCAGGGATTAAGGCTGTGCCTTGATGCAGTAATTGGTGATAAGCGTGTTGACCATTGGTGCCTTCGCCGCCCCAAATCACTGGGCCAGTACTGTAATCTACATCAGTGCCATTTAAGGTGACTGATTTGCCATTACTTTCCATGTCAAGCTGCTGGAAGTAGGCTGGTAACCCACGTAAATAATGATCATAGGTTAAAATGACATGCGACTGTGAACCATGGAAATTACCATATAACACAGACAGCATAGCCATAATCACTGGCATATTTTGTGGTAAAGGCGTATTGGCAAAATGCTCATCCATTTGGTGGGCACCGTCAAGTAAGGCTTTAAAGTTATCCATACCGACTAATAGCGCGATAGGTAAACCAATCGCCGACCATAAAGAATATCGTCCACCAACCCAGTCCCACATTGGGAAAATGTTGTTAGCATCCATTCCAAACTCAGTTGCTTTAGCAACATTGGATGTCACAGCGACAAAATGCTTTGCAATATCTTGCTGTGTCGCGCCTTGTGCTAAGAACCAGTCCTTAGCACTTAAGGTATTTGTCAGTGTTTCTTGAGTGCCAAATGACTTTGATGACATGACAAATAAGGTTGTTTCTGCATTAAGGCCTTTAAGCTTTTCACAAATCGATGTCGCGTCAACGTTGGCGACAAAGTGGCAATTAAGCCCTGCATGCCAATAAGGTCTTAACGCTTGAGAGACTATCTTAGGTCCTAGGAATGAGCCGCCAATACCAATGCTAACAACATCAGTGATGGCTTTACCTGTGTAGCCTTTCCATTGCCCTGATTGAACAGACTCTACAAACCCAGCCATTTTAGCCAGTGTTTGTTGTACTTCAGGAACGATGTTTGTGCCTTCAGCAATGATTTCTTGTTCCGCTTTACTGCGAAGAGCGGTGTGAAGCACAGCACGGTGTTCAGTGTTGTTGATCACATCGCCATTAAACATTGCTGCGATTTTATCTGTTAAGTTGGCTTCTTTTGCCAGTGCAAAAAGCAGCTCAAGCGTGTCATTGTTGATGCGATTTTTAGAATAATCTAAAAACAGCCCACACGCCTTAACACTCATTTGATCAAAACGTTGTGGGTTTTGAGCAAACAGTTCGCGCATATGAGGCAATTGACTTGTGTGAGCTTGCAGTGCCTTCCACGTAGTACTTTGAGTGAGTGTGGTCACGAGTAAAGTCTCCTACTGTTTAGCTTAATTTTGCTTTTAACATAACTTCGAGTTTGCCCTGATCGATGGCAAAGTTACGAATACCTTCTGCTAACTTGTCAACAGCCATTGGATCTTCATTAAAATCCCAACGGAATTGTTCTTCAGTGAGCGCAGTTGGCGCAGCAACAGTTGAGGTAGCTGCCACTAATTTACGGCTAATTGTCACATCTGTGTTAGCTAATTCTTCAAGTAGTGCAGGGCCAATGGTTAAACGGTCGCAACCGGCTAATTCGATAATCTCACCGATGTTTCTGAAGCTCGCACCCATGACAACAGTGTCATAGCCATGCTGCTTGTAGTAGTTATAAATTTCGGTCACTGAAACCACACCAGGATCCGTTTCAGCGGTATAATCTTGACCTGTGTCTTTTTTATACCAATCTAAAATGCGGCCAACAAAAGGCGAAATAAGGTATACGCCAGCTTCAGCACACGCTCTTGCTTGAGCAAAACTAAAGAGTAAGGTTAAGTTACAGTTGATGCCTTCTTGTTCTAGCTCTTTTGCAGCGCAAATACCTTCCCAAGTCGAAGCCAACTTAATAAGAATGCGTGACTTATCAATACCCGCTTCTTGGTAAAGTTTAATGAGTTTATGTGCTTTATCAATTGAGCGTTGTTTGTCGAATGATAAGCGTGCATCAACTTCTGTAGAGATACGTCCAGGTACTAATTTTAAAATTTCAACACCGATGTTCACAGCCAGTTTGTCGCCAGCATCTTCGATTTGTTGCTCAATGCTGCTGCTTTGTGTTTTAGCCCAAGCAATCGCGTCATCAATAAGTGGTGCGTATTCTGGAATCTGAGATGCTTTTAAAATCAACGATGGATTGGTCGTGGCATCTTCAGGCTGGTAACGCTTAATTGCCTCTATGTCGCCAGTATCAGCAACGATGGTAGTGAATGACTTGAGTTGCGCGAGTGTGTTGGCCATGGAAATTTTCCTCTCGATAAGCAATTAATATAGATCTATACCTTTATTAGAAGCGATTTTAGGGATTATTCCAACTTAATTTGTAAAAAAATTACGAAAAAGCCCATTATTTTCGCTCAAATTTAATTGATATTGTTGCTAAACAGACAGAATTGGTTAACCAAGCTGAACTTGATTGATAATTCAGAAAGCGCAACGTCAGTGATAATCACTGTTGTATTGGTTTTTAGGTTGTTCTGAAAATAAAAAAGCCGCTGCAAGCAGCGACTTTTAAGTCTAGCGTATTATTTTGACTATTAACGCATTACTGGACGTTTTTCTGTGCCAGTCACAATCGCTTCAATGCGACGGTTTACACGGTTTGCTTCAGCTGAACTACCTTGCATAACAGGCTTAGTTACGCCATAGCCTACAGAGCTGATACGGCTAGAGCTGATGCCATATTTAGTGTTTAATGCATTTGCTACTGCAACAGCACGACGCTCAGAAAGCTTCATGTTGTATTCTGCTTTACCTACGTTAGACGCATGGCCTTCGATAGATACAGTGTGTTGTGGGTATTTGTTTAAGTGGTCTGCTAGTTTTTCTAAATCAGCAAATGAACCTGCACGGATTTCAGCTGAATCATTAGCAAATAAAATACCACCTAGGTCATACTTAGATGTTACGTTTTCATAAACAGTACAACCAGTAGCATCTACTTTGTGAGTCATTGGAGTGTCTGCACATTTGTCGATGTTGTTTGTTATGCCATCTTTGTCATCATCGCCAGGTGCGGCAACAACAGCGGCAACAACTGGTGCAGCAGCAACAGGTGCTGGGCTCGCAGTACCAAAACGGTAGCTAAGTGCTAAACCCCAGTAGTTGCTTTCCATTTTAAGGTTATCTAATACGTCAGCATCCATGTTTTCATAGCGACGGTACTTTGCTTGTAATTTTAGGTTGTCAGTAAAGTTATAACCAACACCTGCACCAACAAATAAACCAACACCTGAATCACTCAAGTTTGCGCCGTTAATTTTTTTGTCGTTTTCTAGAAGATAGCTGTAAGTACCTACTTCAGAAGAAAGGCTCCACTTGTCAGCTAATGGATAAAAACCAACAACACCAACGCTAACACCGGTAGCACCAACGTCATACATGTTGCCGTTAGTACCAGTCCATTCTGCGTTGCCTAGATCACGGTAACCAACTTCGATACCGATGTTTTCGTTAAATAAATAGCCACCAAACACATCCCATGCATATGGGTCATCGTCACCACATGTCAATGCGTTGTCGCAATTCTGTTCGTAATCGTTAATGCCTAAACCACCACCAATATACCAAGGAGTCATTTCTTCAGCGGCAGAAGCTGCAAAAGGCAACATTGAGGTGAGTAATACTACTTTTAATGTGTTCTTCATCATAATTTTTAGTCCATTGTTATTTTACTCCACCATACATGCATGTAACGGAGTTGTTAGGGTCATGCATTGCTGACACTTAGTGTGGTGATTCTTTGTATTTTAGCCAGCGGCGCAATTATGGTCTGTAATTAGATGTTTTTCTATAGTAAAAAGGATTAATTTTTTGTAATGGTCAATATAAAGGCACTGTTATAAAATTGACTTTTTAACAAAATATCTTTTTAAAACAATGGTTAGCGTGGTTTGTTTTGGCGTGTGAATGATTGGCGAACAATAGTAAATATAACCTTTATTTTTTAACAAGTTAATCTAATACACTTCAAAAATGTCGTTTTTCTGACGCTGTAGATACAAAAATACGCCTTTACGGCGTATTTTTGTTAGCTAACTGACTGAATTAACGAGTCCATACCCAGTTTTCAATTTCTTCAGGGTCTACACCGTTGGCTTTAATGTAGTTCTTGTGATCAACCAAGCGTTGTAACATGTCTGTTGTAATCGCAACATGTTGAGTTTCATCAATCACACCTTGTTGGAACAACTTATAAGCCATATCAATCACTAGGTGGTAACGAGAAGTACCGTTACGTACGCCCATATCGAATGGAGTAGTGGTTGAACCTTCTTCTTCGTAACCCTTAATACGGAAGCGACGGTTGCCTTTATAGTCAAACACTAATTTTTTAATGGTGTTTGGATAACCGTGATAGTTAAATACCACGCCTTTGTCTTGAGTGAAGACTTCGTCCATCATCCAAGGTTTACTTTGGAATTTAAGGCTACCTAAACCGCTACTGTGAAGTTCTGATACACTCACAAAACGAATGCGTACTCTTGGTAGTATTTCACGAATTAATACTAATGAAGCCATACATTCTTGTGTTGCATAATCACCACACCCTGCTAGTACAACATCTGGGTTCTCGTCAGAGGCAAAATCCCACACCATGATGCCGTCTTTAGCTTGTTTACGGGCTTCTTCTAATGACAACCACTGCGGTAATGACTTTTTACCCGCAACAATAATGTTTAATTTGTCTCTGTCAGCATATGCGCGTTCGGTATAAACCAAGGTACTGTTAGCATCCGCTGGTAAATAGGCAGAGATAATATCTGGGTGCTTTTCTAACATGGCACCAAGGAACGATGGATTCTGGTGAGAATAACCATTGTGATCTTGGCGCTCTAATAGCGATGACAGTACTACGTTACATGCAGGAATAGGCTTACGGAAGTGAATGCCTTGACTCGCATGCACATATTTACAGTATTGGTCAGCCATTGAAGATACAACTTGTGAGAATGCCTCATAAGTAGGGAACATGCCGTGGCGACCTGTTACGGTGTAACCGTGTAGCATACCGAAAAGTAAGTTTTCTGATAATAGCTCAATGACACGGCCATCACGAGACATGTCTTCATCCCAGCTTTCAATTGGCCACTGCCAAGCGCGGTCTGTTTCTTCAAATACAGCTTGTAACTGGTTTGAATAGGTTTCATCAGGGCTGAAAATACGCAAGTTTCGTTGGTCACGGTTCAATTTGAATGCATCACGCATCCATTGACCCATTTTTAACATTGAATAACCGCGTTGACCACGTGGTGTTTCTGCACCGTACCCTAATTTCGCTAAATCTGGATTGGCTAGGGCACGAACCACTTCTCCACCATAGCTTAAACGTTGGCGACCACAACACAGATCTTTTGGTGGCATTAACGACATGATGTCTTTATCAAAAACTAATTCACCTGTTTCAGTTGTTTGCACTAACTCTTCAAACTTGTAGCTGGCTAACCATGCATCAAGTGCGGCAAGGTGGCCTTTATCTTTAGCGCAGTTATTGACAATAACTTGGTGCGATTCACAGTTACCTTCGAGTTTTTTACCATCGTATTCAGATGTACCAGTCCAACCTTTTGCTGTGCGCATTAAAATCACAGGCCAACGAGGTTTGACAACATCTTCGCCAGAACGTGCACGGCGCTGAATGTCATTAATCATGTCATATGATAAGTCCATTGCTGCTGTCATTTGTTCAAAGATGTCAGTGTCTAGCTGGTCATCAACAATAATTGGATGATAACCCAAACCACGGAACTCAAGATCTAATTCCTCATGGCTCATCCGTCCCATGCGTGTCGGACCTGAAATCTTATAGCCATTGATATGTACAATTGGCAGTACTGCACCGTTGTTAGCTGGAGAGACTAAACGGTTTGCATACCAAGACGCGGCTAAAGGACCTGTTTCTGCTTCACCATCGCCAATTAAGCAGGCTGCGATAAGGTTTGGATTATCAAGTACTGAGCCCCAAGCAACCGAAAGTGAATAACCTAACTCACCACCTTCTAGGATTTGTCCTGGTGCTTCAGGGTTGGCATGTGAAGGATATCCATACGCAGCAGAGAATTTTTTACAAATGTCTTCAATACCGGTTTCGGTATAAGGAATCGTTTCTGGATAGAAGTGGCTTAATGAACCTTCAACAAATAAGTTAGCTTGTACTGCTGGGAAGCCATGACCAGGGCCAACAAGATAAATAAATTCACGCTTATGTTTAACAATTAAACGGTTAACATTGGCATAGACGAAGTTGATACCAGGGCAGGTACCCCAGTGACCAAGAAGACGTGGTTTGATATCTGTGTGCTGTAAAGGACGTTTGTATAGAACGTTTTGCTTTAGATAAATTTGTGAAGTAGCAAGGAAGTTGGTTGCTCTTACGTATTTCTTTAGCGCGGTGATCTCATTTGAGTTAGCCATAGTGACCTCGGTTAAAAGTGAAAATATTTAATTAACTTTCTTGGAGAACACTGTATTCGTAATTTACTTACAATAATGTGGCCTTTATCTAATTTTTACGCATTATTTTTACGCCTTGATCGCACTTTTTGAGGTTTTAGTGCTAATAGCTTGAAATTTAATAACGATTCATTGGTGTTTTATAAATAGAGCATTAATTAGAGAAGTGGTAAAGTGTGATGGTGCTCACTTGTGGGTTTTGTTTTAATTGTGTTGCCTTCACGTGTTATCTGCTTTAACAAAACCGCTATTAGATAACATGGTTTTAGCATTCAAGCTCTCCGGCAAACAATACCTATGAATCAACATACTTTAGCTTTTATAATGTTTAATTAACTTTATGCGCAACACGTTTTACGCAAAGCAGTTTGCACAGTGACGTGCTTAGTCTGTTTATGTCGATATAAATATTCAGGTATAAATCTGAAACAGAAAAATAACCTTATAACGGGGAAGATAAATCAATATGGCAATGTTAGAAACGATTGTTAACTTCATGAACAGCCTACTATGGGGCAAATTATTGGTATACGGTCTGGTTGGTGCGGGTCTGTTTTTTACCATACGTCTTGGCTTTATTCAGGTAACGCACTTTGTTCATGGTATTAAAGTCTTAGCCATCAGTCGTCGCCCTGGTAAACATGGTCTGTCATCATTTCAGGTGTTTTGCACCAGTATGGCTGCCCGTGTCGGTGCAGGTAACATGGCTGGTGTCGCTGTTGCAATTGGTACCGCAGGCCCCGGTGCAGTATTCTGGATGTGGGCGATTGCCGTACTAGGTATGGCAACAGCGATGATTGAATCGACTTTAGCCCAGGTTTATAAAGTGAAAGACTCTGATGGGCAGTATCGAGGCGGTCCTGCTTATTATATGGAAAAAGGCTTAGGCCAACGTTGGATGGGGATTCTGTTTTCATTCTTCTTAATTTTAGCTTTTGGTTTAGTCTTTAACGCCGTTCAAGCCAATACGATTACTGGTGCTATGACTCAAGTCTTTGGCTTTGACCCGTTATATATTGGTATTGGCATTGTTATTTGTAGCGCGTTCGTTATTACTGGTGGCTTGAAGAAAGTCGCTAAAGCCTCTGAATTAATTGTGCCAGTGATGGCTGTTGCTTATATCGCCATTGCGTTTGTGGTGGTGGCAATGAATATTGAAAAGCTTCCCGATGTATTTATGTTGGTGATAAATAGTGCATTTGGCTGGCAAGAAGTGGCCGCAGGTGGTATCGCATATAGTGTTGCACAAGCAATGCAAGCTGGTATTGCCCGTGGTCTGTTTTCAAACGAAGCTGGTATGGGGAGTGCCGCTAACGTTGCTGCAAGTGCCTCACCCAATCCTAATCACCCAGCATCGCAAGGTTTTGTGCAAATGATGGGGGTGTTTGTTGACACTATCGTGATTTGTACCGCCACCGCTGCGATTATTTTATTATCAGGTGATGCCGCAGCAGGTTCAGACGGAATTGCGAAAACCATTAGTGCTTTAACCAGTCACGTTGGTGATTGGGGCGGAGCATTTATTGCTTTTGCGATATTGCTGTTCTGTTTTACCTCTATTATTGCGAACTATTCATATGCTGAAACTAATGTGATGTTTTTGTCTGGTAACAGTAAAAAAGCGTTACCAATTTTCCGTTTAGTGGTTTTGGGTATGGTGATGTTTGGTTCAATGGCTAAAATTAGCCTAGTGTGGGATTTAGCGGATGTATCGATGGGATTGATGGCGATTGTTAACTTGGTGGCACTGGTGTTGTTATCTGGTTTAGCCGTTAGAGTTATTAACGATTACCGTGAGCAAATTGATGCGGGTATTGATCCTAAGTTCGACACTAGCAAGTTTCCTGAATTAGCCGAACAGTTAGAAGAGAAAATTTGGCCTAATTCCACTGAAACAGTCAAAAAATAAAATTTTCCTATTAAGATAATCGAAAAAACCATGTCATTGCGGCATGGTTTTTTTATATCAGTCCAGTATCATAAAGCTATGATTTTATTTGGAGCGAACTTATGCTGGTTTTAATTTCACCTGCAAAAACATTGGATTTTGAAAATCCTCCAATCACTAATACATTTACTCAGGCTCCTTTATTAAAGCACAGCCAAGAATTGATAGAAGTTTGTCGCGAATTAACCCCAATGGACATTGCCAGCTTAATGAAGGTGAGCGACAACATTGCAGGGTTAAACGCCGCGCGTTTTGCCGATTGGCAGCCCCCTTTTACTCTTGATAATGCTAAGCAAGCCATTTTTGCATTTAGAGGAGATGTTTATACAGGGTTCGATGCTGATCATTTATCTAAGGCGCAAATTGACGCTAGCCAACAGCATTTGCGCATTTTGTCTGGTTTGTATGGTTTGCTCAAACCGCTTGATTTAATTCAGCCATATCGTCTAGAGATGGGGACTAAACTGGCCAATCCTAAAGGTAGCAATCTTTATGCTTTTTGGGGAGAAACCATAACCGAAGAAGTGAATAAAGCATTAAAAGAACAGGGCGATGATATTATTGTCAACTTAGCATCAAACGAATATTTTAAGTCGGTTAAGGTTAAACAACTTGCTGGAACGCTTATTACCCCAGTGTTTAAAGACTGTAAAAAGGGCCAATTTAAGGTGATTAGCTTTTATGCTAAGAAAGCCCGCGGTTTGATGGCTCGTTATATTGTCGATACCCAACCTAACAGTATCGAACAACTGACCCAGTTCGATCTTGATGGCTACTACTATAGTGAAGAGCAATCTACACCCACTGAGCCCGTTTTTTTACGTGCTGAACAAAGTGAGTGAGCCGTTTAGGTTTATCCTTGGTAATAATAAAGCCCTCAACGAAACATGTCGTTGAGGGCTTTTTAAACGTTATTGCACTTGTATTTTTAGTGTTGTTGTTCTTTTTGCTTTAGCGGTCTTAAATCAATCTCAGATTGTGCCATCATGTAAGCAAACTGCGCATAGGCGGCAGCACTTTGCGCGAGCTTTTTAGGATCAATTTTATCCAAGGTGTCATTAGGTGTGTGGTGATAATCAAAGTAATCAGTACCATCTTGTCTGAGCGAAGCCACAGGCACGCCTAAGGCTGGTAATATTGATACATCTGGGCCACCTGAAGCGTCGTTGTTGCCGATTTCAACACCAAATAAGGTCATGGCAGAGTGTTCTTGTTTTACTCGCTCATAGGTTGCAGGGTTAACGTTAAAGTCAATTTGATAGACTGGACCGGC
This sequence comes from Shewanella metallivivens, assembly GCF_028750675.1. GTDB lineage: Bacteria > Pseudomonadota > Gammaproteobacteria > Enterobacterales > Shewanellaceae > Shewanella > Shewanella metallivivens. The sequence goes on along the minus strand of NZ_JAQQPZ010000006.1, from coordinate 94,487 downwards.
GCCAAAATCTGATTCTGCAGCAATATAATGTTTATCGAGTTCGTCTGCATGCTGCTCAGCATAAGCTTTCGCACCTACGATGCCGACTTCTTCAGCGGCAAATAACACTACCCTGATTGTACGAGCAGGTTTTTGGGGTAAATCTTGGATCAGTTTGGCGGCTGTAGTCACAATGGCAACACCCGCACCATCATCAATTGCACCTGTGCCTTCATCCCAAGAGTCCAAATGAGCGCCTATTAATACAATCTCATCAGGCTTGCTGCTGCCTGTCACCTCAGCAATCACGTTATATGATGTGGCTATGCCTTGGTTTTCAGAGGTCATGTTTAATGACAGTACTACTTTAGGATCACGCTTTAGCATGGCATTGATTAAATCAGCATCTGGGTTTGACATTGCTGCAGCAGGGATTTTAGGCACACCTTCTTGGTAGCGCATCATACCTGTGTGCGCCATTCTGTCATGGTCGGTACCAATAGAGCGGATAACAATCGCCACAGCGCCTTTTTCTGCTGCGGCAATCGCCCCTCGAGAACGGCCGCCAACGGACTCTCCGTAGCCTTTACCGGTAATGTGGCGTTCGGTTTTATGGTCGATAAAGACAATTTTCCCTTCAATGCGCCCTGGAGAGGCATTGGTTAACTCTTCTAAACTTTCAAAGCGCACAATTGGGGCTTGAATACCATTAACTGGTGTTGCAATACTGCCCCCTAGAGCGGTAACCACTAAAGGTTGTTCATAAGGCGATACAACACTCGCGTAAGCGGTACCGCGCGACCATGCAGGTACCTGAACAGACTCTTTGTACACTTTATCAAAACCCATTAACCACAATTTTTCCATGGCCCATTCAACGGCGACGATGTCTTTTTCTGTGCCAGAGAGTCTTGGACCGACTTCAACGGTAAGCGACTCAACAATGTCATAGCTCAAACGTGATGATAATGCTTGTTTAGCCAGTTGTTGGCTAATTTGAGCATCATCTGAGTTATTAATAACTACTTTGGGGGCGGAAGGTTGGGTTGGCAATATATTTTGGCAACCAACAAGTGCGACAAAAATGGCGCCGACGAGGCTGGCTGTTTGATAGTGTTTCATGAGTTTCCTTTGATTATTTTAGCTAAGTCTCATTTTTTAAAACAATCTACCAAAAAGTGTGCTTTATGTCCCGACTCTATTTGTAAGGGAACGCTATATTAGAGCGGGGTTAGATTAGGAGAACATACTCGTGATGAATATAGAAAAAATGCAGCAGCAAGCAGATCATGCAGTAGTGTTGCTAAAAGCATTAGCAAATGAACGTAGATTGTTTATTTTGTGTCACCTTCTTAATGAAGGTGAAATGTGTGTCGGAGAGATGAATAAAAAATTAGGGCTAAGCCAATCGGCTTTATCTCAACATTTGGCATGGCTTCGGAAAGATAATTTAGTGTGTACTAGAAAGGAAGCACAAACGGTTTTCTATTCATTGAAGAGTGATGAGGTAAAAGAGCTGATCCAAGTACTAAACAATATGTATTGTCATTAATACCACCTCACGAACGTCTTAATGAAAACTCATTAAGACGTTTCGCGTTTTGCCTATACATTCCATAACATTCAACGGATTTTATGGCGCAATAATCAATTGATCTCATCGTAAGTATTTTACCCATTCCACTCATTATCGGGTCATTCAGCGGGAATTCTTGTCTTCTAGGCGAGTAATAGGATGGTAGGTATAGTTGTCGAGCACATTATGCCCTCAAAAGGAGGCTGCCGCGAATACCACACTGATAATTTTAGCTAAAAGAGCACATTCTAATGCGTATTGGTATTATGTTACCGTAGAATTGGGGTTGGCTAAATTTAAGGTATAAAAAAACCGGCCTAAGCCGGTTTTTTAAAATCTTAAATCGTAAAAATTAAGCAACTAATGCTTTGATTCTTGCGTTTAAGCGTGCCTTTTGACGAGCGGCTTTATTCTTATGAATAAGACCTTTAGTCGCCATACGGTCAACAATTGGTTGTGCAGTAGCGAATGCTTCTGTAGCCGCTTTATGGTCACCGCTTTTGATAGCAGCGATAACTTTTTTAACGTATGTACGTAACATTGAGCGACGGCTAGCGTTATGCTGACGACGCTTTTCAGACTGAAGCGCGCGCTTCTTTGCAGACTTGCTATTAGCCAAGGTGCAACTCCTAAAAACTGGATTTGATACTTTTAAAGGCCGAGGAATATGCCTGCTTTTTATCGTCTTGTCAACGACTGCGATTGAATATTCATCATAAAGATAAATTAATCCAACCTAGCATGCCTATCTTCAACCCAACTCGTGTAATATGTGGCGCAATTCTACCAGCTCTTTAGTCGGTGTGACAGGGCTAGAATCGAATATTTGTCATAAATCCCATTAATTTTCTTTGAAGTGACTGAGTCTCTGGGGGCTGTTTGAGCAAAAAATTATTTAAATCAGGTCTGATTGTCAGTGTTATGACCCTGATTTCGCGAGTATTAGGTTTAGTTCGCGACGTAGTCATTGCCAACTTAATGGGTGCAGGTAGCAGCGCAGATGTATTTTTCTTTGCGAATAAAATTCCTAACTTTTTAAGACGATTATTTGCTGAAGGTGCTTTTGCTCAAGCCTTTGTACCCGTTTTAACCGAATATCAAGAAAAAATGACGCCAGAGGATACGCGGGAGCTGATCGGTAAAGTAGCTGGTACTTTGGGCTTGTTGGTGACGATTGTGACGTTGTTTGGCGTCATTTGCTCGCCAGTGTTAGCAGCACTTTTTGGCGGTGGCTGGTTTTTAGACTGGTTAAATGATGGCCCCAATGCTGAAAAATTTGAGCTGGCCTCATTAATGCTCAAAATTACTTTTCCGTATTTATGGTTTATTACTTTTACCGCTCTGGCGGGCTCGATTTTAAATACCCGTGGGCGCTTCGCTGTGTCAGCATTTACACCAGTGTTTTTAAATGTCGCCATTATTTCGGTCGCGATGTGGTATGCCCATACTCTAGAAAATCCTGAAATTGGTTTAGCCTGGGGGGTATTTACTGGCGGTTTGATTCAGTTTTTATTTCAAATCCCTTTCTTAATTCGCGAAAAAGCACTAGTCAAACCCTCTTGGGGATGGAATCACCCTGGCGTTGTCAAAATTCGCACTTTAATGGTGCCGGCCTTATTTGGCGTATCGGTCTCACAAATCAATTTATTATTCGACACGTTTATTGCGAGCTTTTTAATGACGGGCTCGATTAGTTGGTTGTATTACGCTGACAGATTACTCGAATTTCCTTTAGGGCTGTTTGGTATTGCCATCGCGACTGTCATTTTGCCAGCATTATCGCAAAAGCATGTGAATGCAGAGGGGTCAGGTTTCAATCAAACAATGGATTGGGGCGTTAAAGCCATTTTGCTGTTAGGCACGCCAGCAATGCTTGGGTTAATAGTATTAGCAAAGCCGATGTTGATGGTGTTATTTATGCGCGGCGCATTTAGCATTAATGATGTTGAAATGGCGTCGTACAGCTTGGTTGCTTATGGTTGTGGACTGTTAAGCTTTATGATGATTAAGGTACTTGCGCCGGGCTATTATTCGCGCCAAGACACCAAAACCCCAGTCAAATACGGGATTATAGCCATGGTGAGTAACATGGGGTTTAACTTAATATTTGCTATACCGTTTGGGTATGTGGGGTTAGCGCTGGCAACATCATTGTCTGCATTGTTAAATGCCAGTTTATTGTATCGTGGTCTTCATCGTGCAGGAGTGTACAAAATGAGCCGACAAACGCTTTTCTTTACCGCTAAAGTGATTGTGGCCACAGCAATAATGACAATGATGATTATCTATTTTATGCCGCAAATAAATGAATGGCTGCAATGGCATACATTTGAACGTATGGTGATGCTTGTAGAGTTAATTGTCGGCGGTGCCTTTGTATATTTATTGAGTTTACTTGTGATGGGCGTTCGACCTTGGAAAATAAAACGTCAATCAACGTCAAACTGATATTGGCATTGATAAACGACAAGCCGAGTTAGCCATAAAACGAGTGGAATTATATGAGGTGGAAACTCGCATCTGACATTGGTTTGGGTATATAATCTGCCGATTTACAATTGGCAGTAATTGAGCGTAATGGAATTAATCCGCGGTATACACAATATTTTACCTTCTCATCATGGTTGCGTATTAACCATCGGGAATTTTGACGGTGTCCATCGTGGTCATGCCCAAGTGATAAGCAATTTAGTGAATAAGGCGCATCACTTTCAATTGCCTGCCACTGTAATGACTTTTGAGCCGCAGCCACAAGAACGGTTTCGTGGCGCCGATGCTCCAGCTCGCTTAAGCCTTTTACGTGACAAAATTCGGTTACTCGACGAGCTAAAAATCGAACAATTGTTGTGTATAAACTTTACTGCCGCTTTTGCCAATCAACCCGCTGAAGTATTTATTGAAGATTTACTGGTTAAAAAACTCGGTGTTAAATATCTGGTTGTCGGTGATGATTTTTGCTTTGGTAAAGGTCGTGTCGGCAATTTTAATATGTTGGTTGCTGCGGGTAAAAAGTTTGGCTTTACTGTGGTGAGCACGCAAAGTTTTATGGTGGGCTCACTTAGAGTCAGTTCTACTGCAGTGAGAGAGCAGCTTGCATTAGGCAACCTAGAGCAAGCTAGACGCTTATTAGGGCATCCTTTCATACTCAGCGGTCGTGTTGCTCACGGGCAAAAAATTGGCCGCACTATTGGATTTCCTACTGCCAATATTGCGTTAAAAAGAAATGTGGTTCCGGTGCGCGGCGTGTTTGCCGTTCGCTTATATTGGGATGACAGTGATATTTATGAAGGTGTTGCTAATGTGGGTTTTAGACCAACAGTGAATGGGCAAACCTGTCGATTAGAAGTTCACTTGTTTGATTTTTCCGGTGATTTATACGGTAAACGAGTGGAAGTCGAGTTAGTAGCAAAAATCCGTGATGAACAACCTTTTGAGTCATTGGATGCGCTAAAAAAACAAATTTTAAATGATGCAAACGAAGCTCGCGCTTTGTTTAGCAACGATGCTAGCTGAAACTAATCAGCTTTAATAACGGTATGGGATCAATGAGCGACTATAAATTTACTTTGAATTTGCCGGAAACAGAGTTTCCGATGCGCGGTAATTTGGCAAATCGCGAGCCAGAAATGTTAACTCGCTGGACGCAAGATGGACTGTACCAACAGATCCGTGACAGCCGTACTGGCCGTAAACCTTTCATTTTGCACGACGGCCCTCCATACGCTAATGGCAGCATTCATATTGGTCACTCTGTAAATAAAATTCTAAAAGACATTATTATTAAGTCAAAAACCATGTCAGGTTTTGACGCACCTTATATTCCAGGTTGGGACTGTCATGGTTTACCTATTGAGCTCAAAGTAGAGCAAAAAGTAGGTAAGCCAGGGGTTAAAATCTCTGCGGCAGAATTTCGCGAAGAATGTCGCAAATATGCTGCAACTCAAGTCGAAGGTCAGCGTGACGACTTTATTCGCCTTGGGGTATTAGGCGATTGGCAAAATCCGTATTTAACCATGGATTTTTCAACTGAAGCGAATATCGTTCGTTCATTGGCAAAAGTGATTGACAGTGGTCATTTGCATAAAGGCGTTAAGCCAGTGCATTGGTGTACCGACTGTGGCTCTGCATTAGCTGAAGCAGAAGTTGAATATGAAGATAAAACTTCACCTGCAATCGATGTCGCTTTTGTTGCTGTAGACAGTGCAGCCGTGGCAGCTAAATTTGGTGTTGAACACTATGCCAAACCAGTTTCAATGGCTATTTGGACCACCACGCCGTGGACTCTCCCTGCTAACCGCGCGTTATCACTTAGCCCTGAGTTAGATTACAGCCTGGTTGAATTTACCAAAGAAGGTGAAACAACCACATTGGTTTTAGCACAAGTGTTAGTCGAGTCTTGTCTTGAGCGTTATGGTGCAGAGTCACATATTATTTTAGGTGAAGTGAAAGGTGCAGAGCTTGAGCTTATGCGCTTTAATCACCCATTCTACGCATTCGACGTCCCAGCTATTTTAGGCGACCACGTTACAACGGATGCGGGTACTGGTATTGTTCATACCGCACCTGGCCATGGTCAAGACGACTTTGTGGTTGGTCAAAAGTATGGTTTAGAAGTGGCAAACCCTGTTGGCGATAATGGCGTTTACAAGCCTGATACAGAATTCTTTGCCGGCCAGCATGTATTTAAAGCCAATGCGAATGTGGTTGAATTACTTGAAGAGAAAGGCGCGTTATTATTGCATGTGCCTTATCGTCATAGTTACCCACATTGCTGGCGTCACAAAACCCCGATTATTTTTCGTGCAACGCCACAATGGTTTATCTCTATGGATAACCATGGGTTACGTTCGCAAGCATTGAAAGAAATTGAACAAACGCAATGGATCCCAGATTGGGGTCAAAGCCGTATCGAAAAAATGGTTGAAAACCGCCCAGATTGGTGTATTTCACGTCAGCGTACCTGGGGTGTACCAATTACTTTATTTGTACATCGCGAAACTGAAGAGTTACACCCAGACAGCGTGTCACTGATGGAACGTGTTGCACACCGTATTGAGCAACAAGGTATTCAAGCTTGGTGGGATCTTGATGTAAGCGAGCTACTCGGTGATGAAGCTGATAAGTATCGTAAAGTCACTGACACCTTAGACGTATGGTATGACTCTGGCTCAACCTTCTCATCAGTGGTTGCTGCGCGCCCTGAATTTCATGGTCATGAAGTTGATTTATACTTAGAAGGTAGCGATCAACACCGTGGTTGGTTTATGTCGTCGCTAATGATTTCAACAGCGATGAACGGTAAAGCACCTTATAAACAAGTACTGACCCATGGTTTTACCGTTGATGGTAAAGGCCGCAAGATGTCAAAGTCTGTGGGTAACGTGATTGCACCTTTGCAAGTGACCAATAAACTCGGCGCTGACATTTTACGTTTATGGGTTGCCGCAACCGATTACAGCGGTGAAATGACGGTATCTGACGAAATTTTAAATCGTAGTGCTGATGCATACCGCCGTATTCGTAACACTGCGCGTTTCTTGTTGGCAAACTTGAGCGGGTTCAATCCAGAAACTGACATGATTGCGTCAGAAGACATGGTGGCGTTAGACCGTTGGGTTGTTCGCCGTGCAGCAGCGTTACAAAAAGAAATCATCGAAGCATATGATCAATATAACTTCCACCAGGTGACTCAAAAACTGATGCAGTTCTGTTCAGTTGAGTTAGGTAGTTTTTATCTAGATATCATTAAGGATCGCCAATATACCGCTAAGCAAGAAGGGCATGCGCGTCGTAGTTGCCAGTCTGCGTTATTCCATATTGCGGAAGCAATGGTACGTTGGATGACGCCTATCCTTAGCTTTACAGCTGACGAAGTGTGGCAGTTATTACCGGGTAAACGTGAAAAGTACGTATTCACTCAAGAATGGTACCAAGGTCTAGATGCTGTCACCTTAGACACAGATTTAAGCGACGACTATTGGGCTAACCTGTTAGAGGTTCGTAACGAAGTAAACAAAGTACTTGAGCAAGCACGTCGTGATAAGCGTATTGGTGGTTCATTAGAAGCAGAAGTGACATTATTTGCTGATGCTGATTTAGCAGCGCAGTTAGCCAAAATAGGCGATGAGCTTCGTTTTGTATTATTGACTTCTAAAGCGGCTGTTGCAGACATATCACTCGCCGGTGATGACGCAATTGAAACTGAACTTAGTTCACTTAAATTAGTGGTTAGCAAAAGTGATGCGCACAAGTGCGAGCGTTGCTGGCACTACCGTGAAGAAGTTGGCACCATTGAAGCTCACCCAACATTGTGTCAACGCTGTGTGACCAATATTGAAGGTGAAGGCGAACAACGCGAATTCGCTTAAGGAAGCATTAATAATGAGTTCTGTGCCATTAACTTGGAAAGACAGTGGCTTGCGTTGGTATTGGGTAGCTGCATTGGTGTTTTTAGCCGATCAGCTATCTAAGCAATGGGTACTGACTAACTTCGAATTGTATGATTCGGTTAATCTACTGCCATTTTTTAACTTCACCTACGTAAGAAATTACGGTGCAGCGTTCAGTTTCTTGAGCGACGCTGGTGGCTGGCAGCGTTGGCTATTCACCGTTATTGCGGTGGGTTTCAGTACCTTATTAACCATTTGGCTACGTAAACAGTCGCACACTATGTGGCGCAGTAATTTAGCTTTTACTCTTGTCATTGGTGGTGCATTAGGTAATTTAGTCGATCGCTTAATGCATGGCTTTGTCGTGGATTTTATTGATTTTTACTGGAAAACTAGCCATTACCCAGCTTTTAATATCGCCGATGCCGGCATTTTTGTTGGTGCAATATTAATTATTTGGGAATCGTTTAAACCAGAAGCCAAAGCGTCAGAGGAGCAATCTCACCGTGAATGATTTATCTAAACACGATAGCCATGCGCTTGTATGCCATATGAATATCGTGCTTGAAGACGGCTCAACAGCCGATAGCACTAAAGCGTCGGGTAAACCTGCTCGTTTAAATATTGGTGATAATAGTTTAAGCCCTGCATTTGAAGCTCAACTTAAAGGCTTGAAAGAAGGTGATAAACACCAATTTACTCTAGCGCCACAAGATGCGTTTGGTGAGTCTAATCCTGATGCAATCCATTATATGGACCGAAGTCGTTTTCCGGCGGACATGAAACTTGAAACAGGCGTGATTGTGAGCTTCGCAGGTCCTGGAGGTAGTGAGATCCCAGGGGTTGTGCGTGACACGGCAGGTGATTCTATTACCGTAGATTTAAATCATCCGCTCGCAGGACACACGATTACATTTGAGCTTGAAGTGGTCAGTGTTATAACGGAATAAAAGGCTGAATATGTTGAAAGTTGATCCTACGTCTCCTGAGCTAAGCATTTTGTTGGCTAACCCGCGAGGGTTTTGCGCGGGAGTAGACCGTGCAATAAGCATTGTTGAGCGTGCATTAGAGCTATTTGAACCACCTATCTATGTGCGTCATGAAGTGGTGCATAATCGTTATGTGGTTGAAAACTTAAAACAGCGCGGAGCCATTTTTGTTGATGAACTTGAGCAAGTACCCGATAACAGTATTGTCATTTTCAGTGCCCATGGTGTGTCTCAAGCGGTAAGAAAAGAAGCTAAAGTACGTGGGCTTAAGGTGTTTGATGCAACATGTCCTTTAGTGACTAAAGTGCATTTACAAGTGACACGTGCGAGCCGTAAAGGTATTGAATGCATCTTGATTGGCCACGAAGGTCACCCTGAAGTTGAAGGCACAATGGGCCAATATGATAACCCCAATGGTGGCGTTTATCTTATTGAATCACCAGAAGATGTCGAAAGGTTGAAAGTGAATAATCCAGACAATCTGTGCTTTGTTACCCAGACAACGCTATCAGTTGATGACACTTTAGATATTATCGAAGCCTTACAAAAACGTTTTCCTTCAATTGAAGGACCTCGTAAAGATGATATTTGTTACGCAACTCAAAATCGTCAAGATGCTGTACGCAGCATGTCTGCTGACGTTGATTTATTGATTGTTGTGGGGTCTAAAAACAGTTCTAACTCTAATCGGTTACGTGAACTCGCTGAAAAAACAGGTACGCAATCTTATTTGGTTGATACCGCAGCAGATGTTGAAGCGATTTGGTTTGATAATGTGAGCAAAGTGGCCGTAACTGCAGGTGCTTCAGCTCCTGAAGTATTGGTTCAACAAGTTGTTAATGCCATTGCTACATTAGCGCCAAGTGTTATTACCGAAGTTGAAGGCCGAAAAGAAGATACCGTTTTTGCTGTTCCTGCAGAATTAAGATAGTTAATTGATTGATCTAAAATGATAAACCCGCAGCTACAGTTAGTTGCGGGTTTTTTGTACTTGTGTGATAAACAGAGTATAATACTGATTAATTGTTACGGATAAGATAACTGTGTGAATTTATTGTAACTTTATAAATCAGTGTAAATATTTATTGTTACTCCTTTCTGATTACTTTTAGCTCGGCTATGATTATCTATGGCTCAAAGTAATTGTAAGTGTGTTATTTTAAGGTAAGACCAAGATTTAATTATCTTTTCATGGAGGTTTGGCTTAATGTCATCAAAAAGGAATGGATTTTCCTTAATCGAAGTAATGGTTTCACTAGTTATTCTGGTGATAGGCCTTATTGGCATTTTTAACCTGCATCTCGTCGCCAAAAAAGGCAGTTTTGAGTCCTTTCAACAAACCCAAGCCTCATATTACGCTAACGATATTATCAACCGTATGCGCATCAACAGTAGCGAACTCGCTAATTATGCTGGTACCTATACCGGTTCATCTATTTCATCCGCCAAAGCCTGTGATGTCGATGTTGGTGTAAATACTATATGTACAAATGCCGAAACTAGAAATTGGGATCTATTTCAATGGGAACGAGCATTTGCTGGTGAAAGTGAAAAATCATCCGATAACACTAATGTAGGTGGACTCGACTCTGCTACGGCTTGTATCAGCATTGTAGGGACGGATGTTACTGTTGTGATGACTTGGAAAGGTGTGCGAGCGACCTCAGACGGTACAGATGGCCAGTCTACTTTTATAAGAAGTTGTGGCAGTAGTAGTGATAGACGGCGTGCATTAGCCGTTAATACGGCGATTATAAGATGATAAAAGTATCAAAACAGCAACAAGGCATGTCACTCGTTGAGTTAATGGTGGCGATGTTGATCAGTTTGTTTTTAACGGCTGGTCTTTTTACCATGTTCAGTATGTCATCGAGTAACGTCACCACAACGAGTCAGTTCAATCAATTACAAGAAAACGGCCGTATTGCTTTGGCTATCATGGAGCGTGATTTAAGCCAGTTAGGTTTTATGGGGGATATTACCGGTACTGATTTTGTTATTGGAACCAATACGACTATCTCGGCCACAGCTGTTACTGCAGATTGTGTTGGCGCAGGCTTGAATAATGCGAGTTTTCCTAATCTCCAACCTTCACATTTTCGTCGTTTATGGGGATATGAACAAGGAGTGAGTACTGAAACATTAGCTTGCGTTTCTCCCAATACCAACACTGATGTTATCCAAATAAAACGTTTGATTGGTCCACCAGCCACAACCTTAACATCTACTCGCTACTACGCTGCGACGGAATCGAGTGAAATTGTGTTTTTTGACGGCAGTGGTGCGGCTCCCGTTTTATTAAATAGTAGAGTATGGGAATACCAGCATCATGTTTATTTTATTCGTGATGACGGAACAATTCCCGTATTAAGGCGGCGTACATTATCAATCAATAATGGCATGAACAATGAAGAACAGCTTGTAGAAGGCATTGAAAATATGCGTATTTTATATGGGTTTGACAGTGATGGTGACGGTACTGCGGATAGTTATATGCCAGCACAAAATGTCACCACTCTCATGTGGGACAACGAACTGTTTCAACGTTTAGTCGCGCTAAGAGTATTTTTATTGGTTCGTGCAAATGAAGAAGATCAAAGTTATAAGAATGATAATACCTATGAATTAGGTGACAAAACAATAGGCCCTCTGAATGACAAATATCGTCGTAAAGTGGTGTCGAGTACAATAATTTTAGAAAACCCTATATTAATAAACCTTTAGTTTCATATGGCGTTATAACGTGAAGTGTTGCTCTGTTAATTTAAGAAGGTGTTAACAATGATTACATCGCAAAAAAAACAGCAAGGTATAGTGTTGTTTTTTTCATTAATTGTCTTAGTGCTGATGACCTTAATTGGCGTGGCATTAGCAGTTAATTCAACTCAGTCATTAAGAATGGCAGGTGCCGGTTCTGAACGAATTGAAGCTGTTGCGTCAGCTAAAGGTGCTCAGGACAAGGTTATTTCGGCCAATACTGGAACAACATTGACGACAATGACAGTCGCATCAACAACGGTTGATGCGGCACTCGGAGTATCAAGCACTATGACTCCGTTGAATGCTGGCGATGTGAGTTGCAAACGCAGTGCAACAGCAAGTTCTGGCAATCTAATCAGTTGCCGTCGAGTTGAAGTTTCTAGTGCTGCAACATTTGGACGCAGCGATATGGGATTAGTTACCGTAGTCGCGGGCATTGAACAAGAAGTGTTAACTGGGAGTTAGTCATGTTTATAAAACAATTATCATACACATTGCTGTTTGCAATATTGGCTTACTCGTCCATCAGCTTCGCCGATGATACTGAGCTATACGTTTTTGAGTCTACAGCGCGTTCAGGCTCAAAACCTCAGGTACTGATTATTTTTGATGTTTCAGGAAGTATGGGCTCGACTTTTTATACAGATGACCCCTATGAACGTGGCAATGAAAATGTCAATTCTAGTGGGCGATTGAAGAAGGATACCAAACTATTTTTTTCGCGCAGCACCAGCAATGTGCCGTTAGCATCAAGCAACCAATATTATTTAAATGAGATTAATGGCTGTAATACCGCCGAAGGTTATTTAGAAGACTATGGCATGTTCACCGGCTACATACGTGAGCATAAGTATATTGGTGAAAATGGTGAGTGGTCAGAACTGCCATTAACCGATGGCACAAGCATTCAATATACAGATTGTTACGAAGATATTGCCGAAAGAGATTATATCAACCGTGCAGCAACTAATGGTTTTCCTGTCGATGGCTTAGGTACATCTGCAGTTCCTCAACGGCATACGCCGATTAACGGATCGTCTACTACCGCTGAAGTCGATGCCGCAATAGAAAAAGCCCTTTTGACTAACTTTGGAATTGGCCAGCCTGTAACTCTGTTTACTGAAAAATATGTAAATTGGTATCATAGTACAAAATCGAAACACAATTATTCGAGAATAGAAGTCGCAAGGCGTGTTATTGAAGACACTATCGTAACAACGCCAAGTGTTGACTTTGGGTTGTCTGTATTTAACTTCGATGATGGTGGACGTATTGTCTATGGCATTACGACTAATAATGAGACAAATAAACCGAATTTACTGTCTACGATTAGTTCACTTACTGCAACAACTTGGACACCATTATGCGAAACCCTTTATGAGGCTTATCGATACTTTTCAGGTGGTGGCGTTTATTTCGGTAATGATGACCCAAGTAGAACACCTTTGCGAGACACTTCAATAGAATCTGGTGGCAGTTATATTTCTCCATTTGTGGGTAAGGTTTGCCAAGATAAAGCTTATGTTATTTATATAACCGATGGAGAGCCAACTAGAGATGATGGCGCAGATAATTTAGTTAAAGCTCTTTCTGGTGTTTCTAATTCAGATAAATACTCTGGCAGCTACTTACCTGCTCTTGCTGGTTGGTTAAACACTAATGATGTCAATACGGGCCTTGATGGAACCCAAACTGTATCGACTTACACGATCGGTTTTGGTGAAGATGCAGATTCAGTCGCAGATCTTTTACAAGAAACGGCTGCCCGTGGTGGTGGCGATACCTATACTGCTTCCGATGCGGAAAAATTACAAGAAGCATTGCAAACGATTTTCTCTAATATTTTAGAGACCAACTCTACGTTTACTTCCCCTTCAATTGCCAGTAATAACTTTGATAGAACCCAAACCCTAGACTCAGTTTATTATGCGATGTTTTTACCTAATGAAGGCCCACGTTGGGTGGGTAACTTGAAAAAGTTCAAGGTGACGGGCAGCGGAGATGTTGTCGATAAAAATGGCAACGATGCCATTGGTGATGATGGTAATTTAGCCTCTTCAGCTTGCTCGTTTTGGACATCAAATTCTGTATGTAGCTCAACGAGTGGTGGCGGTGATGGTAATAATGTTGAAGTCGGTGGTGCACTAACCCAACTTCAAAACACTTCAAGTCGAACCTTATATGGTAATTTTGGTAGTGATGGCTCAATCGAAGAGTTTACTAAATCAAATGCAGCTTCGAGTCCTGGGATCACGAGTGAAAATGAATTAGCCATTTTTATGGGGGTCGATAAGTCTGAATTAACCGAATTATTCGATTGGGCAAAGGGCATTGATGTGGATGATGAGGATAATGATAATTCAACCTCTGACAAACGTGCTGATATTATGGGCGATCCGCTTCACTCTAAGCCTCTTGCAATCAATTACGGTACTGATGGCTCACCAGATATCCGCATTTTATTGGGAACCAATGCCGGCTTTTTGCACATGTTTAAAGACAACGGTGATACGGTTGAGGAATCTTGGGCCTTTATGCCGCAAGAGTTATTGCCAAACCTTCGTGAACTCAGGGCTAACGTGCCAACAGGTATTCACTCTGTTTATGGTATGGACAGTTCGCCAGTGGCTTATGTAGAGCGTAATGCATCAGGGGCCGTCGATAAAGCATGGTTATTTGTGGGTATGCGTCGTGGTGGTAAATCTTATTATGCGCTAAATATTACTAATCCTGATTCTCCCCAATTTATGTGGAAAGTGGATCCAAGCTCTGCTGGTATGAGTGATATGGGGCAATCTTGGGCTGAGCCTGTAGTGACGCTTATTCCTGGGGTTCCTGCCGGTAATACTTCATCGGCAAGTGCTACACCAGTAGTGATTATCGGTGGGGGTTACAATCCTTCAAATAAAGATGGTGCCAGTGTAGGAACGGATGACACAACAGCGCGTAGTGTATATATTTTAAATGCTGCAACAGGCGCTTTAGTCCATCAATTTGGCGCTGCATCTGGTTCTAATAAAACCCAACTGCCAGGTATTGTAGACAGTATTCCAAATAGCGTTGCAATATTAGACAGTAATAATGATAACTTGACCGATAGAATATATGCCACTGATACAGGGGCTAATGTGTGGCGTATGGATTTACCTAGCGCTTCTGCAACTGACTCAACTAACCCTTGGACGGCATTTAAATTTGCTAGCTTGGGCGGCTCGACCCAAGCCACAGACAGACGCTTTTTTGCTGAGCCTGCGGTTGCTCAGACTGTATTTACTAATATCTCTCAAGTTTCTGTAACCGATGCTTCAAACAATACGACAACCAGTATAACGTATCAGAATATTCCTTATGATGCTGTCACTGTGGGTTCGGGTAATAGACCACATCCTTTAGATACTACTCGATCTGATAAGTTTTTTGTGTTGCAAGATCGAAATGTGGTGACAAAATCATTTACTGGTGCAACAGGTCGTGAAATCCCTGCTGCGCTCGAGTTATCAAATCTTTATAATGTGTCGTCAGCAGCGCCGACAACAGAAGCTGAAAATATTGCATTTGGCGCTAAGCGAGGTTGGTACTATAACTTTGGATCTAGCGGTGAAAAAAGCCTATCAGCTTCAACCATTATTCAAGGAAGGGTTTACTTTACCTCTTATGTACCAGGCAGTATCACTTCTGCAAATCAATGTTTAGCCTATGGTGAAGGCCGATTATATGGCTTTGATTTACACAAAGGCACACGTTCGTATACCCAAGAATACTTAACCATGGGTGCAAGAGTACCCGATACACCGCAATTAGTAATACCTGATAACGGTTCATCTGACAGCTATATGTACTTAATTGGTGTTGGTTCAGCTACTGACGACATGGTTAAAGTCGATGGTCCGGATGATGGCTGTGCTGATGGTGATAATAAGTGTATTGGTGGTGGTTTAGGTGTTAATAGAATTTATTATCATATTGATGAGTAGGGACGAGTAAAACTAATGATAAAGCAACAAGGATTTACCTTAATTGAAGTGATGATCACCGTGGTTATTGTCGGTATTCTCGCCTCTATTGCCTACCCAAGCTACACACAGTTTGTTGCAAAAGGTGCTAGAGGTGATGGTTTAGCTGGAGTGATGCATGTCGCTAATTTGCAGGAGCAGTATTATTTAGACCATCGTAGTTTTACCACGGATATGACTAAGTTAGGGCTTTCGGCCGACCCTTGGATCGTAGAAAATACTTATTATAAAGTCGACACCACATTAAGTGGTGATGATTACACCGTCACCGCTACCGCTGTGGGGGTTCAAGCTACTCGTGACAGTGCTTGCGCTGCAATATCGTTAACTTCAACAGGCACCAAATCACCTACGGAGTGTTGGAAATGAACATAATTACATCTCTTACTGCTTTGTTAGCATTATTGTTATCAATGAATGCTATAGCTGAAGAATCGACATCTGGTAAAACAACATACGTCACGTATAAATGCCATATAGAAACACCCAATGGGCCAAATATTGCAGTATTTTCATGGGATCCTAAGCTACTGATTGAGGAGCAAAGTGCGTTATTGGCTGAATATGTACCAACAATTTCTAATGAGCGATTAATCGTGAAAAGAATTGTTGAATGCCTCACTGAAGATAAGGTGTTTAAAGACGCTTTAGTTCGTGAGCTTGATGATGCGCGTACTTACTAGGTAAAAAGATAGCAATAGCTATTTAATAAAGGATACAGGCTTACCATTGGTAAGCCTTTTAACTGCACGTTACTGTGGTTGTTACTTTAGAAATACGTCCTGATGAGTTCATGCTTATTGCTTCAGAAGCACTGCTGTCAGCAGCCCCCGGACAATATCTAAATATACCACTGTTGCCATTAGTCACCATGCCGTCAGGGTTAAAACTATATCGAGTTAGATCAGATTTAATTGTGTCGTTACTATTAAACGCATCAACTTTACGCAATACTGTATCTGCAATGCCGTTCGTGGTATCCATGGTTCCAACATTACCATTATCAATAAACACGCTAAAACCTTGAGACCAATCGCTACCACATGACGTTGATGTCATTGGGCAAATTGACACTCTACTGCCATAACTAACTGCTTGGCTGCGCGCAAATACAAATGATGATTCAATAGTACTAATGGCACTTCTAGCTCTAATACCTTCATATAACGAATTGAATGAGGGAGCTGCAACCGCCAGAAGGATAGCTGCTACAGTAACCGTAACCATCACCTCGACTAAGGTAAAACCTGACTGTAATTGTTTCATGTGTGTATCCTCAACTATATAAAGAAGAGTATAACGAAGCACAGCACGAATTACAGTGTTTAATTGGTTATTTATTGTCTAGCGGCGCAGTCATTTCATAATATCGATCTCACTATTAACTAAAGACAAAACAAAAAGTTAGTTTGGCTTACATTTAATATTTTTCTTCTTGGACATTCTTGCTCGCCCTGCTTGGTTAACAATCACCGCTTTTGAATATTGACTGTCAATGGTGCTAGGGCAATAGGTCAGGGTGCCATTAGTGCCAGAGGCAAGGCCATCTGCTTGAAATCTAACAGCTGCTCGGTTGTAACCCACAAAATCGTTGTCGTTAAATGCTGAGGTTTGCTGTAGTAATCTATCGTTTGCATCAAGTTGATTCTTTGTACCACGATCAATAAATACGCTGAGACCAATTCGCCAGTCAGAAGTACATTTGTTATCGACAATCGGACAGACTGTGACTCTCGTGCCATAGCTTATCGCCATGTTACGGGCAAATTGGATGGTCTGTTGTATGACTTTAATACTGCTCTTCGCTCGAGTATGTTCGTGTATTTCAGTAAAAGAGGGGATTGCAATAAGTGACATCAACATAATAATTAACGTAGTTACGATGAGTTCGATAAGGCCAAAACCTTTTGTGAATGTTGAGCGAGTCATAGTTACTTTTCCCTAAATAAGTAGGCAGCATCCTGCAGTGGGTTAAATAGTATAGAAAATGAACAATTCTTTTGCTGTGAAATATCTTTTTCTAAATACGCAAAATAGCAGCGACATTTTGTTGTGGTTTCAAGTAAGATATTTGCAGGAAGTTTGGTAGCTATAAACGTCAACAATGACATACGTTTAACCAACAATTTTGCCGATGACAGGAGTATGTAATGAAAAAAGTCGAAGCCATTATTAAACCGTTTAAACTTGATGATGTGCGTGAGTCACTCGCTGAGATTGGTATCACAGGTATGACTGTGTCTGAGGTGAAGGGATTTGGACGTCAAAAAGGCCACACTGAACTGTATCGTGGCGCAGAATACATGGTCGATTTTTTACCTAAAGTGAAAATTGAGCTTGTGATCCAAGATGATCTATTAGAACGTGCTATCGATGTGATTGTTGATACTGCACGGACAGGAAAGATTGGTGACGGTAAGATATTTGTTACCGATGTAGAGCGAGTAATCCGTATTCGTACCGGTGAAGAAAACGACGAAGCAGTATAAGGCCCATCAGGGCCTTTTTTTATGTGTGCTCAATGAGTGAAGTAATGTTTGGTTGGGGGATTTATGCAACAAAGAATTGTTATCGTTGGTGGTGGGGCCGCTGGTTTGGCATTAGCGTCAAAATTAGGGCGTAAGTTTGGTAACAATTCTTTGGTCGATATCAGTTTAGTTGATAAAAATACCGTACACATTTGGAAGCCCAAATTACATGAGGTAGCGGTAGGGGTTATTGATCAATCGATTGAAGGATTACAATACCGTGATCATGGCCTTAAAAATGGTTATCGCTATATCCGTGGTGCCATTGAGCAATGCGATCCAATTGCAAAGACAATTCAATTAGCGCCTGTCTTTAATGATGAAGGTGAACAAATCATTGCAGAGCGTCACATTGCTTATGACACCTTAGTATTGGCGTTAGGAGGTGTTTCAAATAGCTTTAATACTCCGGGCGCAGAAAAACACTGCATCTTTTTAGATAGCCTCGACAGTGCAAACGTATTCCACCACAAATTGATGGATGCTTTACTGCAACTCAATGAAACCCAGGATCAACTTAGCATTGGTATCGTTGGTGCTGGAGCAACTGGGGTCGAGCTATCTGCTGAACTTCATCATGTTATTGAGTCCGTTAAAGAGTACGGCTATCAAAATATTAGCAAAGATCATTTAGACATTAACCTTATCGAAGCCTCAAACAAAATTTTGCCGCAACTGCCAGAGCAAGTAAGCGCTAGAGCACAAACTGTACTATCAAAGCTAGGGGTTAAACTGCACTTAGGTGTTCAGGTTAAAGAAGTGACTAAAGAAGGGTTTGTCACATCAACAGGTGATGTGATAAAAGCTAATATTAAAGTGTGGGCTGCTGGCGTTAAAGGGCCAAAAGTATTCGAGAGCTTCACTCAACTTCCTGTAACACCGCGTAATCAAATTGATGTTGATGAGTGCATGCGGGTTAAAGGGCTCAGTGATATCTATGCGCTAGGCGATTGTGCACAGCTAATATTGCCATCAGGTAAACCGGTTCCACCTCGCGCCCAAGCCGCTGCTCAAATGGCCGACCGCCTTTATGCTAACCTGTGTTTAAAAATGAAATCACAACCCGAAAAGCCATTTGAATATAAAGACTATGGCTCTTTAGTTTCATTAAGCCGTTTTTCTGCCGTAGGCAATTTAATGGGTAACTTACGCTCAGGGGATTTTTTCGTAGAAGGACATGTAGCACGGCTTATGTATATCTCGTTATATCAACGTCACTTAGCCAGTTTATATGGTTGGTTTTCAGCTTCAGTGTACCGTATCGCCCAAAAGTTGCTGCGTTGGCAGCGACCTAAGCTTAAATTGCATTAGCGCGGTTTTGTTTCGTTAATGGCTTTATATTGCATAATAAAACAGCGTTTAATGATGATAAGTGCAATTTAATCTAAATGTACTTGAATTTAAGATTGAACTTGGTAGTTTCAGTTATTAATGAGTTGTTAACTCTCGTATAGACTTGAAGCTGTACGTATGTCAAAGAAGATAATCAGTGCCTCAGGGAGCCAAGATGCAAAACCAAATTACGTTATTAGAACAAACTAAACATGGTGATTTAAAGCTGACACCAAGCGACTATTCACATGTGGCAGAGCAACATATCGTACCCGTTACTCTACATGAGATCAGCCGTGCAGCGACAGAATATCCAATTGTGTTTGTTAAAAATAGCGACACCAATGAATTCCAATCAGTTGCAATGCTAGGGTTAAAGCCAGGCCAAAATTTAAGTGTTAAAGACGGCAAATGGCAAGGTTTGTATATTCCTGCTGTAGTACGCGATTACCCACTTGGGTTAGTACTTAACCCTGATGTAAAAGATAAAGTATGGATTGGTATTCGTGAAGAGGCGAAAGAGGTTAGCAAAACTGACGGTCAACCATTATTTGTCGATGGTAAAGAAACGCCATTATTAGAAACGCGTAAAAAGGCCTTGATTAGTCACTATGAACAAGACCAAGCCACACGCGGTATTTTAGGCTTTTTAAATGAAAAAGGTTTATTGATCAACCAAACATTAACGGTCGATGTTGCAGGTGAGAAGCGCAATATCAATGGGCTGTATGTTATTGATGAAGCAAAACTAAATGAATTAAGTGACGAAGCGTTTTTAGACTTAAAAAAACGCGGCTTATTAGGCCCAATCTTCGGTCATTTAGGTTCGTTAAACCAAGTGAACCGTCTTGCTCGAGTTGAAATGCAGGGAAAATAACCCGTTAGCTTATTAAACTCAAAACTAAGGCACTCTACTGAGTGCCTTTTTTATATTTTCAATGAGATAACTTGTATGAGTATTTAATGCACTTAAACTTTAGATACAAAAAAGCCACTCAATGAGTGGCTTTTTTGTTTTTTATGGTGCCGGCACCAAGAGTCGAACTCGGGACCTACTGATTACAAGTCAGTTGCTCTACCAACTGAGCTATGCCGGCTAAATTGTGGTGCCCGAACCCGGAATCGAACCAGGGACACGAGGATTTTCAATCCTCTGCTCTACCGACTGAGCTATTCGGGCAACTAAACTAAGCGTTAGTTTACTACTTCAAACTAGGGACTAACTTGGTCATCAGTGCCTGTCTCGTCTGGAGTGCGCACATAATATAGTGATGGTTTTTATCGTGCAAGTGCTTTTTAAAAGTTTTTCATCGTTCGGCTAGTTAATGTGCAAACTGCTGTAATTTTATCTGCTTTTGTTGGTTTTTAGCCCAAAAGCACACATTTATTTGTACAAGTGAAAGCAAAGCTTGGCAAATACAGTATTTATTAATATCCATAATGGCTAAATTAACTGCAATTATACACAGCAATAACCATCACTATTTGACTCAATCGATAGGTGATCTTAATAGGGTCATTATCTGGATAAGCTGGCGAGCATTATGGCGGATTGGTATAACACAGTACCCATAATGACGATTAGATGGCAACAAAGCGGTTTAATGTAAAACCGTATAATGTTGTGTTGCTACAATCTTTCTACTTTTTAGAATAAACCTGGCTAATTTAAGTGATTTTCTTTTTTAAAAGTCGTACTAAAATGGGGTTAACTATTTAAGGGACATTGGTATGTTTAGCAATTCATCTTCAGGTTATGGTTTAACGGCTATTTTGTTGCATTGGCTATCGGCAATCGCTGTATTTGTACTCTTTGGTTTAGGCTTTTGGATGGTCGATCTCACGTATTACAGTAGCTGGTATCAAACCGCACCACATATTCACAAAAGTATTGGCCTACTGTTATTGGGATTAATCTTAATCAGATTAGTCTGGAGAGGCTTGTCTGCTTCACCCAATGCACTTGAGCATCACAAAACCTGGGAAAAGCAATTAGCCAAATGGATCCACAGACTACTGTATATGTTGCTGTTATTCATCATGGTGTCGGGCATTATGATTTCAACTGCAGACGGTCGGGATATTTGGATTTTTGACTGGTTTGCCGTGCCATTTCCTAATGCATTTATAGATGACCAAGCAGATCTGGCTGGTATCGTACATCAATATCTTGCATACACATTAATCACTTTGGTGGTGTTTCATGCTTTAGGAGCAATAAAACATCACATAGTTGATAAAGACAACACGTTAACAAGGATGCTCAAACCTGTGCGAAGGCAATAACCCATTGTGATTGGCACGTAACTCATATTTTATACAATTAAGGACGCTATAATGAAAAAACATCTACTTGCAACAATAATAGGCTCATCTTTATTGTTATCTTTATCTGCAAATGCGGCTGACTATGCTATTGATACACAAGGGGCTCATGCTTCAATTCAATTTAGTGTTAGCCATTTGGGCTACAGTTTTGTTGTGGGGCGTTTTAATGAGTTCTCTGGTAACTTCAGTTTTGATCAGGCTAAAATTGCCGACGCTAAAGTGAATGTCAAAATCAATACAACCAGTGTTGACTCAAACCATGCTGAGCGTGATAAACATTTACGTGGTGCAGATTTTTTAAATACCGATAAATTCCCTGAAGCCAGTTTTGTATCTACCTCGATTGTTGATAATGGCAATAATCAATTTGTGATTAATGGCGACTTTACTTTTAATGGGGTGACTAAGCCATTGAGCATAGACGCAAAGGCTATTGGTGAGGGTAAAGACCCATGGGGTGGTTATCGTGCAGGTTTTACCGGTAAAACCACGTTTGCAATGAAAGACTATGGTGTCAAAATGGATCTAGGCCCTGCATCAGCAAATGTTGTGCTTGATCTGGTCGTTGAAGGAATTAAGCAATAGTTGTTTAAAAAACAAAAAGGCCGATAGGGCCTGTTGATCTTTCAAAGTTGTTTTTGCAGCGAATTGCTGGCCAATTGTACAAGGCAGAGACTTTGAGGTGTCGTTATTCTACATAAAAAGTCAATAACGCAGTAAAAAGGCCAACAAACGCTGCCTGAAAGGTTCGGCTAAAAACGTGTTACTCTTTGTTGAATGAGTCTTTGCGAACAAAGAGTTGCTTAGATGACTAGGCATCAATCCATTCGCCTCGATTAACACGTTTTTTAACTCGAGCAAAATTCAACCAGCAAAGATCAACAGGCCCTAGTAAAGCGGCTTTATATTTAATGGTTATCCTGAGTTTAGGTCTGTTATTCGTCTTCAGCTGGTGGAACGTAGCCTTCGATTTCGACGTCTTTACCTTCAAATAAAAAACTCAACATTTGTGCTTCTAAGAATTTGCGGTCATCAACATTCATCATGTTAAGTTTTTTTTCATTAATCAACATCGTCTGCTTTTGTTGCCATAAGCCCCACGCTTCTTTACTGATATTGTCATAAATACGCTTACCTAACTCGCCTGGATAAAGCTGAAAATCCAAACCGTCGGCTGATTTATTAAGGTGTTGACACTGAACTGTGCGAGCCATGGTGATTCCTTACTAACTTAATTACGATTAAAACGAATGTGTCGTGAAAAGTACGGCTAAATTAGACAAAATACGCTCTGTGGCCGCAGCTAATCCCACTTTTGCTGGTTGGTCTATGTTATACCAGAGAGTCGCGTTTTGTTCCATGATCCCCGTTGCTGGCGTTGATGTTAATTCAACTAAAACGGGCTGAATGTCTAAATGAAAGTGGCTAAATGTATGCCTAAAGCCAGCAAGACCTTGTTCTGAGACTTTAAGATTATGAAGTGCTAAATAATTAGCTAACTCAACTTCAGTATCAAATTGAGGAAAACACCATAATCCCCCCCAAATACCTGCTGGTGGGCGCTGGATTAATTGTACAGTGGTATCCGAACCCTTATGGTTAACCATAACCAACATAAAAGCAGTCTTTTCTGGGGTGACTTTTTTCGGCTTTTTACCGGGATAACGAGTTTGCTCACCACGTAATTGCGCCTTACAGTCAATTGCAACAGGGCATTGCGCGCAAAGTGGTTTACTACGGGTGCAAACACTGGAGCCAATATCCATCATGGCTTGATTGAACTTATCGACACCTTCCACAGGTGTGTATTGTTCTGTCAATTGCCATAACTGCTGCTCAACTGTTTTGACCCCTGGCCAACCGTCAATAGCGCCATGCCTTGCTAATACACGTTTTACATTGCCATCTAAAATGGGGTGATGTTGCCCAAGAGATAATGACAACACTGCGCCAGCGGTAGATTTACCAATGCCAGATAAAGCAACCACATCGTCAAAGTCTGTGGGAAACTCGCCATTAAATGTGTCACGCACATGCTGAGCGGCTTTATGCAAATTTCGGGCTCGGGCGTAATAGCCTAACCCTGTCCATAAATGTAACACCTCATCTTGATCTGCATTGGCAAGTTCAACAACCGTGGGAAATCTTGCCAAAAATCGCTCATAATAAGGGATAACTGTTGCGACTTGAGTTTGTTGCAACATAATTTCCGACACCCAAACGCGATAAGGTGTTTTATTGATCTGCCAGGGCAGTGTTTTTCGACCATTTAGGTCGTACCAAGCAATAATACGCTCGGCAAATGTCGTCTTTTTTTTCATGGGCGCAGTGTATCTATAGCCATTTTATTACACAAGTAGGCAAACCATTTTTAGCTTTTATACTCACTTGAGCAGAATCACTTGTTGATGACTAATTTAGCGTAAACATGTGCTGTGACTTTAGGTATAATGCCCAACTAAATTTTAAATTGATCTACTACAGATAGCAAAAGCGTAATGTGGATGTAAATAGTGGCGTTAGTACGCTAACGGTAAACACTTACATCGTATAAA
Source organism: Shewanella metallivivens (assembly GCF_028750675.1). Lineage (GTDB taxonomy): Bacteria > Pseudomonadota > Gammaproteobacteria > Enterobacterales > Shewanellaceae > Shewanella > Shewanella metallivivens. The sequence continues at coordinate 70,038 of NZ_JAQQPZ010000006.1, read as the reverse complement.
TTATGCAAGCAATGAGGCAGAAATGAGCGACGTTACCACAGCTGAGTTTAACGAAGACGGTAAGTATATTCGTAAAATCAGAAGTTTTGTTTTGCGTGAAGGGCGATTAACCAAAGGCCAATCACAAGCGATTGAGGCTCACTGGCCAGCAATGGGTTTAGATTATACGCCACAACCACTTGATTTAAGTGAAGTGTTTGGTCGTGATGCCGATACTGTCCTTGAAATCGGTTTTGGGATGGGCGCATCACTAGTACAAATGGCTAGCGCAGCACCAGAGCAAAATTTTATTGGTATTGAAGTACACAAACCAGGTGTTGGTGCGTGTTTAGCCGACGCAGGTGAAGCCAATGTGACTAATTTGCGTGTATACCATCATGATGCGATGGAAGTATTGGAGCACAGCATTGCTGACGGCTCATTAGCACGTTTACAGTTGTTTTTTCCCGATCCTTGGCATAAAAAACGTCACCACAAGCGCCGCATTGTGCAAGCCGATTTTGTCCAGTTAGTCCGCCGTAAGTTAAAAATTGGCGGCGTGTTCCATATGGCAACAGATTGGGAAAACTACAGCGAGCATATGTTAGAAGTAATGAATGTGGCTGAAGGTTATAAAAATCAATCTACGACAGGTACTGTGGTTGAACGTCCTGACCACCGTCCGTTAACTAAGTTCGAAGCGCGTGGCCATCGTCTTGGGCACGGTGTTTGGGATATCATGTTTGAGCGTATCGCTTAATTTTAGCAACTGGAGAACACATTATGGCGCAAAATCGCAGCCGTCGATTACGTAAAAAGCTACGAGTCGATGAGTTTCAAGAGCTCGGGTTCGATATCAATTGGACCTTTGACGGTTCCGTCTCAGAACAAGATATTGATGCATTAGTTGATCAGTTTATTGATGAAGTGATTGAACCTCGCCAATTGGGGTTCCACGGTGGTGGCCATAAAGAATGGGAAGGCATCATTGCAACCCAGTCTATTGGTAAATGTACTGAAGATGACATCGCTGCAGTAAAGGCATTTTGGCAGAGCAAACCAGTATCAGGCATAGAAGTGAGTGCCTTGTATGACATTTGGTGGGGTTAAACTGAATTGCCAGAGCAATTATTACTACAAGAAGCGGTAGACAAAGTCAGGCCGCTATTGGGTAAAGGTAAGGTGGCAGGGTATATTCCTGCCCTTGCTACTGTAAACCCTAATAAAATCGGTATAGCCATCACGACGATTGACGGTACCACCATTGGCGCAGGCGACTACCTTGAACCTTTTTCTATTCAAAGTATTTCCAAAGTGTTCAGCTTAACGCTTGCGTTAAACTTATACACAGAAGAAGAAATCTGGAACAGAGTCGGTAAGGAGCCCTCAGGACATTCGTTTAACTCATTAGTCCAAGTTGAGTTAGAGCGCGGAAAACCACGGAATCCCTTTATTAATGCGGGAGCATTGGTTATTGCTGACTTGCTGCAAGCCCGTCTTGGCGCGCCTAAGCATCGTATGTTAGAAGTGGTGAGGCAGTTAAGCCAAGACCCAAGTGTCACTTATGACAAAGACGTTGCTGATTCTGAATTTCAGTTTAGTGCGCGCAATGCGTCAATTGCATATTTAATGAAATCGTTTGGTAATTTTGATGGTGATGTCGATACTGTGCTGAAAAGCTACTTTCATTACTGCTCATTAAAAATGAATTGTGCTGATTTATCTCGAGCTATGTTTTACTTAGCTAATCGTGGTAAAACACTCGCGGGTGATGAGATAGTCACACCTGTACAAACGAGACAATTAAATGCCTTACTCGCCACATCTGGGTTATATGATGGTGCTGGTGAATTTGCCTACCGTGTGGGGATGCCTGGCAAAAGTGGCGTGGGTGGCGGTATTATCGCTGTTATACCCGGTGATATGTCGATCTGTGTGTGGTCCCCAGAGCTTGATATTAATGGCAACTCACTTGCCGGTACCGCTATGCTAGAACATATTAGCCAACAACTTGGTCGCTCAATTTTCTAGACTAACTGAAAATTAATCATTATTGAGATTCGTAAAATAGACTACTTTTTGGTTTATTTTACGAATACACTGCCGTTTTTCATCGCTTATATCCCTTATTTTGTTTCTATCTTTTACTAAATCAGTTATAAATCAATGCTTTATTTATTTTGGCATGACTTGTGCTTTGTAAGTGATATATTCGACTTAATTATTCTGCAAAAGGATCTTTATCATGACCAAGCAAAACCTGATCTGTGGTTTAGCATTATCTAGTGTGTTGTTTACCGCAGGAGCATGGACCCCAGCCATGGCAAAAATGTCTCTTAATGATGAAAAATGTAATGTTACGCTTAATTACGATGTCACGGTTGAACCCACTAATTTACAAATCAGTGATAACGGCACAGAAAAGTATCGTGTTGAGTTAGGTCAACTGTATGTCGATGGTAAAAAAATTACGCTTAACGACAATCAACAAAAACTACTGACCCAGTATTCAGAAGCGCTTTCTAGCCAGGTGCCAGATGTGATTGACTTGGTGGGCGATGTAGTATCGATTGCCACGCAAGCGGTCAATATGGCACTGACACCGATTTTGGGCGAAGCTGCTGGCACCCATATTGATAAATTAATGTCTGGTATTCAACAACGTGTCGATACTATGGCATATCAGCAAGGCGATAAATTTTATTTAGGCTCTACCGAAGCATCCATTGAAAAAACATTTAATGAAGAGTTTGAGCAAGAAATTGAGCAGATGGTGACCAGCTCATTGGGTTCATTAATGATGACGCTAGGCAGCCAAATCATGTCATCAGAAGGTGGCACATTTGAAGAGAAGATGAATGCATTCTCACAAAAAATGGATAACGTTGGCAACGATATTGAAAAGCAACTTGAGTCACAATCTCAAGGGCTTGAAGCTCGTGCAACAAAAGTATGCAACAATTTTGAAGGTTTATTAGTGCTAGAAAATCAAGCGCGCCAAGCCATACCCGAACTTGCCCCATTTACTCTCGCTAAACTCGGCGACACCACTCAATAAGCTTTTTTAGTCAACCCGTCTCCCTGAAAGACACCTGACCTTCCCCTGTTTTCTATTTCAAGACACAGGGGCTTTTTTTATTGACTAAAACCGCTCATCAGCCGCTATAGCGCCATTTCTTTGTTCTGATAAAAAAATTGTCAATTATAAATATAGAGCCATAGGCGTTTTTTTTGTTATACTCACAAAAATTATAACAAAAAAGCACTCTACTTTAGAGGTGGTTATATTGAGGGGAATAGACTTACGCAAACTATAGCGACTTTTTATGTCTTATTGTTTGTGGTGAGACGGCCTCGAATATAGCTGAGTTGACGTGAATGTTTAATTTGGAATAGGCCACTACACGGATATTATTCCTGACTCAACAAACACCTAATTTTTAATGTCGTAACCAGCTTAAGGCGACTTTCATGTTAGAACTGTTAGAACCTATCGCAATTTTTACTCACGTTGCACGCGCAGGAAGTTTTAGTGCTGCTGCCAGACGTCTTGGCATTTCTAAATCTAAAGTGAGTACCCAAGTTGCAGATCTTGAACATAAACTTGGTGTTCAACTTATTCAGCGTACAACGCGCAGCTTAAGTCTCACTGAAGCGGGTAACTTGTTATACCTGCAAGGTGAAGAGTTACTTCGCGATGCAGAACAAGCTGTTGCCAGTGTCCATAACTTAAATGACGCAACCCGTGGCGTATTGAAAGTTGGGATCTCGCAATCATTCGGTACTATGCACATCATTCCGGCATTACCAGACTTTATGGCTCGCCATCCTGAGCTTGAGTTGCAAGTCAGCTTACTCGACCATAAAGTTGATGTCGTCAGTGAAGGTTTAGACTTACTGTTAACGATGTCCGAGCAATTGCCGTTAGGTATGGTGGCTAGACCATTAATGAAATGCCAATTTTTGTTAGTTGCATCACCAGGTTATATTGCCCAGCATGGTAATATCAGTCGTCCTGAACAACTAGTTGAACACAATTGCTTAGTGTATCAAGGCGAATGGCATGAACACAGTATGTGGCAATTTAAAAAGGGCGAAGATTATTGTGAAATCGGGGTATCAGGTAATTTCCGTGTTGATAATGCTCCAGCGCTTAAATCTGCAGCCGTAAGCGGTTTGGGTATTGTGTATCTTGCCAGTTACTTAATGGAAGATGAAATTGCCCAAGGCACATTAGTGCCATTATTACCTGATTGGCAATTAACCCATAACTTACCTTTGCAAGCCGTTTACCCTCGTCGTAAACACTTGGCTCCCAAGGTCAGTGCATTTATTGATTTCATAAAGACCCATATCGGTAGCCCGCCGTATTGGGATGCTAAGTTCGATCATTTATATAAGCTTCGTAAGTAAATCTGGAAACATTGTTCATATAATAGAACAAAGCCACAGGGATGCCTGTGGCTTTGTTTTTATTTGATATTTATCAGTAATTTAGTTAGTTCACCGTTTCATTTTTTAGTGAACCATTAATCAATGGGTTACTGAAGTATAGTCGGTTAGCTGTTGCAGTCTGTTCTTATATCAATACAATAGTAGTTAGTTGATTCAAAATGATTTGAATATGTATTCTTCTGAGAAATGACCCCTTTTCAGCTGAATGCCCAAATCGGCAACCATGCAAATTTTGGATCAGTGCTGGCAACGGTTTTTTCAAACTAAAACAATGCCGGCTTTGAAACCATCATCCTAGTTTTTTTGGTTACCCCAAGCATTGACTTGGGGTTATTTTTTTGTGGTTTAAAAAAGTAGATAAAAAAATGCAGCAACCTTAGGTCGCTGCATTTTTATTGTTAAATAACTTGCTGCTTAATCCATTTATCCACTTGCTCTTCAAGTACATCTAAAGGCAATGGACCATTTTTTAATACAAGCGTGTGAAAATCGCGGATATCAAACTTATCGCCAAGTCGCTTTTTAGCTTTTTCACGTAGCGACAAAATCTTAATCATTCCCACTTTGTATGCGGTAGCTTGCGATGGCATGACAATATGGCGTTCAACCATTTTTATCGCATCAGATTCAGCGTTAGGCGTGTTATTGACGTAATAAGCAATGGCTTGCTCCCGAGTCCACTTTTTATCATGAATACCTGTGTCGACGACTAAGCGACATGCACGCCAGAGCTCCATTGATAAGCGGCCAAAATCTGAATAGGGGTCTGCGTACAGGCCCATTTCTTTCGGGAAGTACTCAGAATATAATCCCCAACCTTCAACATACGCAGTGTAACCACCAAACTTACGAAACTTTGGAATGCCTTGTAATTCTTGGGCAATGGCTATTTGCATATGATGCCCAGGTATCCCCTCATGGTAGGCGAGCGCCTCCATTTGATATTGTGGCATGGCTTCCATTTTATATAAGTTAGCGTAGTAAGTGCCTGGTCGAGAGCCATCGGGAGCGGGTTGATCGTAAAATGCTTTACCTGCAGATTTCTCACGGAAAGCTTCTACTTGTTTAACCAATAATGCCGCCTTGGGCTTTATTTTGAATACTTCGTCTAGGCGAGTTTCCATATTGTCGATTAATGCTTTGGCTTCGGTTAAATAAGCTTGTTTACCTGCTTTGGTTTCAGGGTAGTAAAATTGTTTATCCTCACGCATATAAGCAAAAAACGCTTGCAGCGTACCGGTAAATTTAACCTTTTCCATAATAAGACGCATTTCATTGTGGATGCGTTTTACTTCAGCTAGCCCTAAGTCATGAATTTGGTCAGCGCTCATGTCTGTGGTGGTCGTACGGGAGAGGGCATTATTAAAAAAGGCTTCTCCGTCTGGGAGTTTCCATGCACCATCACGCGTATCAGCCCGGGCTTCTAAGGTTTTGGCATAAGCAATAAACTGCTGGTAAGCGGGCTTTACTTTAGTGATTAAGGCTTGTTTAACTTCGGCCAATAGGGCGTGCTTTTTGTCTTCACTAATGTCGAGCTTATTGATTTTACGGTTGGCATCAGCCCACAACGCATTGTCTTTATCGGTATCGTTAAAGGGGGCGCCAGAGATAATGTTTTGACTGTCTGCAATCACATATGCAAACACAAACTTAGGGGCGATAATCTTTTTGCTGGCACGGATTTCAAGTGCTGTTTGTAATTGAGCCAATAATGTTTCGGTGGCATTAAGGCGGCTGATATAAGCTTTAGCGTCACTTTCGTTGGTTATTTGATGCTGGTTAATTAATATTGATGCCACCATAGAATGCACGCCGTACATTTGGTTTACCGGATAGGTGTGATAACGCCATTTATCATCGGCAATCGTTTGCTCTATGCGTGCTTTGAGTAATTCAAAGCTTAAGGTGGTTTGCTCATCGAGCTGAGTAATATCTATGGCATTAATACGAGCGAGCTGATCTTTAGCGCGAGCAAGGTCGGCATCTGCAGCCGCTTCTGATAAATCATTCCATTTATCGTAATCTTGCTTAATGCCTAAGTAAGTTTGGTTAACGGGATTGGCCATCACGTTTTCCATAAAGATGGCTTCAAATAGCGCGTTTGCCTTAGCAGACTCTGTGTTGGCGGTCACGGCTTTACTTTGTGGGGCCAACTCGACTGAAGTAGGTGAGTGCGCAACAGCGTATGTGGTTAATAAGCTTGATAATGCCACGGCAATTAAGGTTGTTTTAGTTTTAAGGGACATCAATATCTTCCTAAACGACACAATTTATAGGCTGACATCCTAATCAAGCTTTTGCTAAATGTGTTAATTTAAATGTTATAAAGTGTGTATTTTGTTATTGGTCGTTCAGAGAGCGAGCGAGCAGAGAATATTAGGCGAGAGTAGGTGCCCACAATGAATGTGAATGGGCACTTTTAATACACATTAATCGTACAAATTTATCGGTACAAACGAGTTTGCGGGTTAAATAAATTGCGACAGTAAGTCGTTAACAAACATGTGGCCTTTGGGGGTGAGCTGCCAATGAGTGTCAGTTTCTGTTAATAAACCTCTTTCTATCGACTTTTGCATGCCAACCTTAATGACATCTGCAGATTGACCAGTACGTTGTTCAAATTCAGTTTTTGCAATGGGTGTCATTAACCGTAAGCGGTTCATTAAGTACTCTAATGGACGGTCTTCTTCAATCACATCAGCCGTTTCAAAGGTGTAGTTTTGTGCGGCTAAATACCCTTTAGGATGTTTAATTTTAACCGTCCGGATAATACGGTTGTCATGCGGTAGCGTTATTTTACCGTGTGCGCCGCAGCCAACCCCTAAATAGTCACCAAACTGCCAATAATTTAAGTTATGACGACACTGAAAGCCGGGTTTGGCATAGGCTGATATTTCATATTGCTCGTAACCCAATTCTGCAAGCTTCTTTTGCCCTTGTTCGTATATTTGCCAGAGATTTTCATCATCGGGCAGTTGCGGCGGTTTTGAGTGAAACAAGGTATTGGGCTCAATGGTTAATTGATACCAAGATAAATGCGGTGGTGCTAATGCAGTTGCTGTATCGATGTCGTGCATCGCTTCTGCAAAGCTTTGGTTTGGCAACCCATGCATCAAGTCGAGATTGAAACTTAAATAGTTAGCTTGTTTAGCTTTTTGCGCCGCGATTTTTGCTTCATCTTCGTTATGGATACGGCCGAGTAAATTAAGCTTATCTTTAGAAAAGCTCTGTACACCAATCGATAAGCGGGTGACTCCTGCAGCGCGGTATGCACTAAAGTCATCATGCTCGAGTGTGCCTGGATTGGCTTCCATTGTGATTTCAATATCATCTTCAAAGGGGATTAATGCGCGCGCGCCGTCTAGTAAACGCTGTATTTGGCTGGCATCAAATAGCGAAGGGGTGCCGCCGCCAATAAAAATGGTATGAATTTTACGATCTTGCACATATGCCAAGTCTGCCTGAAGATCGGCAAGCAATGCATCAATATATTGTTGCTGCGGCAACTCGCCATGTTGTCCATGAGAGTTAAAGTCGCAATAAGGACACTTTTGCACACACCAAGGAATATGCACATAGAGGCTCAATGGTGGCAGTTGTAAAATCATTATTGGCCGCCTGATGATGGTGCATTAATGACACCTTTAGCTTTCATTGCGTTAATTAATAACTCAAGGGCTTTACCACGATGACTATGGGCATTCTTTTGCTCGGCGCTTAACTCTGCTGCACTGCACTCAAACCCCTGTGGAATAAATACCGGGTCGTAACCATGACCTTGATCGCCTTGTGGTGCTAGGCTAACACTGCCTTCCCAAGATGCTTGGCAAATAATCGGTGTAGGATCTTTGGCATGGCGCATGTACACCAATACACATTGAAAGCGTGCTGTACGTTGAGTTTCACCTTGCAATGTATCTAATAGCTTGAGGTAATTGCTGGTTTCACTCGCCCCAACACCGGAGTAGCGAGCAGAATAAATCCCGGGTTGTCCTTGCAGTGCATCGACTTCAATGCCTGAGTCATCTGCAATAGCAGGTTTGCCGGTAATGTCAGCCGCGTGACGTGCTTTGATAATGGCATTTTCAACAAAGGTCGTGCCGGTTTCTGCAACATCTGGGACGTTAAACTGATTTTGTGGCAAAACTTCAATGCCATATGCCGTAAACATTTGCGCAAATTCGGCCAGTTTGCCTTTGTTGCCACTGGCAAGAACGATGTGTTGAGTTGGAGATTGCATGAGTGCTCGACCTGAGGTAAAAATTTGCGACATTATACGCTAATAAGACTGAAAAACGATACAACGAGCTAATCAGCAATGAATACGCTAAACACAGAGGCTAGGGGAGATGGATGATGTGTATAGTGCGCTTTACCGGCATTGGCAAAGCGCACGAGCTTGATAGCATTATTCTATGTAGAACTTTTGTTTAAATTTAAGGGTGGTATTGAGTTGGTTGGTGTATTTTATCGCAACAGTAAAATTCACTTCTTGATCGTCACGAAAAGGCACTTCGGCAATGTAATAAATGGCATTGCCTTCGCGGATTTCTTTAAAATCTAGGGTCATGCGTGCATCAATTAAATTATTCGCCACACCGGATATTTCAACGGCAACAGCAGGGTTGCCTGGTAGCTGAGTATTAAGCACGGTGATATTAACTAAACCATTGTAACCACTACGTTCAATGCCATAGGTTTTTGCGATTTGAGGAGTGATAAAGGTGCTATTAAGTGCCATGTAGTGGATGTCAAAATTACCCACTTGCTGTTTTTGTTCAGCATGAGCAACGCCTATTACACTCAGTAATGACATTAATAATAGGGTAAATATATATCGTGTAGCTAAGATTGCTTTTAACATGAGGCCGTCCTGTAAATGATCATTCAAGGCTGTGGCTTATACCAATTAGCCTAAAATAGATCACATTCTAATAAGGATTGGTATTATACCTTGGGTATTAAGCAGCTCTTTTATGCGTTATGTTTAGTGATTTTGCTTAAATCATTGCCCAAAATGGAATGTATTGTGCAAATAACATGTTCAAAAAATTCATCGCAATAAACACCACTAACACCGACAAGTCTAATCCACCCATTGACGGTAAAATTTTACGTACAGGGGCTAAGATCGGTTCAGTCAGTTGAGTCATGATCATCACCACAGGATTATAGCCTTGGTTAAACCAGCTCAAAATAGCTCGGATAAGTAACATCCAAAATAATAATACACCGGCATTTTTAAATACTGACACAACGGCAAACAACAAGATGGTGAGTAAGTCAAAGCTGGCACCCGCAATGAGAGTAAGCACTAACATTTTTAACACTACGACAATCAGTGCTAACAAAATCGATGAGGTGTCAATACTCCCCATTGAAGGTAACACTCGGCGCATAGGCGCAATAATCGGTTGAGTGGCTTTTACCACAAACTGGCTAAACGGATTATAAAAGTCGGCTTTAGCCAATTGTAACCAAAAACGAAGAATGACAACCATGAGGTACAAGTCAAACAGCGTGTTGATCAAAAAAACCATTGCATTCATGAATATTGCCTTACATTTGTTTCATTGATTTAGAGAGGGCTCATAGCCCTATTAAGTCGCACAATATTATCATTAAGCATTGTAAACGGAGATAAATATTCGTTCATCTCAGTTTAGCGCTAAATTAAAAAGTTTCTGCCATTTCTTGTGCGCGGGCAACACAATTTGTCATGGCTTTATCGACCAGCCCGCCTAAGTCACCTTGTTGCAATGTTTCAACCGCTCTTGCGGTTGTGCCGCCTTTTGACATCACATTTTGACGCAACTCAGCAACCGACAACTGCTGATTTTGAATGACCATTTGTGCCGCGCCTAACGCAGCTTGTTCGGCGAGTAACCTGGCTTTGTCTTCTGCCATACCCATGTTAACGCCAGAGGCAATCATCGATTCAATAAACAAAAAGAAGTAAGCCGGTGAGCTGCCTGCTAATGCTATAACTTGGTTCAAACCATCTTCGCTATCCACCCATACGACTTTGCCGCCGGTTTTCATTAATGTTTCGCAAATGGCTTTGTCTTGCGCTGAAATACCTTCGTCAGCATAAATCCCTGTCATACCATAACCAATTTGAGTTGGTGTATTTGGCATAGTGCGAATGAGCTTAATGGGTTGCTTAAAGTATTGCTGATATCGCGCCGCAGGAATACCTGCAGCGATAGTGATGATTAACTTACTCGACAAATCTAAATGACTGAGAGCATTGCAAACACTTTCCATCAGTTGTGGTTTGACACTCAATACGATGACATCAGCGGCTTGTGCTGCAGCAGCATTGTCGTGTGATACTTCAATTGAGAAATCTTGTACCAGCGCATCTAATTTACCTTTACTCGGATTAGTTGCGTGGATAAGGGCGCTAGGATAACCATGTTTGACTAAGCCACTGATAATACTACGAGTCATGTTACCCGCACCGATAAAACATACTTTTGCTTGAGTCATTTCAATTACATCCAATTAAAAGAGTGAATTTAAATCTTACTTTATATGTTACCTAATTCAGTCCAAGGACGCTACGCTACTCCGGTTTATAACCGGAGGGGGAATCTACAGCAACACTTGAATCCCCAAAAAAATCATTTGGAAATGTTGGACAAAAGATAGCAAGCACATTTAGCTAGCTCGAAGACGCTCCCTTGTTACTTGCAGCGTAGCGCCTTGTGACTTTTCCCCAAAAATAGCGGGACGATAAAGATGAAGCATTAGAACCTAACACTTATCGCTCACCAAAAATCGCACTGCCGATCCGCACCATCGTCGAGCCATTTGCAATGGCAATATCCAAGTCGCCACTCATGCCCATTGATAACGTGTCGATATTAGGGTACTGCTGCTGTAATTGGTCATACAAGCTTTTTAAGTTGGCAAACTCTTGTTGTTGAATACGGATATCGTCTGTGGCTGTTGGAATAGCCATTAAGCCCCGCAGTCTAAGATTAGGCAGTTGACTAATGAGCAGCGCTAATGTTGCAACATCGTTAACATGAACGCCAGACTTGCTGTCTTCTTGGCTAATATTGACCTGAATACACACATTTAAAGGCGGTTTATTGCTAGGACGTTGATCGTTTAAACGTTGCGCAATTTTGTCACGGCTAACGGTGTGCATCCAATCAAAATGTTCTGCAACGATTTTGGTTTTATTGGATTGTAATGGTCCAATAAAATGCCATTCTATATCGGGGTAATCACCCGTCAGCGCGGTGATTTTACTTTCACCCTCTTGCACATAGTTTTCCCCAAAACGTCGCTGCCCAGCTTGATAAGCGGTAATGATGTCACTAATGGGTTTGGTTTTACTTACCGCAAGTAAGCTGATTTCACTTGGCGATCGCGAACAATTTTGCGCCGCTTGTGACATTCTGCTCTGGGCGATTGATATTCTGTCTGCTATTGTTGTCATAATGTTGGTTAAATGGATGTCTCTACAATGGAAATCACTGAATTACTCGCTTTTAGTGTAAAACACAAAGCATCAGATCTACACCTTTCAGCTGGTGTTTCTCCAATGATCCGTGTCGACGGTGAAGTGCGAAAAATTAACTTACCAGCGCTAGATCATCAAGGTGTTCATAGTCTTGTTTATGACATCATGAACGATAAACAACGAAAAGACTACGAAGAACACCTCGAAATTGACTTTTCATTTGAAGTGCCAAACCTCGCGCGCTTTCGTGTTAACGCTTTTAACCAGTCTCGTGGCGCTGGCGCAGTATTTCGTACCATTCCATCTGAAATTTTGTCATTAGAGCAGCTTGGTGCACCTGATATTTTTAAGAAGATATCCAGTTATCCACGGGGCTTGGTGTTGGTGACAGGGCCAACCGGTTCGGGTAAATCAACCACATTGGCAGCAATGGTCGACTATATTAACGAACACCGCCATGACCACATCTTAACCATTGAAGACCCTATCGAATTTGTACACCAAAACAAACAATGTTTGGTTAACCAACGCGAAGTGCACAAGCATACCCATAGCTTTAATGCAGCACTACGAAGCGCACTACGTGAAGACCCCGATGTTATCTTAGTGGGTGAAATGCGAGACCTTGAAACCATTCGATTAGCCATGACCGCTGCTGAAACAGGTCATTTAGTGTTTGGTACTTTGCACACCACCTCAGCCGCTAAAACCATTGACCGTGTGGTCGATGTTTTCCCTGAAGGTGAAAAGGGCATGGTCCGTACTATGTTGTCAGAATCGTTGCAGGCGGTTATTTCACAAACCTTGATTAAAAAAATTGGCGGCGGTCGAGTTGCTGCTCACGAAATTATGATGGGAACACCCGCGATACGTAACCTTATTCGTGAAGATAAAGTCGCGCAAATGTACTCTGCAATCCAAACGGGCATGGCACATGGTATGCAAACGCTTGACCAATGCCTACAAAACTTGGTTAATCGCGGTATCATTACGCGTGAAGATGCCATGCAGAAAAGCTCGAATAAACAAGCTAATTTTTAAGGATTAGGATCATGGATGTTCGTCCGTTTTTAAATATTATGGTCGAGAAAAAGGCCTCGGATTTATTTATTACCGCAGGTTTTCCGCCTAGCGCTAAAATCGATGGTGAATTACGTCAATTATCTGAGACCAAATTAACGCCAGAGCAGTCGTTAGCGTTTGTTGAGTCGTTAATGACTGAGGTTCAAAAGAAAGAGTTTCATGACAGTAGCGAATGTAACTTTGCGTTCGCCGCTAAAGAATTAGGCCGTTTTCGTGTGAGTGCATTTTGGCAACGTGAGTCAGCCGGTTGTGTTATGCGCCGTATTGAAACGCAAATCCCAGAGGTTGACGACTTAAAGCTGCCAGCCATTTTAAAAGATTTGGTCATGAGTAAGCGTGGCTTAATTATTATGGTAGGGGGAACGGGTACAGGTAAATCAACCTCTCTTGCTGCACTGGTAGGCTATCGTAATGCCCATGCTCGAGGGCATATATTAACGATTGAAGACCCAGTCGAATTTGTGCATAACCACCGTAAAAGTATTATTACCCAACGAGAAGTGGGAATTGATACCGACTCATTTGATGCCGCACTTAAAAGTTCACTGCGCCAAGCGCCAGACGTTATCTTGATTGGTGAAATTCGAACTCAAGAAACAATGGAGTTTGCTCTGTCATTCGCAGAAACGGGCCATTTATGTATGGCGACATTGCACGCCAACAACGCCAACCAAGCACTTGACCGAATTATGCATTTAGTGCAAGAAAGCAAGCACAATCAGTTGCTGTTTGACTTATCATTAAACCTACGTGGCATTGTTGCACAGCAGCTTATTCCAAAATCAGACGGTACCGGTCGTCGTGCTGCCATTGAGGTGTTAATTAATACCCCTCGTGTGGCCAGTTTGATTGCCAAAAATGAACTGCATTTACTCAAAGAAACCATGGCAAAGTCGCGCGAGCAGGGCATGCAAACCTTTGACCAAGCCTTACTCGACTTATACATAGAAGGTGAGATTAGCTACGCTGATGCGTTACATCATGCAGATTCACCTAATGATTTACGCCTAATGATTAAATTACAAGGCAATGAAACCTCTTCAGCAGGCTCTATGGAAGGTATCACTTTAGACATGGATTAGTTTTTTTCAGTATATAGTTAACGTTTTAGCAGGTTATAAGCAGCAACTTATGGCCTTTGTTGCTATCATCTCTTACTAATTTACAACATGTTTTTAAAACCTCTCAAGGATGTCACATGTATTTATGGCAAAAAGCCGCTCTTGCTTCATCGTTATTATTGTTTTCTGTTTCTGCATCAGCTGCGAAAGTCACTGATGAATTAGACATCGGTGGTGCAGTTCGGATTAACTACGGTTGGAAAGACTACGATAACAACGCAAAACTAGAATTTGAATTGTTTCGTGCTGACGTTAATTATCAAAGTAAAGATGGTATCTTCGCTTCTGCTCAATACCGTTGGTATCAAGACATGGATGTTATTCACCATGCTTACATGGGGTATCAGTTTGATGAAGCTCAGTCGGTACAAGTCGGTGTAACTCAAGTTCCATTCGGATTCTTACCTTACGCGGCTCATTCATTTTGGTTTAGCGCTGCTTATTATCTTGGTTTTGAAGATGATTATGATGCAGGTATTCATTATAAAAACGAACAAAATGGCTGGCGTTACGATTTAGCTTATTTTGCAAATGACGAATACGGTAATGGTTCACGTTATGACCGTTACTCATTTGATGTGGCAACAACGGATCAATCTTCTTATGAAGAATCAGTTCAGTTTAATGCTCGTGTTGAACGTGAATTTACCACAGGTGACGTGAGCCACAAGTTGGGTGCTTCGTTCCAATTTAGCCAGTTAGATTTTGTGGCTAATGCCACTAATACCGCTGGCGAAGATGTTGATAGCATCGCTGCTGCTGCACATTGGCAAGCTGATTGGAAAAAATGGCAATTACAATTACAGTACATGCATTATGACTACGACGTAGAAGACAGCAACCGTATTGCAATAAGCGCTTTCCAATATCAGTCTGATATTGCGGCAGAAGCTGACGTTGCCATTGTGAACATTGCTAAATCATTTGACGTAGATTGGGGCCCAATTACTCAATTAAACTGTTATAACGATTACAGTCAGGTCATGTCTTCTGGTCAAGGTCTTGATGATTCAATCCAAAACGTTACAGGATGTGCTATCAGTGCAGGTAAACTGTATTCATACGTAGACTGGATTGCAGGCAAAAATATGTACTTCGTTAACGGTTCGGGTATCGGTATCGATAATGGTGATACGTCTTGGCATTCTAGATTAAACATCAATGTTGGCTTTTATTTCTAAGGCAAACTGATCTTAGTTTCGCTAAAAAGCGTAATGTTGAGAATACTCTATAAAGGTATTGATGAGTTAATTATCAATACCTTTTTTATTGGTCTACATAAAAGGACATTCCAAGATGATAAAGTTTCTCGCCACCGCAGTGCTTCTTACCAGCAGTTTTGGACTATCGGCGGCAAGCTGCCCTGATTATCTCAATGTTGAAGCGCGTAAATTACATTCAAAAGAAAATGTCGATTTATGTCAGCTAACGCAAGGCAAGCCAGTATTAATTGTTAATACCGCATCAAATTGCGGTTTTACACCACAGTTTGAAGCACTTGAGGCAATACACAAACAATACGCCGATAAAGGATTAGTCGTGATTGGTTTTCCTTCTGATGATTTTTTCCAAGAAGAAAAAGATGAAGCTAAAACCGCCGATGTGTGTTTTATCAATTATGGAGTTAACTTCACCATGGTAGCGACCTCAGCCGTTAGAGGTGATGCTGCAAATTCGGTATTTAAATTTTTAGCAGAGAAAAGCGCAGCACCTAAATGGAACTTCTATAAATATCTTGTTTCAGGTGATGGGCAAACGGTTCAGCAATTTAATTCAAGAGTGAAACCAGACAGCGAACAAATGAAAAAAGCCATTGAGTCTGTTTTGTAGCATACTCAAAGATAAAAAATCGCTACCTAGCGCTCTTTTTGTTTATAAATAATAAGATACAATACAAACAATAGTAACCAGGGGCTGCTGTTCTTTGTTGGTTGAATTTTGTTCGAGTTAAAAACGTTTTTAGCCGAACCCTTCGGGCAGCGTTTGTTGACCACGTTTACTGCGTTATCGACTTTTTATGTAGAATAACTACACCTCAAAGTCTCTGCAGCGCAGTGATATATGTGGGGAGTAGCCAACAATACGCAGCAAAATAACCTTGAAAGCTCAATAGGCCCTAGTACCCCTTTGCTTTACAGATAACACTATTGTTATTTTACAAAGCAAAGGCACCTTGACTGATTATGGAGAAGATATTTTGGCTAGATTTTCAGGGCTAGATAAAGACACTGGTCATAAAGCGCGTGGTAAAACTGGCGTATTACTTTTAAATCTAGGGACTCCAGATGCCCCAACAGCATCAGCGGTAAGGACCTACCTAGCTGAGTTTTTATCAGATCCTCGCGTGGTTGAAATACCAAAATTACTGTGGATGATTATTCTGCATGGGATTATTTTACGTATCCGCCCAGCTAAATCAGCCGAGCTATACAAACAAGTTTGGACAGATGCAGGCTCACCATTATTAGACATCAGTGAGCGTCAGCAAACTAAGCTTGCCCAAAGCTTACAAGCACAAGGACATGATGCCAGTGTACATTTAGCCATGCGCTATGGTTCACCGTCGGTGGCCAGTACTCTACAAACAATGCATAAACAAGGCGTTGATAACCTAGTGGTACTGCCGCTTTATCCACAATATGCAGCGCCAACAACTGGCTCAGCATTTGATGCGCTCGCCAAAGAAATGATGAAATGGCGCTACTTACCGTCGCTTCATTTTATTAATACATACCATGACAACCCTGACTTTATTGATGCGATTGCGGCATCGATCCAAAAAGACTTTGACCTTAATGGCAAACCGCAAAAGCTAGTGATGTCATATCACGGAATGCCTGAACGTAATTTACACCTTGGCGATCCATATTATTGTTTTTGTATGAAAACCACCCGTTTAGTGGTTGAGAAACTTGGGCTAAGTGAAGACGATTATGTTGCCACATTCCAGTCACGTTTTGGTAAAGCTAAATGGTTACAACCTTACACCGACGCGACCATCGGCAGTTTGCCGGCTAAAGGCATTACAGACATCGCCGTTATTTGCCCAGCGTTTAGTGCTGATTGTTTAGAAACGTTAGAAGAAATCAAAGGTGAAAACCGCCATGTATTTGAAGATGCTGGTGGCAAAGACTTCCGTTACATTGAATGCTTAAATGATAACGATGACCACATCAATATGATGGCAAACTTGGTTAAACCTTACTTATAACGTTGTGTAAACACTTTCTAAGAGATTACTGATATTGCCATCAGTAATCTCTTTCTATTTCTGCTGGTCACTCGTACTCTAATGTAGTCTCTTTATCTCCTCGCCTCAGCTTTTACGATTTGTTAAACTCAAACTACGGTTATCAAAAACAACGATTATGAGAATAGATCCAAATATTTCGCTGGTATATAGCACAGACAAAGGGCGTATTGATGAGCCCAAAGAACAAGCCGAAGTGCCAACAGGTGATGGCATAGTGCGAATTCATAAAGACACTAAAGGCCGTAAAGGTAAAGGCGTCAGTGTCATTAAAGGCCTGGGGCTCGACGAAAAAGCATTAAAAGAGCTAGCACAAAAGATTAAGAAACAATGCGGCTGTGGTGGTACAGTAAAAGACTTCAATATTGAGGTGCAAACAGACAACCGTGAATTAATAAAGTCCATATTAGAGAAATTGAATTTCACCGTGAAATTAGCGGGTGGATAAACGCTAACAGCACGATTTGGGAGAGTATATGGATAGCTTAAAAGATCATTTATTAATTGCTATGCCGTCACTTGATGATACGTTTTTTGAACGCTCGGTGATTTATATTTGTGAACATGACGACAAAGGCGCGATGGGAATAATGGTTAATCGCCCTTTAGGCGTTGATGTTGAAGAGTTACTTGATCAGATGGAGTTAAATCCGTCGCCAGAACACATGTTTTCAATCAATGAACAAGTGTTGATTGGCGGCCCAGTGGCTCCCGACCGTGGTTTTGTTATTCATACGCCACAAAAACACTGGGTCAACAGCGTTGAGATTAGTGATTACTCCATGTTGACCACTTCGCGCGATATTTTGACTTCAATTGGTACCGGTAAATCCCCTGATAAATTTATTATTGCATTGGGTTACGCAGGTTGGGGTAAAGATCAACTTGAACAAGAGTTAGCTGAAAATACCTGGCTCACAATAAAAGCCTCACCTGAACTGTTGTTTAATGGTGACCATGAACAGCTATGGCAAAGCGCCACTCAAGCATTAGGGTTCGATTTTTGGCAGATGTCGACACAAATCGGCCACGCTTAGCAGCAGTATCGATATGCATCTAGCGCCAAGACGTTACCACAACACCTAGATCTTAAATGAAAGCATTTGAAAATGATGAGTAGGTGGAGTTTAGAACCTAGAACCTAGAGCATAAGGCCTAAAATCTGTAGCAACACCTGGATCCTCAATAAAAGCATTTGAGGATGACGAGCAGGTGGAGTTTAGAACCTAAGGCCTAAAATCTATAGCAACACCTGGATCTTCAATAAAAGCATTTGAAGATGACGAGCGGGTAAATCCTAGCAGCTAAATCTAAAGATTAATTAAAGAGAAATACATGCAACCTCAAACGGTTTTAGGCTTTGATTATGGCACCAAAAGTATTGGTGTTGCGATAGGTCAAGCCATAACGGCAAGCGCCACACCCCTGTTATCAATCAAAGCGGTTGATGGTATTCCAAACTGGGATGATATTGAAAAGTTACTTAAAGAGTGGCAACCCGATTTAGTGGTCGTCGGTTTGCCATTAAATATGGATGGTACTGAGCAAGAAATGACCCAGCGAGCTCGTAAATTTGCCAATCGAATTAACGGACGTTTTGGGGTAAAAATCGCCACTCAAGATGAACGTCTCACCACAGCAGATGCAAAAGCGCGTTTATTTGAGTTAGGCGGTTTTAAAGCATTGACTAAGGGTCAAGTCGATGCCGTATCAGCCGTATTGATTATCGAAAGTTATTTCGAAAGCCAGTTTTAAAACTTGATCTTGATAGTGTTGATTGTCACTCGCTCAACAGCATTACTTCTTTAAGTCGTCATCCCCGAGGTCTTTTATCGGGGAACCAGGTGTTTGCTCTTAAAAGCTAACGGTTGGCTCCCGGCTCAACAGCATTGCCGGGACGACGTGACACAAGGCCTTAGCAGGTGAGGTAAAAGGGGCAAGGTAAAAGTGACAAGGTAAAAGGGGCAAGTGACAAGGGCCGAGGTTAAAGTGAGCTTCTTTAAGCCGTCATCCCCGAGGTCTTTTATCGGGGATCCAGGTGTTTGCTCTTAAAAAATAACGGCTGGATCCCGGCTTAACAGCATTGCCGGGACGACGAATCTGATAGGTCCTGTGTTCAACAGCATTGCTTCTTTGCCGTCATCCCCCAGGTCTTTTATCGGGGATCCTGGTGTTTGTTCTTAAAAGCTAACAGCTGGATCCCGGCTTAACAGCATTGCCGGGACGACGAATCTGATAGGTCCTGTGTTCAACAGCATTGCCGGGACGACGTGACACAAGTCCTTAGCAGGCAAGGTAAAAGGGGCAAGTGACAAGGGGCAAGGTTAAAGTGACAAGGGGCAAGGTAAAAGTGACAAGTGACAAGGTAAAAGGGGCAAGGGGCAAGGTAAAAGTGTGCTTCTATGCCGTCATTCTCAGTATTTATTGGGGATAAATTCTTGGTATTTGGGGCTTAGTTGAGCAATGTCTAACCAATATTGACCATAACAAGTTTTATCGTCCTTTTTATCCACTCCATGCACTAATGTGGTGCAATTTACTTAAAGCCTTGCACATGTGTAAGTCGTCTAAAGTCTAAAATGCCATTCCCCGCGTTAGGTTTGAAAAATAAAATACCTTAAAATACAGTGAGTAAAAGGTGGTTTGTTCCATTCCGGGGCAACGCTTTCTGCACTGGCACATATTCTGAATCTATTAATTTAGTAATATCGCAAAGTAACAACTAAGATTGTTCTTACCGCGCTATCCAGTATTAAGTTAAAGGGACATGATATGACCAGCAGACCACTGATTTTCACTGATATTGACGGAACGTTACTCGACCACTTTGACTATAGTTTCAACCATGCCATTGATGTTATTGAAGCACTCAATGAACGTCATATTCCCATTATTGCTAATACCAGTAAAACCTTTGCTGAAATGGAAAAGCTACAACAAACCATCGGCATTAACTCGCCATTTATTTCTGAAAATGGTGCGGTTATTTATATTCCTATCGGATACTTTGATGAGCAACCCAAAGACACCGTTACCCAAGGGTATTACTGGGTTAAAGAGTTTTGCCCGCCACGCCAGCATTGGCTTGAGTTATTAGCTCAACAAGCCGTTGAGTTTGAAGACGAGTATGTGGGTTTTTCGTCATTCAGCGTTGAAGAATTGTGTGAAGTCACCGACCTTGCCCCCGACAAAGCACGGCTTGCATTGGTAAGGCATTATTCTGAACCATTATTATGGAAAGGTGATAATGCACGTAAGCAAGAATTTATTGCACACATGACATCCCTCGGCGCGCATATGTTACAAGGTGGTCGTTTTTTACACATAGGTGGTGAAAGTGACAAAGGCAAAGCCATGAATTGGCTTGCCCAAGTATATGCAAACCAGTATCAAACGCCGGTCACGACAATTGCGTTAGGTGACAGTGGTAATGACAGTGCCATGTTAGAAGCGGCTGATATTGCCATTCAAATAAAATCTCCAACCCATGATTTTCCGGTCCTACGTAAAAAACAAACCATTAAAAGCCAAGAGTGCGGTCCTAAAGGTTGGGCTGAGTGTATTACTGCGACACTACTCACACCCTCATTGGCCACATCTTCAACATCTGCGTCATTGACAGGAGCATAATATGGCTGATTTTTATCAAAATGGCATTGTCACTACAATGCACAATTTAACTCGTCGTAGTCATGATGAGCTTGAACAAGAACTGCTTAAATTTGCCAAAACTCGACCACTAGGGTTGATATTACCTTCGCTGTTTTCTGAGCTAGAGGGCGATGCACTAAAAGGTATCGTGGCAAAACTTAAAGATGTGCCTTACTTGTCTGAAATCGTCATAGGCTTAGATCGGGCAGACGAAGCGCAATATAAACATGCGCTGAGTTTTTTTGGAGAGTTACCGCAACATCACCGTATTTTATGGAACGACGGCCCACGCCTTCAAGCGCTAGATGCCAAACTACAAAAATTAGGTTTAGCACCCACAGAGTTAGGCAAAGGCCGTAACGTATGGTATTGCATGGGTTACATGTTGGCCTCGGGTAAATCTGAATCGGTGGCATTACATGATTGTGACATCGTGACATATGAGAAGTCCCTATTAGCGAGATTGTTATATCCTGTCGCCAATCCTCAATTTAATTATGCGTTTAGCAAAGGTTATTACGCTAGATTATCTGATGGCAAAATTAATGGCCGCGTATCACGTTTGTTGGTTACGCCACTGATTAAAGCATTAAAAAAAGTCGTGGGTTATAACGAATATTTAGACTACATGGACAGCTTTCGTTACCCATTAGCGGGCGAGTTTTCATTTAGACGCGATGTGTTAACTGATTTACGTATTCCGAGTGATTGGGGCTTAGAAATTGGCGTACTGTCTGAAATGCAACGCAATTATGCCCCTAACCGTATTTGTCAGGTCGATATTGCAGATAATTACGACCACAAACATCAAGACTTGTCGCTTAACAACGAAGATGCCGGCTTATCAAAAATGTCGATTGATATTACTAAAGCGTTTTTCCGTAAATTAGCTACCCAAGGAAACACTTTTAGCACCGAATCATTTCGTACACTAAAAGCCACTTATTATCGTGTCGCACTCGATTATGTCGAAACTTACCATAATGATGCATTAATGAATGGGTTAACCACCGATATCCATTTAGAAGAAAAGGCCGTTGAGATGTTTGCCCAAAACATTGTCACGGCAGGACAACGGTTCTTAGATAACCCAATGGAAACACCGTTTATGCCAACTTGGAGCCGAGTGGTGAGTGCAATGCCTGACGTACTTGAACAACTAAAAGCTGCGGTCGAGGCCGACAATGCTGAATTCAGTAAATGATTAATATAAGGTTTTTTTATGTCAGTATTGGATGGATTACAACAAAAGCTACAGCATCAACTGGAATGTATTTATAAAGACATCGATATTGATCTACCGATAAGCCAATTGGTGAATCGGTTGATCGACATCATGCGCATTACCGAATTTAGTCAGGTACCAGAACCTTTTGTAAATCACTGGTCTGAAAAAGACACCATAATGATTACCTATGGTGACAGTATATTGCAACAGGGTGAGCGCCCACTAACTACCTTGGCACAATTTATCGACAGCTACCTTGGCTGTATCAATAGTGTGCATATTTTACCCTTTTTTCCGTACAGTTCGGACGATGGTTTTGCCGTTATTGACTACTCCAGTGTCAATGAAAGCCTTGGTGATTGGGCTGACATTAGTGCCATTGCCAGTAAACGTCGGTTAATGTCGGATTTAGTGATTAACCATTGCTCGAGTCGAAGTTTATGGTTCGAAAACTTTTGTAAAGGTGAGGGGCCAGGTCATGATTATTTTTTTACGGCACAACCTAGCGATGATTTATCTGACGTTGTAAGGCCTCGAACTTCAGCACTATTAAGACCTACAGAAACGCCCGCAGGCATCCAACATGTGTGGTGTACTTTTAGTCATGATCAAGTGGATTTTGATTTTAGAAAACCACAGGTGTTAATAGAGTTTGTGACTATTATTCGTCAGTACTTAGATGCTGGTGTGAGTATATTTAGGTTCGACGCAGTCGCCTTTTTATGGAAAATAGTGGGCAGTAAATCCATCAACTTAGCACAAACTCATGAAATCATTCGTTTACTGCGTACGTTAATAGAACATGCACAAAATGATGCCATAATCATCACCGAAACCAATATTCCAAATACCCAAAACCTAACTTATTTTGGTAATGCAAACGAAGCACATTGTATTTATAACTTCTCACTACCCCCTTTATTAATCAACACCCTTATTACCGGTAATTGCTTGTATTTAAAACGTTGGTTAATGAGCATGCCCCCAGCACAAGATGGCACTACCTATTTTAACTTTATCGCCTCTCATGATGGTATTGGCTTACGCCCGGCCGAAGGGTTACTCGACGAAGATGAAATTCAAACCCTCGTCGACACCATGAAACAATTTGGTGGGCAAATATCAGCACGAACCAGCGAAACCGGCGAGCAAAAACCTTACGAAATCAATATTGCTCTTTACGATGCCCTGCAAGGCACCACAAAAGGTAAAGATTTATGGGGTATGCAACGCTTTATGTGTGCACATAGCATCATGTTGGCACTTGAGGGAATACCAGGAATATACATTCACAGCTTGCTGGGCACCCGGAATGACTATGAAAAACTCGCTAATACATCACACAATCGCGCCATTAACCGCCACCGTTGGGACCTTGATGCATTAAAGCAACAATTAGGTGATGCACAAAGTACTCACAGTCAGGTGTTGTCAGCGATGACAAAGCTCATCAATATACGCACCCAACAAGCCGCATTCCATCCCAGTGCGACACAATTCACCTTACATTTAGGGCTACAGCTATTTGGTTTTTGGCGTCAAAGCCGAAACCGTAAACAAAGTATTTTTTGTATTAGTAATGTCTCAGACCAAGTAACCGATTTACCAATAAATGAGTTAAACCTAGTGATTTCAGAACATTGGGTTGATTTACTCAGCGGCACCAAAATAGAAGACATTACCCAAACAATACAATTGCAACCATATCAAACCGTGTGGATCAGCAATAAAGGCTAGGTGAAGAGTAGGGGATAAGTAACAAGGGGCGAGGTAAAAGGGGCAAGTGACAAGTGACAAGTGACAAGGGGCAAGTGACAAGGGGCAAGTGACAAGGGGCAAGTGACAAGGGGCAAGGGGCAAGTGACAAGGGGCAAGGGGCAAGGCAAAAGTGTACTTCTTTGCCGTCATCCCCGAGGTCTTTTATCGGGGATCCAGGTGTATGCTCTTAAAAAATAACAGCTGGATCCCGGCTTAACAGCATTGCCGGGACGACGTGAAACAAGTCCTTAGCTGGTGAGGTAAAAGGGGCAAGTGACAAGGGGCGAGGTTAAAGTGTACTTCTTTGCCGTCATCCCCGAGGTCTTTTATCGGGGATCTAGGTGTTTGCTCTTAAAAAATAACAGCTGGATCCCGACTTAACAGCATTGCCGGGACGACGAATCTGGTGGGTCCCGTTTTCAACAGCATTGCCGGGACGGCAAGTAAAATAAGTTCTTTTCTTACTATAGGTTTATAAACCCTAGTTAACTTGACAACATTGTTGCGCTCTATAAGCTTATGCTTATTAGTAAATGCTATTTTGGAGTCTGTAATGAAAAAATTGTTTATCGCCGCCGCGGTCTTAGCGTTAAGTGCATGCAGTACCTTAAAATCAAGTTCAGACTTCGATCCTTCAGTCGCATTTGATCAATACAAATCCTACGCATGGATAGAAAAGAAAAACGATGATGGTGTATATCATCTAGATGGGCTAATGGATCAGCGTGTTCGCTCTGCCATTGAAACACAGTTAAGCCAAAAAGGGATCAGTAAAGTCGACAAGCAAAGCGCAGACTTACTGGTTAATTACATCACCAAAATAGATAAAAAAATCAACATCGACACCTTCAATAGCCATTTCGGTTACAACCCGTATTATGGCCCTCGTTGGGGACTCGGTGGTTCAATGCAAACTGAAACAGTGGTGCGTGAATACGAGGTTGGTACCATGATCGTTGATTTAGTCGATAACAAAACGGGTAAGTTAGTGTGGCGTGGTACCGTCGCTGACACAATAAGAGATCAAAACACACCTCAAGAGCGTGCAGAATCAATCAATAACGCAATTGGTCAAGTTATGATGAATTACCCTCCAAAAACAGGGCAGTAGCTTAATCAACAATCTAATATCAAGCTGACACCAACGCATCAAACCTCGACGTTAACGCCGAGGTTTTTTTGCCTAAGCATATACGCAGATATGACCACTCAGAATGTATCCAGCAGTTTTTGATCAACGACAAATGGTATTAACCTAGTGCAATCATTCACTATTACTGCTCTGCTAATTTGAGTGCAGTTTTCGATAAATCAAAGTGTTAGATTAATTAGATTTTTAGCATGGATTCAGTTAAAGCGTTATATTCACTTCAAGTGCTGTATTTATAGGCGTTCAACACATAAAATCATTCAAATGGGTGAGTAAGTTTGCTAAAATCTTGTTGTGAATGGGAAGTCACTTACTCAAGGTTTTTGAGTAAATTAACACAAGCGAGTAATAATGAAATCTTGGTATTTACTGTATTGCAAACCACGTGATGAAGTCCGTGCTCAGCAAAATTTGGCTTTGCAAGAAGTCGAAAGTTATTTACCTATGATTACCCAGCAAAAAACGGTCCGTAATAAAAGCCAAATGGTCACGGTACCGCTTTTCCCCAGTTATCTATTTATCTACTTTGACCCACAAGTCACTAGCGTTAGCAAAATCCACAATACTCGTGGTGCTAACCGCATAGTAGGCTGTCGAGAAGATATGACTCCCATTGACGACCGAATTATTTCCGCCCTTAAGCGGCGTGTTCAAGGTCATGTGCCTGAAGTTGAAAAACCGTTATCGAAAGGCGATAAAGTGAAATTTATTGATGGCCCATTTAAAGATCTTGAGGCCATTTTCGACGAAAACAACCCAGATAAACGTTGCCATGTATTGTTCACTATTATGGGGCAACAAAAACGCATTTTAGTGGAGCTGGATAATTTGCAAGCCATTGAAAACAAAACTGATAGTTAACTTATTGTTAGTGAGACTTTCACTATAACTTGTGTGAGACTTTTGCTATAAATTTTTTTCAAGATGTATTTATCCGGGTGTTACAGAAGGAAAAAGCTTGGTTTTTGGCTTTCAACGGCTTGAATAGCATCAAATGTTTAAAAAATGTTAGCATTTTATGTTGTGTGTACTTTTTGAACAGATTAATGCACGCTTTTTAGGTACAATACGCGTGCACAAACACAAGCAGATTATTTTCAGGCAATTTGGAAGCCGCAATCCATGGGCGGTAGCGTGCCTGAAAATAATTGTCTGGAACAATTATTAACAGCTTTAGCTGGCCCAAAGGGAAAATACAGGACGTATTTTATAAAGGCAAAAGACAGAATAGTTTCTGTCTTTTAGTGGACGCCGAAAGTGATTGTCTGGAACAATCACTAACAGCTTCAGCTGGCTCGAAGAGAGAAGTACAAGATGTACTGAATCAGGGCGTCTCACCCGCCACGCGGGTCGGTAGCGTGTCCGAAAATAATTGTCAGCAACAATTGTTAACAGCTTCAGCTGCCCTAGCCCGTAGGGAAATACACAGGGCTTTGCGATGCAGCTCGTTGGCGTTCTTGTGCTAAAATATCATCAATGTAACGACTACGATTACCACGAACAAGGTGTTGATACACACTAGTGTAACGCTGAAATCATCTAACAAACTTAATGATTGTTTATTGGTATACCCGTTTAGTAAAATCATCGAGCCTTAATCTTACGCCCTGTGTGTAACAGGTTAAACACAGCCGCGATAGCTGATTTTTATTATCTCAATTGTCGTTTGGCCAAATTTTCAAATGTCATTTTCGTGTTTTATAGTTTGCTTAAATCACAACACTTTCATCAATCATAAATAAGGGAAAAATAATGGATTATTGGCTCCCAGTTTCGGTGACTTTTCTAGTTTCATTTTTTGCAATCAAACTTGTAAAGCCACTCGCCGTAAAAACAGGACTACTTGATTATCCATGCGAGCGAAAAGTGCATGATGGTCATATACCTCTAATTGGAGGTATCGCTATCTACTTTTCGGTGTTGATAACCTCAATGGTTTTTATTGAACACAGCCAAAATTTAAATATTTATCTCGTTGCCGCAGCATTAGTTTTGTTTTTAGGGACATTAGATGACAGGTACTTGTTATCGGTCAAAGTCAGGCTCATCTCCCAAATTATCGTTGCCTCATTAATGATATTTGGCACAGAAACATACTTGCAAAGCTTTGGTTCAATTTTAGGTTTTTTTGAATTCAAATTGGGCTACGCGGGGGCCGCAGTCAGTGTTATTGCGATTATTGCAGGCATTAATGCAATCAATATGATGGATGGTATCGATGGTTTAGCTGGTGCGCTTAGCCTCATAGCATTTGGTGCATTAGCATTTTTACTCAGCAGACACACTAACGAATGGTATTTGTTGCCCGTATTATTTATTGCGGCCCTACTTGCATATTTATTGTTTAACTTGAACCTTCATCATTCTTTTAGCAAAGTATTTATGGGTGATTCTGGGAACATGTTTATAGGTTTAACAATCGTATGGTTGATGATTGTTGGTACCGAATTAGATACACCCGCTTTTAGACCTGTCACCGCATTGTATATATTAGCGATTCCATTAATCGATATGGTGTCAGTTATGATCCGCCGAATGAAATCTGGCGGTTCACCTTTTACCGCCGATAGGCAGCATTTACATCATTTATTCGAAGCATATGGCTACAGCAGAAGGTATGCTCTAGTTGCGATATCTTCAGTTGCTTGTGTGTTTGCTTTTATGGGTTGCCTTGCTGAAATCTACTTTGTTCCTGAATGGATTCTGTTTACATTTTTTATCTTTTTATTCATAGGTTACGCATTATGTACTCAGCATATGTGGAACCGTTTAAATAGCAGAAAAAAATAACTGGATTATTTTAATTTTTAATAAAAATCATTAGATTACAAAAAATATGAAAAAAAATTGTATCGTGTCACTCTCTGCCATAATGCTCGTTCTTATAGGCTGCACCTCTTCTCCACCTATTATCGAAGCGTCTATGCCGTTGTTAGAGCAACCCATCAAATCAATGGGTGAAAATGTACTGCCTGCAGAATTAAACGCAATCATTTCTCAGCAGCCCCAAGGATACACTGGTGTGTATAACGATGTGCAATTTACATTAGGCAAACAGTACTTCTCAGCACTTGGCAAGCAATGCAGAGAAGTGTTTTTAAATGACACAACAAGTGCTCCCGATAAACAACGCCGTATAATTTGTAAAGACAATCAAAGCGTTCAATGGTCAATTATCCCTCAGGTTATTGATAGTAAAGACAACCCAATTGACTTTGGAGCGTAATTAACATGAATAAAACTATCAAAATATATTGTCATAAATTGCTTATAGGTTTACTGGCGAGTGTCCAGTTATGGGTGTTCAGCGCAACTGCGGCAGAGCCCAATCAAATGTCATTAACTAACCTACAAAGCATGGGCACAACACAAACAGCGTTACCCAATGCTTCTCTAGAAAATAGCACTTATTCCAAAGCACCCCGTGATGGGATTATGCTACCCGGAGAAATGACCGCAGCAGAATTACTGCCGGTATCTGAAATTGGTCTACCACCGCCTTTTGGTGCTAATTTATTTGCTGGTGGGTATGAGAGCGAGCGAATCGACGGTTTAAACGAAGATTACACCATCGCACCAGGTGATAAAGTCTCTATTTGGTTATGGGGCGCGATAAATCAATCAGAAGTCATAACCGTTGATAATCAAGGCAACTTGTTCATTACCAATGTTGGGCCTGTTTATGTAGCTGACGTAAAAGCAAGCCAATTAAACAATTTTGTTAGTCAAAAAATTAAACAAGTTTATAAAAATAGTGTCGAAATTTACGTAAACCTTTTAACCGCTACCCCTGTGAGTGTGTATATCAGTGGCAGTGTTATCCGCCCTGGTCAATATGCCGGTATCGCATCAGACAGTATTCTTTATTATTTAAAACGAGCTGGCGGTATAGACTCCGAGCGAGGTAGTTATCGTTCAATTAAAGTACTTCGTCAAAATCAGGTTGTACAAGAGATAGACTTATACGACTTCATGCTAAAAGGGTACCTACCTA
Source organism: Shewanella metallivivens (assembly GCF_028750675.1). Lineage (GTDB taxonomy): Bacteria > Pseudomonadota > Gammaproteobacteria > Enterobacterales > Shewanellaceae > Shewanella > Shewanella metallivivens. The sequence continues at coordinate 40,892 of NZ_JAQQPZ010000006.1, read as the reverse complement.
AATTTAATTTTAAAGATAATGACGTTATTTTAGTCGAACGACAAAAAGCCACTGTGGTTGTGTCTGGTAGCGTAAGAAACCCATTCCGATTTGAATTTACAGGTAACCAAGCAAATGGCCAACAATTGGCTAAATTTGCTTTGCCTCTGGCTAAAGTCAGCCATGTAGGCATTGTCGGTGATCGTATTGATGGACCCTTTTCCGTATATTTACCTTACAATGATTTTGAAACCTTTAACCTACGTGATGGTGACCGCGTTATCTTTAATGACGATATCCGTGCACAAGTTTTCGATATTCAAATATCAGGTAGCTATTTAGGCCCCTCGTACTTTGCGGTAAAAAAAGAAACCCGACTACACGACCTACTTGCTCAAATTGAAGTGGATAAAAATCTAACAGACTATGAGTCTATCTACATTCAACGTAAGAGTGTTGCGCAAAAACAAAAAGAGATGATTGATCAATCTCTTGAACGTTTAGAGCGAAGTGTGTTTACTGCGCCAGCGTCTTCCGACGGAGAAGCAAAAATTCGCGCAGAAGAAGGCAAGATGATCCTTGAATTCACCGAGCGAGCACGCAAGATAATGCCACTGGGTAAGGTTGTTATCTCTGATCAAGGTAAAGTCGCTAATATTCAGCTAGAACAAGGCGACATCGTATTTATTCCTGCTAAAACAGATTTAATTCAAGTGGGTGGTGAAGTGCTCATGCCACAAGCATTAGTGTTTAATAAAAATGCCAGTGTTGAAGATTATATCGCATGGGCCGGTGGTTATAGCGAACGCGCAAACTATGAGCAAATTATGGTTATTCATCCAAACGGAATGATAGACCTCAATGCCAAAGGTCCTCTAAGAGCGGGCGACCAAATTTTAGTGCTGCCTAAAGTCGACGCAAAAATCATGCAGTCGATTAAAGACGTCACTCAAATTATTTACCAAATTGCCATTGCTGCCAATGTAGCCACAAATTAATGACCACGATTATAAAACGAAATAATTGGGCAATATGGCGCGACGTCATATTTGCCCTTTTTGTGCGCGAAATTCGGACCAGTTTTAATGATAAATTAGGGTTAGCATGGGCGGTCGTTAGTCCACTGTCTTTCATTTTTATATTGTCTTTTCTTCGTGGTCGTATGAGCGGGGCAGACACCCATACCATACCCACATTTGAATTTATGATGTATGGCATGCTGTTTATTCAGTTATTTTTAGATACATTTATGAACAGCTCCAACTCGATAAAAAAAAATAAAGCTTTATTCGCTTTTAGGCAGGTACAGCCAATCAGCAGCGTGTTAGCAACCGCATTATTTTATCTACTCGTAAAAATAGCTGTGTACATCATAATCTTGATTATTATGTATTTTATCGGAATGGATTTTAGGGTCGACGATCCGCTCACAATTTTAGTTTGTGGTGGGTGTTTGTGGATTATTAGTTTTTCATTAGGGTTAACGGTTGCCATTATTCAGTGTTATATCCCTGAAGTCGCTAAAGTACAAACTATTCTCGTTAGGCCATTATTTTTTATTTCAGCAGTATTCTTTTCTTTACTCGATATCCCCAAAGAGTATTGGCATTACCTAGACTGGAATCCTATTTTACACAGTATTGAATTAACAAGACATGCGGCTTATAGCTCATATAGTGCAGAGGGGGTGAGTGAGTTTTATTTGTTTACTACCACACTTGTGATGTTATTTTTTTCGATGTCTATTTACCACATATCATGGAAGCAGGCGATAAGTCGATGATAAACCAATTTTCATTGGATATGTTTAATGATTAGACTTGAAAATATCACTAAATACTATCCTTCAGCGCTTGGTCATCAATACATATTTAAGAACGTCAGTTTTGATATCCCATCGGGACATAATATTGCCATTCTAGGCAGTAACGGTGCAGGTAAATCAACCCTGTTCAGAATGTTAGCTGGCAGCGAGTACCCTAATAAAGGCAGAATAATTACTGACTTACATTTGTCCTGGCCAGTTGCATTAACAACGGGTATTCATGGGCAAATGACCGGGGCTGAAAATGCCCGCTTTATCGGCATGATAAACGGTGTCGCAGATCTCGATACGTATGTTAAACGTGTCAGACATTTTGCCGAACTTGGACCAAAGTTTGACTTACCAGTTATGACCTATTCAAGTGGCATGAAGCCTAGATTAGCATTTGCGTGTTCTATCGGTATTGATTTTGATGTGTATTTAATCGACGAAGTCACTTCTGTTGGCGATGCCAATTTTAGAAATAAAGCACGCCAAGCACTTACTCAAAAAAGTAAAAATGCCAATGTGATTATGGTCAGTCATGAAATGGATGAACTCAGGCACTTTTGTGACAGTGCCATTGTGTTACATCAAGGTCAATTAACTTTTTACAACGATCTAGAGCAAGGTATTGCTCAGTATCAGGCATTATAAATATGAGTCAGCAAGCAATAGATAAAATAGAACAACGTTTTCAAGAAATAGGACTCCGCACAGACAAGTCAATCTGGGATAACGGTGAAAAACTAATTCAGCTGTCAAATGAAGTTGAAAAAAATGATATTTATTTGGCTCGTCGCATTATGCAAAGAGCACGAAATCTACAACCTAATAATGACAATATTAATAAAACATTAAATAGATTGTCTGCAGAAATTGCTTCTAAAGCCAAAATGACACAAACCAGTTCTTCAACAGAATCGAGTCATATTGAGCCCACCGTCAGCCATGAAGCTCCAACGTTAATGACCAAAGTTTCATCAATGGCGTCAAGTATAAATAACCATCCTAATTCTCAAAAAGTGAATAAACCTTGGTTTTTGTTTTTAGTGCTCCCTTTTGTATTATTCGCGTTTTATCAATTGGTCTGGGCGGCACCAAGGTATGAGAGTAGAGCACAGCTGATTATCCAACAGCCAGACGGTATGTCGACAATGGACCCATCAATGGCTATTTTAAGCGGTCTAGGTGTTGGGTCTAGCTCAATGGCAGATACTGAATTGGTTAAAGCTTATATTCATTCTGAAGATATGCTTAAATATTTACAGAAAGAGTTTAATATTCAGCAACATTATCATGAGGGTGGCGATATTTTCTCTCGTTTGAGCAGTGATGCGACCATTGAAGAATTACTTGAATATTATACTGCTCACACCCTGATTGAAATTGATGATAAATCGGGTGTAATTAAAATATTAACTCAAGGCTACTCACCTGAATTTGCTAACCAGTTAACTCAAGCGATTGTTGACCGCGCTGAGTGGTATATCAATTCCATTGGCCATCAACTCGCAGATGCACAATTAGAATTCATTCAGGGTGAACATCAAAAAGTAGAAACCCGCCTGCGAGATGTACAACGAAATATTTTGGCCTTTCAACAAAAAAATAACTTACTTGACCCAGAGGCTGAGGGGGCTGCATTTCAGCAAATCACTTATGGTTTAGAAAGCTTAATTGCAACAAAAAGTGCCGAACTAAAAGGGTTAAAGTCGGTAATGACTGCAAAGGCACCACAAGTTGTTATGCTGGAATCAGAATTAACCGCATTAAAAAATCAACTGGAGTTAGAGCGCGAGCGTTTGTCTTTACAGCGTAAAGGGACAAACGATTCAAGTAATGGCAACAGTTCAGATCCTTCGTTGGCAATAAATATGACTTCTGTGAGCGAAATTCTGACACAATTTGCCGATTTAAAAATTGAGTTAGAATTAGCACTAAAAGGCTATACATCTTCAGAAATATCGCTCGACAAAGCAAGAATAGAGGCATATCGACAACTAAAATATTTAGTGGTTGTAGAGTCAGCAACACTGCCTCAAGACAATCAATATCCCAAAAGTATTTATAACATATTATTATTCTTACTTTTTCAGTTAATGTTATTTGGTATCGGTAAAATTATTATCGCCACAGCAAAAGAACTTCGTTAGTCACCATTGACTGATTCTTACTTTTGAGAGTATCTCGTATCTCGATTTATTTTTCGGATTTTATATGAACATTGTTTCAAAACCTATTAACAAATTTACACGTAAAGGCATTATTTTAGCGGGTGGAACGGGTACACGTTTATATCCTTTAACTAAAGTTGTCAGTAAGCAATTAATGTCAGTGTATGACAAGCCAATGATTTATTACCCAATTTCAACGTTAATGGTTGCTGGTATGACTGAAATTTTAGTCATTGCAACCCCAGATGAATTACCGCGTTTTAAAGAGTTATTAGGTGATGGTAGCGATTGGGGCATCCGCTTTGACTATGTTGAGCAACCAAGCCCAGATGGCTTAGCGCAAGCGTTTTTACTCGCTGAAGATTTTTTACAAGGGCAAAGTGCGGCATTAGTACTTGGCGATAACTTGTTTTATGGTCACGATTTATCGATTTCACTGCAAAATGCAACCTCGCGTGAAACGGGGGCAACCGTATTTGGTTACCATGTCTCAAATCCTAAGTCTTATGGTGTTGTCGAGTTTGATGAATCTGGTAAAGCGATTTCGATTGAAGAGAAGCCGTTAAAGCCTAAATCAAATTATGCTGTTCCAGGGCTATATTTCTTCGACAACCGAGTGGTTGAGTACGCTAAAAATGTGAAGCCCTCAGCCCGTGGCGAGCTAGAAATTACGGATGTCATTGAGCAATACCTGGCTAAACAAGAGTTAAATGTTGAAATCATGGGCCGTGGTACCGCATGGCTAGACACAGGGACATTAGACGATTTATTAGATGCCGCAAACTTTATCCGTGCAATCGAAAAACGCCAGGGATTAAAAATCAATTGCCCAGAAGAAATAGCCTACCGCATGGGTTATATCAACGAACAACAGCTTCGCGAGTTAGCCGCACCACTTAAAAAGTCAGGCTACGGACAATACCTTCTCGACATATTAGAACAAAAAGTATTTTAAGCAGAAGCAGAAAAGCTGAGACGGTTAAAGTAGAAAGTCACAAGTCACAAGTAAAGGCTTAGAAAAAACAATCCACTCGTCGCGTTACTTGTCACTTGCAACTCGTTACTTGCTGCTTGTCACTTGCCGCTTGTTACTTGTCACTTGCTGCTTGTCACTTGTCACTTGTCACTTGTCACTTGCCGCTTGTCACTTGCCGCTTGTTACTTGCCGCTTGTTACTTGCCGCTTGTTACTTGCCGCTTGTTACTTGTTACTTGTTACTTGCCGCTTGCCGCTTGCCGCTTGTTACTTGTCACTTGTCACTTGTCACTTGTTACTTGTCACTTGCCGCTTGTCACTTAAACATCAAGAGAGATTATGAAATTTATAGAAACAGCCATTCCAGATGTAAAAATCATTGAGCCAAAAGTGTTTGGTGATGAGCGTGGTTTTTTTATGGAAACCTTTCGCACAGAATTATTTAACCGGCATTGCGCTGAGCGTGTTTTTGTACAAGAAAATCACAGTAAATCTTCTCATGGCATATTACGCGGTCTTCACTATCAAACAGCTAATACACAAGGCAAGCTAGTTCGTGTCACGCGCGGTGAAGTGTTTGATGTTGCCGTTGACATGCGTAAAAATTCAGCCACCTTTGGCCAATGGGTTGGGGTGTATCTCTCCGAAGAAAATAAACGCCAACTTTGGGTGCCAGAAGGCTTTGCTCATGGCTTTTATGTAACATCTAAAGAGGCCGAGTTTGTATACAAGTGTACTGATGTGTATAACCCATCGGTTGAAGTGTCGCTTAAATGGGACGACCCAACTGTTAACATTCAGTGGCCACTCGTTGATGGTAAATTACCATCATTGTCAGCCAAAGATGAAGCAGGATTAGCGTTTGCAGATGCGCCAACTTTTTAACGTTATTGAATACCACCCATAAAAAGACGAACAAAAACTAAAATGAAAGTATTAATAACAGGTAAAAATGGCCAGCTTGGTTCAGAACTACAACGCAGTTGCCCTGACAATATAGAAATTCAATGCTTTGACAGTCAGTCACTTGATATTACCGATATTGCTATGGTGAACGAGATATTAATCAGTTTTTCGCCCGACATCGTTATTAATGCTGCAGCTTACACAGCAGTTGATAAAGCCGAGTCAGACATTGATGCAGCCTATGCCGTTAACCAAATGGGTGCAGCTAACCTTGCAACTGCATGTAAAGCCATTAATGCAAAATTAATTCATATTTCAACAGACTTTGTTTTCGATGGTACTAAAACCACGCCTTATGTGTCTGCTGATGCAACAAATCCACTGGGTGTTTATGGCGCCTCTAAGCTCGCAGGTGAGCAAGCTGTTAGCCGCATTTTAGGCTCACAGGCCATCATAGTGCGTACAGCTTGGGTGTACTCTCAGTTTGGTAATAACTTTGTAAAAACCATGCTGCGCTTAATGAGTGAAAAAGAGCAATTAGGTGTTGTGTATGATCAAGTCGGTACACCCACTTGGGCTGCAGGTCTTGCTAATATGCTTTGGGCGTTAGTGCAGAAGAGCAGTGACAAAGCTGAAGAGACTAGAGACAAGATACAAGTAACAAGTAACAAGGCTGAAGAGGCAAGAGAGAAGTTACAAGTAGCAAGTAACAAGGCTGAAGAGGCAAGATACAAGATACAAGTAGCAAGTAACAAGGCTGAAGAGGCAAGATACAAGATACAAGATGCAAGAGACAAGGTTGGAGCTGAGAGCAAGACATTAAATCAGACGACAATTCTTAATTGGACCGATGCGGGCGTAGCATCCTGGTACGACTTTGCAGTTGCAATCCAAGAGCTAGCAATAGAACAAGGCTTGCTCAATAAAGCAATACCCATCAGCGCAATACCTGCATCAAGCTATCCAACGCCAGCAAAACGCCCTGCATTCAGTATTATTAACAAAACCGAAGCAGAAGAGCTGACAGGTGTAAAAACCATACACTGGCGCGCACAATTAAAATCTATGCTACAGGCGCTTGAGGCTGAGAAGGTGAAAGTCGAAAGTGACAAGTAACAAGAAGAGCTGAGAAAGGAATAGGTTAAAGCCGAAAGTGACAAGTAACAAGTAACAAGAARAGCTGAGAAAAGAATAGGTGAAAGTCGAAAGTGACAAGTAACAAGAAGAGCTGAGAAAGAACAGGTGAAAGTCGAAAGTGACAAGTGACAAGTAACAAGAAGAGCTGAGAAAAGAACAGGTGAAAGTCGAAAGTGACAAGTAACAAGAAGAGCTGAGAAAGGAATAGGTTAAAGTCGAAAGTGACAAGTAACAAGAAGAGCTGAGAAAAGAGCAGGTTAAAGGTGAAAGTGACAAGTAACAAGAAAAGCTGAGAAAWGAGCAGGTTAAAGTCGAAAGTAACAAGTAACAAGAAGAGCTGAGAAAGAACAGGTGAAAGTGACAAGTAACAAGAAGATCTGAGAAAAGAGCAGGTTAAAGGTGAAAGTGACAAGTAACAAGAAGATCTGAGAAATTAGCAAGTGAAATAAGCTAAAAAGCAAACAGACAAAAGTTAAGTGTTGGGCTAAGGTTTAGAATCACTAAATAACAGTGAAAAGGACTGTTTATGAGATTTGAAGACCTTGAAATTTGGAATCGTTCGGTGATTTTGTCAGCTGAAATTTATACTTATTTCAGGAGTTCACGTGATTTTGGTTTTAAAGATCAAATCACACGTTCTTCATTGTCAGTACCTTCAAATATTGCTGAGGGTTTTGAAAGAAAAAGTAGGAAAGAGTTTGCTAACTTTTTGTCTTATGCCAAAGGTTCTTGCGGAGAATTAAGAACTCAAATCTATATCGGAATTAAGATTGAATATATTTCATCTGAAATCGGTAATAAATGGATTAGAGAGTCAGAAGAAATTTCAAGAATGATTGCAAGTCTAATGGCCAAAAAGCTTCAATAACTTCAGTCACACCACTTGTTCACTTGCCGCTTGTCACTTGTCACTTGTCACTTGCAGCTTGCCGCTTGCCGCTTGTCACTTGTTACTTGTCACTTGTTACTTGTCACTTGTCACTTGCAGCTTGTCGCTTGTCGCTTGCAGCTTGCCGCTTGCAGCTTGCCGCTTGCAGCTTGCAGCTTGCCGCTTGCAGCTTGCCGCTTGCCGCTTGCAGCTTGCCGCTTGCCGCTTGCAGCTTGCCGCTTGCAGCTTGCAGCTTGCCGCTTGCAGCTTGCAGCTTGCCGCTTGCCGCTTGCAGCTTGTCACTTGTCACTTGTCACTTGTCACTTGTCACTTGTAACTTGCCACTCGTCACTCGTCACTTTAGATTAAAACTAACGGGCGTAAAGCCCTAAAATCGTTAAATGGAATATAAAAATGGAACAACGTAATTTACTGGTCACAGGTGGTGCAGGATTTATCGGTGCTAATTTTGTTCACTATTGGTTAGCACAATATCCACAAGATAAAGTGATTGTTTTAGATGCGTTGACATATGCAGGTAATAAAGCCAATTTAGATATCGTTGCCAATAACAGTAATATGATATTCGTGCATGGCAATATATGTGATACCGCACTAATCGAATCCCTTATTGATACCCATCAACTCAATACCATTGTTCACTTTGCCGCAGAGTCACATGTAGACCGTTCAATCACAGGGCCAGATGCCTTTATTGAAACCAATATTCTAGGCACCTATAGTCTATTAAAAGCAGCTAAGAAAAAGTGGATAGACGAGCCAAAAGCACAAGGCAACCCTACACCAGAACACCGTTTCCATCACGTGAGTACCGACGAAGTCTACGGTACTTTAAGTGCAACAGACCCTGCATTTACCGAAGAAACGGCATACGCGCCTAATTCGCCTTATTCAGCATCAAAAGCGGCGAGCGATCATTTAGTACGTGCTTATCACCACACTTATGGCTTAGAGGTAACAACCTCAAATTGTTCAAATAACTATGGTCCATACCACTTCCCTGAAAAACTGATCCCGTTAATTGTCACCAACATCCTTAACGACAAACCATTGCCGGTTTATGGTGATGGTCAGCAAATTCGTGATTGGTTATACGTTGAAGATCACGCCCGAGGTATTGACCTAGTGCTTAACAAAGGCCGCATAGGCGAAAACTACAACATTGGCGGTAACAACGAGTGGGCGAATATCGATATCGTTAAGTTAGTCTGTAAAGTGATGAGCGAAAAGTTTGCTGCCAATCCAAACTTAGCTGAACGTTACCCAAATGCTTTATCAGCGATTGCCGGTAAAACTGAAAACTTAATCACCTATGTGCAAGACCGTGCCGGTCACGACAGACGCTATGCTATTGATGCCACAAAAACCAATAACGAACTAGGTTATGTCCCAGCAGAAAGTTTTGAAACGGGCTTTGCTAAAACCTTAGACTGGTACTTAGACAACCAGCAATGGTGGCAGCCATTACTCTAACAAGCTTACCGCTAAGCTGACTTCAATTAAGTACTTTTAGGTATTTAAACACTAATAACGCACTTATTTAAATTATATTATGGTAGTCGAAATGAATATTACTTCAGTTATTATGGCCGGTGGAACGGGCAGTCGTTTATGGCCAATGTCTAGAGCTCTTCACCCAAAGCAATTTTTAAAATTAACCAGTTCATATAGCATGTTGCAAGAAACGGTTAATCGCACCTTGCCGTTTACTCACAGTAATATCGTTATTTGCAACGAAGACCATCGTTTTCTGGCGGCAGAACAGTTAAGAGAAATTGACCAATTACAGCAAATTATTTTAGAACCCGTTGGGCGCAATACCGCCCCAGCCATTGCACTAGCTGCTTTTCAATTACAAAAACAAGATAAAGATGCCATGATGCTGGTGCTGGCTGCCGATCATGTCATTAAAGACTCTGCAGCATTTGAGCAAAGCGTTAAACAAGCCATTGTTGCTGCTCAGCAAGGTAAAATGGTGACGTTTGGTATTGTACCTACACATGCCGAAACGGGTTACGGTTATATTAAGCGTGGTGACAATAGCTTTGATGGCTTCACTGTCAGCCAATTTGTTGAAAAACCAAACCTAGAGACGGCTCAACAATATTTAGACAGCGGTGATTATTACTGGAACAGCGGTATGTTCTTATTTAAAGCCTCGCAGTATTTAGATGAGTTAAAGCTATTCCGTCCAGATATTTATCAAGCATGCGAAGCGGCAATGGCAGACGTAAGTGCCGATTTAGATTTTGTACGCATTAATCAACAGCAATTTGAACAATGCCCATCGGAGTCAATCGACTACGCCGTCATGGAAAAAACAGCTAATGCTGTGGTCATCCCATTAGATGCACAATGGAGTGATGTAGGTGCCTGGTCTGCGCTATGGGATATCTCTAACAAAGACCAAAATAATAACGTTTTGCAAGGCGATGTATTAACCCACAATAGCACCAATAGCTATTTTAATGCTGAGCATAAATTAATTGCTGCTGTGGGTGTTGATAATATTGTCGTTATCGAAACCAAAGATGCAGTATTGGTTGCCCATAAAGATAACGTTCAAGATGTTAAAGCCATTGTCGAACAACTTAAAGCAAGCAATAGAACTGAGCATCATTTGCACCGTGAAGTGTACAGACCTTGGGGTAAGTACGACTCTATTGACTTTGGCGACCGCGACCAAGTGAAACGAATTACGGTTAAGCCCGGTGAAAAATTATCAATTCAAATGCACCATCACCGCAGCGAACATTGGATTGTTGTCTCTGGCACCGCTAAAGTCACCAACGGTGAACAAACCATTATTGTTACAGAAGACCAATCAACCTATATTCCTCTAGGGACAATTCACGCACTAGAAAACCCAGGGAAAATACCACTCGAAATGATTGAGGTGCAAACAGGGAGTTATTTGGGCGAAGACGACATTGTTAGGTTCGAAGACCGTTATGGCCGAGTCAAGGGGTAATCACTATGTCAACTACACTCAATAGTTATGATGTGCTAACCAACAGCAATATTGCATTTGGTACGAGTGGCGCTAGGGGCCTAGTCAGCGACTTTACTCACGATGTGTGTGCAGCATTTACCCATGCGTTTATTAGCGTCATGCAGGCTAGCAGCAAATTGACTCAATTAGCACTTGCTATTGATAATAGGCCCAGTAGTTACACTATGGCAATGGCTTGCGCGCAAGCAGCCAAACAAGCCAATATAGAGGTTATTTTCTATGGTGTAGTGCCAACGCCTGCTCTTGCCTATGTAGCCATGCAACAAGGCATACCCTGCATTATGGTTACAGGCAGCCACATTCCGTTTGACCGTAATGGCTTAAAGTTTTACAGAGCAGACGGTGAAATAAGTAAACAAGATGAACAAGACATCTTAAATGCTCGCGTTGAATTTAACGCCATAACCGATATCCCTAGTTTATCAACAAATAGTGATGCTTCTACTCAATATATTGCACGTTACACGTCACTGTACTCAAATAAACCACTGATGGGTAAGCGCATTGGTATTTACGAGCATTCAAGCGCGGGCCGAGACTTATACCACCATATTTTCACTACACTGGGTGCAGAGGTCATTGCACTTGAGCGAACAGATACTTTTGTGCCCATCGATACCGAGGCCGTAGCCGAAGAAGACAGACAAAAAGCCAGAGCATGGGCTCAACAATATCAACTCGATGCAATATTTTCTACCGACGGGGATGGCGATAGACCATTGCTTGCCGATGAACATGGCGAATGGTTACGAGGAGATATTTTAGGCTTACTGTGCGCCCAAGCACTAAATATTGAGGCGCTAGCGGTTCCTGTGAGTTGTAATACGGCCATTGAGTTAACAAAGCGTTTTAAGCAAGTTATAAGAACAAAAATCGGTTCACCTTATGTTATTGCCGCATTTGACACGCTAAAAAATCAATACCGTTCTTTTGCTGGGTTTGAGGCCAACGGTGGCTTTTTGTTAGGCAGTGATATTGCAGTAGGTGACAAGGTATTAAAAAGCTTACCGACTCGAGACGCAGTATTACCGGCGATTATTGCCTTAACTGCAAGCATGACAGAACCGTTATCAAAATCGGTTAATGCTTTACCTAAACGCATTACGGCTAGCGATCGTATTAAAAATTTCGCAACCGAGCGCAGTAACGCTATCATCGCCAACGCGACAGAAGCACCACAACAATTTGTTTTAGCACTGGGTTATACCCAAAAAATTATCGCAAATATTAACCAAACAGATGGCTTAAGAATTACCTTTCATGACGGAGATATTATCCATTTACGTCCATCAGGTAATGCGCCAGAGCTACGTTGTTATGCCGAATCAGATGTTGAGCAACATGCAATCGATTATGTTAATAACACGCTGTTAAAACTACAAACCCTATAATGGGACCTATACCCAATCAACCTGAAGATGCATCTTCAGGTTGATTGGGTAAATAACAATTTAAGTCATAACATACACTAATGGGCATATCATGAAATTATTGGTTTTTTGTGGTTTATTAAATATCGAAAATAAACAAGCGTTAGTTGATATGTTTGTAAGTCACAATGCAATTAACTTAAATGACGCTGTAGCAAGTAATAACCTACAACAATTAAATGACTATTTATTGCACTTACAGCAAGGTAAAACACAAACAGAATACCAAGATAAAGTCGCGATTTACTTTTATAATGGTGATGTTGAGTTACTAAATAGTACCCCTTTAAATAGCGATAATTATCATTATATTTCATTTTATTCAGCGCCTGAAGTGAGTATAGCGCCATCACTCAGCGAGCAAGATTGGGTCAGTCATTCAAGCGCAATACTAGATCTGCACTTATCCAATATGGAGCACTCTTATCTTATAAATCAAGCAGATATCGTTAACCATGTTGAGCAAATCGTTAAATTACTCAATAGTGTTTCTGGCTTAGTGCTTAAAACGCTAACAGTAAAACAACAAGCTGAAAATTTACTGAGCATCGCCCAAATCGTTCAGTCTATTAACAGTATCAAAAACAATCCTCAGCTACAGCAATTGTTCGAGCAGTTAGAAGGCGCTGCAGACATTACTAAAACCGACTATGGTTTACCTGCAGAAGCAAGGCTAGCGATTGGGTTATCAATGTTGCTAACCACGGCTAAAGAGACTCAACATGATGTAACACAATTAGCAAGCCACAATGATGATTTGCAACAGCAAAATAGCGTGTTAAAAGAGCAAGCTACGGCAGGCGATGCCGAAAAAAAATTAGCGTTATTGCAAATAAACCAGTTGCAAGAAGAGCTTGAGCTCGCGCACACCCAAAGCCAAAAGCTGGCAATTGAGCATCATGCTGTTACAGAGCAAAACAAACAAATACAACAACAGTTAGCCCTTGATACGGCGTCATTCATTGACAGATTAGCACAGTCAGAAATAGTGCAAGCAAAGCTTACTAGCGAAAACGAATTAGCATTACTGCAAATTGGTCAATTACAAGAAGAACTTGAACAATCATTTGTTAATAGCGAACAACTTAAGGCTGATCATCAAGTCAGTATCGAGCTGTTACAAGCACAAGCTGAAAGACAACAAGAGTTGTTGACCAACGAAAACGAGTTAGCCTTACAGCAAATAAGTCAGTTACAAGAAGAACTTGAACAATCATTTATTAATAGCGAACAACTTAAGGCTGATAATCAAGTTAATCTCGAGCTGTTAGCACAAGCTGAACGACAACAAGAATCGTTAATTCGTGAAAACGAATTAGCATTACTGCAAATAAGTCAGTTACAAGAAGAACTTGAACAATCATTTGTTAATAGCGAACAGTTCAAGGCTGATAATCAAGTTAATCTCGAGCTGTTAGCACAAGCTGAACGACAACAAGAATCGTTAATTCGTGAAAACGAGTTAGCCTTACAGCAAATCGGTCAATTACAAGAAAAGCTTGAGCAATCGTTTGTTAATAGCGAACAACTCAAGGCTGATAATCAAGCTAATCTCGAGCTGTTAGCACAAGCTGAACGACAACAAGAATCGTTAATTCGTGAAAACGAGTTAGCCTTACAGCAAATCGGTCAATTACAAGAAAAGCTTGAGCAATCGTTTGTTAATAGCGAACAACTCAAGGCTGATAATCAAGGTAATCTCGAGTTGTTAGTACAAACTGAACGACAAAAAGAGTTTTTGACTAGCGAAAACGAATTAGCATTACTGCAAATAAGTCAGTTACAAGAAGAACTTGAGCAAACGTTTTTAAACAATCAGACACTGTCGCAAAAGATTGAACATAAAAATGCTGAACTAAAACAGCTTAAAGATGAGTATAACCAAAAAATGGCCAATAGCATTTCAATTGAGCAATCCATTGCCAACGATAATGAATATCAAGCAAAAATTAATGCTCTTGAATTAAAGGTATGTGATTTAGAGTCTGAAAATGAATTAGCATTATTGCAAATTAATCAATTGCAAGAAGAATTAGAGTTTTATTACATCAAATTCCAGCAAGGCGGACTGTGGACACCAATATCAATAAGCAGTGATGTGAGTGCACCACATTACCTCCAAAATACCTTATCGTTAATGACGTTATAATCAATGTCGGTTAACCAAACTTCTCAACAACGGCTGATAATACTAGACCCAGGTTTACGAGAGCTAGGAGGGCATCACCCCGCGACGGTGTTGGCGATAGCTGATGCCTTCACAAATAATGAACACGTTAGTATTGAGCTTTTATGCCACCAAGATTGCCCAACAGCATTTACAGAAAACTTAAACAGCAAGGTTAAGGTCACTCATCACTTTACAACCGATTTTTACCAGTATTTTTACCAGTTACCTAGCTATCAAGAATTACAGCAATACTGCAGCCGTCTTGCCTTAGAATATATTAGTGCAATCAGATTGTGCCTTTCGACGAATAAGAAAGAGCAAAAAATAGTATTTTGGTGCCATACCCTAAATTGGCAACATGCTAAAGCGTTAGCATTAGCATTAGATGTATTGAAACAAAATCATGGGGCTGAATATGTTGCAAAAACAACAATAATCGTCGGTTTAATGTACAGCCCGTTAGATTCAACACAAAGCATTAAGCGTAAAATGCATTATGAGTTGGCCTTTAGACATTTAACCAAACACGACAGTGTTAAATTTTTTGCAGTAGATTATGAGTTACAAAAACAATACTCATCACTATTAGATATAAACATTGATATCCAACCTTGTTTGCTGGTTGGAGAAAACCAAAAAAATAACCATAACTCCAATCAACAAATAAATGTTTATAATTCAGGTGTCATCACAGCTGATAATGTGGAAGATAAATCAGACAATAATAAAGTGACGATTATCTTGTATACAGGCGATGCAAAGTTAAATAAAGGTTTTTCAGAACTCCCTAATATTACTGATATTTTGTTAGCGAATGCCTCAAACTGTCAATTTGTCATTCAGTACTCTATAACCAATAACTCAAAAATATTACGTGAAACAGATATAAAGCTTAAAAGCTTAGCTGGTGAACATAGTGATTTGACCGTAATTAATCAATTTTTAGAACATCATGAACTCATCAAACTGTTTAAAGCGAGTGATGCGGTTTTATTTAACTATGATGCAACAGTGTATCAACATCAAAGTTCTGGCGTGCTCTGGTTAGCAGCATACCACCAACTAGACGTTATAAATATGTCAGAGAATTGGATAAGTCGTGAAGCCAAACGACTCAATTTAACCCATTTTTACTGTAACAGTATTATAGAACTTAATAAAACGTTAGTTAACATTCGCCCTAAAAACTTAAAAGTGACTAAGGTTGTTAATCCAAAAGAACCAGTAGGCGAAAAAAATAACACCTACAGTGATAAACTGTTCGTTGCACTAACAGAATGGTTTAACAATATTGTTGATTAAGTTTGCTAGTTAATATTTTTATTAATATTTTAAAAAATAAAAATAAGCTTAGTGCCTCCTTTAAAGGAATAATGTAATGAGTAACAATCTTTCATCATCAAAACCGTTAAGTAATGAAAAAACTAAATCAGCAAAAATGAATGTTATTGTTCATTTAGGAGCCGGTACAGGAACAGATGTAACTTATTATCAAACGTTATCACCTACACACATTCACTTGTTCGAAGGGGTGTTAAGTCAGTGCGAGTCATTAAATGAACAATTTGAAAAGGTTGGTAATGTTTCTGTTTATCACAAGGTGGTCAACCCTTTTGAAAACTCAGTTAACTTTCAATTAACACAACCGGTACAGTTTAGTGGTATAAAGAGTGTCAATAAGCTCACGCAAAAATTTAAAAATTTAAAAGTTATTGAAGAGTCATTAGCCGATCCATTTTGTCTTGAAGATGTCGTAAAGTTAATCCCTGCCATTAATGATAAGCAACTCACCGAAAGCAAAATAACAATGTTAGTTGTTCAGCTTAATGGATTAGAGTTTGATTTTATTAATCAAAGCCATTATAGCGAGTTGGCTTTATTTGATAATATTATTATTCAATCAATTAAAGATAGCTCATCATCTGAATATTCAACAGCGAAGTTCAAGGCGTTTAATCATTTACTTGCTCTAGGTTATGAGTTGGTCTCAGTAAAGTCAGATTCAGTATTTATAACTTACGAGTTGGTGCTAAATGAAAATCAATCATCATCAATCTCAGGTGATACTAAGTTGTCTGATTCAATTTCGCAAGTCAATGAGTTAAATCAACAATTATCTAAAAATGTAGAATCACTGAAAGCTGAGTTACAAAAAAATGAACAACGACTTAGTGAAAATGATAAAAAAGCACAATTACAATTAGAGCAATATCAGCTCAATGCAAGTGAAGAGTTTTTAGCATTAACCAATGACTTTAGCCAGTTAGAAGCAGAAAGAGACCAGTTACGAGTAGAGAGGGACGAGATAAAAGTAACAAGTGATAAGTTGCGAGATGAGAGAGACAAGTTACAAGTAACAAGTGACAAGTTGCGAGAAGATAGAGACAAGTTACAAGCAGAAAGAGACAAGGTTGAAGCTGAAAGAGCACAAGCAGTAGAGCAATGTAACAAGTTGCAAGCAGAAAGAGACAAGGTTGAAGCTGAAAGAGCCCAGGCGGTAGAGCAGTGTAACCAGTTACGAGTAGATAGAGAGAAGTTAAAAGTAACAAGTGACAAGGTTGAAGCTGAAAGAGTGCAAGCGGTAGAGCAATGTAACAAGTTGCGAGCAGAGAGAGATGAGTTAAAAGTAACAAGTGACAAGTTGCGAGAAGATAGAGACAAGTTACAAGCAGAAAGAGACAAGGTTGAAGCTGAAAGAGCACAAGCGGTAGAGCAACGAAACAAGTTGCGAGATGAGAGTGACAAGTTACAAGTCGAAAGAGACAAGGTTGAAGCTGAAAGAGTGCAAGCGGTAGAGCAACGAAACAAGTTACGAGCAGAGAGAGATGAGTTAAAAGTAACAAGTGACAAGTTGCGAGAAGATAGAGACAAGTTACAAGCAGAAAGAGACAAGGTTGAAGCTGAAAGAGCGCAAGCAGTAGAGCTGTGTAACAAGTTACAAGTCGAAAGAGACAAGGTTGAAGCTGAAAGAGCTCAGGCGGTAGAGCAATGTAAAAAGTTGCAAGCAGAAAGTGACAAGGTTGAAACTGAAAGAGCACAGGCAGTAGAGCAGCGTAACCAGTTACGAGTAGAGAGAGACGAGTTAAAAGTAACAAGTGACAAGTTGCGAGATGAGAGGAACAAGGTTGAGGCTGAAAAAACGCAGATAAAAAGCCAATTAGAACAACAACAAAAAGATTTACAGGCTAAATGCGATGAGTCCTCATCACACATCACAAAACTACAATCTAAAATCACCGAATTAGAAGCAGAGTTAATAGAGAGAACTACGCAGCGTGACAATGAGAATAAATGGCATTTAGAGCATAAAAGCTGGGCTGAATCATTAAGCAACCAACTTGAAATACATAAGCAAGAAATAAAAGAAATGAGTCGTAGCAGTCATTTAGGCCAAAAAATATTGGCTAAATCACAGTTAGACTTAGAACACCTGCGTAAAAGTTATGCTGAAAAAGTACAGTCAGAACAAGAGTTGATTGAGCTGGTTAAAGAGTTAAAGCAAAAGTTAACTTTAGCATCAAAATATTACTTTAAATTGCAGCAGGAGCACCCAGAGTTACTTAATGCTATAGAACATGTTGAGAGGGATTAATAATGCCTTCTAATTTTGAATTATTTAAAAAACAACTGGATGAAGCTGTAGAACTCATCGATGAGTCGGTGTTAATGGATGAGACTAATTATCCAGCAATATTAGACGAGGCCCTAGATACGCAATCACTATTAGATCGTTGTGAGACTATTTGCCAAAAGCATGAACCTAAAAAACCAACGATTCGTATAATCCACCATTTAGCATGTAGCGGTGGTGCTGAACTTGCTCAGTATATCTCGGCAATGCCTAACGTCTATTTACTAAATGAAGTTCACCCATTTCTAGTTGCTAGCCGTGATTCACCCTCATTGGAGCTGACAAGTGCAGTAAAAAATACAAAAATACCTCTAAGTTCAAAACTAAATGGACAGCTTTTTCTAGAAAATATTAAAAATATCTATCAACATGTGACTCAGCTTGGTTTAAATTTGGTTATTCGGGATAATGCTTATTATGATTACTTGTTCTCAGAAGAAATAAGTAATCAATCGATATTGAAATTGCTAGAGGAAGACTTCAATGTTATATCTGTAGTGTTATACCGAGATACTATAGATTCCTTTTCGTCATTAGCGTGTGCAGATTTCTTTAAAAATAGAACTCTATCATTTAATGAGTATTGCGATAGAGTGTTAACTTTTATATCAGATTATTCTTCTGCAAAACTTGTTAAGTATGAGGATTTATGCGCTTCGCCAGAAAAAACAGTTGAAACAATATGTGAATATTTTCAAATAGGTTTTAATGACAGTTTTGAATTAATGTCTTTTGAAATTAATATGCCCCTGCTCGATAGATGGAAAGCAAGTGATATTGATTGCTATAACACCAAACTTAAAACATGTCCTGATATGGAGGACGTTGGTAGTTCAGAAAGTTATTTTATTTTGCAAAATTTATTAAAGCCTAAAGATAAAAGGCTTATACTTATAGCAACCATGCCAAGAAGCGGTAGCACTTGGTTATTTAACTGTGTGCGTGAAATTCATAAAAGTAAAAAATTAGATTTTTATAGCTGTTGGATCGACGATTATTCTCCTAGTAACCCATCAAAAATTCATATTGTTAAAGTGCATAGCCCCGAACATAGGCTTTCTAGTCAGGCAGATGTAATTATTTCAACACGCAGAGATATTAGAAATGTTCTTGTATCGTTAATGAGAATGGGGTGGATAGAAAATGAAGAAACAACAGTGTTAAAAGAAGCTGCTCGTTTAGTTGATTCCGTCCATCCATTTTGGAAAAACAAGTCAAATTTTGAGATTGAATATACAAGAATTTTAAATGAACCTAACAATTTGGTTGATGAAGTGTGCAGTGTATTAGAAATAGAATCAGATAAAGCAACAGTTGATGACGTTTTACATTTTCTCGCTGAGACCAAAGCACCTACTAAATATGATAAGGAAACTCAACTTCATCCAAACCATATTTCAAGTATGAAGACTGATTTCAGGAGTGAACTATCTCCAGATATTGTAAATAAAATTGAAGTCAGTTATAGGAAGTGGTTAACAGATAACGCGTATTTATAATAGTTTATGAAGATAAAGGATTAAGTTAACTTGAAAATTTTAAAGCTATCAACGAATCATGGTGGCGGGGCTACAATAGCCGCAGAACGCCAAGCTGAAGCACTAAGATCAATTGGTTGTGAAGTAAAGCATTTATTTATTAAGCAATGCTGGGAGCAATATGAAGCGATTTTAGAAGTAGATGGGGATAATATTTTTATAAAGCCTAATATGGCTAAATATGTAAAAACAGATTTGATTTTTCAAAACTACCTTGTTAAAAACCGAACAAATGTAAGTAACACATACATGTCTCTTTGGAAAAAAGAAACAGAATTTGATCAGTTAATATTTGATTATATAGTAAAAGAGAAGTTTGATGTTGTTCATCTTCACTGGACTTCTAATTTGGTTAGTTCCCGGTTGTTGCTAGACCTGAATGAAATAAAGGTCAAGATAGTTATAACAGGACATGACATGAACCATTTTACAGGTGCATGCCATTATGATGCTGGTTGTAATAAACATACACTTGATTGCAGTGACTGCTCACACTTGAATGCAGATTCGATGGCATTGATCTCATCTTCTCATCACGAAAAGAAAAGCACCTTCGAACAAATAAAACCTCATTATATTTTTCCAAGTAATTGGTTAGAAGAGGAATATAGAGCTTCATCCATAGGTGGTACGCTTGGCAATAAAAGCAGTTCGGTTATAAGGAACTGTGTGGATATTAATTTTTTCAAACCGCTTTCTAACAGCGAACGTGAAATGCTTAGATCAAAACTAGGCTTTCACTCAAGAGAGTTGGTTATTGTATCTGGTGCCGAAAACAATCATGAAATCCGTAAAGGTTTTAGTTTTTTTGAGCACGCTGTAAAAAAAATTAACACTAAAAAGTTTGGTTTGAAAAGTCTACCTAAAATCAAATTTGTAGCTTTTGGAGGAGGAGATCATATTCTAGAGTGCACTCATCCAGATGTTTCTTACCAACATTTGGGTATCTTGAATGAGCAGCAAGTAAAAGAATTATTTCAGTCGGCCGATTTACTTTCCTTTACTTCAATTGAAGAAAATTTTGCCAATATCATTTTAGAAGCTTTGATGTGTGGTTGTCCTGTATTAGGCTTCAATTTAGGTGGCATCCCGGATATTGTTCATCACAATTTAAACGGAAGATTAGTTCAGGAAGTGTCGGAAGATGGATACTCTGAAGCTTTATGTGACATTCTGTTAAAAGGGATAGTGAGCGATTTACGAGAGACAACTATTGCTTGGAGAGAGGGGAGTTCAGTCAACTACTCACCTCAATATATTGCAAATGAACTACTTGCGTTATATAAAAAAGTCAGGAGTACAATCTAGTGTTATCACCTTTTTATCACTTCATCTCAAATAGCGATGTGAAAAATATATCGCAAGTAAAACGAGTTGCTCAGCAATTAAAACAGAATAAACAAATATGTTTGGCAGGAAATTATCCTGCAGAAGTTTATAACGGTATCGTTTTTTCTTGGCTGAGTGATAAACCAGAAATTTACTTTCAATGTATACCGCAGCCGTTTAGTGCGCTTCTTGTATTACCACTAGGAATAATAAGTATAAGTGAAGTTATAAAGCGATTAGAGTCTGTAAGTATTGTGAATGATTTGGGTGGCGACATTGAGTTTACAGTGACTGAAAACCAAGAGGGGGACTTATTTGTTGAATTAGATATCCCTGAAGGTTCAGGTTCTATTCACTTTCAATTTAAAACATTTTTCAAGGAAGAATCTGGTGAGAGACTACTTACATTACCACTCACTGCTTTGTTGATGTTTGAACGAAATGAGTATAATAAAATGACACAGCAAGAATTACATTTTTGTATTCGCACAGGTTTAGTTTCAAATGGAATTGTAGCGCATATAGAACAAGGCTATCAACTCGATAATGCTGCAGACTATTTTATCAAAAATGGGTTAGGAGCTAAATAATGGCCGAGAAATATATTGTCTTAGATCCTGGTTTTGAACATCAAGATTCCCATCATCAAGTTGTAAACAGCCTTATTTCTTCAGGATGTCAAGAATGTGATGAACTAATTATCGTGGCAGGGAAACATTATTCTGGAGGTCATTTCGGGCAAGCTAAGGTGTTATCGTATTTTGACCTTAACATGTATCCCGTTGGTTATCATGATTTAGGACCTGATGAATATGAAGTGATTGTTGAAGACTTTTATCAGCATTTCTGTGACTTGTTTAAAATGCTTGAATTAAATGTAGGTGAAAAAATAATCATACACACGGCATTTAGTTATGTATATGAGGGATTAGCGAGAGCATTATATCATTACGGTGTTTCAGGCATTGATGTGTATATATCTACCATGTTTTCTCCTGGTAGAATTGTCGAGTTTGGAGAGGCTAAAACGCAAAGTCTACGAGAATACATGAGGCATAAATTTGCTTTTGGTATTTTTAAAAAGTTAGAAAATGAAAGACGTTTTTGTTTTAGAATTGAGTCTCCAACACAACTTTACCTTGATGCTTACCAGATGTTGTGGCCAGAGAAGCAAATGAACCTTCATCCATCGGTATGTGGTGGAGGTAAAAATATTTCAAATGGAAAAAAACAAAGAGTATTAACCTATCTTGGTGGACCTAAATGGGATAAAGGTATCGAGTTTACTATAGATGCTATTTGTAAGTTGAGCGAAGCCTGCAAAAATTATGAGTTTGTTTTTCACTATAATGATGAATTCCCAGGTTCAGATGTATATTTACCTTTAGTCAATAAACTTGTTGCTTTAAACGACAAGAATATTCAAGTTATTAATGGCAATCTTGATAAGAAAGCTTATGAGAATTTACTTGCTTCTGCATCGTGCTACTTTTTACTTTATGATCCTGAATATTATCAATATAAAACGTCTGGCGTTCTATGGGACACTTTAAGGCATGCTCAGGATAAGTCTATAGTTGTTTGTAATAACACATGGCATGCTAAGGAGTTAACTCAAATTGGTGCTAACTTTAATGCTGTTGATTATGGTGATAGTGACGCACTTGTTCGATTGCTTAAGTCAAATCATTTAAATGTAATCACGCCCAAAATTTACAATAATATTTACGTAAAAACACTTTTGGATGATTTTGGTAAACACTTATTTAAAGCATTAAATCTTTCTGAAAAAACCAGTGAAAACTCGATTTTTGAAGCTAAAAAGAAAATTCTGGTGGTACGCACTGCATATGGACATTTTACTAAGTTATCTGGCCCAGGAGGTTTTGTAGAATATTTACCTGAATATGGCTTTGATGTGGAAGAAGTGCTTATACCTCTTGGTCATCAAGAAACACCATTTAGAAATGATGGCAAACGTTGGGACTTGTTAAATACTGCAAATCAGTATATTAAATCTTATCAAGTAAATGCATTTCAAACAGAGCAGGAAATTTTAGCTCAATACCACAGCTACGATGTCGTTCATTTTGTTGATGGTGAGCATGCTGGGTTAATGATTGCATTGGCAAAATTGAATGGTGCCGTCAAAAATGGCCCTAAGTTAGTAGCTACTTTTCATCAGCCAGACTATGTAATTAAAGAGCTAATAATTGATGCATCTTTCCTTAAAGGCTTTGACACTATACAGTTGATGTCCCCTTGTCAAAAGCAAAGTTTTTTGGATTTGGGCGTTGAAGAAAGTAAATTAGTTGTTGTACCTCACGGTGTTGCGCATGAACATTTTATGCCTTCATTACCCGTTGATGTTGCCGATGCCGCACTTGAAGAAATAGATCAGTTGCAAACTAAGTTTGCAGGTAGAAAAATTATCATAACCGTCGGTAACTGGTTGCGTGATTATGATATGTTTTTAGAAGTAGCTCGTTCGTTTAAAGCGCAAAACGACATTGTATTTGTTGCGGTATCAAGAGGCTTAGAATTAGTGCTTGGTAACGATGATGAAAATATTCTGTTGCTGAATAGCGGCATTTCAGACCGAGCACTTCATTGGTTATACCGGCGTTGTGAGTTGATGTTTTTGCCATTGAAAGGAGGGGCTGCTAACAACGCAATCTTAGAAGCTGTTGCAGCAAGTACAACGATAGTCACTTCAGACTTGCCATCTACTCGTTATTATACTAATAATGCTGCTAAGTTCTGTAATTTTAAAACTCAATTTGTTGATGAAATAAATTTGTTAACTTCTGAGGATGAACATTGCGAATACCTAGTAGATTTCTCTTGGTCAAAAGTGACAAGTTTACATAATCTTAAATTATACAGTAATGTTTAAATTTTAATTATATTGTCGAGTATTAAATGAATAGAAAAATATGCTTTATATCACACCCAAGATCTGGCTCAACATCCATAATGCGTGAGTTAGAAAATAATTATAATGTTCGTACGTTTTATGAGATTTTTCATATGAATGAGGCGATAATTCATGAACATTTAGAGTTAGGCTTTGGCTCCCAAAAAAACAAAGAAGATAATTTTATTCATCTTGGATTTCCTTTGAGTGGGATAAGGGATTTTGCATTGAATGATCCTGCTAGATATTTGGATGGAATATCATCAATGTCTGTTGAAAATAACTTTGTTTTTAAAATATTCCCAAACCACCTTAAAAATAAAGAGCAAATAAATAGTGTTTTGTCAACTGTTGATCATGTTGTATTTTTATTGAGAAATCCTTTTCATAGTTACATTTCCAATAAGATATCAACACAAACTGGAATATATGCAAATGCTAGTACAGGAGGTAAAAAGGTAGTGTTTGATGAGGTTGAATTTGTTTGGTGGAATAATCATATTTTTGATTTTTTTGAGTCGGTTAAAGCAGCACTGCTTAATTTTAATGTTAATGTTTCGTTCTCAACATATGAAGGGTTCTTTTATTTAGACGGTAAAAAGAACTTTATAGAGAGTTTAGGGCTCAAAAGTCGAGACGTTAATATGATGTTTCAACCAAGTTTGAAGCAGCAAGATTCTAGAAATCTTGCATCTTTGAAAGTGTCAAATCCTTCTTCGTTACTAAAGTTTATGGATGTACATAATATGCAACATCTTGATGATGTAACTGTGCCAATCAAAGTTGGTGATTTTAAGAGGATTAGCAATGACTAATAATGAATTTGTTGTTGCTTTTTTGACAATTGAGCAAAAGCTTAATAAGTTTAAAGAGATGTTGATATCTAATAGTTATAGTCTCTCAGATTTTAAAGGTATGCCTTGGATAAATCATAGTCAAAGATCCGTTTCATCAACATTTTTAGATGATAAATTATTTGCAAAAAAAACCACGATAATTTTATCTACGCAACGAAGTGGGTCAACTTACTTCTGTCAATTATTGAAATCGAAAACAAAAAAAGGTAATCCTAGAGAACACTTCAATCATTCTTTTCGCGGAGACTTTGGACCAATAAACTTTAATGATGTTTGGTATAAAGGTGAGATGAATAATACTGTGTCTCATAAATTGATGGGCTCTGATTTACCTGTGATATCGCACTTACTTAATAACAAGTTTCCAGGAAAAGGATTGAATCAATCACTAGCAAGTTTTTTCGGCTCTTTCGAAGATTTAACAATGTATAGGGTGGAAAGAAAATCCCTCTTAGATCAATTGCTTTCATCTTTAAGTGCTCAACAGACTGGCACCTATTTTGGAGGGGGAATTGGCAAGGAACTAGAGTTTAATGTCGATGACAATATTTTACTGCGGTCTTGGTTTGCTTTAATATGGTCAGATTTATATTTAGATAATCTAATTGGATTATTACCCAACGAATCAGTTAACAGTATAATATACGAAGATGATTTAGTCGATGGAGTGAGCGAAAAAGTACAGTCATTTTTTGCATTATCTGGGCAGCAAATGGGCTCTAATGATAGCCATCAAGTTCTCAAACCTCCGAGATCTAATTCTCAGAAAGAAGACTTTAAACTAGCCGTTCTTAATCATATGAGAAAAAAGTACGGTGAATATATTACAGATTATTTATTATCTTATACGGGAAGTCATTAATGAAAAAAGCACTTATCACCGGTGTAACTGGGCAAGATGGTTCCTATTTAGCCGAATTTTTATTACAAAAAGGCTATGAGGTACATGGTATTAAACGCCGTGCCTCATCGCTAAACACTGAACGAGTTGATCATATATATCAAGACCGTCATGCCGCCAACCCAAAGTTTTTCTTACACTATGGCGATTTAACCGATTCATCTAACTTAACCCGCATTATTAAAGATGTGCAGCCAGACGAAGTGTATAACCTTGGTGCGCAATCCCATGTGGCTGTATCGTTTGAATGCCCAGAATATACCGCTGATGTTGATGCTATGGGGACGCTACGTTTATTAGAAGCGATTCGCTTTTTAGGCTTAGAGAAAAAGACCAAATTTTACCAGGCATCTACCTCTGAGCTCTACGGCGAGGTACAAGAAATTCCGCAAACAGAAACTACGCCGTTTCACCCGCGTTCACCCTATGCTGTAGCGAAAATGTACGCTTATTGGATTGTGGTTAACTATCGTGAGTCTTACGGCATGTATGCTTGTAACGGTATTTTGTTTAACCATGAATCTCCGCGTCGTGGTGAAACCTTTGTAACCCGTAAAATTACCCGTGCAATTGCCAATATTGCTCAAGGGTTAGAGCCATGCTTGTACCTCGGTAATATGGATGCATTACGTGATTGGGGCCATGCGAAAGATTACGTGCGTATGCAATGGATGATGTTACAACAAGATACAGCAGATGATTTTGTTATTGCCACAGGTAAGCAAATCTCTGTGCGTGAGTTTGTAAAAATGTCAGCACTAGAGGCGGGCATTGAGCTTGAGTTTAGCGGTGAAGGTATCAATGAGATAGCAACAGTGACTGCTGTAAGCGGCGATAATGCCCCAGGCGTAAAAGTGGGTGATGTGATTGTAAAAGTTGATCCGCGTTATTTCCGCCCTGCAGAAGTGGAGACCTTATTGGGTAACCCTGCTAAAGCAAAAGCTAAGTTGGGCTGGACACCAGAAATAACCGTAGAGCAAATGTGTGCTGAAATGGTTCAACACGATTTAGGTAAAGCTAAGCAGCATGCCTTACTCGAAAAACACGGTTTTGATGTGTCTGTGGCTAAAGAGTAAAGGCTTTAAGCGTTTTACCACTAAGGCGAGATCAAGAGTTATCTACCACCGAGTGCACAGAGGTGCTTCACACTGCACAGAGTCAAGACTAAAGAATTTCTTTTGATTATCTTTCTCTGTGCTATCTGTGTCCTCTGTGGTGGTTATTGAATCTTTAGGCTTGGTCCTTTTGAGTAAATAAGAGCGATTAACCACCGAGGGCACCGAGGTGCTTCGCACTGCACAGAGTAAAGATCAGATATTTTATTTGTTTTTGCTCTGACTCCGAGTTTTTCTCTGTGTCCTCTTTGGTGATTATTGAATCTTTAGGCTTGGTCCTTTTGGGGAAATAAGAGCGATTAACCACCGAGTGCACCGTGTCGCTGCGCGCTACACCGAGTAAAGATCAGATATTTTATTTGGTTTTGCTCTGACTCCGAGTTTTTCTCTGTGTTATCTGTGATGATTATTGAATCTTTAGGTTTGGTCCTTTTGAGGAAATAAGAGCGATTAACCACCGAGGGCACCGAGGTGCTTCGCACTGCACAGAGTCAAGACTAAAGAATTTCTATTGATTATCTTTCTCTGTGCTCTCTGTGTCCTCAGTGGTGATTATTGAAGCTTTAGGCTTGGTCCTTTTTAGTAAATAAGAGCGATTAACCACCGAGTACACCGAGGTGCTTCGCACTGCACAGAGTCAAGACTAAAGAATTTCTTTTGATTATCTTTCTCGGTGCTCTCTGTGTCCTCTGTGGTGATTATTGAATCTTTAGGCTTGGTCCTTTTGGGGAAATAAGAGCGATTAACCACCGAGAACACCGAGGCGCTTCGCGCTACACAGAGTCAAGATTAATAATTTCTTTTGATTATCTTTCTCGGTGCTATCTGTGTCCTCAGTGGTGATTATTGAATCTTTAGGCTTGGTCCTTTTGAGTAAATAAGCGCGATTAACCACCGAGTACACCGAGGCGCTGCGCGCTACACCGAGTAAAGACTAAAGAATTTCTTTTGATTATCTTTCTCGATGCTCTCTGTGTCCTCTGTGGTGAAACAAGGCTTTTAACTTCTGGGGTTGCTTGTGGTGCAATCAAGCGCTATTAACCACCGAGGCGCCGAGTAAAAATAGGATGTTTATTGTTTAACTCAGAACGATTCTCTGTGTTCTCTGTGGTGATAATGTAATCTTTTTACTACTGTGTTTCTCAGTGTTCTCTTTATATGAAATTAATTAAGTGATTTGAGATGAAAAAAATATTTGTTGCTGGCCACAATGGTATGGTTGGTTCAGCCATTGTAAGACAACTTCAAGCACAAGGTGATGTTGAGATAATCACTCGTAGCCGCACAGAGCTTGATTTAACTAATCAGCAAGCCGTAGCCGATTTTTTTGCCGGTTCGGGCATTGAGCAGGTTTATTTGGCGGCCGCAAAGGTTGGGGGCATTCATGCTAACAATACTTACCCTGCTGAGTTTATTTACCAAAACCTAATGATTGAATGCAATATCATTCATGGTGCCTATAAAGCTGGTGTGCAAAAATTATTATTTTTAGGCTCATCGTGCATTTACCCTAAGTTAGCGCCACAGCCAATGCAAGAAACGGCCTTATTAACAGGTACGTTAGAAGAAACCAACGAGCCATATGCCATTGCTAAAATTGCCGGTATTAAGTTATGTGAATCGTATAATCGCCAATATGGCGTGGATTATCGCAGCGTGATGCCAACCAATTTATATGGCCCGCACGATAACTTTCACCCAGAAAACTCTCATGTTATCCCCGCATTATTGCGCCGTTTTCATGAAGCGGCACTTCGTGGCGACAATGAAGTGATTGCCTGGGGCAGTGGTAAGCCGATGCGCGAGTTTTTACATGTTGACGACATGGCGGCAGCCTCTATTCACGTTATGGAACTGGATAAGGCGATTTACGATGCCAACACTGAACCAATGCTAAGCCATATTAATGTTGGTACTGGTGTTGATTGCACCATCAGGGAGTTAGTTGAAACGGTAGCCAAAGTCACAGGGTTTAATGGCAACATCGTGTGGGATACCACGAAACCCGATGGTGCTCCACGTAAATTAATGAATGTTGATAGACTGGCAGCATTAGGCTGGCAATATTCGTATAGCCTTGAAGCCGGATTAAAAAATGCCTATCAGTGGTTTTTAGCCAATCAAGATAACTTTCGTGGATAAACTTGTTATCGGTAACTTCTTTATTGAGTTATTGAAATAAAACCTTGCTTATAATAGCGCAAACCGCCAAAATGATACTGTTTTTACATACAGTGTTTTTGTGAGGTTGGTGATGAGTAAAGAAAATGCATTAGATACCGCGATTAAGCTAATTGAAAAGCAATTTGGTAAAGGGTCTATTATGCGCTTGGGCGCGAACCGAGCAATGGATGTAGAAACCATCCCTACGGGATCGCTTGCGTTAGATATCGCCCTTGGTGCTGGTGGTTTGCCTGTTGGTAGAATTATTGAGATATATGGTCAAGAGGCATCGGGTAAAACAACGCTAACGTTGGAGATTATTGCCTCTGCTCAACGCGAAGGTAAAACTTGTGCTTTTATTGACGCTGAACATGCATTAGACCCAATATATGCTCAAAAGTTAGGTGTGGACATTAATGCCTTATATGTTTCTCAACCAGATAATGGCGAACAAGCTTTAGAGATTTGTGATAGCCTTGCGCGTTCTGGTGCGATTGATTTAATTGTTATTGACTCAGTTGCTGCATTGACTCCTCGAGCAGAAATTGAAGGGGAAATAGGCGACTCGCACATGGGCTTGCAAGCTCGTATGATGTCTCAGGCGATGCGAAAAATTGCAGGCCATCTAAAACAATCTAATTGTACATGTATTTTTATTAATCAAATTAGAATGAAGATAGGTGTGATGTTTGGTAACCCTGAAACGACCACTGGCGGTAATGCGCTTAAGTTTTATGCTTCAGTGAGATTAGAGATGCGTGCTTATAGCTCTTCTTCTGGGCAAATAAAAAGAGGTGAAGAGGTTATCGGTAATGAAATTAAAATTAAAGTTGCAAAGAATAAGATTGCAGCGCCTTTTAAAGAAGCTAAAACGCAAATTATTTATGGGCAAGGTTTTAATCGTTACGGTGAATTATTAGATTTAGCTGTTGATGGTAAAATAATCGAGAAGTCAGGTTCTTGGTATGCTTATGGTGATAATAAAATTGGCCAAGGGCGCGATAATACCAGCGAGTTTTTACGTTCGACACCTCATATATATGAAGAAATTAAACAAAAAATTCTCGACATACATTTTCCTCGCAAAGATGCCATTGCTCTAAGTTAACTGTTATATCATTGATTATTTTGATGCTGCTTATCGTTGCTCTCCAAATTACTCACTATTAAAAGTATGCCATGTTATCCATGGCATATTTTGTAATATATTGTCACTTGTCACTTGTCACTTGTCACTTGTCACTTGTTACTTGTCACTTGTTACTTGTCACTTGTCACTTGTCACTTGTCACTTGTCACTTGTCACTTGCTACTTCTCACTTGTCACTTGTTACTTGTTACTTGTTACTTGTTACTTGTTACTTGTCACTTGTCACTTGTCACTTGTCACTTGTCACTTGTCACTTGCTACTTGTCACTTGCTACTTGTCACTTGTTACTTGTCACTTTCTAGTTGGTCATTTATGTTCTTAGATAAAAATACCTTTACAACGGTTATTGATTCAACCCCGTTAGTGTCTATCGATTTACTTGTTGAAAACAGCCAAGGCCAATTTTTATTAGGCCTGCGAAATAACAAGCCTGCACAGGGGTTTTGGTTTGTTCCAGGTGGACGAGTGTTAAAAAATGAGACACTGGATGATGCATTTACTCGACTCGGGCAACAAGAGTTAGGCGTTACAATAAACCGAAGCCAGGCGGCATGTCTTGGGCCGTTTGAGCACTTTTATACCGATAGTGTGTTTGGTGATGAAGTTTCAACTCATTATGTTGTGTTAGGCTATAAAATACGGTTAGATATTGATTTGGCGGCATTACCAGCCCAACAGCACCAACAATACCGTTGGTTTACCCGAGAAGAAATGATCAGCCGTGACGATGTGCATAAGCACAGTGCATGGTATATTGATTAATACTGAGTGATTTACCCATTAGCAATAGAGCAACTAAATTATGCTTAAAAAAATTGAAAAAAAACTAAAACAACAGATGAGCGCACCGGCTCCGTTACAGCAATATCAGTTTCATATTGATATTGTGTCTGCTGAGATGATTTCTGGTTGGGCATTCAATAAAGAGGCTAAAAATACACCTGCAAAAATCGAAATTTATTCTGGGTCTACGTTACTATGGCAGACCGTAGCAGATACGGCACGTGAAGACTTAGCGGCAGCAGGCTTTGGTGATTCAGCCTTTTCGTTAGTACCAAATCCGTCGATTTTAAAGGAAGATATTAGCCAAGTTGATGTGTATATCGACGGCCATAAGGTTAACGAGCAAGCTTATCCTTTAGCGTTAAGTGCGCCAAGTGTTGACGACTACACTTGTTATGTTGATGCCGTAGACAACAACAAAGTGATTGGTTGGTGTCGTCATGTGAATCAAGCTGAGCGCCGTGTTGTGGTAGAGCTAAAACATAATGACACGGTACTTGCTCATGGTGTTGCAGACATGTTTCGTGACGATTTGCTGCAAGCTAATATTGGTGATGGTAAGTACGGTTTTAGTTTATTGCTAAATAAGGCAAACTTTCCGGCTGAAGCAGTGAGCTGTAACGTTTACGTGGATGGCTTACTGAGCCCTGTGGCTCCGGTCGAGTTGCAAGCCAGTGCCCAAGAGATAGAAAAAGCCAAGTTTTTAGCTAAGTTTGCAAATGAGTTAGGTGATTTTCAGCAACTTGTTGCTGCTGAAGCAGCCCGCATTGCTGAGCAAATTGAAACCGCGACACCTGCAAACGAACAAACCTCAATGAATACGGTAGTTAATGTGGCAGTGAGTAATATTGCTGAGCTTTCTGCCCGTATGAATGTGTTAGAAAAAGTATTAACAGCCCATTTCGTTAAATAACGGCTCATTTATTTCAACGCAGTGGTGACAACCGTTATGTTAGAAAACCAACAAAGCCCAGTGATGGGCTACATTGATGTGCTTGATTCTGGCAAATTATTGGGCTGGGTTTTTAACCCGTTAACCCCAGATGTGGCAGCGAGTTTTTATGTTTGCCTCAATGGTCATGTTGTCGCTCAAGGCGTTGCTAACCTGTTTCGTGAAGACCTCGAACAAGCAGGTTTTGGCTCGGGTCATTGCGGTTTTTCAACTTCAATTGATTTACCCCTACATGCATTGGCCGGTAAAACCTTGACCCTAATTGATGAACAAGGCTTACCGATAGCAGATGCAAGTTTTGCTATTCCTGCGGGTGAGCCTTCTTTTTTTATCGAGCTGCTGGCATGCCAGCCTCGTCAATTTCAGTTTGTTTGCCAAAGTGTTGAAGCTCGTGAGCTTGAGTTAAGTTTATATAGCCATGAGCAGCTTTTAGCATCAAAAACGATTCAAGTCTCACCGGGTACCAATCAGTTTACGCTTACCATACCACCACAATTTAGCTGGCTCACTGCTGGCTTTTTTCGTTTGGCCGTTAATGGTTCACCTTGTTTTGTTTGGGGCGATTATATTGAACTCTTGCCTTTGGTGGCAGAACATGTCGATGTTGTTCAAAAAACGCGTCAACAAAAAGGCTGTGTTGACACAAATCGGTTAGCGTTACTAGCCAACAAAATTAACGCTGTTGCTGCAGATGGTCTAGACAGTGCAAATGCAATTAATGCCTATCACCATTTAACGCTGAATAGCCAAAATGGTTTTCGTTTTCCACATGTGACTAACCCTAGGGTTAGCATTATTTTGCCGTTCACTTTCTGTGATAATAAAAGTGCTAATGGCAGAATGAATGACAGTGAAAATGTCACTGCAGATTTAAGTAAGTTGTTAGCATCACTGTATCTCAGTATGCCTAATAACGACTACGAGGTTTTAGGGCTAACGAATGTGCTCAGTCGTCATGGCATTAACCGTTATGCGAGCCATATTGTTAACGTTGATGTTGCTGAGCAAGCAAGCTTGGCAGAGATAATGGCAGCACTATTAAGCCGAGCTAACAGTGATAATATCGTTTTTTGCCCAAGCTATTGCGAACTGGGTGTCGGGAGTATTGACCGTTTGGTTAATGCATTGATGATTGAGCATGTCGGCTTTTCTGCTCAGCGTCTTGTTGATGATACTGGGTTATTGGTTGATAGTTCAGGTTTATATTCTGAACTATCAACTTTATTAACCGAGTCGACGGACAAGCAGCGCCGATATTCTGCTAATGACAGCCGTAAGCGTTTTGTAAAAGCAATTGATTTTGCCATAGGCACGGCGACGGCTTACCGTAAGTGTGACTTATCTTTACAAGCAATTCCGTCTTACTGCCAGAGCATTGAGGATATGTTTTTTTATTGGCAGTTAGCGTTGAAACAACAACGCAAGCAGGGGCTTGAGGTGTGTGAAACCCAAGATTATTGTCACGTTGCCCCCAATGTCGATAAGTCTGTCCTTTCGCACATTAATCCGGAGTTACTACAGCAGGCTAGGCAACAGTTTGCCGAACACCATCCCCTTTCTGTAGTGACCGGCCAACCCGTTTTGGGCACAGTGCTGATGTTAGATATTCAAACGCCATCACCTGACCAAGATGCGGGATCGTATGCGGCAATCCAAGAACTGAAATTAATACAGTCATTAGGCTACAAGGTTATCTTTGTGCCGATGAACTTTGTTGAGTCTGACCGCTATACCGCTCAGTTACAGTCGCAAGGGGTAGAGATGTGTTATGCACCGTATTACCCCACTCTAGGCGATGCGATTTGTCAGCGTTTGCCGGAGCTGAGTGCGATTTATATTACCCGTTATAATGTTGCGACTCATTTTATCGATTTTTTAAAACAAACCGCGCCAAATCTACCGATTATTTTTAATAATGCAGACTTACACTTTTTACGTGAAATACGCTCCGCTTTAGCCATGCAATCTTCGCCTGAGCATACTCAACAAGCTTTAGCAAATGCTTTAAACACTAAACGGCTTGAGCTTGATGTGATCAGCAAAGCGGATGCTGTGCTGTCGTACAATGACACTGAACACGCAGTGATTACCTCGCATGTGTTAAGGCAAGACAATATTTTTAAATGCCCATGGGTGTTGGATGAAAAACCATTACCGGCATCGTTTGAAAGCAGAGAAGGGATTGCCTTTTTGGGCGGATATCGCCATATACCAAACGTGGACGCGGTTGAATATTTTATGCTGCAGGTTTTCCCTTTATTAGTAGACCAAGACCCAAGCATTACGGTGTATTTTTACGGCAGTAATATGCCCGATACTTTTAAACAGTATCAACATCCGCAAGTTAAGTTTATTGGTTATGTTGAAAACTTGAGTGAGCTTTTTCAACGCCATAAAGTTTTTATTGCGCCGTTATTATCTGGTGCGGGGATTAAGGGCAAAGTGCTTGAGTCGGCAGCGTATGGGCTGCCTAGTGTGTTGTCGCCTATTGCCGCCGAAAGCACAGGCTTAAGCCATAACATCAGCACGCTTATTGCCGAGACACCACAACAGTGGGTGGAGCACATATTGTCGTTAAATAATGACAAATCTCTGTGGAGCAGATTATCTCATAACCAACGGATACTAGCCTCTGAGCAGTATTCTTTTGAGCAAGGCCGAAACAAAATGCGAACCGTATTTGAGTTTTTAGGGATGAACAGCCACTAAGGTGAACAATATTAGTACAATGGATATTTTTAAATGATAAACAAAAAAATTCTTTCGGCAGCGGTAAAAATTATGCCGAACAGATTACAAGATAAGGCAATTTGTTCGGCATTGAATTTATTGTTTGTTAACAAAATAACGTTAGATGCTGATAAAACGGTATCTGTTAGCGTAAACGATTTAAATAAGCAGTGGTTTATGCGCTTAACAGCCAAAGGGTTTATGCCTTTAGCTCAAAAGGTGGTTGGCGATAACGATATACAATTAAGTACAGATTTAGCGACTATTTTTGCTTCGCAACGCCGCAGCCAATTAATTAATGCGCTTGAAAGTGGGGCGATTTGCGTTGTTGCGAATAATCAAGACAAGCAAGCCTTTTTAAGTGCATTTGAGGCAATCACCCAACCACAAATAGATAATATTGTTAATCGTGGATATCGTTTTTTGCGGATGACCCCTCCCACTAGAATTGACATTAACAAAGTGGTTTTTGACGATATAGAATGCCAGCAGGATGTCGATTTTATTCGTGATCATGCAGTTAATATTGAGAAAACGGATTTGCCGAAAGCCCTAAGGTTAATGGAGTTAGCTCACAAGGCACGCCCAGAAGGCCCTTTTATTCGTGATAAAGTGATGGAGTATCGCAAGTTGCTGCAATCTAAATAAGCCTTTTATTTGTTGTTTTACAGTTTAGTGAATGTTTGAGGCAGTGCATGAAAATTGCTGTTGTGGGTACAGGCTATGTTGGTTTATCTAATGCGATACTGTTGGCGCAACATAATACGGTTGTTGCTTTAGATATTATGGCAGACAGAGTTGCTAAATTAGGTCATAAACAGTCACCAATTATTGATACTGAAATTGAATTTTTTTTAGACAATGTTGATCTCGATTTTTGTGCGACCTTAGACAAACAGCAAGCCTACCAAAATGCTGATTTTGTGATTATTGCCACCCCGACCGATTATGACCCGGTAACAAACTATTTTAATACCAGTTCAGTGGAAGCGGTAATTCGTGATGTATTAGCCATTAACCCAAATGCCGTTATGGTGATAAAGTCGACAGTGCCAGTGGGTTATACCAAAAGTTTAACTGAAAAATTTAATACTAATAATATTATTTTTTCGCCTGAGTTTTTACGAGAAGGAAAAGCGTTACACGACAACTTGTATCCGTCACGGATTATTGTGGGTGAGCGCTCAGAACGTGCCAAACAGTTTGCCGATTTATTAGTGCAGGGGGCAAAAAAAGACAACATTGAAGTGTTGTTTACTGACTCGACAGAAGCGGAAGCCGTTAAACTGTTCTCTAATACTTACTTAGCCATGCGTGTCGCCTACTTTAACGAGTTAGACAGCTACGCAGAAAGCCATGGTTTAAACAGCAGACAAATTATTGAAGGGGTGAGTTTAGATCCACGCATTGGTGGGCACTATAACAACCCTTCTTTTGGTTACGGTGGTTATTGTTTACCAAAAGACACTAAACAATTACGCGCAAACTATGCTGATGTGCCTAACAGCATTATTGGTGCCATTGTTGATGCAAACCGTACTCGTAAAGACTTTGTTGCCGATTCAATTTTGAGCCGAAACCCTAAAGTGGTTGGCATATATCGTTTGGTGATGAAATCGGGTTCCGACAACTTTAGGGCTTCTGCTATTCAAGGCATTATGAAGCGCATAAAAGCGAAAGGTATTGAGGTTGTGATTTATGAGCCGGTGATGACCGAACCTGAGTTTTTCCACTCCAAAGTAGTCAATGACCTTAATGAATTTAAACAAATTGCAGATGTCATTGTCGCCAACCGTATTGATGATTTGATTGCAGATGTAACCGACAAAGTATACACACGCGATTTATTTGGTAGTGATTAAGGTCGCTTCGCTTCAAGGTCGCTTCGCTTCAAGGCGCTTCGCTTCAAGGTCGCTTCGCTTCAAAAAGCCGTCATCCTCGAGTGATTTTATCGGGGATCCAGCTCTTTGATACCTACTGGTTGTGGTGAAAGGCGCTTCGCTTCAAGGCGCTGCGCTTAAAAAAAGCCTGTCATCCTCGAGTGATTTTATCGGGGATCCAGCTCTTTGATACCTACCTTCAAAAAGCCGTCATCCTCGAGTGATTTTATCGGGGATCAGCTCTTTGATACCTACTGGCTGTGGTGAAAGGCGCTTCGCTTCAAGGCGCTTCGCTTCAAGGCGCTTCNNCTNNGCTTCAAGGCGCTTCGCTTCAAGGCGCTTCGCTTCAAGGCGCTTCGCTTCAAGGCGCTT
>NZ_JAQQPZ010000006.1:0-4074 GCF_028750675.1 Shewanella metallivivens | reverse complement strand
AAGGTCGCTTCGCTTAAAAAAGCTGTCATCCTCGAGTGATTTTATCGGGGATCCAGCTCTTTGATACCTACTGGCTGTGGTGAAAGGCGCTTCGCTGCAAGGTCGCTTCGCTTCAAAAAGCCGTCATCCTCGAGTGATTTTATCGGGGATCCAGCTCTTTGATACCTACTGGCTGTGGTGAAAGGCGCTTCGCTGCAAGGTCGCTTCGCTTCAAGGTCGCTTCGCTGCAAGGTCGCTTCGCTTAAAAAAAGCCGTCATCCTCGAGTGATTTTATCGGGGATCCAGCTCTTTAAAATCTACTGGCTGTGGTGAAAGGCGCTTCGCTGCAAGGTCGCTTCGCTTAAAAAAAGCCTGTCATCCTCGAGTGATTTTATCGGGGATCCAGCTCTTTAAGGCTGACTCGCTTTAAAAAACGTAACATTGTACGTAAAATCAGCAAGAGTGAGCGGTTATATCTACTGTTATACATGTTCATGTTTACTTCATTCAGCCTGCAACATACACTACTGACCTAATTTCAGGGATTTGAAGCCATTGTCTGCGTGATAGTTGTTGTATCCTGGTGAGTATATTTTTTTAGTCATAAACATCATGGTGTTAGTAAAAATGGCAAATGTAACCGAATCAAGAGTGCACGAAGCACGTTTTACGTCTTTTGGGACGACATTTATGGGGCCATTACTGAGTTATTTTGCACAAAACTTAGTTGAAAACGTTCCCGAAAAAGCCCCTCTCTATTTTTTAGCCCGAGAAGGTTATTGGTTAGAACAAGCCTACCAATCTTACTTAAACGGTGCTGACCTACAACGTGAAAGCCACTATTTGCTCGTTTCGCGTGCCTTTCTGTTTAAAATTTTACTCAGCGATAGCCGTAGTTATGCATATTCACTAAAAAGCAGCTTTAGCGGTGCCTTTTATGATCTCATTCGCACTCGTTTTTTGTTATCTGATAGCCAAATAAAACAAATTTTTAGTGAAGATATTACCCAAGAATTGGTTTACCTGCCTGAAGACAGAAAGAAAATTATTGATACACTGAATCAGCATAAAGATCGCATTGAAGATGTTATCACTCCGAGTAAACAAGCCTACCTGAGTTACTTAGACACCTTAGGTGTTATCCAGCAAGATACTTTGCATTTAGTCGACCTTGGCTACTCTGGGACGATTCAATCACTTTTGGGTATTTTGCTTAATAAAGATACGCATGGGCATTATTTAATCGCTTCTAATCCTGGCGAGCATGTGATTGAAAAACAACAAGCCGTTATGCAAGGCTACTTAAAAGAAAACGTCAAGATTGGCGATGGTTATTTACCACTCGATCGTTCTATGTTTTTAGAGTCGCTGCTCACCGCGCCTTTTGGCCAGTTTAGAGGTATTAGGTTAAATACCTTCGACCCAACTCAATTTGATTTTTATTATGGTCGAAAAGTGGCTTCGCAACGCTATTTTCATGAGCTAGAGCAAGTGATGATAGGCACGCTCGATTACTGTAAGCACAGTGCAAAGCATGGTATTACTTTTGAGACTGAAGAGCTGGAAATGCTACTAGAGAGTTATTTAAGTAAAGCCAATATGGTCCCTCGTGGAGTCAGACATATTTTTGATATTGATGATGACGTCACCGGTAACGGCACTGTAAATGCCCTTCAATTTTTTGGTTTAGCATAATGATTAATAAACAGTTCGTAAAAACAAAAATGCCTGCATTATTTAACTTTGTTAAGCAGCAGCCATTTCTATTTCGTGTCGCAAAGGGCGTAGATAGACGCCTGAGTGCGCGTGCCTACGCTAAACTCAATACCGACAAAAAAGGTTACACTCAAGATGAAGTGCAGCACTTACTTAATTTAGCTAAAGCTCAGGGGTTATTTGACTATGGTTGGTATAGCGCTAACCAATGCCGAGTATTTACATGTGAACAAGAAGCCTTTGAAGATTATTTAGCTAAAGGTGCATTTTCGTGTGTTAATCCAAGCCCTGCCTTTGATACCGAGTTGTATTACAAGTGTAATACCGATATTTATTTACAAGGTGAGCAAGCGTTAATCCACTACATTAATCATGGCAAAGCAGAGGGGCGCATGTCACCCCCTGCAACGCCAAAATGGCACCCAAAAGCAATCGAAACCACTGCCGACGGAGAGGCCACTGAGCATAAAATTGCCATGTGCTTTCACGTATTTTATGGCGAATTTATTGACTATTACTGTCAATCGCTCGACAAATTCCCACAATCTGTGGATGTGTTTGTTAGTGTGAGTAGCGAAGAGTTAGTCGCAAAGGCACAAACACAATTTGCGGCATGCAGCAAAGTCAACCAGGTTAAGGTTAAGGTTGTGCCTAATCACGGCCGAAACTTTGGTCCTATGCTGGTTGAATTTGCTCAAGACTTACAAGCATACGACTTGTTTTGTCATATGCACTCCAAAAAATCGCTGTATTCAGGCCGGGCGCAAACTCAGTGGGCCGATTACTTAGGTGAGTACTTACTTAATGATCAGCACGTGATTAAGCAAGTGCTTAATCATTTTCGTGATTCGCCAAAAACAGGGATTTATTACCCCACTTCATTTTGGATGATGCCTAATTGGGTTAACCATTGGCTTAAAAACAAACCCCATGCGCAAAAAATGGCCAAAGAGTGGGGCGTTGAGCTGGCTGAAGACTTTTTAGCTTATCCCGCTGGTGGCATGTTTTGGGCACGCCCCAATGCGTTAAAGCAATTGTTAGATAAACAATACCAATATGATGATTTTCCTGCAGAGCCTTTACCGAATGACGGTTCTGAACTGCATGCGTTAGAGCGCATGTTAGGTTTACTGGCCGAAAAAAATGGTTATAAGCAATTATTTTACTACCCAACCACGGGCCAGTTTACCTTTGATGACAGTTTTATATTGGCGCAATACGTTAACAGCCAAGAAGGGGTACGCAATCAACTGAGTGGTTTTGATCATATTAGTTTTGACGTATTTGATACGTTAGTGCGCAGACGCTACTTTGTCCCCGATTATGCCAAGCTTTTACTCGGAAAATCTTTGGTGTCTCAAGGTGTGGTTAATGATGCTCATGAGTTTGTCGCTCAGCGAAATCAGGCAGAGTTTGAGGTGCGTAAAGCGAAAAATTTTGTTGGCGATGTGACTATTTTTGAAACTTATTCGCAGTTAGCCAGTCAATTAGGTTGGCCAGAATCACAAGCGAAAGCGTTTGCCGACCAAGAGTTTGCTTATGACCTTGATATGATTGAACCTAAAGATGAAATGGTTGATTTGTTTAATGAGTTGCTGTTAAAAGGTAAGCAAATTACTGTGGCGTCTGACACCTATTATACCCAAGACCAAGTGGCATTAATGCTCGCTAAAGTTGGTTTAAGCGTAGGTTATGAGTTGCTTGTGTCGAGTGAACTAGGCAAACGTAAAGACAACGGTACTCTGTGGCAACATATCAAAGCCAGTCTACCAGAAGGGAAAACCTTTATTCATGTTGGTGACAATGCGGTTGCTGATGCTCAAATTGCAGGTGATTTCGGTTTACAGAATTTTCATATTTTAAACCCGCTAGACAAATGGCATGCTGCGGGGTGGGCACACCCATTTAAGGGTGAGTTAAGTACAAATGAAACACAGATCCTAAAATGGGGTCCGTTGGTCAGCGATTTTGGCCGTTTTCCTTTTTTAGGTGAGTAGTATGGATAACAAAAATATTTTTGGGGAATGTGTTCTTTTTCACCCTGGAATAGGTAAAACCGGAACATCAGCAATTCAATCGTTAGGTATACAGCTACCATCAGATAACAAAAGTTTACCCTGTTTTTCTCCATTTGGGATATTGGGTGGAGCTCATAATGTTTTTGCACATAATCATCCCAACTTTAAGTTTGATGCCTTTGTTAATGCACGCTCAGATTTAATTCAATTTTGTCTAGATCGTAGTTCTACTACGGTTGTTTCGTCTGAATTCCTAATTCGTCTGACGCAACCGCAAATAACAGAGTTGGTAAGACCATTTATTGAAAAAGGTTTAAAAGTTAAAGCCGTTTTTTCAATAAGAAATTATGATAGCTATTTA
>NZ_JAQQPZ010000005.1 GCF_028750675.1 Shewanella metallivivens | reverse complement strand
TAACGGTGGGCTAAGAATAATAAATACGGCAATCATGGCAAGTAACATTAAGGTTGAGCTNNNAGCAAGCTCGCCCGATGAGGAAAAATTAAACAGTATGCTTAATAAAATGACGCCAACAATATCGTCGATAACGGCAGCACCAAGGATGATGTGACCTGCAATGCTTTGCGTTTGATTGTTTAAGCTTAATACCCGCATTGAAATGCCAATGCTGGTGGCTGTAAGGGCGCAGCCAAAAAAAAGTGCAGTAAAGGGAGGAATAGACAGCCAATACATGCTGGCAATACCGCAAGCAAATAACGGGACCCCGATGCCGAGTAACGCGACACTCATTGCTTTGTGACCAGAATGAGCCAAACGTTTTATTGAGGTTTCACAGCCAATATCAAATAGCAGCAATATTACGCCTAATTCGGCAATGAGGGCTAAGGTGCTGTGCGGTGTAACCCAATTGAGCAGCGATGGGCCAATAATTATCCCCGCGGTGACTTCGCCAACCACGCTTGGAAATCCTAATCGCGCACTTAACTCACCTAATAAACGACCGCTCACCAGAATGAGAAACAGTGCCATTACAAAGCTGTCTATTGCCATCTCATTTTCCTTAAGTTGGGCAATATGTATTTGATTATTTTGATCTAACAAACTTGACGTTGATCAATTTTTATACCGATATTTATGCACAAACTTACGCTATTGGCTAAGCTAAAGATAGTTACTGGCTCACGTTTTTAGACAATGTATTTCGGGAATATAAAAGCCGTTATTGATGGTTTTTAAGTGAGATGATAATGCAATAAGTATCTGTAAATGTGTTTAGGGTATCAATGAATCATTAACACGTCCCATAAAGGAGGTTTAAATGAACAAAATGTTTGTTATTGCTCAAATGGAAAGCGCGCACACAGATGCTGTTGCTCATGGGTTAGCGTTAGCGAAGCAATTAAATAAGCAGGCCGAAGTGTTTGCTTATACTTATGCTTATTTAAGTGGTACCGACCGAGACAATCCTAGGTTGGCGGGCGTGGCACAAAAAGCCTTGATGACTCAACGTGAAATACAATTACAAGCTCATTTAGATAGCCTCGATGTTGAAGATGTGCCATTACATGTGATTTGGAGTAAATACCTTTTTGAACATGCTTGCAGTCATGCTCAGCGTCATGGTTTTGATTTAATGGTTAAAGCTGTGCACCATGCAGAGCATTATTTACCGACCGACTGGCAGCTTATTCGCCATACAACAGTGCCCTTGTTGTTGCTTACTAACAATCCGCTTAATAACGGCAACACGACGTTAATTTCAATTGACTTGGGTACCAGTAACCCTGCAAAACAGCGCCTTAATAATGCCGTTATTGCCCATGGTAAGCAGTTTGCTAAAGCAACAGGCACAAAGCTGCATGTCGCTTACGTACTCAGAATTCCGCAAATCGTGCGCGATATGGATATACTTGATATCAATGCCATGGTGAAAAAGGCGTATGCTGAACATAAACAAAAAATTGCCGAGATAGGTGTCGAGGCCGATTGTATGCACATTATTACTGGTGAGCCTGAATTGTGTTTATT
This sequence comes from Shewanella metallivivens, assembly GCF_028750675.1. Taxonomy (GTDB): domain Bacteria; phylum Pseudomonadota; class Gammaproteobacteria; order Enterobacterales; family Shewanellaceae; genus Shewanella; species Shewanella metallivivens. The sequence goes on along the minus strand of NZ_JAQQPZ010000005.1, from coordinate 286,084 downwards.
TGAATTAGCCTGCCGCTTAAAAAGTCAATACTTTGTGGTCGGTGCAAGGCAGCGTCAAGGCTTGTTAGGGCGAATTATTGGTAATACAGCAGAAGCCATTTTAAGCCGGATGCGCAGTAATGTATTGGTTATTCCAACAGAAGACTAACGATAACATAAAGCCCGGTAAAAACCGGGCTTTATTGATTTTGATAAGCAAATCTTAAAACGTCATTTCGGGTACATTATCTGGTACCACAAGCTTACCGGCTGTTTTTGTGACGATCTCTTCAACTGATACGCCAGGTGCGCGCTCTAAAAGATGGAATGCGCCATCTTTAATTTCCATAAAGGCTAAATCGGTCATGACACGTTTAATGCAGCCATAACCGGTTAATGGCAGTTCACATTGTGATAATAATTTTGAATTACCGTGTTTGTCTGCATGCATCATGGTGACAATAATATTGTCAGCCCCAGCGACTAAATCCATTGCGCCGCCCATACCCTTAATCAGTTTACCTGGGATCATCCACGAGGCGATAGAGCCGTTAACATCGACTTCAAATGCGCCTAGTACGGTAAGATCGACGTGGCCGCCACGGATCATCGCAAAGCTTTCTGCTGATGAAAAGAATGACGCGCCAGCAACCGCGGTAACCGTTTGTTTGCCTGCGTTGATAAGATCGGCATCAATGTTTTCTTCACTCGGAAACTCGCCCATGCCGAGTAAACCATTTTCAGATTGCAGCATCACTTGCATGCCTTGTGGAATATAGTTGGCCACAAGGGTTGGAATGCCGATACCAAGGTTGACATAAAAACCGTCTTGTAATTCTTTTGCTACGCGCTGGGCGAGTTGTTCTCTGGTCAGTGCCATGGTGTTGTCTCCCTTATTTCGCCGCTTTGACGGTGCGTTGCTCAATGCGTTTCTCAAAGCTGGCTTTGATAACGCGATCAACATAAATACCCGGTGTATGAATATGGTTTGGGTCGAGCTCACCTGGCTCAACAATCTCTTCAGCTTCAACCACGGTAATTTTACCTGCGGTGGCCATCATTGGATTGAAGTTAGCGGCGGTTTTTCTAAATACCAAATTACCCATGGTGTCGGCTTTCCAGGCGCGAACTAAGGCAAAGTCTGCCGTTAATGATTCTTCTAATACGTAGTGACGACCTTTAATTTCACGGGTTTCTTTGCCATCAGCAATGGGGGTGCCGTAACCTGTTGCGGTAAAAAATGCTGGTATGCCTGCGCCGCCAGCGCGAATTTTTTCGGCCAATGTGCCTTGTGGCGTGAGTATGACATTAAGCTCACCAGACAACATTTGTTGTTCAAAGGTGGCATTTTCGCCAACATATGAGGCTATCATGGTCGAAATTTGATGTTGTTTAAGCAATAAGCCTAAACCAAAATCATCAACACCAGCATTGTTTGAAATGGCGGTTAAGCCTTTTACACCCAATTTAACCATGTGGTTAATTAACCCTTCAGGAATACCACACAAACCAAATCCGCCGACCATAATGGTCATGTCGTCACTCAGTCCTGCTAGTGCTTCGTCATAGCTGTGGACGACTTTATTGAATCCTGCCATCTTGTTGTCCTTATTGTTATGTTCACAACGGTGAGTGTTTTGCCTCACCACAGTGAGTATATGTGATTATGTTCTGATTGCATTTGCCACTTTAGACCCATTAGTGCGCCCCAACACGCGGCTAATGTTGTCGCCCGCTAATGCCAGCTTTGTTAAGTCAATACCGGTATCAATCCCCATGCCATGAAGCATATACACCAAATCTTCTGTGGCGAGATTGCCCGACGCACCTTTTGCATAAGGACAACCGCCTAAACCAGCAACCGAGGTATCAAACACGCTGATGCCGGTATCAAGGCACGCCAGTATGTTGGCTAAGGCTTGGCCGTATGTGTCGTGAAAATGCAAAGCTAACTTGTCTATTGGCACCACTTTGGCGACAGCGTCAAGCATTTGCCTTGCTTTAGTGGGCGTGCCAACACCTATGGTGTCGCCTAATGAAATTTCGTAACAGCCCATTTTATAAAGGATTTCAGATACTCTTGCGACGTCACTCACCGCAATGTCGCCTTCGTATGGGCAACCGAGCACACAAGACACGTAGCCGCGCACTGCGACTCCATGCTGTTTGGCGGCTTCCATTAGTGGTACAAAGCGCTCGATTGACTCATCAATTGAGCAGTTAATATTCTTCTGGCTAAAGCTTTCAGAGGCTGCGCCAAAAATAGCCACTTCATCCGCACCTGCAGCAAGGGCTAGTTCAAACCCTTTTAGGTTAGGGGTTAATGCACTGTAAACCACACCAGCTTGTCGTTTTAGTTGCTGCAATACGGCATCAGAATCGGCCATTTGTGGCACCCACTTGGGTGACACAAAGCTGCCCGCTTCAATACGCTTAACACCAGCATCGGCAAGTTGTGTGATGAGCATGATTTTGTCTGCAGTGGTCACCGGTACTTCGTTTTGTAGGCCGTCACGGGCACCGACTTCAAAAATGCTGACTTTTGTCGGTAACATTTATGCTTCCTCGACGTGAGCTTCACAGGTTAATGGTTCAACGTTTAACAGTTGTGCCCCGTCACTGACAAGCTCACCGCTTTGGAAATAAAATTCGCTGACCACACCGTCATATGGTGCTTCGATGGTGTACTCCATTTTCATGGCTTCCATCACTAATAAGCCTTGGCCTGCTTTAACTTGCTCGCCCACTTCCACTAAATGCGTCACAACAGTGCCATTCATTGGTGCCTTAAGCTTATCTGCATGGTTTACCACCTCTTCAGCTACTTGAGCCAATATGGCTTTAAAGTGATAGCTGCCAGAAGGCAAAAATAGCGTAAAGTCGTCGCCTTGATGGCTCACAGGTACTTTACTTTTATGGCCATTAATTTCGGCTAAAAGTAAGTCTGCTTTGAGCTCACCCGCTAGGTTCAGCACTTGCTCGTTTAAGCATAATTGATATTGCTCACCCACGGCGGTAATAACGAGATCATGCTGTTGAGTGGCCGTTGCGGTATCTGTTAACAGCGACACATGGTGTACGCTTGAACTATTGAGTCTAAATCCGCTTACCAAGCCCCAAGGTGAGTGAGGGTCGGCGCTATTAATTGCCAATGTTTTAGCCGCTTGTTTGCGAGACAGCACTTGAAACAGGCCTGCTAGTGCTAACGCGGTATCGGCTTCAATGGCCGCATCACCAATTAAGGTGTCACCGTAACGCTCAATAAAGTCTGTGCAGAAGTCGGCAGCAGCAAAGGCGGGGTGCTCGGCAATGTTGGCTAAAAACTCGATGTTATGTTTAAGGCCGCTAATTTGGTAAGACTCAAGCGCATGCACTAAACGTTGTAGGGCGCGAGGGCGTGACTCATCCCATACTATTAGTTTGGCAATCATGGGGTCATAAAAGTTACTGATGACATCGTTTTCACGAATGCCTGAATCAATCCGTACGTGCCTATTTTGCTCTGGTTCGCGTAAAAAGTTGAGTTTACCGCTGGCAGGTAAAAATTCGTTTTGCGGATCTTCAGCGTAAATTCGCACTTCAAACGAGTGGCCATGAATACGCACCTCATCTTGGCGTAGCGGCAGTTCACCCCCACTGGCGACCACTAACTGCCATTTCACCAGGTCTTGGCCTGTCACCATTTCGGTTACAGGGTGTTCCACCTGTAAACGGGTGTTCATTTCCATGAAGTAGAAGCTGTTGTCGGTATCCAGTAAAAACTCAACGGTACCTGCGCCAACATAATCAATCGCCTTAGCAGCCGCCACGGCAGCATTACCCATTTGGGCTCGCAGTTCGTCTGACAAGCCTGGCGCGGGGGCTTCTTCAACCACTTTTTGATGGCGACGTTGAATAGAGCAGTCCCGGTCAGATAAATAAATGGCGTTGCCATGTGTGTCGGCAAATATTTGTAATTCGACATGACGCGGTTGGCGTAAATAGCGCTCCATGAGTAGCTTGTCATTACCAAATGACGAGATGGCTTCACGACGTGCAGACTTAATGGCTTCAAGTATTTCGCCTTCGTTTTCAACGATACGCATCCCTTTACCCCCGCCGCCGTAAGCCGCTTTAATCAGTAAAGGAAAGCCAACGGCTTTTGCTTCGGCCATTAAGGTTGCATCGGTTTGATCGTCGCCATGATAACCGGGCACTAAGGGCACATTGGCGTTTGACATGATTTTTTTGGCGGCACTTTTACTGCCCATGGCATCAATGGCATCGCTACCAGGGCCGACAAAGGCAATGCCATTTTGCTCACATTTGCGAGCAAATTCGGCATTTTCTGACAAAAAACCGTAACCTGGGTGGATGGCTTCTGCGCCCGATTTTTTAGCTATTTCAATAATCAAGTCAGCTTTTAAATATGAATCGGCCGGGGCGCTGCCGCCTAAGTAAAATGACTCATCGGCCATGGCCACATGGCGCGCATCTTTGTCGGCATCAGAATATAGGGCGATGGTGCGAACACCCATGGTTTGCGCAGTTTTAATAATACGGCAGGCAATTTCACCACGGTTAGCAATCAGTAATTTGGTAAACATTATTGGGCTCCTTGTGGATCAGATTTAGCGGTTTGCCATGCAGGCGTGCGTTTTTCAAAGAAGGCATTAAGCCCTTCTTGACCTTCATCTGATACACGAATACGAGCAATTTGCTCGCTGGTAAAATTGAGCGTTGCGTCGTCGATCACGCCGTTTTCTAAATACGCCACAAGATTTTTTGCCCATGCCATACCTTGAGGGCTGTTGGCATTAAATGCAGCAATAAAGGGGGCTGCTGCTGCATCTAGGTCATCGTTAATCTCGTGGATGACTTGATGGGTTAAGGCTACATCAGCACTAAAACGTTCTGCGGTTAGCATAAACCGGCGTGATTGACGATGACCCATAGCACGAACCACATAAGGGCTAATGACCGCCGGAATAAGGCCTAGCTTCACTTCACTTAAACAAAAACTGGCGCGAGTGGTGGCAATGGCAATATCGCAGCAGCAAATTAAGCCTAATGCACCACCAAATGCGGCACCTTGCACAAGGGCGATGGTTGGCTTTGGAAATTTGTCGAGTACGTGCATTAACTTAGCAAGTTCGTGCGCGTCGGTGAGGTTTTGCTCAAAGTCCATTTGTGCTTGTTTGCGCATCCAGTTTAGATCGGCGCCAGCACTGAAGTTTTTACCATTGGCGCGCAATATCAACATGGTGCATTGACTGTTTTTGGCAAAGTGTTCGATAGCTTGGATCATCTCGCTGATCATCACTTCATCAAAGGCATTGTGGACGTCAACGCGATTTAAAATAAGCTCTGCCACCCCTTGTTCAAGGCGGCATTCAATAAATTTATATTGGTTTGATAACATGATTCATGACTCCTTATTCACTGAATTAACCGCACAATTACATGCGGAACACCCCAAAGAGGGTGTCTTCAATTGGCGCATTTAATGCTGCCGATAAGGCGAGTCCGACCACGTCACGGGTTTGTGCCGGATCAATAATGCCGTCGTCCCATAAGCGGGCGCTGGCATGGTATGGGTGGCCTTCTTTTTCGTATTGTTCAACAATGGGTTTACGGAAGGTTTGCTCATCTTCTGCTGACCATTCAACGCCTTTGCGCGCTAAACCATCGCGGCGCACTGTGGCTAATACGCCAGCGGCTTGTTCGCCACCCATGACCGAAATACGCGCATTAGGCCACATCCACATCATGGTGGGTTCAAACGCACGGCCGCACATGCCGTAGTTGCCCGCGCCATAACTGCCGCCAATAATCACGGTAAATTTAGGAACCTTGGCGCAAGACACCGCGGTCACCATTTTAGCGCCATGTTTGGCAATGCCTTCGTGTTCGTACTTTTTACCCACCATAAAGCCGGTAATATTTTGCAGGAATAACAGCGGAATTTTACGTTGGCAACACAGTTCAATGAAATGAGCGCCTTTTTGCGCCGACTCAGAAAACAAAATGCCGTTATTGGCAACAATACCAACGGGGTAACCATGAATCCGCGCAAAACCACACACCAGTGTTGCGCCGTAGTTAGCTTTAAATTCGTCAAAGTCAGAGTCATCTACCACACGGGCAATCACTTCTTTTACGTCAAACGGTTTTTTAAGATCGGTACCGACAATGCCATACAATTCATGGATGTCGAACTTAGGTGGTTTGACTGGGCTTAATAAGCTTTTGATTTCTTTTTGATGGTTTAAGCGCAGTACTGCACGGCGAGCAAGCTCAAGCGCGTGTTCATCATTTTGGGCTAAATGATCAGCTACACCGGATATTTTGGTGTGTACTTCAGCGCCGCCAAGCTCTTCTGCACTAACTTCTTCCCCCGTTGCGGCTTTCACAAGTGGTGGGCCAGCTAAAAAGATAGTGCCTTGTTCTTTGACAATAATTGACTCATCGGCCATGGCCGGTACATAGGCTCCGCCAGCGGTGCATAAGCCCATTACCACGGCAATTTGCGGAATACCTTTGGCAGACATTTGGGCTTGGTTGTAAAAAATACGCCCGAAATGATCGCGGTCAGGAAAGACTTCATCCTGGCGAGGTAAGTTGGCTCCGCCTGAGTCGACAAGGTAGATGCAGGGTAAATGACAACGGCTGGCAATATCTTGTGCCCGTAAATGCTTTTTAACCGTAATAGGGTAGTAGGTGCCGCCTTTTACGGTGGCATCGTTGGCGATAATCATGCACTCAACGCCACTGACGCGGCCGATACCGGCAATAACACCCGCTGCGGGGACTTCTTCGTCATAGACCTCAAAAGCGGCAAATTGTGATATTTCTAAGAAGGGTGAACCCGGGTCGAGCAGCTTTTCAACGCGCTGGCGCGGCAATAACTTACCACGGGATAAATGGCGCTCTAAGGCCACAGGGCCGCCACCTTGTTCGATTTTTTTGAGTTTTTGTTGAAGATCGTCGACCAATAACGCCATGCTGTCTGACTTGGCTTTAAATTCGTCACTGCGAGGATTGATACGGCTGCTCAGTTGCGTCATTTCTATATCCTTAATGAAGCAAAAATAGGGGCTTAGTTAAGGCGACATAACATGCTTGGTATGCCACCTTTATACTGAAATGCTGGTTACTTTGACTCGTTAAACAATTCGCGGCCAATGAGCATACGGCGAATTTCAGAGGTGCCAGCACCAATTTCGTAAAGCTTAGCATCACGTAATAAACGGCCGGTGGCGTATTCATTAACATAGCCATTACCGCCCAGTAATTGAATTGCATCTAATGCCATTTGGGTGGCAAGTTCGGCGCTGTATAAAATGGCTCCGGCAGCATCTTTACGCGTGGTTTCACCGCGATCGCACGATTTTGCCACGCTGTAAACATAAGCTCTAGCAGCGTTCATCCTTGTGTACATGTCAGCTAATTTGCCTTGCACTAATTGGAACTGACCAATGGATTGCCCAAACTGTTCACGCTCATGAATGTAAGGTACTACGATGTCCATGCAGGCTGACATAATGCCTAATGGCCCGCCCGACAAGACAACGCGTTCGTAATCGAGGCCGCTCATTAACACTTTTACGCCATTGTTGAGGCCGCCTAATATGTTTTCTTCTGGCACTTCACAGTCTTCAAATACCAGTTCACAGGTGTTAGAGCCACGCATACCTAGTTTGTCGAGTTTTTGCGCCTGGCTAAAGCCTTTGTAGCCACGTTCAACAATAAATGCGGTAATGCCGTGAGCACCTTTATCGAGGTCAGTTTTAGCGTAAATGACATAGGTGTGTGCATCTGGACCGTTGGTGATCCACATTTTATTACCGTTAAGAATGTAGCGGTCGCCTTCTTTACGGGCATGTAGTTTCATCGACACAACATCAGAACCCGCATTAGGTTCGCTCATCGCCAATGCACCAATGTGCTCGCCACTGACAAGCTTAGGCAGGTATTTTGCTTTTTGCGCGTCATTACCGTTACGGTTAATTTGGTTTACACACAAGTTTGAATGAGCGCCATAACTTAACCCAATGGAGGCTGATGCGCGGGAGATTTCCTCCATTGCGACCACATGAGCAAGGTAGCCCATGTTAGCACCACCATATTGCTCATCGACGGTGACGCCAAGCAACCCCATATCGCCAAGCACTGGCCATAATTGATTAGGGAAGGCGTTTTCGAGGTCGACTTTGGCGGCAATAGGGGCTATTTCGTTGGCGGCAAAACCACGAACTGCGTCACGTAACATGTCAACATCTTCACCTAAACCAAAGTTTAGGCTGGTATATAAGTCGCTCATTTGCATGTGTCCTGTTGAATTTTTATTATTGTCTGGCAAAACATTTACTGCCAACGTTATAAGGTACGTTTTAGGCAGTTGGGTAACGCTATGGCTGAATTGAGTCAGCTATTTTATGATTACTTAACCTTTTTACTGTTGTTATCTTCTAGTGCTGCTTTGCATTGCTGTTCAGCTGAATTGAGCTCCATCAACACCACTTTAATATCGTCCATTTGCTGTTGAAGCGCTGTTTTCTTTTCGTTTACTAAATCAAGCATTGTGTTGAGCTGAGTCGAACTGCTTTTATCGGCATCGTAAAGTTCAAATAATCGGCGCGTTTCGGCTAGAGAAAAACCAAGGCGCTTACCTCTAAGGATGAGTTTTAAACGCACACGGTCTTTTAAACTGTAAATGCGGGTTTGGCCGCGACGCTTGGGTTTGATTAAGCCTTGGTCTTCGTAAAAACGAATACTACGGGTGGTGATATCAAATTCTTTTGATAAATCACTGATTGAATATGTGGATTGTGGGCTATGGATTGCGCTCATCATGTCACCAAAACTGTTTCTTTTGATGCAAGATATATGAAGTTTACGTAAAGGTAAAGTTTGTGGCGCGCAATTTGACCATTTATTACAAAAGGTGGTGTTAAATTATCTTGTCAGCTGAATCATTATTATACCTTAACCAACTGTTATGTCGTGTTTTTTATATTATTGAACACAGACAGTTTTCTCGTGAACAGGCATTTGAAACCTAAGACTTTTTTGAACATCTTACAGTCTATTATCCCTTTGTCTAATAGGGCTATTTAATGAATTCTGCTCATAATCATTGTAATACAGGCTAATTAATGGAGAGCAATATGGCTGATTTAGGACTATCAATGCACGCACAATCGATAGCCGAGCCCGAAGTATTTTGGCAACAAGCTGCAGAGGCCATCAGTTGGGACATTGCACCTAATAAGGTGTTAGACGACAGTAACAAACCTTTTTATCGTTGGTTTGCAGATGGCAAAATGAACACATGTTTTAATGCTGTTGACCGTCATGTGCTAGCCGGGCGCGGCGAACAAACGGCTATCCATTATATTAGTCCAGTGACCCAAAATGAATATTCTATTAGTTATCAATCTGTATTAGCCCAAGTCAAACGCCTAGCGGGATTAATGACCTCATTGGGAGTCACTAAGGGCGATCGTGTCGTCATTTACATGCCAATGGTGCCAGAAACCGCTTATGCCATGTTAGCGTGTGCGCGAATTGGCGCGATTCATTCTGTGGTGTTTGGTGGTTTTGCGGCGAACGAGTTGTCGACTCGTATTAATGATGCTAAACCTAAATTAATTTTATCGGCCTCATGTGGTATTGAGCCATCAGGTGTTGTGCCTTATAAGCCTTTACTCGACGATGCGCTATCACAAGCGCAGCATAAAGTGGAACATTGCATTATTTTAAATCGTACTGAATACCAAGCCGAACTTCATGCTCCTCGTGATCTTGATTGGTACGGAGCATTGGTTGATGCACAAGATGTTGGCTGTGTGTCATTAGATGCGACAGACCCTTTATATGTGCTGTATACCTCGGGTACCACAGGGCAACCTAAAGGTGTTGTGCGTGATAATGGCGGCCATGCCGTTGCTTTGGCTTGGTCGATGAAACACATTTATGATGTTGGCGTGGGTGATGTGTTTTGGGCCGCATCCGATGTGGGGTGGGTGGTGGGCCACTCTTATATAGTTTACGGACCTTTGTTGGTGGGCGCGACTACGATTATGTATGAGGGCAAACCGATAGGCACTCCTGATGCTGGTGCTTTTTGGCGTATTATTGAACAAAAACAGGTGCGTAGCTTTTTTACTGCACCAACAGCTATTCGTGCGATTAAACGTGAAGATCCTGAGGGCGAATTTATTAAGCAATTTGATCTCACATGCCTTAAACAAATGTATTTAGCAGGCGAGCGCTGCGATCCCGAAACACTCAATTGGAGTCAGCAACAATTAGGTAAACCTGTTGTTGACCATTGGTGGCAAACCGAAACGGGTTGGCCTGTGGCTGCTAACTTAATGGGAACCAACCCTATTGAAATTAAGGCTGGTTCGCCAGCAAGGGCTGTACCGGGTTATCAGGTCGAGATTTTAGATGCCATGGGCGAGCAAGTGGCCGCCAATGAAAGTGGTAACGTAGTGATTAAGCAGCCCTTGCCACCTGGCACGCTTACTACGCTGTGGCAAAATGATAAACGCTATATTGATAGTTATTTGTCTATGTACCCAGGGTATTATTTGACGGGAGATGCGGGTTACATTGATGAGGATGGCTATTTGTATATTATGAGCCGCATTGACGACATTATAAATGTAGCCGGTCACCGTCTATCAACGGGGCGCTTTGAAGAAGTATTGTGTCAGCATGAAGCCGTTGCTGAAGCCGCGGTTATTGGCGTGCAAGATAAGCTTAAAGGTCAGGTACCGCTAGGATTAGTGGTGCTTAAAAACGGGGTGACGTTATCTGATGATGTGCTTTATAAAGAGCTACTTGCATTAGTTCGCCATGAAATTGGACCTGTTGCTTCCTTTAGATTAGTCAGTGCAGTGCAAAAACTTCCTAAAACTCGTTCGGGTAAAATTTTGCGAGCAACCATGCGTAAAATTGCCGACAATCAAGACTACACCATGCCTGCGACCATTGAAGATCCACACACCTTGGAAATTGTTCGTAATGTGTTGACCAAAATGGGTTACGCAAACGCGCTTACAACAGAGCATACGGGTGCTTAAATCATTTTGTAACACAAATAAATGTCGTAGTTAAATCAAATAGAACCATAAAAACCCAGTGTTTTTATGGTTTTTTTCTATTGTGACAATATGTTATCGACTATTGCTTGCGGTGAGCTTACTTTGTTAAAAACAGCGTTTCCGCATTTTGTTACTGGTAATTTAGTTACAAGAATCGCTATAATTGCCAACCAAATGGATTCGCATTACGCGATTAATCTCTGTGACCTGTGGAAAATATGCTATGAATAACCACACCCAACAATCTCACGTCGGCGTTATTGGCCTTGGTGTGATGGGCAAGAACCTTGCACTAAATATCGCCGATAACGGCTATCATGTGGCTGTTTTTGATTTAGATACTCAAAAAGTGAATGCCGCGGTATCTCAAGAAAAAAGTGAACGTAAAGCCGATGTGGCTGAGCGCATGCAAGCCTGTAATAATCTTTCAGAAATGCTCGCCAATTTAGTTGAACCTCGAGTTATCGTATTATCTGTTCCTGCAGGCGCTCCCGTTGATGGCGTATGTAAGTCATTAATCGAAGCCGGTATCGAAGCTAAAGATATTGTGATTGATACGGGTAACAGTCTATGGACTGACACAGTAGAGCGTGAAGCCAAATATAAAGGGCAATTTACCTTTTTTAGCTCTGCTGTATCGGGTGGTGAGGTCGGAGCGCGTTTCGGGCCATCATTAATGCCTAGTGGTGATGAAAATGCTTGGCGTTATGTCGAGCCGATTTGGAAAGCCATTGCAGCTAAAGTAGATCCGCAAACGGGTTTACCCATTGAGCGTTTTGAACCGGGTAATCCGGTTATTGAAGGCGAGCCTTGTACCACATACATTGGTCCGGCAGGTTCGGGTCACTATGTTAAAATGGTTCACAACGGTATTGAGTACGCAGACATGCAGCTTATTTGTGAAGCCTATCAATTACTCAATGATGGTTTAGGTCTGCCTGCACATGAAATTGGCGAGATTTTCCAACAGTGGGACAAAGGAATACTCAACAGTTATTTAATGGGGATTAGTGCTGAAGTATTACAACAAGACGACCCGTTAACGGGTAAGCCATTAGTTGAAATGATTTTAGACAAAGCAGGCCAAAAAGGCACGGGTTTATGGACTGCTGTGAGCAGTTTACAAATTGGTTGCCCGGCGCCGACGATTGCTGAAGCAGTGTATGCGCGTGCAGTCAGTACCCAGAAAGACTTACGTATGCAATTAAGCTCAAAGTTAGCTGGACCCGCTCAAATGGCATTGAACGATGCAGAAAAGGCTGAGTTTATTGCTAACCTCGAAGATGCCCTCTATTGCGCCAAAGTGTGTTGTTATGCTCAAGGTTTCCAGTTAATGGCGATGACAGCAAAAGAGCAAAAGTGGAGCTTAGACTTTGCTGAAATTGCTAAGATTTGGCGTGCAGGTTGTATTATCCGCGCAACATTCTTGCAATCTATCACTCAGGCTTACCAAGACGATGCAGAGCTTGCTAACTTGTTAATGGCAGATACCTTTAGCCAAGCTTTATCGCAAAAACACTTCAACTGGCGTAAAACCGTTGCGGCCTCTGTTATGCAAGGTATTCCTGCGCCATGTATTAGTTCGGCGATTGCTTATTACGACAGCTACCGTTGTGAGACATTACCTGCAAACTTGTTACAAGGTCAGCGTGATTTTTTTGGTTCGCACACCTTTGAGCGTACCGACAAACCTGCAGGTGAGAAATACCATTTAGATTGGAGCGCAAAACAGCGCACATTATCTAAAGTGTAGGTATTTTAGGTTTAAAAAAAGGCGTCTCATTATTCATGAGGCGCCTTTTTTATTAAGTTGATTTTAGATATAAAGTAAAACAATCGTAATTAACGCAATGAAAAGAAAAAGCCAATACTGAATAATATGCTGAATATCATGGTGAGCTTGGCTGTTTGCCCAAGTATAGGATTAAGTGCTTCGCCAGAATTGTTATGAAACTCGCGGCTTAAATTACGCGCTATCACCAACGACACGCCAGACAACAATACCGGTAATCCATCAAGAGAACCGAATAAAAAGCCCGCTATGATGATACCAAAGGGCAAGTAAACAAAACTTTGATATAAGACTTTAGCTTGTTCTTCGCCTATTCGAACCGCAAGGGTATTTTTGCCTGCTTTGGTGTCGGTTGAAATATCGCGGGTATTATTGACTAGCATGATTGCCGCGTTAAAAAATCCAATTGCACAGCCCAATAACCAAGCGGTTAGGTTAGTGGTACCCGCTTGTAAATAATAACTGCCTACCACGGCAACTAAGCCAAAAAAGACAAATGCGGCAATTTCACCCAAACCATGAGATGCCAGTGGGTAAGGACCACCGCTATAACATAATGCGCCTAATATTGATGCGGCCGCGAGTATTGCGATTGGCCAACCACCATGTACGATAAGAAGCGAGCCCACAACTAACGCAGTGACTAAACAACCTACCATGGCATTTCTGACTTGATGAGGCGCTATCATGCCGCTTTGGGTGACACGGGTTGGGCCTATGCGCTCTGCTGTATCAATACCATTTTTAAAATCAAAATAGTCATTGGCCAAATTAACCGCAATTTGCAACAAAACAGCGCATAACATTGAAGTAAAAGCGATAATAAAACTAAATTGGCTTAAGCCAATAGCAAGCATATTACCTACCAACAAAGGACCGATTGCTGCAGGTAGTGTTCGTGGACGAATAGCAATAAACCAAGATTGCATTGAACTAGGTTGCATAATATTTTGAGATTAAGTGTCGATTAGCCATGGCTAATATCATACCAAAAATTCAAAATAGCTGCTGATATGAATTTTTGCGTTGTATCACTATTTTATAAATTCATATCAGGTGTAGATAATTCAGAACTTTATCGACGAATAAGCTAGAAAACGCCTAGTTATCTAAGGTAACCTTAAGCGTTAATTAATGCGGTAGAGAAGGGCATATGAGTCAGGTATTAAACGATTTATTATCATTATTATCACTTGAAAAACTTGAGGATGGTCTGTTTCGCGGCCAAAGCCAAGATCTTGGCTTTGGTCATGTGTTTGGCGGTCAAGTTATGGGGCAAGCGTTAAGTGCCGCTAAGCAAACTGTTAGCGAAGATAGACACGTGCATTCTTTACACTCTTACTTCTTACGTGCTGGCGATGAAAAGTTACCTATTATTTATGATGTAGAGAATATGCGAGACGGCGGCAGTTTTAGTGCGCGCCGTGTTAAGGCTATTCAAAAAGGTCGACCTATTTTTTATATGACTTGCTCGTTTCAAAAACACGAAGAAGGTTTTGTTCATCAAGCTGAAATGCCAGATGTTCCCGGACCTGATGGGTTATTGAATCAGCAAGAGTTAGCCATGACTATGCGTGATAAAGTACCGAAAAAAATGCTCGAAAAGTTTATGGCGGACTCCCCGATAGAAATGCGTCTTGTTAACCCTATTAACCCACTTGCACCCGGAACAAATGAACCCAAACGATATGTTTGGATACGGGCTAATGGTCAGTTACCAAACGATCATTGTATTCATGAATACTTGTTAGCGTACGCCTCTGACTTTAATTTTTTAGTGACCGCAGCTCAACCACATAGCGTTTCATTTCTAACACCAGGTATGAAAATGGCAACGATTGACCATGCTATGTGGTTTCATCGCCAGTTTAATATGGATGAGTGGTTGCTCTACAGCATTGAAAGCCCTAATGCTGGTGGCGGACGTGGCTTTGTTACAGGGCAGTTTTTTGATAGGCAAGGGCGTTTAGTTGCTTCGGCAACACAAGAAGGCTTGTTACGAATGGTTGAACAGTGAGTATGACGAAGTAAGGATACTATTATGATGTTATCAACATGGGTTAAAGTAAGTTTATTTGCACTATTAAGTCTACTGCTGAGTGCGTGTGTCACGGTAGAGGCGCCAAAGCCCGTTGTTGTGAATGGTTACGCCGGTTATTTAGAAAAAATTGCATTGCCACAAGGATGTAAAATTAATATTTCGATTATCGATTTTAAAACACCTGGACGGATTATTTCTCAAAAAAACTTTGATATTGCCCGTGCTCCTGTACCGTTTAAATTCATCTTACCTGCTGAACTTATCGATAGTCGTGTGGACTATGGCGTGGTGGCGATGATCACTTTCAATGGCAAAGTCATTTTTCAGACCTATGATAAATACCGTGTGATCAATAATGGTAAATACACCACTGAAGTGTTGATGAAACGCGTTAAATAAGGGCTTAATCAATCTAGCTCACAAACTCGTATGCCCGACATTGATCTATTTTTTTGACGGGCAATAATCTGTTTTCTATCCTAATTTGCTGTTTAGGTTGTCCATGACAGAGTTAACCCCGACTTACCGTTCTCATGCGCAAACCCGTTTAATTTGGGCATTGTGCATTGCTTCTGTAGTGGTTTACATTAATTTGTACACCGTACAGGGAATGTTACCGTCTATTGCCGAACATTTTGATGTTTCAGGTGCTCAAGCGACACTGGTGCTTTCTGTTACCAGTTTCACGCTTGCCTTTTCATTGTTGTTTTATGCCGTGTTGTCTGACCGCATTGGCCGCTTAGCGCCGATTGTGGTGAGCTTATGGGTATTAGCTGCGTCAAATGTGTTATTAATTTTTGCGCAAACATTTGATGAATTAGTCTTAGTGCGTTTGTTACAGGGGGCCTTACTTGCCGCTGTACCTGCGATTTCGATGGCGTATTTTAAGGAGCAATTAGCGCCCAGCTTTATGTTAAAAGCCGCTGCAGTTTATATTATGGCTAACAGTATGGGCGGTATTGCAGGGCGAATTTTTGGCGGTTTAATGGCACAAAATTTGTCGTGGCAAACGTCGATGGGATTAGTATTTCTGGTGACCTTAATCGGTGTAGCCTTGGTGACCTATTTATTACCACGTAAAGAAATCAAACCCGCAGTGATAAAACAAAAGGTGTCATTATTTCGCAAAATAAAACAGGATTTTGATGGGTTTGTATTTCATTTATCTGATCCACAAATGCGCTTAGCTTACATTGTGGGTGGCTTAGCTTTTATGATGATGGTGAATCAATTTAGTTTTATTCAGCTGCATATTATGGCCGAGCCGTATGGGCTAAGTCGCTTCAATGCTACCTTGATTTTTTTATGTTATTCCAGTGGTACCTTTGCGTCATATTTGTCAGCTAAATGGATTTCACGCTATGGCTCATTGCCATTATTTAGAGTTGCTTTGTGTTTAATGCTTTGTGGAACATTGCTGACATTAGTCGACACTTTGGTTGCGATTGTTATTGGTTTTTTAATCACCGCTTGTGGTTTCTTTTTAACTCACAGTTGCTGCAACTCGTTCGTTGCTATGCGGGCAACCAGTCATCGTGCTAAAGCAACATCATTGTATTTATGCTGCTATTACTTAGGAGCCTCTTTAGGTGGTCCTTACCTTATGTTGTTCTGGCATGAGGCTGAGTGGAATGGGGTTGTCGTTGGTTCAATGAGCTTGTTGGCATTGTTATTGGTGGCCATATGGCGATTAGGAATACATCAACAGAGTGCCGAAGCACTCATATCTGAAGGTTGATGCATTTGCAGTGTCGTGAGATTAATTGTCGATAAATTGTTTACGGTCTAGATCGTATTTGCGCATTTTGTCATACAAAGTCTTTCGCGGTAACTCCAGGTGTTCCATGGTCAATTTTATGCTGCCCTTATTGTGATTTAACGCATCTTCTATCAATAAACGCTCAAAAAATTCCACCCGTTGTTGTAATGACATGCTGGTATGCATAGTGGTGTGGTTCTCTAAATTACCGGCAAAAGCGGCTTCTGCACCTAACAATACGTAGCGCTCAGCTAAGTTGCGTAACTCACGAACATTACCCGGCCAGTCATGGGATGTCAGTACCATGGTTTGCTGAGCCGTTAAGGCTATTAACGCTTTATGGTAACGAGTAGAAGCTATTCGAGCGAAATGCAAAAATAGCACTGGAATATCTTCAAGCCGCTCCCTAAGTGGCGGGATCGCTATTGTCACTAAATTTAAGCGGTAGAGTAAATCTTGTCTAAATTGCCCTTGTTCACATAACTGTTGCAGGTTTAATTTGGTAGCAGCAATGACGCGTATGTCTAAATCGATGGATGTGTTGGAGCCCAAGCGTTCTACTTTACGATCTTCCAATACCCTGAGTAATTTTACTTGCAAAGACATTGGTGTGCTTTCGATTTCATCTAAAAACAGGGTCCCACCATTGGCGTATTCGAACTTACCAATGCGGCGCTTATCGATACCAGTAAATGCTCCAGATTCAGCACCAAACAATTCACTTTCGATTAAATTCTCAGGAATAGCACCACAGTTTATGGCCACGAAATTGGCTTTATTACGGTAGCTGTGATCATGTAAATAACGGGCGACAAGCTCTTTGCCTACGCCGGTTTCGCCTTCGATCATAATGTCGGCAGGGGTATCGAGTACTTGGTCGATTAGATGACGCATCTTTTTTACGCCTGGACTACTGCCAAGAATACGAGGCCCAGGTGCAATATGTGACTCAAGCTCGCGCTTTAATTTACGGTTCTCTAGAGTTAATGCGCGTTTGTCTAAGGCGCGTTTAGTGACATCGAGAATATGTTCATTGTTAAAGGGTTTTTCTAGAAAGTCATAAGCGCCTTTTTTTAAAGCATCAACAGCCATAGCAATGTCGCCAAATCCTGTTAACAGCACAACCGGTAAATCGTTATCTTGCTGTTTGAGTTGCTGTAATAGGCTTAAGCCATCAAGTAAGGGCATATTGACGTCAGAAATAATAATGCCAGCCCAGTTTTGTGTAATGTGGCTTGCAATGGCTTGCGGATCAGTTATTGCTAATGCATTAATGCCTTCTAACTTAAATAATTGTTGTAATACTGTGCCGATATGCGGTTCATCATCAACAATAATGACTTGATAGTCATTGATGTCTTGTATTTGGGTCACGTTTACACTTCCTCACGTAAATAAAGCGGTAAAATAATGTGGAAAATAGCGCCGCCTTGTTGTGCATTTTCAACAGTAATTGAGCCTTGCATTGATTCAATTATGCGTTGAGATATTGATAACCCTAGCCCTAATCCTTGGCGTTCGCTAGTGGTGTAGTAAGGTTCAAAGATTTTACTCATTTGACTTTGTCTTACGCCGGGACCACTGTCTTGAATGCTTATGTTTACTTTAGTATCGCAATATACTTCGATATGTAAGCGTCGGTCTTTAGATTGTTGCATAGCCACAATAGCATTACTCATTAAGTTAACCAGCACTTGTTGTAATCTCACGCTGTCGCCCCAGATTTGACACCTGTCTTTAAGTAGGGCTAATGACAGCTTAACGCCTTGTTTGTCCATTTCAGGCTGAACAATCGTTAGTGCTTGCTCTATGGATTGATTGATATCTGTTGCATTATCTTTACCCTGAGATTTGCGAGTAAAACTTTTAAATTGGGCAATAATATCGGCAAGCCTATCGGTGAGCTCTATCATGATATTAATGTTGCTGCGGGCGTCTTCAATCATATTACGCCCGATAAACGTTTGGGTGTTTTGAGCGTAACTTCTTAATGCCGCGAGTGGTTGGTTAAGTTCATGGTTAATACTGGCTGATAAGCTACCAATAACCGTGAGCTTTGCCGCTTGAATTAGCTCATCTTGGGTATCTTTTAACTGGTTGTTTGCTTGTTCTAACTCTAGCGTCCTCTCTTTAACTCTCTGTTCTAGTTGGTTTTGTGCTTGGCGCATTCTTATAAAATTGCGTCTGCGCTCTAAACTATATAATACAAATAATGCGAGCAACGAATAAAGTGTGGCGGCCAATAACAATATGGGGGGCAATGACTCATAAAGAGGTGTCATAGGGGCTAAAATATGCACATTCCAATTGGCATTGGGCATATTTTGATGGTGTTCTAGGTATTGCTCTTGGCCGTCAATGGATGATATTTGGTATACTTGGGGATTATTTGACTCACCTGACGCGAATTGGGGCACAAGATTAAGTTCCCCAATAGGCCTGTTGGCATAGCGTTTTGAGGCATTGAGCGCGAAGCGTTTTGATTGTGATAGCGGGGTGAGTGAGTTAAATCGCCAACTGCTCATGCTTGATAAAAAAACAATGTTATCTGGGTCGCTGATCATAAACTCATATTGGCTGGCAATGGCAATGCCGCTGCTTTGCTGTTCAATTAAACTAATGTCGACTTTGACAACAATGACACCTAATACCACGCCTCTATGATAAACCGGATTAGCAAAGTAAAAGCCTCGCTTATTTGATGATGTGCCCACGGCATAATAGCGACCAGACCTGCCAGAAATCGCCTCGATAAAATAAGGTCTAAATGAATAGTCCTGATTGATAAACGAGTTTGGTTTGTCCCAATTACTGGCGGCTATAGCAACTCCCATTGCATCGGTTAAATAAATATCTGATGACTCAGTAACTTGTTGCAATTCAGACAAGTATAGATTCAGTTTGTTGATAACTTGCGGGTTTTGTTGGTCTAGCAAACTTTGTTCAAAAATGGGGTTTTGGGCGAGCACTGCTGGGATATTTTCGTAATGACCAAGAGCATCGTCAATAAAAATAACTAGCTCATTTATTTGCTTTTCAGATTGATTAGCTATGGACTGTGTGCCCTGCTCAAGCCAATACCAGTGTGTCACTTTTAACGTCAGTAACAAACCAATAATGACCATAACGCTAACAACTATTTTGCGCTTTTTGATAGTCGAGAATGACAACATGCATATTCCCAAGTGGCGATGTAATTATAGTGTTGAATTAAAACGAGCCTTAATGTGTTAAGGCTCGTCTATAATACGCCAATTATCCAGCTAATAGCCGTTTAATTTGTCTATGTATTCAGGTAAAAACAATGAAATTTGTGGAATATAAGTAATTAATATCAAGAAACCAAGTAGTAAAACTAACCATGGTAAACATGACTGAATAACCCACCCCATGCTTTTTCCTGTGATCCCCGCTGTGACAAAGAGGTTGAGTCCTACGGGGGGCGTGAGCATGCCTATCTCCATATTCACCACCATAATAATGCCTAGGTGGATTGGGTCAATGCCTAACTGTGTTGCAATGGGGAATAAAATCGGTGCCATGATGAGCAAAATTGCCGATGGCTCCATAAAGTTACCTGCTGCTAACAACAGTAGGTTCACGATAATTAAAAAGCCCCATGCTGGTAGTCCTAAGCTGACGATAGCTTCAGCAATGATGTGTGGAATACGTTCAGTGGTTAGTACGTGAGCAAACAACATTGCATTGGCAATAATGAATAGCAACATAATGCTGACTTTGGCACCATCGCGCACAACATGGCGGATCTCTCTGTCAGCAGGAGTTTTAATCACCGCAAGCAGCATATGACCAATATTACGTAATGATGCGCCAATGATAGATTCACGCTGATTACGCCAAGCTACATTTTTTAGTGGGCCTATATCACGATAACCAAATACCGCAATAAAATAAGCATATACACAAGCCACTGCAGCGGCTTCAGTAGGACTGGCTACACCGCCGTATATCGATCCAAGAACGATAAATATCAGAGCTAAGCCACCAAAGGCTTTCGCACTTGATATTGTTAGCGCTTTAACGCCGGGAAACGGCCGAGAAGGTAGCTTTTTAATGCGGGCAACGATGTAAATCGCTAGCATTAAAATTAAGCCCATCATTAAGCCCGGAATAAGCCCCGCCATAAACATTCTGGCGGCAGATACTTCAGTTGCGGCAGCATAAACCAGCATCACAATAGACGGTGGGATCAAAATACCTAAAGTGCCGGAGGTGGTAATCACACCGGCTGCAAATTTCTCAGGGTAACCGGCACGAACCATACCGACGATAACAATAGAACCAATGGCTGCAACTGTTGCGGGAGATGAGCCTGACACAGCAGCAAATAGCATACAAGCCATTACAGATGCCATCGCTAACCCGCCACGGATATGGCCAACACTGTCCATAGCAAAATCAATTATCCTCCTTGCCACGCCCCCAGTAGAAAGGAACGCTGAAGAGAGAATAAAAAATGGAATAGCCAGTAAGGTGTAATGTTCAGATGTTGATTCGTACAGTTTTAATGCTATTGAGGCAAGTGAGTCATTAGAAAATAGCAAAATGGTTAGCATGCTTGAAAAGCCTAACGCGATAGCAATAGGCATACCTATCATCATGCAGATAAGTAGAGTGATAAATAATGTAGCAATAGTCATTATTTGGCGTCCTTATCATTTTCTTTTTGTTCTGATGATGTTGATTTTGCAGCCTCATCAATTAAGTGCATGCTATCTTTGGCTTCATCAGCAAGTTGAAACCCAACAGCTTGATTTTTTAATATGGCAATAAATAACTCTATAAAACGCCAGGTTAACATTGAGAAACCAATCAATAAGATACTTTGAGACAACCAGATTGGTACCGCGCCATCTTCAACATCGATACGCCAGGTTTCCCACGCATAATCAGGGTCTAATTGATGAATCAACCATGCTGGAAAGTCGATATCTTCCATTGGAATACCAATTTGGTACATTTGACTTAAGTATTCCCAAGCGCCTTTTAAAAACAGCCCGCAGTAAACAAGGCAGCATAGGCATGCAAAGATAGCGACTATTTTTTGTGGCTTACCTGATAGCTTAGATACAAAAGCATCTACGCCGATATGTGCGCCGACTTTAACCCCATAAGACATGCCAAATAGCACAAACCAGCCGCATAGGGTGAGCGTTAGCTCCTGTATCCATAAGAAGCCAGTATTAAAGAAAAAGCGCGCAATCACTTCGCCAAATACAAGTAAGGTCATCATTGTGATGAGTAGATTGAGAAGGCCTTCCTCAAAATAACCAAATAGTCTGGAAATCACGGTCATACTCCTTGAATAAGAAAGGGAGGTACTGACCCGTTAGGGTCAGTACAGGATTAAGGATTAAGACTATTTAGTGTTTGCTGCTTGTGCTGCATCGATCATATCTCTACCAATTTGATCTTCAAACTTCGCCCAAACAGGCTTCATTGCATTAACCCATTGCTGACGAGCTTCTGGTGTTAAGGTCACAAGTTGTGAACGGTTTGAATCAAGAATAGCTTGTTTGTCTTCATTGCCTTTTTCTGAAGCAATTTTATTACCAAGGGCAATCGCTTCATCAAGAGAAGATTTAAAGACAGCACGTTTGTCAGCAGGAAGGCCTTTCCAGAAGGTATTTGATGTCACAACCATGTAATCTAAAACACCATGGTTACTTTCAGTAATGTGACTTTGCACCTCGTAGAATTTCATCGAATAAGTATTTGACCAAGTATTCTCTTGACCATCAATCGCGCGAGTTTGCAGTAAGGTAAATACTTCTGAAAATGGCTTTTTAACAGGGATAGCGCCTACTGCATCAAATTGAGCGGCAATAACGTCTGATGCCATGATGCGGAATTTTTTGCCGTTAGCATCTTTAGGTAAGTTTAGTGGGTCATTGGCAGAAAACTGCTTCATGCCATTATGAAGATAACCTAAACCTACGATACCTTTACGGTTCATCGCATTTAATAGTTTTTGGCCAGATTCTGATTGTTGAAAACGGTCAACCGCGTCCATGTCTTCAAACAAGAAAGGTAAATCAAAAATTTGCAGTTTTTTTGTGTAGCGTTCAAATTTTGATAGTGATGGCGCAACAAACTGTACGTCGTTTAAAAGCAATGCTGCCAGTTCATTATTGTCGCCAAATAATTGCGAGTTAGGAAATACGTTAACAATATATTCTCCAGGTAAACGTTGTTCTATTAACTCTTTAAATTTAAGGGCCATTTGACCTTTTGGGGTGTTTTCTGCAACAACGTGTGAAAATTTAATTTCTACAGGTTCTGCAAATACATTAAAGCTTGCTGTCAGTATTGAAGCGGCAGTGGCGAACTTTGCAATTGATTTAAATGTGTGAGTTAGGGTACGGGTCGATTTTTTCATGAGGTTTAGCTTCCTTTTTTTAGTGTTATATATTCCTCACGGTGAAGACTTGTTCCAGAACAAGCACTCCATAAACGCGTTATGAGGATATATAGACATAGCAAACTGTAGGCCACAATGTTAATTTTTTGTAACCTCATGATAGTTATTAACTTTAATTTAAGTGTGCATATGTTGATATAGTGGTTTGTGTGGGATGTCACACAAAATAATTGTACCTATGGGTGGAATGTCACACAATTGAGGTTGGTGTTATTACGCTCTCATTTTTTAGGTGTGTTGATATCGTGAATTGATTTGCTAGATACCTGAGCCGTGCGATATGTTGCTGGTGTAGAGCGAAATTGGGATGATATCGCTTAAAATCATATTTCTAATAGGCACAAAAAAACCACCATGAGGTGGTTTTTTGTTTCGAATACATATCAATATGTACGAATACCAATTTAATGGTGGAGCTACACGGGATCGAACCGTGGACCTCTTCACTGCCAGCGAAGCGCTCTCCCAGCTGAGCTATAGCCCCAAATTCTAGCTAATAAAAACTAAAACTTGAATAATATGGTATCCCATAGGGGATTCGAACCCCTGTTACCGCCGTGAAAGGGCGGTGTCCTAGGCCTCTAGACGAATGGGACACAGTTGATACGTTATACTCTGTATCGAGTGAATACTCATCAATGTCTGTAGGCTAAACATCAATGCTATCGAATCGTTAACTTTACAGTCAACCACTCAAAAAAAGTGGTATCCCATAGGGGATTCGAACCCCTGTTACCGCCGTGAAAGGGCGGTGTCCTAGGCCTCTAGACGAATGGGACACAGTTGATACGTTATACTCTGTATCGAGTGAATACTCATCAATGCCTGTAGGCTAAACATTAATGCTATCGAATCGTTAACTTTACAGTCAACCACTCAAGAAAAAGTGGTATCCCATAGGGGATTCGAACCCCTGTTACCGCCGTGAAAGGGCGGTGTCCTAGGCCTCTAGACGAATGGGACGCCGGTCTTACGTTTAGACTCCGTAAGGGAGTGAATACTCATCAATGCCTGTAGGCTAAACATCAATGCTATCGAATCGTTAACTTTACAGTCAACCACTCAAAAAAAGTGGTATCCCATAGGGGATTCGAACCCCTGTTACCGCCGTGAAAGGGCGGTGTCCTAGGCCTCTAGACGAATGGGACACAGTTGATACGTTATACTCTGTATCGAGTGAATGCTCATCAATGCCTGTAGGCTAAACATTGGTGCTAATTGCTACAAAACAACAAGGATTCGAACCCCTGTTACCGCCGACTCTTTATAAACCAAAGTGGGCGATGTCCTAAGCTCTATTTCTAGACAAATGGGACACAGTTGATACGTTATACTCTGTATCGAGTGAATACTCATCAATGCCTGTAGGCTAAACATTAATGCTATCGAATCGTTAACTTTACAGTCAACCACTCAAAAAANGTGGTATCCCATAGGGGATTCGAACCCCTGTTACCGCCGTGAAAGGGCGGTGTCCTAGGCCTCTAGACGAATGGGACACAGTTGATACGTTATACTCTGTATCGAGTGAATACTCATCAATGCCTGTAGGCTAAACATCAATGCTATCGAATCGTTAACTTTACAGTCAACCACTCAAAAAAAGTGGTATCCCATAGGGGATTCGAACCCCTGTTACCGCCGTGAAAGGGCGGTGTCCTAGGCCTCTAGACGAATGGGACACAGTTGATACGTTATACTCTGTATCGAGTGAATGCTCATCAATGTCTGTAGGCTAAACATTGGTGCTAATTGCTACAAAACAACAAGGATTCGAACCCCTGTTACCACCGACTCTTTATAAACCAAAATGGGCGATGTCCTAAGCTCTATTTCTAGACGAATGGGACACAGTTGATACGTTATACTCTGTATCGAGCGAATACTCATCAATGCCTGTAGGCTAAACATCAATGCTTTTATCTACTTAAAGATTGTTAAGTAAGTGGTGGAGCTACACGGGATCGAACCGTGGACCTCTTCACTGCCAGCGAAGCGCTCTCCCAGCTGAGCTATAACCCCTTTCTTACTTAATGCTTTTGGATATGCAACCAGAATTAACTGATGTCATGTCTCAACTGCGAGGCGCATTCTATGCAGCATACCCAAAAGTGTCAACTCGTTTTTTAGGAATTTATTCTATCTGCTACAAATTCAATCGCTTTGGATATTCTTTGTGCAGATCTTTCTTTTCCAATTAAGAACAAGGTTAAATCTAATGCTGGAGACTGTCCCGCACCTGTAACCGCGACGCGTAAAGGCATACCGACTTTACCCATACCTACATCAAGTTCAGTTGCCGTAGCCTCGATCACTTGGTGAATGGCTTCAACACTCCAGTCATTCAGCTCAGCTAATTTCTGATTGAACAATGTTAATGGTTCTAATGCGACACCACGAAGGTGTTTTTTCGCTTGAGCTTCATCGAACTGATCAAAGTCTTCGTAGAAATAACGACTCGAAGCGGCTAACTCTTTTAAGGTCTTAGCGCGTTCAGATAATGCGGTGACGATATCAGCAAGAGCAGGGCCGTTGCTGGTA
The DNA here is from genome assembly GCF_028750675.1 of Shewanella metallivivens. Lineage (GTDB taxonomy): Bacteria > Pseudomonadota > Gammaproteobacteria > Enterobacterales > Shewanellaceae > Shewanella > Shewanella metallivivens. The sequence continues at coordinate 260,437 of NZ_JAQQPZ010000005.1, read as the reverse complement.
TCAATCTTTTGATCATCCATATGCCACTGTAAGTGTGATGCGACATAAGCTGGATCAAGTGACTTAATATAGTGTTGGTTCAACCAAACTAGCTTATCAGTATTAAATGCAGAAGCCGCTTTGTTAATATCATCTAATTTGAACAGTGTTTTTAACTCTTCCATTGAAAACACTTCTTGATCGCCATGTGACCAACCTAAACGAACAAGATAGTTCAACAGTGCTTCTGGTAAATAACCGTCATCACGGTATTGCATTACGCCAACAGCACCATGGCGTTTAGATAATTTGGCACCATCATCACCTAAAATCATCGATACATGAGCGTATTCAGGAATTGGCGCACCTAATGCTTTAAGAATATTGATTTGACGTGGCGTGTTGTTGATATGATCTTCACCACGTACAACACAAGTAATCCCCATATCCCAATCATCAACAACAACGCAGAAGTTATAGGTTGGCACACCATCAGTGCGCTTAATGATTAAATCGTCAAGCATATCATTTGAAATTTCGATACGGCCGCGGACATGATCGTCAAATACTACGCTACCTTCGATTGGATTTTTGAAACGAATAACAAAGGGTTCGTCAGTATCGCGTGGAGCCAAGTTACGACAGCAGCCATCATACTTTTGTTGTAAGCCCTGTGCTGCTTGTTCCTCACGCATGCTTTCTATTCGTTCACGTGAGCAATAACATTTATAAGCGGTACCGTTGTTCAGCATTTGATCTATGATTTCATTGTAACGATCAAAGCGTTTTGTTTGGTAATACGGGCCTTCATCCCAAGTTAGTCCTAACCAGTTCATACCATCAAGAATGGCATCGCAGGCTTCTTGAGTTGAACGTTCAATATCGGTGTCTTCAATACGAAGGACAAACTCACCGTTGTTAGCACGAGCATGTAACCATGAATAAAGTGCAGTACGAGCACCACCTACATGAAGAAAACCAGTTGGACTTGGAGCAAAACGCGTCTTAGTAGTCATAATCGGACACTAACCTATTTATAAACGTCTAAATAAAGACAAACAAAAATGTGGCGCTATTCTAACAGCCAAACTCGGTAGTTGAAATGGTGCGCACTCAAACCTAAGACAGATTTTAGTTTTTCTGTGCGGATAAGCGCCTAAATTGACTTGTAGTATGCCTACTTCGTATTAACCCATTGTGACGCACTATAGGGCGTAATGCTATTAGCTAATAATGAGTAAATTAAGAAATCGAACCGGTATTTATTTTTAATTAAGATTAGGCCAATCTGTTGATTAACAAAGCGTCAAAGCGAACAATTTTAGTCCGACTAGCATTTTTTTAATTAAAAAGCGTTGACAGGTTTTACTTGCCCCCTATAATACGGCCCCACACAGCATGAGGTCGCTTAGCTCAGCTGGGAGAGCACCTCCCTTACAAGGAGGGGGTCACTGGTTCGAGCCCAGTAGCGACCACCATATCTTCATTGATGAAGATATTCTTATGTTGATTACATCCCAGGTCGCTTAGCTCAGCTGGGAGAGCACCTCCCTTACAAGGAGGGGGTCACTGGTTCGAGCCCAGTAGCGACCACCATGTAATCTGATAAATGATGTGTAGAGTCCCAGGTCGCTTAGCTCAGCTGGGAGAGCACCTCCCTTACAAGGAGGGGGTCACTGGTTCGAGCCCAGTAGCGACCACCATTTCTCTAAAAAAATGTGTTGGACTCAATCGTAAAATATCCCAGGTCGCTTAGCTCAGCTGGGAGAGCACCTCCCTTACAAGGAGGGGGTCACTGGTTCGAGCCCAGTAGCGACCACCATATTTTGCATGTTTCATATATTGATATTCCCAGGTCGCTTAGCTCAGCTGGGAGAGCACCTCCCTTACAAGGAGGGGGTCACTGGTTCGAGCCCAGTAGCGACCACCATATCAATTTTTATAACATAAATTTGTTCTGCGTTATATCCCAGGTCGCTTAGCTCAGCTGGGAGAGCACCTCCCTTACAAGGAGGGGGTCACTGGTTCGAGCCCAGTAGCGACCACCATATCTTTGTTATACCTTCTAATTTAATCCCGCTACTATCTTTCTTAGACAACTGCAAACTTATTTTGCTCACTTAATCTTGTATAGAGCGTTCTAATATTGCTTCTTGCGATCTCATTTTTTTAACTTTCTTGATTTTCGGCCATAAAAAAGCCACTCAAATTGAATGGCTTCTATTAAGTAAGTGACGACTTTAATCCAACCCTAAGAAACCACCTGTTTGATGGGCCCAAAGTTGTGAGTAAATACCATTGGCTTTAATCAACTCTTGGTGGGTGCCTTGTTCTACAATTTTACCTTGGTCTAATACAATTAAGCGATCCATTGCCGCAATGGTAGATAATCGATGCGCAATGGCAATAACCGTTTTACCTTCCATGAGTTCGTATAACGACTCTTGAATTGCCGCCTCTACCTCAGAATCGAGTGCAGAGGTGGCTTCATCGAGCAGTAATATAGGTGCATTTTTGAGCAGCACCCTGGCAATTGCGATACGCTGACGCTGGCCACCAGACAGCTTAACACCACGCTCACCTACTTGTGCATCTAAGCCTTTATTTCCAAAGGGATCGGTTAAGGTATCGATAAAGTCAAATGCTTGCGCTTGGGTAATGGCGGCCATTAATTGTTCTTCGCTAGCGTGAGGGTCACCATACAGAATATTTTCACGAATAGAACGGTGTAATAACGACGTGTCTTGGGTGACCATACCGATATTGGCGCGCAATGAGTCTTGGGTGACATCGGTTAGGGGTTGATCATCAATAAGAATTTGCCCTTGTTCAACATCATGAAAACGCATTAATAAATTAACTAATGTCGACTTCCCTGCGCCTGAGCGCCCCACTAGTCCTACTTTTTCTCCAGGCTTGATGTGCAGATCTAATGACTCAATAACGCCTTTTTTCTCACCATAATGAAAACTCACTTGATTAAAGTCTATTTTACCTTGATCAACCATAATATCTTTGGCGTCTGGTTTATCTTCAATCGCAATGGGTTTTGATAAGGTATTCATCCCGTCGGTAACCGTACCAATGTTTTCAAAGAGTGAACTAATTTCCCACATGATCCATTGAGACATGCCATTTAAACGCAGCGCTAAACTGACGGCGACGGCAATAGCACCAACGGTAATGGCGTTATCTGCCCAAAGCCAAATTGATACCGCAGCAATGGTAAATGCTAATACATAATTAATGATTTGTACTGCTACGTTAATCACGGTGACTAAACGCATTTGGCCATAAACAGTGTCTAAAAACAGGCTCATACTATCGCGGGCATAATCTGCTTCTTGCTTAGTGTGAGAGAATAATTTAACAGTAGAAATATTAGTATAACTGTCAACAATTCGGCCCGTCATGGTTGAGCGGGCATCAGCTTGTTTGGCTGAAATGGCCTTTAATTTAGGCACTAATTTCCATTGGATTGCAATATAGGCAAATAGCCACACCAGCATAGGTAACATTAACCGTAAGTCGGCGCTGGCAATCATCACTAGCATTGAGGTGAAGTAAATTAGGATGTACATCAATACATCTAATAGCTTCATGACGGTTTCGCGCACCGCTAATGAGGTTTGCATTACTTTGGTGGCAACACGGCCTGCAAAGTCATCTTGATAAAAGCCAATACTTTGTTTAAGTAAGTAACGATGAGCCTGCCAGCGAATGGCCATCGGGTAATTACCCAATAATGTTTGATGCACGATTGAGGCATGCAGCCAGACAATCAATGGGATTACAATTAACACAATCACAGACATACTAATGAGGGTAACGTGCTCGTCTTGCCATAAGGTTTGTGGGTTTTTAGTGACTAACCAATCGACTAACTTACCCATAAAGCCAAATAATGACACTTCTAATATCGCTAGCGTGGCCGTTAATATCGACATTACAATTAAAGGTTTGCCAAAGCCGCGAGTATAATGACGACAAAATGCATATAAGGTTTTGGGCGGTTGTGTCGGCTCTTCTGGCGGTAACGGTTGTGTTAAGGATTCAAAAAATTTAAACATCTAATGCTCTATCATCCATAGTGAGGTTTCTGCTGCTAGGATAGCGTATATACGTCAAATGTAATGCGTTAAATTGTTACTATTAATCTACTAATGAAGTTATAAAACGATTCAGTTCCGTTTTCCGCTAGTCGCAACGCAGTCATTTAGGTAAAGTCTGTCGATACGTAAAAAAGCACTTTTTAGCGCAATATGGATCTTATGCTAAGCGTTAACCTGCAATGATACAGGACCTTGGAGAGCAGATGGCGAGTGAGCAAAAATCAGTAGATTGTCATATTACACCGCAAGTGTGTCAGCAAGCTCGTTTGAGTCGCGATGCTCGTTTTGATGGCCAATTTTTTACCGGCGTACTCACTACAGGTATTTATTGTCGTTCTATTTGCCCTGCACCAGCGCCGCATGAAAAAAACGTCCGCTATTTTGACTCCGCCATTAAAGCCGCTAATGCGGGGTTGAGACCGTGCTTACGTTGTCGTCCAGATAGCGCACCACGCTCCAATGCGTGGCGCGGTACCCAGACCACTCTTCATCGAGCATTAACGTTAATTGAGCAAGGTTTTCTTAATGGTGATAATGCCGCGTCAATAACTGAACTTGCTGAAAAATTAGGTATAACGAGTCGTTATTTGAGCCAATTGTTTAATCAGCAATTAGGGACTTCGCCAAAACGTTTTGCCCAATATCAGCAATTGATGTTTGCCAAACAGTTATTGCATCAAACCTCTTTGTCGATAACCGACATCGCGATGGCCGCGGGGTTTAATAGTATTAGGCGCTTTAATGAAGTGTTTCAGCAACACTTGCAGCTAACGCCCTCGGCTATCCGTAAGCAAAGTCATTCAATTATTACTAAGCAAGTGACAAGTGATAATCCATTGATGTCCGTTAACCCTATTACGTTAACCTTGGCGTATAGGCCACCACTAAATTGGCCCAAGATGTTGCAGTTTTATGCTTTTCGTCAAGTGGAGCATATGGAGGCGATTAGTGATGACGGCTATATGCGCAGTTTTTCATTTGATGGTATTAATGGTGTTTTTGTTGCTAAGCACAATCACAATAAACCTCAGTTAGATGTGTGTATTTATTTTGTTAATGCTCAAAACATTAAGCATTTACACAAAGTCGTTCTGAAAATTCGTGCCATTTTCGATCTTGACGCCGATATGCAAGTTATTGAACAGGCTCTCCTGCCAATGACTTCACTTGGGGCTAATATCGATGTTGGCCTTAGGATCCCTGGAACTGGTAATGTGTTTGAAGCTGCATGTCGAGCAGTATTAGGCCAACAAGTGAGCGTGCAACAAGCCACTAAATTACTCAACACCTTAGTAAAACACTATGGTGAAGCGCTGAGTCTGAATGGTAAAACGTGGCGATTATTCCCGACACCTACGGCGATAGCCCAAGCATCGCTCAATGAATTAAAAATGCCTGGTGCACGTAAGTTAGCTTTAAACGCACTTGGGCAGTACGTTGCCCAATACCCAGACTCAACTCCACAAGATTGGTTGTCGGTTAAAGGGATTGGTCCATGGACTGTGGCTTATGCACAAATGCGAGGGCTTAGCGAGCCAGACGTGTTTTTAACGACAGATTTAGTGATCAAAAATAAGCTATATGCATTGCATCAATTGGCACAGCGTCCGATTGAGTCAACTAAGTCCTATAGTCAAATTGCCAAACACATTAGCCAACAAGTTAGCCCTTGGGGCAGCTATTTAACGTTTCAGTTGTGGGATAATAATCCCCTCAATTCAATAGAAGAATAAAAAGATGTCTATACCTCAAGTACAATCGCTCGTGTCTAGCCCTGTGGGGCTGCTGTCACTAAAAGCTTCAGAGCATGGTCTGACACATTTGCAAGTTTATGATTTGGCTCAACTTAACCCTATAGTTGAGATTGAATCTTCAGTCAGCCTCTTGTCTGCTACAAATGAAGCGTCTTTACAGGCTCAACAACACATTAAAAACACCGTGGTGCAATTAGCAGAATATTTTGCCGGTACTAGACAAACCTTTGATATACCGTTAGCTCCTAAGGGGACCGAGTTTCAGCAACAAGTGTGGCGAGCGTTGAGTGAGCTACCATTTGGCCAACAATGTAGCTATAGCGATATTGCCAATGTCATTGGTAGACCAAAAGCTGTGCGTGCGGTTGGGGCAGCAAATGGCGCCAATCCTATAGCGATTATCGTTCCATGTCATCGGGTGATTGGTAAAGGCGGTAAGCTAACAGGGTATGCTTATGGGTTAGACATGAAACAATGGCTTCTTAACTTAGAGACGACACAATAAAGTTAGGTAATTTATCTGACTGATGCACTAAAGTGCGGTAAAATGTCCGATTGTTACCCATTGTTGAGCGCATTTGATCCATGACACAAGCTTCATTAGCTACCACCTTTGCTGAATTTGGTCTGCACACTCCGTTGCTGGCTAGGTTGGCCGAGCTTCAATATTTACAGCCTACACCAGTACAATCCCATACCATCCCCAGTATTTTATCTGGTCAAGATTTACTGGCGGGAGCCAATACCGGGTCGGGTAAAACCGCGGCGTTTGCTTTGCCAATATTGCAGCAGCTAATGGATCGTAACCGTGGCTTATCGACTAAAGGTAACTTTGTTAGCGCATTAGTATTAGTGCCTACGCGTGAGTTGGCTAAACAAGTTGCTGATAGTTTTAAGTCTTATGCGGTTCATTTAAATGGTGATATCAAAATTGTAGCCGCTTTTGGTGGCGTGTCTGTTAATACACAGATGCTTGCCTTACGTGGTGGTGCTGATGTTGTTGTTGCAACGCCAGGGCGTTTACTTGATTTAATTTCATCTAACGCCGTTAAATTATCCTCTGTTTCAACATTGGTTCTCGACGAAGCAGACAGAATGCTCAGCTTAGGGTTTACTGAAGAGCTCGCGCAGTTGATAGCCATGCTGCCTAAGAAAAAACAAACCTTATTGTTTTCTGCTACCTTTCCTGAAGAAGTGCGTCAATTAACTCAAAGCTTGCTAAATAACCCACTAGAAGTGCAATTACAAAGCGCTGAGGCGAGTACGTTAGTGCAGAGAGTGATGACCGTGAATCGCGAGAAAAAAACCGCGTTACTGGCTCATTTACTTCTACAGTATCAATGGCGCCAAGTATTGATTTTTGTGAGTTCAAAAAATGGCTGTAATCATTTAGCGCAAAAATTAGCAAAGCGCGGTATTAGTGCAGAGGTATTTCATGGTGATAAAGCACAAGGTGCGCGAAGTCGGGTACTTGAAAGCTTTAAAGCAGGAGAGATACAGGTGTTGATTGCCACCGACATTGCAGCCCGTGGTTTGGATATTGAAAAACTGCCTGTTGTAATTAATTTTGACTTACCGCGCAGTCCAGCAGATTATATGCACCGCATTGGCCGAAGTGGACGTGCAGGTGAGGTGGGTTTAGCATTGACCTTGTTATCGCATGATGAGTATCATCATTTCTCTGTTATTGAGAAAAAGAACAAAATTCGTCTTGAACGTGAACAAGTTAGCGGATTTGAAGCCGACGACATTACACCAGATAATGTCTTGGAACAGCCAAAGCCTGTAGCCAAACCTGAAGGTATGGGTAAAAAAAAGCGTAAGAAATTACCCCCAATTAATGTAGATATTTGGGCTAAAAAACCAGAGTAGTAGGTATTATGAAACATATTTTTTGGTTAGTTGATGGACAAATCGCTGGGCGAAGTGGTCCAAATAAAGATGCATGGGACTTAGCAGAGTTAAAGCAAGCCGGTTTTGGCGCGATAGCTTCATTAAATAATGCTGAAGGTTGTGATACTGCTGCAATGGCACAACTCGGTATAAAACATAAGGTATTTAACTTACCCGATAACATACCACCCAAGCCGCAAGATTTAACGGTATGTGCCGAAATTTTACCGCAAGTATTAGCCTTTATTCGTGAGTGCGAAAATGCCAATGTTCCTGTTTTATTGCACTGCCGTTCAGGGATAAACCGAACAGAAATGGTCATGGCTTACTATATGATGGAAAACGGTGCCGCTCCGGTTCATGCGGTTAGCCAGGTACGAAATGCCAGTGGTTTAGCCTTTGATGCAGATGGTTGGGATCAATTTGTTTATGATGTACTTTACGAGTTACAGTCTGCTTCGAACTAAGTCTGTATCGTTACAAGTAATCAACAAAGGGAAACATCATGATGTTTCCCTTTGTTTTTGTATGTTTTTAAGTATAACAGATACCCTTTATAGGCAATTGCTTATATTGTGATCTGATCAGGCTAAAGACACGCTTAAGTGTGACGATAAATGCTATAGTAAAAAAATAAAGTCTTACAAGGTGAAACGATGAGCCCAAAAATGAGCAAAGCGAATCAATCGCAAGGTTTATTGCTTTTTAAGTTGAACCACACTCAACAGTTTGCGCTTGGTACTTTAAAAATTCGTGAGTTAGTTCCAGTTACACCGCTCACTAAAATTCCTCACTCTCATCCTGCTATCTTGGGGGCTTCGACCATTCGAGGCATGACGATTCCTGTTATTGATATGGCAGCCGCTATCGGCTTTAAGCCTGTTAAAGAGCAAGAACGTCAAGACTGTTACATCATTATTACTGACTGCCAACGCATGGTGATTGGATTCTTGGTACGTGCTATCGATAAAATCATTGAATGTAACTGGCGCAACATTGAGGCGCCTTCAGATAATTTAGGTAAAAATGCTTTTTTAACGGGTGTCACTCGATTTGATGATCAATTAGTACAACTGCTGGATGTAGAGTTACTGTTATCGAAAATATTCCCTGGTGACCCCGTCACAAATCGCGCAATTTTGACCGATGTTCAACGTGAAAAACTTAAACCACTGCGAATATTATTGGTTGATGACTCAAAAGTGGCGCGTAAGCAATTGTCCGACGCATTAGACTCAATCAATATTGGTTATCAGGTGACTTCAGATGGTCGTGACGCGCTACAAATGATGCAAGATGGGGCAAAGCTAGGCAAGCCAATTGATTTATTGGTGAGCGATATTGAAATGCCAGGTCTTGATGGATATGAGTTAGCATTTGAAGTGAAAAATAACCCGCAACTAGCCAATGCTTATATTATTTTGCATACTTCACTTTCGAGTGAAATCAGTGTTAGCCAAGCTAAACAGGTGGGGGCTAATGAGGCATTAACCAAATTTGATGCTAAAGAGCTTATTGAAGCCATGCTGCGTGGTGCTCAGCTTAAACATTAATGCTTTGTTTAATTTTCAGTAAAAAATACAATATTTTCTGATGGTTTTTACATTCAACATGTTTAACAAGTTATTTTCATCCTCTTACGAAAGCCTCATTTAATGTGTATTAAAGCAGCAATAGCTGAATTTTTTTATTCATTTGAGTTCAGCACTAGACTTCTTGTGTTCCATCCTGATATATAGCTACAAGGCTTTTTTGTGCATCGCACTAAGTGTTGGCCTCGGAGTCATGTAATAACGTTATCTCTGAAAACAGATTATTTAGCTTATGTTGAGTTACATTGTTAACAAGGATGCCAACAACATAAGTGTTTTCAGGAATATTGGTTAGGTTGTATCCCATTTATATAATGACGACAGTTGTTTTATAACGTACTACCGTTTTAACCTCGGCATGACTCAGCGGTATCACTAACGAATAAAAAGCCATTAATATAATAATCATAGGTTAAACAATGAATCAAAAAACATCACTGCTAGCTCGAATCGCTAGTGGTAGCTTAGTGCTACAAATTATTGGCGGGATCATCTTGGGTGTGATTTTAGCCAGCGTTTCAACAACCGGTGCACACAGTGTGGCATTTTTAGGGGCGCTGTTTGTCGGCGCGCTAAAAGCCATCGCACCCGTGCTGGTATTTGTATTGGTTGCATCATCGATTGCTAACCAAAAGAAAGACAGTCATACCAACATGCGTCCAATTATTGCTTTGTATCTTTTTGGTACTTTTGCAGCGGCATTGACGGCCGTTATTTTCAGTTTTGCGTTCCCTACAACCTTATTGTTAGCAACCGGTATTGAAGGCTCTAATCCGCCTCAAGGTATTACAGAAGTCCTTAATACTTTACTGTTTAAAATTGTTGATAATCCAGTTAATGCATTACTCACAGGAAATTACATTGGTATTCTAGTATGGGGTGCGGGTTTAGGTATTACTATGCATCATGCTAGCGACAGCACTAAACAAATGTTGGCTGACTTAAGTGATTCTGTGTCTAACATTGTCCGTTTTGTGATCCGCTTAGCCCCAATCGGTATTTTTGGTTTAGTTGCCGCAACCTTTGCCGAAACTGGTTTTGAAGCGCTTGCAGGTTATGCCCAATTGCTTGCCGTGTTAGTGGGCGCAATGTTGTTTATTGCTTTAGTGGTGAACCCGATTATTGTTTATGTAAAAATTAAACGTAATCCATATCCGCTAGTACTTAAATGCCTACGCGAAAGCGGAGTTACGGCATTTTTTACTCGCTCAAGTGCAGCCAATATTCCGGTAAACATGGCGTTGTGTGAAGAGCTTAAGTTACACAAAGACACTTACTCAGTATCTATCCCATTGGGCGCGACGATTAACATGGGCGGTGCAGCGATTACGATTACTGTGTTAACCCTTGCTGCTGCACATACGCTTAACATCCCTATCGATTTTATGACGGCACTGTTACTGAGCGTAGTCGCATCAGTATCGGCTTGTGGTGCTTCGGGTGTCGCGGGTGGTTCATTATTATTAATCCCGTTAGCCTGTAGTCTGTTTGGTATTTCTAACGATGTTGCAATGCAAGTTGTGGCTGTTGGCTTCATTATTGGTGTGATTCAAGACTCTGCAGAAACTGCGTTAAACAGTTCAACTGACGTTATCTTTACTGCAGCAGCTTGTGAAGCTGCTGAGGCAAAAGAGGCTGCTCAAGCAAGTTAAAAGCGTTATTAGTACAACAATGCCGGTGCATAGGATGACTATGGTGCCGGCATTTTTTTTAAAATGGGTGTTGGCTGAAAAAAGTCATTTCAACTTGGGTATATGGGTGCGAAATGGTTAATGATTGCGCATGTAAGTTCAGGCGATGACTGGCTTGTATCGTTTCAGTGTCCCCATAAAATTCATCGCCCAAAATAGGATGACCAAGCGCAAGCATGTGCACTCTGAGTTGATGGGTGCGGCCAGTATGAGGTTTGAGTTCCATCAGCGTTGTTTGTGCACGCTGTTCAAGTACTCTGTAATAAGTGAGTGCTGCTTTACCTGTCTCGCTAAGCATTTGAAAGGGCGGTGTGTCAGGGTTGGGCCCTAACGCAAAGTTCACCTTACCTGTTAATGTTTGCATATGCCCTTGTACCTCTGCGATGTACACTTTTTTAGCTTGGCGATTTTGAAACTGAGTTTTTAGATGCGACTCAGCTTTTTTGGTTCGCGCAAAAATCATGATACCCGACGTATCACAATCTAAGCGGTGGATTAAAATGGCCTCTGGATAACGTTGCTGTAAGCGAGTTATGGCTGTGTCATGGGTGTCTGGCGAGCGTCCTGGATTTGATAACAATCCAGAAGGTTTATTAATCACAATAATATCACGGTCTTTATAACGGATGTCCAACCAAGGGATTGAGGGTGGTTGATAAGTAAAGATGTGCATGGTGAGATTGTCTCTTTAATAAACGCAGATTTTGCTTGATTGGTTACGCGCGCATACTAACAAAATTTGTTCAGTAACGAAAATAAGATAGCGTCAACTCGGATTATCAGGTGGTATGGATACGGGAACGTGACATATATGACTTGTTTGATGGCCGATTATTCTCCATCAATAATTACAGGCTCGCTAACCACAGGCGTAATGACATGCCCCAGCTGCTGGTGGCTCCTGATGTCACAAAGCGGATTTGATTTTGGTTATCAATGATGTATATCGAAGGTAAAGCGGTGGCCCCCCATTGTTGGCTTAAATGGTGACCATTTGTAGATTGGTTGATAACCGCAAACTGGTAATCATTATGCTGCATAAATGTGTTTATGTCGGCATTTGAACCAGAGGCAACCGCCACCGAAATAACACGATAATCTTGAGTGTTAGCGACGCTGTTGACCATAGGCGAGGTGACCTTGCATATTGGGCACCAAGTACCCCAAAAATACACCAATGTGGCCTTATTTGTGTCTGCTTGTTGTCGAGTGTTAAATAAAGACACATGACTGCCGTCGATTAATTGACTAGTGATAGGAAACGCTGAGCCTGTGTGCATGTCTCGCTGTAGATAACTGGCAATTGCAAACAGTACTGCCGCTAATAGCAATACATCACGCAGTGTCATTAACCAAAAACGGGCAGACATTACTCTCGTTTTAGCCGCGTTTATAAACCCTGTTAACCAGATAGGCATATTATGTGCTTAATTACCCTCGTGCATTTGGTAAGTATTGCTCGGGTGTTTTACGGCTGTATATTTTACTGTATGCCATTAACTGTGGGTAAAATGTTCTAAAGGCAATTTCGATATCAACATAAAGTTTATCGACATCACGGATCGCATGGTCAAATAAATCAGGTTTAGATAATCGGCGGCTGACCCCTTGAATCGCTTGTTCTAAACCTTGCCTTGTTTGGTAACTGCTTAACCAATCTTGTTGAATAATTTTTGGAGCAATTGCTTGCAACGTGGCGGGTAATTCTTTGGTCGTATTAAGTTCTTGATACGCTTTTTGGCAAAAAATATTGAGATCTTGATGATGATACTCTTCCCAATAGAATGCTAAATAATGGTCAAACACTAAATCGATGAGTATTGGCGCGACTCGGCGAGATGATTTTGGGAATTGTTTAAGCAAATCAATAATAATTTCATGGCTATCGGTAATTTGATCGATTTGACGATGTAACCAAATGCCTTGTTGGAGGTGCTGAGGGTGATCTTCTATTTTGCCTTTGGCAAAATCACCGCACAAATTAGCCACTAAATGAGTATCACTAATATCTGCTAAATGTAAGTGTGCTAAAAAGTTCATATTTTGTGCTTCTAATTTTATTATTTTACAGTATGATACTAGCCGTTTGTAACAAAGCATTACAAGTTGACAAGCTGTTAGGTTCAATCATAACGCTTTATACACAAATGTCATGGAGTAATGTGTGTAGTGTCGATTGTAGATAGTTATCTGTACGAAATTATAAATAATAAATGCTTAAATTAGGGATCAAGGATGATGAAAGATTGGTTAAAAAAAATATTCGGCAGGCCTAGCACAACTAAAAGAAATAAAGTGCAAATAGACATGCGCTATGAAATCCATTCGTTTAAATCTGATAAAGCGCCACATCAAAACACGGTTAATGAAGTCGATGATACCGACAGTTATACTCAAACTCCCATAGAAAAGCCGACAAAGTAATCAGTAAACTTGATCTTAACCTGCGCTCGCCATAGACTAGCGGCCGTTTTTACTGTTGAGATTTTACTATGCGCGTTGCAGACTTTTCGTTCGACCTTCCTGATGAGCTTATTGCTCGCTATCCGACTGCACAACGTAATGCGTCGCGTCTACTGACCCTTAATGGTGTAGATGGACAGTTAGCCGATAAGCAGTTTACTGACATACTCGAATTGGTTAACCCAGGTGACTTGATGGTGTTTAATAACACCCGAGTGATCCCTGCGCGTTTATTTGGCCAAAAAGCCACCGGTGGCAAGCTTGAAATTTTAGTTGAGCGTATGCTTGATGATAAACGAATTTTAGCCCATGTTCGCAGTTCAAAGTCGCCTAAAGTGGATGCATTAATCAACTTAGACGCCGGTTATCAAATGAAAATGCTGGCGCGCCATGACGCTTTGTTTGAACTAGAACTACTGAGTGATAACACGATTTTAGAAGTGTTAGAACAAGTCGGTCATATGCCTCTGCCACCCTACATAGACCGTCCAGATGAGGACGCTGATAAAGAACGTTATCAAACCGTTTATAACCAGACCCCAGGCGCTGTGGCGGCACCGACAGCAGGGTTACACTTTGACGATGCAATGTTAGCCGCCTTAAAAGATAAAGGTGTCAATATTGCTTTTGTGACTCTTCATGTAGGCGCAGGGACATTTCAACCGGTACGTGTTGATAATGTGCTTGAACATAAAATGCATTCTGAATGGGCAAATGTCTCTCAAGAAGTTGTCGATCTTATTGCGCAAACTAAAGCCAATGGCCACCGTGTCGTTGCCGTTGGTACAACATCAGTTCGTTCATTAGAAAGTGCAGCACGAGCCTGTGGTGATGCGCCGTTAAGTGGCTTTAGCGGCGATACCGATATCTTCATTTACCCTGGATATCAGTTTAAGGTTGTCGATGCAATGGTCACTAATTTTCATTTACCAGAATCGACATTAATCATGCTATTAAGTGCGTTTGCTGGCTATGATGAGGTCATGGCCGCTTATCAACATGCGATTGCGCAAAAATACCGCTTTTTTAGCTATGGTGATGCGATGTTTGTGACGAAAAAAGCCCCTTAATCCCCGAAATTGATTTACAATACCCGCCAACAAACGCCCGCAAACAGTGGGCGTTTTGATGTTTTAATGTGTTCTTAACCTTGAAGCATTAAAATTTGCCCTCATTACTATAGAAACTAAACAAGTCAGACTGTTTATCTGGCAAGGTGATTTATGAAATTTGAATTAGACACAACAGATGGTCGTGCACGTCGCGGACGTTTGATATTTGACCGTGGTACGGTAGAAACGCCAGCATTTATGCCCGTGGGAACCTACGGTACTGTAAAAGGGATGACCCCTGAAGAAGTGCGTGCTACAGGTGCAGACATTTTATTGGGTAACACTTTCCATTTGTGGTTGCGTCCAGGCGAAGAAATCATGCGTAAGCATGGTGACTTGCATGACTTTATGAACTGGCAACGTCCAATTTTGACTGATTCAGGTGGATTTCAGGTGTTTAGCTTAGGCGACATTCGTAAAATCACTGAAGAAGGTGTGCATTTCCGTTCACCGATTAATGGTGAAAAAATCTTTTTAGATCCAGAGAAGTCGATGCAAATTCAACACTCTCTTGGTTCTGATGTGGTGATGATTTTTGACGAGTGTACGCCTTACCCCGCAACGCATGATGAAGCGCGTAAATCGATGCAAATGTCATTGCGTTGGGCTAAGCGCTCACGCGATGAGTTTGATCGCTTAGAAAATGCTAATTCACTGTTTGGCATTATCCAAGGTGGTGTTTACGAAGATTTACGTGACGAAAGTGTAAAAGGCCTACTTGATATTGGCTTTGATGGTTATGCCGTTGGTGGTTTAGCTGTGGGTGAGCCTAAAGAAGATATGCACCGCATTCTAGAACACGTTTGTCCGCAAATACCTGCTGATAAACCGCGTTACTTAATGGGGGTAGGTAAACCAGAAGATTTAGTTGAAGGTGTGCGTCGTGGTGTTGATATGTTCGATTGTGTTATGCCAACACGTAATGCTCGTAACGGCCATTTATTTACCAGCGAAGGGGTAATTAAAATCCGTAATGCGCGTCACCGTGATGACACTTCACCATTAGATGCTAAGTGTGATTGTTATACCTGTAAAAACTATACACGTGCTTATTTATACCATTTAGATCGTTGTAATGAGATTCTAGGTGCGCGTTTAAACACCATTCACAACTTACGTTACTATCAAATGTTGATGGAAGGTTTGCGCGGCGCAATTCAGACAGGTACATTAGACGCCTTTGTGAAGGAGTTCTATACCAGTCTTGGTCGTGAAGTACCTGAGTTAGTCGATTAATTTTAGCAAATAAGAAGAGAGAACTATGTTAATTTCAAATGCTTATGCAAGCCCAATGGGTGGCGCTGCCGGTGGCGAAACCATGCAGTTAATTTTTATGCTTGTCATGTTCGGGTTAATTTTTTACTTCATGATTTTCCGTCCTCAGTCAAAGCGTGTTAAAGAGCACAAAAACTTGATGGCATCGATTTCAAAAGGTGACGAAGTATTAACCAGTGGTGGTATTTTGGGTAAAGTGACAAAAATCAGTGAAGAAAGTGATTACGTGTTACTTGCGATTAACGATAACAACCAAATTACCATTAAAAAGGATTACATCGCCGCGGTATTACCTAAAGGTTCTATCCAGTCGTTATAAGCCAAGAGGGCTATGGTGTGTTAAATAAATACCCAATGTGGAAAAACATCATGGTGGTGCTTATCATCGCCATTGGTGGTTTTTATGCCATACCTAATCTGTTTGGTGAAGACCATGCAGTGCAGATTGTGGCAACTCGTGGTGCTGAAGTAAATGCGTCAACTCAAGCCAATGTCGTGCAAATGTTAGAAGGCAAAGGTATTGCTATTAAGCGTGCTGAGCTTGAAAACGGACAATTGCTCGTTCGGGTACAAAATGCCGAGCAACAATTATTGGCTAAAGAAGCCATTGCAGAGCAACTTGGGCAAAAATTTACGGTAGCACTTAACCTTGCGCCAGCAACCCCTGAATGGCTTGAAGCTGTTGGTGGGTCGCCAATGAAGCTGGGTTTAGATTTACGTGGTGGTGTGCATTTCTTAATGGAAGTGGACATGGGCGAAGCTATTCGCAAAATGGAAGAAGCCAAAGTGGCTGATTTCCGTAGCCAACTGCGTGAAGAAAACATTCGTTACGCTGGTGTTCGTAAAACCCCTAAAGGCATTGCGATTAAGTTTCGTGATGCTGACACGGTTAGCCAAGCAGAAAACTACTTAAAAACGCGCAGTAACGACATGGTCTATACCGATGCCAGCACTGACAAGGAGTTTATATTATTGGCGACGATGAGTGATGTATACCTTAAGCAAATTAAGGAAGAAGCTTTACAGCAAAACATCACAACGATCCGTAACCGTGTAAACGAGCTAGGTGTTGCTGAGCCTGTAGTACAACGTCAAGGCGCTGAACGTATTATTGTTGAGCTACCAGGTGTGCAAGACACTGCTCGTGCAAAAGAGATTTTAGGTGCAACGGCATCGATTGAGTTTCGCATGGTGGACGACAAAGCAGACGTCAGTGCAGCGGCCAGTGGCCGTGTACCTGCAGGTGCTGAAGTCTACCAACGCCGTGAAGGTGGTATTGCAGTATTGAAAAAAGAAGTGATGTTAACCGGTGATCATATCACTGGCGCGCAGCCTACTTTTGACGAGTACAGCCGACCACAGGTAGCGATTAATCTTGACGCGAAAGGCGGCACGATTTTCTCTAACGTAACCAAAGACAATATCGGTAAACCAATGGCAACATTGTTTATCGAATATAAAGACAGTGGTCAACGTAATCCTGATGGCACCGTAAAAATGACCAAGATTGAAGAGGTTATTTCGGTTGCTACAATTCAAGCCCGCTTAGGCCGTAATTTTGTGATTACCGGTCTTGAACACAGCGAAGCACAAAGCCTAGCGTTATTACTTCGTGCAGGAGCGCTTATTGCGCCGGTAACGATTGTAGAAGAACGCACTATTGGTCCAAGCCTTGGTAAAGAGAACATTGAAAACGGTGTTCAAGCTATGGTGTGGGGCATGGTCGTTGTGCTTATCTTCATGATGATTTACTACCGTGCATTTGGCTTTATTGCCAACCTTGCATTGTTAGCAAACTTAATCATGGTTGTGGGAGTGATGTCGATGATCCCTGGCGCGGTGTTAACGCTACCTGGTATTGCTGGTATGGTGTTAACCGTCGGTATGGCTGTTGACGGTAACGTACTTATTTTTGAACGTATTCGTGAAGAAATTCTAGGTGGCCGTAGCGTACAACAAGCGATTCATGAAGGTTATGGTAATGCGTTCTCAACCATTGCCGATGCTAACATCACCACCTTTATGACTGCGTTAATCCTGTTTGCTGTGGGTACCGGTGCGGTGAAAGGTTTTGCTGTTACCTTAATGATAGGTATCGCGACTTCGATGTTTACAGCCATTGTTGGCACACGCTCTATCGTGAATGCGATTTGGGGTGGTAAGCGCGTTAAGTCATTATCTATCTAAGGGAGAAGTTGAATATGTTTCAGATATTTTCAGTAAAGAATACAGTCGACTTTCTTCGTCATGCATTTCCTATCAGTGTCATGTCGTTTATCTTGGTAATTGCTTCTTTTGTCTCACTCGGTGTGCAAGGCATTAACTGGGGTTTAGATTTCACCGGCGGTACTGTCGTTGAAATGGAGTTCTCTGCTCCTGTTGACTTAAATGCGTTGCGTGCAACGATGACATCGGATGAAGCCGAAGGTGCTGTAGTACAGAACTTTGGTTCGAGCCGAGACGTGCTAGTGCGTTTACCTGTTAGAGCGGAACTGAAGAGTGATGCTCAAGTTGAGGCTGTATTAACCGCGGCTCAGTCAATTGATGCTGGCGTAGTGCAAAAACGTGTTGAGTTTGTTGGCCCCCAAGTAGGTAAAGAATTAGCAGAGCAGGGTGGCCTAGCGGTTATCGTTGCCTTAATTTGTATCCTCATCTACGTGTCATTTCGTTTTGAATGGCGCTTAGCCGCGGGTTCCGTGGCGGCACTTGCTCATGACGTGATTGTGACTTTAGGGGTGTTTTCGGTTTTACAGTTAGAGTTTGATTTAACTGTTTTAGCGGGATTATTAACGGTTGTCGGTTATTCACTTAACGATACCATCGTAGTGTATGACCGTATTCGTGAAAACTTCCTTAAGATGCGAAAAGGTACACCCGAAGAAATTGTGAATACCTCAATTACTCAAACCATGAGCCGTACGGTGATTACAACCGGTACGACCTTGATTACCGTGATTGCGTTGTTCCTCAAAGGTGGCACCATGATCCACGGCTTTGCGACAGCATTGTTATTAGGTATTTTTGTGGGTACATACTCATCGATTTATGTGGCAAGTTACTTGGCCATTAAATTGGGTATTAACCGTGAGCACATGCTACCTGTAGAGATTGAAAAAGAAGGTGCTGATCAGCCTTCAATGATGCCTTAAAATGCATTGTCGTTAGCCTAATAAACCCCAGCATTGCTGGGGTTTATTGTTTGTATACATTTATGATACTACTGTTGCTGTTGCTGTTGCTGTTGCTGTTGCTGTTGTTGGAGGTGTCGCTCACATGCCTTAACTACAGTTTGGTACCATGGTGCATCGATATCAATAATCAATGCTTCCCAGCCATCAGTGCTGAGTATGTCAATTGAGATTATTGAAAGTATCTTGGTCATCTTAGTTTTAGCGTCAACCCTAAAGGTACCAATGTCTGTATTGATACGGCTGATGTTAATACTCATTGCCAGCGAATTATTGTTCATCTGTTGCAAATACAGCCCTCCAGTTAACCCGCTTTTATTTGTACGATAGGAGCAGCTTTGTCAGCTTGAGGGGCATATACCCCAGTCCCCGTCATTGCGATATAGTTAATATTTTGGCTTATCATTTTACTGCCTACATCCTTTGAGGTTTCTGGGCGGCTTATTAAATAACCTTGAATGCAATCAATACCGAGTTTTTTAACTAATTCAAATTGCGGCGCGGTCTCAACACCTTCTGCAACAATTTTAAGATCGAGCGTTTTACCTAAGTCACTGATGGAATTTAAAATCTTTTCATACTTGGGGTTAATATTAGCTTGGTCGATAAACAGCTTATCAATTTTAATGACATCTACAGGTAAATTGGCTAAGGTTGATAACGAACTAAAACCTGTCCCAAAATCGTCAATGGCAATCAGCACACCTGACTCACGAAGCTTTTCTAAGTCAGCAATCACTTTTTCTGACGCTTCAATAAAACACGTTTCGGTGATTTCGAGTAATAAGGCTTTGGCTGGTAATCCCACTTTATTGATTGTGTCCATAACCCAGTCATACAGTGGAATATGCGATAACTGTACTCCTGAGATATTGACTGATATCCTCACTTTATTCATTCCGGCGTTGTACCAAGCCGCCATTTGACGACAAGCTTCTAATAAAATCCAATTACCTAACTCTAAAATTAAGTTTGAGTCTTCAGCAATAGGAATAAATTCGGCTGGAGGGATAGAGCCTTCAATCGGATGGTGCCAACGTACGAGGCATTCAAAGTAATCGATACTAAAATCGTTGACATTCACGATGGGCTGAAACGACAAACTAAAACTATGACTTGCCATTGCTAGGCGCATTTCTTCAAGTAAATAATGATAGCGACGCATCTTATTGCCCATTTCAGGCGAATAAACGCGGTAAATACCTCTGCCATCGGTTTTAGCACGGTACATAGCCACATCGGCCATTTGTAATAATGTATTAGGGTTGGCGGCGCTGTCAGGATAAACTGCAATGCCAATACTGGCACCAATTTTAATTAATTTGTTGCCGAGTACAAAATCACCTTCAATTTCTTGTAATACATTTTGCGCAACTTCAATGGCTAAATTGTCATCATTAAGATTTTCAATAAAAATTGAAAATTCATCCCCCCCAAGTCGCGACAAATTTAACTCTAACCCTAACGAAGCGGCCAAGTGATTTAGTTTACGATTGCGTATGACAGTTGTAAGACGTTGGGCTACTTGAATTAATACTTCATCGCCAAAGCTGTGGCCAAACGAGTCATTCACTTGCTTAAAGCCATCGAGGTCAATAAATAACAGGGCTTGCCTTTTCTTTAATACTTGAGCTTGTTCTAGCTGCGATTGTAAGTGATGTAAATAGGCATGTCGGTCAATGAGTCCTGTGAGTTTGTCTTGATGTTGGCTAATAAAATTTTTATGTTGTTGATCATGTATTTGTTTGTTGAGCTCTATTAGAGCCAAGCTCAGTTTCGAAATGGTATTTTGCTGTTCAACATTTGGAGGCGTGATATTAAAGGCTGCCAGTAGCTTATTGGTTTCGTTGTTGACCACTTCAAGTGAAGCATCGAGTTTTTTCTGTTGTCTGCGGGTAATATAAAAAGGAGTGCCAATGGCAAACCCGCCCAATAACAATAATGGCACATTACTGAATAATATGACGTTGCTAAAGATGTGATTCAGGCTAACCGCATTTAATTGAAATCCAGCTTTTGATAATACGGCATAGGTATTTTGCTCATCTTTGACAATATCGTAATGTAACAACCAATTAGCCCAATGGTTATCTAATCTAATCACATCACGTTGATCGAGTTGCTGCAAATTAACATTGCTGTTGTCGCGATTAAATGCATGTAGGCTCTGACTCAGTGTTAACATCACTAAAAGATATAATCCGACTAATAAACCGCAAGCAACTAAGATGACTTTGGATATTCGCATTATGTAAGCTCTTAATGGTCAGAAGATTAGACGGAGTGAGCGCATTATTGCCATAAACCTAGCAATATTAGGCCCGCACTTTATTGTACAGTGTAGTGTAAAAATTGTTGTTAAACAATTCTCTATACAATTGTTTAACAACAATTATTGTTTGTAAAATAACCTTGCGTGATTGATGTTAGAGTGACTATTGTACAGGCGTTATGTGGCTCACTTGGTAAATATCAGGCTAACTAGACAGGCGCTAGTTACTTAGCAGCGTGCATTTATCAATGTACATCAGCCCTAGGGCAAGTTGTGTTGATAAACCATTAACGGCTGACCAGTGTCTTTATGTTAAGTGTAATGTAATGACATAATCTGCCTGACCATTTTCTGTTGACGTAAATTCACCGTGGCCAACATAGTTCAGTAAATTGTCTGTTCCTGAACCTTCTACAATTGTAAATTGGCTTTGTGCGACACCCTCAGTAAATGTACCGTTATGAAATAACACTATGGTGCCAGCGATTTCAGGGGTGGTGATTGTTAGGTGTTCAATGCCCGTAAATACAGCTGTAGTGTCTTGTTGGTGTGACATCACATATCTAATGTCTGCTACACCTGATATATCTCCCGAGTAGGTTTGGCTAATCTCTGCAATGGTTTGCTTACTTCCGTCATGATGTTCTGCATAGGCTGACTCATTCCATGTGGTAATTTGAAATACGCCCTTTAAAACAATTTTACTCATTTAGGATCCTGTTATTTATCAATAATCGTTACCTAAGGTAATCATTGTTTATGAAAAATGTCCAATTTATAAACAGTGCTCGACAGATTTTGGCTGAAGCAGTAGGATGAAACAAATTTGCCAGCAAGAGCAATGCAGTAGGATAACGCATGGAACAACGAAAGGTATTACTAGCCGGTGGGAATTTGTTACAGGCTCACACATGGAAGGGGCTGCTGGAAACCAGCGGAATCGATGTTGATCTCAAAGGCGAAGCGCTGATAGGTGGCGTGGGTGGCCTACCGATTGAAATGCAGACCGTTGAGCTGTGGGTCATGGACAGTCAGCTTGCTGCCGCTCAAGCCTTGCTTGACTCTCTCGATATAGAACAACCTCAATGGCAATGTGTTCAGTGCCATGAGATGAACGAAGGCAGCTTTGAATTATGCTGGCAGTGCAGTGCACAAAAAAGTGAAATGCATAACGCGTAATACGTCGTAAAATTGAATAATATCTCGAGAATAATGCCTTTAAACACTTGTGTAAGTTTATTATTTTCTTAAACTATTTGATAAACCTTTTTATCGGTTATGGCGTATTTACTTGCCACAACACCGTGGCGTCATCTCATTTAAGGACTCGTTATGCAAGCATCTCCAGCCTTTGCCAATCTAGTCGAATCTGTCATGCCTCATATTAGGTTATTGACTATCGAACAATATCAACAACAAGACCAATGGCAACTTATCGATGTACGTGAGGATAATGAATGGCTTCAAGGCCATTTACCTAAGGCCAAGCATTTAAGCCGAGGCATTATTGAGCGCGATATTGAGCAACGTTTCCCAGATAAAACGATGCCTATTTTACTTTATTGTGGCGCGGGCCAACGTGCAGCATTAGCCGCGTATAATTTACAAATTATGGGGTACACCCAGGTTGCATCTATGATCGGTGGTTATCGCGCATGGATCCAACATCAATTTCCTATCGTGCAAGACTGAGAAATCAATGCAATATTTTCCATTGTTCGTAGATACCCAAGGTTTACGGGTTTTACTTGTCGGTGCAGGCGAGGTTGCCACACGTAAGCTCGACTTACTGGCACGGACAGACGCGATTATCCACGTTATTGCCCCAGACATAGCCGCCGATATTGACACTTATCACCAACAAGGGCGTATTCGCTTATCCCGTCGTGCTGTCACCCAAGATGATATTGCCGATATTGACCTTGTGTATTTAGCCACCGCTAACGAGCAGCTGAATATGGACTTTGCTGATATCGCCAATGAGCGTGGTATTTGGGTTAATGTCGTTGATAATCCGAGATATTGCCGATTTATCACCCCATCGATTGTCGATCGTGGCCGTTTAGTTGTGGCGATCAGCACTGCAGGGGCCGCTCCAGTATTTGCTAGAACCATTCGCTCTCGATTAGAAACCATGTTACCAGCATCGTTAGCACCATTGTTTGACTTTGTTGCCAGTAAACGCGAAGAAGTTCAGCAAACTTTAGCTAACGGTAAAGATCGTCGACTGTTTTGGGAACGTTTTTTTAACAGTAACCAAGACCGATTCGATAACCTCACCGAACAACGTTATGTTGATGCTTTTCAAGATATGACTCGTCAAGGTGAAATACTCTTACTGACTGAGCATACACCTGCAAATTTATTACCGATTGCAGCGATGCCGTTACTGCAAAAACTTGATGTTATTTTCAGTGATGAGTCACTTAACAGTGAGACTAATGAGTTATTACGCCGAGATGCCAATCGAACACAAATCCCTAAGCTCAGTGATATCGCTCATCAATATGAACAAGGCGATCGTATGTTGATCGTGGCTCCGCCAGATAAAATCGCTCAACTTATAGCCTATTTTCCAATGGCAAAGCATTTACGTCCAGGTGCGTTATAACGTTTTAAGCGTGCTCAACTAACACGCCGAGTCTAGTTTGTAGTAGACTCGGCTTTTTTATGCCTATTGAGATCGCCTAATGGCTGCCAAAGCTACCGTATACAAAGTTGCACTTCAAATTGCCGACATGGACCGTCACTATTACGCAGATCATGCGTTGACCCTAGCGCAACACCCTTCTGAAACCGATACCCGTATGATGGTTCGTTTATTGGCTTTTGCATTAAATGCATCGGATACCTTGGCTTTTAGCAAAGGTTTGTGTGTTGATGATGAAGCTGAGTTGTGGGACAAAAGTTTAAGTGATGAAATTAACTTATGGGTTGAGTTTGGCCAGGCGGACGAAANGTGGCTTCGTAAAGCCTGTGGTCGAGCTAAGCAAGTTATCTTGTACACTTATGGTGGGCGCAGTGTGCCTATTTGGTGGCAACAACATCAACAAGCATTAACTCGGTATGAGAACTTGTCTGTGGTAAATTTTCCTGAAGACGCCGTTAAGCAGCTTGCGGTATTTGTGAGCCGTAATATGGCGCTTCAAGTGAGTATCAGTGAAGGGCAGGTGTGGTTATCTGATAATGAGAATAGCGTGTTGATTGAGCCAGAAAGCTTAAAATCAGTGTAGCCAATATTAATTTAAGGATGGAATATAAAGCGCGCCAGCAAGTGTGCCCATATCGCACAAAGATTAATTTAACCTTAATTTAGCAATAATGAATAAACTTTAATCTCAAGGGTATTGTACTAATAAAATCACAGGCAGATAATCAAAGTATGTTTTAAACAAGATTTTTAATTTAAAGCATTGATAATCATCTTGTTTTTTATCGGTTGTGTATTAAGGATGTTATTGTGAAAAAACTTACTCTTTATCCAGTAGAAAAAATTGATGAGCTAACTTCTCCAGAAGCCCATGAAGATATCTCTTTGTTATCTTCTGCTCTCAATATTTTTACCGATTTTAAAAAAGTGACTCCCTTGGTTATTGAATCAAACTCGTCTGCAGTAGAAGTGGAAAGTTTGATGCAAAAATCCCACGTTCGTCTTAAATTAGTAATTAATACTCAGCATGAGTTTATAGGGTTAATCAGTTTTGAGTCGTTACATGATCAAGCGATTTTAAAACGCGTTGCTGAAGGGCATCAACGTGAACAGCTTAAAGTCACAGACTTTATGATTGCAAAAGATCAGCTAAAAGCCATTGATTATGATGATTTAACTTATGCTAAAATTGGCGATGTGATTGAAACGTTAAAGTCAGCAGGTCAACAGCATTGCTTAGTACTAGATAGAAACAATCACGCTATTCGCGGTGTGTTATCGGCCAATGATATTGCTCGCCGGTTAAAACTAGCGATAGATGTTAGCACTCCTAACTCATTTGCTGCCATTTTTGATGTGATCAGTAAAGTACAACAACCTGCGGTACTAAATACTTTGCAGCCACATTTTTAATATTTTTACTGTGTTCTAAGCAAAAAAATAGCCACATAATGTGGCTATTTTTGCATTATGGTAATGCTATTGGAAGCTTAAGCTCCAAGTATCGATATATCCAGTATCTCGTCTTGCACTGTCAACAGCCTTGAGTGTCCAAATTCCACTCGACTCAACACCTGTCATATTTGCCGAATAGGTCTGGTTAAGATTATCAGTGCCGCCTCCAGTCTTGTTATGTAACACAACCGTCTGACCCGTAGGGCTGATCAACTGAATTGATAAGTCACCAATATAAGTGTGAACAACGCCTACCGACACGGAAACCGTTCCAGAGTTGCCAGTACGAGTTACCGAAATCGGACTCGTGATGCCTGTGGTGTTGTTATCTGGGATAGTATAATTATTGTTGTTGGTATAGGTTGCTACGCCGCCCGTACCTGCACCACTTCCAGAGCCCGGAGCGGTATAGTTAGCCACTAAGCTCACACCACTAAATGCACTGTACCCTTGCACCATCACATAATATGTACCTGATTGTGTAGTAGAGATTGGGCATGATTCTGCGTTACCACTCTTCCATGGACGGCAATCATAGCTACTGGTCGTCGGTGAAGCACCGTATTGCACATATAAGTCAGCATCACCCGTACCGCCACTCATGGTAAAGCTTAAGTTTGTGGCGCCTGCTGGTACGTCTAATGAATAGTAAAGCTCATCATTTTTAGCTCCTGCGAGACCGGTTTTTGCGACTCCATTTTCAAGGGCGCTATCACCATTACCGCTTCCAGGATTTGTTGGTCCGGAACACGACTCATCTAAGTAGGCCTTAGCCGCAGTTGCGTTTACCATACCGAAACCGGTTTTGTTATCACGTCCTGCCACATTTAAATCATCAGCAGTCGCATTAAGCGCAGCACGCACCTCAGCAGCACTGCATTCCGGGTGATAACTCCACACCAATGTTGCGACACCTGACACGTGGGGTGTCGCCATTGACGTGCCGTTATAGTATTCATAATCTTGGTTACCCAAGTTAGCCACTGTGGTTGATTGGCCTATTTTAGCCTGAAGGGCTAAACCGGTTGCACGGTCTACCGACATTGAAGGAATTGTGATTTCGCTATTGGCATCGACTAAGAATGGGTTTTGTAAACCAGGTAAAGCACTATTACTGTAAACAATGACACCACTTGCACCTGCAGTATTACAGGCTTTAACGGCGTTAATTTCTGGGTAGCTTGAACCTTGGTTTCCAACTCGTTCAACTAAACAGATTTTATTACTCATATTGCCACAATTAAAGCTTGTGCCATTAACAGTACATTCAGCTAATGCCGCTGTTGCTGATGCATTGATAGGATTGGAGGTATAACTACTGCCAGATGGTGTTAAGCGGTTATGGGGGACGACGCCGCTGTTAAAGTATGATTGTCCACCAATGGTAATATCTGCAGTGCGGCCTTCACCCACGGTCACTGTCGATAAAATGGCTTCACCTGGACCTGAAATTTCAACTTGATCGGTATATTGTGAAAATGCGGCATGATCGCGGTTACTGTCTACGGCAGCCACAGACATGACGCTGTCGTACGATGCTGGATAACTGTAACTGCTGTCACCTGCATTACCGGCCGCAGCAATCAGTAATACGCCATTATTATAATGGCTATTTAATGCATTGCGTTCGGTTGTGGTTGAACCGCTACCCCCCAAGCTCATGGTAACGACATTAGCATTGCCAGAGTTGACACAGGTATCGATAGCAGCAACCAGTGATGAAGAGTAACCCCAACCAGCTTCGTTAAACACCTTAACAACATGAATGTTGGCATTTTGGTTTGGCATGACACCCACAACACCTTCATTATTAGCAATAGCAGCAATGGTGCCTGCTACGTGAGTACCATGGGCATTATTATTACCCGGCTGATACCAATTGCCTGTGCCAGAGTTGTTGGTTCCTGTTACATTGTTACCGCTTAAATCGTTATGACTGCGATCGTAGCCTGAGTCGATAATACAAATACTGCGATTACCTGTCTGACTGTCGCTAAGCACGGTCGCACCGACATAGGTTTGCCCCCACGGTGTCGTTTCAGCCATGAGTCGACGAGGCAGATCTTCTTCAACGTATTCGACATCCTGACGAAGGCGCAGTGCTCTAATGGAGTTGCTATCAAGTTTAGTTGAATAACTATTGCTGCGGCCGATGCGCTTCATTTCGCGAGCTTGAACACTATTGAGTGCTCTAAAGTGGCTAAATACTTCATTAGTGCGCGGCTGGTAGTCCATGCTGTTCACTTCACTTACCTGGTTAATGCTTTGACTTGCCGTAAGGTCGTTGATGACCTGAGCGGCATTGTCGTTTCTAAACTTAACGATATAACGTTTTGGTAGTGGAGATTGTTGTTCAATTTGTTGATTCGTTGATGAAAGTGATACTGGAACTGGTGCAGCATTGACGTGGGTTGAAATCGCTAATGCGAGGGTTGTCATGCTAAGCATGACAGTCGTTTTCTGAATATTTTTCATTTTATCTTCCATGTTATCAGGGTTGTTTTTTGCCTTTCTAATTATGTTTTAGCGCTAAACTCTGTTTGTTTAGCAGAATAAAATGTAATCAAAAAATAACCATATGTAAATAAAATGTTAATAATTGATATTCTTGAACAAGTGATATAACGTATTGATTTTGAATTTATATTAGGTTTTGGTGAATTTGTATTCTTGATTTTATAAGGAATAATGTTCAAAAGCTGAGGACGTTAAAGTGTTTTTTTGATGAAAGCGCTTTACGCTAGTGGGGGAGTTTAAGCAAGGTTTATGCGGCTAAAAAATAATCATTAATACGTTGGTATTTTGATAGAGATTTGTTTTTTATTCATTGTTCAATCAATGCTCAGAAAGTGACTCTGAGCATTA
The DNA here is from genome assembly GCF_028750675.1 of Shewanella metallivivens. Lineage (GTDB taxonomy): Bacteria > Pseudomonadota > Gammaproteobacteria > Enterobacterales > Shewanellaceae > Shewanella > Shewanella metallivivens. The sequence goes on along the minus strand of NZ_JAQQPZ010000005.1, from coordinate 232,136 downwards.
ATTGGAGTTATGAGTTTATTGTTTCAATTGTCGAAATCTAACGGGCAGACATGAGCGTATTTAAACCGCCTGCGTCGTATGTATTGTTGTAACCTTGTTCAATTAATGAGGCTTGTGCGATGCTGCTGCGGCGCCCACTTCGGCAATACAGCACAAGTTCAGTATTTTTACTTAAGTTGAGTTTAGCTAATTGCGGCACGATACTATCAAACGGAATATTAATTGCGCCTTTAATATGACCTGCGGCGAACTCTTCTGGGGTGCGCACATCAATTACCGTCGCGTTAGCATTAATTTTTTGCCATGCGATATCAGGTTGTTGTTCTCTTGCCATTGAAGGCATAGCGTACAAGGCTGACAACAGCATTAAGCACGTTAATATGGATTTTATGATGTTAATTAACACATTGAGTTCCTTTTTAATATGGGCTCCAGCTAATGCTTATTTACTTAAGGCTATTTCTGCCGCAGTTTTAATGCCCATCTTTTTCATTATTATGGCAGCAGGGCAAAAACCTGTAAATGCACTTTGGAATAGGTTAGCGCCAACAAACACGGTTAGCCAAATAAAATGTGGGCTAACTGTTGCCATAAGTAATAAAGACAACAAAACCATAAAGCCAGCAAAGGCCATAATGCTTCTTTCTAATGACATATCGAGCTCCTTTGGGCTAATGCCCAGTTAAATAACAATCACGGATTATTGTGTTTTAGCTGCCATTTGGGTTTTCATGACCGAATAATACAGCACTGGAATAACGATTAACGTTAAAATGGTTGAGATAAAAATCCCGAAAATTAAACTGATGGCTAAGCCATTAAAAATGGGATCATCAATAATAAACATTGCGCCAATCATGGCGGCTAAAGCCGTTAACATAATGGGTTTAGCGCGAACTGCACCCGAGTGAATAACCGCTTGTTCAAATGGCACGCCTGCCGCGGTTTGCTGATTAATAAAATCGACCAGTAATATCGAATTTCGAACAATGATACCTGCAAGAGCAATCATCCCAATCATCGACGGTGCGGTAAACTGTGCCCCTAGCAACGCGTGTCCTGGCATAACACCAATCACAGTTAATGGGATTGGTGCCATAATGATTAAAGGCACGATGTAAGATTTAAATTGACCAACAACAAGTAGGTAAATGGCAATCATGCCAACAGCATAAGCGATACCCATATCCCTAAAGGTTTCGTAGGTGATCTTCCATTCTCCATCCCATAAAATCGCCACATCAGTTAATCCGTCAGGCTGTTCTACAAAACGTTGCTCGATAGGATAGGCTAACTCACCTTGTGCGGTTTCATGGTTAATTTGGCTGACCATGTCGAACATGCCATATAATGGACTCCCGGTTGGGCCTGCCATATCCGCAACAACCATAATCATAGGCACCATGTTTTTATGCACAATTGGCGCATTGATGGTTTGCTGCTTCACTTGCACTAATTCTGTTAGTGTAATTTGAGCCCCAGTTTGACTTGGTAACCGTAATTGCAATACTTGTTGTAAATTGACCTTTGCCGCTTCATCAACTTGTAAACGGATTGGCGTTGGGTATTTACGTTCTTCAAGGTGCAAATAACTAGCATCGTTGCCATTTACGGCACTATTGATGGCATTAATGATGCTGCTATAAGACACGCCAAGTATGCGGGCTTTATTACGGTCAATAATCACTTGCCATTGCTGTTGTTGCGCGGGTAAAAAGATATCTACATCAACAACGTAATCAGTATTTTGAAAGCGTTGCTGTAAATCGTTTGCAGCTTGTTCGCGCAGGGCTGTTGTCGGTGCATAGACTTCTGCGACAATGGGTGACCACACTGGTGGTCCAGGTGGTACCTCAACAATTTTAACATTAGCCTTATATTGCAAGGCAATACGCTGCAATGGTTCACGTACCGATGATGCAATTGTGTGGCTGTCGCGGTCGCGGTGTTTTTTATCGACTAAGTTAACTTGAATATCACCCAGTTCTTGGCTGCTTCGTAAAAAGTAATGCCTCACCAGACCATTAAAGTTCATTGGGGCATGTGTGCCTGCATAAAGCTGAAGATGTTCAATTTCTTCAACGGTTGTAAGGTATTGACTTAAATCTTGCAGTACACGCTGAGTTTGCTCAACCGTTGTGCCTTCAGGCATGTCTACCATCACCTGAAACTCAGATTTATTATCAAATGGCAGCATTTTTAGTACCACAGCTTGAAATACCGGTAAGGCAACGGCGAATGCAATGAGCAACATAATGCCAAGCGCTAAGCCTTTTCGTGCTTTTGATGCATGATCACCGATTAAAAATGGGCTCATTAATTTTGTAAAAAAGCGAGTTAGCGCTGTTTCTGGTTCAGTATGAGGTTCACTATTACTGTGATGCTTATGCTCTTTTAATAGATGACCGCTTAACCACGGGGTCATAATAAAGGCGATTAATAGCGAAATTAACATCCCCATGCTGGCATTTATCGGAATAGGGCTCATGTAAGGGCCCATTAGCCCAGATACAAATGCCATTGGCAATAATGCTGCAATTACCGTAAAGGTCGCTAAAATGGTGGGGCCACCCACTTCATCAACTGCACCAGGGATAAGCTCAATCATGGGTTTATTGCTTAAGGCCATATGTCGGTGGATATTTTCAACCACCACAATGGCATCGTCGACCAAAATACCAATCGAAAAGATCAGCGCAAACAATGAAATTCTGTTTAAGGTGAAGCCCCATGCCCATGAGGCAAATAAAGTTATTGCCAGTGTAATGATAATGGCGATACCCACTACCGCCGATTCGCGTACTCCCATTGTAAACAGCACTAACAGCACCACGGCAGAGGTCGCAAAGATCAATTTGAAAATGAGGGTATTGGATTTGTCGCCGGCAGTTTGGCCATAGTTGCGTGAAATCGCGACGTTCACATTGTCTGGGATCAGCACATTGTTAGCCGCTGCCACTTTAGCCAACACGGCATCGGCGATATCGACGGCATTTTCGCCCGCTTGTTTGCCTATTGCAATGGTCACCGCTGGGTAACTGCCTTGTTGATTAACATGCCAAACGCTTTGTTTAGGAATATCGCTTTGTAATTGAATATCGGCAATGTCAGATAAATACACCACACCAGCAGCGCCTGTGGTGGTGTCTGAGTTAACTTTGATTAATAGGTTGTTGATATCATCAAGATTACGTAAAAATTGCCCTGTTTGCAGTTTGATTTCTTGATTGTATTGAGTCATTGACCCTAAGGCCGAGGTTTGATTGTTGTCTTGCAATGCATCACTGATATCAGTAAATGTTACCGAATAGCTGTTCATTTTGATTGGATCTAAACGCACGTTGAGCACCAACTCATGCCCACCTTGGCTATAAATCTCTCGAGTACCAGGAATACGCTTTAATTCGGTTTCGAGTACTGATGACACAGAGGTTAATTGTTCAGCAGTCATACTCGGGTCGTTTGACCACAACGTCAGTCCTACAATCGGTACATCATCAATGCCACGAGGCTTGATCAGTGGCTCGCCTATTCCGGCGGCGTAGTTAAATTTATCGCTATTTGAATACAGTTGGTTATAGAGATTAACCACCGCTTCATCACGTGGTACACCTACGTCAAAGATAGCAATAATCAATGCGCCGTCGGGTTGAGAAAAAGAATACAGGGTGTCGATGCCTTTAATTTCAGAAATAATTTGTTCTGCGGGTAAGGTGACTTGGTTTTCGACTTCTGTTGGTGTCGCGCCAGGGTAGGGGATAAATACATCAGCAAAAGTCACATCAATTTGTGGCTCTTCTTCTTTTGGGGTAATAATCACCGCAAAGATGCCCAGTAATAAGCCTAAAATGGCTAATAATGGTGTGATCGCACTATTTTGAAAGGCATTGGCTATACGGCCCGAAATCCCTAAATGAGTTGAGCGTTCTGTAGGAGACATAAATTACTCCTTCGCTTTAGCTGCACGGCTGTGTATTAAATACTGCGCAGCATCTAGGATGATTTCATCACCTGACATCAAGCCTGATAACACTTCTACTTGCTGTTTTTCTTGGTCAATAAAACCAAGGCGTACTTGATTAAGCACAACTTTATCAGCATTTATTCGGTATATTGAACTGAGATCTCCAACCTGATGAAGCGCAGATAATGGAATAAATAAACTCGGCTGGCTGGTTTGTTCAGCGATGACTTTTACCCATTGTCCAACGTGTAAATCAGTATTATTGGGATAAGTAAAATTAACCCGAACTGTATGACTGTGGGTTTGTGGGTCGGCAAAATTAAACGGATTAATGTCGGTGGCTGAAATTACCTGGCCATTAGCCAATAAAATGTTAATTTTTTCAAGTTGCTGCAAAGTGGCTAAATCTTGCTGTGGTATTTGAAATACCACTCTTAGGTGTTCGTTGTCATACCCAGAAAACAACGCTTGGCCATATGAGATTGTTTCACCTTGTTCAACAAAGCGTTGGGTCACTCGGCCACTAAAAGGCGCGCTTACAATCGTATAGTTGAGATTCTCTTTGGCCTTTATGAGTTGCGCTTTAGCTGCGCTAACAGCTTGTGCTGATGTTTTGGCTTTGGCTGTCGCCTCATCCATTGCACCTTTTGAAATAGCCCCTTTGGGAAATAACTCTTTATAGCGAATAAATTGCGCTTGGGCTTCGTTATTTACAGCTTCTGTTTTGGCTAGTTCTGCTTCAGCAGCAGCAAGCTCAGCGCCTTGTTCTTTATTAGTGATTTCTAATAGTGCACTGCCGTGAGGAACTAAGTCATTGACGTCATAATGAATATTAATGATACGTCCAGAGGTTTGCGCTGACACAGTAGCAGCTTTGGTTGCCTCCACTTTGGCGTCAAACACCCTCGGTTGAGCTTGGTGAGTATATGCCACTGTGACAGTGTCAAATTCATGTTCGGCGGCGATGAGAGGTACTGAGATGACAGTACAAAGTGCACAAAATAATGATAGAGAAGCGTATAAGCGAGACATAATAACAGCACCTATATAAAGTTCATAAGAAAATTCTAATGGACTTTGGTTTTTTACGCAATAGCGTTACAGTAAAAACTTAATAAATTATAACTTTTAGATATAAAAAAACCGCCCATTAAAGGCGGTTTTATTAAAAAAGAATAACGTTATAAACAATTATATTGATTATGACTAACGCGAGTAAGTTAACACTTAAAAGCTGTAGTTATACTGTAATGAGTAATAAACGGCATTAGAGCGAGTTTGTGCTGAGATCTCACTGTCTAAACCGGTGACCATAGGTAAGATTGCGCTGTTTTCTAACACGGTAACATCTTCACCACGAACAAAGGCAATACCAAAGTCAACGCTTGATTTGTTGGTTAAATTGTAAGTTGCACCAGCGGTATACCAAGTACGGTCTGAGTCTGGAATAGATAACGACGAATGTTCATCTACAACACCTTCATCACTGGCAACACCAGCTCGCAATGTCCAATCTTCTGATAAGTTATAGGTCGCACCTAAACTTAAGAACCAAGAATCTTTCCAGTGATATTCTTTTAAATCAGTTTTAGCCACACCGTTTTCACCGTCGATAACTTCGATTCGGTCAAACTTGCTCCAGTTGGTCCACTGAGCAGTGTAGTGCAAGGCAAAGGTATCGGTTAGCTGGTGGAAACCGGCAAACTGAGCAATATCTGCAATAGGGATATCAATTTTGTTGTATTCAGAATAAGCATAATTGACATCACCTTTGGCGGATAATGTTGGGCTCAAACGGTAACTTAGGCCAAAACGATTATCTTTATTCATTTCATACACAACACCTGCAATACCACCAAGTGCCCAACCATCAGCTTCAACGTCAACAATGCTGCCTATTTGTGAGTTTTCTGTGGTACGAGTTAACGTACCGCTGCCATACACGGCGTCAAGGCCTAAACCTAAGCTCCACTGCTCGTTTATACGATATGACACGCTGGTGTTTAAGTTAACGGTAACCACTTCGGTGTTACCTAATAAGTCTACCGGTGTGGGTAATGGTACGTCGTTTCCGCCCACCGTTGGGGTTCTGTCTGCTAATGCCGTTAAATCTGTGCCGGTACCATAGTTGCTGAATGCCGCTACACCAAAGGCCCATTTATCATCGATTGGGTTAATATAATAAAAATTTGGGATGACTTTTGAGTCTGCAGCATCGTGCTCACTGCCATAGTTAACATCCTGGCCACCGTATGAACCTGTAACATCAGAAACTGAAACATCGATGTCAGCATATACGACACCTAAAGATAATGATGTTTCATCAAATAAAGCCATTGCTGCAGGGTTGCGTGACAATACTGATGCATTGTCGGCAATCACGGCTTCACCAGCCATTGCGCGGCCAATACCGGTAGCTGATTGGCTATTTAATTGAAAACCCGCAGCTGTTGCTTGTGTACTGGCAAGTAATACCGCAGATGTTAATAAAGTCTTGTTGAACTTGTTCATTATATTTTCCCATTTATTATGCCCATGACGTACAAGTGTTAACTCGTAGGACCACTCATGGCTTATAGTCTGGGGCATCTTAGGTAAGTGACCATCATGTAACAACTCCGACCAGATGTTAGTCATTGTTAATATTACGTTAATTTAGCTTTGTATAAATGATGTAGGTGTTTGAAACCATAGTGGTATATGTGATTTTTTATCAGTACTTGCTCACTAAACTCAATGCGTTAATGTTTATTAATAAGTTGTTTTTAAACCATAAGACACGGAAAAGTCACGTAATGTGATATTGGGTCAGGTGCAGAGAAAATAGTGATAAATAGCGCACATAACCTCATTTATTTTGAGGTTATGTGACAGTTGTAAGCTGAAAGTAATGTTGTCGGCTTACGTTAATATTATTTTCTTATGTCTTTAACGAGTGATTAAAGGCATCAAAATCAGCCACTGTTTTAGGCGCTGGAGGTGATAACTTACTGACAACCACACCCACTATCGTGGCAAGAATAAAGCCAGGTACAATTTCATATAAATCAAAAATTCCGCCACTCAATTGCTTCCAAACAACAACCGTAATCGCTCCCACTATAATGGTTAACACTGCACCATTTCGGCTGAATCCACGCCAAAACAATGACATTAATACTACAGGGCCAAATGCTGCACCAAAGCCCGCCCATGCATAGCTTACTAAGCCAAGTACGCTACTTTCTGGATTTAACGCCACGATGCCAGCGACTAAAGCGATTGCGATAACACCAAAACGTCCTACAAGCATTAATTCTTTGTCGGTCGCTTTAGGGCGCAACCATTTAAGGTAAAAGTCTTCAGTAATCACGCTTGAGCAAACCAGTAATTGAGAGTCGATTGTACTCATAATTGCCGAGAGAATTGCCGCAATCAATATGCCACCAATCCATGGGTTGAATGCCACGTGAGCTAAGTTGATAAACACTGTTTCTGAGTTTTCGAGCGGATCAGCGGCAAAATATAAACTGCCAGCGATGCCGGTTGCTAATGCACCTATTAACGCTAACACCATCCAACTCATGGCTATGCGACGTGACAAGACAAGATCTTTTGGATTACCAATTGCCATAAAACGCGACAGGATATGCGGTTGACCAAAATACCCTAAGCCCCAAGCGAGTAGAGAGACTAAGCCTAAGGTTGTGGTGTTTTCATTAATAAATGACAACATTGCAGGGTCGATTTGTTCAAAACCAGTTTGCGTGTCGGGTTGGCTGAAAATGGCGACAGGGACGATTAATAAGGCTACTAGCATTAAACAACCTTGGAAAAAGTCAGTCCAGCTCACGGCAAAAAAGCCGCCGACAAAGGTATATGACACAATAATAAACGAACCAATGAGTAGGGCTAGGGTGTAATCAAGACCAAAGACTTTCTCAAATAATATGGCGCCACCGACCATGCCCGAAGAGGCGTAAAACGTGAAGAAAATGAGAATGGTTACCGCAGACACCAGTCTTAATAAACCATGGCTGTCGTTAAAACGATTTTCAAAGAAGTCAGGTAGGGTAAGAGAGTTATCTGCCATTTGAGTATAAATACGCAAACGTTTGGCTACAAATAACCAGTTAAGCCACGCACCAAAAATGAGACCAAAACCAATCCAAGCTTCACCTAAGCCACTGAGGTAAACCGCACCTGGAAGACCTAACAATAGCCATCCTGACATATCCGATGCCCCCACACTCAGTGCCGTCACTGCTGGGCCCATTTTTCGGCCGCCAAGAATATAATCATCGACAGTGTCTGTTTTGCGGTAAGCCCAATAGCCGATACCCATCATTAAAACGAGATAGCCAACAAAGGTGATGATGATCGGTGTTTGAATTTCCATATCGTGTCCTGTGAATTATTTTTATGTCGCAATCCTAGCAGAAGTTTGCGCTGGTTCACACTTTGATTTTTTTCATGATAAAAAAATCCGCTAATCAATGGAGTAGCGGATTTCAGTAAGTAACAGGCTTGGTTATATAAAGGTGTTTTCGACTTCTTTTTTTACAAAATCTAGATCAGAAGCGGGTTCGCCAACAAGAACCATATAAGCATCTGCTGTTTGAAAACTCTGCCCCTTGTATTGGTTGTCAGCAAAAGCTTCTTCCAATACGACGCGGTTTTCGGCTGGTACGATAAACAATGTCACTTTGTTACCTAATTCATCAGCCATCACTAAATGCAGTGACTTGACTCCTTGAAAGTCACAATAGGCGGTATAAAACACCCGTCCTGGCTGTTTGATGAATTTTGAATCACTTAAGCCTTTTATGCTCGCAAGCTTAAAATTGACATCATTAAAACCAATATCTTGCTCCATGATTAATGCTTTGGTTTCATGATGAACGTGCGCTAATGAGTTTTCAGATAAATTTACCGGGGTAAAACGTAACATACTAAAACTGACACCCACCACGAAGGCCACCGACGCAGCCATGGCCATCATATAGCGCCCACGCTTTTTGGTTTGCTGGTGAAGGTTTAATTGCTGTCGTAATAATAGCTTGTCTGCTAAATCTTCTGGCACATCAATTTTTAGTGCTTGAGTCAGTTTTTGATCAAATGCTTTTAGGTCTTTGACAAATTTAGCATCGTCTTCATTTTCAGCGAGGTGCGCTAAAAAATCGTCGGATTGATTATTGGGGTCGCCGTATGCTTGACGACGAAATTGTAGATCATCCATTTGATTGACCTCTTACCTCTGGTGTGTCTAATGCTTCTTTTAATTGATTGCGAGCTCTAAACAAACGCGTCATGACCGTATTACGGTTTAATTCGAGCATGTCGGCAATTTCATCGCCACTAAAGCCACCAATCAGTTGCAATAACAATGGCTCTCGGTATTCAATATCGAGTTTACCTATTTGGCGACGAAGCCAATATTGCTCTGTTTCATCTTCATTGCTTGAAGAATATACATCTTCAAGTAAATCTTGCTCAACATCACTGTAGTCAAATTGTTTACGTTCAAAACGTCTGGCATTTTCCCGTCGTAAGATGGTAATAAGCCACGCTTTTGCTGCTTTATCATCTTTTAAAGAATCTAAAGAGCGCCACGCTCTTAAGAACGTTTCTTGAGTGATGTCTTCTGCGACATGCTTATCGCCACTAAGCCAAAAGGCATAACGGAATATGTCGGTGTGAAGCGCCCTGACAAGGCTATCGTATCGTCGTTGTTTTGTTACCATGTCTGATAAGACCGCGACATCAGCCTTTTTCTTTCGTAGGGTTCCGAACATTTTTTAACTTTTTTGAGTTAAACATGTTCAATAGCTTAAAAAGCCAGAGTGGGAATAGCAAGATAAATCACCCCAGTGGTCAATCCGAGCTGGGGTGAACGAGGTTTATCCTTATGAAAGATGAAGTGTTAAGGATTTAAGTCTGCGATGAGTGATTTTTTATGGGATTGTGGCTGTTCTTTGTAAGCGAGAATAGCATCCATGAGTGATTTTTTATCCATGGCCTGCGGCTGACGACTGTATTTGTCTGCTTGCAATTTATGGATGGCACTAGCGAGCGGTGCCGATAAATTGCTAATTTGGCTGAGTGTCATAGGTTGGCCAATACGTTCACTAAAGTAGGCTTGTACTGCTGTAATCGCTGCGCTGCTGTCGTTTCTATCGCAAGCATGGATTATGGCATTTAAGCCTGTAGTAGCCGTTTTACGCGGACCATTATCTTTTGAATGTATATCATGTTGCGGGTTATATGAATAACTAGCCGAAACTGCGCGGCGCCATAACACTAATGTGACTAACCAAAGTAAGGCGAACCCCCCGGCAATGATAGGCCAATATTGTTGGTTATTCACGGGACTAAAGCTGTCGGCTGCAGGGATATCCGTTGTCGCTGCACTGCTACCAATGACTCTAATGGTACGTTCAGGTAGTGTGGCAAACTGTTGTTTTTTAATGTACGGATTCCACCATGGTACTCGAATTTCAGGTAATGTGTAAGTGCCTGGTTTTGTTGGTACTATTGCGGTTGTTAAGCTATATTGTGACACTACTTGATTATCACGCACAAAGGTTTGTCTGACCGGTTTTTCAGGATATGCTTTTAGTCCTTCTGCTAACGGAATTTCAATGTCAGGTAGGCTAGTGTCATCTGTATTTGAGGCAATAAGGCTGACAGTGCGGGTGATTGGACTACCCACTTCAAATTCGCTGATATCTTCAGGCCATGTCTCTTTTAGCATGACAATGTCACTGACCAGCCATTTACCTTGATAGCTTGGTGGTATCGAGTTGACTTGAATCACCTCTCGCTCAGCTTCCGTTTGCATTGGACGGCTTTCATTAAAACCAAACATGCCTCCACGTCTTTGGGATTCTATTAATACGTCACCAGAGAAACTGGCCCCGTTGATGACTAACTCACCTGGTAGGTCGGCTATAATCCCATAAGTGCGTTCAATAACTCTAAACCGGCGGCCATCGAGTATTTCACTGCTATCTTTGTCTTCGCCAATTTGTTTAATTTGCGCGCCCTCAACGGCTGGAGCACTTAATACACCACGTTGGAGTTCGACAGCTAGGTATAACTTGACTTTGTAGGTAATCAGTTGGCCAACGTAAGCTTCAGATGCATTGGTTTGAACTTTAATAAACACGTTTTGTCGCTCATCTGCCTTTGCGCCTTGTTGAATGACTTTTAAGTTGATTGGATTTGAGCTTACGCCTTTGATATTAAAGCTCGGAATAGTCACCATGCCCATACTTTTGGGGGACAGTAAAACCTGCCAACGGGTTTCGCGTGTAGTGTCAAAGTTAACCATTTTCGTGCTGCGACCAACACTGGTTCGGCCCACGATAAAATCGTCTAATAATATTGAAGTATCAAGTGCGCCGGCATTGAGGTCATCATCAGCCACAATATCAAGTACAAAGTATTCGCCCGCAACCACAGGGTTACGATCGACCGTAGCTTGCACCTGGCTAAGTGCAAAAGCGGGTGAGGCAATAATAAATAGCAATAGGCTACATAAAATTCTGATTACCACTGTTCATTATCCTTAGTCGGTTGACTATTTTGACGACGTTTTTGATATTCAAGTTGCATTTTATTTCGGATGAGCACCTGCGGATCTTCAGTGACGGCACGTAATGCCCGCTGCATGTCTGCTGGTAAATCATCTTGATTGATTTGTGTTGCAGAAACCATCTCGGAAGGTTCGCCTTGTGGTTGTTCTGTTGCTGCCGGTGAAGCTCCCGCACTCATTTGTGGGGGCTGTTGGTTAGCTTGCTCTTCAGCGGCCTCTGCTGCAGCTTGCATACTTGCTTCATTACTTAATGGCTCATCGTTGTCATTGGGCGATTGCCCTGATTGAGATGATTGCTGCTCAGTATCAGCGTTCTCGTCAGCATTTGTTGCAGATTGTTGCTGTTTATTTTGCGGTTCATTGTCTTGTTCAGAGCTTGACTGTTGCTGTTCTTGTTGCGCTTCAGATTCGTTATCGGCGAGACTATTTTGTTCACTGGTTTTATCTTGCCCCGATGATGGTTGGTTTTGCTGATCACTTTTGGATTGGTCTTGTGATTGTTGTCCACGTTGTTGGTTATCTTGTTGTTCACTGTTTTGTTCTGTTTGCGATTGATCAGAAGGTGATGAGTTATTGTCCTGATTTTTTTGGTCAGAATTTGAGTTGGGATCGTTTGATTGCTCACCGTCGCCAGATTGATCTTGATTAGACGATTGCTCAGATTGCTGTTGTTGCTCAAGCAACTGTTTAGCTAACTCAAGGTTTTTCTGTGCTTCAGTAAAGGGCGATTGCAATTCAAGAGCTTGCTGATAACGCTTAATGGCTGCTTGGTAGTCGTTTAGCTGCATTAATGCATTACCTTGGTTGTATAAACCATTGGCACTGTTATCTTGCTCAAAACCTTCTAGGGCTTGCTGATAATCACCGGCTTTGTAATGAGCCGATGCCTGCCATAGTGGGTCTTTAAATTTGTCAGCCGCTTGGGTGAAGTCGCCTTGTTCAAAAGCCGATTGTGCTTGTTGATCTTGAGTCTGCCATAAGTCTTGCCATAATGATGCGTGTGCTGGTTGGCTAGTTACCGCATTTAGCCCCATCAAAGCACCCAGTAAAAAGAGTGGATTTAACATTAATGTCATTAAGCCCTGGCGAAAACTAAGCAACATAGGTAATACCAGTATCATAGCTAGGTAAGGGCCTAAATCTTGCCATGATTCACCCGCAAGCTCTGTTTCGGTTGCTTCACCATCATTGGCTAACCATTCGGTGAGCGTCTTAACGTCACTGCCGTCAGTTTGTGCCGGGACCAGTATCCCTTGATGTTGTTGAGCTAATTTTTGCAATAAAGCGTAATCTGTTTTGGCGACCACCACTTCGTTGCTGTTGTCACGCAGCAATTGACCATCATCTAACCGAATGGGGGCGCCTTGTTGGCTACCAAATGCCATTATTGATAAGCGATAGCGACTATCTTTTAATGCTTTGGCAGCTTGATTGAATTGAGTATCTGATACCCCATCTGTCATTAAAATAATATCACCACGCACATGACCACCTTGCGCCAGTAACTTTTCGGCAAGTGTCAGGGCTGAAGCGAGATTAGAACCTTTTGTCGGCATAATCTCTGGCGACAGCGTCGGTAATAAATTAAGAATGGTTGCCGTGTCGCGGGTTAAAGGGCTGATGGTGTATGCATCACCAGCATAGGCAATAAGGCCGGTTTCACCTTCTTTGAGCTCTGACAATAAGTCTGTGGCTCTAAACCGGGCGTATGACAAACGGTTAGGGCTTAAATCAGTGGCATACATCGACAATGACATGTCCATGATTAAGACTCGACCTTGTTCGGTTACAAAAACGGGTAAATTTTGTTTATTAACCGCAGGACCCGCTAAGGCAAAAACCGCAATAATCCAGCATGCGATTAATAACCACTTAGGCTGGCTTTTGTTGTCTGCAGTTTGCGTAATGAGCAATTGGCTTAAATGGGGAGCGATGTATTGTTTCCACGCCGACTGCTGGCTGTGTCTACGCCAAAATAATAAGCTGATTAATGCCACCGGCAATAAGGCAAATAACCACTCTGGTCGGATTAAATGCACCATCATCAGTTTGCCTCCTTGGTGACACTTTTAGGCGCAAAAAGCGTTGGCCATTGCTGTTGTAACACAATCAGTAAACTGATGAGCAATGACATTAATAAAGGCCAATAGAAGAGTTCACTTTTAGGACGATAACTGAGTTGGTCGCGACTGACTGGCTCAAGTTTATCGATTTGCTGATAAATACTGTCTAATTCTTCAGTGTTACGCGCTCTGAAATAATAACCATTGGTCATTTCAGCCAGCTTTTTCAATTGGGTTTCGTCTAAATCCATTGACGGGTTAACTCGTTCTTTACCAAATATCGTGCGGCGTTCTAGCACTTCTGCACCCACACCAATAGTGTAAATTGTGATATTACGTTTAGCGGCGATTTGCGCAGCGACTTCGGGCTCTATATTACCGGCATTGTTCGAGCCGTCAGTTAATAAAATTAACACACGATTACTTTCATCCACTTGATCGAAGCGTTTTACCGCCAGTGCAATCGCTTCGCCAATGGCGGTTTGTTTGCCCACGAGACCTATTTGTGCATCGGCTAAAAAAGTGGCCACAGATCGGCGGTCTTGGGTCAATGGGGCTTGTAAATATGCGTGGTCGGCAAACAATATCAGCCCGAGTCTGTCACCTTTACGGCGCTCAATAAAATCACTGAGTACATGCTGAATTAGGGTAAAACGATTTACGGTTTGGCCATTAATCACCATGTCTTCAATTTGCATACTGCCCGAAAGATCAACAGCCACCATTAAATCGCGGCCTTTTGACGGCAGCTCAATGGGTTCCCCCAGCCATTGGGGTCTAGCGATGGCAATTAATAAAAACGTCCACATTAACCAGTAACGTTTGCGACTTTGTTTATTTTTATGGGTATGAGTCACCGTCGTAGCTGTCGCAATGCCGGGTATGTGTAAGTGTCCACCAACATCACTGGTTTTGGCTTGTTTAATCAATAGCGGTAAAGGCAGTAATAACAGTAACCATGGCCAATATAAAGCTAACATTAGGCCTCCTGCGCTTGGTCGGTTATTAATGTTTGGTCGCTAAAGGCTTGCTTGCTGGTTAACCAAGCCCTGGCTAACAATAATAATTGTTGTTTATCGTCAAGGCTTAAGCCGCTGGGCTGATGACGCTTAATCAGCAACTCACCAATTTGCTGCTGATGTTTGCTTGGTAAGCGCTTATCTAACCAATCAAACCATGGTTGCCCATTTAATTTAGCTAAATGTTGTCGCGGCAGGTAGGTCATGGCGGTGCGTTTAAGTAAGCTATTTACGTTTGCAGCAAAATCATCATCATTGATGTCGTATTGATTTAACATGGCAAGCGCCATTTTTCTTGGTGCATGGTGTTGATATTTTTTATACAGTTTATAACTAAGCCAAGCCAGTAAAATAATCACTAATGCTGCAATAATCCAATAACCCGGTGCAATGGGCATCGCGCTGATTGGGTCAGGTAATTTTATGTCTTGAAGTTGTGCTAATGGCCCAGCATTAACATCGGTTGTGATTGGCGTCATTGGTGAATTTGAAGTTGTCATTTAACGTAAAATATCCAATTGGGCACTGAGTGGTTTGGCGGCATCAATTAATCTTGGCTGCACTTTAATCAAATTCATTAAATTCATAAATTGCTGTTGTTGTGATTGCTGATTTGCTAACCATGCTTCATAACTTTGGCGAGTTAAGGTTAACTGCTGTTGTCCATCTCGCACTGGTAAAGTGAACTGCTTGGGTAACGCTAATGTGCCTTGTCTCAGTGGATCGGTAACCACAAATGCGCCGATATCACAGTGGCGAGACAGTTCCGTAAGCGGGGCTAAACACTGTTGATTAATATGTTGCCCGTCACTAATGATCCAAATCATTGAGCCTGGCTTGGCAAGACGTAATAACCGTTGGCAAGCATTAAACATGTGTCCAGGATCTGACATTAATTGGTTTATTTGACTGAGCTGTTGCTGGTGAACGTCAATTAGCCCAGACGTTAACTGCAAAATCCCTTGGCGGCGACTGCGAGGTTTTATTTCTAAATGGTTGGTTTCACTAGCAATGAGTGCACCTAAGCGGTCGCCATGATTGATTGCATTCCAGCCGAGCGTGGTTGCTAAGTGAGCAATTTGTACTGATTGCAGTAACAACTGCGAGCCGAAATAAGCGCTGTGGCTCAAGTCAATAAGTAGCAAAATAGGACGTTCGCGTTCTTCCACAAACAATTTTGTGTGTGCCACACCTGTGCGGGCTGTTACTCGCCAGTCAATGGTACGTACGTCATCGCCATTTTGGTAGTGACGTACTTCAGCAAACTCCATACCACGGCCTTTAATTAGGCTACTGCGATGGCCCGACAATGCCGCTTTAGCGCGAGATTGACGGTCAGGTATCGCCCGCGACAAACTTTGGCAGGCAATGAGTTCTTGCTCGGTTAAATTAACACCATCGCTGTATAGTGGCAGTGACTGAGTATTGTACATCATAGCGTTATCAAACTTACTAATATCAACATGCATTAGCGCCTTTAAGGTACGGCAACTTGACTAAGAATATGGTCGATAACGTGATCGGCGGTCACACCTTCCGCTTGAGCCTGATAACTCAGTAATAAACGATGACGCAGCACATTAGGCGCAACGGCTTGGATATCTTCAGGTGACACAAAATCTCGTTCATATAACCAAGCACGGGCACGAGCGCATCGCTCTAATGAAATGGTTGCCCGTGGGCTAACGCCATATTCTAACCATTTTGCGAGTTCGCTACTGTAACGTGCGGGTTGACGTGTCGCCATCACGATTTCGACGATGTATTTTTCGAGTGGCTCGGCGAGGTAAATGTCTAACGCTTGGTCACGCGCTGCAAAAACATCTGCTTGAGCAACAGGGTCAATGGTTGGTAATTGATGTGTTTGGGCTTCTTTTCGCGATTGACGCAAAATTTCGCATTCAGTTTCTGCGCTAGGGTAATCAAGATTTAAGTGCATTAAAAAACGGTCTAACTGCGCTTCTGGTAGAGGGTAAGTCCCTTCATTTTCTAATGGGTTTTGTGTCGCCATCACTAAAAAAAGTTTAGGTAATGGGTAGCTGTTTTTACCCACGGTAACTTGGCCTTCTGCCATTGCTTCTAATAATGCAGATTGTACTTTTGCTGGTGCGCGGTTGATTTCGTCAGCCAGAATAAGATTGTGAAAAATCGGCCCAGCTTCAAATTCAAATGTGCCCGTTTGCTGACGGTAAATGTCAGTTCCGGTTAAATCGGCAGGTAATAAATCTGGCGTAAATTGGATACGATGAAACTCGCCTTCAACACCATCACAAAGCGCTTTTACGGCACGAGTTTTGGCTAAACCAGGGGGGCCTTCAACTAATAAGTGACCATTGGCGATAAGTGCAATTAATAGGTTTTCGGTTAATACAGGCTGACCTAACACAACAGTATCTAAATAGGCGCGCAATGAGTGGAAACGACTTAACGGCATAGCTGTACTCAATTTATTTTGTTTGCATTGGGGTTATTGAAGCCTATGTTATGAATTATATGGGTTTTTGGCTAGTAGGATTAACATATTTTAACTATTAATGAATCAGATAGTTGTAAACGCCTGTTTAAAACTATTCAATAAAAAGTTAGAATCAGATCACACTTTGATGGTCTGACCAGATAATCTGGCAAAAAAAGAACACTTATCGGCTCTGCCTTGATGAGCTAACAATAATAGAGGGTGACATATGAGTGATAGACAACAGGTAACAAATGCCCGGGGCGAACGCATTGCGATTGTTGCCGGTTTACGAACTCCATTTGCTAAACAAGCTACTGCTTTCCATGGTGTTTCTGCATTGGATATGGGAAAAATGGTGGTAAATGAGTTGCTGTCTCGCTCTGAAATAGACCCTCAGCTTATTGAACAGTTAGTGTATGGCCAAGTGGTACAAATGCCAGCTGCGCCAAACATTGCCCGTGAAATCGTATTAGGTACGGGCATGAATGTCACAACTGATGCTTACTCAGTGACGCGTGCCTGTGCAACGAGTTTTCAATCGGCGGTAAACGTGGCTGAGTCCATTATGACCGGAAATATTGAAATCGGTTTGGCCGGTGGTTCCGATTCATCGTCTGTATTACCCATTGGCGTGTCTAAAAAATTAGCTCATGCATTGGTTGACCTTAATAAAGCACGCACCTTTAAGCAAAAGTTTGCGATTGCACGTCGTTTAGGGCTAAAAGATTTAATGCCAGTGCCCCCAGCGGTAGCAGAATACTCAACAGGTTTGTCTATGGGGCAAACGGCAGAGCAAATGGCGAAAACATATAACATTAGCCGTGCCGATCAAGATGCATTAGCGCATCGTTCACACACTCTCGCAACTGAAACATGGAACTCTGGCGTGCTGCAACAAGAGGTGATGACGGCACATATTCCACCTTATAAGCAGTTTATCGACCGCGATAATAACATTCGTGAAAATTCGGTACTTGAGTCTTATGCCAAATTACGCCCTGCGTTTGACCGCAAACACGGAAGCGTGACAGCCGCAAACAGTACACCATTAACCGATGGTGCATCGGCCATTATTTTAATGAGCGAAGGTCGTGCTAAAGCCTTAGGTTATCAACCGATTGGTTACATTAAGAGTTATGCCTTTACTGCTATCGATGTATGGCAAGACATGTTGATGGGGCCTTCTTATGCAACGCCATTAGCGCTTAAACGTGCGGGTATGGAATTAGAAGATTTAACCTTAATTGAAATGCATGAAGCCTTTGCTGCACAAACATTAGCAAACATGCAAATGTTTGGTTCTAAAAAGTTTGCTGAAGAAAAGCTAGGGCGTAACCGCGCGATTGGCGAAATTGATATGAGTAAGTTTAACGTTTTAGGTGGCTCACTGGCTTATGGCCATCCATTTGCCGCAACAGGTACCCGTTTGATCACCCAGGTGTGTCGTGAACTAAAACGCCGTGGTGGTGGTACTGGTTTGGCAACAGCTTGTGCTGCTGGTGGTTTAGGTGCAGCAATGATTTTAGAGGTGGAGTAATGAGCATGGAAAAAACATTTAATTTAGCGCGCCGTGAAGATGGTATTGCCATTTTAACAATGGATGTTCCTGGTGAAACCATGAACACCTTAAAAGCAGAATTTGGACCTGAAATCACTGAGATCCTTGCTGAAATCAAAGCTGACAGCAGCATTAAAGGTTTAGTGGTGACGTCTGGTAAAGCGGATTCGTTTGTTGCTGGCGCCGATATTACCATGCTAGCTGCCTGTAAAAGCGAAGCCGATGCTAAAACCCTATCGCAACAAGGGCATGTGGTGTTTTCTGAGCTTGAAGGTTTATCAATCCCTGTGGTTGCTGCCATTAATGGTGCGTGTTTAGGTGGTGGCTTAGAGCTCGCGTTAGCGTGTCATTTACGTGTGTGTAGTGACGACAAAAAGACCATGTTAGGCGTACCAGAAGTGCAATTAGGTTTATTGCCTGGTGGCGGCGGTACACAGCGTTTGCCTCGATTAGTCGGTATTGCCACGGCATTAGACATGATGTTAACAGGCAAGCAAATTCGTCCTAAACAAGCATTAAAAATGGGGTTAGTGAATGACGTGGTGCCAAATTCCATTTTAGTTGAAACTGCGGTTGAGCTAGCCAAAAAGGGTAAGCAAGCAGCTAAGCCTGTAAAGCAATCTAAAATTAATCAATTTTTAGAGTCTAGTTCGTTTACGCGCGATATTATGTTTGATCAAGCCCGTAAACAGGTGATGAAGAAAACCCAAGGTAATTATCCTGCACCGGCTAAAATCATCGATTGTGTCCGTCAAGGCATGAACAAAGGCATGGTGAAAGGGCTTGAGGTTGAAGCCACTCATTTTGCTAATTTAGTGATGTCCAAAGAGTCGGCTGCATTACGTAGTTTGTTTTTTGCGACCACAGAGATGAAAAAAGAAACCGGTGCTGAGGGCGCTGAGCCACGTAAAGTCAATAAGGTGATGGTACTTGGTGGTGGCTTAATGGGCGGTGGTATCGCCTCTGTTACCACAACCAAAGCTAAAATTCCTGCACGTGTTAAAGACATTTCAGAACAGGGCTTAAGCAACGCGTTATCTTATGCATACAAGTTATTAGATAAAGGTGTTAAGCGTCGCCATATGACGCCTGCCGTGCGTGACAATATTATGTCGCTAATGACGACAACTACCGAATACACAGGTATTAAAGACGCTGATATTGTGGTTGAAGCAGTGTTTGAAGATTTAGCGCTTAAACATCAAATGGTGAAAGATGTTGAGCGTGAATGTGGTGAGCATACTATTTTTGCTTCTAATACGTCATCACTCCCGATTGGCCAAATTGCCGCAGCGGCGAGCCGTCCTGAAAACGTTATCGGCTTACATTATTTCTCACCAGTAGAAAAAATGCCGTTAGTGGAAGTGATTGCCCATAAAACCACATCACCAGAAACCATCGCAACAACGGTTGCGTTTGCTCGTAAACAAGGTAAAACGCCCATTGTTGTACAAGATGGCGCAGGTTTTTATGTTAACCGTATCTTAGCCTTGTACATGAACGAAGCCGCTCAGTTGTTATTAGAAGGCCAGCGTGTTGAGCATTTAGACCGTGCTCTTGTTAAGTTTGGTTTCCCTGTTGGCCCAATGACATTGCTTGATGAAGTCGGCATTGATGTTGGCGCTAAGATTTCACCTATTTTAGAGAAAGAGCTCGGTGAGCGCTTTAAGGCTCCAGCTGCTTTTGACAAGTTACTAGGCGATGACCGTAAAGGGCGCAAAAATGGTAAAGGGTTCTATCAATATGGACCTAAAGCGAAGAAAGCAAAACTGGTCGATGAGTCGGTTTACAAAGTGCTTGATATCTTAATTGCGTCAGA
Source organism: Shewanella metallivivens (assembly GCF_028750675.1). Classification (GTDB taxonomy): domain Bacteria; phylum Pseudomonadota; class Gammaproteobacteria; order Enterobacterales; family Shewanellaceae; genus Shewanella; species Shewanella metallivivens. Next base: position 211,679 of record NZ_JAQQPZ010000005.1, on the reverse strand, counting down.
CAAAGAATCGAAAGGTGTGGCAGAGCGTTGTACCATCCAAATGCTAAACGAAGCGGTTCGTTGTCTTGAAGAGGGGATTATTGCCTCACCAAGAGACGGTGACATTGGCGCAATATTTGGTATTGGTTTCCCACCATTTTTAGGCGGACCATTCCGTTATATTGACACCTTAGGTGCCAAGAATTTAGTCGACACGTTGAACGGATACCAATCATTATACGGTGAGCGTTTTAAGCCGTGTGATACGCTGGTCAACATGGCGAGTGACGGGGGCCAGTTTTATAACAGCTAATTAGTGATTATGGTTAATGAAACCGCTCGTCATGAGCGGTTTTTTATTGCCTACGACTTTTGCTATTTACTACACATAATGGTTTGCATAAAAAAGCGGCAAAATGTTGCCGCCTTATGGTTATCGTACGGCATTTTTTTGCCTAACTTTTAATCGAAATAAGCCTACGGTTAAGGTATAGTACGCACTCTTTAAATGTGTAGATCAAATTGACAAGCTAAATCTGAATAGGAATAACACAGGGACCTAAGTGCAAAATAACTGAGTTCATTTTAGCTTTAGTCATACGACACAGTATGGATTAGCTTTCGGTACAGTAGAGGTAAGTTGTATGCAGTTAGGTTGGTTGGTGATTCTTATGTTATCGAGTGCAAGTAGTTGTGTTGCGTTTGCCTTTGCAGCTTATAAGCAAGGGTTAGCGGTTAAAAGGTGGGGGTGTCTGGCGCTTGTATTGGGTCCGCTGACTTATCCGCTGTTTAGCGCTCATAAGCATCTTGCTGACATGAAGATGGCTCGAAATGGTGGTTACCGGATAAAATGCTAGTGAGTTTAGCGGTATAGATATAACAAAAAAGGAGCCTAGGCTCCTTTTTTGGTATTGAGAAGTTTATTTCCACCAAGCGTTAGCTTGGATAACTTCTAAATGGTTCAAGCCTTCAGGCAGTTTCACCTTTTTACGAGCGGGTTTTGCTAAACCTAGGGCGATTTTTAGAGAAGTAAACATCGTATTCTCCTTAAGCAGTTTGAGTGTCTAAAACTTTAATAGCAGGAATACCAGCAGTTTGAGTCTCTAAAACTTTAATAGCAGGAATACCAGCAGTTTGAGTCTCTAAAACTTTAATAGCAGGAATACCAGCAGTTTGAGTGTCTARAACTTTAATCGCAGGKATACCAGCAGTTTGAGTGTCTAAGACTTTAATGGCAGGAATACCAGCAGTTTGAGTGTCTAAGACTTTAATGGCAGGAATACCAGCAGTTTGAGTGTCTAAAACTTTAATGGCAGGGATACCAGCAGTTTGAGTGTCTAAAACTTTAATGGCAGGGATACCAGCAGTTTGAGTGTCTAAGACTTTAATGGCAGGAATACCAGCAGTTTGGGTGTCTAAAACTTTAATAGCAGGAATACCAGCAGTTTGGGTGTCTAAAACTTTAATGGCAGGTATACCAGCAGTTTGGGTGTCTAAAACTTTAATGGCAGGGATACCAGCAGTTTTCGTCTCATTGACCGTTGCGAAACTACCAATAGATAAAGCCGATAACACTGCTAATGCAATTATTCCTTTGATCATTTTCATTCTCTCTTATTTATTATTCAAGCTCAGGGTTTAATATCAATATTATTTTGACTACTGAACATGAGTTAGCATTTAACATGCCAAAAGTAAGAGATAATGATTTATTTTTTCATTAGTGTTTGTGTTAAAGAATCGTGCTTAAGTTTATCGGCGGTTAACATGGCTTCAAAATCTGTTTCTTTTATCGGTTTGCTATATATATATCCTTGAATTTCTTCACAATTTAGTGCCTTTAAGATGTTGAGCTGTGCTGTTTGCTCAACACCTTCGCCGACAACCGATAACCCCATGTTGTGGGCAATGGTGATAATTGAATCGACCATTTTAAGGTCGCGATCAGATTTATCGATATCGTCTACGAAAGTCTTGTCAATTTTTAAACAATTAATCGGGAAACGTTTTAAATAAGATAATGACGAATAACCAGTACCAAAGTCATCAAGTGCGAGGCTCACGCCCATTTTGGCTAGTTGCTGCATGACTTTAATCGCTTGTTCTGGGTTCTTGATTACAGTGCCTTCAGTGATTTCTAATTCTAAATGTTTTGCTGGCAGTTTTGTCAGTCGTAAAATTGACTCTATCCGCTGTTGCAAATCAGCCAGTGCAAATTGCTTAGACGATAAATTGACAGCGACGCGGCCTGTAAATAATCCAGAGTCCAACCACTTTTGTGCAGCAAAGCAAGCTTTGCGTAATACCACATCACCTATCTCGACAATTAAACCATTTTCTTCGGCAAGTGGAATAAACTCGTTAGGCCCAATAATACCCAGTGTTGGGTGGTTTAAGCGAACGAGTGCTTCCATGCCTGTGAGGCGATCCTTTTTAACATCAATTTTAGGTTGGTAGTAAACTTCAAACAAATCGTCTTTTAAGGCTTCTCTTATCAGGTTTTCAATTTCAAGTTGGCGTAATGCGTTTTGGTTTAATGATTCAGAATAGAATTGATAACGGTTACCACCTGCAGATTTCGCATGGTACATCGCAATGTCAGCTTTTCGCAGCAAAGCTTGTTCATTTTGTTCATCTTCTGGGTACAACACAATCCCAATACTGATCCCTAAGACCAGTGATTCATTATTGATATTGAATGCTGGTTTTAAGCAATTGATGACTTTTGTGGCTATTGCTGCGCAATTACCAATGTCTGGAAACTGGTCAACAAGCAATGCAAATTCATCGCCACCTAATCGGTATAAGCTGGCATGTTCTGGGATTGCTAAATTGATTCGCTCTGCAACTCCAATCAATAAATCATCACCAATTTGATGACCTAATGAATCATTAATGCGTTTGAAATTATCTAGGTCGAGCACCATGAGGGTATGATGAATGTCTTTTTTTACCAAGTTACTTAAAGTGACTTGTAAGCTTGAGCGATTAGGTAAGCCTGTTAATAAATCATTGTTGGTTAGCTTTCTGAGCTCTTCTTCCTGTTGTTTGCGGCGTGTAATATCAGAAAATACGCCGACATAATGACTTGTTTCACCTTGTTCGTTGTAAATGGCATCAATGGTGAGTTCCATTAAGAAAAAGTCATCCGTGCCTCTACAGGCTTCAACTTCACCGTTCCAGCGACCTTGTTGTTTTAATATGGTCCTGATTTGTTCTGAATAACTTTCAGGATAACGACTAAAGCTAAGTGTTTCCTCTAGATACTTTTCATGGGTTGATGCCGTGAGTTCACAGCAAGCTTCGTTGACTTCAACATATTGGTATTTTTCGTTTAAAATGAACATCCCTTCAGAAATGTTCTCAATTGCGCGCGCAAACAAACGTAACTGTTCTTCAGCTTGTTTGATATTATTGATGTCTTTGATTGTCCCCGTCATGCGTAAAGGCTGATCTTTTTGATCTCGTTCAACAATTTTTGCTCGGTCTAATATCCAGATCCATTGTTGGTTACGTGCTTTAACACGATAGGCAATTTCAAAGTGGTCAGTGATGGAGTTAAAATGATCATTAAGGGCTTTTGCTACACGGTCTCTGTCTAAAGGGTGGATGTTGCTCTCTTCATCTGGATTACCTGATCGACGGCCGTCTTGAGGAAAGTCTAATGATCCCCATATGTTAGAACGATAAATTTTACCGCTTTCAATATCCCAGTCCCACATTTCATCGCCACTGCCCCACAAGGATAATTTTAAACGTTCTTCACTCAAGGCGATTTGCTTTTGTGTTTGACGGCGTCTATTTAAAACATTAAAAAAAGTTATAACGAGAACTATACATAAAAAACCATATATAAATTTAGCTTTGTTAGATAGCCACCATGGAGGGGTGATATTTATTTTTAAGTTTTTTATATCAGTTTTTAAACCTGAAAGTTTATTTTTAGCATAAATTTTAAATGTATATTGATCTGCAGATAGGTTAGTGTATGTAACACTATTATTACCATTGGTAGAAAGCCAGTTTTTTTCTAAATCTTCAAGGTAATATAGGAAGTCAAAACTATGGTTGTTCTCCCCAATAACATTAAAGCTTAATGTGAAGGGGTAGTCTGAATGTTTTAATGTTATCTCTTCCAAACTATTTAATGGTTTAGGTAATATGTTTGACCCTACATCAATTGAGCTGTTGAATAAAGATAAGTTAGTAAGTGAAATTTTTTTAGGTATGTCGTTTTGTATTGTGGACATTACTCTTTTAGGGTTTATTAAACTAAGTCCGTCAATTCCACCTAGTAAGATTGAGTTGTTGTTTATGATTAATGATGATTGTGTGTTGTAATCTTTTAATACTCCATTATCTACTGTGAGTGTATTTATGATGTTGCTAGATGTATTTATTAAATAAATCTCACGATTAGATGCGGCAACCAATATATCTTCAACAAAAGATAGTGAATATATTACCTTTTTTCTGTTAAGTACTGTTTTGGTTGAGTCGTGCTTGTTTTTGTTGGTTGAAAATATTGCGCTTCTCGTTCCAAAATAAATATTGTTGCCTTTTAATGCAAGGTTAAAAACCATATCTTCATTAAATATTATTCTAGATGTATTGTTTTTCCATAATATTAATCCAGCTTGTGAGGCAATCCAAAGTTGATTATCTACTTTTAACATGTCGTATATAGGGAAGTTTAAGTTTGTTTTTATTTTTTCGACTTCTTTACCTTCCAAGGAAAAAATTATAATTTCACCTTTAAAGTTAGATGAGTATATTAATTTTTCATTTTTATTATATTTTATATTGATTATTAAGTCGCTAGATATCAACGTTTCTTCGTTGGTTGTTAAATCTTTTAAGAATAAGCCTGACTTCGTACCTATAAAAATCTTTTTATTGATTATTAGTATTGACTTGGGTCCATGAGGAAAGGATGTTTTAATTTTTCTTATTAAGTTCATATTTTGGTCATAATGATAAATATCACTGTCATCATTGAGCATAAAAAATGTATCTGTTTCCTTTGATAAAGACCAAATGCCTTTTTCTAGTATATTGATTTTTTTTACTAAGTTATTTTTTTGTGTGATGGTAATAAATCCATCATTATAATTTGATATGTAAATGGTTTCATTGTTTTCAAATATAAAAGCTTTGGCAAACTTTACACCATCGACTTGTAATTCACCTACCTTTTCCCAAGTGATATTTTTGTTGTTAATTTTAATTTTTATTATGTTGTTTTCTTGTAGCCCTAAAGCGTACTCTGCGTTTTTATGAGATGAAATGTCTATAAATTTCAATGGAGATATTCGTTGTGCATCATTATTAATTGAGAATATGCCATTATTAGTTGCTGCTATTATGTTATTGTTTAATAATGCTATATCATTGGTGTCATTTAATAGTCTGGTTACAACTCCGTTGTCAATGCTTATTGTATGCCCTTCATAATTTCTAATGTAATATTTGTTTTTAAATTTTATTATGTTTTTAATTTCTTTTAAATTATCACTTTCAAATTCTATTGATAATTTTTTACTTAAACTATCATAAGATAAAAATTTATTATTTAGACCAATCAGAATTTCGTTGTCTTGTTTTGATATGGACCAAATGGCCTGATCGCCAATTTGAGCAGAAATGCTGTTTGGGTGAAATGATTCTGTTTCTTCATTAAATTCGACGAGTCCTTTGTCTGTGCCGACAAGTAGGGTGCCATTGTCATCAATCAGTAAATTGCGAATAAAGGAGCTTGGCAGTGATTTCCCATCATCACCAGCATAAAATTGTTTAAACTCATTGCCGTCAAAACGATTTAGGCCGTTGATGGTTCCAACCCAAACGTAGCCTTCTTTATCTTCAACGATTGCCGTAACAGTATCTTGTGATAGTCCATCTGCTACACCATAATTTGTGTGATTAAGAAGCAGATCAAAGTTTGAATCTGCGTTTTCCGTCTCTATGGCAGCAGCAAAGGGGCTGATAAAAATACACACACAGATAAACAGTAAAATTTTAGGCATAATTGTTATACTTATTCTCGTTCGATGCCGCAAAGAAGTTGATGAAATGTCTACTTTTTCAGAAACCTGCGGGTTTGTCAAAAGCATGTTAATAAAAAAGAAGTGATTGATAGATTAATGTGCAAATATTCTAATAATTTCATTTAAGAGTTACTTTTTTATCAGCGACTTATGTAGCACTAAAGTTTTATATGGTATCCGATTCCGTTTATGCCGTTATTGATTGAATTTGAGTGACTTCATGATGAAAGTGATGTTGTCACCCAATGGTTAACTTAAAACTGGAATTGCTCTGCTTGTTGCTTAAATGCTTTTAAATCGACGATCATGTTATCAGATCTCAGACTTGCTTGGCTGTGATGTTGTTCACCACAACTGAATAATACTAAACGGTCACAATTTCGACTGCGCATGTGGGCGACCATAAATTTAATTAAGTCTGCTCGAGTTAACTTCATGACTTCTGCAACAACGGTTTCACGTTGGTTAAATTGATAATCTCGGTTACCTAAGCTGACCCAGTAACGTTGGCTACGGGTTTTTAAATTGGTGTCATTTTCCATTATTTGGCTAATCATGCCTTGCTTGGTACTTTCCCACTGTTCATTGGTGATTTGCATAACGGCATAGTTAAAATCTGCAATAAATTCATCTATGGCTTCAAGCAGTTGTCGCGGTCCTGTAGTGGGAGATTGAACGTAAAAAATAATGCCAGGGTGTCGATTTAATGGTAAATAACCGGTACCAACCATATAGCCGAGTTGTTGCTTAGTGCGTAACTCGTGAAAGAAGGTTGAAGACATAGTGTGATTTAACAGGCTAAACAGTGCCATGCGCTCTGGTGTGGCAACCCGTGATTGATAATAAACAATGATGGCACTGTCTTGATGGGCAATGCTTTTCTCACGTAGTAGTGAGCCCCTTTTATCTAAATTGATTAACTCTCTTGAGGATTCTGCGCTTGGCTTGGTTACCAACGACAGTAAATGTTTTAAGCGTTTACCGAGTTGTTGGGCTTCTTGTTCTAACCAATCGCCATAGACTAGCCCCTCAAGATAGACTTTTTTGTAGAATGCACTCACGTGATTATGTAAATCATTGAGGGTGAGTTCTGCTAATTCTTCAGCCATTCTGGCTGGCTCAAAGCTTCTCTTTTGCAGAGTGACGGTTAAGCTGGTAAATAATTGCGAGATAGGTTTTGCTTGAGCAACGTTATGCCAGCTTCGCAAAATTTGCTTTTTAATCATATTGAAACGCTGTTCGGTAAAGTTGCGTTCGCGCGCTTTGTTGATAATTAAGGTTAATAGTTTTTCTTGATTGCCTGTAAAACCGGTGAGATGCAGGGTTATTCCACCTTGATGGGGGTAAATGTTGTAATTAAGCCCAGCCACTTCTGCTTGGTAGGTTGGTTCGGTGAGGTAATCGATGAGCATTTCAACGTAAAGGCGCGTCAATGCCGCCTGTCTGGGGGTAGAGCTAGCTTGTTCTGAATCAAGCGACAAGTATAAATGGCCTTTGGGGACATTGAACTCATCATCCTTTTTGTGCCAAAGACGATATCCTTCACCCTCAGCAACTATTTTAGGTACGTCAGTGTTGCTTTTATCTGGGCGAGCTTGAGGATTAGCAACAATAAATGGGTTTTTTTCAGGTAGTTTTAGCGAATCTCGAGTGCTTACCACTGACCACTTTGCTAGTTGATAGGCCTGTAATGGCGTGACTTGGTATGGTGTGTCGTACCATGACGCTTGTTTATCTGCTTGTGATTCTCTAGCCACGGTCATTAAACGCATATTACTTACTGACATCATGGACAATAATTGTTTAGTTTCAGCTTCATGCATTTCATCCATTCGGTAATCACCATAAATAATATCTTCAATATCATAATGATGCATGTTAATGCTGAGATGGCTGGCTAAGTCCAAGGTTTTGATTTGCTCTTGAAACCTGAATGCGGTATCCAACAGACTGGCACGCTCTTGGTAACGCCAAGCGTTAACGCCTTGTTGTTTGATAAGATCAATATATTCAAATACACACGTGACCACTTCATCTAATTCAATATAACCTTTATCAGTCAACTGAATGCTGATGGAATAATCTTTAAAGTTATAACCATTCACTCCACCACCAGCAGACAAGTTATTAGCTAAACCTTGTAGTTTTAAATACGACAATAAGCTGCCAGGGCTCTCATTACCCAGCAAGTGGCTGATAAACGTTAATGGTTTGCGCTTATAAAATTGATCTATTTCAGGCAGTGCAAAACAAATGCTGACGCGTTTTTGATCTTTGAGCGGCACGATTTTAATATGCTTTTGCTGCTGAGTGACTTCGAGTAATGCTTCGTTGGGATAGTGTTTGCTGACATTTCGGTTTTCGATTGCCGAAAAGTATTGGGTCACAATGGCTTCTAATTCTGCAATTGGTCGCGGCGCAACAACACAAAGTGTCATAATATTTGCACTATAGTGTTGTCGATAAAATGCTAAAAGTTCATCACGAATATCAGCCTGTTTACCTGCTAAAGTAGCTAAATTACCCACCGAGAATTTTGAGAACGGGTGCTTAGGGTTTACGGTTTCTTTTTGTACCTGATAAACTCGGCGAATATCGTCTTTGAGCTTTAAGCTAAACTCTGACTCGATAGCTTGTCTTTCACGGTCGACTAAGTCTAAATCAAATTTAGGGGCGATGAAAAATTGACTAAAGCGGTCTAAAGAACCTTCTAAAGCGTCTGCATTGATGCTGTAAAAAAAGTTAGTTTGTTCAGTGCCGGTCCATGCATTATTATTACCACCATGCTGATTAATATAGGCATGATACTCGCCTGAATCTGGGTATTTATCGGTACCTAAAAACAACATGTGTTCAAGAAAATGTGCCATGCCGGGTCTTTCAACAGGATCGTCAAAATGGCCAACACTGACAGCCATCGACGCAGCCGCTTGGTTTGATTGCATATCTTCAACCAAAAGCACTCGTAATTGATTGCTTAACACTCGATATTGATATTGGCGATGATCATTTTGGCTTTTATAAATGGTTGGATATTCAGGCAAAAGAAGGCTCCAGAAAACATAACTAGTTATATAGTGATCTTCTTATGAGTTTTTAGCAAATAGCGAAGACATGTTTTATGCATTTATCGACTAAAGTTTAGTTAGTTATCGACGATACTAGGGTTTGTTGTTGTGCTTTTTAGCGCTACAATTGCCGAAGAATAAGAATATCTAGAGAGAAGTATGCAGCTATTTTTGATGCGACATGGCGAAGCCGGCTTTGACGCGCCGTCTGACCGAGAGCGTAAACTAACCGAAACGGGTCGTATCCACAGTGGATACATGGCTAATTGGTTAGGTAAACAGATAAACCAACTCGATTTAGTCATTGTGAGTCCATATTTACGTGCGCAGCAAACGTGGCAAGAGGTCAGTAAGCACTTACCTGCTTCCCGAAAATTAGTTGTACTTGATGATGTTACTCCCTCAGGTGATGCAAAAAAAGCGGTTGACGTGGTGCTTGCATATGCTGAACAGTATAAAGCAGATAATGTACTCGTCATTGCACATATGCCTGTTTTAGGGTTTATGGTCAGTGAATTAGTGGCTGGTATTGAGCCGCCATTATTTGCGACATCAGCAGTGGCACACATTGATAAACACATGCATCAATGCAGTTTTGTTGCCATGACTGCGGCACATCAAGTGATGGCAGGCAATTGATGTTATGAGTTGTAAGGTAAGTCTTTACTTACCTTACAATAGGCACAGTTTGATATTTATATTGTCTTAACCACACTTAACGCCTATGTGGCTGCTCACCAATATCAATTAATACCAATAATGCAGCGTCGCCGCCCCATTCTTTAGGTGCTTGATGAAATGCTTTTACCTTAGGGTGTTGTGCCAGCCACAGGGGGAGTTGCTGTTTTAAGATACCCGTACCGTAACCGTGCATCACACAACAACAAATACTGCTTTGTTTTACACATGCTTGGATAAGCGCTGCCAATTCAAGCTTAGCTTCTGACTGCCTTAATCCGTGTAAGTCGAGTAATAAGTCAGGTGAATAATCACCTCGTCTTAAACGTTTTAGTTCAAGTTTATCTGCATTGTCATTTATCCAACGCATAGGACCATTAACCGGCAACAGCGGCTGATAAGTATCCGAAAAATAGCTATCAACATGAATTTGACGCTCTTTAAATTCGAATTGTTTTTTAGGTTTGACGGGCTGTTTAAAATGATGGGTATCTTGCTTGAGTGGTTTGATACCGTCTATTAGTTGACTAAACAGCAACTTGTCTGAGTTATTTTCGTCTTTCATGGCGGTATTGTATTGAATTCTAGGTCATCTTAATAGACATCAGTTACAATAGCGCAGAACAATTTTTTAGGAGTGTGTTTTGGATAAGATCTTTGTAGATGAAGCGGTCACTGAGTTACGTACTATAGGTGATATGTTGCGTTGGGCGGTTAGCCGTTTTAATGATGCCAATATTTATTATGGTCACGGTACTGATAATGCTTGGGACGAAGCCATTGCATTGGTTTTTCATGCTTTACACTTACCCGAAGAAATCGGTCAGCAAGTTATCTTAAGTAATTTGACCAGCAGCGAAAAACATAAAATTGTTGAGTTAATTATTCGACGCGTACGTGAACGTTTACCTGTACCGTATTTAACCAACAAAGCGCGTTTTGCCGGGCTTGAGTTTTACGTTGATGAGCGTGTGTTAGTGCCGCGCTCACCGATTGCTGAAATGATTAATAACCATTTTAGTCCATGGTTATACAACAAACCTGTACACCGTATTATGGATTTATGTACGGGCAGTGCGTGTATTGCTATTGCCTGTGCTCATGCATTTGAAGATGCAGAAGTGGATGCGCTTGATATCAGTGAAGATGCACTAGAAGTTGCGCAAATTAATATCGAATCACTTGATGTAATGGATCGTGTTTTCCCTATCCAGTCTGATTTATTCTCGGCGATCCCTAAAGGGCCGCATTACGATTTAATCGTTTCAAACCCGCCGTATGTGGATGCAGAAGACATTGGTGACATGCCAGATGAGTATCACCACGAGCCAGCCATTGGCTTAGCATCGGGCCGCGATGGTTTAGATTTAACCAAACGCATTTTAGCCAATGCCGCTGATTACTTAACCGAAAACGGAGTGTTAGTCGTTGAGGTGGGTAATTCAATGGTGCATTTAATGGAGCAATTCCCTGATGTACCGTTTACCTGGGTAGATTTTGAATTTGGCGGTGACGGTGTGTTTGTATTAACCCGTGATCAGCTAGTTGAAAATGAATCACTTTTCTCTGTATACAAAGATGCTGAATAATAGCGTAAGGTATTTTGCAGTAGATAGCATATAACATAGAGGTAGTTAACGCGCATGTCGGGAAACAGTATTGGTCAAAACTTTGTAGTCACCACCTTTGGTGAGAGCCATGGTGTTGCTTTGGGTTGTATTATTGATGGTTGCCCACCGGGGCTCGAATTAACCGTTGAAGATATGCAACATGATTTAGACAGACGACGTCCAGGTACCTCGCGTTATACTACTGCACGGCGTGAAGCCGATGAAGTGAAAATTTTATCAGGTGTGTTTGAAGGTAAAACCACAGGCACTTCTATTGGTTTGTTGATTGAAAATACCGACCAACGTAGCCAAGATTATTCCGACATTAAAGACACCTTTCGTCCAGGCCATGCTGATTACACTTATCAGCAAAAATATGGCATGCGCGATTACCGTGGTGGTGGTCGTTCATCTGCGCGCGAAACCGCAATGCGTGTGGCGGCGGGCGCCGTGGCTAAAAAATACCTTAAGCAAGTGCATGGTATTGACATTCATGGCTACCTTGCTCAGCTAGGGCCTATTACTGCTGACACTGTTGATTTAACTCAAATCGAACAAAATGCGTTTTTTTTCCCTGATGCGACTAAGTTAGACGCATTAGATGAATACATGCGCGATTTACGTAAATCGGGTGACTCAATTGGCGCCAAAATTACCGTGGCAGCTACTGGCGTACCAGTGGGTTTAGGTGAGCCAGTATTTGATCGTTTAGATGCTGATATTGCTCATGCGCTTATGGGCATTAATGCCGTTAAAGGTGTTGAGATAGGTGATGGCTTTGGTGTGGTGACTCAAAAAGGCTCTGAAGGTCGCGACTTAATGTCACCAGAGGGGTTTGCCTCTAATCATGCTGGTGGTGTATTAGGCGGTATTTCATCAGGCCAGCCTGTTGTGGCTCATATTGCATTAAAGCCAACATCCAGTATCAGTGTACCGGGTCAAAGCATGACAGTGCAGGGTGATACGGTTGATATGATCACCAAGGGTCGACACGATCCTTGTGTCGGTATTCGTGCCGTGCCTATTGCTGAAGCCATGTTAGCAATTGTATTAATGGATCATCTATTAAGACACCGCGCACAAAACCAAGATGTTGTTCGTCAAACTCCTGTGATTGGTATGCGTTAATGCCCTCAAGTCATCGCGCTGAACCAGATTTACGCTGGCTCGGCGCTTGTTATTTCTTTTTCTTTTCTATTCTCGGCATTATGGTCCCCTATTTAGGGGTCTTTTTTGATAGTCGAGGCTTCAATGCGCAAGAGATTGGATTTTTACTGGCCATTTTAATGGCCACGCGCATTGTTGCACCCAATATTTGGGCGGCCGTGGCCGACCGAACAGGGATGCGTGCCGAACTGATCAAGCTAGGCTCGTTCGCTGCCGCAATGACGTACATCAGTTTTTTCTTCGACGGCAGCTTTTTATACCTTGCGATTAGTTTGGCCATCTACACCTTTTTTTGGAACTCAATTCTGGCGCAATTAGAAGTGATTACCTTAGAAACCTTAGGTGAAAAAGCTGAGCTTTATGGTGCTATCCGCAGTTGGGGCAGTGTTGGCTATATTGTGTTGGTGATAAGTGGTGGTTTAGCCATTGATTATTGGGGCCCTGAAGTGCTGCCATATATGGGCATGATATTGTTTCTTGGCTTATTTGCCTGTTCATTACCGTTACCGGCTAACCGCAGTGTGGTGGTTAATCGTGCAGACAGGCCTAAATTAACGTTCGACGCATCGCTTATTTGGTTTATGTTATCGGCGATGTTGCTGCAGATGAGTGTCGGGCCTTTTTATGGTTTCTTCGTACTCTACTTAAAGCAGTTTGGTTATTCTGAAACCGTTGCCGGTATACTGGTTGCCCTTGGCGTATTTGCCGAAATTATTATTTTCTTTTATTCATCTCGGTTGATCCGCCGGTATGGTATTCGCGTGTTGCTGGTGGTGAGTATGTTACTGACAGCTGTTCGCTGGCTGTTGTTGGCTTTTGGCGTTGAGTCTCTTTTGTTGTTGATTCTCAGCCAAATCCTTCATGCATTTACCTTTGGCTTAGTGCACGCCGCGTCGATTCATTTTATTCATCGGCATTTTAATGTTAGCCATCGCAGTACAGGGCAGGCGTTGTATGCCAGCGTGAGTTTTGGTGTGGGTGGTGCTCTTGGTACATGGATAAGCGGCATGATTTGGGGCGATGGCAGCCAAACCATGTGGGTATGGGTCTTTGCTGCTAGCTGCGCGTTTTTATCGATGATTGCGGTAATGCTTATCCCCAATATTAATGGTGAAACCACCGCTAATGCAGTACAAGAGTAACATCTAGAAAAGTCGTAAGGAGTTATTGTGAAACGTTTTCGCTTAGGGATAATCATCAACCCATTGGCTGGATTAGGCGGTAGTGTTGGGTTAAAAGGTTCTGATGGCGTGGCATTAGAAGCCATTGCCAAAGGTGCAACCCCTAAAGCTCAGATGCGCATGCAACAGGCCTTAGCGGTGATATTACCTTTTGCTGACAATCTCGACATCATTACAGCATCGGGCGACATGGGGGCAAACTTGTGTCGACAAATGGGCTTTACTACCACTGAAGTTTATTGCAGCGATAGCACCACCTCCTCGGATGATACCCAACACGCTGCGTCTTGCTTACTTGACCAACAAGTAGACTTACTGCTGTTTGCCGGCGGAGATGGCACTGCTCGTGATATTTATGCTGTGGTTGACGATAGATTGCCCGTATTAGGTGTGCCAGCTGGGGTTAAAATTCACTCTGGTGTTTACGGCATTACGCCACATGCTGCTGGTCTGGTGGTGAGTATGTTACTGCAAGGTGAGCTTGTCAGTTTAATGTCGGCCGATGTGATGGACATTGATGAAGTGGCGTTTAGGCAAGGCAGCGTTAGAGCAAAACGGTTTGGTGAAATGCTCGTTCCTGCAGAGCCAAGGTATGTTCAAGCCGTTAAAATGGGCGGCAAAGAAGTGGATGAATTGGTGTTAGCCGACATCGCGGCTGATGTGATTGAATCGATGGAAGATGAGTTATTCATTATGGGCTCAGGCAGTACCGTTGCCGCCGTGATGGAAGATTTGGGGGTAGACAATACCTTACTCGGTGTTGATGTGATTCAAGACAAAATGTTAATTGCGCAAGATGTCAGTGCCAATCAATTACTCGAATTGACCAACAATATACCCGCTGACCAGGTCAAGCTAGTGATTACTCTCATCGGTGGGCAAGGGCACATATTGGGGCGGGGCAATCAACAATTGTCGCCCGAGCTGATAAAACGCATCCCAAAAGACAATATTTTACTCTTAGCCACAAAAACTAAGCTTAAAGCACTTGAAGGCAGGCCATTAATTGTGGATAGTGGCGACCCTGAATTAGACAAAGCACTCACTGGCTATTACAAAATAGTCACTGGCTACCATGATTACGTGATGTATCAAGTAGCCAACCCAGATTTGGTGGAGAACTAAACCATGTTAGAACAGTACGATGCAGCATTAGAGTCTTGGATTGAAGAAAGCGTAAATAACAGTGATGATGATGCATTGTTTGCTTGTGGTTACTTACAAGGTCATGTTGCTGTTGTGTTAGCCGAACTAGAAGTTGAAGCTGAGCAAGATTTAGCGGCACTCGATAAAAAACTACTAAGCTGCTTAGCCTTAGCTGATAAAGAATTAAATGCACAAGACTACGCTCTTGTTGAAGCTGCCTGGCAGCAGCTGCGTCAACGTATCGTTGCTCAAGCCGCTTAATTGCGAAGCAGATAAAGAGTGTTATGGAAAATTTGTCTTCGCAAGTCACAATTGGTTTAGTTAACCCTAAAACACCGGTAAACGTTGGCGGCATTATGCGCGCAGCAGGCTGCTATCGTGTTGATGGCGTTTTTTATACCGGAAAACGTTACGAATTAGCGGCTAAGTCCGGTGATGCGCAATATGATATCGATACTAAAGACGCCGCCAAACGCATTCCGTTAGTCGGTGTGGAGTCCTTACTTGAAAGCGTGCCTCAAGGTGCAACAATCGTATGTGTTGACTTGGTGGTTGGCGCGACACCTTTGCCATTATTTACTCATCCCGACAATGCATTTTATATCTTCGGCCCAGAAGATGGCACGATCCCGCAGCAATTAATTGATGCCGCGACGGACGTTGTTTATGTGCCGACAGTAGGCTGCATGAACCTTGCCGCATCGGTGAATGTACTGCTTTATGATCGCCTTGCTAAAATGACCCAAGTGAAAGCGGATGATGAGTTAATTAAGCAAAGCCGTGACAATAATAATCGAACTAAAGTGAAGCACTGGTTGAAGTAAGTGCGATTAAAATCATATTTATTTAAAAATGCCGGATGAGAAATCATCCGGCATTTTTTCAACTCAATTTTATTATTAGATTGAATAAAAGCCTTAACTTAATATAGTTTACGCTAATGTCTTGTTATTTTAAGGAACTGCCAATGTCATTTCTCAGCCGGCTATCCCAATGGCTACCATTTGGTGACGTGCCAGAAATGGACGTCAATATTGTTTTCAAACACCTCGAAAATAATAAGATTCAAATGGTAGATGTGCGCTCCGCGTTGGAATGGGACAAGTCACACATTAAAGGGGCGATTAACCTTCCTATTACTCATTTTTCTGCTGATTTGGTTAAACAACTACAGCTTAATACCGACCATCTCACCATCGTCATTTGTCTCTCTGCCCACCGAAGTATTCCAGCCGTTAGAAAACTACAGCAGTTTGGATTTAAAGAGGTTTATCAACTGAAAGGTGGCATGTTGAGCTGGTGGAAAGCCAAACTGCCGACATTATCAACCCAAGAAAAATAGAAAAAGGTTCATCAATATGACGTTACTTTTTTTACATGGTTCGGGTTGTACCCATGTTGTTTGGCACTACCAGCAACAGTTTTTTGAAAATAGTATCGCTATTGATTACCCCGGTCATCCAGATGGGCAAACACTTAACAATGTGGATGAGTTAACGCAATGGCTGGCAGACCACATTACGCAACACCAGTTGGTCGATGTGGTGTTAGTTGGGCACTCTCTTGGTAGCGCCGTAGCAATGCAACTCGTTATCTCATCAAAGATAAACGTAACGGCATTAGTGCTCATTGGCGCGGGGGCTCGGCTCAAAGTCATGCCTCAACTATTACAGTCACTGTCTGAGCTTGTTGAGTCCGCACAGCCATTTCCAGAGTATTTACTGGCTGCAAATCAAAATATTTCCGAGCCTCTACAATCACAAATCAACACTTCAATTATCAATAATGGTGTTAGCGTCATGCTGAATGATTTCAAGATGTGCGATAAATTTGATGTTATAGAGCAACTGCCGCAAATTGATGTACCGACGTTAGTTATTGTGGGTGATAAAGATCAAATGACACCGATAAAATATGCTACATATTTACAGCAGCACATCCCCAACGCGCAAATTGACATAGTAGAGAAGGGCAGTCATATGGTATTTGCTGAACACCCCGATAAGGTAAATCAATGTATCGAAACCTTTCTTAACACACTCAAGTAAGCATGCTCTGACATAATTTGAGTTTATTTTGCTGCTGAGCTTATTTGTGATGATAAAAATGGGTTGCGGGCCAGGACTTGATAAAAATGAAAAGCGACGACCTTCAGCTTTGGCTTATAAAAAAGAGCTGTTTATAAAATACAGCGGGTTATGAAAAGCTGAGCCCGACGAGCTACCAATTGCTTTGGTATTAATCTGATAATATTGGAGTTTTATATTTGATTTGTATGTTGACGTTTTACATGTAGAAAATGGTTGCGGGACCAGGACTTGAACCTACGACCTTCGACGATTGTTTATGAAGAGCTGAGCCCGACGAGCTACCAATTGCTTTGGTATTAATCTGATAATATTGGAGTTTTATATTTGATTTGTATGTTGACGTTTTACATGTAGAAAATGGTTGCGGGACCAGGACTTGAACCTACGACCTTCGACGATTGTTTATGAAGAGCTGAGCCCGACGAGCTACCAATTGCTTTGGTATTAATCTGATAATATTGGAGTTTTATATTTGATTTGTATGCGGACGTTTTACATGAAGAAAATGGTTGCGGGAGCAGGACTTGAACCTACGACCTTCGACGATTGTTTATGAAGAGCTGAGCCCGACGAGCTACCAACTGCTTTGGTATTAATCTGATAATATTGGAGTTTTTATAATTATTTTGAATTGAATATAGGGAGTTAAGTCTAAGGCATTTTCAAAATGGTTGCGGGAGCAGGACTTGATAAAAAGCTACGACCTTCACTTTGGTTTATAGAAAAGAGATGTTTATGAAGAGCTTAGCCCGACGAGCTACCAACTGCTTTGGTATTAATCTGATAATATTGGAGTTTTATATTTGATTTGTATGTTGACGTTTTACATGTAGAAAATGGTTGCGGGAGCAGGACTTGAACCTACGACCTTCGACGATTGTTTATGAAGAGCTTAGCCCGACGAGCTACCAACTGCTTTGGTATTAATCTGATAATATTGGAGTTTTATATTTGATTTGTATGTTGACGTTTTACATGTAGAAAATGGTTGCGGGAGCAGGACTTGAACCTACGACCTTCGGGTTATGAGCCCGACGAGCTACCAACTGCTCCATCCCGCGACTGATTTTGATTACGTTTATTTGAATTTTCTTAAAGTTTAAGAAAATGGTTGCGGGAGCAGGACTTGATAAAAAGCGACGACCTTCGACTCTTGTTTATAAAAAGCTGAGCCCGACGAGCTATCAATTGTGTCATCTCGCGTCCGATAAACGCTGTCGATTATTTTAATTCTATTGACTAAAGAAATGGTTGCGGGAGCAGGACTTGAACCTACGACCTTCGGGTTATGAGCCCGACGAGCTACCAACTGCTCCATCCCGCGTCCGATAAACGCTATCAATTGTTTTAATTCTATTGACGAAGAATGTCTTCTAAATACGTTTATCTTTTACTCTTTACAAACAATAAAGTGGTTGCGGGAGCAGGACTTGAACCTACGACCTTCGGGTTATGAGCCCGACGAGCTACCAACTGCTCCATCCCGCGTCCGATAAACGCTATCAATTATTTTAATTCTATTGACTAAAGAATTGGTTGCGGGAGCAGGACTTGAACCTACGACCTTCGGGTTATGAGCCCGACGAGCTACCAACTGCTCCATCCCGCGTCCGATAAACGCTGCTTCGTTGAATTTAAGCGACATGCCAGTTGGCGTGTTTACTTGTCTGCTTCAAAGCGGGGCGAACTATAGCGATCCCACTTTAAGTTTGCAAGCAAAATCTAATCAAATCCATTTGTTTGCTGGTTAATTAATCGCTCATTGGTCTAAATTGTGGATATTGATTATTTAACTGGCAAATTGCGGAATTTGTAGTCTCATTTCGATAAGTCGTTGGGGATATGTGTTTGAACAGGTATAATGCTGCACTGAATTTTGTGTAACGATGACTGACTAATACATGTTTAATTTTTTTGCTGCAGCCCCTAAGGGTTTTGAATATAGCCTAGCCTCTGAATTGAAAGATTTTGGCGCTACCGATGTTAAAGAAAGCGTTGCCGGTGTGTACTTTTCTGCACCGCTTGAACTGGCCTATCGGATCACCCTCTGGACTCGCTTAGCGAGCCGTATCGTATTAGTTATTTATAAAGGTGCTTGTGAATCTGCTGAGCAACTTTATAACGCAGCTTATTGTATTGATTGGCCTTCGCACTTTTCAAATAAAAAAACTTTCAGTATCGATTTCCACGGTACCGGTGGATTTATCAATAACACACAGTTTGGTGCACTTAAAATAAAAGATGCGGTTGTCGACCGTTTTCGTGATGACGGTTCAAGTCGCCCTGATGTTGAACGTGTTAACCCTGACTTTAAAATTGATGCCCATTTTCGTAACGGGCAATTAACTATCTCGATGAACTTTTCTGGCGCGTCTTTACATCAACGTGGCTATCGCTCAACAACTGGCGAAGCACCGTTAAAAGAAAACCTGGCTGCGAATATGCTCGTGCGCAGTGGTTGGCAAGCCAATCAAACCTCTATTTTGGACCCATTTTGTGGCAGTGGCACGGTATTGATTGAAGCAGCATTAATGGCTGCTGATATAGCCCCAGGCTTAAAGCGTGAAAAGTTTGGTTTTGAAAACTGGCAAAGTCACAACAAAGCGATGTGGCAAAGTGTATTAGATGAAGCTCAAGCCCGAGCCTCGTTAGGAAAGACACGTTGTAATATTAAATTTTACGGTTCAGATATCGAAGCACACCTCGTGTCGATTGCAAAGCGCAACGCTGAAAATGCAGGCGTGGCTGACCTGATTGAGTTTACCGTTTCTGATGCATTAGATGTTTCACCGCCTGCCAGCGAAGGCTTTTTAATTTCAAACCCGCCATACGGTGAACGTCTAGGTAATGTCACTGAGCTTTTACAGCTTTATTACCAATTAGGTGACAAGTTTAAAAAAGAGTTTGGCGGTTGGAAAATTGCCATGCTGTGCAGCGACATTGAACTATTATCGTCGCTAAAACTTAAAGCTGACAAACAAATGAAAATGTTCAACGGTGCACTAGAGTGTGCTTTTAACATTTACACTTTACATGCTAAAAGCACTCGTCGCGAAGCTGTTGTGCTCCCTGACGGTGTTGATCTTGCCGACATTGCTCCTGCTTTTGCAAACCGCATTAAAAAGAATGTTAAGCAGCTTGAAAAATGGGCTAAAAAAGAGCGCATCGACAGCTATCGTTTATATGATGCCGACTTGCCAGAATATAACGTCGCTATTGATAAATACGTTGATTACGTGGTCATTCAAGAATATTCAGCGCCAGCTACTATCCCTGAGGCGGTTACCAAGCGCCGGATTAGCGATGTGTTATTGGCATTGCCAAGTGCATTAGGTATCCACCCTGATCGCGTGACGCTAAAAACCCGCGAACGCCAAAAAGGGACAAGTCAGTATCAGAAATTAGATGAGCGTAAAGTTGAAGTGATCACCGAAGAATACGGTGCCAAATTTAAGCTGAACTTAACGGGTTATTTAGACACCGGACTGTTTTTAGACCACCGCGTTACGCGAAAGCTAGTGGGCGACAAATCTAAAGGCAAACGCGTACTTAACTTATTTGCATATACAGGTTCAGCGTCTGTACATGCAGCAATAGGTGGTGCAAAATCGGTTACCACTATCGACATGTCAAACACTTACATTAACTGGGCTAAAGAAAACTTTGCCTTGAACGGTTTGTCTGGCGCTAAGTATGAGTTTGTCCAGGCAGATTGCTTACAGTGGATAAAAGACAACAGTCAGCAACAATTTGATTTGATTTTTATCGATCCGCCGACATTCTCAAACTCGAAACGTATGGAAGACAGTTGGGATGTACAGCGTGACCACGCCGAAATGTTGTCTGGGTTAATTAAGCTGCTTGCACCAAACGGTGAGTTAGTTTTTTCGAATAACAAGCGTAAGTTCAAAATGGATATCGACGCGCTTAATCAAGCAGGAATTGATGTCATCAATATCGATCATTTGTGTTTGCCACTTGATTACAAGCGCAACCCGCATATTCATAATGTGTGGTTATTGACCCATGCTAAATAATATTGTGCCTTATATTTTGTATCACACAGAGGGATGCCATCTGTGTGAAATAGCCCAATCACTTATCGAACAAACTGATATTCAGTATCACCACGTCGACATCTGTGATGACGCCGCTTTAGCCGAGCGTTATGGCATTAGCATTCCTGTGTTAGTGCAAGATGACCGTGAATTATTTTGGCCATTTGACGCCACACAATTACAAGAGTTTATAGGAGTTTAGATTGAGTCTGGTTCGGATAAATAATGGCTCATTAGCCTACGGTTACACTCCTTTATTGCACAATGCAGATTTTACAATTGAACCCGGCGAGCGCGTTTGTATTGTTGGCCGCAATGGTGCGGGTAAATCTAGCCTAATGAAAGTGTTATCAGGTGATGTATTACTCGATGATGGCGAATTCAACATTGCCAATGATGTCAATGTTAGCCGTTTACAACAAGATCCACCAAAAGCAGAAACAGGCTCGGTATATTCTTATATTTCTGCAGGTTTAAAAGAAATTGGTGAAGCATTAGAGCAATACCATCAGTTATCGCACGACGTTGCCGAAGCTAGCCCTGATGACATGGAGCGTATGCTTAATCAAATGCAGCGTATTCAAGAAGTGTTAGATCACAACAATGGCTGGCAATTAGATTCGCGTATTATCCAAAACTGTCAATTATTGGGTCTAGATCCTGATAAACCATTAAATGAATTATCAGGTGGCTGGCAACGTAAAGTGGCTTTAGCCCGTGCTTTAGTAGTTGAGCCTGATTTATTACTGCTTGACGAACCCACCAACCATTTAGACATCGATACCATTGAATGGTTAGAGCAATTTTTATTGGGCTTTAAAGGCGCCATTGTATTCGTGAGTCACGACCGTGGCTTTATTCAACGTATGGCAACCCGAATCGTCGACTTAGACCGTGGTGTTGTCACCTCTTGGCCAGGTAGCTATCAAGCATACTTAGATGGTAAGCAAGAGTGGTTACGTGTCGAAGCAGAAAAAAATGCCCATTTTGATAAAAAATTAGCAGAAGAAGAAACCTGGATCCGCCAAGGTGTTAAAGCACGACGGACCCGAAATGAAGGTCGCGTTAGAGCATTAAAAGCCCTACGTGTAGAGCGAAGTGAGCGACTCAATCGTCAAGGCAATGCCAAAATGGCTGTGTCTGATACTGAGCGTTCAGGTAAGTTGGTCTTTGATGTTAAAAACGTGAATTACAACCTGCCAGACAAAGACTTAGTTAAAAACTTCAGCACGACGGTCATGCGTGGCGATCGTATTGCATTAATTGGTCCTAATGGCTGTGGTAAGTCAACTTTAATTAAATTATTGATTGAAAAACTACAACCTCAATCGGGTGAAATTAAAGTCGGTACAAAATTAGAAGTCGCTTACTTTGACCAGTATCGCGAAGCGCTGGATCCTGAAAAAACCGTTGAAGAAAACGTTGGCGAAGGCAAAAGCACTGTGACGATTAATGGTCAAGACCGTCATATTTTAAGCTACTTACAAGACTTCTTGTTTTCGCCTATGCGTGCCCGCACACCGGTTAAAGCGCTTTCTGGTGGAGAAAAGAACCGATTATTGCTCGCAAGGTTGTTATTGCGCCCTGCAAACTTGATTATTCTCGACGAACCCACAAACGACCTTGATATTGAGACGTTAGAGTTGTTAGAGTCTCTGCTCACTGATTTTGAAGGTACACTGTTGATAGTTAGCCACGATAGAGCATTTATTGATAATACCGTCACCAGTAGCTGGTGGTTTGCTGGTAATGGTCATTGGTCTGAGTACGTGGGTGGTTATCAAGATGCGATTTCTCAGGGAGCTAAATTTTATTCTGAGGAACCTGTTGTAACTAATGTTGTCCAACCGAAACCAGTAGTAGAAACAAAGCCTGTAAAAGCACCTGAAAAGGCGGCCAAAAAACTCTCTTATAAATTACAAAAAGAGTTAGAAGCACTTCCAAGCCAAATGGAAAAGCTTGAACAAGAGATAGAAACATTACAGCAAACGGTAAGTCGTGCTGATTTTTATAATCAACCTACTGATGTGGTTAATAAAACTCTGCAAACATTGGCAGAGAAAGAACAGAATTTAGAGCTGTGCTTCCAACGCTGGGAAGAACTTGAGTCAATGAAGTAAAGCATAATAAAACAGGAATGGTTACATGAAGTTAAAGTTTGATAAAGCCTTATCATTAGTCGCAATTGGCGTATTAAGTGTTATTGGTTCGGCTCAAGCCGCGTCTGTGTATGAAATTGTTAACATTGAAGATTATGATTTAAATGGTACCTTAGATGGCACTCGAAATGGCTATGCAATGGCCATCAACGACGAAGATGAACTCGTTGGTATTTCTAAAGGTAAAAAGAAGCTAACGACAGACGATGTCGATGACTCAGTGATTGATATTGAAGACGGTATTTCAGAAGCCGAAACCATTACTTACTCTGTTTATTCAGAAATTGAAGCCAACAACTTTACTTTTATCGCGAGTGAAAACGCTTCAGTTGGTTCTTGGGTGCCTGAGTTCTTTAGTATGGCTGATACATTCGACCCTGCTAATGAAGATTATGATGAAGACGATGAATTAATTGTAAACGATGTCGATACCTACTTTTACGGTATTAACAACAATGGTGTCAAAGTCGGTGCCTATACTGGTGAGCAATTAACATTAGACTATGAAGGCACCAGTACTACTCAAGAATATTTCTATTACCGTGAGTTTGAACTGCGTGGTATAGCGGTAAAAAATGGTGTTGAATATCCATTAATGCCATCATTTACCACCTATGAACGTGATCAAACTTCCGACGTTGATGCCGCCACGGTTGAAGTGGGTGGCTGGTCGCTTGCTTCAAGAGTCAATAGTGATAACTTAGTTGTAGGTTATGGTAGTACCGCGCTGTCATCAGCAAGTGAAGATCGTATTGATGACTGTATTGAAGACGCTGAAGATACAGATGCTGATAATCCAATCCCTACCGATATTTGTGTGCAAATTCTGCAATACCCTGATGACGATACTGGCACTCGCTATATTCAATATCAAACTCGTGGTTTTGTGTGGGATCTTGATAATTTAGATGAAGATGGCTTGCCTGAACGTACTGAATTAGAGCTGGGCTTAACCCCAGATGAAGATTCGACGCTTATTTATACTGCGCAAGGTTTAGGGATTAACTCCAACGGTGATGTCGCCGGGCGTTCGCATGTATATCGTAATGGTGATGAAGATGATTTATATTTTGATGCCGCGTACTGGACGAGAGATGAAAATGGCGATTACGAATACAACTGGGTAGAAATGGAAGATGAAGTCTACTATTCAATTGCCTATGACATTAACGATTCAGGCATTTTAGTCGGTAGTTACACTAAGTATATCGATGGATATCTCCGTAGTAAGTTCTTTACCTTTGACACCAATAATCCAGAAGAAGGTATCACTACACCTAACGATTTCCAAACATCGTTATCAGATTTAAGCAGTAAAGGTAAAGATATCAACAACCAAGGGCAAGTCGTTGGCTACATTGAGTCGACATACGACAAAGATACCCCACGTCCTAAAGTTGGTTTTTTATACGACATGAACACTGAAGAGTTTGTTGATTTGAATGATCAATTAACTTGTGAATCAAAAGGATTTCTACGTAACACCGATGGCGATTGGGAACGTAATACTGTCAGCGTACAAGATGGTACCGGTGAAGTCTTAACCTACGAAAGTGACATCTCTGTTGTAGAAGCAAACAGCATCAATGAAGATGGCACCATTGTGGGTACCGCGTTTATCCGTAAACCAGAATATCAATACGACACCAATGGTGATTTGATTGTTGGCGAAAATGGCTTAGCGCTGTTTGAGTTAGATGGTAATGGCGACCCAGTAACTTCTTATTTACCTCGCATGGTTGTGCTAAAACCAACAGGTGGTGAAGCGTGTTCATCAACCGATGCTGAAGAAGATGATGCATACGAACGTCAAGGTGCTGCGAGCTTTGGTTGGTTATTTGCTCTGCCGTTATTGTGGTTACGTCGTCGAGTTAAAAAGTAACAACTATTAACATGAATTCTTAGGCTGAAAAGTATTGGCTTAAGGGCTTAAAAAAAATCGAGGATATCCTCGATTTTTTTTAATTTATTTCTCAATACCTTAATAAAAAATCCATAAAATGGTCATTTTTTTGATTGATCTTGGCTAAAAAAACGTCTATTTCTATATGCAAGGCTTCAGCTTCAACTCGTCAAACAGGAGCCTGTAATGGAAGAGGACGCATGCATGAAAAGACAGAAAAGAGATCGTTTAGACAGAGCTTTTTCAAAAGGATTTCAGGCAGGAATCGGAGGGCGTTCGAAGGAAGTTTGCCCTCACTCAAATTTGGACTCACGGTCTCAATGGCTTGGTGGATGGCGCGAAGGAGTTGATGGTCGCTTAAGTGGATTGTTTAACAAATAACAGTCAATAAAAATGCCCTCAAGATGTTTATCCGAGGGCATTATTGTATTAAGGACTAACCCCTAACGCTTTAAATATATCGATTAGAACGTAGATGTATCGCTAAAAATACCGACTTTCAAATCGGTAGCAGAATAAATCTGACGACCATCAACTTCCATCGTGGCATCTGCAATACCCATCACCAATTTACGATGGATCTTACGTTTAATGTTTAACTTATAAGTTACCTTTTTAGCGTCTGGTAACACCTGACCGGTAAACTTCACTTCGCCTACACCTAGCGCACGGCCTTTACCCTCTGCGCCTTCCCAGCCTAAATAAAATCCGACTAATTGCCACATAGCATCTAAACCTAAACAGCCAGGCATGACAGGGTCTGTTTTGAAGTGGCAATCAAAAAACCATAAATCAGGAGTAATATCGAGTTCGGCAACAATTTCACCTTTACCAAATTCACCGCCATCTTCATTAATAGTTATAATGCGGTCAATCATCAACATGTTATCGACAGGCAAACGCGGTCTATTAGGGCCTAAAAGATTTCCGTTTCCACAGGCGACAAGTTGTTCTTTAGTAAAACTGTTAGCTTTTTCCATTTAATCCTATACCACTCTAATTAACTATATAATGCCAACAAGATAGCGAACACGTGTAAGCTAAACAACTCCGATCACTAAATAATACGCAACTTAGCTAACAATTTAGCAAAAAAGCTCAGCTCAATATCTTCATCATCTTGTCCCGCGAGTTTATCTAATCGTTGTTGTACTAAACCATAAAGGGTTTCTGGGGCAAAGTCATTGTCTTCATTGGCAACGCCCGCCGGCATTTGCATTAAAATTTCAACGGCTTCATCCATATGTTCAATCGCATGGATATGAAACCCCCCTTTATCAACCGCTTCAATTACTGCGGGTTCTAAATTAAGCTGCAGTACATTGGCTTTAGGAATAATCACCCCTTGCTCACCCGTCAGTCCACGACGTTGGCACAGATTATAAAAGCCTTCAATTTTTTCATTCACGCCACCAATGGCCTGTACATTGCCAAATTGGTCTAATGCGCCCGTTACCGCTAAGCTTTGCACAATCGGTTGTTCGGCAATGGCTGACATTAAACAGCAATATTCCGCTAATGACGCGCTGTCACCATCAATTTCTTGATACGACTGTTCAAACACAATATTGGCATTAAGGTGAAGCGGCGCATCACGGCCAAAGATACGATATAAACACGCTGATAAAATCATCATGCCTTTAGTATGAATATTACCACCCAATTCGGATTTACGTTCAATGTCGGCTACTTCGCCGTCACCATAGTGAACAGAAGTAGTGATACGAGCCGGTTCACCGTAAGTGTAATCACCTGTATCAATGACCGTTAGCCCATTAATTTGGCCAACCATAGCACCCTTAGTTGGCAGATTTATGAAATTGTCATCAAAACTCTGTGCTGAATACATTTCAGAACTATTATGACGAAACTTAAGTTTTTCGAGTGCTTTAGCTATTGCTGTCCCATTCAATAACGACTTACCAGCATAAGCTTTGGCTTGGGCTAACAGTTGCTTAATTTCAAGCATACTCAAACTGAGTCGTTGCTGGTGTTCAACAAGCCTAGAGCTATACCAAAATAAAGGCAGCAAACTCGATGTCTCTAACTCAACGGCTTCGTCTTTTGCTAATACATTAAGCCATTGAACGTAAGCAGACTCAGGATGTTGGATTAGATCAACTTCGTTGCTCATTTCTCCAAGTAACGGGAAATGACGGCTAAACTTGCTATCTTCAAGACGCAACTGGCTGTACGACAGCCCAGATCCCACTAGGATTATTTTACAATTAACTGGAATGGGAGCGAGTTCACTATTAATACGGTAATGACCATCGTGAAGGGTTTGCATCAACAAATCCCAGAGGTTCTCACGTTGCCAAATAGACTCTACACAAATAAACACCATATGATTTGACGCTAATGCCCCAGGTTTATAAACACTGGCTTTATCAGTTTTTATCATTCGGCCTAATAAATCAGCACGACGAATGGTGCCCTGTAAATAACAAGACAATGATTCCTGCTTAGCGATAATCCCCACATTTTGTGGCGGCAACGCCGACTGCCATTTAAATTGGATCTCATTATCATCAGTTAATTTTTTTGCTGCCACTAAATAATTATTTGAAGGAGTATCAGCTTGTGATGCTAATGCCTTTATAAAAAGCGGTCTATCGACACCGCTGAAGTCACCAAGGAACAAATGTTGTGACTCAGTCTTTGTCATTAGTTTAAATGCATCAACAGCGCGTTCTTGGCCGAGCAACAAATGACTCAAAAAATAAGTCGATGTTGAGGTTTCGGGTAAATGATATTGAGGGGCAAGTTTGGCACTAGGCAGTAACGTTGGATTCATATAGTGATAATTTGGCCATGACAACAAAAAATAATCATCCGATATTAGCATAAAGCGTGGTAAAAGCCTCAGTACATTTACGGGGGGAGATAATTATGTATGCCTTGAATTTGTTGATGTTTGAATCTCCTAAAGTCGCTTATTGGTGAGCCGCATACTTAAAATTAAAATGGGGGTGATTAAATGCTATACATTTAGTCGTATTTTTTGAATTTATGGTTTACAAGTAAACGAGTTACTTATATTATTCACGCCGTTCGGAGGGATGGCAGAGTGGTCGAATGCACCGGTCTTGAAAACCGGCAACGGTTTATCCCGTTCTAGGGTTCAAATCCCTATCCCTCCGCCACATTCTAAAGTGAAAAAGCCATTGATAATCAATGGCTTTTTTGCTTTCTAGCATTTTAAAAATCATATTCTCAGGCCAAAAACGGATGACTGAGACATATGTACTTATTTCGCGCCACAAATTGTACCTATTACACCCGCATGGTGTTGCCTGCTTATCTGCGTGATAAAGGCTTCTCTGCCGACATCAAAGTATCACTGCTTACCAAACAACGCTCTATCGCTATTGGCCGAAACCTAGTGATAGCGGGTATCTTACGACCATTAATCAGCAACTTAACCCCACAATCACAGCCTGATGAGTTTAAAACTCAGGTTAATGCGTTGATTAATGATGCCCGAGCAAGCTTTATTGGGGTAACAGATACACTTGATGATAACGCCAAGCCAGTGCGGGAAGTCACGCAATTGATACCCACTCGACCAACACAATTAGCACATAATACTGCGACATATGACAATTATCCCTATAACGATAATCGGGTATCGTTAAATAAAATAAAGAATAAAAGCAGTTTATATTCAATGGTTAATGTAAGTTTATTTGACGCATTATCTAAATTTATTATCTCCAAACAAAAGCAGTCTGTCTCAGCCTTAACGGTCAAACAGCTTAATCAACGTATAGGTCACTTTATTGAACGTACTCATTTAGATGATGTCAGCGCGATAACCAGTGCTGAAGCAATGGAATACAAAGACTGTTTACTTGAAGAGGGCAGAAGCCACAAAAGTAACAAAGACTACCTGGCGGCGGTGTCGCAGTTCTTCAAATGGTGCAAACTGATGCGCTACACCAGCGCTAACCCGTTTGATGAAGTGAAACTGTCAAAGCCAGGTAACCAGGCTGGGCATGATTTAGCGCGTCAGCGCTGGCAACCAGAGCAACTAAAACACGTACTGCAATCACAAGACTTTATTGATAAACACCCTGACTTTAAATGGATAACACTATTGATGCTGTATCACGGTTTACGACCTTCTGAAGCCTGTCAGCTACACAGTAATGATATAACCACCATCGATGGCACCACCGTCATCCACGTCACCAATGAGGGCATGAGCCAACAACTTAAGACAGCACAGTCAAAACGAACCGTTCCGCTACATCAAAAGCTCATTGAGTTTGGTTTTATTG
This sequence comes from Shewanella metallivivens, assembly GCF_028750675.1. Lineage (GTDB taxonomy): Bacteria > Pseudomonadota > Gammaproteobacteria > Enterobacterales > Shewanellaceae > Shewanella > Shewanella metallivivens. The sequence goes on along the minus strand of NZ_JAQQPZ010000005.1, from coordinate 182,310 downwards.
ATTTCGTTCAAACCATTACTGACCGAACATCAAAAACCAGTCAATTAACAAGCAGCCCGTTATTTCATTACCAACCTAGTAGTGATGGTGTTTGGTCACACAAGTTCTGTCGTGAGTTTGGCAAATTACTCGACCAACTTCACTTTATTGCAGGTAAACGACCTACAGCCTATTCATTCCGTCACACCTTTATTGATGAGCTTAAACAACTGCAAATAGAAGAATCGATGGTGGCACAGATTGTTGGACACGTTTATCACAACATCACCTATGGACGATACGGTAAGCAATATGATGTGAAAACACTAAAACCAGTGGTGGATAAAGTCAGTTACACATTGAATTTATTTCTACCAGTATAAAAAGTGGGATTATATGAGAGGATTTTTGCTGAAAAGATCAACCGTAGAGGGTTAATCAGACAACAGTCAGTAAATCCTGAGTGACTTTATACGCCAAAATTTGCTCTCACAGAACCAATAATCAGCCTGAGAAATGATGAAACCTACCAGCGGCATCATTTCTCAGCAGCACTTATCAAATCCTACGGGAGTAAATCGATAATAAATCTTGTTGAGAAATCGAATTTTCACCTTTTTTCGCGTTAATTTCGCGTAACTTTTCACGTAAAGACTGCAATTTAAACCACTTCGCACTCAGTGAGTGCGAAGCAAAAGCAGCCCACAATTATGTGGGACTACAACGTAACCCGGTACGCTCCTATCCCACTTTTGTTCCAAAAGGTCGGATAGGAGCTACGGGCAAGGGGATACCCCTTTGAACCCCGAAAAGCGTAAAAGCTAAAAGCTTAAAGCTTAAAAGAAGTTTTACCATCCAAGAGCCAAAGGCCAAAATCGATGTAACACCGTTCATTCGTTGTATCGTGCGAAAATTATAGAATCGTAATCATCTAATGTTTTTTACTTTAAATGATTACTCATTGAGTAGGTTATCTACTTTACACGCAAGCACTGTTTGTTTTTGTCTGCTTGATACAATTAATTACTTTACTTCAATGAGTTAGTAAATGTAGGATGTTATTAATCAATAAGTTAAGGGATTGACTTTACTGCGCCCCCCCTTCAATAAGCTCTTATATGCAAAGGAAGTTATGCGCAAAAATCTGACAAAATCTATAATTATAGGGTCTATCCTTGGCTTGACGATTGGACTATCTCAGATCGATTCATCTGCCATTGGAATTTTTGTATCGATATTTACCTGCATCATTTTAGGTCTTGTCACGGTAATCGTCATTGACGAACGGCCTCACCTATACACCATACCTGCAATATTAGCGTCCGGTATATTCCTTTTCTCGTTCTATGGTATAGAGCATGGGGCTATTTATACCGCAGGTGTAGCTGGTGTTTATGGAATATTTTCTGTGCAATTGTTTAAAGCTAGTTTTATTGCGATCGACAACCTAAAATTCTTGATAGAGAAGTTATTAAAAAAGAAGTAGTTTGCATATAACAAACTGTTCAAAGTGGACAAAATTCAGTTGGCTGGTTTCGCTCCGCTTCACATTATAGCCAACAAAATTTTGCCCATTAACAGGGCGTTAAATATTGCGAGGGATACGATAACCAATGAGTTTGAATCTCTACTTCAAAACCGACGAATTCAAATCCAGCAAAGAGCTGGCTGCATACTTTTTTAACGAATTGCGCAAAGAGGGATTGTCCGTAAAAGAGCCAAGAGATGAGGATTACATGTATACCATCCAGTCCTCCTTGGATGGCGAGAATATAAATATCTACATGGGTAAAAACGACGAAGAGTCTAGTCCGACGTTGTGGCAAGTTTGGCCAGAGCAAAGTGTTTCGTTGCTAAACCGTATTTTTGGTAAAACCAACAAAGAACCCGAAGAAAAAGTAAAATTGGTACTACAAAAAATAGTAAGTCAAATTAATGGTGTAAGTGGCACTGAGTGGGGGATTTAATCGGGTAGCCGGAGGTATCTAGCCTCCAGCCCCCACACCACCCTGCATGCGGCTCCGCACAGGGCGGTTCATTTAGAACCCCTAACTAAACTTTCTGGTTAGGATAATGAACTGCGATCCATCCATCTCTTAGTGAATATAATCCTGCTTTCTTCAGATACTCATTACTCAGTGCTTGCTGTATTCCTGGTGTCTTCGAGCTACGCCAAGGGCCTTTACTTGTGATACCACAAGCAACAGCAGCTTGGATCCTGACGCCACGTTTTAGTAAGTTTTGTACCTTAGTCCGTGGTTTTCGCCACTGACGCCAGTAGCACATACGTACACGACGTCGGATCCAGTGATCTAAATCGACACATCCTTGATAAGCGTTAGCGATGCCAAAGTAGTTGATCCAGCCTTGCATGTATTGACGCACTTTAAACAGCTGATATTCCATACTAAAATAACATGGCCACCCACCCCAATTGGCTAAATATTGAGCGCTCAACTATGCTTTATTTACCCTTTCCAAACGGTAATTAAAGATGGCCAAACCAAGACAAACAATCGTTAGTTTAGAAGATACGCCTTACTACCACTGTTGTTCTCGTGTGGTGCGTAAGGCATTCTTGTGCGGAATTGATAATTCAACAGGTGAGAACTTTGAGCATCGACGCGAGTGGGTCGATTCACGCATTCTTGAGTTAGCGACCATCTTTGCTATTGATATCTGTGCCTATGCCGTGATGAGTAACCACTTGCATGTGGTGTTAAAAGTCGATGCTGACAAAGCGAAGCAGTGGTCAGATAAAGAAGTGCTCATTCAATGGCATAAGGGCTTTAAAGGTACGTTACTCACGCACAAATACCTTAAAGAGGAAGACCTTAACCAGTTTGAACTTCAAACGGTTAATGAATGCATTACCGAATACCGTAAACGCTTAATTGATATCAGTTGGTTTATGCGCTCACTCAGTGAGCCCATCGCCAGAATGGCCAATAAAGAAGATAAGTGCACAGGCCGATTCTGGGAAGGACGTTTTAAGTCTCAAGCATTGCTAGATGAAGCGGCAGTATTAGCCTGTATGGCCTATGTGGATTTAAACCCAATCAGAGCCAAGATGGCCGCAACCCCGGAAACCTCAGATTATACCAGTATTCAACGACGTATCAATTCAGCGATGAAAGGCGAGCAACCAGCTGAGCTATTACCGTTTGTGGGAAATGAAAGGCTCAATATGCCTAACGGGCTCATGTTCAGCGTGAAAGACTACATTGTATTGGTTGAAGATACCGGTCGGATTATTCGAGATGATAAGCGTGGCGCCATTAGCTCAAGCAGTCAGGACATACTGAATAGGTTAAACATCCCCGCAGAGAATTGGCTTAAAATCACTACAGAGTTTGGTGCATTATTTAAAGGTGCTGTCGGTGCCTTACCTGCCTTAACCGAATATTGTGAGCATTTAGAGCGAAAACGACGACAAGGCGCGGCAAATTGTCAGCGTTGGCTGTGCGCGTAAGTCATCATCCCAAATAAAATTACAATTCTTCTTATGCTTGATAGCTATCAAKKTTYTCTGYTGTGCTRAATTTCTTAGATGACACATAAATCACTTATTTAACGATAATATTTTAGTCATATCGATAAAAATTGATGAGTTGAGCACATCAATCATAACCCTCGCCAAAGCCATGAAAACGAGTTATGTTATTTGTTCAAGAAATGGGTGGCATTTTTGTTCGTTGCATTTTTGTTCGTTAGCTATATCGATAAAATTGATGAGTTGAGCACATCAATCATAACCCTCGCCAAAGCCATGAAAACGAGTTATGTTATTTGTTCAAGAAATGGGTGGCATTTTTGTTCGATGGTTCTAGAAATGGGTGGCATTTTTGTTCGATGGTTCTAGAAATGGGTGGCATTTTTGTTCCTTTAGGTGGCATTTTTGTTCCTCTAGAAATGGGTGGCATTTTTGTTCCTTTATCTGATTTTATTTGCTTTAATTTTTATTGCCGTCAAGGCATATCTTACTTTACGCGTAACCTCGGTTTGTTTTTGTCTGCTTGATACAATTAATTGCTTTACATCAATAAGATAGCAAATGTAGGATGTTATTAATCAATAACTTAAACGGCCGTCATTGAATGATGCGCCGTTCAATAAGCTGTTAGAAGCTACAGCGAGCAAGAGTTCTCAAGGACATAAATGCCAAATCATACGTTAAGAATTGCAGGGAAAGCGGTAAATTTACACGGTGCATTGGTTGATCCGAACTTTAGAGCATCACGAGTACTTTGTGCTGATCCGTGGGATTTCGTATCACTTTGGCTGAAAAGAGAACACAAAGATGATGCACTGTTTTATTGGGAACAAGCCTATCATTTTTACAACGCTACAATCTCTCTGCCTGACTTATCATCTCCACTGACGTCATATTATTGCTTCCTAAATGCAACGAAAGCTTTGCTTACGGCGAATGGGCAAACATTTAGGGAGAATCATGGAGTTGGTGGTCGAAGCAAGGGGGCTAAAAAGGCTCTTGATAATGAGATTGTAGACTTTCAAGGCGGCGGGATACTTCCCGCGCTATGCAAATTCTTAGGTGAACCCGATAACGCTGGTAAAGAATTTACCCTCAAGGATATTTTTTGGCAAATACCCTTTATCCATCGGGCATATTGTCTAACTTATAAGGGTTCTACAGAGCTATTTATGCCACTCATAAAGACTGGCTTTATGCGAAGGGATGGATCTAAAGAAGCATGGTTTCAGGCGAACGTGGACAAGCGCTACGTTAACGCACACACTAAAAGTAACATTCAGCCTGGGTTTGAGCTTTTTGAAGTGGGTGGGGCTTACGAAATAAGAAGGAAGCGTCGATTTAAATGGTCAGGTCGTAATATCGAAGACAGCCTTAGTAATTTTGAAACTTATCACAAGCAGATAAGACGCAGAATTGTTCCCATATATGCATCCGAGAATAGATGGTATCTTAAAAAGTCCGTCACGGGGCATGATAAGCTTACGAATTCACAGCTAGTGTTAATTTTTGCTGCAATGCACCGGCTCAGTGAACTGAGCCGTTATGATCCAATCCTTTTTAGTGGCCATTTCAAGGTTAACCATAACTGGCTCTTATCTGAGTTCATTAAGAGTTCCCCCAATCAATTTGTTTACGGTATGGCCTCAGAAATAACGGGGCTTGAGTTTATAAAACCAGATGCATTCTAAGGCTTCTAACAAACCGCAGCAATCGCTCCCGTTGGTCGCTGGGACAGCCAAAACGCTACGTTTATTTGTCTGCCCCTGTGCGGGGCGTTGGTATTTTATGGAGAGTCTGTGAGTATTTGTCTAACTATTTCAAAAATTGACTGGGCAATAACTAAGGATGTGTTTACGATTATTGGAACAATCTCAGCGATTGTTATTGGTGCAATTGGATTAACCACTTGGCGCAGACAATTGAAAGGCACAAGCGAATATGAAGTAGCTAAAAAAGCGATATTACTTACATATGAAATTGAGCAAGCCATCCAAGGTGTACGAAATCCCATGTTACACCTTCCAAAAGACGAAGTTGAGTCTGGACGTCGTCTAGAAGCTGAACAACAAATATATGCAGATCGCTTCGTCATTTTAGAAAATAAATGGGCTGAATTACAAACTATAAAACTTGAATCTAAGGTTATCTGGGATAACGCCGCAGCTGAAAGTTTTAATGAAATCAGAGATATTATTGGAAAATTAAGAGGTGGTATTTGGCTTCACTTCTGGATGAAGGGTGCATATGCCGGCCCAGGTGCCACCGTGGATAATAGTGCTAAACGTAGAATAGAAAATGATAAAATCGTGTACTACACATCTGAAGATGATGAATTTACATTAAAAATAAAACATGCTGTAGAGCATGTTGAGAATTTCTTTAAAGACAAAGTACGCAGCAAATAAAGGAGTAATTTATGGCGACTTGGGACACTACAAAATACGTACAAGAGTGTGATAAGTGTGGCAAAAAATATAATGTAACTAAATACGAGCAACCAGTGAGAGAGAAAGGCCGCTTTAATTGCAAATGCGGCAATGAGCTTGAGCGTTGGAATGGTGGTGTGGATTACACATTCACTGAAGCAGAGTAATAAAAAATATAACAAATAAGGATAGGCCGCGCGTAGCCGCGTCCTTATCCCGATTGTTGAACAAGCCCGAGTGATACCTTTATAGTGTAAATATTGGCGTAAGAACTTACGCTTTTTAGGTGTGTGCTTAGCCGTAACATTTTTTACTAGCCGCAAAGAGCATTTTTAATTATTACATCATCACTAAAACCAAATTAATTTGACAATTTTTCACTTCAATCATATAGTCAATTTTAGTCAGTAATTGCATATTTTGAATATGTAAATTCCTGCAACCTAAGGAATTTAAACGACTTATTTTATATTTAATACGGAAGCCTTGGGTTCAAATCCCTATCCCTCCGCCACATTATAATAAAAAGGCCTGCTATTCATTGCGGGCCTTTTTATTTGGGCTAAAAATAGGCCTTTGAACCCACGGGTTCCTTTTTGTTACAAGCAAACTATCCCTCCGCCAAATTAAACGAGAAAAACTCATCATAAATGACGAGGTTTTTTGTATTTTTCACATTTGAACTCGAGGGTTATTTTTACTTTTCTTGGCTCGATACTGTTTGGGTTTTATTTACCAAAACCCCAGCGCTTTCCACCAAAGCCCGCCAACTACGCCCCAAATGGTTAAATTAACCACACTCATGATTAAGCCCATTAGCCACCAATTTTCCATTGATACGTAACCTGAGCCAAAAATAATCGGTGAGGTACCTGTAGCATAATGGGTTAATGACATCATTAAAGAGGATGCACCAGCAAGCAGTAAACCAAGGTATAACGGTGGTGCGCCTAAGGCGATACCTGCAGCAAAAAATGCGGCAAACATGGCGGTAATGTGTGCGGTTGTACTCGCAAAGAAGTAATGCGCGTAGAAGTAAACCACCACCAGGATAATAACCGACACCATCCAGCCCACTCCTAGCTGAGCGATATTGCTTTCAACCACGCCAGAAAACCAAGCCACTAAGCCGAGTTTATTTAAGAAGGTTGCCATCATCACTAAAGCTGAAAACCACACTACAGTGTCCCAGGCCGCTTTCTCTTTAAGCACATCCTCCCAGCTGAGTACGCCACTGATCAACAAAATTGATAACCCTAAGAACGCAACGGCTGTAGTATTTACCGCAAAGGCTGGACCTAAAATCATGGCAGGTACGCCAGCCCATAAAATTAATAACAAGCCAAATACACTGATCATGATTTTTTCAGCGTAAGACATTGGCCCCATGTCGGTCAGTTTATCTTTAGCAAACACGCTGGCGTCTGGTGTACGTTTAATTTCGGGTGGGTAAATTGCGTAAATAATTAACGGCATCAGCGCAATACACAATAAGCCGGGTAATAAAGCTGCCAGCGCCCAGGTACCCCACGTAATACTAATATCGGCACCTGTGGCATCGGCAATTAACTTTACAATTAATGGATTCGGCGCTGTGGCGGTAATAAACATTGCTGATGTGATCGGGTTGGTATGATAATTCACTAAGGCAAGGTAATGACCTATTTTTCTTGATGTACCTTGCTCTGGCGATGATCCAAAGCTGGTCGCGATGGATTTCATTATTGGGTGAATAATCCCGCCTCCTCGGGCTGTATTGCTTGGCGTTACAGGGGCAATAACTAACTCTGACAATGCAAGTGCATAACCTATACCAATGGTCTTGCGACCAAACAAGGAGATAAAGTAATAGCCGATACGATTACCAAGACCGGTTTTAGCCAATCCTCGCGAGATAATAATCGCAATACCAATTAACCAAATAAGCGAGTTTGAAAAGCCGCTTAACGCATCTTTAATTGCTTCAGAGGGGCTGTCGTTGGTCACCCCTGTGAGTGCTACAAGCGTAATGGCTAATATTGCAATTGCCCCAATCGGCATTGCTTTACCGATAATGGCGACAACTGTGCCCACAAATAACGCCAGTAAATGCCATGCATTGGCTGATACGCCTTGCGGTGGAGCTACGATAAACCAAAGAAACAAAATTATCGCAATTGAAAACAAGCCTGGAATAACACGAATATCAGTACTTTTCATTGCCGCATCCTTAGGGTGAGAATACACCGTTAACATGAAGAGATCTGTGCTTTGGGGTGAGTCACTTTTTTGTAGAGTTAACGCGATAACTTGATACTAAGTCTTTGTGATAACTAATTTTGTGAAGGAATTCTCATTGTTGCTATGCGTTATGATTCGTTGAGCAATAATCGTTACAGCTTACTGCTAACAACTGTTAAACAAGCAAAAACACTTTTTGATCTCCGTGAGACAAGGGCAAGCAGAATACTTTTGCTCACGATGATCAGTTACATCTGAAGTATGATTGTAAAGGTGTTAACTTAATTAACATAAAGAGATACAAAACTGCTGGTTATTCATAATTTCTGTGTAGTTTCTGCACATTTCATTGTTAAGCTTTGTCTTATGTTTACACCATGAGATATCACATGAAAAACCCACATTTACGTTTACTAACCATTGCGCTTTCTTGCTCTTTGCTGTTGAATTTGCCTGGTTGTGGCGGTACCGAAGATACCGATACCGCTAGCTCGAGTACAACTGATACTGTGACAGACACAGACACAGACACAGACACAGACACAGACACAGACACAGACACAGACACAGACACAGACACAGACACAGACACAGACACAGATTCAGGCGCAGAAGATTCGGGCAGCGGTATTTTACATACCGCGTATTACGAATTTGATCAAGATAACGTCAACGTGGTGCTCAGTGGCACTAAGGTTGTGATTGAAACCAACGGGTTACCCAACCATACTTCCCCGTACTGGTCTACTAGCAATGAGTTACATGTGGAACCCACTGTCACTTCTTACGCAAAAATGGCGCCTGGCTATATCGATGACTTTGTTGGTACTTATACATTAACCGTTGATAACTCTCCATCTAAAGCCAGCACAACCTCAGCAACAGGGCTTGGTGCTATTGGTATTGCCGTGAGTGGCGCGGTTATTTATAACGATGAAGAAGGCCCTGGTATCCCGTTAGATGATGCTGCAACCAGTCTTGATTTTAATGGCGCACATACCGGCCCGCAAAGTTATCATTATCACTTGGAACCGATTTCATTTTCAGACGATGATTCAAATTTAATTGGTGTGATAGCCGACGGTTTCTTTTTATACGGTCGTAAATGTAACTCCACCGGTACTTACCCAACAGACTTAGATGAGTCGGGTGGTCATACGTCGATAACCCAATTTGCTCAAGATGCTGAATATCATTATCACATTCAAAATGAGCTTTATTTAGGCTCGTACTACATTTTATTCCCGGGTAATTATCAAGGTTCGGCCAGTGCTATACGTTAAGTCTTTACTGGTTATCATTGGCTCAATACTGTTAGCTTTATTGAGTTATTGGCACTTTTTTACAGTAGAAACTGGGCCAATAGCAAGTCAACACATCAGTATTTCGCATACAACAGGGCTTAGAATGTACCAAAACATCCCTTTTACGGGGGATGCAGTAACCTTCTATCCCAATGGGCAAATGGCAAAGTTAGCCCATTTTGAACAAGGCCTGCGAGACGGGTTTCTACGCCAATGGTTTGAAAACGGCACCTTAGCGTTCGACTCTCATTATGTTGCCGGTGTGCTAGAGGGCATAACGCAAAGTTGGTGGAGCAATGGCAACATGCGCTCGGAGTCGGTTTATCGTCAAGGTAAGGTTAACGGTACGTCGTTGCAATGGTATGCCACTGGTGAGTTGTTTAAAAAGATGAATTATGTTGATGGGCTAGAGGTCGGTTTACAGCAAGCCTGGCGTCGTAATGGTAAGCTTTTTAGTAATTATCAATATGTTAACGGGCGAGTGTTTGGCCTTAAACGTTCAAATATGTGTGTAGGATTAGAAGATGAAGAAGTGGTTGAATCTGATTAATGTGTTAATGGCTGTGTTGGCTGTTCAGTTCGTGGCTATGCCAGTGGTGGCTCAGCCCAGTGGCGACCCCGCGTTGGCCGAGCTACCTTATTATGGTAGTGCTGAGTTTACTCCACATTGGTTTAAGCCTGACAGCCCTGAGTTGGCTGATTTTCATCAGGTACCTGCATTTAGCTTTATGGATCAGCAGGGTGAAATAGTCACTCAAGATACGGTAAAAGATAAAATCTATGTGGCGAGTTTTTTCTTTACCCGCTGCCCTGGTATTTGCCCTCGAATGAAATCGCAATTGTCTAAAGTTCAAAGTGAATTTATTGATGATGACGACATTATGATTGTGTCTCACTCTATTCAACCAGGTAATGATACGGTAGAAGTACTGCAACAATATGCTCAAAAAAATCATATCGATGCTGCTAAATGGCTGTTAGTCACCGGCGATCGTGAACAAATTTACTCGCTTGCCAAAAAGGCTTATTTTGCCAATGAAGACTTAGGTGAATATGTCAGCAAAGAAGATTTTTTACACACTGAAAACTTAGTGCTGGTGGATAAAAATAGACATATTAGAGGCATTTATAATGGTTTAAACAATACCTCTGTTGCTAACTTGATTACCGATATAAAAAGCCTAATGAGCGAGTAAGCATTATTTTTATAAGCCGTTTTCGTATGTCTGAATGAGTACGGAAACGGCTTAAGTTACTTGATGACCGATTTAGACGTTATCATGACCAATCAATTTAGCCCTGCCATCTCTTGTTAACCTTCAGCCTCCACAGGAGCATGTCGAAATCAAACCCTTTTCGTGATTATCTGCCTTTCTGAACAGCCATATTTGGTCAATCAACCCATTTAGTCACTTTCCGCACAGATCACTTAGCCTATATGCATTTAGCGAATCAGCATTCTAACCCGTGATCATGCTGATTCATGCTGTTGTTGATGTTTTCTGTGTAATCAATACTATATTGCTGTTATTTACACGGTATTTTCTATCGAAGGCTTAAACTTGAGTGTATGCTCTAGGTTGATTGCGTTAGTGACTGTGATGCTCTGTTTGTTTTTTCGCGAGAGTATTTACACCGAGCCAACGTGAGCATTTTATTGTCATCGTGAATTAAGCTTGGCTTTGGTTATTTAAGGTTTTCGCTATGTGGATACAAAAAAGCATTACGCTAACACCCAAAAAACGCGGTTTTCATCTTATTACCGATGAGGTGGTAAAGCATATCCCTCAACTTAGCGACATTGATGTGGGCTTAATGCATGTATTTATTCAGCATACTTCGGCTTCTTTAACCATTAACGAAAATGCAGACCCGACAGTACGCGGTGATATGGAACGCCATTTCAATGTACTTGCACCAGAAGGTGCGCCTTACTTTAAGCACACTTATGAAGGCCCAGATGACATATCTAGGAACTGTATATAAGCGAGATCAGTAGGAGGTCGGAATTCATCACTTTTTCGAGAATCACAAAGTGTACGAAATATTATTTTGTGTTGAACTAATTCTTTTTCTATGTATATTGTGAATCTTTGCCTATAATTGGATCTCACGATGAAAGAGCGTTTCGTTAGCAAGAATATTGAGTTTGTTCATGTGGGGCGAAAGCTCAAGACCACTGTTATTGCAGATGCAGAAACTGCGGTGCTTCATGCACCAGCCTCGTGTTATCTATTGAGTCTGTCGCTTGCACGTAAATCAGAAAACACAATCCAAAAGTACGCCTCGCAAATCAAGTCATTATTAAACGAAATGGCTTTCGATCCAAATATTACGAGTTTTGACGATATTACAGATGTGATTATGTCAAACTATCTCGAATTAGTTTTAATGGGAGAGCGTGAAAATACCGCTTCGACTATAGATCAAGTAGAGACAACATTAGCGGGATTCTTTGAATTTCTAAAGGTTCAAGGTTTTGCTGAGAAAGGACACCGTTTTACTTTCGCTTTGTCACAGGAGGCTGAACTAATTCGAGCTAAAACTCGGGGGCGTCAGAACTCCCATGATCCCTATAAGCTTTCAGAACGCTACATACCTGAGTCTCAGTTTGATCTATTTCTAAAATATGTAGACGGTAAAACCTCCTATATAAAGGATCGAAACGAAATCATGATGCGACTCGCCTATGAAACCGGATGTCGGTGCCATGAGGTGACCTCTTTTAATAATTTCAGTTTGGTTGAGGTTGAAGCTGCGATAAAGAAAAGTAACAGCAATAATCTAAATGAAACTTACCTAAACATAACAGGAAAAGGTAAAAAACTTCGTAAAATATGTATTGAGCCTGCTTTACGGCGAAAAATTGAGGAATTTATTCGTCGTTACAAAACATGTTTTAACGGGCAATTGATTTGTTCTACAGATAGTAAGCAGCTTAACAGTCAATATGCATCAACCATATTTGAACGAGCCAAGAATAAACTTATCAAAAGTGCGCCTCTTAAAGACGCAGATCGATGGCAGAGCAATACAGGTTGGACATATCACGCATTTCGCCATTCATTCGCAACTAACCTAGGGCTTCGTATAGAGAGTGGGAAAGAAAAACTAGGTCGAAGTTTTCTTATGGATCGTTTAGGGCATCGCCATCCTCAAACTACGGTTATTTACCTTCATTTTGCAGCAGGTCTTTTAGGTAAATTGCGTGAAACGGATAAATACGAAGAGGAGATGCGGAAGAAAATGTTCATATATGATCGGGAGGAGTTCTCGGCATGATAGACGACAAAAAAATACCTCTTAGTCAATTATCAAATGGCAGTGATAAAATACGAAATGTTCAGTTCGCGGTGGATCGTATCGTGTGGAAAGTGGGCGAGCCTACTCAGTTCCCATCTAACTTGTTGGACGATTCCTTTGCAAAGGCTTTAATAAAGTACTTCAATTCACCTTATTTTAGAAAGAACGTCAGCGAGTCATCCTCATTGAGTCATTATAGGAGATCTGTAGATGTTTATTTAGCTGTTATGTCTTTTAATAATTTCACAGAAACGCCTGTGGATAGCATATATCATTTAATAGAGGCTTACCTAAAAAAACAAGTAGAAGACAAAGTTCTTTCGAGCACTTTGGAATATCGGATTTACAATGCAATAAAGTCACCTGCACATACGCTCTCAAAAGTACGTGTTACCACGAGAAAGCAAAAGAATTTACCGCTTCTAAGAAGCATCGATTTTACTGAAGATGAACGTCTTTCATTAGTGTTGGCGGGTAAAAATGCTAATAAAAAAGCCAACCCTGAAAAAGATGATAAGTCAATAAACGCAAGAGTTGGCGATATTATTGATCAGCTTGAACTTGGTTTTGAAGATGCTTCAGCATTTATGATTAGCATGCGTGCTTTCTGTGCATTTTATATTTCTGAATGGGGGGCTATTCGAGACGCGATTTTCGAACAATTTCCTAACGAGATAGCTCGCCATATTGCAAGGTATGAGGCAGGTAAAGACTGCCATATGTCGAATGCTGTGATAGAAGGGAATAAATCCTCTGGAATCTCTTTATTTAATCCTCAGGTTTGTTTTGATATTACAAAGGGGATCAATCATCCACTTTTGACGGAACGTTTTGTCACGGAGTATATGGCCGTAAACAGTGGCAAGAAAAATTTGAGTGAAGCGGCTAAAACTATATGGGATTGGTCTTCTAAACAATCCACATCAAGCGAGTATGATTGGATAAGTGTAATTGAAAAACAGTACACAAGTACGTCAAGTCTACGGGCCAGAAAGCTTTGCTATGCAAGTTCAGACTATACAAAAAAACTCGGCGGCGATCTTTATAAGAACACTGAAGAGCAATTTCGTGGAACCTTATTAAGTGTTTTCCCTACAAAGGAGATTCTAGGTATTTCTAAAGCCGAAGAGATCTGTATGGCTTGTATATTATCCTCGGATCGACATCAGCCTGCTAATCTTAGATGGATGACCCTCGGTGATATTACTGTTACCGACAATTCCGTGTCAACCATCATTGATGTTGATTCGTTTAAGCGGCGAGCATCGCTAACAAGTGGTCGAGATTACGATGATTTAAATGAAGACTATTGTTCGTTTAATGTTGATTCAGGCGAAACCTATAAAAGAAATCAAGGTATTTACAATGCTTTATTATGTTATCGGGATCAATTATTACGCAGTCATTCATTAGGAATGAGCGAGAAGGAAAAGCAATATAGAGAAGACGACCTATGGATGTTTGATGGGATTCGTTTTTCTAATAAGACTAAAATGAATGGAGCTGCATTGGTTGGTAAATACTTTAAATTCTTTAGAGGTTATGAATCAAATTTCGGTATAACTCTCTGCGCTATAGAAGGAACGCTGTCTAATAAATATGTCTTAGAAAAGTGTCCTCAGGCTGCGCTGTTTCTAGAAAATGTCTCGAAAATATATGAGCCCAATCCAACAAAAGTTAACCCCGATACAGGGGTTAAGCCTTTAGCAATGAATCTTATTTCGAAGGCGGCTTTAAACCTTAAAGCCGCGAAGCGTTATTCATCTGCGGAAATAACTGTAAAGGATATTTCGCGAATAGAAGTCGATGATCGACATAGCGTTTTAGCCACAGAGCGTGACGCAGCACTTGACTTTCATACACCCAAAACCAGAACCCAGTATGTTGATAAACTACCTGACTACTTAACAGAATCAGTGGACTTTGGGGCTAGGGTTGGTGATGAGTTTGTTAGGATGGCAAAGGAGTTGTCGCTTTCAGAGTATAATTCATCAGCGGTCATGAGCATGGCTGATATACGGGCGAAACTGGGTATCCAAACTACCGCAGAAAAAGAAATTGAGCAGTTAAATGATTTATTCTCAAAACTAAATAATGAAGGTGCGGTATTTAACGATTTAGGGATTATTAAAGAAAGAGATCAGAAAATAATCATTATTCGCCATCCGATTGTTATTGCAAAAATAAAGAACGAAATAGCTGTGATTGATAAGCAATTATATAGGCTGGGTTACAGTAATAGCGAGCGCGTCAAAAAAGCGTTAGTAAAATATATGTATCTCAATATGATATTACGTGAGAAGTTTACGCCAGCTGAAATAAAAGAGTCGGATGATCTTTATGGCGATGTAGAACTTCCTTCTGGTGACATTCTTATATAGGCGGTTTGTATGATTAACGAACAATTTTTTTCATCGTTGCCTGATTCATATTCAGTAAAAGTTGAAGAGGCTAAGTCACTATTGCTCTCTGATAGTTGGGAAGTCGTTGACTTAAGTAGCTATGCAGAGGATCGTTTAGGTAATCCGATCATTGGCGAAGACGGATTACCTGTTTATGTATCAGCAAAAGTTAACATTAAAGAAATATATGAAGGAATGCCTACAGAGTTTGAGCTGTCTGTAAAACTCGACCTTTTAAATCAATACAAACATAACGATGGGTGTATTCAAGCTAAGCAAAGCAGCTTTAAAACGAAGATTCATCACTATAAAGTTATAAAACTTACAATGCAAAGAGCGGGTTTAAGATACTTAAAAGAGATCAATTACGAAACGCTTAAGCGATTCTGTGATGAAATGCTGAAGCCCAACAATGATCTGAGAAGCCAAGGTTCAAATTCATACAAATATGGGATCATCGCTCATGCTTCTTTTGTAAAAGTCATATCTACCCTCGGTAATATGACGGTTAATTCGACGATACACGGTCTCATTGATTATCCGTCTATACAAGTAGTTCCTGAAGAGTGCATTGTTTTAGTCAAAGATTCAGTATCCGAATATGTAGAATATAATACATGGCTAGAGTCTGGAACGCATGGCACTATGCCGCTTGAAGTTGCCATAGTTATCCTCAGCGAAGCGTTAGAGTATTTTGAAAAGCCCGAACTTAAACGAATATTAGCTTTGGTAGCAGCTGTATCCAAGCTCTCTCACTATAAAAATATAACCGAAACTGATGCACTTAGAGCTGCTTTAACAAGCTTTATTGAGGGTCGTTATGGTCGTGACAAGAATGGCTTTTTTAACTGGGTAACGAGATCTAGAGCTGGTATGGCGCGGCCTATAAAAATGCGAAGATCGAATAATGTCTCAGATTTAGCTTGCATCTACTTTGACCTATGTGACGAATACGAAGTTGATTTTCAGTTTGAAAAACCATTAGAAAGTATTGATGATTTAAGCCTTAGAGTTAGGCATGCTTTTTATCGTGTATCTGCATCGCTCTCGGCCTTAACAGGTGTGCGATGGAGTGAGTTAGCATCTTTGAAAAATGACGCTTTTGAGTTTTCTAGTACTCGCGGTAAGTTTAAATCTAAGATTAAAAAAACAAATAACAATTCTGAGACCTATCGTCCTGTCACTATTCATGCACAGCCAATAGCGTGGATTTCGAATGGATTATCGCAACAATCGGCGATACATGGCGATGATACCGTTGCGCCATGGCTCCTAAAGGCAACTTTACCATGGCAGAAGCAGCCGGTCGCTATTAATGGGTTATCTTGGCACGATACCGGTGAAAATAAGTCTATGGGAGGGTTTTATCGTGAACTGTTGAGTGAATTAATAAGCGATTATGATTCAGAGGGTATTCCAATTTCTTCTCATCGTTTTAGACACACCTGGGCAGAACTCGCTATTAGACGATTCGATGGTAACGTTCCTGAGGCTATTCGAAACTATTTTAGGCATTGGTATGGCTCTTTTATGACGATGGATTACATTCGTGAAAAAATTAAAGCTGACTTGCCCGAGATAAATCGAAGTTACATGAGAGAGCTTGTTCATCGCATTGCTAAAAATGAACATGAGTTTTTCGGGCCAGCGGCTAGATACATGCTGTCTTTAGTTCAGGATATAGATGTGCTTGATCCTACACAAGTTGATGAGCTACTCAATCAATTTGAGATGATTAAAGTCCATGAACATTCATACTGCATGATTCCAAAGCAGTATAAATCTCAAGCAAAGTGTTGGGATAAGGATACTAAGACCCCAATCTACGGCGATGCATGCTGGAACAATTGTGGCGGATGTATGGGAAGATTTACGCTTGGTAATGATGGCTCGGCCCATAAAGACGCAATAATGCGTGTGGGTATGACTGCGCAGGAAATGATCAACACCAATAAATCGCAAGGGCTTGATAACCTAAACGGATACTGGAAAAACCAGTTAAAGCGGGCTGAAGCTGCATTGAGAGAACTGAGTGTTCAAACCGAAATAGACGATGGCACGAATGAAGGAAGTGTTTGATGGGAATATTTGATCTTAAACGCATTGATAAAGCCCATTCATATCCTGACTGGGTTGTGAATGATAATGAGCGTAAAGTTTATTATGCGATAAATAGGCGTGCTGAAGAGATCACTCTTCTTATAAGTAATTCGGTTAAGCCTCTATCACCTTCGGAAAAGAAGATTAAGAAATCTGTTATCTGTTTGGAATTGGGGTTAAGCGGTTCATACATTGCTAAGCATAATCAATTAAATGATTATGTGGACGGTCAACAGAGGCAGGTAAATCGTTTATCTGACGGTCTTAAAAAAACTAAACAGCAGGCTGATTCTAATAAGAAACGCCCAGAGGCGATGAATAAACCTGAGTTGGTTTCTGAAGTTAAAGAACTACGTCAAAAATTAAAAGAGAGAGACAGTGAGTTATATATCGAGCAAGTTAAGCATTTGCTCGATGCTGGCTTGTCGGAGACACAAATAGCAGTTAAAACTCGTATAGAAAGACTCAATAACGAAGTTTCGTCAGCGAATGAGCGCTTAGCGAAGGTGACATCGGCGTTAACTATATTGCAGGGCGAAGTGGTTAAATCGCACCGAATTAATAAGACTAAGAGTGAATCAGTATTGTCATTGCTCGATAATGCTTCTGATCCTGAAGAGATCGTTCGCATATTGCGGGTGAGTGAAACGTAGTTTTTATTGCTAGTAAACTAAGTGGTACTCACTTGTGTTCTATAAGCGATTAAGTGATAACAGGGCTTTAAACTTCGTTAAATATTGTAGATCTAGCAGAAGACAAGAGACGTAAACGAATGTGAATGGTTAATTATGAGCCGCACCAATGCTAAATTTATCAATCTACTCAGCAATAAACTGACACTTTAAGGAAACTGACAATGGCTAGCGGTCTACAAAAAGCACAGCAAAACCTCGATGCGTTTTTGAAGTGGGTGGCAACGCAACAAGATGATGACTTTAAACAAATAGCCTTTAGAGGTCAGTTAAGTCGTGTTGAAGTAGCTAAAGCGGTCGGCTGTGGTAAATCAGCTCTAAATCAAAATCCTGAATTACGAAAGCACTTAAAACAACTGGAAGACAACCTGCGCGATAAAGGTGTACTGCCACCTCTGACTGAATCAGCAAAAAATGAGTCTGGTAAGCCAAAACAATACAACAATACATCAAACAGGAAGGCACTTGACTCAAGACGTTTGTCATCACTGGAGGCTGAAAATATTGAATTGAAAGCAAAAGTGAATGAGCTTGAAGGTAAACTTAAACGTTTCGGTGAATTGTCAGAAACTTTGTCTGAAATGGGATTCATGCCGCGATGAATACTGCCTTAAATGAAGAACTGTTTCGCGTCACCAGCATCCCATACAACTCATCCACGATGGTGATATTCACCGGTGTACCACTCAATAAAAGCTCATACAGAACCCACAGTGGTAGATACTATGTCACGATAAAAATAAATCCTGACGCATTGCCTACACAGCCTGCATTTGGACAGTATTGGTCTGTAACCGGAGAAAGAAAAATCCAAGACATGGATACGGGTGATTACGTTATGAAGCAACATGTCTATGAGTCACCTGAGCGTGTTGAATGTTGTTTGCCAGAAACTGGTGAGCAGCTAATTAACTTCATAGCGAGAGAAAACGACTTTAAGGGTATTGGTGAAAGCAAAGCCAGAGCGCTCTGGGAACTTCTAGGTAAGGATCTTTATTCAACCTTGAGTAACGACTCTCCAGAATCAAGATTGTTGCTTAAAAACGTTTTGAACGAGGATTCTATTAATGCATTGTTTGAGGGATATGCTAAATACAAAAATCTTGCCCATTGCAATTGGATGTCCGAACACAAAATACCTGCTAGTGTTCAGCAGCGTTTGCTGAAATATCACAGTGAGCAATCCATTGAAGCGATTAAGCAGAACCCATATGTGTTAATTGGGTTTGGAGTAGGATTCACAGAGGTGGATTCTATTTCTCAAGCGAAGCTTGAGGTCACTACCAATGATGACAGGCGGTTGAGCGCAGCGCTTGAAATAGCGATACGTAATGAAATTGAGAAAGGCCATACCTACACGGTACAAGCCAATTTACGCCCTTATTTAACCAAACTACTCAAAGACAAAGAGTTGGTTGCCAAAGCGTTTAAAGCTGGATACGACAAAGCTCAATATTTATTAAATCAATCAACAGGAACCTATCATCCAACGGCTCAGTTATTGATGGAAAATGTCGTTACTAAACGACTTAAAGCACTTGCCAGTCAAAACAACTTATATGACGAACATGCAAATTCTGCATATTGCTATGCAGTTGGAGAGCTACCTTATGAGTTAACCAAGAAACAAACAGAGGCGGTCATTACCTGCCTTGATAACGCAGTAAGCTGTATCACTGGTGGTGCAGGGACAGGTAAAACAACAGTTCTAAGAACAGCATTGCGTGCATATTATGCAATAGGGTTTGAAATACATGCAGTAGCTTTAAGTGGCCGTGCAGCCATGCGCTTGCATGAATCAATCGGTTTTATGACTTCCACAATTGCAAAGTTACTGCGAAATGAACCTATTGATTCAGATAAACAAAAACATCTGCTTGTTATTGATGAAGCCAGCATGATTGATTTGCCGACCATGTACCGCCTGGTCAACCATATTCATCCATCTGTTCGTATTATCTTTACAGGCGACCCAGACCAGTTACCACCTATAGGTTGCGGCAAGGTACTTGCCGATATCGTTCTGTCTAAAGCCATTGCTAACACCATGCTAGATATCGTTAAGCGCCATGAAGGTTCAACGGGCATTGCCGAATACTCCAAGCTTATTAATCAAGGCATCGTACCTGAGAAACTAAGTACGGGCGCTATTCACTTCCACGAAACGACAAAGAGCGACATTGCTCAAGTCTGTTGTGACTTGTATCAGCAATCACCTGAAAATAGTCGTGTTATGGCACCGACCAAAGCACTCGTTGCTGACATTAATAAACTCATTCAAGAGTCTATTAATCACGATGGCTGTCTGCTTGAGTTTAAAATTAATGGTGAACTCTTTTTTCAAAACCTGCGCCTTAACGACTCCATATTATTTACTCAAAATATCTATGACAAAGGCATTCAGAATGGATCGCTAGGTGTCCTCACCAGTGTCGAGTCATCTGGAGAGAGTTATGGTGAAGTAACGCTTGATACAGGAGATAAGATTGAAGTAACTCAAGCCGTGCTGGATTGTATGGAGTTGGGTTACGCAATAACGCTTCACAAAGCTCAAGGTTCGCAGTTCCCGTGTATTATCATCGCGTTACTGAAAGGTAGAATCGTTGACAGAGCATGGTTATATACTGCTATTACTAGGGCGGAAACAGAAATCCATATCGTTGGTACAGAAGCGGATTTCAGAGCGATTACAGAAGCACCGAGCCATTCACATCGTCGAAATAGCTATCTTATTGAGCTTTTAAAAGGATCAAAATAAAACTTCGACTATTTGAAGTGATTGACCTGGTCAACTGAATTCGGTCACCCTAGTTAAGTTCGTTAAGCGACTTCTTTTATCTGCTTATCCATACGCTCAAATTCATTGGGACTTTGGTAGTCAAGGTATGAATGCATTCGTTGGCTGTTGTACCACATGGTGATGTAATTCATGACATCTTGCTGGGCAGCATAACGCGTTCGATAGTTTCGCCAGTGAACCCGTTCCTGTTTCAAACTGCCAAAAAAGCTTTCTGCTACTGCATTATCCCAACAACATCCTTTTTTACTCATACTGCCTACAAATCCATGTGTTCTCAGTATTCGTCTATATTGATGACTCGCATATTGAACACCTTGATCTGAATGTATTATCAAGCCCGCTTTAGGTTTTCTTTGCCAGATGGCCATTGTTAGCGCATCACAAACAAGTTGCGCTTTCATTCTGCTATCCATGCTCCAGCCGACCACTTTACGGGAATAGAGATCGATTACGACGGCTAAATACAGCCATCCCTCTGAAGTCCATAGTAGAGTAAGAGGCAGAGCGTAGTCGAACTATTTCTCTGCTTCTCCTCTCCGAACCGTACGTGCACCTTTCAGCGCATACGGCTCTCCGCTTAATTGTGGCTAACAGCCATGGCAACATCGCTATAGCGAGACGTGACAGTATTTCTAATTTCATCTCTGAGGTAGGGATTTGCTTCTGGTGCTCGCCATCTAAAGGGTAATTTAGGGCTACTCACTAATCTAAATAGTGACGCGCCACATAAATTTCCACGATTGCTTTTACCAAATAACACCTATGTCGTTGCCTGATTTGGTGTCGGACGTTTGATCCATTTCATCATTAACGATTTAATAGAACAACGATATTTCCTAGCCAACCACTTGGCGAGTTTCCAGAAAATAATACGATCAATTTTGCTGTAAATTTTCGCGGTGTAATCAGTATGTCGATAAAATTGTGCCCACCCCTTAAGTTTACGATTGAGTTGTTCCACTTTGTCTATCTTGCTACAGCTATGATCCCCTGATAAAGCCTGACTCAATGAATGAGAAAATGCTTTGGCTTTACCGTTTGGAATACCAGACACCACTCGCATATTTCCCTTAGGTCCACGCTTTCGAATGATCCTATGTCCGAGAAATATAAAACCGTCATTCACATGTGTAATATGAGTTTTATCCATATTTAACCTGAGTTTCAGCTTACCTTCTAGGAAGTGTCGACATTGGTCCCGAATAGCCTCTGCTTGTTGTTTATTGCCTTTGACAATCACTAGAAAGTCATCAGCATAACGGCAATAAGCAACGGCTGGTTTCCATTGTCTGTTTTCCTCAACCGCAGGTTTTCGCTTGATTTTGATACTGTGGTTCCAGTACCAGCGGTCTTTACGGGCTTTCTTACTCAAGTAACATTTATCCAAATATTGATCGAACTCATTAAGCATTATGTTTGACAATAACGGAGAAATTACACCACCTTGTGGTACGCCTTCGCTGGTTGCACAAAATAGGTTACGTTCAATGTGTCCAGCTTTAATGAAGCACCAAAGCAAATCATTAAATCGACGGCAGTTGATCCGTTTACGAACACATTTCATCAATAATCGATGGTGAACTGTATCAAAATAGCTTGATAGGTCTCCTTCAATTATCCAGCGACCTCTCGGCTCATTGGATTCGGTCATTTGTAGTTTAACCGTACGAATGGCGTGATGGACACTGCGCTCTGGTCTAAAGCCATAGGACAACGAATGAAAATCATTTTCCCATATCGGCTCCATTGCCATGAGCATGGCACGTTGAACTATTCTGTCCCTAAGCGTTGGTATACCTAGAGGACGTAGCTTTCCATTGGTCTTGGGGATATAGATCCGTCTAGCAGGCATCGGTTGATAGTTACCTGACAGCAGATCGTTTCTGATCTCATCAAGATAACCAGCCAAATTAGCCTGTATATGAATCTTTGTTATTCCATCAACACCAGGCGTTTTAGCTCCTTTTGAAGAAAGCGTTACTTCAGCCGCTTGGCGAAGCCAATGCGGGTGACTGATAAGGCGCAGCAATCGATTAACGCGACGCGTTTTATCGGTTGCTGTCCATGTTGCTAATTTACGTTGCTGTTCGCTGATTATCAAAGGTCTTCACCTCATTAAGGTCAGGTAATTTACTTACGCAAATCAATTAAACTGTGTCCCTTCGCCATGTAATGGGCTTTCCCCATCTCAGACTACTACAAACACTCCGCCAGTTTGTTTGTCATCAGGGTCATGCTCCCTTAGCATTCAAAACAAACCTTCCCCGGTTTACCTACCTGAACTCGAACATATTGGGGAGGATGCCGATCGCAGTCTTTGACCTTATCGTGCTGTAAGGTGATGATGCTTAAACGCAGAATTGTGATTTAACGTTTATCCATTAATAAGTAGTTATTTATTACTCATTAATTCGGTAATAATGCCCATACATTTAGCACTATTGCAGCACCATATTACCTATTAATTCGTGTAGGTAATGGCGACGTTTCAGCCCATAGATGCGGGTTAATCGGTTCATGTTCTTCATCCGTCCAATACTTAGTCTAGAGGAGCATCTTGGCTTAACGAATTCGCCTCACTCCCCGTTGTCAGCGAGTTACATCACCTTATCAGCATACGATAAGTCACTGCCGCTCAGACTCAACTATCTGCACAACCAGATAGTGCCATAAACAATGTAGCTCCTGCCGTAGTGTTTATGTATTTCAGATAGACTCGTGGTTCATTAAAGCATTCCATGCTAGTGCTGAACTCCGGGCACACTATACGTAATATCTTGCACCCACGCTTGATTGGCGCTCTGAAAATCAAAATTCTGTGTGAGTTCATTATCGTATATTGGCTTATTGTGTTCACTATTCGTCGTTGCTTTATACTTTTTCTTGTAGCGCACCCAAACGTTTGCCTCTTTCATCAATTGTGCTGTTTTCCTGCGCCCGACAGGATAATCAAGCGTATTTAATGCTTTTTGAATTCGCCTTTCGCCATAGGTATTATCGCTAAACTCAGCAATATTCTTTACCCACTGGAGCAACTCTTGATGCTCTGTATCAACAGACTTTTGTGGTTTTCGCTTTTGATAACTGTAGTAGTTATTGTTTTTTACACCCAACACGCGACACATTACTATCACAGGCCAGATCTTCTTATTTTGGGCAATAAACGTGTATTTTACTTCGTTTCTTTGGCAAAGAAGACCGTCGCTTTTTTTAATATTTCACGCTCCATTTCTAGGCGTTTGACTTGTGCTTTTAGTTGACGAATTTCCTGCTGCTCAGGTGTTAGCTTGCCGTTTCCTCTGAATGCATGACCATCATCATTTTCGGATTCTTTTATCAAGCGACCGAGGAGCTGAGCACTCACTTCTAGATTTCTTGAAGCTTCAGCAATGCTATAATTTTGCTCTCTTACCAGCGCAATGGCATCAAGCTTAAACTCTTTTGAATAGGTTTTACGTTTAGTTATTTCAATCTCCAGTTAAATCAATTATGTCTTAACTGGGTTAGTCGTATCAATTAAACCACGTCAAACCATCGATGATAACGATCCCTATGGAGATAAACGGCATCCAATAACTGAGTCTTGCGTTCATGAGTGAGACCCTCTTTATGGCGCGATAAGTGACGAGATAATGTTAACACATTGTCGATTATTTTGTGATCTGCAATATGGAACCGAATCATTGAAAGACATTGATAATAACTTAAGCGTCTAGCAAACCACACCTAATATTGCAGTGGCTTATTGGCTTCCTTAACCACAACATAACTCGACTTTCCTTAATTTCGGTCGGCATAGAGGCATCAATGATGTTAAACGTTCTTCAAATGCGGGTATTGGTAACCAGAGCGACTAAAGTAAAACTTATCTGGCTTTTGGTCGCTTGGTATTTTTTGACACAAATAGGTTTATGTTGCTGATGATCATGCTATCACGATAATTTCTTGTCGTTACTACTAAAATTAGTTGTATTGTGCCGACGATGAACGATGATGAGTTTGAACCATTCAATGTTTAGGTTTGTTACGAAGACGGTGTATGTATAGAATTTGAAGCAGTAGCACCATGGTTTTCTTCGTTAGGCTGGGCAGCAACTGGTAATACTTCTGATGGAACGGATACTTAATGCGGTGTCAGAAGTGTTGGTTGTGTGTTTTTGCTTGTTAACTATTTGATTTGATTTAATTGATAGTTAGGTCTACCTTACTTTAAAGAATATTGTTTCTTTAATGAAGCCTAACTATTAAAGTATAAACAGTAATAAGTCTATTTTTTGATTTATGAAAGCTAAAAACTCTTATTTATAAAAGGCTAGTTCAAACCATAACTTTTTATCCCAAACAGTAAGAAGCCATGAACAAGAATACGGTAAGCCAAGAGGTTAATGAGTTAGTTTTAGATGCTACCAATGTTGGTGTCTGGGATTGGCGTGTTGAAAATGGTGGTCTTGTTTGTAATGAACGTTGGGCTGAGATTATAGGCTATAGCTTATCGGAGTTAATGCCTGTTGATTACCAAACTTGGCTAGATGTATTACATCCTGATGATTTACCTAAGGCAATTAGGAATTATGATTACCACTGTCAAGGCCAAAGCGAACTTTGTGAGTTAGAAGTTCGTTTGAAACACAAAAGTGGTCATTATGTTTGGGTATTGTCTACAGGCAAAGCTATTTCATGGGATGTTGACGGCAAACCTACACGAATGATTGGTATGCACCAAGAAATTACCTTTCGTAAGAAGCAGGAAGAACTACTTGCAACGACAACTGAGTTATTGAGAGAATCTCAAGAAATAGGCAAGCTAGGTGGTTGGCAACTCAACTTGCACAACAATAACTTAATTTGGACAGATGAAACTTACCGAATTTATGAAACAACCCCGCAAGAATATATTCCTAACGTTGACATCGTAGTAAGTTATTTATTACCCGACTCCCAAAAATTATTATCAGAAGCACTTGATGCTGCTATTCAATTTGGTGAAGAGTATGATTTAGAGCTTGAGACTTATACCACAAAAGGACGCAAAATCGACGTTAGAACGACTTGTAATGTCACTTATGTCGATGGTGTTGTTGAAAAGTTAAGTGGTATATTTCAAGATATTACCGATGCAAAAAAGAATCAACGTAAACTTGAAAAACGCAATCAGGAATTAAAAGAGTTAAATGAGAAGTTAAAGTTTGCAGCAAATTATGATCAGCTTACACATTTGCCGAACAGAAATTTGTTAGCTGATCGAATGCGGCAAGCGATTATCAAAGCGCAGCGGAATAATAAGCAAATAGCTATAGCTTTCTTAGACTTGGATGGTTTTAAAGAGGTAAATGACGCCTATGGTCATGATATAGGGGATGAGTTGCTTTGCCTCGTAACCAATCGGTTTAAAACCGTAATACGAGAAGAAGATACACTTGCCAGGTTTGGCGGAGATGAGTTTGTTTTGATTCTTGATGATTTAAACACTCAGCATCAAGCCAGAGAAGTATTACAGCGAATACTTTCCTCAATCACAGAAAAATTTATTATCGAAAATACGCGGCTTTCTATAACCGTGAGTATTGGAGTGACCTTTTTCCCGCAGGACAATAGTTATGCAGACATACTTATTCGTCATGCTGATCAAGCAATGTATAAGGCTAAAGAGCTAGGGAGAAATTGCATTCATGAATTTGACTTTGAAAATGATGTAGCGATAAAACTACAATATCGAGAGCTAGAATACATAACCCAAGGATTTAGTAATAATGAGTTTTTGTTATTCTATCAACCCAAAATCAATATGGAAACTAATGAAATTGTTGGTTTAGAGGCCTTAATCCGTTGGCAACATCCGGCAGAAGGTCTTTTGCCACCATTTCGCTTTTTGCCGTTCATTGAAGAGGAACCTCTAGCTATTGAGTTAGGTAAATGGGTAATTGACCAGGCAATAAAGCAGCATAACGAATGGCGTGATTTGGGTTTAGTTATACCCATTAGTGTGAATGTTAGTCCATTACAACTTCAACATGAAGATTTCATTGAACAATTAAAAGAAGTCTTATTTCTCAACAATAGTTTTCAAGCAGGTCTGCTTGAATTTGAAATTCTTGAATCCAGTATTATCAAAGATACTCAACACATCGCTGAGGTTATTGATCAATGCAAACAATTAGGGATACGCTTTTCGTTAGATGACTTTGGAACGGGGTATTCATCGTTAAGTTATTTGAGGAAGCTAATGACCGATTCGATAAAAATAGATCAATCCTTTGTTATTGACATGTTAGATGATATGGATGATCAAGCCATTGTAAAAAGTGTCATTGAATTATCGAAGACTTTCGGTCGAACTGTAATCGCGGAGGGAGTCGAAACCAAAGAGCATGGTCGACAATTACTCAAGATGGGATGTCAATTAGCACAAGGTTTCGGAATAGCAAGGCCTATGCCAGCTAGCTCAGTTCCTGAGTGGATCCATTTATGGAAAACATCTTCACCTTGGATTGCCTAGTCGGAGAGTTAACTAAATCGACCACAGGTCCCACCTGTTTGTGTATGAACAGCAATGCCCAGATAAAAATGACTACCTAGTCGTAAAGAAAAAAATGCCGCTCACCTTAAGTGAACGGCATTAGGCATAGTTGTATTTATTTTACTTTAAACACTCCTATTTGACCTTTAATATTCTGGGCTAATAATGTG
This sequence comes from Shewanella metallivivens, assembly GCF_028750675.1. Lineage (GTDB taxonomy): Bacteria > Pseudomonadota > Gammaproteobacteria > Enterobacterales > Shewanellaceae > Shewanella > Shewanella metallivivens. The sequence goes on along the minus strand of NZ_JAQQPZ010000005.1, from coordinate 154,901 downwards.
AGTTCAGTGGCCCCTTTAACTGCTTTTGTTGCACGTTCATCACTGTCAGATGCAAGTGAAGAAATAGTATGAAGACTATTAGAAACCTCATCTGCCACTGTACTTTGTTGTTTTGTTGCTGTTGCGATGCTTGAAGAGAACATCGCCATTTCAGCGATGTTAGCGTTAATCTGACTCAATTGATTGTTAGCGGCATCTCCCTGTACAACAGAAGATAAACCTAACTCTTGGCACTCTTTCATTTGTGACGTAGTGATTTCAACTTGTTTTTGCAACTTATTAATAGTCGAACTGATGATACTGATAGATTCTTGAGTGCGTTTGGCTAACGATCTCACTTCGTCAGCCACCACGGCAAAACCACGTCCTTGTTCTCCTGCTCGGGCCGCTTCAATTGCGGCGTTTAAGGCTAATAGATTTGTTTGTTCAGCAATACTATTAATCACTTCGGTTACTTTACTGATTGCCACACTCTCATGATTTACTCCCTCAATATTCTGTTGAGTTTGTGTGAGTTGCTCACTCAGCGATTGCATTGCAGTGACTACCTGTGTCAATTGTTGGTGCCCATCGTTAGAAGCGTTATCAATTTCTTGTGCTTGTAATGCTCCTTGCCCAGAATTTTCTGCCACATTTTTAATGGAGGCCGACATTTCTTCAATCGCTGTAGCAATGTGTTCGGTTTGAAGAAGTAAAGATTTTGCTTCATCCCCATTAATAGAAGCCACTTGCAAACTGTATTGGGCTTGATCCTCCAAAATCACTACAGATTGTTGCAATGAGTTGATCAGTGAGCACAGATTTGAAGCCATATTACTGATGCTCATTGTGATTTGGTCTACTTCATTTTCACTATCAGGATCACTTAATTCAAAGTGTTGTGATAAGTCACCTTGTCCTAATGTGGCGATTTTTGACTTAAGTTTTTGTAAAGGATTAATGGTGCTCTTGATTACGGTGAATAACAAGGCTGAGATTAAAATGATCCCGATAACAGCTATGAGCAAGTTAAGCTTCAGAATATCCATACTTTCATCATGTAATTCCGCTTCAGGCACTAAACCTGTCATGGTCCAATTCCAACCTAAGATAGGAATGGAGTAAGCAAAAATATTTTTGCCATTAGGAGATGTATAATAAAGAGGTTCTCGATGACTTAAGACTTTTTCAATTGGCAGTCCATAAAATAATGATGGATCAAAGACGGTGTCATTGTGGATATTTTTGTGAACGATAATGTGATTGTCAGAGTTACGGATAATTGCATAGTAGCCTGATTCTTCGAGTGTTTGTTGTTTTATGGCTTGTTGAACGTGAGCCACTGACTCAGTAATATCAAAACCAGTAAATAGAATCGCTATAACCTGACCATTCTCGCTTTTAAGTGGTCGATAGATCGTCATGTAATCTTTGCCAAATAATTTAGCATAACCTTGGTAATCTTCACCCTTTATGAGTCGTTGATATCCTGGATGCCCAGTGCCTAAATTAGTCCCTGTTGCACGTTCACCATCAGCTTTTCTTAATGAGGTTGAAATGCGAGTAAAATCATCTTGGTTGCGTACAAAAATAGTTGCAACACCGCCAGTCAGTTCAGTGTATTTATCAACATTGGTGTTAGATGTGTTAATTTGCTCTGTACCATGCATTAATGATGGGGCAGTAATGTTCGCTATTGAAACCGTTGAGCCATCAAGGTAGAGTCTTTCGGGATACAGTGTTCGGAAAATGTCTGCACTACGTTCAGCTAATGTTAACATGCTGTCATATTGTAATTTAATCAGCTCTGCATTGCTTTGCATTTGAGCACTTATTGCACTTATAGCCTTGTCATTCAACGTTGTTGATGCGGTTTTATAGGAGAAATATGACATTAGGCCAAAAATTAAAATCGAGCAAAGTAAAGCGAGCGACCCGATCTGTTTCGAAATTGGCCAATTCTTATAGCTCATATAATATTATCCCTATTATTGTAAACTGAATACTTTTCAGACAGCATTACGATAAATTTTTCTTAGCAAACATATTGAATATTTAGTTACGCCTAAGCCTTTAGGTTGTTAATGCTATACAGTAAAATTATTCGAAAGGTTTTTTTACTTTTTATCATAAACTTACGCTCTCACAAGTTCTCATACCAAAGATAACACCTTTGTGGATTGGGTATCGTCAAAAATATCTACTGCCAATAGAGGTTTGAAATCGTCTCTAATGGTGATATTTCTTAACCCAAATGCATGTTAAATCAATTGCCTTTGTATATGATTATGCAAGTAAATGATAGACAAATAAATCATTCTGATCACAAAATTAAAAGTCGTGAAGTTGGCTTAAGGTTTTTTGCGTTCGATACCGACCAAGTCTAAGGCATGTAGAGCATTTCAAACTCAAAATTGCGCTGACACGGTACCCGTTTGAGCAAAGCTTACATCCCACCTTATGTAGATTTCCATTTCCAATTAATTTCATTCACTTTTACTTAGGCGACGGCTTAAAGCACTCTGAGTGATACCTAGTAACTTCGCTGCAGCACTTTGATTGTTATTTGTGCGAACTAATGCTTCATGGATGAGCTTTTGCACTACATCATTAATTGTTGGAAGCGTTTCTGGGAACTTTATGTCTTGCTTTACTTGTGAAGGGGATGACTGGTTTAGTGCTTGAAGAAATGGTGTCACCGACAACTCATTACCATAACTAATATGAGCGGCGCTAAAAACCAATGATTTGAGTTCGGTTATATTACCTGGGAAGTCGTAAGATTCTAGTTTTTCAATTAACGTTACAGGAGTTGATAAATACTCCCGCTCAAGTATTTGACAGGCTTGCTCGGTAAAATGTATCAGTAATAAACCTATATCATTTTTTCGGTTACGAAGTGGCGGTAACGAGATCCGTTGGGGTCGTAAAAGGTACAGTAATCCTAAATAGAAGCCCTTAATTTCAAGCTGTTCTAGGGTTTGTTGGCTAGTAAACAATAATCGGCATTTGAACGACTTGATATTGTGCAAGATGTTGGAGCCCCATTTTTTGCAATCGACGTAGACTCTGCTGGGCGGGTGTTGAGCTCTACACCGGCAACAATGCATGTACTCCCATCAATTGTAAAAGCGCTACGAGATCGTGGTTATACAATGCCCATTTTAGTCGACGGTGGTGTTCGTGATGGGGGGATGTGCTCAAAGCTTTAGCTTATGGCGCTCAAGCGGTATTGGTCGGTCGGCCTATGTTGCGAGCAAGTCTGGGTGGTGGAGTCAAAGGGGTGGAGATGCAATTTGCGCGCTTCCATACTGAGCTAGTGTCTAGCATGGTACTAACCGGTGATGCAGATGACCCATCGATTGTGATGCAGGAGGTCTAATGAAGCTTACCACAGCAAACCTTTGTTTATTGCTCGCTGTGGTTGCCTTTGAATTAATTAGTTTTAGTGCAATGGCAACGCCAATTGAAGAGGACCGACAATATGGTGGTGGCGGTAAAGGTGCCGTAACTTTTTCTTCTGAAACTCATGCAAGAAATGGTTTCTACACCTGCGCTGACTGTCATAGTCCTATCGATGGTGAAGCATTATTTGAACCACAAAGATATAACTTTACTTTACAAGGTCATAATAATAAGGAGTTTTGTTGGTCATGTCATGATGGTAAAACTGCAGATCGAGACTGCAAAACTTGTCATTATTAATGTCATTATACCGTAATATCCCTCCAGACATTATATGCTTAATGTCTGGAGGTTCGACAGTTCTACATGCCTATGTAACCATTTCTTCAGTACATAAATGGTAAAATCAGCATCGATATGTTCTTAATTTTTACCAATATTTATAGCTATGCTTCTCTTTGAAAGCATTATAAATTGTGAAAATAGAGTCGCTCTGCTTGAGTGTGATGAGCAATGTAAATTGTTCATCGAGTATGACCTTCCTTCAGAGATTACAATGATATTAGTGTGCGTTTATATTAAAGTTTGATATTTTTTGGCTATTTTGGTGAGGAAGCCGGTTAAGGACTAACACATTTCTGCCCCAAAGTTCAAAGATTACCCATGGAGCCTTCCTTGAGTTGTGACTTCTACTCTTTACAGATGAGCAACCAATTTCATAACTCAGAATTTTAAAAGTAACTAATAGATCTTGTGGTTTAAGCATAACCCTGCTCCGTTGTGTTTTCTGTTCGCGAACAGAAAACGCATTCAAGCTGAAGGTAAAGACTTTTGCAAGAAAATTACGGTAACTGGATAGAATTTCCATGTTGGACCTGATTGTCTAAAGCGATTCTGTCAGATTAGGTAAAGTATGGAAAATGGAGAGTGAGTTGTCGACATGAAGCATCTACTCTAACTGACTTTATGGCAAAAGTGAGTTATGGCAGTGGCTCTTGAGCTGCCGTTATTGATGAGAAAATCTATGGGTAACGTCCGCATTTGCGGCTGGCTTGGATCGCAGCGGAAAACCAGTCCGACAACATGCGAAGTAGATGGATTTGTTGATTGATTTTAATTTGACTGCAAAAGCAGCCAAATTAGTTAAGTTCGGCTATTGACTGGCGGGAGACTCATATGTGTTACATGCGATGCTGATCGACATCCAACTTCTCTCCATTTCTCTCTTTTTGCCTTAATCCAGAAGGCTCTAACTAATTGGCTCTTTAATAGCAATAAGCACTGCTTGATTGAACTATAGGAAACTAAAACTAATCGATAGGGTAGGAATCTACCTTTCAATCTCTGCGGACTTCTTGAGCCACGTCACAAGTTTAGATCTATAAGCAATTAGCATCGATTCGTCGTCGGTCATAATAGCGAGCTCAACAAAGTGGCCAGTGCCATCTAATGAGTCAACCGTGATATGAAACTTGCCAACGAAATAGATACAAAAGCACAAGTTTTAGTCGATTTGAAGGTGGTTCCAAATTGCGACTCTGATCAAACTTATAAAACTTTAAGTGTTAAGTATTAGTTAATTTGTATAGAAGCCTCTATTATTTAAATGTTTTATGCGTTAAAAGTGAATATTCAAATAAACTCCATTCAGAGATTCGATAAGTATATGTTTAGAGATTTACGATTAGGCTTAAAGATAGGTTTTAGTTTTTCAGTTGTTTAATCTTCCTTTCCGTCGTGCTCAGCGTGAGTATTATCGCACTAAAAAAAGCGGATGAAGGCATCACGACATACGAAAGTCTAACCAGAGACACCAATCTAGGAGGGCGTTTGCAGGCAAATATGCTAATGGTTCGTATGAATGTACTGGGCTGCTTCAACACTAAAAATGACACCAGATTAAATCAGTATAAAGTTTATCTAGATAAGATAAATGGTTTCTTGGAGCAGACCAAAAACGTTTGCTGACAGGGTGAATGAGTCTTCTGAAAAGCAGGGGGAAGTCGAACTGGCAACCCTAAATATTGTGAAAATTTTGGATGTTATCCGTGGGGTTGCTGACCAAATTAATTTGCTGGCGCTCAATGCTGCGATTGAAGCGGCACGTGCTGGCGAGCAAGGACGATGCTTTGCTGTCGTGGCCGACGAAGTTCGTTCGCTTGCTCAGCGAACGCAGGGTTCTACCCAAGAAATCCAAATATTGATTGAGCGGCTTCAGGCTGGCACACAAAGCACTGTAGCGGTCATGGTTCAGGGGAAAAATCAAGCGGCAGAGTGTAGAGTAAGCCAATGAGACGGGCCGAGCATTACAGGCCATTACTCACGCTATCAGTGTGATTAATGACATGAATATACAGATTGCAAGTGCATCAGAGGAACAAAGCTCGGTGGAAGAAAGCATTAACGAAAATGTCACTAATGTAAAACGTATCGCAGAAGAACATACGGTCGCTGCAAACCAGACAAGATCTTCAACGGGTGAAATAGCGCATTTATCAGAGCACCTCAAAGAGTTGGTCGAACAATTTAAGATATAACCATTGTTGATTAATAATGAGCGTTTTCTTATATCCATAATTAACAGGCAGGCATACTACAGGAATAAATATGGGTATATTTGACTTGGTTACACCAATGTTATACTGGGTGATAACCATATTATGGTTGGTTATTGTAGGTATCTATCTGGTCAAAATTAGACAATTAAAGGCTGTTGATGGCGCTATCAGCGGTACGCTTATTATTCTATTGGTAATTCTCACCGTTGATGCTTTTAGAACCATCGTTGAGAGTGTCTATTTTGGGCTGTATTTCAATTCATTGTACGGGCTGATACCTAAGGGGATTCACGACCTGCTGTCGCGGCCCGATTTACTTATTATTCCTAAATTTATCAATATTGCTGCAGCCTTACTCATCATCTTGCTTCTCCTTAGGTACTGGTTACCAAAAGAGCTTAAAGAGAATTTTCTCGCGTTTGAAGAGGCTAAAAAAGTCTCACTTAATAACCAAATCTTATACACATCAATTTTTGATGGTATAACTGACGCCTTTTTTTTCGCCGATAAAAACCGCAATATTATTTCAGTCAATCACAGCTTGGAAATTATGCTGGGCTATTCCGCGGATGAGCTTGTGGGAGAAAATGTATCAATTCTTTATAGAAATACTGAAGAGTATGACCAGTATGGTCAAATGTATTTTAATCAAACTGCTGAAGAGAGGGTCAAGCCTTACGAAGCGAATTACCAACGCAAAGATGGCAGTATGGTTGTCGGTGAAACCACACGAATCGTGGTCAAAGATGTTGATGGTCAAATTCAGGGCACTATGGGCTTAATTCGGGATGTAACCGAGCGCAACAAGACCGAGAAGGAATTGCGGACCAGTCAGGAGGCACTCGCTTACCATATTCAAAATACCCCGCTTGGATACATTTCAAGAGATAAAAACTCCAATTGTATTGAAATGAATAAGTCGGCAGAAGCCATATTCGGCTACTCCGAAGATGAAGTCAGAGGGCGTTGTTTATTAGACTTATTGGTACCTGAAGCAATTAGGGGTGATATCGAAAATATCATTCAGCAAATATTACAAAACAATGAAGGATCCATCAATATAAATGAAAACATAACAAAAAATGGTCGCAGGATCATTTGCGAATGGCATGACACGCCAATTGTAAATGAAAACGGTGAGGTCGTTGGTGTTAAATCATTGATCCAAGACATTACTGAAATTAGGCAGCGTCAAATTGCTCTACTGGAAGCTAAGTACAAATTGAGAGTACAAAATCGACGTTATTCTGAAGTACTGTGGGGCGCTAACATCGGAACATGGGAATGGAATGCACTAACAGGTAAAGTCATATTCAATGAACGCTGGGCCGAAATGTTGGGGTATAGCCTTCAAGAGCTTGAACCCATTAGCATCGACACCTGGGAAAAACTACTGCACCCCGATGATGTAAATAAAACCAAAGAAATGTTAATGCGTCACTCCGTTGGCGAGACTGAAACCTTAGAATGCGAGTTCCGAATGCAGCACAAGAATGGTGACTGGATTTGGATACTCGATCGCGGCCGGGTGATACAACGAACCAACGATGGCAAGGCCATCCGGTTGTCTGGCACTCATCAAGATATTACCAAGAGTAAGCAAGCTGAAGAGAAGCTCAAGCTCGCCGCAAGCGTATTCACTTATGCCAGAGAATGTATCACCATCACTGACATTCATGGTGACATCATGGATGTTAATGATGCATTCTGTGCCACCACAGGCTATACGCGTGATGAGGTGATTGGCCAAAACCCGCGGCTTCTTAAGTCTGGACGCCATTCGCGAAAGTTCTATAAACAGATGTGGGGCTCTTTAGAAAAAAATGGCCATTGGACAGGTGAAATCTGGAACAAGCGTAAAAATGGGCAGGTTTATCCCGAGCTGCTCACAATTAGCTCTGTGATTGATAATGCCGGAGTCGTGCAAAACTACGTGGCCCTATTTAATGACATCACGCAGATTAAAGAGCATCAGGAACAATTAGAGCGCATTGCTCATTATGATGCACTAACCCGCCTACCGAACCGGACATTGTTATTAGACCGTCTCAATCAATCCATAAGACATACACGGCGTCAAAAGTCATCGTTGATGGTTGCATTTCTCGATTTAGATGGGTTTAAAGAAGTGAATGATACCTACGGTCATGCGGTTGGTGATGAATTATTAATAGCAGTCTCTACTCAGATGAAAGCAGCTTTACGCAGCGATGATACTCTGGCCCGCGTAGGCGGGGATGAGTTTGTTGCTGTGATGGGAAATGTTGAAACGCTTGAAAGTTGCGAGCCTCTTCTTGAACGACTGTTACTGGCTGCATCAGAGCCGATTGCCATAGATGGAGCAGTGTTAGAAATCTCAGTCAGTATCGGGGTTGCTACTTTCCCACAAGATGGTGTCGATGCCGATCAACTGATACGGATTGCTGATCAAGCCATGTATGTTGCGAAGCAAGAGGGGAAAAACCGATATCGATTGTTTGATTCTGAATATAATACCAACTTGGTCCGTTATCACGAAAAGTTAGAGTTGATACGTATGGCTCTAGATAAAAATGAATTTATTCTTTATTACCAGCCAAAAGTCAACATGAAAACGGGGGCCATCATAGGTGCTGAAGCCTTGATCCGCTGGCAGTCTCCCGGGCGAGGTTTGGTCGGCCCTAATGATTTTTTGCCTGCCATTGAAAATAATGTGCTTAGTATAGAGCTTGGCGAGTGGGTTATTAGCAGTGCTCTAAAGCAAATTAAGCTATGGAACAATTTAGGGCTAGACATTCCTGTCAGTGTTAATATCAGTGCAATTCAATTACAGAGTAAAGATTTTGCAACGCGCTTAGCGCATCTATTAGCAGAATTCCCTGAGGTTTCTCCTCGTTCTTTAGAGTTAGAAGTACTTGAAACCAGCGAGATAGGTGATTTGTTGCAGGTTTCTGAAACTATGCACACCTGTATTGAGTTGGGGGTTACTTTTGCCTTAGATGACTTTGGTACGGGCTACTCTTCGCTGAGTCACCTTAGACGCTTACCGGCGAATTTGATTAAAATAGACCAGTCCTTTATCCGAGATATGTTGATTGACCCAAATGACTTGGTAATTGTCGAGAGCGTTGTGGCGTTATCTAGGTCATTTAAACGTGATGTGATTGCTGAGGGCGTTGAGACAATTGCACACGGTACAGCACTTTTAGAGCTAGGTTGTGAATTGGCGCAGGGCTACGCAATTGCGAGACCAATGATGGCTACGGACATTCCTGACTGGTCCACAAATTGGCACCCTGATGATGCGTGGTTAGATTTATCAACAGTTAACACCAGTGAGAATTTGTAAATGAAATTATTTGTATGGGATAAAAATTATGCAACGAGAGTCGCGGATGTTGACTCTCAACACCAAGAACTTGTGAGCCTTATAAACATTAAAAAGCTTTGGAGCAATAACTTCTTAGAGTGGTCAATCTAAACCGTACCTGGACAGAAACGTTTTAGGTGGTCAACTGTATTAGGTAAGTTTTGTATAAAAATTTCTATGGGCTAACGCTTACAATAACGGGAAAAGCAGAGCGATAGCGAGGCTTTTTCCTAGTGAGCGAAGCGAACGTTGTTTATTGTTTTGTTAGGTTAGGCATACTACTTGATTATTACTTTACGCCCAAATGTTAAACAAACCTCGGTTTCCCACATTACTGATACTTCGACGGAAAAACTTTCTCGTTCCATAATTTGAATCTCCCCTTCATATAAGTTTTTGTTTGATAGCCAATCTATTGTCTTTTCCCAAGTGCTATTTAGAGTTAATTCTTCGCGAATTTGTTTTTGGGGAAGACATAATAATTGAGTTCCATCACTAAGAGTTTCTTCTTTACAATCTTTGTCTAATTCGTGAGAAGAGTAGATTAAAGTTACGATTGGCCAACCACTAGAGCTTTCAATGATTCTGGGAACAGAGAGTTGGTACCTGTTTTTGCTCTCCAACTTTTCAAGTTTAATTAACGCATCGTATTCTTCACCTTGATTTGGAAACATACAAGCGCAAACCAATCGAGGAAGAAACAAGAGTACTAATAAGAAACTCGAAAATTTAGTCATGTATGCCTAACGCCCGCATCTAGGGGATCCCCAGATAATTCTTTTAAATTTCAGGATAGTAGACACGCATGGTGCTATCTGTTCTAATCAATTTCGCCAAAAACCTATTAAATCTAACACCACGCGTGATATCCATATCTTACACGATTTAATCAAAAAACAATGCCCTCAAATACACCAAAAACGGCTAAATTCTCTGATGGTTGCTACTGAGTCACTCCTCGATGGTAATCAATTATCACTTACTCAGCTTGGTCGTAATATCACAGGCTCTGTGGCGGCTAAACATAACATTTAACGTATCGATCGACTTTTAGGTAATCATCACTTATCTAAAGATAAAATAACCATCTATCAATGGCATTCTCGATATTTGTGTGGCTCAAATCCTATGCCTAATATCCTGGTCGATTGGTCTGATGTCCGTGAACAGCTCCGAATAATGACGCTACGTGCATCCATCAGTGTTCAAGGTCGCTCTGTGACTGTATATGAACGCACTTTTTTTGTTTGAAGACTACAACGCACCTCGCAGCCATAATGCGTTTCTCGCTGAACTCGCCAATGTTCTACCTCAAGGCTGTTGTCCGCTCATCGTGACCGATGTCGGTTATCGTAATACCTGGTTCAGAGAAGTCGAACGTTATGGTTGGTTCTGGCTTGGTAGGGTACGTGGCGATGTAAGCTTTATGCATCATGGAAAAGCGACCTGGTTCTCGAATAAATCGCTCTATCCGAAAGCAAACTCAACCGCTAAATACATAGGTAATGTCCAGCTTGCACGTAAATCACCGCTAAGCTGCCATTTACATCTATTTAAGGCTAAGCCCAAATTACGTAAAGATAAGCGCTCTTCAAAAGCGGCCCGAAACCACACCGCACAAAAGAGTTATCGCTTAGGTAGCAAGGAACCTTGGATGCTGGCAACCAACTTACCACCTGAATATTTCAACTCAATAAAAGTGGTTGAGCTATATGCTAAACGCATGCAAATTGAAGAAACCTTTCGGGATTTAAAAAGCCCGCAATATGGCATGGGGCTGAGGCAAAGTCGCAGTCGGTGTCCAAAGCGATATGATGTGTTATTGCTTATCGCAATGCTGGCAGAAATACAAACGAGTTTAGAAAGACAGACTTTTGGCGGGTAGTTGATGAGCAAGTGTACATGAGCTCTTTCACGATGCACTGACTATCGTGACACAATAAATATTAAAATATCTCAGTTATCCACAGAGTTAAGTTCACGAAAAGTATTATTTTAGTGATTGATGTCGAAGTCTTGAGCAAGGACTGCTAATCACTTTTATAATACCTCGCTACGTAAAAGCTTGATTTTGTGATGGCTGCTGTTCTAAGTTGTTGAATTAATGGTTCTGGTAGAAGTAACCTGTTTCTAATCTGTGTAATAATAGATCGTAAGTACCGTTTTCTTTGATGATTTTTAATCCTTTATTAAATCGTTCGATGTATTTTTGGTTGTTTGGATCTTTTTTATTAAGGATTAAATGATAAACACGAGTTTCAATCGCAGTAGGCGAGTAAGTAACCTTATCCCTTTCTTTTTGAGAGTATCGAGTGTAAAGATAATAATCGGCGACACTTTTTATATTCGGAATAGCATCTATCCGTTTGGCCAATAGTCTATCAAACAGCACATCATAATTTCCTGCGCGATCAATTTTGAGTATATTTTGGCTTTCTGCCCTTTCTAATCGTTTATATACAGTATGAGAGGTACCGCCAAGCACCATGCCTTCTAAGTCTTCGACAGATTTCCAAACGATAGGTTTAGAGGTCAAATAGTAAAGAAAACCACTTTCAGTTATCACAGGATCTGAATAATAAAATGATTTCGCACGTTCATCTGTGTACAGCCACACCACACTGCCGTGCCATCCTGAAGAACCGTTCTTTGCGATGTGGTAAGCGCGTTTCCATGGGTAATAACCGTAATTGACTGTAATACCCACTGCTAAAAATGCTTCTCTTACCATCGCTGCGGCAAAGCCATCTTCAGGAAGATGCATAGACAGATGAGGTGGCCACTCACCACTGGTTAACTTGATGATCTCTTCTGCGGCTGTATTGATAGGGATCAAGGCCAGCGTTAAAAAGACAATTTTTTTCAAATACTTCATCCGGTTCCCGACTGATTAAGGAAATGTGAAAGTGTAATGATGTTAGTCTAAGTTAATCTATTTTGACTGATTTTCATACAATTTTGTACGATTGTTCATGATGTGTCAAAAATACAGTTTTGTATATATAACATGCACTTAATATAGTTGTTTTTGGGGCTTATCAGAGTTCAGTAGTTGATTTAAATTCTTTGTTGATAGAGATCACTCGAATCTTCAGTGCGGATCATTTTGGAAGAATAGCCATTACGTGCGTTTGAGCTATCAGATTGTTCATTTTGGCATAACTAAGGTGCTCATCAAGCTCAGCATTAAGCGTAGCTTAGACAGTCACTTTATTAACATTCTAAGGAAGTCTGTTAAGTCAGCTTCAGTGTTGATTGATTTAGTGGCTTGCTTTGCAAACTTTTCAAGTTCTTTTTATTCATAGCTCCTATCTTAAATCCTTAATGGATTGGTTGATAGGCATTGACACTGATTTAGCCAAAGCATATTAACTAGCTGAAATTTAATATAAAAACCAACATTGATGTGATTAGGTATCAATCACTAAACTACCAATCTTCGTGCTGAGTTTGCGAGGGATTAGGACGATCTTTTTGCAGTGAAGGATCATTGACAGAACCCCTGGCACGGATTAATGGTTACCCCCTTATTCGGCTTGCCATTTCTGATACACGGCGGGCATGAAAACCTTGCCCCATGAATTACCTGACGACCCTGCACAACTCAAGCAAATGCTGCTTGAGTTGCAGCAAACATTGGCCGAAATTGATGCTCTGATTGCCGAGCAAAGTGCACAAATCCATGACTTATTAGCCCAATACAACGCTAAGCTAGACAGAGAGTTTGCTAAAAAATCAGAGAAACTGCCTGGCGCGGGGGAAGTCTTTAATGAAGCAGAAGCCGAGTTAGATTCAAAACAAGTCGATACACTTGATGCGCAAGATAAAGCGCTGCTTACTGAGCTGCCGACGCTTGATAAATCATTAGAGCAACCCAAGCGAAAGGCATTGCCAGCTAAACTTCCTCGTGAAGAGGTCGTTGTCGATATTGATGAAGCTGACAAATACTGTAATTGTTGCCAAGGGCCGTTACATCAAATGGGGCAAAGTTGTAGCGAGACACTGGAATTCGTCCCCGCGCACATCAAGGTGATAAAAACAATTCGGCCGAAATATGCCTGCCGTCAATGTGAACAGCAAGGTGTTGAGGTAGCGATAAAAACCGCATCTATACCAGCCACGCCAATCCCGAAAAGCATGGCGACGCCGAGTGTACTCAGCCATATCATCACCTGTAAATATCAGTTTGGTCTGCCTTTATACCGCCAAGAAACCTTGTTTGCCGATATTGGTGTTACGCTCAATCGCAAAACCATGTCGAGTTGGATGATACGCTGCGCCGACTTTCTTGAGCCTTTATATCAACGCCTGAAAGTCAGCTTACTGGAGCAAGATGTTATCCACGCTTAAGGTATTAAAAGCCGATAAACCGACCAGCTACATGTGGCTGTACTGCTGTGGTGATGACTCCCCAAAAGGTAACACCAACATCGTGTTATATGATTATCATAACAGCCGTGCAGGCCAATGTGCCGTTGACTTTCTCGAGGGATTTTCTGGTTATCTGCAAGTGGACGGTTATCAAGCCTACGCGCAAACCGATGCGACCTTGGTCGCTTGTTTGGCGCATATTCGTCGCAAATTTATCGAAGCCAAGGGGAATAATAAAAAAACAGGCAAAGCCGATGTAGTATTGAACCTTATCGGCAAACTTTACGGTATAGAACAACAAATCAAAGCTAAATCTGCTGATGAGAAATATGTGATACGCCAGCAAAAATCCAACATTATCATAGATGAACTTCATCAATGGCTATTACAGCATCAAGATAAAATCCCCCCGAAAATGGCATTGGGTAAAGCCATCCTTTATGCGCTGAATCAATTTGAAAAGTTCAGGCGTTACTTAAATGATGGCCGATTAAGTATCGACAACAACCGCGCCTTTTTAGTAGACCAATGTATCGAAGGCGTTTTAAACCGAGGCGGAAGTCCTAGAGCTCTAGAGTATTTTGCGCTGTGGGTAGCAGAATTGTTCGCGACCGATGATGTGATTATTAATCGTAGCAAATTCAAGTGCGAGCAGGTCATTAGAAGTCTGAAGAAAAAAAGGAATGGGAAGCAGATTTTAATCGAGTATCTGCCGCTCAAAAATTTGTATCAGATCCGATAATTCCAATTGGGCCAGTGCATTACCGATATGTATATCATTGGGATTTGAACAAAGGTTATCACCTTGGCCAACGGGAAATGGTAACAGCCCCAACGGAAATCTATTGGCAACTAAATCCATATTGGTTCGATTATTTCGGCATAGCTGAAAATGATAATGGGCAAATACGTTACATAGATTATGAGTAAAGTCTTATCTAATACATGCATAGTGACATTAAATATATGAATACAAAATACATGACAATAGACATTGAGTACGAAGATGGTGCAGAGTTACCTATTTAAATCACATTCGCTCAGAACTAAGAATATCGTGGAGTAAAAATTACGGCCGTTTCGCTAAAAGATGGAATTACGCAAGTAGAGAAGTTAGAGGACTATTAGCCTAACAACTATCAGATTAAATACCGATTTTACAGACGATTACATAGGTTAACCGATAGGGAGATAACGTGTTTACAGAAGAATTATAGCGGTCTTGTGCTTGTGGTGAGTTAATTCATCAACTTGGTAATTTAATAGCTGATAAAAAATTATAATCGGTATGTTAACGCCTGCAGAGGGCCATTTGCTGCAAAAATTGGGGCATGCTTTGAGATTGGAAAATTATTCACCTAATGCTGTAGGTGACTTTGAAGTTCTTTTGGCCGCAAATATCGATTTTCGTATGATGATTCGTACTGAAATAGCGGATGTAGCTGATCGCATTTTAAATCAAGTCGGTGTTTCAGAATTTCACTAAGAGTTGTTAGGTAATCTATCAGTCTAGAACGGCAGCTCACATTAATGGGTGAATTTTGTATTGGTCTGACCTGGTCAACTGATCACCTGCGAAGGAACGTTTCGTTCGCGATATAGCGTGTTTACGAGGTGGAGATAATGTCTGGCGATAAAATAGTTTGATAAAAAATATGCGGCAGTTTCACATGCTTAGTGTTTGATAGTTTCTATAAGCTATTGTTGGCCAACAGTTATTAAAAATATCAAACTATTATATAAAATATCAAACTATTTTATGAACGCACAGATAATGATTTGGTGGTAGCTGCTATACTTGACATTAAAGTTCTCAGAGCATTCCAAAGTCGAGCTAAACGTGGCCTGAAGATAGTGACAAATTCAAACCAGTACCAGAAGGATTTGTGTTACATAAAGATAGAAAGAGACTACCATTAGAGTTGTATAAACTAATCTAACACTGATGAATTGATCAATATTCACATAGGTAGCTCGAAAGAATCTGTGATTTAAACTCAGACAATACCAGCTCATCAACTTGGTTTTTGCTCCTTAGTTGATGAGTGTTGATATCGAAAGAATCAAAATTAAGTTCTGTGCTAGTTTTATTATCGTTAGACGATGAAGTTTTTTTTGGCAATTCCTTTGGCGTTGAGTTATCTATGCTATCGAGTAAATGGGCAGATTTTTGATATGTGTATGTTCCTGGTACTGCTTCGTCTAATCGTTTGGCATACTCAACTAACTTCGGCTCTGCTAGCATGGACATATAAGCAAAATGACTTTGTGTTTGTGTGACGCGAAGTATCCTGCCTAGTATCTGTCGAAAGTAGAGCTCAGTAGTAACATCTGTGAGATTGCAGCAAACTTGCAGTCTGGGTATATCTGTTCCTTCACTTATCATCGCGATGCTAATAATCCATTCGGATTGATTATTTTTGAAATACTCAATTAACTCTGGTGAGTCATCTAGCCTGCAAGACACTAGGGTTGATTCTTTGTTGAAGTGGCCAGATAGAATAGATTGAATTTGCAAAGCATGAAGGTATGACGACGCAACAATTAAACCTCCTGCATTGGGTGAACTGCATCTAAGGATATCTAGCTGCTCAATACTTTGAGACAATAAATGTTTGATTACCTCAGGATGTTTAATAATGGCTTGATAGCTAACTTCTCCTTCTTCTAGAAGGTGTTGTAGATTGTCATATGTCTGAAGTTGATGGTTTTTCTTTACGACAACATGTTCAAGATCAATCGCTGTTATTTGTGGCATGCGACATACATTGTCTTTAATGGCTTCGACAATATCGTATGAGAAATCACACAAAATATTACCGTCTGGGTCAGTATATTTTGCAAAAGGAATTGGGAGAGTATCGGTGCGCCAGGGCGTTCCTGTCAGAGACAACGTATAAGTCGCTAAGTTTTGGATTGTTGCCAGTATCTGCATTCCCCAAACATTTGAAGCTGAATCACCATCTCCAGCGCAATGATGTATCTCATCAAAAATAACTAATACTCTGCTATTACTTAAATCACTAATTAACTCTGTTGTATTGATTAAAGAGTGATAAGTTCTCGACATCCCTAAGGCGCCTAAACGGCCGTTAAATTTCCTATGTAATACATGTTCAAAAGTGTGTTCGATACTTTGGCAAACTACACGAGACGGTGAAAAGCAAACGACATAATCGACTTTGTTGTTGTCGATAAGTGATTTAGCAATATGGGCTGCGGTAATGGTTTTGCCTGCACCTGGACAAGCCAGCATTAGGTACGTTGCTTGTTGGGTATAGGTTTCCGTGGCATGGTTGATGCAGCGTTTCTGCCAATCTCTTAACATGTCATATTGTCCTCTGTTTCTGTTGCCTTAATAATTTTGCTGATAGCACTAAGGCGACCATATAAGTTTGAAGCACGATCTCTGGACTTATTTAGCAATGAAAAAATAGTTTTGTTTTTTTGAGGAAATTGCTCTAAGTAGTCTTGATAAGCTTGAATTTCACCTAATACCATCTTCAATTCAGTACTTGTCTTAGTTTCTTCTGTCATTAATTCATCAGTAGATACGACTTTTTCATCATGGATTTGAGTTGTTTTCTTATGCTCATTGTTTTGTAAAATTGCGATAAGTTCGGGGGTAATAAGATAAACCCGCGCTTTGTTTTCACCTGTTGCAACGATTAAGTCTTTTGTTGTAAGTGCATGGATATTTCTTGCAACCAAGCGCTGTGCTTGGGTTTTCGATAACTCAAATAGGTTTTCAGCTAATTCAATTAGTTGTTTTCGGCTAATTGAGCTTCCTTCTACTTGCATTAATAGCTTTCTGAATTTTTGGTTCAATGAAATAGTTTCGTTAGTCATGTTTCGATCTTAAGAAATAAAAGCTTAGGATTGCTAAGTATACAGAAATAAGTAAAACTTAGACAATCTAAGCATGAGAGATTTTGAAGATGAATATAAATTGTATAACAATCCAATACCTGAGCGGCTTAAACATGCTCGAAAGAAGGTGGGTATTTCGCAGAAAGAACTGGGCGTAAGAATCGGCATGGATGAAAGTTCAGCTAGTGGCAGGATGAACCATTATGAAAAGGGTAGGCATGTACCCGACATTCAAACGCTCAAAAAAATGGCTAATGAATTGAAAGTACCACTAAACTATTTTTTTTGTGAAGATGATGAAAGCTCAGAGTTGGCTATTCTTATTGCTTCGTTAAGTGATGATGAGAAAAAATCATTAATAGAAGCACTTAAAAAAACACCTGCATAGCTAAAATCATCTAAGCAGAGCTCATTTGAATCCATCCAGGAAGCTCGTTAGGTGTCCTAAATGAACCGCCCTGTGTGGAGAATAACCTGTGATAGTGAACAATTACTCCGGCACTGAAAAAGCTTTCTCTGGTGGTTCTATCAAATTGGGGTAAATTAATTATAGCAATCAGTAGATTTGATTTGACCTTGAATTAAAAGTGACAGATTGTGTCCGGACTAATCCGTTTAGTAATTCCTTTATTTAATTTACTATACGTGTCAGCGCTATGAACAGGAGTTGTTGGAATACCTTTGTCATCGATTTTTTTCATTTTGTGAATGATTCCGTGAATTATGATTCACACTTTGATGGATTACTATTGATGTTTGTGGACGGTGAAATTATTCACATTTTTTATTTTTTTGATTCACACTTAGTGAAGTGTGAATGAGTTAAATTTCCTTCAGCTGAATGCTTTCTCTAGTACTTGTTTAGAGCGGGGGACCTGTGAATACTGTATGGAAGCAAGTTTTACTCACTCACTCACGCTAAGAAATTCACAAAATTTTGTATGATTAACACAATGCCTGCGCACATAAAATCGACCTTGATTGGTGTTAGCCAAACCATACCTATTAGTCAGGGATGTTTAAATTTAGGTACTTGGCAAGGGCTGTATTTATGCGAACATCGCGATAATGCATCTTCGCGAACAATTATTGTTACAATTCAAGGTGAGTAATATATATGTTAATTGCTTATCCAAGCTCAATAGGGCTTGGATAACATAATTGCTTGTTTTGTATGCAGCCCTCACGTTAGTGGGTGACTTTGCTTGTGTAAGTAAATGTAAAGATGCTAAATTCAGTTAGCTTACTGAAACGCTTAACATATGCAGTTTTATTGGGCTTACTTTGCCTGTAGCTAGCATACAAATGTTTTGTATATAAAACGGCCCTAAAGAATTTAAAAAATAACGCATAATAATAGGTGGGTTAACGTGATATCTGTATATTTAGTTGACGATCATGAACTGGTAAGAACAGGGATCCGTCGTATTCTGGAAGATGAACGAGGCATTAAAGTTGTTGGCGAAGCGCCCGATGGTGAAACCGCTGTTCAGTGGTCTCGACAGAATGAAGCTGATGTTATTTTGATGGACATGAACATGCCGGGTATGGGTGGATTAGAAGCAACACGTAAAATTTTACGTTATCAACCCGAAGCTAAAATCATTGTATTAACGGTACAAACCGAAGATCCATTTCCAACTAAAGTAATGCAAGCGGGGGCTTCAGGTTATTTAACCAAGGGTTCAACCTCGCCAGAAGTGCTACGTGCAATAACCCAAGTGTCTCGTGGCCAACGCTATTTGTCACCTGAAATCGCCCAGCAAATGGCTCTCAGCCAGTTTAATCACTCTGACGAAAACCCATTTAGCACCTTGTCTGAGCGCGAATTACAGATAATGTTAATGATTACTAACGGCGAAAAAGTTAACGATATTTCTGAAAAGCTGAATTTAAGCCCAAAAACCGTTAATAGTTATCGCTATCGCCTATTTGCTAAATTAGGGATTGGTGGTGATGTTGAGTTGACCCGTTTAGCGATTCGTTACAAAATGCTCGACACAGGTTCATTCTAGTTGGGAATATCCCGCGTAACGCATTAAGTAACTTTAATCATGTCTAGTGGTTTTAATGCCAAATCTTTTTTAAAAAACGTCACCAGCGCGCCAGGTGTATATCGAATGTATGATATACACCAACAAGTCATTTATGTTGGTAAAGCTAAAGATCTCAAAAAACGCCTAAGCTCATATTTTCGCGCTAACATCCCCAGTGTTAAAACCCAAGCCTTAGTCAGTCATATTGACCATATTGATGTCACTGTCACTCACAGTGAAACCGATGCGTTATTACTTGAAAACGACTACATCAAGCAGTACATGCCTAAGTATAATGTGCTACTGCGCGACGATAAGTCTTATCCGTATATTTTACTCAGTGGTCATAAACATCCAAGATTAGCCTATCACCGCGGCCCCAAACGTGAAAAAGGCCATTACTTTGGGCCTTATCCTAACGGCGGTGCAGTGCGCGAAAGCTTACATTTGATGCAAAAGCTGTTTCCTATCCGCCAATGTGATGACCTATATTACAAATCGCGCTCTCGCCCTTGCTTACAGTATCAGCTCGACCGTTGCAGTGCGCCTTGTGTCGGTATTGTTAGCGATGAAGAATACAGCGAACAGGTTAAACTGGCAGGACTGTTTTTACGCGGCAAAGACAAGCAGGTTATTAGCCAGCTTGTGGCCAAAATGGAAGCGGCTGCAATTGATATGCACTATGAACAAGCTGCGCAATATCGCGATCAAATTACGGCACTTAGGCGAGTCGCTGAGCAACAAGAAGTGTCTAACCATAAAGGTGATATGGACGTTATCGGGGTGGACTATGCTTCAGGTATTGCTTGTTTTCACTTATTGTTTATTCGCGACGGCAAAATCTTTGGCAGTCGCAGTTATTATCCTTCGGTGCCAGCCGAAACCGACATTGAAGAAGTGTTATCTTCTTTCTTAGGTCAATTTTACTTAAACGCAGATATTCAACGTACGATCCCTAAAGAGGTGATACTCAGCCATCACTTTGACGGCTTAAAAGCCCTTGAGGCATCAATTGAACATGCTCTGGATAAAAAGTTTGAGCTTAAAACCCAAGTACGTGGTGATAGAGCGAATTTTTTACGTTTAGCCATGACCAATGCCAGCAACGCTGTCGCCACTCGGTTATCGCATAAAAATACCGTTGAACAACGCTTTCAATTATTGGAAGAGGCGCTGGAGCTTAACGAACCGATTAAGCGTATGGAATGTTTTGATATCAGTCATACCATGGGCGAGAGCACGGTGGCCTCTTGTGTGGTGTTTAATCGCGAAGGACCACATAAAGCCGATTATCGTCGCTACAATATTACCGGCATTACTGGCGGTGATGATTATGCTGCAATGGAACAAGCTATTAGCCGTCGTTTTGATAAAATAGACAATAATGGCAAAGTGCCTGATTTACTGTTTATTGATGGCGGCATTGGCCAACTTAGAGTGGCGCAAACCATTGTGGATGAAAAGTGCACTCATATTGATAACCCGCCTCTATTAATCTGTGTGACCAAAGGCGAGGGCCGCAAAGCCGGCTTAGAAACCTTTACCGTAGGCGGCAGTGAGCAAACCTTTGAGATCCCAAGTGACTCGCCTGCATTTCACCTCATTTTACATATTCGGGATGAATCGCATCGTTTTGCAATTACTGGCCATCGTAACAAACGTCAAAAAACACGTAATACTTCAACGCTCGAGTCTATCGCGGGTGTTGGCCCTAAAAGACGTAAAGCCTTATTACAACACCTTGGTGGAATACAAGAAGTCAAAGGTGCAAGTATTACTGAATTGGCTAAAGTGCCTGGAATTAGCCTAGAAATGGCACAAACAATTCACGATGCATTGCGAGGGGGCTAAAATTAAGGCAAGATTGGCGCTGCTTCTGACAAATTGGTTTTTTTATGCCGTTTAATGTACCTATTGCACTGACATTATTTCGTATTGCTCTATTACCCGTATTTGTAGTAATTTTTTACTTACCTTACGCATGGGCACCTTTTCTTGCCGCATTTATTTTTTGGCTTGCTGCGCTAACAGATTGGTTAGATGGTTATGCTGCCCGTAAATTAGGCCAATTAACCCGCTTTGGTGCCTTTTTAGATCCCGTGGCAGACAAAGTGATGGTATCTACCGCTTTAGTGTTGCTGGTGCAGCAAAATGACAATATGTATTTAACCTTAGCGTCGTTGTTTATGATTGGCCGTGAAATTGTGATTTCAGCCTTACGTGAATGGATGGCTGAAATAGGTAAACGTGGCGTAGTTGCTGTGTCTTGGATTGGTAAATACAAAACAGCAGCACAGATGGCTGCAATTGTGGGCTTAATTTGGAAACCAACCCCATTATTAACCGACCTGTCTTTTGCGTTGTTTTATATTGCCGCAGCATTAACGTTTTGGTCGATGATGAGTTATATTTCAGCAGCTTGGAAAGATTTAACCGCTGAATAGCATAATATTAGTTCAATAAGTTTATTTAGTGCGCAAACAGTCAAAATTGCATAAATCAATAATTGACACGCCGGGTTAATTCGGTAGAATGCCTCCCCGTAGACAAGAGATGAGTCAGCAGCAAGCCTTAGGGTGATATGTTAGCCATCACGATTTACGCGACATTAGCTCAGTTGGTAGAGCGATACCTTGCCAAGGTATAGGTCATCGGTTCGAACCCGATATGTCGCTCCAAATCGCCGTTTACACAATGGCGCGATGGCAGAATGGCTATGCTGCGGATTGCAAATCCGTCGATCTCGGTTCGACTCCGGGTCGCGCCTCCACAGAATTGCGTTTAATGGTTACTATGGTAACGATTAAAACAACACTTTGCCCGAGTGGTGGAATCGGTAGACACAAGGGATTTAAAATCCCTCGCTGAATAAGCGTGCCAGTTCAAGTCTGGCCTCGGGTACCATCCTTTACATACGTTAAGTATGGTGTAAAAAAGCCCCGACATTAGTCGGGGCTTTTTTACGTCTGCCATTTGAGTTTATTGTTAAGTTAAAGTGAGCTTCAAATATGGCCTGCGGCCACAAACGTCATGGCGCTTAACCCTGGTTCAAACTGCATTTTAATTGGTTTACAAATGTCGGATAAGTATCCAATGTCAACCATGTTTCCCACTTCTTTATAAAAGAATACGTGAGCTGGCCATGGCCTTTTTCGCACATCCTTGTGCTTCAAGGCATTCAGGCATCCTGCCTATCAGAGCGAGCTAGCGTTGGAGGGGAAGGGTCGTTCTTTGGCATCAGACCCATATGGATATGGGAAATGTCATTATGATGGCGGGAACATCATTGACCATGCCACCACAACATTCGTGAATCCATTCGCATCAGACTCCTATCTGAAGCGTTAGCATTTTCGAATAAGGCCGAGGCTGGCTTAAACGCGGTCAAAAGCGGGATTTGACCTCGCCGCGAAATTATCGCAGCTATCGTTTAATAACAAGAATGATAATTTTGATATGGCGGCTGGGCCAATTCTTTTATAAAGAGTAAAGAGGGAACAGCTGTTGGTTTCCTCTTGGTCTGGTGTGGGCGAAGCGCCACGACGTTAGCGGCCGCAGGCCATAAGTACAACAATCCCGGCTCAAAAGCATTGCCGGGACGACGCGAAGCTAGCTAACAGGTTATAAACATCGACGTTATTGATGTGGCAGTGCGGCCAACTCCAACAGTTGTGGTAAAAATTCATTGTCTAATTGGGCTATTTCAACTTGCTCTGTTAACACGTCATGCAGAATTTGTTCGTCGGTTAACGGGTTGGCTAAGACGACCCTAAATACAGTAGTGTGCTGTCTGAAATACTGTGCAGGTTTGATGCGTGTGCGGGACACAAATGACTTACCCTGTTCACGTTGATGCTTTTGAATAAATTGGGTTAAGCCATCAAGAAGCTCATTTATTTGGCCGACTAGCGGCTCATTATGGTTCGCCACTGCCTTGTGGAGCAACGGTTGAACTGCGCTTGGAATATAACGATAAGTCAATAAGCACAACTCAGGCTCGGTCACTAACTCAAACTCTGAGTGTTGTTTGATAATGGATGCAAAGTAATGGGCTTTTTCCAAACTGTTATTAATTAAAATCTCATAGCCGTCGCGGCCAATAATCTGAAGGCAAGCATGCACTAACATGGCCATACCTGGACGTGAACCCTCAAGTGTTTGGCTACCTAAGTCTTTAGAACCCACTCGTAAAATGTATTCGGCATGATGCGCAATAGCTTGTGCCAGTTCTGGGTTTTTAAATATGACCATGCCAGCGCCCATTGGCACATACATTTGTTTATGGGCATCAATCGTCACAGAGTCTGCTAGTTCAATCCCTTTCAGTAAATGGCGGTATTTGTTTGATAACAGACTCGCGCCGCCCCAAGCTGCGTCAACGTGGAAATGGCAGTGTAACTCGGCTGCCAGTTCTGCTAGCGCTGTTAACGGGTCGATATTGCCGGTTTCAGTGGTGCCTGCAACGCCAACAATCGCCATAACCTTAATATTTTGCGCGGCAAGAGTTTCAGCGGCTTGACGCATTGCTTGAACATCAACTTTGTTATTTTCGTCGGTGGCTATACTGATAATATTGTCGCGGCCAATACCCAGTAAGTCCGCGGTTTTGCCTAAAGAGTAATGGCCACGTTCGGACACTAAAATCGCTAAATCGTCAAACCCATAAAAACGCAGCGCTTTAGGTAAACCTTCGCGGGTGATCCCTTTAAAATCACCTTGTGGCTTGAGTAAACGGTTGCGGGCTATCCATAATGCAGTGATGTTTGCCACAGTGCCGCCTGAACAAAAAGCACCAAGTGAATGATTGGCACTGTGCATCCATTGATCATAAAAGTGGCCGGGTTGTTGGTATACTAAGTGATGCATCATGCCTAGCACCTGACGCTCAAGTGGGGTGAAAGCTTTTGATGTTTCAATTTTAACTAAGTTTTGATTAAGCCCAACCATCATTTTGGATAATGGCAACACAAAATAAGGGAGGGCAGAGGTCATATGACCAATAAAACTCGGTGCTGCGGTATGGACTGAGTGAGCCACCAGGTTTTGCATGATTTCGTCTGCGTAATCAGAGACAAATGTAGGATCTATTGGAATTTGATAGGCATTAAAATCTGTTTCAATTTCAGATAAAGGCTTTTCTAAGGCAGCAATGCTGTTGCCTAAAAATCCGGCTAAGTCTTGAGATAACCTCTGCTCAATAATGCTTAACGTCGAGGTCGCGTCTTCTGGCGCGGTAAAGATACGCAATAAACTGTCTGCAGAAGCCTGTGCTTGACGGGGGATTTTTGAGGTCATTTTACTTGCCGTTGTGATGATAACTTCGTTCTATAGTCAATGACTCATGGCGTAAAACGACCATGATGTCTATGGGACGAAAAGAGGGTGCTAACTTTACTTTAAGCCTTGCATTGCTTCAAGTATTTATCCTATTTGCATTAATTTACAGCATTAAAAAAACGCCTAACACGAAGGTGCTAGGCGTTTTTTATTATCTGCAAATAGGTTAAACCCGGTTAAGGGATAATGACCAAACCGCAGCAATGTTTTGCGCTGTGTGAGTCAGGTTTGTTTGCGCCTCTGCCAATACTTGCTCTAGCGGCTGTAATGACGGAATGATGGGAAATATCGCTTTCATCCCTTGCTGCACAATGGCGTCGGCATTATCACCTAAGCAGCCTGCGATACCGATAACAGGTACATTGTATCTTTTAGCGACATTGAGCACGCCCATTGGGGTTTTACCAAAGACAGTTTGGCCATCAAGGCGACCTTCGCCTGTAATGACTAAATCGGCATCTTGG
The DNA here is from genome assembly GCF_028750675.1 of Shewanella metallivivens. Classification (GTDB taxonomy): domain Bacteria; phylum Pseudomonadota; class Gammaproteobacteria; order Enterobacterales; family Shewanellaceae; genus Shewanella; species Shewanella metallivivens. The sequence continues at coordinate 129,532 of NZ_JAQQPZ010000005.1, read as the reverse complement.
CAATGTTTTGCGAGCTGAACGGTTTCAGTCACAATGTCGACGCCAGGTTTTAAGGTTGCAGCGAGTAATGCCATAACCCCAAAGCCCATACCGCCAGCAGCACCTGCACCAGCTTGATGTTCACAACCTAATTTGATGTGCGGTGATTGTTGACGGTTAATGACGTTGGCAAAGTGAGCTAAAGCTTGGTCTAGTTGCTCCACCATTAAATGGGTTGCTCCTTTTTGAGGCCCAAAAATGGCACTAGCCCCTCGAGGACCACATAACGGATTGTCGACATCACAAGCGACTTCAATCTTACATTCACTGATGCCAGGATGAAGCAATTGAAGGTCGATATTATGCAGCGTCGATAATGCTGCGCCGCCAAAAGCAATGTTGTGGCCATTAATATCGGTGAGCTTAGCTCCAAGCGCTTGTATCATACCTGCACCAGCATCATTGGTGGCACTGCCACCAAGGCCTAGAATAATATGTTTGATACCATTATTAAGCGCATCGGCTATTAATTCTCCCACACCAAAGCTAGTGGTAAGCAAAGGGTTGCGCTGGTTTGTTGAGACTAAATGAAGCCCCGATGCCGCAGCCATTTCAATGACAGCAGTGCGACAGCTATTTGCATCAGTCTGTCCAAGAATGCCGTAAAATGCTTCAACAGGTTCACCGAATGGACCTGTCACTTGGCATTTCACTATTTGTCCACCTGTGGCATCGACCATAGCTTGCACAGTGCCTTCGCCACCATCGGCCATGGGCACTTTGCAATATTCAACATTTGGGAAAACTTGTTTAAATCCCTGTTCTATGGCGTTAGCAACCTCAAGTGCACTAAGGCTTTCTTTAAACGAGTCAGGTGCAATAACGATTTTCATAATAGTCTCTGATTAAGGGTTACAGTAAAAATAAGCTGAGTATGTACACAACAATCATTGCTGTGACACCTTGGATTAATGTTGCTGCAGTTTGTGCGCGGTAAGCTTGTTTAACGCTCATGCGGCTAAATTGGGTTACAACCCAAAAGAAGCTGTCATTGGCGTGTGATACTGTCATTGCACCGGCACCAATTGCCATAACAGTCAGCACTCGGCCCATTTCAGAATCTAAACCAATATCACCCAGCAATGGTGCAACTAATGCTGAGGTTGCAACCAGTGCGACGGTTGAAGAACCTTGAGCGGACTTTAACGCACTGGCCACGATGAATGGCATAAATATACCCACACCTAATGCCGATAAACTGCTGCCAAGAAATGCGCCAATTTCAGTGGCTTTTAATACCGCGCCAAACGCACCACCGGCACCGGTAATCAGTAAGATTGGTGCTGCAACCACAAGCCCTTGGCTGATACGTTCACTAAATTCGGCAATTTTTTTGTCGCTTTTCAAGAGTGATAACGACAACAGTAAACCAATCATTAAAGCGTTAACTGGTTGGCCTAAAAAAACCAATACTGAGAATATACCTTCTTCACCAAGAGGTTTAGAAGGGAAGTTGGCAATCGAACCCAAGCAAATGAGTAAAATAGGCACAAAAATAGGTGCAAATGCTTTGGCCGGGCTTGGTAATTTTCCGTAGGCGCTTTTAAGGTCATCGAGTTGATCAAGTTGTTGATTTAACTCTTCAGCGCCTTCACCATCTGGCTCTTCATGTTTAAATCTATTTGCCCATAGCATACCGGCAAATGCGGCGATTGCAGCAACAAACACACCAACGGCAATGACTAAGCCTAATTGTGATTCTAGGCCTAAATTACCAGCCGCCGCAATGGGACCAGGCGTTGGTGGCACAAATGTATGGGTAGCATAAAGCCCAGTCGCTAACGCAACACTCATCGCCACGTTAGAGACTTTCATGCGGTTGGCCATTGATTGTTTGAGCGAGTTTAAAATAACAAAGCCCGAGTCACAGAATACCGGAATAGAGACTAGGTAGCCGATGATCGACATGGTTAACGTTGGAAAGCGTTGACCAAACAGTTTGATTACCACTTCTGCCATTGTGATCGCCGCGCCGCTTTTTTCTAAAATGGTGCCAATGATTGTCCCCAAGACAATCACTAAACCAATATAGCCTAAAATACCACCAAAACCACCGGTGATGGTTTTCGCAATTTCTTGACTAGGTAAACCATAGGCAAAGGCCGCGATAAACGAGGCTAAGATTAATGTTAAGAAAGGGTGTAGTTTAAACTTAGAGGTGGCGACGACGATGAACGCAATCACGCCAAGTAGAATTAGTATTAGTCCCATATATTACTCGTTATTTATACCAATCACATTAATGCTTTGTTGTGCTTGGGTCATCATAAGTTGTTCAATTTATAGTGGATTAATGTCTAATGGATTGACCTTGAACACTAATTCACGTGATGTCACGTCAGAATGCTAAAAGCGTCACGTTTGGCGAGAGGGTCAATCACTTTGTTTATGGCAAAGTGACTCAAGCTAACTACTGCATGGATTATTAACCGCCACTAACAAAGCGTGTGTCTTTATTGGTGACGTTTTTATGCATAGAGTAGACTGACTAAAAGCCAAACTGTAACGATGCCTTCAAGCCTCCGTATTGATTAACTTAATTTGAATCCCCATTACATGATCAAGTCATTAGTACGGTTGGTATTATTATTGTTTGAAGGTAGAAAGTACTCAACAATAGTAAATCATTAGACTTAAATAGCTTTGTTCATTTGCACCGACTGAGTGGTTTTTAATATTGAATTGTTGTGCGTGTGCACAAAAGTAAATCGCGGTGAGTTATTCAGGCTGGTGGATTAATTGACCTAGGTACAAACTCAGTAAGCCATTGAAATTATGTAAATCTACATTAGTAATCGATTGTATTTTATCAAGGCGATAACGCAATGTATTTCGATGAATAAACAAACTTTTGGCGCAAGCCTGTAAATCACCTAAATGTTCTAAGTAAGCCGCTAATGTTTTTTGCAATTGTTGGTTGTTATCGGCTGCGATCAATTTTTGATATGGGCCAGCAAGAGCGTTACCACGCCAATGATGACGTAATCCTGAAAGCAGCACTTGTAAGCTGTAATCTTGGTATAAATATTTGCTTTTATGGGGATGGTATTTTTTACCTATGTCGAGTGTTTCTTTGGCGGTGCGGTAAGAATGTGTAATGCCTAAGTCACCGCTAAAATAATGTCCTAATGAAATGTGCAAACTCAGTTGCATATTGGCTGGTAAACGTTTGAGTAACTTATCTATGCGTTGGCTTTCAAGCTCTGGGTCAAATTGCTTACCGTCTAAAAAAGCGGGTTTTAAAATCACAAGTTGGGTTAACGATGTCATGGCAATTAAGTTATCGCGCATTGGGTGTTGCAATAAGTACATTACTTGTTTGAGGGCTTGATTATCTTGCCTAAAAGTCGGGTTATTGTTGTCTAATTCGATAATTGCAGCCACTCTTGGCATCGATAAGTCAATGCCCAATTGAAGCGCCCATTGTTTTAATGACGGTAGTTCAGCTTCGCTAGCGACAATAAATTGCGAAATAAACTCTTCCTTTTGTCTGTTTTGCCATTGGAGCTGTTCTTGAAGGTTTGCTTGTTCAACAATCATTTCGGCGGTCATTTTTAATAGCTCGCCATAATGACTTAAGCTTTCTGGTTCACCTGTTATGCCAATCGCGCCAACCACTTGGCCTTGATAATGTAATGGCAAATTAAGCCCGGGTTTAACGCCTTGCAGTGTAGAGGCTATAGCGTGGCTGATTTCGACATTGCGATTTTGGCTGATGGCTAATAATGCACCTTCATGGATGGAGCCAATTCGGTGTTTTTCTCCCGAGCCTAGGATCACAGCCTGAGCATTCATGACATTAATATTGTGGCCGATTATTTTCATGGTTCGGTCGACAATTTTATTCGCAATATCCGTATCTATTTGAAGCATAATGCCCTCGAATGCTCCTCTTCGGGTGTGATTAAGAGGTCGTTAAAATGGAGAATAGGTTACCTATTGTTATCAAAATGACGATCATGCGAATCGTTTGTGTGATAGCGAGTTATATCATCACAGCTGCCGCAGAGCAGACGATGCGTTTTATGATAACGTATGTTGGATAGAGAGTGGCAATCAATGTAAAAAAAGATGATAGGTGAATCTAAGAATGGGACCGTGGCAATAAAATGTAGGCATTTTTCCACATTTAAATCACAAGTCACGGTTGTTATACCAATCCTTATTAGAGTGTGATCTATTTTAGGCTGCGTCACTAGACCCAGTACAATGAAAATGACTGCAGGTGTAGTCATCTACATCAACGTCATTTGAAGCCGTAATGGGGTTTGTGACACAGCCCCGAAGGGCGAATTTATCAGCGTGGTATTCTTTGTCAGCCTTTCTTAACGTAGTGCACTATGCCCTCAAAAGGCTGCCTCGACTACCTCACTGATAACTTTCGCTAAAAGAGCAAACTCTAATGCGGATTGGTATTAATATTACGCAAGATTTATGTATTTGAAGCAAAAAAACCAGCATCTACAATGCTGGTTTTTCATCAACTGGGGCCGTAATACTTCTCCCCGTGACTATCGCTAGAAACTATAAGCGATAAGTCATACTTAACATGACCATATGCGCAGTGTAATCATGATCTACATTACCAAAACTGACCACATTCCAGATAGTGTCTTGGCTGAGGTCATTAGATGCGTCATTATCAAGATAGTTTTCCATTTTGTAATCAACACGCACACTCATGTTGTCAGTGGCTTGATATTGACCGTATAAGTTAAGGTTATGCACTTTGGCAAAATAGTCGCCATAATCACCGGTTACCCCTTGGCTGACTTGAGTGGTACTGTCAGAGTCTGAGTAAGTGTAATCTAGGCCGAGCTTGAGTCGACTGTCCATTAAGTTTCTGTAACTTATCCCGGCACCAATATAATCAATAGTGTCTTCAATATCAGCTTGCCAGTTGGCGACACTGAAACTTGAGCTGCCTGATTGTTTTGACTCAATGGTTTGGTGGTTATAAAACGCATTGAGTGATACATCGGCATTAACGGCATAATGTACATTGACATCATAATAGGTGTCTGTTGACTCTGTTAAGCCAATTTCTGTGTCAGTGTAATCATCTAAAGAGTAGCGAGCACCAAAGTCGACAGTTAAGTCTGCTAGTGGCGTATGACTAAACCGAGCTTCAATTTGACTGCGGTCACGATCGGCAAGATAGTAACGACGTAATAGGGCGTTTTGTTCAGTAGATGCGGTTTCAGATGCTTGATATTCTGAGCCATCACGTTGGCTAAAGCTGCCTTTAAACCACATATTCCACTTGTCGAAGCTGTTTACCCGCACACGAGCCCACAGATTATTTTCGTCGGTGGTTTCTCGGTCTTGGTAGCTGCGTTCATCCCGTTCAAAGTCGTAACCGGCATCCAGTTTAATCCCTTGGCTGATCCGATAGTCGGTAGACAGTTTTGCTCGTTGAGTGGTGAGATCGTAAGGGGTGTTGTATTCAGCTTCACCTGTTACATCATTGATGCTGATTTGAGTCCATTGTTCTATTTGAGTTTTATTGTCTCTGTCATTGTAATCATAGCTACCACTGACTCGCCATTCACGGTTAAGTCGGGTTGTCGCTTTAAGGGTCATGCCAGTGATATCGACTTTGGCGTCGATACTTTCTGCCGGTAAGTCGTAACCATAACCTATGCTGGTGAGTGATTGATCTTGGGTCATTTGGCCAACCAGTAAACGTCCGCTTAGGTTGGTTTTAGCCAGATTATATTGACCTAATAAAGAAACGGTATGCGCTTCGTTATCAGGGTCTAATGACATATAGCCGCTTGTTTGAGCGCCAAAGGTTGGGTTAAAGGCACTGTCGAACCCTAGTTGACTATTGTCATTTTTAAAGACTGAACCACTATAATTAAGGCTAGTAAACCAGTTGTCGCCTTTAAGTTTAATACCAGCATTTAGGATATCAGTGGTGTAATCAACGGGCTCGGCTAGCATCATGGATTGGTTATAAATGCTGCCTGATGTTGTTTTTGTGCCGGTTTTTTCTTCCCGTTGAAAATTCACATAAGTCGTTAAAAGTGATTCGGTTTGGTACTCAACGCCCATGCCATAACGGTCACGGTTTAACGATAACTCTAACGGATTTAAGCTACTGCTGAGCATGGTCATGTCAGGGCTTGAGCCTGCAGTTACCCAATTATCTGGCAGCGTTAGGTAGTCGCTACCGATTTGTTGGTACGGGCTTAATGCACTGTTTGATTCATAATGAGCAAATGTGCGGTAATTGACATTGATGTTATACACACCTTGCTTACCCACATCGATGTCCATGCGGCCATTGTCCATCCCCAAATTATGAGCATCAACATTGGCTTGATAACCTTCTTCTCCGCGGTAACGAATGTCGGCGTCAACGTTTCCTGCCACCTCGTTACTGCTGTTAAAAGCATTGGCTGAATGAATGTCTTCTTCGCTATTGTATGCAATACCTGCGCTAATACTGCCGGTTGTACCGGTTTCGACTACGCAACGTTTACATTCCCAAGCGTCAAATTTTACCGAATCGGTTTTCGCATTGGCTAAGCCATAACCTTGTGCTAGTACGCCAAAACTGCAACTAGACAAAAGGGCTAAGGTGATGAGGTTTATTTTTGTATTCATTTTGTTATCTCCTTAGCGCTGCAATAACTTGCCAGATGGATGGTTAGAACCATGCACTTGGCTATGGCAGTTTAAGCAGCTTCGGCCACCGGTAAATGCATTGTCATTAACCGAAGAACCCATGCTGGTATTGCCTAAATAAGCACTGCTTGTATGACCGTCGCCTGAGTGACATTGCTGGCATAATTGAGGAGCACGAGTTTTTAGCATCGCATCGTTTACTGAACCATGAGGATTATGGCAATTGACGCAATTCTCGGTCACGGGTGCATGCTCCCACAGCTTTGGGCCACGTTTCTCGGCATGACAGCTATAACAGGTTTCATTGACGGTAGGTTTTACTAGGTCATCATCACTTAAGCTGCCATGTGGATTATGACAGTCACTACAAGTCATTTGGTTCCATTTCATTGGATGACTGCTGCGCTTGTTCATATCAGCTTTTTGTTTAGTGTGACAGCTTGTACACACGTCCATTTCAGTTTGCTTTGAGAGTACGGGATCGTGAGAGGTATGTACGTTATGACATGAAGCACAGGCAACATCACCACTGGCATGGTGGCTGCTTTCCCATGACATACGCTTATCGTCGGTATGACAACTCATACAAACACTGTTTTGTTTGTCTGCGGCTAAGGTTGAATCAGGACCAAAGGTAATCATTGGCTCTTTACCGCCGCGATTATGTGAACCTAATGGGCCATGACATGCCTCACATTGCAGGCCAGCCATTGGGCTTTTTGATGACTCGATGGAACCATGAACACCTTTAAATAGGTCCATGACTTTTTCTGATTTTTTATGGCACATTAAACAAGAATCTGCGCCTTTAGGGGAATATTTACCTTCAGCAAATTTTTTATCAAGTGTGGCTTCAACTTCTGCTGGGGTCATCGTTTCGTCCCATTTAGCAGCGTGTACAGGATTTGATAAAAATAAGGCTGATGCCGTAAGGCTAAGTAATGCAAAAAGTAGCGTATTTATTTGATTTGTGGTCTTCATAAGTAGACTTCCTAATTTGTCCATTTTGATGATCAACAGTTTGATAAAGTAAGTCATAATATGGGAGAGAAGTCAGGCTTCTCTCCCAATGAACAAATTAAAATTTTACTTGTGTGTGATTTTCAATGCTTGGTGCGTGGCAGTAGAAACACGTTTCAAGTTGCGCGGCATCATTGGCTTCTTGGTAGCTACCATTAACAATGGCACCTTGGCTGGTGGCATGTTGTGCTATGTCATCAAAGCCATGACAAGAAGCGCAGGTTGCTGTAATCGGTGTGGTATATAGACCCGCTGATGTAGCAAGTGCTCCTTTTACTTTGAATGCATCAAGGTTGAAATCGTCATGACATTGAGTACAGTCTTTAATAATGCCTTGTTCACCATGTACACTGTGCAGTTTCATTTCAAGCGCACCTTGGTTACCACCAGAGGCGTATGTGCCATCTGGAGTATGACAAGTCACACATCCATCAACCCCCACCGTGACTTCACCATTTAACTCACGACCTAGTTGCTCTGTCATGATAAAGCCTGCGTGGTAGCCTTTGTGAAGTTCAAAGGTTTCACCATGACAGTTTTCACATGCACTGAAGTTAACTGAGTCAATATGGCGGTAGCTAGGCGTTTCACCTGATAATGTGCCGTGTGCGAGTTCAGCTTTCATGCTGGTTGTGGCAACACCGTCAGCACAGTCAATAGCTTGGGTACCATCGTTACACATTTCTAGGCCGATAAAGCTAAATGCGGTATCGGTATCACCACTACCAAAAGGCAGTGAGTCAATCTTGTAAACCAATTTGCCGTCAGTCACGCTAACGTCAGTTTGAAGTTCACCTCCATTAACTAGGTCTTTAGTGATTTTAGCTAATCCACTACCAGGACTTGCGTTGTATCCCATAATTGGGAAGTTAGGTCCGACGTTGGTAATGGTTTCGATGCGTTGAATTTTGCTGATTAAGCTGCTTGCATCAATGGCGGTACCGCTAGAGTCTGTAATGGTAAGCGATAAGGTTGCTGACATGTCGGCATCTGTTGCTTTGTTTGCAACAAGTGTTGCATCCATACCATATAGGTTGATAAAGCTTTGTTTGTCGCTGAATGCTGAGATGTGTAATGTTTCTGTCCAGCTTGCATTATGGCAGGCAACACAGTTTGAGTTATCAACCTGTTGTGAGTGACCTTCGCCTGCTTCAAAATCAATATCGGTATGACAGCTGCTACAGGTTTCCATTGTAGGAATACGTGACCAGTTGTTCCATTCTGTTAGCTGCTCAGATTCAACGTGGCAAGTTGTACAGTTGTCTTGCACAACGGCATGCGCTGCTTCTGCGCTTTTATCAAGATTGCGACCATACATTTTGGCATCGTTGTGAACATTGTGGATAAGGTGACCAAAATCAACTTGCACTTTATCTCTTTCGATTGCCATTTCGTTTGTGTGGCAACTGAGACACGTGGTTAAATCGGTATAGCTGTGGTAAATACTTTCGCCTTCAGCATGGCAGGTATTACACGTGGCATCGCTGACAACGTTTTTAGTGTATGTAGCGTCATTACCTTCACCGTCAAAGTCTTCGGTGATTTCAGCCCGTGGTGACGTGCTGACACCGTCAAGTAACGTTGAAGCGCTAGAAATGACGTTGTAGCGTTGGGTTAGTTCTGGGTTAAAGTTTTCAACGTCGATGGTAAAGGTATATTTACCGTTACCTAAATCAGTAAATGCGTCTTGTGAGCCAATATATTGCCATTGCGCAGCATTGCCCGCACCAGATGCGCCTGCAGGAATAAGCTGGACTACTTTTTTTATTTCTATTTCTGTGAGACCGGCAATCGGTAAATCGCTTTCGTTAGTGGCAAACACCGTAACGGTAGGTTTGTTGTCTTGATAGGTCACATCGGTAATATCAAGGTTTAATGTTTGGATTGTTTCAGCTGGTTCGCCACCAGGGTTACCTGCTGTGCCATCTTCACCGTCACTACCGCTGCCGCAACCTACCAGTGTCATTGATGCTGACATAGCAAGTAATAATGCAATTTTTGTGTGTTTTATATTCATCATATTGTCCCTGCAAAGGTCATTCATCTAACTTACTGGCAGTATGTTCTGCGATATGTTTATCAGTTAAGTCGATGTTCATAAGTTTCCCAACACTAAGATTACTTTACAATCAACAAGACGTCTGTAAGGCGAACGCAATTGTGTGATAATGATCAGGCTATTATTAAAGGTGTATGTAAAATAATGCTTTATGGTATATTAATTGTCCTTTATATAAAAAAGACCCCAATTAACAATTGGGGTCTTTAGTCAGTATTTCTTGATTAATCAGATGTTAAATCTAAAATCCATGGCTCTCTGTTAGGCGAGTGGGTGTATGGCACGTTGAACACATTTCAGCTGAACGTGTACGCACATCTTCTTCGCTCATGCCATCAACAATACCGCCGTTAGATTCAATATGCGATACCGTCGATTCGGTGATATATTTCTGGTGACAGCTTAAACATGCACCGGTATCAGAAGAAACCCAAACATCAGCACCTGTGTCAGTGTCACCATAGCGCCATACTCGGTCCTCTGAGCGGCCTAAGGTAAAGCCATCTGTAGTGTGGCATGTTTTACAGTCAGTTTTTAATACTGTGCCTGACTCAACACCCGCAACACTTAGGTAGTGGCCTTCAGCACTGTGTGCTTTAAACGCAAAGCTAGTCGATTTTTTACCGCCTGGGTAAGTATCATCTGATCTGAGTGATTTATCGGGTGTATGACAGGTTTGGCAGTTAACACCGTTATCATAGTGATACACTTCTTGGTTGTGACAGCCTTGACAAGTTGTTGTATCAATGATGTTTCTGCGCTCTGCTGCTGTTTGAGTGCTATCTACAGCATCTGTCCCCATCACAAACTGATAGGCACTGCTTTTGATTTCAACAGTGCGAACATCGTCAGTATCACAAGAGGTTAGTTGTACTTCAGGACGACCATAACCGCCGTTGTTGTAACACGCACTGACAGCTGACCAAAGCTCAAATGTTTTACCTACATAATCACTTGGTAAGGTCACGTTGCTCCACACTAACGTCCAGCTATTGTCAGCATTGGCAACACCTTCGCTGAGTCTTAAGCGTCTTTGGCTGTAACTTGCATCATTATAAGCAGGGTAATCGATGTTACTGTCCCACGCCATGACAACACGGCTACTTGTGTCGATAAATTCTGCTGCAATAACATTAGCTGAGGCATCGGTAAATTGAACCTTGGTCGTGAATGCCCCATCAGCCGTTACGCTAGTATCGCTAAAGACGACATTCATGGTCTGGGTTTCGTTATAAGCCGTCATCACATCGCCGTGCGCTTCTTTTGCACTACGAGCATAGCCATCTTCAATATGACATGAAGTACATTGTGTACTTAATCCTACATGGTGCTCTGATGCTGATTCAGTATGACAAGCTATACAGGCTGTGTCGCTTAGGTTAGCTGTATATAATTCGGCGTCTTTTGGCGCGTCGGTGCCTTCAACGTGACATGCACTACAATCTGCGGCGGGTTTTTGTGGATACATGACATTACCGTAATCGTGTAATCCACCACCATAGCCAATGACTTTATAAGGTGCAGATTCTTCACCAGCAGCAGTATATGTCACACGGTCTTGGCCTTTGTGGATAGCATGAATCATATATGTAAAGTCAACACTGTTACCTGTTTCTGGGTCACCTGATGTGGCGGTATGGCAGGATGCACAGTTTTCTAAATCGATACGACGACCACCATGTAACTCCAAACTGTCCGGTTGGTGACAGGTATAACAGGCATCAATTGATACGACATCACGAGACGCGATATCTTCGGTCAGCCCTGTCGATGGTTGGAAATCATAATGGGCATTTGTTGTAACAAGTGGTTGTTTTAATTCAAGGGTAATTCGTTGAGTATTATCTTGATTGTAGGTAATTGTTAATGGTTCAGTAATCTGACTAATATTGGTTTGGAATGTATAGCTGTAGGTACCATCTTCATTATCAACAAAGCAAGTATCACAAGCTGAAGCGACTTCAACTTCAGCTTGGTATTGTTCTGATGGTGTAATGTTCGTTTCACCATCAGGAATGTAGCTTGCCGTTGGCTGTTTTAATACATTGATATAAGATTGCCACTGATAACCACGGTCTATTTCGGCATCAGCCACAGTTTCAATAACTGGGGTTAATTGTGCAACGCCAAAGCGCAAGTCGTGATCCTTAGTTAACCCAAGTACTGCAACGCCATTACCGTTTTTTAGACTGAAAGTAACATTAACGTTACCCTCGGTAATGGTCGCATCGGTAAATGTGGCTTGTAATGTGGATGCGCTGTCAATATCGATACCGATGATGCCATCTGTACCATCTACGCCATCAGAACCATCACTGCCTCCACAGCCTGATAGTGCAAAAGCAAGAAGCCCTGCGCTTATTACCGCTTTTGTTGCGGGACGAACTGTCATTGTTTTCATCATGTATTCCCTGCATTTTTAGTTATCACGCATTTCACTAAGGGTTAACAGTGTGCGGATTTTATTCATTACTTATGTTAGCTAACCTTTGCAAGTTACTCATCGAATTATGTGTAGAGTTGTGACTAAGATCTGACTATTCATTTTGGTGTAATCAACTTTAACCGTTGAATAACACTAAATTCTGATATTACGGAAGTTTTAACGTGTTTGGATGACATTTGCATAAGTATTGTTCAACTAAACACTTGAATGCAAAGTTATCTAGATTAAGGCTTGATCAAGCTAATGGGTTAGGGGATAATCGCCCACGTTCTGACAAACAACGTTGTTTATCAGAAGTCAATGGTGACCCTAGGGTCCCCCCGCAACGATAACTTGTGAACTCGGCCAGGCCCGGAAGGGAGCAACCGCAGCAAGCGACTCGTGTGCCGGGGTGTCGGCTCTAGGGGAACCTCCAAATCTTTTCCCCTCTGCATTTTACTAAAACAAAATTACTGTCACCTAACTCTCGTGTAAAATCTTTAAATTTACATTTTAAAACAGTAGGATAGCGTAATAAGGCGACCCGATAGTTTATATTTGCTGTGTTGCTGCAAACTCGGCTTCTTCTTGTAACCGTTTTTGTAAATTGGCTTTTAAAAACTGGCGAGACTTTTCGAGCGCATCATAAATCTCGGTTTTCATCATGTGTAACTCTTGGTAGTTTTCAAAAAAATACGTGTCGACCAAATGGCGAATATAGCGCACAGGTAATTGATTTAAGGTGACGCAGCATAAATCGGCTATGTACTCTTCTGGCAACTCTTCCATTAAGCCTTCATCTCTCAGTATTTCCATTAATAGAACTTCATAATAGTTACGAATATCTAAGTGCATTATTTGCTCCATTGAGATCAAATTTGTGGTCGACGTCTCTGCCGAATACTTTGCATACATGTGTCAGCTAAATCAAAGAGATTATTTGTATAACCATACCTTGTTTGCTGCAATGAGTAATTGGCTATGTCGATGTGTCAACTCAGCTTCATTACGACTATAGCCTCCACCAATCACGGCTGCAAGGGGGATATTATGGCTTTTGGCAATAGATATCACTTGAGTATCTCTGGCTAAAATACCCTGGTTAGAAATATTGAAGTAGCCTAAATCGTCATCCTGATGGATATCTACTCCTGCATCATAAATAATCAGATCAGGTTGATGCAGCCGAATAAGGTAGGGCAGGATTTGCTGAATATGTTCGAGGTATTCTGGGTCACTGCAGCCTTTATTCAAATCAATATCATGATCTGAGTGTTGTTTACGTGATGGAAAGTTTTGTGCGCAGTGAATAGAGCAACTAACAATATCTGGGTACTGTTGAGCTAAGGTTGCAGTGCCATCCCCTTGGTGGACGTCGCAGTCAAAGATTAACACTTTATCCGCACCGCCGCTATTGATTGCGGTTTTCGCTGCAATAATTAAATCATTGAAAATACAAAAACCACTGCCAAAATCGTAGTGAGCATGGTGATACCCTCCCGTTAAATGCACTGCAAAACCCTGAGCTAATGCGAGTTGCGTACAAAGGACTGTACCATTGACAGCATGAAGGGTGCGATTGACTAATTGTTTACTCCAAGGAAAACCAATGCGTCGTTGCGCTTTGTGATCTAAAGTGCCGCTGATAAATTGATTCACATATTCGGGGCAATGAACGTCATGTAATGCTTCGATATTAATGGCGCTGGGGATATGGCGTGATGGCTCAAATAATAATTGGTGCGCAATGGCATGCTGATAAAGCAGTTGATATTTAGTGGTTGGAAATCGATGAGTGCGAGGTAACGCCAGCTGTGAGTAGCTGGCGTGATACACAAAAGGGATCGCTGTCGACATTACAGTTGTTTAATTGCCCAGCCCATAAATTCTTTACGGGTTTTTTCATCCGCTTGTAACCACCAATATTGCAGCATTTGTTGAGCTTGTGCTGGATTCTCACCACTGGCAGCTTGCGGAGCCTGATTAGTCACGGCTACGGTTGGAGCAACATTGGTTGCTACGGTAATATCTGATTGTTCTGGAGCCTGGGCCACCATTTGTGGAGCATCTGTGGTGGCAGAAACGGATAATTCGTCAAAGTCTTGTTGTTGCTTCGTTTTAAATAAATTACTGATGAATGTTTCTTCAGTAAAGTTAGTGTGTTCAACACTATAAGATACCGTTCCATTATCTTTACGGTTAAGCTTTACCTGCGGCTTTTTGGCAAAGGCCTTTGGCTCCTTGATGGCATCACCTTCGGCTGGTTTTAAGTTGTATTGATAATCACCGTCGACGGTTAGCGTGACAATAAATGGCGTTGATTTCACAAATGATTGGCTGTCGCTAAACGAGTCATCGATGATGTCGTGATAACGTATCGCAATTTTATGAGTGCCATTAGTGAGTGTTAAATCTGATTGATGCCTAAACATGTTTGTTTCAATGGCTTCACCATCAAGCGCTAAATATTCAAAAGACATTGGAATAGTTAAATTAGCTGCAAATACAGAAGATGAAGTTAATAATGCTAACAGCGCACTAGTGGTGAATACAGATTTCATTGTTGCTCCTTAACGAGGGTAACTTTGACGAGGTCGCTCAAATAATTGAATGCGCTCTTCAATATAACTAATTGCTTGTTTGCATTTTCCTAAGCGACGATGCATCAAAAGGATGTCATTTTGCAATTTAATTTTGTCATCACTATGACAGAATTCAAGATTTGCTTCCATTTGGTGAATTTTTTGTTCAAATTTTTGTGCCCAATTAAGGTGTTTATTGAGCTCTGCATATAATTGATGGCTGTTTTGCATCACATTACTGGCAATCCAACCAAAGCCGCTATTTTGAGCTGATTGTAGCTGCTTTTTGGCATACCGAGCACGATTACTGGCCTTGCGTTGTGCTTCGGCTTTTAAATTGATATCGGTGGTTAATAGCGCTCTTTTTAAAGCAATGAAACGGTCTTGGATACGATCACAGCTCAATTGAATAACTTGACCACCAAGTTTAAGCGATAACTGTTTTTCAAGTTTTTGAATGTCTTGGCGAAGCTGGGCGATACAGGGGCTCAGTAAACCACCTTGTTGGGCAAACAGTTGGCTATTAAAGCGTTCTGTTTGTTGTAATGTTTGGCGATGATTAGGGGGCAAGTTTTGGTCATGTGCTAGTGCATCGCGCTCAAGTTGAGCGAGTTGTTGCTTTAACATTGAAACCAATTGTTGGGTATTCATCCCCAAGCACTCCAAGTTAAGTGAACCGCAATAGACAATACCATAATAATAAAAATGGGCTTAATAAATGGGATCCCAAAGCGAATGGCACTTCTGGCGCCAATATAAGAGCCTGCCATCATGCAAAAGCCCATCCACAAACCTAATACCCATTGAACCTGCCCCATCGAGGCAAAAATTATCAACGCGGTAATATTACTCACAGACGTCATGACTCTGGCTAAACCACAGCTATACAATAGCGGCAGCTTATGGAGAGAGACAGACGTGACGGTCCAAAATGCACCAATACCAGGTCCTGCAAAGCCATCATAACTACCAAGTATAAAGCCTTGGCCGATTTGTTTATGTTTGGGCGAGCGCTCAACGGGTAAATTGATATTGCCATCGCCCATGGCCTTAGGGCTAAGTAACGTATAAATGGCAATACCAATAATCAATAACGGTAAGATTTTATCTAACCATTTGGGATCAACCATAAACACCAAGATACAGCCAGTGATTGAACCTATGAAGGTTGCAACAAAGCAGGCTTTCCATAATTTGGGGGTGAAAAGTTGCTGTTTATAAAAGGTAAAACTGGATGTGACAGAGCCAAAGCATGCTGCTAACTTATTGGTTCCTAGGGCAAGGTGGGGCGGAATACCAACCGTGAGCAACGCGGGAATGGATAATAATCCTCCACCTCCAACGATGGCATCAATAAAGCCTGCAATGATGCCAATGACCGCTAATATAGCCCAATGGCTAGGGTCTAATAATAAATCCAACTCAATACCTATTCTATTACACGTCTAAATGGGGGAAGGGCATCAATTAATGATTTGCCATAACGTTTAGTCACTAAGCGCCGGTCCAAAATGGTGACTCGGCCATAATCTTGCTCTTTACGTAATAAGCGACCACAACTTTGGACTAATTTACGCGATGCGTCTGGAATTGTCAGCTGTAAAAAGGGATTGCCACCTTTTACTTTGATATATTCTGCATGTGCTTGTTCAACTGGTGACGTTGGTACCGCAAAAGGTAATTTAGTGATAATTAGGTTGGTTAAGTAGTCTCCAGGTAAATCGAGCCCCTCAGAAAAACTGCCGGTGCCAAAAATAATACTGGGTAAGCCTTCATCGCAACGTTGTTTATGCTTTTCTAATATTTGTTGCCGCGGCATTTCGCCTTGTACAAATAATTGATCTTTGGCTATTTTACCCTCTACAAATTCGACCACTTTCTCCATTTGCCAATAAGATGCAAATAACACAAGGGTGGCCATTTCGCCATCAACTAATGTCACTATGTGTTCAGCAATTTCGGCGGTGTAATTGTCATCTGTTGGCTCGGTTGCCATTTGCGGAATAAATAACGTGGCGTTGTTTTCATAATCAAAAGGTGACAATAAGGCTAAAAACCGGCTGCCATCATTAATGCCTAAGCCGACTTGATGAGCAAAGTGATTAAAGTTGTTTAATGCCCGTAATGTTGCACTGCAAAGTACAACGCCAGCCGCTTTTTGCCACAACATTGACTCCAACATAAAACCAACTTCAATGGGGGATGAACAAAATAAGTAGTCTTGTTGCTTACCAGTGATTAGTTCTGCCCAGCGAGCCATTGGCGCGCCTTTTTTGCTGTCTTCTTTGGCCATCATTTTCCAAAGTTTATGTAAGTTATCTAAACGCTGTAAAATAAAGCCTGTTTCAGACAATAAACCTTCAGATTGATGCTTTGGCACTTCACCATCTTTAATGGCTTCACTTAATACTGACACCACTTTATTAAATTGTTTTACTGCCGAACCGGATGCCGTAGCCACATTTTCAGCTTGAATTAACAACGCTTGGGGTAATTGACCGTGCTCAAAGCGCAAACGACTTTCAGGATTGGCAAATAACTGTGGCTGGGTGTCGCAATAATGGGCGACTTGTGTCAGTAAGTTGGTTAAATCGGTTATGTGGTCAAGCATGGCTTGCACAGGGGCAATAATATTATTGGTTTTAAGCTGGTTTTGCAGTTTAGAGCATGTCTTTGAAGCTTTTTCTAGCCAATCACAGGCACCACGTAACGTTGCCTGTGCACTGGAAAAGTCTCTCGCAACGATGGGTAAGTGATGCGCTTCATCTATCACATAAAACATGTCTTCAGGCTCGGGTAAAATCACCCCACCGCCTAACTCTAAATCAGCAAAGAGCAAACTATGGTTAGCAATGAGTACATCCCAAGTGTCAACGTCTTCACGTGCTTTATGAAATGGACAATTGTGATGGGCTGACACTTGACGATGACAGCTGTGTTTATCACAACAAATTTGCTGCCATAAAAAATCTGGGATAGGTTGTTGCAGGGTATCTATTTCACCGTTCCAACGTTTTTGATGAAAATCTTGATGCAGTTTTTGTAATTCATTAATTTGGCTTTGATCGGGTTTGGTTTGCCACATTGCCATTTGTGAGCTGTCTTGCGTGCCGAGCATTGCTTCAAGCTTGGCTAAACACACATAGCGTTGGCGGCCTTTAACCAAGCCAAATTTAAAATCGACTCCAGACTGTTGTAAAAAAAACGGCAAGTCTTTATGCAAGAGTTGTTCTTGCAGGGCTACGGTAGCCGTTGCAATACACACCTTTTTTTTGCTCGCAATGGCTAAAGGAATGGTTCCAAGAATGTATGATAATGATTTACCAATCCCAGTACCTGCTTCAACGACAATAATGCGTCGGTCTTTGTCATATTCACCCGCCAGAGTTTTGGAAATCTCGGCTACCATATAGTTTTGTTCGCGACGAGATCGAAATTGCGGCATTGCATTAGCAATTTCTTTATAAATAGTGCGAATTTGACTTTTTATCGTATCCGGTAGCATAGAAGTATGATTTCTGCGTTGTCTGAATTATGCTGTACATAATAACAGTGAATTAGCATGCTACGAAGTAATAAATAAAATTGAATCATTTAGCGACGCAAATTAAACCACAGATGACTAACGAAAAAACACCACCAGAATTGCAAGTCATTAAAGGCAAGGTGTTGACACGTCATGCGATTTATCGCCATGGCCAGTTGGTGCTGCAATATTTTATTAAAACAGCTAGTGGTCCTGTTCTAGCCGAATTACATCACAGTGAAGTGATTTGTTTTTGCCGACAACAAGATGTTGATACTTTAACGAGTAAAGTCGATTTCTCTTTGAAGGTTGAAGCTATCGCATTAATGAGCTTTGCCCACGAACCTGTGAGTGCGTTGTATTTAAAATCTAACACACAATTAAAATTACTTAGCCGCATAGCAAATGATTTAGGTATTACATTGTTTGAAGCTGACATCAGAGCTGAACAACGTTATTTAATTGAACGATTTATCGCATTAGATATCGAATGCATTGGTCATTTCCTGCCTCAACCCCACACAGAAACGTTACCTAATCTTTTAATTCATCGTGCAAGGCAGTGGGGGGGAGAGCCTACGGATGCCAATGTGACACTGAGTGTGATTTCATTGGATTTTGAATGCAGCTTTGACGGCGAGCTATATTCAGTCGGTTTATATGGTGATCAATACCAATGTGTATTTATGGTCGGTGAACCGCAGCAAAATTGCCATGATTTTATTGTGTGGGTAAAGGATGAAGTTGATCTTATTCATCATCTTATTGCCTGGTTTAGGCAATACGACCCAGACATTATTATCGGGTGGGCTGTGGTGACATTTGACTTAGCTTTACTTTATCGACGTTGTGTTTTGCATGCTATTCCTTTATTGATCGGCCGTGGTGATACTGAACTGACCTGGAAGGTCGCCGATAAATTTAGGCCCGAAACACTCTCGTTACCGGGGCGTGTGGTGCTTGATGGCATTGATTGGTTAAAAGCTGCATTTTATCAATTTGATAGCTTCTCGTTGGAATATGTTTCAAGGCAATTGCTTGAAGAAGGCAAGGCGATTGATCATGTAGAAAACCGTGGCCAAGAAATCACTTTATTATTTAATACCGATAAAAATGCACTGGCTTTTTATAACATTACCGATAGCCGTTTAGTGTGGGACATTTTTGAAAAAACTCAGTTAATTGATTTTGCTATAGAGCGAGCTAAATTAACCGGGCTTGAATTTGGCCGTGTCGGCGCATCAATTGCTGCATTTTACCATTTATATTTGCCGCACTTACACCGTGGTGGATTTGTTGCCCCAGCGCATCCTGCTAGCCAAGGGTTAGAAAGTCCTGGTGGTTATGTCATGTCGTCAATTCCCGGATATTACAAAGACATATTAGTGCTTGATTTTAAAAGTCTATACCCCTCAATTATTCGCACATTTCTGATTGACCCTAAAGGCTTGATACAAGGCTTGCAATTAGCCGAACAAGGCAAGTTTACCGCAACCGTAGCGGGCTATTTAGGCGCTCATTTTGCCCGCGATAATGCTATTTTACCCAATTTAGTGGCTAAGTTAGCCAGTCAAAGGGAAATCGCTAAAGCCGAAAAGAATGCACCGTTATCTCATGCGATTAAAATTATTATGAACTCGTTATATGGGGTACTAGGATCGCGAGGTTGCGTGTTTCATGATGCAAAACTGGCCAGTTCGATTACCATGCGCGGTCATCAAATTATGAAACTCACAAAACAATGGATAGAAGATGCGGGTTATCAAGTGATTTATGGTGATACCGATTCCACTTTTGTGTGGCTTGGTGAAAATCATGGGGTTGAAGACATCAATGCTCTGGGGTTGCAACTCGCCACTAGCATAACAACACGCTGGCATGATTGGTGCGAGGCTGAATATCAATTACACAGTTTTCTAGAGCTAGAATTTGAAACTCACTTTGACCAATTCATTATGCCGACATTAAGAGGGTCTGAAGAGGGGAGTAAAAAACGCTATGTTGGAGCTTCATTAGGGGTTGACAGTAAGCTTAAATTGACCTTTAAAGGTATGGAGCAAGTCAGAAGTGATTGGAGTCCTATTGCTCGAAAAATGCAATACGTCTTATATGAAATGTTTTTTAAAGGTGAAGATGTTATCGATTATTTACGCCAAGAATTAGATGCAATTAAACAAGGTGACAGAGATGCTGAGCTGATATTTAAAAAGCGACTCCGTAGGCACGTAGAAGACTATACTGCCAAATCATCTCCCCACGTCAAAGCGGCAAAATTGTTAGCGCAAATAAAAGGGACAAACAAAGTGACCCGAAGAGGCCAACAAATCAAGTATGTGATAACCACAACAGGCGCACAACCAATTGAAGCAAATCCAACCAATATTGATTATGAGTACTATATCAATAAGCAAATTCAACCGATTGCCGACCCCATTCTGCAACTCTGTGGTCAGCGATTCGATGCATTAGTGAATGACCAACTATCGCTTATTTAACATTGCAAAATCCATTTTTGTGGTGCGATAGCGCTTATGGATATGTTAAATAATTAACCTACCAATCATTAAAAGCCCAACAAAACCATCAACGGTATTTGCATCACGTAACCCCACTTTATCAGACAAATATCTCACTTCTCAGGTCGGTTCCGGCTCCCTAATATGTAAACATTTAACATTTCAAACCTTTCCACTAATTAATAGAAGTTAACATTTTGTTACTTCATACAGTGAGAAAAAAAGCACCTAGCACATAAAATCATGCTGCAAAACAGGATGTTAAGAAATTTATTTTTGTGATTCATATTTTATGTAAATAAAACTAAAGTTCTATAAAGTTATGTTTTTTAGGCTTTTTTAGAATGGTTGTTCATTTTTATTAACAAGAATGGATATTACATTTGATTAACTTTTGTTCTTACAGCACTTCAAATGTTGATTAGTTGTATTAAATGTGATTTTATTGCATCTGTAATTGAGCGTTTGTAATGATTTCCTGTTGCACTCTCTCATTGTACTAACACCTAAAATAAGGTTGTTAGAATTATAAGAAAGATATTAAGTCCAGGGAGATAGACAATGCATAAGAATATCCTAGCCAAGTCAGTGCGTTTAGCATTGATCGGTGGTGCTGCTGCAACAGCATTCACTGCACCAGCCGTTTTTGCTGCTGATGAAGATGGCGCAAAAGTTGAACGTATCGAGGTTACGGGTTCGCGTATTAAGCGTTCTGACCTTGAAGGCGCTTCACCTATTACCACAATTACTACTGAAGATATGAAGATGGAAGGTAACTTTACAGTTGCTGACGCACTTCGTAACAGTAACTTGAACTCTTTCGGTTCATTCTCTGAGCGTTCAGGTAGTTCTGCACAGTCTCAAGCAACGATTAACCTACGTGGTGCAGGTTCAAGCCGTACGCTAGTTCTTATCGATGGCAAGCGTTTCCCAGGTTCACCAACATTAGGTGGTGCATCTGCTAACTTAAACGCTATTCCAATGGCTGCTGTAGAACGTATCGACATCTTAACTGACGGTGCATCTTCTACTTACGGTTCTGACGCGATTGCTGGTGTTGTTAACATCATCATGAAAAAGAACTACCAAGGTATTGAGTTCAACGTTGGTGGTGGTTCACGTGACCAAGATGGCGGCTTAACAAGTAAAGAATTCTCGGTTGTTGCTGGTTATCAAATGGACAAAGGTAACATTACTTTCTCTTTTGACCACCAAGACCGTCAAGGTATCTCAGACGCTGACCGTTCATACACAGCTGCTAGCATGACTGACTTTAATGGTGATGGTATTATCCAAGCCTATGAAGAAACTGCAGGTTGGAGTATCTATGGTGCAACGATTGCCGCTCCAGATTTCTCTTCAACACAAGCATCTTTATTATGTGATGATTTAGAAGCTGAATACGGTTCAAACGTTTTCCAAACTGTCGCTGCTGACAACGATTGGAGCGCAGGTTCAACGTATTGTATGTATGCATATGCTAACGTTTCTTACAACAAGGCATCTGTAGACCGTAACACTGTTTATGTTGACGCTAACTATGAAGTTGCTGAAGACGTAGAATGGTTTGGTCGTGTAATGGTTACTCAAAACCAATCATTTGGTCGTTATGCTCCTCCTGCAGCAGGTTGGAATAACATGGCTGCTGATAATCCACATAACCCATACGGTGAAGAAACTTATGGTTACTTCCGTTGGGTGGGTATTGGTACTCGTGATGGTGTTGTAGATGACTACAACCAAGATTACTTAACGGGTTTACGCGGTACTATCAGCGCATTAAACGATGCTGAATGGGAAGTTTATTACCACCACAATATTGCTGACAACAAGTCAGTGGGTGAGTACTACTTAAGCTATTCAGGTCTTGCTTACAACCAAGCAAATGATATTGATTTAGGCTCAGAAGCTGGTATCAATAACATGAAAGCGACTACTTTAACTACAGGTCGTGCAACATTTGACCAGTGGAGTGCGGGTATTGGCTTTGATGCATTTGAATTACCTGGTGGCGCTGTTGCTCACTATGTAGGTATGGAATACTTTGACCAAGATTTCAGCGAAGTTTATGACGCGCAGTCAGAAGCTGGTCTAATCGGTGGTAGTGCGGGTAACTCTGCAGGTGGCGATCGTCAAGTATGGGCTGCGTTCTACGAAGCAGTATTACCATTAACTGACGATGTTGAGTTAAACCTTGCGGCGCGTTACGATGATTACAGTGACTTTGGTGACAACCTAGCACCTAAAGCATCTGTTCGCTGGCAAGCTCTTGATAATGTTGTTGTACGTGCTTCTTACTCTGAAGCGTTCCGTGCTCCTTCATTAAGCCAGTTATACGCAGCAACTACATTTAGTGCTGAAACAGGTACCGATTACCCATTCTGTACATCTGCAGGTACTTCAGATGCAGATTGTAGCTCTAAGCAATACGATACTTACATCAGTGCTAACAGCGACCTAGGTCCTGAAACTTCTGAGTACATCAACGTTGGTGTTGCATGGGATATCGTAGATGACATCGGTATTAAAGTTGATTACTTCAACTTGAACATTGATGACGTAATCAGTCAGCGCTCAATCACCAACGTTATGCGTGGTGTTGCAGCCGGTACTCTAGAAGAAAACGATACATTCTATGTAACTCGTGCACCAGACGGAGCTGACGGTACATTAGGTCGTGCTCTAGAAATCGGTACTGGTTATGGTAACGGTGACAAGCTAGAAATTACTGGTGTTGACGTTTCTTTAAATGCTAAGTTTGAAACTGCAATTGGTGACATTGGCTTTAACTGGAACAACAGCTTTGTTCTTGATTATATCCAAGAAGTTGAAGGTGGTGCTGAAGCTGTAGATATTTCTGGTTGGAATGGTTTACCAGACTACAAGTCTAACTTCACTACTAACTACATGTTTGGTGACCATAGCTTCTCTTGGAACATGAACTACACATCTTCTACTTACGAAGATGATGACACGGGTCACTTAGATTCGTGGTTAATTCATAACCTAAGCTATGTATACGATGCAGGTAACTACGGTTCGATCTTATTAGGTATTAACAACCTAACTGATGAAGATCCAGTATTAACTTCTACTGGTATCTACGACAACGCTGACCTATATAACAACTATGGTCGCGAATACCGTGCAAGTTATACATTGAAGTTCTAATTAGCCATTAGTTAGCATTAGAAAGGCTCCTTCGGGAGCCTTTTTCTTTGACCACTACAATAAACACAGTCAATTTTAAGCGGGTGATGTATATGAATAACCATTGGAGTGAATATTGGCAGCAAGGGCATACAACTTCTTTTGGCGATGCGTTATCAGGTAATTATGAGGGGATATTAAAGTCGATATGGCAACCTATATTCTCGGGGTTACAGGATGGCTTTTTGGCTGTAGATATAGGGACCGGTAATGGTTCTTTACCCCTTTTAATACGCGAATCATTAGAGGGCTCTGATATAAAAGGTGAGGTGGTTGGCATAGATTTAGCTGAAGTTAAATTAACTGAAAAAAACCTTGCTGAACAATCTAATACTGCCATTAAATTACTATCAAACGAAGCAAGTGAATCTTTGCCTTTTGCAACGGGTACCGTTGACTTATACACCTCGCAATTTGGTTTCGAGTACTCTGATATCGATTTGTCATTGAAAGAGGCCTCAAGAGTCCTTAAAGACAATGGACAATTTAGCTTGGTTTTTCACCATGCAAACTCGATGATCATTAATCGAAATCGTAAAATTTTACGTTTGGTTGAACAACCTGAAGCTGAGCAGTTAGTGACTTGTTTAAGTGATATCACTGTAGCAATGGGTAAGGTCTCATCACCTAATGATATTGCAAGGATTAAACAAGATCTGAACTGCGAAAAAATTCGTGCACAAATCAACCGACTGATAAAGCATTTGGTTTTATTTGACGAAAAAGCGGCGCAAGACTGTCAACTGATGATGTTTGTGGCCCAGTTTTTCAAGGACGGACTATTTTGGCCAGTAGCAAAAAAGCAACAATTCATTGAATTCATTAAATTACAGATGGATACACTAAAGTTGAGGTTGAGGGAATTGTTAAACGCTTCATTTGATGAGGCAAAACTAGGTCAATTCATTAGCCGTTTTAACCAAAATTTACTTTCTTTAATTGAGCTTAAAGTACTAAAAAATGAACAAAACGAAGTGCTAGCTTGGTATTTAAGCGCTCAAAAAAATAACGAATAGATTAGTTTTATAATAAATAAATAAAAAAGCATAAGTGATTTATTTGATTAAGATCATGATTTTAAATAAGTAAAACATTACCTATAGCACTAAATTACTACAGATTGATGTTGAAGATGTATATTTATTCACCTTTCATTTACATTCCTCGTCTTAACAGCTCTTTCCACTAGTTTTTACGCTTTGCAAATGTTGACACAGGTCAACATTTTGTGAAATGATGCCAACGGGTCTGCGCCTTAACCGGCGTAGAAAAGGGAAGAAAAACTAACAATCACAAGAAAAAGACATACTTAGTAGAATTAACATTGGTAACAAATTTGTTTCATCGTAATTTGTGCTCAAGTTGATCTTTTTAATTCACTTCAAATTGGTTGGGAACTATGTCCAAGGTAAGCAATAGAACAAAAATCGCTACTGCACTTGTTGGCGCACTGGCTTTAGCTGGTAGCAACTTCGTTGTTGCAGGTCCTCTAGCTGACGTTCAAAAAGCTGA
Source organism: Shewanella metallivivens (assembly GCF_028750675.1). GTDB lineage: Bacteria > Pseudomonadota > Gammaproteobacteria > Enterobacterales > Shewanellaceae > Shewanella > Shewanella metallivivens. The sequence continues at coordinate 104,010 of NZ_JAQQPZ010000005.1, read as the reverse complement.
TAGTAGCCTTCATGCTGCATCTGCTGCGTCACAACAGAAAGTCGACAAATATTTTGACCAAGCACAAGACATGCTTTTTGAGTATGGCAGCGTTGCTGATGAGCGTGAGTCATTAAAATCGTATAATGACTACGTTGCAGGCTTGGTCGCTGATCAACAGAAAACACTAGATTCAATTCAGGCAGATATCAATGGCGTTGATAAATTACGCCAAGGTGTTGTGCCTTTAATGTTCAAAATGGTTGAAGCTTTAGATCAGTTTGTAAATTTAGATCTTCCTTTCAACACTGAAGTTCGTAAAGCACGTGTTGAAAACTTGAAGAACATCCTAAATACAGCAGAGGTTACTCTTGCTGAAAAATATCGTTTGATCCTTGATGCGTACAGCATTGAGCGTGAATACGGTAGCTTCGTTGCAGTTCACACCGGTAAGCTAGACTTAGACGGTAAAGAAGTATTAGTCGACTTCTTTAACCTAGGTCGTGTTGCACTTTATGCGCAAAGCTTAGATCAAAAAACAGCATGGATGTACGACGCTGACGCTAAAACTTGGAACAAGTTAGAAGACAGCTATTTACGTGACATCACCAAAGGTATTCGCATTGCTCGTAAGCAAGGCGCATTAGACCTATTCGGATTACCAATTCCTGCTGCGGAGACTGCACAATAATGAAGAAGTTAATTACATCAGCTCTAGTGGCTGCAACTTTCTCTTTAACAGCCGGTATGGTTTCAGCTGCAGATGCACCTAAAACTATTGATCAGCTGTTACAACAAGTTAAAGTTGACCGTGCTAACGAAGGTAAAACCAACGCTAAGCGCGAAAGAGAATTCCAAGCAGAACGTGGCGATAAAGCTGCCCTACTTAAGCGTGAAAAAGACGCTTTAGCGGCAGAAAAGCAACGTGGTAAAGACCTAAACCAAGCATTCTTAGATAACGAGCGTAAAATTGCTCAGTTAGAAGAAGACTTAAAAACTGCACAAGGTGACTTAGGTGAAATGTTCGGTGTTGTTAAAGGTGAAGCTGGCGATTTCGCTGGTAAACTTGCTGCATCAAACATCAGTGCTCAATTCCCTGGCCGTGATGCGTTCATTGCAGAATTAGGTGCTCGCAAATCATTACCAAAAATTGAAGAACTAGAACAATTCTGGGAAGCTCAATTATTTGAAATGGTTCAATCAGGTAAAGTGGTTAAGTTTGACGGTGCTGTGACTGCAATTGACGGCAACGTAATTAACACTGCAATTCACCGTGTTGGTCCTTTCAACTTAACAGCTGAAGGTAAGTACGTTGTTTATAAGCCTGAACTAAATTTGATTCAGCAATTATCACAACAGCCAGAAGGTTACCAAGTAAGTGCAGTTGCTAAATGGGAAGGCACTACTTCAGGTGTTGCACCTTTTTACATTGACCCTGCACGTGGCGTGTTACTGAACATCTTCACTAACAAAGCAAGTCTTGAAGATCGTTTAGAAGCAGGTGGTACAATTGGTTATATCATTCTTGCGCTATTAGCATTAGGTGCATTAATTGCTCTTGAGCGTTTAATCACGCTTACTATCATTGGTGGTAAAGTTAACAGCCAACGTAAGAACATTGATAACCCAGGTAACAATGCTTTAGGTCGCATCTTAAAAGTTTACCAGTCTAATAAAGACGTAGACGTTGAAACTTTAGAGTTAAAACTTGACGAAGCAATTCTTAAAGAAACTCCAGCTTTGGAAGCGCGTATTTCAATCATTAAAGTTATCGCAGCTATCGCACCTATGATGGGTCTGTTAGGTACTGTAACGGGTATGATTGCAACCTTCCAATCTATTCAGTTGTTTGGTACTGGTGACCCTAAACTGATGGCTGGTGGTATTTCTATGGCTCTTATCACAACGGTTCAAGGTCTAATTGCCGCTCTACCGTTAATGTTATTACACGCTGTAGTGGTTGCTCGTAGCAAATCTATCGTTCAAGTTCTTGAAGAGCAAAGTGCTGGTATTATCGCAGAACACGCTGAGAAGAGGGCTGACTAATGATGCTAATCCTGATGGACGTATGGGATTCCGTCAGGGGCTTCATGGCCTCCGGAGGCGATGTCCTCTGGTTGGTTGCAGCAGTGCTATTTCTAATGTGGGTGTTAATGCTTGAGCGTTATTGGTATCTTAATTGGATATCACCTAAACAACATCAAGCAGTAATTGCCTCATGGGAATCAAGAGAAGAAACGACTTCTTGGCATGCTCACCGTATCCGTGAAGCTTGGGTATCCCAAGCGAAGCAAGATTTGAATGCACGTATGCTGTTAATTAAAACCCTAGTAGCAATCTGTCCTATGATTGGTTTATTAGGTACCGTAACCGGTATGATTTCAGTATTCGATGTGATGGCAGTTCAGGGGACGAGTAATGCTCGTTTAATGGCGGCTGGTATCTCAATGGCCACAATGCCGACTATGGCAGGAATGGTTGCAGCACTATCAGGTGTTTTCTTCAGCACCCGTTTAGACTCAAAAATGAGAATCAGTTTAGAAAAGCTAAAAGACAGCATGCCTCACCACTAGAGAGAGATTGAACATGGCACGTAAGAAGCATTCCAATATGGAAGAGGAAGCGCAAATTGATATGACCCCGATGCTAGACATCGTGTTTATCATGCTGATCTTCTTCATTGTAACGACATCGTTTGTTAAGCCATCGGGCTTAGACTACAACAAGCCTAAAGCTTCACAGGCTACGTCTAAACCTTCGGCAAACATCTTTATTGGCATCAGCAAGACTGGCGTCATTATGATGGAAAACCGTCAGGTTGATATCGAACGTGTAACTGCAAACGTAGAACGTATGTTAGCAGAAGCACCAGAAGCGGCAGTACTGATTCAAGCAGACAAAGACACTCAACATGGTTTGGTTGTTAAAGTTCTTGATAACGTAAAAGCTGCGGGTATTGACAAAATTTCAGTATCAGCGGGGAATGAGTAATATGCTAAGAGCACTCGTATCAATAATCATTGGTGCCGCAGTGACTTTTGGGCTGTTTGCTTTCATGGCTTTCTTAGTCGGCGGAGGTGCACAGCGCAACGCCGAATCTGAGGATACCCCTGTTATTGAAATTACGATGGATAAACAGGATTCGAAGGCACAGAAAAAACCAAGGGTTACACCTAAGCCACCTCCACCACCGGAGCAGCCACCGAAGCCGGATACTACTCCGCCTGATTCATCATCTAATATTGACACCAACTTGGCGTTCAATATGGGTGGAATTGAAGCTGGCGGGCCAAGTACAGGCTTTAAGCTAGGCAACATGATGACCCGTGATGGTGACGCTACACCTATCGTTCGTATTGAGCCTCAGTATCCAATTGCTGCAGCTCGTGATGGTAAAGAAGGTTGGGTTCAACTTACCTTTACCATTAACGAACTCGGTGGTGTTGATGACGTATCTGTTATCAAGGCAGAACCTAAGCGTTTATTCGATCGTGAAGCGATTCGCGCATTGAAAAAGTGGAAATACAAGCCAAAGATTGTTGATGGAAAACCATTAAAACAACCTGGTATGACTGTACAACTTGATTTTACTTTAGAGAAAGGAGGTAGATAATGCGTAAAGTTACTAGTATCGCTACAGCGTTAATACTTTCAGTCTGTACAAGTGCAATGTTGTCTAGTTCTGCTTTGGCTGCTGAAAAGTGTGAGATTGATAAGCGTCAATCTCGCGCAGTAGGCGAAAGTGCAGCTAAAAAAGTTCAGAAATCTTTTGAAGCTTATACAGAAGGTAATTTAGACCAAGCGATTTCAATATTGCTTGAAGCTAATGCTAAAAACGATTTCGACAAAGCTTATGTCGATCGTATGTTAGGTAACTTCTACGCTGAAAAAGGTCAGATGGGCACAGCTATCAAATATTTGAAGACTGCTGTTGATGCTGACATTCTTGGTGGTACAGATCATGCTGCAACATTGCGTTTGTATGCTGACTTATTACTTCAAGAGAAAAAGTTTAAAGAAGCGATTCCATACTATTACCAGTGGATGGACTTTACCTGTAAATCAGATGCTCAAATGTATCGACGTATTGGTATTGCTCACACTGAGTTAAAAGAGTGGAATAAAGTACTTCAAGTAGCTGATAAAGGGTTATCTTTAGCTGACGCACCTGACAAAGGTCTGTATCAGATGAAGCTAACTGCTTACTTTAACCAGAAAAAGTACAAAGAAGCCGTTAACGTATTAGAAGTTATGGTGCCTTTGTTCCAAGACGATAAGCGTCTATGGGTACAGTTAGCTCAGTTTTACTTAATGACTGAAGATTATGATAAGTCATTAGCAACTTATGACCTTGCCTACAAAAATGGCTTTTTAGAGACAGAGGGTAACATTACTCGTCTTGCTCAATTATTAGCGCAAAAAGGTTCGCCTTATAAAGCTGCTACCATTTTTGAAAAGCACATGAAGTCTGGTCTGATTGCTGAAAATGAGAAGAGTTTCACAACTCTAGCTGGTTTTTATCATAACGCTAAAGAGCTAAAAGAAGCAGCCTCCTACTATGGTAAGGCCGCAGCAATTAGCAACAAGGGTGAATTATATTTAAAGCAAGGTCGTATTCTCGCTTTAGATCAAAAATTTAATGATGCAATTCCTGTGCTTAAAAAAGCACTTGATGCAGGAATTGATAACCCTGGTGAAGCTCAATTCGAGTTAGCTTTAGCTTACTTAAGTTTGAAAAAGTACAAGTCAGCTTATAACCGTGCAGTACTTGCTGCCAATGATAAGAAGACTGAACGTAGTGCAAGAAGCTATATTTCTTATATTAAAGAAAAAGCACGTATTCACAACGTAACGCTTTAACTGCTAAGCATGTAAAAAAAGCCCCTTTTTAGGGGCTTTTTTATTGCTCTTTATCAATCTGCTCTTAAGAGCAAAATTGTTAATTTGTGTGTATTTGAATAAGTTTAGTTTCAAGTATGGCTTTGCATCGATACAATATAACCATTCGCATTTCTGGTATCTGGTATCTGGTATCTGGTATCTGGTATCTGGTTTCTTTTTGTTGCCGATGATTAATGTCAGCGATGTGCGCTGACGATTCATAATTAATGAGCTTGCTGTGTTAAGGAATAATAACAATGAATAAAACTTTATTGGCACTGTCGGTGTCACTACTATTAGCGACTCAGGGCTGTTCTGATAATGCTAAAACATCTGAGGTTGTGAATTCTACTCCTGCTTCTGTTGACCAAGCTGTTGAGCAAACCGCCTCTGAGAAATATCTTGCTATGGTTGATGCTTTTTTTAATGAACAACTGAAGCTAGAGCCTATTTATGCCACTTTTGTTGGAGTGAATGACTATAATGATCAATTTGGCGGTTCATTAACAGAAGACTATTTAAAACAACGTCATGAGCTCAATAGTCGTTATTTCGATCAAGCCAAATCAATCGACGTTGATAAATTATCTGCTTCGTTAAAATTAAGCTATGACATGTTTATTTATGACCGTAATATGGCACTGGTTGGTGAATCTTATCCAGAACATTTTCTACCGATTAACCAGTTCTACAGTACCGTTTTTACTATGGTACAACTTGGTACAGGTGAAAGTGCACAACCTTTCAAAACGGTTGAAGATTATCAACATTGGTTATCGCGTTTACGTGGCTTTATTAAATGGACTGAATTAGCCCAGCAACGTATGGATGAAGGTATTGCGAGTAAAGTAGTACTGCCTAAAGTATTGGTTGAACGGATCATTCCCCAATTAGATGCTCAGTTAGTCGACTCTGCTCAAAATAGCTTATTTTATTCGCCAATCACTTTATTGCCAGACAACTTTACTGCAGAGCAAAAAGCCGACTTAACACAACAATATACTGCAGTTATCAATGCAGAGTTATTACCCGCACTAAAAGGGTTACGTGATTATATTCAGCAAGTGTACTTACCTAAATCTCGCGCGTCTGACGGATGGTGGGGGTTACCAAATGGCAAAGATTGGTACCAACATCTTGCGAATAGTCATACCACAACCACACTTCCTGTTGATGAAATTCATCAAATTGGTTTATCAGAAGTTGCACGTATTTTATCTGAAATGGATAAAGTCAGAGAGCAAGTTGGCTTTAAAGGTGATTTGACCGAATTTTTTGCATCGTTATCATCTGAATCGCAATATTTTTTCACCGATAAGCAAGATTTAATTGATGGTTATATGACCATTAAAGATAAAATAAATGCAGTATTACCACAATATTTTGATGTAATGCCAAAAGCTGATTACATCGTCAAACCGGTTGAAGCTTTTAGAGAGAAATCAGCTGCTGGCGCATCTTATGAAAGCCCTGCGGTTGATGGTTCTCGTCCAGGTATCTTTTATATCAACACCTATAATTTAAAAGCTCAGCCTAAATGGGGCATGACAACCTTATCATTACATGAAGCGGCGCCGGGTCATCATTTTCAGATTGCGATTAAGCAAGAGTTAACCGATGTACCTCAGTTCCAACGTTTTCAGGGCTATACTGCTTTTGAAGAAGGTTGGGCTTTGTATGCTGAATACTTAGGTATTGAAATGGGTGTATTTAATGATCCTTACCAATACTTTGGTAAGCTTTCTGATGAGATGTTGCGTGCAATGCGTTTAGTTGTCGATACCGGTCTGCATGCGAAAGGGTGGAGCCGTGAGCAAGCGATTCAATATATGAAAGATAACTCACCTATGGCTGAGTCTGATATCGTTGCCGAAGTAGAGCGCTACATGGCGATACCTGGCCAAGCCTTGTCGTATAAAGTGGGTCAGTTAACTATTTTACGATTACGCGCTGATGCTGAAAAAGCCCTGGGTGATAAGTTTGATTTAAAAGGTTTCCACGATCAGCTATTAACGACAGGCTCGTTACCGATGGCCGTGATGGAAGATAAAATTGCAGATTGGATAAAAGCTGAGTTGGCTAAATAACTGTCGTAGGCAGTATGTCATCTTAGTGTCATTATGTTAGTGTTATTTTTTAATTTATCAATACTCGTTTAGGAGCCGTCATATGGTACAAGCAACAGCAAGACATTTACTGGTTAGCACGCAAGAGCAATGTGAAACGTTAAAACAACAAATTGAAGCAGGTGCTGATTTTGCTGATGTTGCAAAAGCGAACTCTTCTTGTCCTTCTGGTGCGCAAGGTGGTGAATTAGGTTCATTTGGCCCAGGTATGATGGTTAAAGAGTTTGATGAAGTTGTGTTCAGCGCGCCGTTAAACGTTGTACAAGGCCCGGTAAAAACGCAATTTGGTTATCACTTGCTGGAAGTGACTAGTCGTGGTTAATGTGTAAAACATTGACTGTTTAATTGGCAGCTTAGGCTGCCATTTTTTTATCCTTTTTATCTGTTTAGTTTAAAAGTAATGAGCCGCTGATGAAAACCATACTTTATAGTGACAGGTTGCAACTACGGGATTTAACCCCTGCTGATTGGCCCAATTTTTTACGCCTACATTTAGATGAGGGGGTTCAGCAATATATTCGCTCTGTAGATACTGAAGCCAATTTGAAAAAGTGTTTTGAACAACGTATTGGCCCCTATCAGTTTGAAAGTGGTCAATGGTTATCATTGGTTATTGAGCGTCTTGATAATCAACAATTCGTTGGGTTGATCGGGTTTAGGTGTGACGATGTAACATTAAAGCGAGCTGAGGTCGGTTATCTGGTTGCCCCCGAGCAGCAAGGTAATGGTTATGCAACTGAGAGTTTGCGCGCCGTTATTGACTGGGGGGCGTTGCAATTTGAAATGCATAAATATATTGCAATTTGTTGCGATGAAAATCTAGCGTCACGTAAAGTGCTTGAAAACGTCGGCTTTGTGAAAGAGGGCACGTTAAGACAACATACCTGTATCAACCAACAATGGTTTGATGATTGTTACTTTGGTTTACTGACTTCGCAACGAGTGTCACTTTTTAGTTAATACAACTCTACATATAAAATAATTGCATTGTGGACTGTATTCTATCGGGCATTTGTCACATAATGTGTAATACAAGTGAAAACTATTCTCGTTAGCAGCTTAAACTTTGATCTAGATTCGAGTTTAGCTTGCAAAGCTCATATAAAATTTCAGACGTTATTAATGTTGTTGAAGGTAGTGCTACATGAAACTGAGTGAACTCAAAGCTGGAGATCGCGCAATTATCTCTCAAATAGGTCAATTAACATTACCTCAAACCGTAAAGCGTAAGTTGTTATCGATGGGCATCACTCCCAACACGCATTTTTCTTTTATCCGCCGAGCACCAATGGGTACTGGTGTTGAACTTGATTTACGTGGCAGTAAGTTATGCATGCGTCGCGATTTAGCCGATATCATTGAGGTAGTAATAACGAATGACTAAACAATTTCATTGCGTCACCGTCGGTAATCCTAACGCCGGTAAATCAACCCTTTTTAATGCCTTAACGGGTTCAAGCCAGCAAGTGGGGAATTGGTCAGGTGTGACCGTCGAGAAAAAAACCGGGAAATTTAGCTATTCAGGCAACGATATATTTTTGACCGATTTACCGGGTATTTATGATTTGCTTCCTGCAGGGAATAGTTGTGACTGCTCTTTAGATGAACAAATTGCACAAAATTATTTAGCCAATCAACAAGTCGATGCGATTATTAACTTAGTTGATGCCACAAACGTAGAGCGTCATCTTTATCTAACCACACAGCTACGCGAGTTAGGCATACCTGTTATTGTGGTGATCAACAAAATTGATGCGGCTAAAAAGCTTGGGATCACTATTGATGTCGACCAGATGTCTACGCGTTTAGGTTGCCCTGTGATTGCAATTTGTTCACGTCGTCAAGCTGATGTTGAACAGGTTCAAGCAAAAATTCTTACCCTATTGCAAAGCGATAATACTGTTGAGCCTCTTGCGCTGCAATACCCAGCGGACATTGAAGCCAGTATCAAAGCGCTACAGCTTCAAAATGACAATCAAGACCTTGGTACATTAAGTCGCGGCCAAGCATTATCTATTTTAGCCAATTGCCATGGCAATGCTTGCGGTACAAGTGAAGTACAACTGCATGACACCGTACAGCTGTGTGCTCAACGTGCCGAACAAAATGGTAATGACATCGAAATCATGATTGCGACTACGCGTTATGATTTTGTGCAACAAGCGTTTGAAGCTGCAGTTAATCAAGGTAAGCACATCAGTGTGTCAGACCGGTTAGACAATCTAGTTCTACATCCTGCTTTGGGTGTTCCTGTGTTCCTTTTCGTTATGTACTTGATGTTTTTATTCAGTATCAACGTAGGTAACTCGTTTATCGACTTTTTCGATATTACTGCTGGAGCGATATTTGTTGACCACTTTGGAGCGTTACTGGTTTCTATGGGTTCTCCTGATTGGTTGGTGACTATTTTAGCTGGTGGTGTAGGGCAAGGTATTCAAACTGTTGCGACATTTATCCCAGTTGTAGCCGCATTATTCCTAGCACTATCTGTGTTAGAAGCATCTGGTTATATGGCCCGTGCAGCCTTTGTAGTTGACGGACTAATGCGCCGCATTGGTTTACCGGGTAAAGCATTTGTCCCTATGATTGTCGGTTTTGGGTGTTCAGTACCCGCTATTATGGCGACCAGAACTCTAGGCAGTGAACGCGAACGTATTGTGACTGGTATGATGGCACCCTTTATGTCATGCAGCGCACGTTTACCTGTTTACGCATTATTTGCTGCAGCATTTTTCCCACAGTCAGGACAAAACTTAGTATTCTTACTTTACATCATTGGTATTTTTGCCGCGATTGGTACGGGTTTGTTATTGCGTAAAACGTTACTTCCTGGCACAAGTAGCGCTGTGGTAATGGAACTGCCAAGTTATGAAATGCCTAAAGCTAAAGCTGTATTCTCTCGAACCACTAAACGTACCAAAAGTTTTATTAAAGGCGCCGGTAAAACCATTATTATTGTTGTGACTCTGCTTAACTTTGTTAATGCAATTGGTACCGATGGCTCTTTTGGTCACGAAGACAGTAAAGAGTCGTTACTGAGCGTGGCAAGTCAGCAAGTTACACCATTATTTGCACCAATGGGTATTGAACAAGACAACTGGGCAGCGACAGTGGGGATCATCACCGGTATTTTCGCCAAAGAAGCTGTTGTGGGTACGTTAAACAGTTTGTACAGCAATGCCGAAGGTGACGAAGAAGAAATGTTATCAATATGGGATAGTGTAAAAGTTGGGTTAGCCACAATACCAACGAACTTATTAGGTATTGAGCCTGATGACCCATTGTCAATTGCCATTGCCAGTATTACAGATTTAGACGAGGCGGCTGCTGAGTTGTCGGTTGACTCATCAACTTTCAGCGCATTACAAACAGGCTTTAAGAGTCAGTTAGCCGCTTTCTCTTATCTACTGTTCATTTTATTATATACCCCTTGTGTGGCTGCTATGGGCGCATTAGTGAATGAGTTTGGAGCTAAATGGGCGCGATTTGCCGCAGTTTGGACTTTTTCTTTAGCGTACGGTTCAGCTACGGTGATTTATCAAGGTGCGACGTTCTCCGCGCACCCGCTACAATCAGCCTGTTGGATTGGCTTCTTTGCGGTAGCCTTAGTCGGTTTCTACATGTGGTTGAGTAAAAAAGGCAGACAAGCACAACAAATTATTCCCGGCATACGCATTGTCACGGAATAATCCTTGTGGTTCTTAACCATTATTCAAAAACCCAGCATTTGCTGGGTTTTTGTTTATATTCGCAGTAAATGCACTCACTGAACGAGTTTGTTTTATGCAATTTGGCATTTTTTGTTTATCTAACTAACTTTTTCGTTACTAGTAGTTGTAACTACTGAAGATCTGTAGGATCATCTGTTTTTTATTCATATTGCCATTGTGTGCCAAGAGGAATTCCATGAGTCATGTGGACACCGAAGTACGTCCTAGTAACTTCATTCGTAATATCATAGACGAAGACCTAAGTAGCGGTAAGCACAACCATGTTCATACTCGTTTCCCGCCAGAGCCTAACGGTTTTTTGCATATTGGACACGCTAAGTCTATATGCTTAAATTTTGGCATTGCGAAAGATTACCAAGGTCAATGTAATTTACGTTTTGATGATACTAACCCTGAAAAAGAAGACATCAATTATGTGAAGTCTATTCAGGAAGATGTGCGTTGGTTAGGCTTTGAATGGGCTGGCGATATACGTTATTCATCGAATTACTTTGATCAATTGCATCAGTATGCTGTTGAGCTCATTGGCAAAGGACTTGCTTATGTTTGCTTTTTAAATAGCGAGCAAACTCGTGAGTACCGTGGCACATTAAAAGAGCCTGGTAAAAATAGTCCTTACCGTGACACTACCCCTGAAGAAAACCTCGCATTGTTTGAAAAAATGCGTAAAGGTGAATTTAAAGAGGGTGAATGTGCTTTGCGTGCCAAAATTGATATGGCATCACCATTTATGTGTATGCGTGATCCGGTCATATACCGTATCCGTTTCGCACATCACCACCAAACGGGTGACAAGTGGTGTATTTACCCGATGTACGATTTTACCCATTGTATTTCTGATGCGATTGAAAACATTACTCACTCAATTTGTACATTAGAGTTTCAAGATAACCGCCGTTTGTACGACTGGGTGTTAGATCATTTAGATGATTTTCAAGCACCAAACCGTACTCGTCAATATGAGTTTTCACGTTTAAATCTTGAATACACATTGATGTCAAAACGTAAGCTAAATGATTTAGTGACCCGCAAATTAGTTGACGGCTGGGATGACCCACGTATGCCAACTATTGCTGGTTTACGTCGTCGCGGTTATACACCTGCTTCAATTCGTGAATTTTGTTTGCGCATCGGTGTCACTAAGCAAGAAAACTTGGTTGAAGTCGGCATGTTAGATGCGTGTATTCGTGAAGAGTTAAATGAGCATGCCCCTCGCGCAATGGCAGTGTTAAGACCTATAAAAGTGGTTATTGAAAACTACCCCAATATGCAACCTGAAACAATCACCGCGCCATCGCACCCAAATAATGAAGCTATGGGTACCCGTGAGCTGTCTTTTGGGCGTGAATTATTTATTGATGTTGAAGATTTCAAAGAAGAAGCCAATAAGCACTTTAAACGTCTTGTTTTAGGCAAAGAAGTTCGTTTACGTAATGCCTACATCATTAAAGCTGAACGCTGTGACAAAGATGCAGATGGTAATGTAACTACAATTTACTGTACTTATGATGCCGATACCTTAGGTAAAAACCCTGCAGATGGTCGCAAAGTCAAAGGCGTTATCCATTGGGTAGAAGCGAGTACAGCAAAACCTGCTGAGTTCCGTTTATATGACCGTTTATTTACGGATGAAAACCCAGCGGCGTTTGAAACCGTAGATGAAGTGATTAACCCACAGTCGTTAGTGGTTGTTCAAGGTTTAGTTGAGCCTAGTTTGGCTAATGCTCCTGCTGAAAAAGCTTATCAGTTTGAGCGTGAGGGCTATTTCTGTGCTGACAACAAAGATTCTACTGCTGATCACTTAGTCTTTAATTTAACCGTACCACTACGTGATACTTTTTCTTAGTGTTTACGGTTAAATAAGACAACAAAAAAGGCGCTCTAAGCGCCTTTTTTTGTTGTCTAAATATTACTGTAACATAGGGCCAAAGCCAACGCTCCATAGAATAACACTGCTTGCCATCAGTGCCACTAATAACACCAAGCCCGCCGTAACAACCGAACTGGCGTAAATAAAGCCTTTTTCTTCAGGTATGTTCATAATGATGGGGACACCTGCGTAAAGAAGATAGACCGAATAGGTTAAGCCAATTAACCCCACGACCATAATAAACCACAATACAGGGTATAACGCGGCTAATCCGACCATAAATAAAGGTGTTGCGGTATAAGCAGCCAGTTCTAATGCTTGAGTGTAAGTTGGATCAGCATCAAAGGTCTTGCCCATCCAATATGCTAAGTAAGCCAATGCCAACACCCCAAATATTAGGCCAAAGTACATGCCAATCGACATAAACATGGCGCTTTTAGGCGTTAAAAATAGCAATTCACCAGCGCCTGGATGCCAACCAATGTGAGCGGTAGCAAAATAAGAGCATATAGCAGGAATGAGCGCGATAAGTAATACATGACTTAAGCTACTTTTCAGCGCTTCATGGTTTTTTTCAATTGTTTGCCACTCTTGTTTCGGATGGGTGTATAGCCCCATTAAGTGATTCAGTACCATTATAATTATCCTTGTTTAGCATTTCTCAACCTAGCTCGCCAAACAACAGACGAACTGACTACAGCTTTTAATCAATCGCCTTCATCAGTTCACAGTACTTTGCAATCAACTGTTAACAGACTGCTTGCTAACAAGTTATTGTTCAGTGCTCACCTCATCCCAACAGGAGGTGCTTAAAGGAGATTGATCTTACTTTTTTAGTTTAGCACAAACCTGAAACTTCGTTTGATGACACGCAATAATCAGATATTGGAATTCATTATCCGAGTATTGAACATTAATTGAACATAAATGTTAATTCGTCAAGTTGTATTACGTTTGAGCTTTAGAAAAGATCAGTCAAACGGTAAAATAACCATAGCTATTTTATAAAGGGTCTTTAAGCAAATGCAGCAATTACTTGAACCAATTAATCAATTTTTAGGTTGTGAAACACCAGATGCCTGGGTCAATTTTGCCAAGCAGCCAGCACAACTGAATGCATTATTAATTGATCATTGTAATTGTGAGCTCAAAGCGGCTCAAACTGCGATGATGATGATCCGCAAGTACGCAATAGATAAATCGAGTGCAGCAATTTTATTAGCTTGGGCTAAGCCTTATGAAACATTTGTATATAGCAAAGAACGGGATGTTAACGCTTTTTTAAATCGAGACGTCAAGAAAAATGACATCACAAGCGAGCTTGTTGCCAGTCAGTCTTTATCCATTAGTGCAGACTTAATGACTAAAATGGTACGGTTGATTAAAGAAGAGTTTCATCACTTTGAGCAAGTCTTGCAAATCATGACCGTGCGCGGGATTGAATACAGTAATATGAGAGCTGGGCGATATGCTAAGCAATTAATGAGTCATGTTCGTACTCATGAGCCATTAACAATTATCGATAAATTGATTATTGGTGCATTTATCGAAGCGCGCTCATGTGAACGCTTTGCCAAATTAGCACCACATTTAGATGATGAACTCACGAAGTTTTATGTGTCTTTACTGCGTTCTGAAGCTCGTCATTATCAAGATTATCTAGCTTTAGCACAAGATGTAGCTGGTGACGATATTAGTGACAGAATTGCCTATTTCAGGCAACAAGAAGCGGCATTGATATTGTCTGAAGATAATGAGTTTCGCTTTCACAGCGGGACTCCAGTGTAGAGTCCAAATGTAGATACACGGTAGTATTTACAACGCTAGGTTTCTAAAAAAGGCCTCTGTTCAAGCTCACAACCTTGTGGTGTAACGGATAATACACTGCCTTGGGTGTACCAATCACCCACAACGACACGTTGTTTATTGTCGCTAAGTTGATGAATATCAGGGCGGTGGGTATGACCATGGATCATACGTTGGCAGTTAGTTTTAGCGAGGAGTTCATCGACAGCTGTTGGTTCAACATCCATGATTTCATAGTGCTTTAGCTGATTACCTTGGACACTTTTTTGTCTAATTTTTGCTGCAATATTTAAGCGGGTTTGTTTAGGCAGTATATGTGCGTATATCCACCTTACCACCGCAATGCTACGAAAACGCCTAAAACGCTGATAAGCTTCATCTAAGGTGCATAAACTGTCACCGTGTAAAATCACTGTGCGCGTGCCATATAAATCAATACAGTGTACTTCAGGCAAAATTTGCATGCCTGCTCGTTTGCAAAAAACGCGACCGATCATAAAGTCACGATTTCCATGAATAAAATACACCGGCATTTTTGTGGAAACGACTTTTATCGCTTTGGCAATATCATTGGTAAATGGCTCTGCAATATCATCGCCCATCCACACTTCAAATAAATCACCAATAATATAGAGCGCTTCGGCATCGTCTAGACCGTTTGTGAGAAAGTCTATAAAAGCTTGGGTGATATCTGGGCGATCTGCACTTAAATGCAAATCGCCCACAAAGACAGTGCGACGCAAAATTATGCTTTTACACTAACGTTGTTGATAACAACAGCTTCTAATGGCACATCTTGATGCATGCCACGGTTGCCTGTAGCAACGGCTTTAATTTTTTCAACAACATCTATACCTTCAACGACTTCACCAAATACACAGTAACCCCAGCCTTGGCTTGTTTCTGATTTAAAATCAAGGAAAGTGTTATCGTTGATGTTAATGAAAAACTGAGCGGTTGCAGAGTGCGGATCAGAAGTACGCGCCATCGCAATGGTGCCTTTGCGGTTTGATAAGCCGTTGTTTGCTTCGTTTTTCACTGCTTCGTTACTACGCTTTTGCCCCATGTCTTCGGTAAAACCACCCCCTTGGATCATGAAACCGTCGATAACCCGGTGGAAGATAGTGTTGTCATAAAAACCGTCTTCGACATACTTCATGAAGTTAGCCACCGTTAAAGGGGCTTTTTCAGCGTCAAGTTGCAATGTAATGTCGCCAAAATTTGTGTGTAAAGTAACCATTAATATTCACCTAGAAAAAATAATTTGCGCGATTCTAACTTATCTTCGTTGCGGCATAAAGTGCAGTGTTCAAAACGGGTGACATCATGGTAGACTCACCGATAACATTTACCGTTATAAATTAGTGTAAAAGAGAACTTTCGATGTTGAAGATTTACAATAGTATTAGTCGTGAAAAACAAGTGTTTAAACCAATAACCCCTGGCAAAATTGGCATGTACGTGTGTGGCGTGACAATTTACGATTTGTGTCATATTGGTCACGGGCGTACTTTTGTATCGTTTGACATGATAGTCCGTTATTTACGTTACATTGGTTATGACGTTAATTTTCAACGCAATATTACTGACGTTGACGACAAAATTATTAAGCGCGCCGCTGAAAATAACGAATCATGTGAAGCCCTTACAGAGCGTTTAACCGCTGAGATGCACCGCGACTTTGATGCATTAAATATGCTTCGCCCAGATTTTGAACCTCGTGCAACACTGCATATTGCGGAAATTATCGACATGGTGCAATTGCTGCTTGACCGTGGTCATGCCTATGTTGCTGCTGATGGTGATGTGCTCTTTAGTGTTGCTTCTTACAAAGATTATGGTCGTTTATCAGGGCAAAACCTAGATCAATTACAAGCTGGTGCTCGTGTTGAAGTTGATCAAAACAAACAAAACCCAATGGATTTTGTGTTGTGGAAAATGTCTAAGCCTGGAGAACCTACTTGGGAATCTCCATGGGGCCCTGGCCGTCCAGGTTGGCATATTGAATGTTCAGCGATGAATAGCAAACATCTAGGTGTACATTTTGATATTCATGGTGGTGGCAGTGATTTACAGTTCCCACATCATGAAAACGAAATTGCTCAGTCTTGCTGTGCCCATGATACGCCGTATGTTAACTACTGGATGCATTCTGGTATGGTGATGGTTGATCGTGAGAAAATGTCCAAATCGTTAGGCAATTTCTTTACTATTCGCGATGTACTTGAGCATTATGACCCAGAAACTGTGCGTTACTTTCTATTGTCAGGCCATTATCGCAGCCAGTTAAATTATTCAGAAGATAATTTAAAGCAAGCTCGTGCTGCACTAGAGCGTTTATATACCGCGCTTAAAGATTTAGATTTAACCGTTGCCCCAGCCGATGCTGAACACTATGTCACTAAGTTTAAGCAAGCGATGGATGATGATTTTAATACACCAGAAGCTTACTCAGTGTTATTTGATATGGTTAGAGAAATTAATCGCCTTAAATTGACTGATATGGCTGCAGCATCAGCGCTTGGTGTCAGTCTCAAACAATTAACAGATGTATTAGGTCTTGTGAGTCAAACACCTGATGCGTTCTTTAAGGGTGAGGGCACAGATGATGAAGTGGCTGAAATTGAGGCTCTCATTGTTGAACGCAATCGAGCTCGTACTGAAAAAGATTGGCCAGCAGCTGATGTCGCCCGAAATCGTCTTAATGAACTTGGGGTGATTTTAGAAGATGGCCCAAGCGGCACCACGTGGCGTAAAAAATAGTTCGAGAGAGTCATAAACAAAAAGCCTGCAGTTTTTGCAGGCTTTTTTGTTTATCGGTTTCGCTTATCGCTAAACTCATCTGGGGAACTTAACTATGGTATTTCTCGCAAGCATACAAGGTATTTTCTAATAAGCTCGCAATCGTCATAGGGCCTACGCCGCCAGGCACAGGTGTAATAAAGGCCGCATTTTGCGCAGCCACGTCATATTCAACATCACCAACTAAGCGGCCATCGGCTAAACGATTAATGCCAACATCAATGACAATTGCACCTGGTTTAATCCACTCACCAGGAATAAATCCAGGCTTGCCTACCGCAACAACTAATAAATCCGCCTGACGCACTTTTTGCTCTAAGTTTTTAGTAAAACGATGACATGTCGTTGTAGTACATCCGGCTAATAACAGTTCTAATGTCATCGGGCGACCAACAATGTTAGAAGCACCAACAACCGTAGCGTCTAATCCATACGTATCGACACCAGTAGATTTGATCAATGTCATGATGCCCATGGGTGTACATGAGCGTAGCACGGGGATACGTTGTGCTAAACGGCCTACATTATATGGGTGAAATCCATCTACATCTTTGTCTGGGCGAATACGTTCGATGACTTTTGAGTCATCAATATGCCCAGGTAGTGGCAACTGAACTAAAATGCCATCGATTGCAGGGTTATCATTACACTGGTCAATTAATGCCAGCAACTCTGCTTCTGATGTTGATGCATCAAGGTCAAATGATTGCGATTCAAAACCGACTTCTTCACAAGCACGGCGCTTACTACCCACATAGACCTGTGATGCAGCATCGCTACCCACCAAAATAACCGCGAGCCCAGGTGCCCGAAGACCTGCTTCTTTTCGTGCGGCGACTTTTTGTTTAAGGGTACTGCGAATAGATTGTGCAATGGCTTTACCGTCAATAAGTTGAGCAGTCATGGCTGTAGGGTTTCCTTTGAATGGCGCAGGTTGAGGCTAGTGTGAAAATCGGGGCTATTCTAACAGGCGATTAAAAGAGTGTCATTTGCTAGACAAGGAAATACAGTGAATAAACTATTCGCGCTATGATGCTAATCACTCTTTTTGCTGTTAAATTCAACATATAGACAATTAGCTCAAAAAAATCGTTGACGATAACAAAGTGACTCGTTAAGATGCGCTCCGTTCTCGAGACAAGATGCTTACTTCATTGTGCTGGTATCTTTGAGAATAGATAAACTCGGTGATTAGCGCAGCCCGGTAGCGCATCTGCTTTGGGAGCAGAGGGTCAGAGGTTCGAATCCTCTATCACCGACCAAATTCAATTATTTGTTTATGTGTTAACTAAACAAATAATCAAACAAGTGTTAAGCTTGTTTTGCCAGACAGGAAACAGCAAATTGCTGTGCCATGCGCCCGTAGCTCAGTTGGATAGAGCACCCGCCTTCTAAGCGGGTGGTCGCAGGTTCGAGCCCTGCCGGGCGTACCATTTCAGTGGTGATTGTAGCTCAGTTGGTAGAGTCCCGGATTGTGATTCCGGTTGTCGTGGGTTCGAGCCCCATCAGTCACCCCATTTTTCTTTGATTAAGCCAAACTCTAGGCGGTAGCTAAGCCAGAGTGTGATAATCGTCATCAAAGAAACCTTCGTGTTAAATATTTCATCGACCACCTCATAAAACAATTAGCACATTAAACGTGCAAACACGTCAAAATGGCTCAAAGTCGGCCCTTTTATCGCCTAAATCGACCTTTTCAGGCTCGACTATGCGAAAAACGGTGGCTATAATGTCGCGTCTTGATAAATATCAAAAATAAGCTACCTGAACCAACAGCGTCTTCAGCATCATTAATATCGCTGTGCTGGCGGCCTTAGCTAAACACACGGTCAAGAAACGAATATCAAATAGTTGAGTTGTCGACTATTACAAAGAACGTTAGACATATTTCGAGGTAAAACAATGCAAGTTTCTGTTGAAACAACTCAAGGCCTAGAGCGTCGCCTAACTATTTCTGTACCTGCTGAGCAAATCGAGAAATTGGTTAAAGACAACGTATTACGCGAAGCAAAGCGTGCACGTCTTCCAGGTTTCCGCCCTGGTAAAGTACCAGTCTCTGAAATCAACAAGCGCTATGGTAAAGCCATTCGTCAAGACATCACTGGTGAAGTGATGCAGCGTAACTTTATTGAAGCAATCGTAGCTGAAAAATTAAACCCAGCAGGTGCACCAGTATTTACGCCTGGTACAACGGAAGGTGATACGTTTGAATTCGTTGCTACGTTTGAAGTTTATCCAGAAGTTGCATTAACGGGACTAGACACTATTGCCGTTGAACAGCCACACGCTGAAGTAAACGAAGCAGACGTTGATACCATGATTGAAACATTACGTAAACAACACGCAACTTATGCCGTTGTTGAACGTGAAGCTGCTGATGGCGACAAAGTTAAAATGAACTTTGTTGGTTCTATCGACGGTGAAGAGTTTGAAGGCGGCAAAGCTGACGATTTCGAACTTCAAATCGGTTCAAACCGCATGATCCCTGGTTTTGAAACGGGTGTTGTTGGTCACAAAGCCGGTGAAACTTTCGATATCGAAGTGTCATTCCCTGAAGACTACCACGCTGAAAACTTAAAAGGTAAAGCGGCTAAATTCGCGATTACCTTAACTGAAGTTCAAGGTGCCAGCTTACCGGAAGTGAATGACGAATTTGCTTCACTATTCGGTATTGCGGAAGGCGGTTTAGAAGCGCTTAAAGCTGAAATCCGTAAGAACATGACTCGTGAGCTAGAGCAAGCGCTTAAAGCGAACGTAAAAGAGCAAGTGATTACTGGTTTATTAGCCGCTAACGAAATTGCGATCCCTAAAGCATTGGTTGATGGCGAAGTTGACGTGTTACGTCAGCAAGCTATGCAACGTTTTGGTGGTCAAACAGAAAACATGCCTGAGCTTCCAGCTGAATTATTCACTGAGCAAGCAGAACGTCGCGTTAAGATTGGTTTGCTATTAGGCGAAGTGATCAAAACTAACGAGCTAAAAGCTGAAGATGATCGTGTCAACGCATTGATCGAATCTATGGCTTCTGCGTATGAAGATCCATCTGAAGTTGTAGCGTACTACAACTCAAACAAAGAACTTATGCAAAACATGCGCAATGTAGCGCTTGAAGAGCAAGCTGTTGAAGCCCTGCTAAAATCTGCTCAAGTAACTAAAAAAGAAGTTGCTTTTGAAGAATTTATGAACAAGGCTACAGGCAAAGCGTAAGCTAAGCTTGACTTAACAAGGCGTTCGCCATTTATAATGGCTCGTATGAGGTTCCTCATGCGGGCCATTTTTATTTTAGGGAAATGAATAATGCATAAAGCACCAGAATCAGTACTCAATGCGCTTGTACCTATGGTTGTTGAACAAACAGCGAAAGGTGAACGTTCTTATGATATTTACTCTCGTTTATTAAAAGAGCGTGTTATTTTTTTAGTTGGCCAAGTTGAAGAACATATGGCTAACCTCATTGTGGCCCAATTACTATTCTTAGAGTCGGAAAGTCCAGATAAAGACATCTACCTTTATATCAATTCACCTGGAGGATCGGTCACAGCAGGTATGGCAATTTATGACACCATGCAATTCATTAAGCCAAATGTTAGTACAGTATGTATTGGCCAAGCGGCAAGCATGGGCGCATTTTTATTAGCTGGTGGAGCAAAAGGAAAGCGTCACTGTTTACCTAACTCACGCGTGATGATCCACCAACCACTAGGTGGTTTTCAGGGACAGGCATCTGATATCGCTATTCATGCCCAAGAAATTTTAGGTATTAAAAATAAGTTAAACCAAATGTTAGCTGAGCACACAGGCCAACCGCTTGAAGTGGTAGAACGAGACACAGATCGTGACAACTTTATGAGTGCACCACAAGCGGTTGAATACGGTCTAGTAGATTCAGTTTTAACAACCCGCAGTTAATACAGGCTGATTTTTTGCTGTGACTGGGTTATTCTTCATATTAATGAATGAATAATCCAGATATACAGTCAGTATGCATATCGACAAGCAGAGCTCAGATGTAAGGTCTAGGCTGCAACCAGAGGTAGAATAATGGGCGATAACAAAAATAACGGTGACAGCGGCAAATTGCTGTACTGCTCTTTTTGCGGAAAAAGTCAGCATGAAGTGAGAAAACTGATTGCTGGCCCATCGGTATACGTGTGCGATGAATGTGTTGATTTATGTAATGACATCATCCGAGAAGAAATCAAAGAGATTTCACCTAAGCGTGATGAAGATAAATTGCCGACACCACATGAGCTACGCCAGCATTTAGACGACTACGTCATTGGTCAAGACCAAGCTAAGAAAGTATTGGCAGTTGCGGTATACAATCACTATAAACGCTTACGTAATGGCGCGGTCAAAGATGGTGTAGAGCTAGGTAAAAGTAACATTTTGCTCATTGGTCCAACCGGTAGCGGTAAAACCTTGCTGGCTGAAACCTTAGCACGTTCACTTAACGTGCCATTTACCATGGCCGATGCAACCACATTAACTGAAGCGGGTTATGTTGGAGAAGATGTAGAAAACATCATCCAAAAGCTACTGCAAAAATGTGATTATGACGTTGAGAAAGCGGAGCGTGGCATCGTTTATATCGATGAAATCGACAAAATTAGCCGTAAATCAGACAATCCATCGATCACTCGAGACGTATCTGGTGAAGGCGTACAGCAAGCTTTGCTTAAGTTGATTGAAGGCACTGTCGCTTCTGTGCCACCTCAAGGCGGCCGTAAACACCCACAACAAGAGTTTTTACAGGTTGATACCTCCAAAATTCTGTTTATTTGTGGCGGAGCTTTCGCAGGGCTTGAAAAAGTGATTGAGCAACGCGCTCACACTGGTACAGGTATTGGCTTTGGTGCAGAAGTAAAAGGCGAAGCTGATAAAGCAACGATTTCTCAGATTTTAGGCCAAGTAGAACCTAGCGATTTAGTTAAATTTGGTTTGATCCCTGAATTTATTGGTCGTTTACCTGTTGTTGCGACGCTAACAGAGTTAGATGAAGCAGCACTTGTACAGATTTTATCTGAGCCTAAAAATGCGTTGACTAAGCAGTATGGCGCGTTGTTTGAAATGGAAAACGTAGAACTTGAGTTCCGCGAAGATGCATTACAAGCCATTGCTCATAAAGCGATGTCACGTAAAACTGGTGCGCGTGGATTACGTTCAATTGTTGAAAGCATCTTGCTTGATACCATGTACGATATTCCATCTACCGATGGGGTTATTAAAGCGGTCATTGATGAGTCTGTGGTTAAAGGTGAGTCAGCCCCTATCTTAATTTATGAAAACACCGACACTCAGGCAGCTTCTGGCGAACAATAATTGTTCTAAAAGCTAATAAACTGAAAAATAAGGAGTCCATTGGGCTCCTTTTTTCGTATTGACCATTGAAACTGACAACAACACCCCAATATACTCAGTATTAGTCTATTTCATTAAACGGAATCGAGCCATGACCCAAAAGCGTGAAGCGCATATCGAACTCCCCGTATTACCACTGCGAGATGTGGTGGTTTATCCGCATATGGTAATTCCGCTATTCGTAGGACGGGAAAAATCCATTCGTTGCCTAGAATCGGCAATGGAACAAGACAAACAAATTTTATTGGTTGCTCAGCGTGATGCTGATTTAGACGAGCCAACCAAAGACGATATTTTTGATATTGGCACCGTAGCGTCCATTTTGCAGCTATTAAAACTACCTGACGGCACGGTAAAAGTACTCGTTGAAGGTGGCCAGCGTGCAAAAGTTACCCGCTACACTCAAGAAGAAGAGTTCTTCGCAGCCACTGCCGAATACCTTGAATCGCAAGCATTAAGCGACAAGGAAGAAGAAGTATTAGTTCGCAGTGCTATTGGCCAATTTGAAGGCTATATCAAACTTAATAAAAAAATCCCGCCAGAGGTGCTGACTTCATTGTCGGGTATTGATGAAGCCGCGCGTTTAGCCGACACCATGGCCGCGCACATGCCGTTAAAGCTTGAAGACAAGCAATCGGTATTAGAAATGATCAACGTCGGTGAGCGTCTTGAATATTTAATGGCGATGATGGAATCGGAAATTGACTTATTGCAAGTTGAAAAACGTATCCGTACCCGCGTTAAAAAGCAGATGGAAAAAAGTCAACGCGAATACTATTTGAATGAGCAAATGAAAGCGATTCAAAAAGAATTGGGCGATATTGATGAAAGCCACGATGAATTTGAAGTATTGGCGCGTAAAATTGAAGAAGCTGGCATGCCCGCAGACGCAAAAGAAAAAGCCAGTGCTGAATTGAATAAACTAAAAATGATGTCACCAATGTCAGCAGAAGCCACGGTAGTACGTAGTTATGTAGATTGGATGACATCAGTGCCTTGGAAGCAACGCTCTAAAATTAAGCGTGACCTAGCCAAAGCGCAAGAAGTGCTCGACACTGACCACCATGGTCTTGAAAAAGTCAAAGAGCGCATTCTTGAGTATTTAGCGGTACAAAGCCGAGTTAAACAACTTAAAGGCCCAATCTTGTGTTTAGTAGGACCACCAGGTGTCGGTAAAACATCGCTTGGTCAGTCGATAGCAAAAGCCACTGGGCGTAAGTATGTACGTGTTGCACTCGGCGGCGTACGTGATGAAGCAGAAATTCGTGGTCATCGCCGTACTTATATCGGTTCTATGCCGGGTAAAGTCATCCAAAAGATGTCTAAAGTTGGGGTTAAAAACCCACTATTCTTACTCGATGAAATCGATAAAATGAGTTCTGACATGCGTGGCGACCCATCGTCGGCATTATTAGAAGTGCTTGATCCAGAGCAAAATGCGACCTTTAACGACCATTACTTAGAAGTCGATTACGATTTATCTGATGTGATGTTCGTGGCAACGTCAAACTCAATGGATATTCCAGGTCCCTTACTTGATCGTATGGAAGTGATCCGCTTATCGGGATACACCGAAGACGAAAAACTTAACATTGCAAAACAGCATTTATTGCCAAAACAAGTTGAACGTAATGGCCTTAAAGCGAAAGAGATCAAGGTCGATGACAGTGCTATTTTAGGTATTATTCGTTATTACACCCGAGAAGCGGGTGTGCGTTCATTAGAACGTGAACTCTCGAAAATATGCCGTAAAGTGGTTAAGCAAATCTTATTAGACAAAACCGTTAAAGTGGTTGACGTTAATCAGGACAACCTTAAGTCATTCTTAGGTGTGCAGCGTTTTGACTTTGGTAAAGCAGAATCGAGTAACCAAATTGGCCAGGTAACCGGGCTTGCTTGGACTCAGGTTGGCGGTGATTTATTAACAATCGAAGCCACCTCTGTCGCCGGTAAAGGTAAGTTAACCTATACCGGTTCGCTCGGCGATGTCATGAAAGAGTCGATTCAAGCTGCGATGACGGTTGTGCGGGCTCGCGCTGAAAATCTTGGCATTAATAACGATTTTTATGAAAAACGCGATATTCATGTGCACGTACCTGAAGGTGCAACCCCAAAAGACGGCCCTTCAGCCGGTGCGGCAATGTGTACTGCACTAGTATCAAGTTTAACGGGTAATCCTGTGCGTAGTGATGTGGCCATGACAGGTGAAATAACCCTGCGTGGTGAAGTACTTCCAATTGGTGGTTTAAAAGAAAAATTACTCGCTGCACATCGCGGTGGAATTAAACACGTGTTGATTCCTAAAGAAAATGAACGTGATTTGGAAGAGATTCCTGCAAATGTGATTGCTGATTTAACCATTCATCCTGTGCGTTGGGTCGATGAAGTCTTGAAATTGGCGCTTGAACGACCAGTTGAAGGCTTCGAAGTGGTTAAAAAATAGCTTATTGGTTAAAAAATTGCTGTAGAGCATAAAAAAAATGAAAAAAGGGGCTTAACAAAACGCTGACCTGTGGTAGCCTAGGTCTGTGGAGAGTCAAGTGCACCAAGCCCTTGGGGCATCTGACTTTGAGCTGTATCCAATTTCATTTTTTTGGTTTTCATACTAAGTTTGATGTGTTATCAAGCTTATTAAAATAAAGCCTCCGCAGACCGCTCTAAACACGGATTTGGTTGCGGCGCGACAATAACATTCAAGGGGATGACATGAACAAATCTGAACTAATCGAGAAAATCGCATCTGGTGCTGATATTTCTAAAGCTGCTGCTGGCCGTGCACTAGATTCTTTTATCGCTGCTGTTACTGAAGGTCTTAAAGAAGGCGATAAGATTTCTCTAGTTGGTTTTGGTACATTTGAAGTACGTCAACGTGCTGAGCGTACTGGCCGTAACCCACAGACGGGTAAAGAAATTAAAATTGCTGCTGCGAATATTCCTGCGTTCAAAGCTGGCAAAGCGCTAAAAGACGCTGTTAACTAATCGTTATCAACGTAGCCTTTGTAAGGCATTCGTAATACAAGCACTGCTTATGCGGTGCTTTTTACGAAAAGCAATATTGTTATGCGAGGCATAATAAATATTGGGAGTATTGGGTCATACCCGTGGTAGCGTCTGATAACTCCATATAATTTACATTAAGGCGCATCCACAAGGTGATGCGCCTTTTTATTTTATTAATCGCAACAAGCGAGAATTCAGATGTTAGAAAAAATCCGTGAAGGATCACAAGGAGTTGTTGCTAAAACAATTCTTGTGCTTGTGATACTTTCTTTTGCTTTTGCCGGTGTGAGTAGCTATTTAGGCTCTAACACGGGCGTTCCTGCTGCCATCGTTAATGGTGAAGAAATCAGCGCTAGTGAGTTGGAAAACGCTTTCCAAAATGAGCGCTCACGCATTGAGCAGCAACTCGGTGACATGTTTAACACATTAGCCGCAGATGACAATTACATGAATGGCATTAAGCAAGGTGTTTTAGACCGTTTAGTGGCCGACAAGTTAATTGATCAAGCTGCAGCCAAATTAGGGTTACGTGTTTCTGATGACCAAATTAAAAAAGCCATTATCGAAGAACCTGCATTTCAAACTGATGGTAAATTTGATAACGAGCGTTACTTAGCGGTACTTCGTCAATTAGGTTATCAAACTACCAGCTTTAGAAACATGATGCGCGTTGACATGACTCGTCGCCAGCTATTAAATGCGCTTGTAGGCAGCGAGTTTGTATTAGACGGTGAAGCAAAACAACTTGCCCAAGTACAAGGTCAAACCCGTGATATTCGTTATTTAGTGGTCGATTCTACACCGTACTTATCAAGTGTTTCAGTGTCTGATGAAGAAGCTAAAACTTATTATGATGCTAACTTAGCTCAATTTATGAGCCCTGAACAAGTTAGCGTAGAGTATGTTGAACTTAACGCTGCTGATATGGCTAAAAATAGCCAAACCACAGACGAAGAAGTGCAAGCGTATTATGACGAGCACAAATCACAATACCAAACGCCTGAAAAGCGCTTAGCTGCCCATATTTTTGTTGCGGCTACTGACGATGATAGCGCAGATAAAGCTAAGGCTGATGCCATTGTTGCTAAGCTAAATCAGGGTGAAGATTACGCTGAAGTGGCTAAGACCGACTCTGATGACCAGTTAAGTGCTGAACAAGGCGGTCAATTAGACTGGTTTGAACAAGGTGTGATGGATCCTGCGTTTGATGAAGCATTATTTGCACTACAACAAGACCAAGTTTCACCGGTTGTTAAAACTGAGTTTGGTTATCACATCATTAAGTTACTTGACGTGCAAGCAAGCCAAGCGACAGCGTTTGATGATGTTAAAGCTAAAATTGTTGCTCAGCTTCAAGAGAAGCAAGCGTTAGACGTATTTTATGGTCTACAAAGCAAACTTGCTGACACCAGCTACGAGATCCCAGATACCTTAATTGATACTGCGCAAGCGGTCGGTGCTAAAGTGCAAACTACAGCGCTGTTCTCGCGTGATAATGTGCCAGCTAAATTCAATAATCCTGAATTTATTAAAGCAGCATTCTCTGACCAAGTATTGGCCAGTGGCATGAACAGTGATGTGATTGAGTTAGCGCCAAACCATGTGGTTGTTATTCGCGTTAAGCAACACAATATGGCAGGAACGCAACCATTTACGGACGTTAAAACGGCTATCGTAGATCGCTTAAAACAAGATAAAGCTAACGAAACTGCACGAGAAAATGCGGCAGAGTTTATGGCTCAGTTAAAAGCGGGTAACGAGACATTAACCGGCGCAACATTAACTTCATTACCGGGTTTAGGTCGTTTTAATCAAGATATTGACCAAGCCATCACTAACAAGGCCTTTAAGATTGCTGCACCTGCTGAAAACAGTGTATCAATTGATACCGCAGCTCTAGCAACGGGTTACGCAGTGATTGTGGTTGATAAAGTGAATGAAGCTCAAGGCATTAACGACAACTTAATTAATACCCTTAAGCAACGCTTATCACCTCAAAACAGTGAAGCGGATTACCGTGCTGTGATTGCTACGCTTAAAGCGGATGCTGACATTGAGTATCCTGTAGTTGAGTAATTAATTGATAGCGAATTAAGTTAACCTCAATTCGCTTTAGTCAGTTAAATTAGTGAAACAGAAAAGACCTAGGCATACTGTCTAGGTCTTTTTATTTTGTTAATGAAGGAGAAGCCGTGGGCCACAAACTCGATCAGTCATTCGAAAAAGCACTCGCCTATATAGATACGCATATAGCAGTCCCGCTGGATATTGATTCTCTTGCAAGCATTGCAGAACTACCCGCCAGCCATTTCCAAAATTTGTTTTACTCATTGTACCGTTTGTCGATAGAAGATTATGTTGAGTTACTTAAAAGTTTACAGGCTGCTCATCAATTAGGGTTTGGCGAACAAATTTCACTAGAGGCTATCGCAATAAATCTGGGTTATAACAATGAAGCTGACTTTGTGGGCTCGTTCACCCATAGCATTGGCCAAACTCCGAAATCATTCAGGCAAGCACCCGACTGGAATAACTTTTTTACTAAACAACAACCGCTCAAAACGTTCCAGTCTCCTCAAGATGGAATGTTCTCTGCAGACGTTGAGATAGTGTCAATGGATGCCTTAACGCTTGCTAGCGTTACGCACAATGGCCCTGAGAAAACTGTACCCAAGACCATTGAACGTTTTATACAATGGCGCAAAAAATATTCCGTAGGGCCTAGTGTTGGCCGAACGTTTAATTTAGTGCACAGCCTGCCACAAGCGCAGCTATATCATATGGATATTGGTGTATCACTTGATGAAGAAACGCGTTTGAGACTAGCAAGTACCGGGTTAATTCAAGAGGGTGTTGAGACCAAAGTGATTGCTGAAGGACGTTATGCAAAGTTAGCGGTAAAAACAGATGAGCAACATCCTCATATCAACACAGTATTGCATGCTGGAGTGGATTACCTTTACCGCATTTGGTTAAACGAGCACCCATACTCACTCCGCAATAGCCCATTAATGTTTGAACGGCTCAATATTGGTGGAGTTGCAGAACCAGGTGTTGAATTACAACAATCGGTCGATATTTTCCTTCCTTTGCAATAGCCTTTGTTTTTTAATCAATGAGCCGTCATAGATGATTGGCGGCTATTTAGGGATGACGTTTTTATTGATTAATCATGCGCATTAACTCGGCGCAAATCCACACCATATAATTTGCCCATGCATAGCCAAATACCGAGAACATCACCGCAACAGGAGCTAAGTGGCGATTAAACGCCATGGCAACTATCGGCGATGATGCCGCACCACCGATACAACATTGGCTGCTAATGGCCATGTAAGCTAATGGCGCTTTCATGGCAATTCCTGCAATCAAAATCAGTATGGCGTGAAAGCTAAGCCAGACAAAGCCAATTGCAAAATAGATTGGAAAGTCATTAATCATGGTTAAGTCCATTTTTAATCCCATGGTGGCGATTAACAAGTACAATAACACGGTTGAAATTTTAGAGGCTCCTTGGCGCTCTAGCCGGCGTACTTTGGTGTAAGACAATATAATACTCACACTGGTAACAATGATAACAATCCAAAAAAAGTGCGATGTGAAACTTAGCTTCTCTGATTGAGGGTAGTGCAGACTAAAAAATGGCACCAAGAGATCTGCGCCGAAATGGGCTAATCCTGTCACGCCAAATGCCACCGCAAAAATCGCCATATAACTGGATAGAGTCGGTAATGGTTGCTTAAACTTCGATAATGCTTGATCACGTAAGTTAATGCTTTCAACCAGCTTATTTATGCCATTATTGTCAGCCTTGAGTTTGTTGTCTATTAGGTTGGTGTGATTGGCACAAAAGAGTAAAAATGACATCCAAAGCGCTGAAAACACCACGTTGACGGAGATCATGATGGCAAACATATTGTCATCAACGGCATAGACTTCTTTCATGGCCAGTTGATTAGCTGTTCCGCCGACCCAGTTGCCCGCAAGGGTCGCCATACCACGCCAAGCCGCTGCGCTGCCCTCCCAGTTTAATAACTCAGGAGCCAGTATTGAAAACACATAAAGCGAAAAGGGCCCGCCTAAAATAATCCCCAAACTGCCGACAATAAACAGCACAATTATTTTAGGGCCAAGCATTAACATTGACTTAATATCGACGCTAATAATGAGTAAAGTTAGGCAAGCTGGCATGATATAGCGCGATGCAATGCTGCCCAGCTGACTTGTAGAAGTATCAACTAGCCCAAAGGTGTTGAACAGTGATGGCACCACATAGCATGCCACCATAACAGGCACGTAACGATAAAAAGTTTGCCAGTAACGATGGGGACTCCCATTGGTATAGAAAATAAGCCCTAATGTTATTGCAAGGAGCCCTAAAATAACCGGATCTTGATTAATCATCGGACGCAGTACTTCACTTTGGTAAGCTAAAGTCTAAAAATTCTCTGGTTAAGCGATCTAATGGGTCATCTGAGCGATAAATAGACCAATAATGGCGAGAATAGTCCCAACAATTCAGCGGTAACTCAACTAAGTCACCTCTAATAATTTCTTCTTCAACGGCTAAAAGCGGTAATACACTCACGCCCACTCCAGTGCCGATAGCGCGTTTTATCGCTCCCATGGTGTTCATTGACAACTCTTGGTTAATGGTAACGTTGGCACTTTTGAGCAATTGGGTATTTCTTATCCGCGATACAGAGATCGTTTCGTCCATTACCCATAATTGTTGTGACAGTAATTCGCTGGTGATGTGTTCTGAGACTAATGGATTGTTAGCGCCTGTAACGATGCATAATCGGTCTTTTAACCAAGACTCATGCAATAAATTTTTATGTACAGGTTTGGCATCAACAAAGCCAAGGTCGAGTTCTTTCTCTGCAACCATTTGCTCAATGGTTAAGCTATTGTTGATCACTAACTTCACATCGACAGACGGATGTTGCTGTTTAAATAAGGGGATTTTGCGTGACAATACGTAATTGCCAGCGGTTTTACTGCAACCGACTTTTATCGTGCCTCTAATGGCCGTACCTTGCGCAAAAACATGTTCTAATTCTTTGCCTTTAGATAGCATTTCATTGGCATAAGGTAAAATAACCGCGCCATTGTCATTGATGGTTAACCCACTGCTGCTGCGTTCAAATAAACGACTGCCCAATGAGTCTTCTAAATCACGCAACGCCATACTAACGGCGGGCACTGACATATGCAGTTCTTTTGCTGCTTTAGAAATTTGACCACAATTATGGATGGCTTTAAAAATGGATAGTTGCTTTAAGGTAATTCTCATAAGCATATTGATAATGGCTGATATATGAATTATACCTCGCACATTATGCTCTCGCGTACAAAGGTTAGTGAAAATGTTAGAAATGTTAACAAGAGCATGTTCCCAACGTATTTGCGTTATAAAAAGCCAGGTTAAACAGCAATCAATTGTTTAACCTGGCTCTGCGGGGTGCGATATATAACGTTTAGGATTAGAAGTTAAATCTTACACCGATAGTTGCGATGCTATCATCTTCCAAATCAATAACAGTACCTGAGTTATCGATTTGATATTCACCGTCATACATGGCGTAGTGAGCTTGAAGCATGGTCGACTTTGATAATTGATATTCTGCACCAAATACTAACGAAGTCACCTCAACATCAGTTGCTTGATTGAAGTCCGCTGATGATGCTACTGCTGAGTTATATTTAATGAATTTACCAAATCCAGCTTCGTCTTGACCATATTCAACTTTTAAATCAACACCGTTTAAATCGTAAGTCACTGTGAAAAAGTACGAGTTACCTTCTTTTTGGTCGTATGTCTGGCTTTCAGTATTTTGGAATAGGCCACCAACTTTAAATTTGCCCATTTTAACTTGGCCAACAGCACGGTACGCATCAACACCACCGATAGTGTTGTATGCACCTGCTACATAATAGTTTTGCTTTTTAAGTTTTTTGTCACCAGCAATCACACTAATAGCATATTGGGTTTCATCACTGCCCTCGTAGTTATCATCGATTAAATAGGTGCCGTTAACGGTAAATACGCCACCAAAAGTCGGTGAGTAATAAGTAATGCCGTCTGCCTTTCTGTCTTGACCTGCAATCATACGGTTATAGGCTGCGTTGGTAAGATCGAACGCTTCAACATTACCCTTAGAAGATTTCATAACCGTATCATTACGGCCTACTAATACGGTGCCCATTTTTGACGCTATACCTAAGTAGGTACTTCTTGCTTTAAATACCTCGTCATCACCTTCATTTGTTGCGCCGTTTACTTGTACTTCCATTTGATAAAGCAGTTCGTAATCGTCATTGATTTTCTCACTTCCCTTTACACCCACACGGCTAAAGTTGTTCTCTAAAACGGTGCCAGCTTTTCTATTTTGAGTGGTAAAACCATGGTCGGAATTGGTTAGTGTAATGTCTAAACGACCGTATCCAGTTGGTGAATCAGCTAGCGCACTGATTGAGGTTACTGATAGTGCAGATAGTAAAGCTACTGATAGTAAAGATTTTTTTGTGTTCATAGTCATCTCTTCTCATTAGTTTAATGTTTTTGGAATGAGTGGGCTTTCTCGTTGTGTTGAAAGCATGGGCTAATGCTAAAGACTAATTTCAGAGGGAACATGAACGTGGGTCACAGCACGAATTTTAAAGCAGCATTTTAAGAAACTCTGAACAGGGTTTCACAATAACTTAACCAAATTCCAAGTTTGATGTGTGTCTAAGTTTTGGTATCTCTTTGTGGGTAACCTTGCACTCAACAACAGCAAGTAAAAATCTACATAAGAAAAGGAACGAACAATGAAACTAAAATACTTAGTCTCAGCGATGGCGGTGATGATGCTATCTTCTGGTGCTGCAGTGGCGAAGTCTGACAACCTCGCGTCATTTCATGCCGAAATGGACAGCTGTCAGTCATGCCACACTAAACCGGTAAAAGTGAGCGACAGCGAAACTCATGAAAACGCCCAGTGTAAATCATGTCATGGTGATTATGCTGAACTAGCAAATGACAAATTACATTTTGATCCGCACACATCTCACCTTGGTGACATTAACTGTACTTCTTGCCACTCTGGTCACGATAAACCTCAGTTAACCTGTAACAACTGCCACAACTTCGATATGGAAATGCCTTTTGCAGACACTAAAGCGAAGAAAAAATGGGACGGTGCTTGGGATCAAGAAAAAATCCAAAAAGCCATTGATAAAGGCCCTGTAGAAACCGTTGATGTGATTGTTGTCGGTGGTGGTTCTGCTGGTTTTAACGCCGCTATCTCTGCCAAAATGGCGGGTGCGAAAGTCGTCTTATTTGAAAAAGCAGCATACACAGGTGGTAACTCAATGCTTGCTGCAGGTGGTATTAACGCCGTTGGTACACCACAGCAGAAGAAAAAAGGCATTGAAGATAAAATTGAATGGTACTACGAAGATGCGATGAAAGGTGGTCGTTACCAAAATGACCCTAAATTAGTCCAAATCTTAGCAGAAGAGTCTGCCGGTGCAGTTAAATGGCTTGAGTCATTGGGTGCAAACATGGACGATTTAAAACGTTCTGGTGGTGCTCGTGTTGAGCGTACTCATCGCCCATCAGGTGGTGCTTCAGTTGGGCCGCACATCATTGACACATTACGTAAAGCCGCTGCAGAGCGTAATATTGATGTTCGCGTAAACTCTAGAATTGAAAAAATTGTCTTAAATGACGACAAATCAGTTGCTGGTGTTGTGGTTCACGGTCGTCATTCTGGTTACAACATGGTTGCAGCAGATTCTGTCGTATTAGCAACCGGTGGTTACGGCATGAACAAAGAAATGATTGCTTACTACCGTCCAACAATGAAAGACATGACCAGCTCTAACAACGTAACCGCGACTGGTGACGGTGTATTACTGGCTAAAGAAATTGGTGCGTCAATGACTGATATTGATTGGGTTCAAGCGCATCCAACAATTGGTAAAGACAGCCGTATCTTAATCTCAGAAACAGTGCGTGGTGTTGGCGCAATCATGGTAAACACCGATGGTGAGCGTTTCATCAATGAATTAACCACTCGTGACCGCGCATCTGATGCAATCTTAAAGCAAAAAGATCAATATGCTTGGTTAGTATTTGACGAGCAGTTAGTTGCTAAGAAGAAAATGGTACGTGGTTATGATCATTTAGGCATGCTAAGTAAAGGTAACACTATTGAAGAGTTAGCTAAAATTACTGGTATGAGCAAGTTGCCTAAAACTGCAACGGATTACAATAAGTATCAAGCTGCAGGCAAAGATGACGCGTTTGGTCGTGATGATATGCCACTTAACTTAAGTAAACCGCCTTTCTACGCAGTTAAAGTTGCTCCTGGTATTCACCATACTATGGGTGGTGTAGCAGTAGATACCGATGCTAACGTATTAAACCTACAAAGCTGGAAAATGTCTGGTCTATTTGCTGCAGGTGAAGTGACTGGTGGTTTACACGGCTTTAACCGCTTAGGTGGTAACGCGATTGCTGACACTGTTGTGTTCGGTCGTATTGCGGGTAAAAATGCTGCTAAGCATGCTTTAGAGAAAAAGTAGTAAATCGTTAAATTCATCTTTTATCCCTTGCGTTACTTTGGGTTAAGCCATTTGGCTTAACCCTTTTTTTATGCAGTAGAGCGTTAAAACCAATTCCACTCATTATCAGGTCATTCAGCGGGAGTTCTGTGTCTTCTAGGCAAGTCATAGGATTCATCGGCAACGGCTACTGCGTTAAACTGGACAGTCTGAGCGACTCTGATGGGCCACATCATTACTGTAATTGGTATTATTGTTTTGTATTCGGAAGGGGGGGGCATAAAAAAGCCGCAATGCAGTGCATTGCGGCTTTCGTTAATTTAACCTATTTTAACGGGCATAAACTTGATAGTTACAGCTCAATGACATCAAATTTAACGTTAGGATCGACGTCCGCGTCATAATCGATACCGTCAATACCAAAGCCGAACAGTTTTAAAAACTCTTCTTTGTATTCATTGTAATCGGTTAATTCACTTAGGTTTTCAGTGGTCACTTGTGGCCATAAATCACGGCAGTGTTGCTGAATGTCTTCACGCAATTCCCAATCGTCTAAACGCAGTCTGTTTTCGCTATCAACGACAGGTGCTTGACCATCTTCACGGTATAAACGTTCGGTAAACAAACGGTAAATTTGTTCCATACATCCTTCATGAAGACCTTCTTGACGCATCTTTTTAAATACCATAGCAATGTACAGTGGCATGACAGGAATGGCTGAGCTGGCTTGAGTTACGACGCTTTTTAGTACCGCGACGTTAGCAGAACCACCTTTCGGAGCTAATTGGTTGTTTAACGCATGTGCTGCACGGTCCAAATCCATTTTGGCTTGGCCAAGTGCACCGTGCCAATATATTGGCCAGGTTAACTCAGTACCGATGTAGCTGTAAGCCACGGTTTTACAACCGTCAGCTAATACGCCAGCATCGCTTAACGCGCTCATCCATAATTCCCAATCTTGGCCACCCATAACGGTTACGGTATCGGCAATTTCTTGCTCCGTTGCAGGCTCTACCGAGGTTTCGATAATCGTATTTTTGTTGGTATCCACAGCCGTTGCTGAGTAGGTTTGGCCAATGGGTTTCAGTGACGAGCGAATAACTTCGCCAGTGTCTGGTAATTTACGCACCGGTGAAGCTAATGAGTACACCACCATGTCGATTTGACCTAAATCTTGCTTAATAAGCTCAATGACTTGTTGCTTAGCTTCATGGCTAAAGGCATCACAGTTAATGCTTTTAGAGTATAAGCCTTCCGCTTTTGCAAACTTGTCGAATGCTGCTGTGTTGTACCAGCCGGCCGTTCCTGGCTTGGTCTCTGAGCTTGGTTTTTCAAAAAACACACCGATAGTTGCAGCGTCGCTACCAAAAGCCGCCGCGATGCGTGATGACAAGCCATAACCACTAGAAGAGCCAACAACAAGGACTTTTTTAGGGCCATTGGCTATTTTGCCTTTCGCTTTAGTGAGTTCAATTTGTTCTTTGACATTTGCTTCACAGCCAACAGGGTGAGTTGTTGTACAAATAAAGCCACGGATTTTAGGTTTAATAATCATATTTTGGTTTCTTCCTTTAATATTGGCTCTAGGATAATTAGTTCGACGCCTAAATGGCACTGATTTTTGCGAAAATCAGGCTAAAATCACAGTGGTTGGAGCAGTTTAGCGTCGTTGCATAAATTGACTTTGCTCTTGGATCAGGCGTTGTGTGTATTCATGTTGGGGTGACGTAAACAGTGCTTCTGTGGTGGTTTTTTCCACCATTTGACCATTTTGTAACACCATCACCTTATCACTCACATGGCGGACGATATTTAAGTTATGCGACACGAAAATATACGACAGACCCATCTCTTTTTGTAACTTTAACAACAGATTAATGATTTGAGAGCGTACCGACATATCCAAAGCCGTTAATGCTTCGTCAGCAATAATAATTTTAGGGTTGAGCATTAATGCACGCGCAACAGCAACACGTTGCTTTTGTCCTTCGGACACCATATGCGGATAAAAGTCAGCATGTTCTGGCAATAACCCAACTTTACGTAAGGTTTCGAAGACTAACGTTTTACGCTCATTGGAACTTAGCTGAGTATTAAAGCGCAGTGGTTCTTTCAGTAAGTTGCCAATCGATAAGCGTGGATTGAGTGAGGTGGTGGGGTCTTGGAAGATCATCCTAATTAAACGGCAGCGCTGTTTTTGGTTGCGGGTTTCTAATGCTTCACCTTCAAAGAAAATCTCACCACCGCTGCGTCGCTCTGCACCCACTAAAATACGGGCTAAGGTACTTTTACCCGAGCCAACTGAGCCAACAATCGCCATTGTTTCACCGCGCCCAAGCTCAAATGATATTGGTGATAATGCTTGATAATATTGAGGTTTGAACCGTTTATAGCCAGTTAAGTACTGCTTACTTAAGTTGGTGACTTTAAGCAATGGCGTCGTCATCTTCTTGCTCACTTTGATAAGGGAAATGGCAGGCAAAATAGCGATCTTTTATGTGTTCAAGATGTGGCTGTTTTACGCACTTACGTTGTGCTTCTGGGCAGCGTGGGCCGAGACGACATCCAGCAGGTAAGTGCTGCATCGACGGTGACGACCCTTGCAATGTGGGTAAATCGGCTTTGTGGCGCATTTTTTGGGTATGGTCAGGTAAGTTTTTCAACAATGCTCGGGTATAAGGATGGAAAGGCTGTTCGGCCATCGCCGCTGCCGGCCCTGACTCCATCACCTGACCACTATATAAAATGGTTAGGTTGTCACACCAATTAACCATAATTTCAAGCTCGTGACTCACCAGTAATATCGACACATTTTGCAATTGATTTAATTGTGACAACAACCTAAAAATTTGCGCTTGAGTGTTTAACTCCATCGAGTTTGTCGGTTCGTCTGCGATTAACAGCTTTGGGTGATTAGCTACCGCCATGGCGATCATGACTTTTTGGCATTCACCTTCAGAAAGCTCCCACGGGTAACATTTCATCAATTTTTTAGGGGTTTTAATGCCCACTTTGTGTAGCCATTTTTGTGCATTCAAATAGGTATCGCGATGACGTCGCCAAAAGGGCACGTTTTTATTAGGCATCATGGCTTCAATAATTTGGCTGCCAATGGTTTTAACAGGATCTAAACTGCCAGAAGGGTCCTGAAATATCATGGCAATGTCGCAACCCATTAAACAACGTCGTTCTTTTGCTGTCATTTCAAGTAAATTACGACCGTCCCACATCATTCGGTCTGCAAAGATGTGCCAATTAGGGCCAAGTACACCTAAAATGGCTTTTGCAAATAAGCTGCGTCCTGAGCCTGACTCTCCAAGCAAACCATGAATTTCACCGGGGTTGATTGTCAAACTCACTTTTTCGAGTACTTTGACTCGCCCCTGTGAGGTATCAAGTTCGATGGTGAGGTTACGCACGTCGAGTAATGGCATAGTTAGTTTCTTATTGGCGCAAGTGCAGAGCGTAAACCGTCGCCGACTAAATTTACCGACAACACTGTAAATAAAATGGCAATCCCAGGTATCGTTACCGTCCAGGGAGCAAGTAATAAATTATCAAGCCCTTGTGCGACCATGGCTCCCCATTCAGGGCTAGGTGCTTGGGCGCCTAAATTTAAAAATCCCAGTGCTGCAATGTCGAGTATGGCGGCAGAAATTGCCATTGTGACTTGGATGATGACCACATCCCAAACGTTAGGCATAATCACATACCAAAAAACTTGGAATGAATTTGCACCATCTAATTTTGCAGCAGTAACGTATTCTTTTTGTAATTCTTCATGAACCGCTTGATGAATGGCGCGAACAAATTGCGGGATCATCGCAATCCCCACGCCCCAAAAGACATTGTTCAGCCCCGGTCCCATCACTGCAACCACTAAAATGGCCATAAGCAAGGAGGGTATAGAAAGTAAAGCATCAAGTAAATGGCTTAATACACTCGACTTTATGCCACGCATCATGCCTGACAATGAACCAATAATAAACCCAAAGAACAGTGACACTGATACAATCAGTAATGACATGCCAAAGGTCAGTTGTACCCCATGCAAAATACGACTAAAAATATCACGGCCTAAATCATCTGTACCCAAAAAGTGTTCAACACTGCCGGCGGGATCCCAAGAGGGTGGTAATAGCAGGACTTGTTGGTTCTGTGTTTCTGCGGAGTAAGGTGCAACAAACGGCGCAAAAATAGTCAGTACCAATAAAAAAATCACCGCCCATAAACCTATCACTGCAAACGGATTCGCAGAGAAGGTATTCCATACACGCCACAATGGCGAATCTATATGGTCTTCGTGGTAGATTTTAATGCGAGGCATATAAGTCCTTTCTACTCATCGGATTGATTATAGTGTGCAGTAAGTCAATTAAAATACTCAAAAAGATAATCAATAGCGACACTGAAAAGATACCAGCTTGAATCACAGTATAGTCGCGCTGATAAATACCTGATACCAACCAACTGCCAACACCCGGCCAGGAAAATATCACTTCAACCACAATGCCATAGCTGGCAAAGGAGCCCAGCATTAAGCCAATACTTTTTAATACCGGAATTAACGCATTGGGCATTGCATGGCGGACTAAAATTTTAAATGTGTGTAATCCGCGCGCTTCTGCAGCACGAATATAAGTTTGATTCATAACATTAATGATAGCTTGGCGTGTAATGCGCACGACGAGTGTAAATGGCAACACTGCGAGTGTGACCGCAGGTAAAATTAAGTGTAATAATGCGTCATGAAAAGCAGGTATGCGATATGTAGATTCAGACATTAATGTATCGATTAACATAAAGCCGGTTACAGGTTCAATCTCGTATAATAAGTTGATTTGTCCTGAAATCGGTAACCAACCTA
This sequence comes from Shewanella metallivivens, assembly GCF_028750675.1. Lineage (GTDB taxonomy): Bacteria > Pseudomonadota > Gammaproteobacteria > Enterobacterales > Shewanellaceae > Shewanella > Shewanella metallivivens. The sequence continues at coordinate 65,034 of NZ_JAQQPZ010000005.1, read as the reverse complement.
AATTTACCCCAAACCACATGGAGAGCGTGAGTCCCAGCCAAAAAACAGGGATAGAATAACCCGTTAGGGTAAAAGCTAAAATACTGTGTTGTAGCGCTTTATTCCGGCTTAACGCAGCAATTACGCCAAGAGGCACACCAAAAAAAACTGCTATGAAGCCTGAAAAAAGTGATAGTTCAAGCGATGCGGGTAACACTGACGCTAATTCGCCTGCAACAGCTTGTTGTGAGTTACTTGAAATGCCTAAATTACCGCTCAAACGCTGACGAAGATAAGCCGTAAACTGGATTAATTGATTATCATTAAGTTGATAGTCGGTTTCGATTTGGCGTTGCTGCTCAGTAGTAGGGTACTGAATCCCCGACAATGAATAGGCTTTATTGGCTGGAAATAAGCCTGTCGCGATGAATAATACCGCTATCATCACCAAAGAGGTTGCCAAAAACAGGGTGATACGTCTAAATAAATAACGCCACATTTATTCGTCTTCCTCTGTTGTTTGGATGGCTTTGGCGAATGAAATTCCACCATAAGGGCGAATTTGCATTGCAGTAATATTGTTCTTTTTTAACACCACTTTTTTGGCATGAGCTAACGTCACCATAGGGACCTGGTCGCTAATAATGGCTTCAGCAGACTGATAAAATGCTTTGCGCTCAGGTTGTGATGAAACACTTTGTGCCTGGGCGAGTAAATGTTCGAAGTCTTTTTGGCACCAGCGAGAACGGTTATTGTTTGAGGCTAATGCTGCACAACTCAATAACGGTGTAAAAAAGTTATCAGGATCACTGTTATCGGCATTCCATCCAATTAATACTGAATCGTAATTAGAGGCTGATAGCTTTTGTACAAACACACTCCAATCATAGCTAATGATATTGAGTTTTACGCCTATTCGGGCTAAATCGGCTTGGATAAGTTCGGCGGTTTTCAGTGCACTTGGGTTATAAATCCGTGCCACCGGCATTGCCCATACATTGATGGATAATTTATCAACACCAGCTTGCTTGAGTAATTCAATCGCTTTTTGAGGATTATATTCATTAGGCGATAAATTTTTAGTATAGGCCCATGACGCCGGAGGCAATACTCCGGTGGCTTCAACTGCCGTGTTGTTGTATACCGCTTCAAGAATGTTTTTCTTATCGATGGCGTGGGCTAGGGCACGCCTAACTCGAACATCATCTAATGGTGGCTTTTGAGTATTGAATGCCCAAAATGACACATTTAGGCCAGGCTTAGCATCAACCACCACATCAGGATGTGCAGCCACAACGGTTAATTCGGCTGCTTTAGGCAAAGCCGATACGCTGCAATCTCCGGTAATGAGTTTGGCGATCCGTGATGTGCTTCTTGGAGTAATATCAAACACTAACTGGTCAAGCTCGACTGTTGGCCCCCAATATACAGGGTGTTTTTTAAAGCGAATATATTCATTTTTGACATATTGATTAAGCTGAAATGGCCCGGTGCCTACGGCATAATAATCAATGTCTTCGGGTGTACCTTGCGCCAGCAATTGGTAACCGTATTCTGCCGATAAAATGACGGCAAAGTCGGTGGCCAAATTGGCTAAAAAGGAGGCATCTTTACGAGTTAAATGAAAGATGACCTGGTAATCGTTTACTTTCTCTATTGACTCAATAAGGTTATCAAAACCAATACTTTGAAAAAAAGGATAACCCGTTCTGCTGACTAAATGGTAAGGGTGTAGGGGGTCAATAATACGATTAAACGAAAATAGGACATCGTCGGCATTAAAGTCTCTTGATGGGGTAAACCGATTGGTTTTATGAAAGCTAACATGCTCACGTAAGGTAAATTGGTAACTGAGACCATCTTCTGAGATTGACCATTGCGTGGCTAGCCCAGGAATAATATCCGTTTTGGCCTGACTGTAGTTAACCAGCTGACTATAGATTTGGTGTGAAGTCGCATCGATAGTGGTGCCAGAGGTGACTAACTGGGGGTTAAAGCTTTCAGGATTACCTTCGCTGCAATATACCAACCCTGAAGGCAATTGTGCTTGTCCGCATGCTGCCAGCAAGGTGCTGGAAATACACAAGGAAATCAGCTGATACCAGCGTTTTACTATAACAGGCATGGTGTAATCATTTTTTATCGACTTTGAGGATTCATTTTAACAGTGTTCGTACGAGCTGAGCAATCGTAGATACATGAGTTCATTTAAGACTTGTCTAGCAAGTTGTACTTTTTCAAAATGCCCCTAAGCTGATGGTAGCTTAATCCTAATAAATCAGCGGTTTTTTTCTGGTTGTATTGACCTTCTGCAAGGGCTCGTTGCAGCAAGTCTATTTCCGCATTTTCAGTGTATTCTTTAAAGTTTATCGGAAACTCAATATTGCTGTGGGTAAGAGGAACTGGCAGGGTTTCTTCACTTGTTTCAACGGACGCAACAGGCAATTCTATTGGTTGCACTTGGCGTTCGCGGGTTTTCACTCGAGCCGTTGGGCGATAAGGTGAGGCAAAAGGATCTAAAATAATATGGTCAATCTCTTGGCCTTCAGAGCCTTCTCGATACACACTGCGTTCAACCACGTTTTTTAATTCACGGATATTACCTGGCCAATTGTGCATCATCAATTGTTCGATGGCGATGGCGCCAAATCCGCCAAAATATTCAAGCCCGAGTTGTCTGGCCATACTTACAGCAAAGTGTTGTGCTAAAGGCATAATATCGTCAGTTCGGCAACGAAGTGGCGGTAATGTAATGACGTCAAATGCTAATCGGTCTAATAAATCGGCTCTAAATTCGCCGCTGTCAGCTAATGACGGTAAATCTTCGTTAGCGGCACAAATGAGTCGCACATCAGACTGTACGGTTTTACTGCCACCGACACGTTCAAACTCGCCATATTCAATTACGCGCAATAGTTTTTCTTGAATAAGCCCTGAGGTATTAGCCAGCTCATCTAAAAACAATGTACCACCATCGGCTCGTTCAAAGCGGCCTTCGTGTTTACCTTTTGCACCCGTAAATGCACCTGACTCATGGCCAAACAGTTCACTTTCGAGTAAGTTTTCACTTAACGATGAGCAGTTAAGTTTAATAAAGCTTTGATCCCAACGAGCAGACAAATAATGAAGCCGCTCAGCAATGAGCTCTTTACCTGTTCCGCGCTCACCAATGATAAGTACGGGTTTAGAGAGGGGCGCAATTTTAGATACATGCTCTAATACTTCAAGTAATGCATTAGACTGGCCGATGAGGTTATCTTGTTGGTATTGTTTGCTCACAGTAGCTTACTCGCAACATTGTTAGTGAATTAGACTAATAATTGGTGAAAATCATAATAGATTGCTTAGGTAATAAATGAAAGAAAAAGTTAAATATTTGTATAAGCAACTAATATTGTAGAACTTTTTAAAGTTGGCACGCAATGTGTAATACCTATTGCGACATCCACGTTAATTTTTGAGGAATATATTATGGGAATTTTCTCTCGCTTTGCAGATATCGTTAATTCAAATATCAGCGCAATACTTGATAAAGCAGAAGATCCAGAAAAAATGGTACGTCTGATCATTCAAGAAATGGAAGACACGTTAGTCGAAGTGCGTTCAACCTCTGCCAGAGTGTTGGCCGAGAAAAAAGAATTACTTCGTCGTATTAGTCGAGTACAAGAACAAGTGCAAGATTGGCAAGACAAAGCAGAGTTAGCATTATCGAAAGAGCGTGAAGACTTAGCTAAAGCCGCCTTAATTGAAAAGCAAAAAACCGTTGGTTTGCTGCAAACACTTGAAATGGAATTGCAGGTAGTAGAAGAACATATTACTCGCTTAAAAGATGAAGTGGCGCAACTTCAAGAAAAATTGAATGATGCCCGTGCTCGTCAAAAAACCATCATTATGCGCAAGCAAACTGCGACTTCGCGTTTAGAAGTTAAAAAGCAGCTTGATTCAAGTAAAATTGATGATGCAATGATGAAGTTTGAGCAATACGAACGCCGTGTAGAAGGCCTAGAAGCTCAGGTAGAATCATATGACTTAGGTAAAAAAGATTCTCTTGCAGATGAGTTTGCCGCCCTTGAAGCTGAAGATGCTGTTAATGATGAATTAGCTGCATTAAAAGCCAAAGTAAACGCAAAAAAACAACCTAAATCAAAAGCATAATAATTTTTCAGAGGTGAGTTATGGACATGGATCTTCTTATTGCACCAATTATCATTTTTTTAGTAATTGTTGCACCCATTTGGTTGATTCTTCACTACCGCAGTAAGCGACAAGTGAGCCAAGGACTCACAGAAGAAGAATTCGCTCAGCTTAATGATTTAATTGCTAAAGCTGAAAAAATGAGCCATCGCATAGAAACCTTAGAAGCGATTTTAGATACTGATTCACCAGAGTGGAGGGCGAAACATGGGCACAACTAACGGTCGTACGCTATACCGCAATCCTAAGAGTGGTAAAATAGCGGGAGTATGCTCGGGCATTGCCGACTATTTTAACTTTGAAACCTGGTTAGTGCGTGTGTTAGCGGTATCGATATTTCTCCTTGGTGGTACCGGTGTGGTGTTTGTGATTTATATTGCGTTGTGGATGATATTAGATGTTAAACCACACGCATTAGAATATGACGAACAACACAAGGATATCGAAGTTAAAAAGAAGGTATGGCAAGCAGGAGAGCCTGCAAAACGTGCTTTGTTTGATGTCAGTCGTCAATTTAATGGGCTCGAGGCCCGTCTACAACGACTAGAGAAACACGTTACGTCAGATAGCTTTGACTTAAAACGGGAAATCAATAGTCTTTAATTATTCTAAATGGGCGGTTTACCGCCCTTGTTTTATGCTCTCCCTTGATTTTAGGAGCTGTCAGCCACCATGAATTTTTTAGATCGTTCCTTGTTTAAAGTCTCCCAAACAGCACAGTCTCTAGTGCATCGCAGCACTGACCGCCACGTTAGATTGGCTGTTACTGGTTTATCTGGTGCAGGAAAAACAGCATTCATCAGTGGTTTAGTGAATCAACTATTGCATGCAGGAAAAGGTAATAAGCACAATCCATTGCCATTATGGCAAGTCGCAAGAGAAGGGCGATTAATTGGCGTACAACGTGCAATGCAGCCCGATTTAGACATCGCCAGTTTTGACTATCAAGGCTCAATGAATGCATTAAATTCATCGCCCCCTCAGTGGCCTGCATCGACTCGGACCATTACTGAATTACGTTTAGCCATTAAATATCAGCCGCAACAAGGAATACTGGCCAAATTAACTGACACTGCCACTTTGTATGTTGATATTGTCGATTATCCTGGTGAGTGGCTGCTCGACTTACCTATGCTAAAACATGACTTTACTCACTGGTGCCTTGAACAACAGCAAAATGTTGCCAACTTAAGCCAATCACCTTGTTATGAAGCGTTCACTCAAGCAATGAATAGTGTGGATTTAGCCCAAGTTGCAGATGAGCAACAGCTAAAGTACCTTGCCGATTTGTACCAAGCATTGCTGGTTGATTTAGTTCGACAGCAAGGGTTTTATCATGCTCAACCAGGGCGCATGTTGTTACCTGGTGAATATGAAAATACCCCATTACTGGCTTTTTTCCCGTTATTGTCACTGAGTCCATTAACCCATTCTGAGTTGGCATCAAGTCCAAATGACTCTAATTACCATGTTTTAAAGCGACGTTATGAGCAGTATGTGTCTCAAGTAGTGAAGCCATTTTATCGTGATTACTTTTCACGTTTTGATCGTCAGTTGGTGCTGGTGGATTGTTTAAATGCGTTAAATCATGGCCAAGCACAATTTAATGACATGGGGCGCGCCTTAAACAGCATTATGGAAAGCTTTCAATTTGGCCAATCAAGTTTAATTAAGCGGTTGTTTTCACCACGCATTGACAAAGTGTTATTTGCCGCGAGCCAAGTTGACCGAGTGACGCGAGATCAGCAAAGTCATGTGTTGAGTTTATTAACGGCCATGCTGCAGCAAAGTCAGCATTACGCCAATTTTGAAGGCAGTGACGTTGAAACGATGGCCATCAGTGCCATCAAGGCGACGCAACATGGCATGGTCAATACCGATAGTGGTCAACAAGAAGTGGTTAAAGGTACGGACTTAGAGGGCAAACAAATTACTGTTTATCCGGGAGATGTGCCGACAACCTTGCCAGATGCCACTTTTTGGCAACAGCAAGGGTTTAATTTTAACTCATTTTTACCTCCTAATATCAGCCATTTAAATGAGGCTCATCCTAAGTTTGAGCATATACGTCTTGACCATCTTTTAGAGTTTTTATTAGGCGATAAATTAACCTAGTTGCAAGAGTATGAGTATCAATTATGAATCAAGCAAATAGCGCTTCAGGGCTAAAGAAATCGCAAGTCTTCGATGACGCAGATCTTATCGGTGACTCTGAAACTCATCAATCTGCAGAAGCAATCAAACCTACTCAATCTTTCAATGAGGTTGAGTTTGTGTGTGAACAAACCTTGGCCGAATTACCCGAATCTATCAGCGACAGTATTGCGTCAGGCAAACCTAAAGGTTGGTCAAAATTGGCGGTGTTATCGCTAATCAGTGTTGGGCTGTTAACTATAGTGCAAACGGCCGTAGGATTAATGGAATCGTTTAATCAAAGTCCTTGGTTATTTGGCTTTTATGCCACGGTATTAAGTATTGTAAGCTTATGGGCTGGGGTTGGTGTAATTAATGAGTGGCGAAAGTTAGCTAATCTAAAAAAAGTTGCTGATCATCAGGCAAGGGCTGAGCGATTGTCGCAAAGTATGCAAATGGGTGAAGCCAATAAATTTATCGCGCCTATTTTGGCCAAATATCCCAATACTGAAGCCAAACAACAATATATTCAGGCCAGCAATAAAGAGCACAATGATGCTGAAATTGTCATGTTGTTTGACAAAATGGTATTGAGTGAACGTGACACCTTAGCGAAAAAAACAGTCAATCGTTTTGCGGCTGAGTCGGCATTACTGTTAGCTGCAAGTCCCTTAGCTGCGCTGGATATGGCGATTATTTTGTGGCGTAATCAAAAAATGATTAATCAAGTGGCTGCTATTTATGCTGTTGAGTTAGGCTATTGGAGTCGTATTAAGCTTATCCGCAGTATTATTGTCAATGTTATCTATGCTGGCAGTACTGAAGTGATTACCGACTTAGGAACCCAGTTATTGTCAGTAGAAATGACCGGAAAACTATCAACGCGTATCGCTCAAGGCCTTGGTGGCGGTTTATTAACCGCTAGATTAGGTTATCAGGCTATGAATTTATGTCGCCCCATTGCTTTTACCTCAAACAATAAACCCAAATTAACGCAAGTGCATCAACACTTATTAGGTGAATTGACACAGTTTACGTCATCAATAATGGCCAGCAAAAAAGTTAAACCTGAGGATAAGGTGAAGCGTTAATATTAGCGAATTGTGTTTTTTATGTACAATTAAGGGTTGTTGACTAAAGTTAGTCTCCGATTTGGAAACGGAATAACGTTCTGAATCTTCGCGCTGGTTTTTGGACTATGACTATGTTGTAAACAATAGGACGGGACCAGCAAAATAAAAAACAAGGAGACTCTAATGAAGTCATCATTAACATTAACTGCGGTATTCATGTGCTTATGTTGTTTTTTTAGCACCTCATCTTTTGCTGCAGACTCAACGAAAACCAAAACGGTTGCCGAAGTATCTCAAAAATCTACCAAAGCCGTTGAGAAATCATCCACCAAAGTGCAAAGCATCAATGTGAATAAAGCCAATGTGACAGAGTTACAGTCACTTAAGGGAATTGGTAAAGCTAAAGCACAAGCGATTGTCGATTATCGCACTAAAAATGGGAAGTTTAAAAACTTGCAACAATTGACTATGGTTAAAGGTGTAGGAGAAAAGTTGGTGAGTCAAAATGCCAAGACCATCAGTTTTTAACCTGTTAAATTGACCATGAAAAACGGAAGCTTTTGCTTCCGTTTTTTATTGGCACAAAGAGATTATTGTGCGTTTAGTGCTTGACCATTGGTATTAATGGATTCATCACTCATTAAAAATAGGTAAGTCGGCATAATTTGTTGTGCCGTTTTTAATGTTTGTGGATCTTCGCCAGGGTAAGCTTTTGCACGCATTTCAGTTCGAGTTGCACCCGGGTTAATGGTATTCACTCTGACAGAGGTGCCATCACACTCATCGGCTAGTACTTGCATCATTCCTTCGGTAGCAAATTTAGAAAATGCATAAGGCCCCCAATATGCCCGACCTTTACGGCCAACGCTGCTAGAGGTAAAGATGATCGAAGCATTTGGTGCTTTGCGCATAATCGGTAACAAGGCTTTAGTCATAATCGCTTGAGCAGTTACGTTGACTTTAATGATGGTCTCTAACGACTCCAAGTCAATATGCTCAAAAGGCCCCAACGCACCAAGTTGTGAAGCGTTGTGCAAAAGCCCGTCAAGGTGGCCAAACTGTTCTGCAATGGTTTCAGCCATATCAATATAATTCTGTTCAGTGGCCCCTTTTAAATCAAGCGGCACAATGGCAGGTGTTGGGTAACCCGCATTCACGATTTCATCATATACAGCCTCAAGCTTTTTAACCGTTTTCCCCAATAAAATAACGGTCGCGCCATGTTTAGCATATTCAATGGCGGCGGTGCGACCAATGCCAGCACCAGCACCTGTTACCAAGATAGTTTTGTTATTAAGTGAATCTTTTACCGCTTGATATTCCAACATGATTAATTATTTCCTCTGAGCGCAATCGCCCGTCAAATCTAGAATTGGCTAAAGTTTAAACGACCGTTTGAAACAAATGATTGATAATTGTATACGAATACGTCATTTGTATGTAACAAACTTGTAGCTAACTCTATAATTTTGCGTTAACTTGAGAATAGTTAAGGACTAACATAAGTCCTTTTGGTCGCATGATAGGACTATTGTGACCAATTCTTGGGGAAAACAAAATTATTAAAACAAGATTTGGGGAAAAAAGATGAAAAGACTCATTTTGGGTGTTGCAATAACATCTGCTCTCGGTTTAACGGCATGTGGCGGCGATAGTTTTAACGAAGCAAAAGAAAAAGCCGAACCTTTGGTGCCTGTGTCGCATGTTCAATTTGATCCAGCAAACGGATTGCTTCCTATACCAAACGATTTACTGTTTAGTGGTACCCTCGATGGCACCCTTCAGATTCCCGGTGAAACCGGTGTCGATTACACCGATCCTTCAATCGCACTTGGCGGTTTAGACGGTTGGTCAACTAGCTCACCAATTTCAATAACAATGGAGCTAGCAAACGACCTTCAAGGTAATGCGTTAACTCTTGATGCGTCATCGGTATCCCAGCCTGGTGCGATACGGGTGTTTGAAGCAACCGTGGGTGGGTCATTGTCTACTGATCCTGAATGTACTTCTTTGGCATCTGTGTCTGCTTGTAAAGTGGGCGAAGAATTGACCTTTGGTGTTGATTTTGTCACGACAGTATCGGGTGATAACGTAGTCATTGTGCCACTAAAACCATTAAAGCCTATTCAGTCATATATTTACGTTGTTACAGACTTAATTCAAGACTCTTTAGGTCGCAGTATCGCAGCATCGACAACTTATAATTTACTCAAATTAGATATCGAAACTAAACCGCTAGAAACGGCTGCGCAATTACAGTTGCAAGGTTTGGTTAATAGTTACGAAAAAGGTGTGGCGGCTGAACACGGTGTTGACTCTGAAAGTATTATTTATTCTGGTCTATTTACCACCCAGTCAGTTGCAAATGTGTATGAGACTGCTAAATTGCTAATGGCATCAAATGAAGCCTATATGCCTTCATTTGTACAAACACCCACACCAGCAGGTTATACCGCCGCACAAGCATTAGGATTAACGTCTGCTAGCGGCTTAGCTTATACTCTTGCAGATATGGCCGATGTGTATACTGCGCAAATTAAAGTGCCATTTTATGGTGATTGTTCATCAAGTAGTTGTGTTATTCCTGTCGTTGACGGTGCGCCGACAGCACCTAACGGCCGTTGGTTTGCTCAAGGTGACAGCCCTGTATCAGTGTTACTCGCGCTTCAGGCTGGCACATTAAGCCAAGAGAACTTCTTTGCCCAAGCGACAGAGCAAGGTGTTGATCCACAAGCAGCGTTGGCTAATCCGGCATTACTTGCTGGTAAACAATGGTTACTTGATGATGGCACATCGGCTGATATCTCTAAGCATCTAACTCGCTTAAATCCAATTCCTGCTATTCAGAGCTATGAAACAATCCCTGTGCAAATTACCTTACCGAATGCGGCTAAGTTAGCCGCATTTACTGCTGCTCAAGGTGGCACGTTTGTTCCTCCTGAAAATGGTTGGCCAACCACTATTACTATGCATGGTCTTGGTGGCGGTAAAGAAATGAACCTAGCCTATGCTGGTACCTATGCCGCAGCGGGTGTTGCCACAATTTCCATTGATATGCCTTTACACGGTGAACGGTCATATGAAATCGGTAACGGTGGCGCTTATGAGATTTCGGCTACAGCGCCAAGCTATGGTGATTTAGTGGGGCAACCAGAAGCTTACGCAAATGGTAACCCGCTTGTCTTTGTTAACATTGCCAGTTCATTAACTGTGCGTGATAACTTCCGCCAAGCGACCCTAGATCATTTAGCACTGCGTTTATTGTTAACGGGTATGGCGCAGCAATTAGCAGCTGCGAGCCAGCCTCAAGTATTTGATGTCTCTAAAATTAGTGCTCAAGGTTTGAGTTTAGGTGCCATTGTTGGGACCACTTTCTCAACTTATGCAAGTACTGGTTTAGTTGATCCAACGTCAGGCGAAAGCTTAACCAATGCATATGCGATTAACGCAAGTTCGTTAGTCGCTCCAGCGGGCGGTTTAGCTGGTGCATTTGCGGGTTCTGCGGCATTTGGGCCACAATTGTTCGAAAATGTTGTTGCATCTGACACGTTTGCTGAATTAGTGGCCGAAGCCAACACTGCTGGTTATGAAGTGGGTAGCGCCGAATATGAAGCATTAGTGCAAGGCGTTTATGCTGCATTTATTCCATCGTTCGCGTTAGCAGTACAAACCGCTGTTGACTCAGCAGATCCATTAAACCATGCAGGTATGTTAGCTGCGACAGAAGTGCCTGTGCATTTAATTGAAATTGTGGGTGATGGCGCCGGTAACTTACCTGACCAAACCTTACCTAACAGTGTATCTGGTTTCCCTCTTTCTGGTACGGAGCCATTAATTGCAGCCATTGGTTTGAATTGTGTCGATGCAACAATGCCTGGTTCTGGTGCTGTGCGCTTCTCTAAAGGTCATCACAGCTCGATTGTGAGCCCAAGTGAAGTTGATGGTGTTACAGATGGTATGGCTGCTGCCGCAACAGCAGAAATGCAATCTCAAGTAGCTGGTTTTGCCATGACTGCAGGAGCTGGGCAGGCAACAATTGCCATCTCAAACAGTGACGTTATTCAAGGTTGTAACTAATCCTTACTATTTAGTCTTCGTTTTGATTCAAAACCCAGCAATTGCTGGGTTTTTTGTTGTCTACTTATCGGTAATAACTGATAAAATAGCGCGAGACAGTTTTTCCTATTTGGAGCTAAATTTGGAATTTTTATATGAATACGGTTTATTTTTAGCAAAAGCCGTAACAATCGTCGTCGCGATATTGGCCGTCGTGGTATTGATACTTGCCAGTAACATAAAAAACAAAGCTGACAAAGGTGAGCTCCGACTCACTGATATTTCAGATGAACTCATTCAGCTAAAGCATCATTTGAAAGAAGAGTTGCTCTCGAAAAAGCAATTTAAAGCCTATGAAAAGCAAGTCAAGGCGGATGAGAAAGCGGCTGAAAAATCGGATGTTACAAAAGGTAAAGTCTTTGTTATTGACTTTAAAGGCAGTATAGATGCGAGCGAAGTGGCTTCTTTGCGTGAGGAAGTGACGGCTGTTTTAACCATTGCTGATAAAGATGACCAAGTGTTGGTGAATGTAGAAAGTGGCGGCGGCATGGTGCATGGTTATGGTTTAGCATCAAGCCAATTAGATCGTTTACGCCAAGCGAACATTCGATTGACTATATGTATTGATAAAGTAGCAGCCAGTGGCGGCTATATGATGGCTTGTGTGGCGAATAAAGTGTATGCCGCACCGTTTGCCATTGTCGGGTCAATTGGTGTTGTAGCGCAGGTGCCTAATTTCAATCGTTTACTTAAAAAGCATGATATTGATTACGAGCAACATACCGCGGGCGATTTTAAGCGTACGTTAACCATTTTTGGTGAAAACACCGATGAAGGCCGTGCTAAGTTTCAACAAGAACTTGAAGAAACGCACGTGCTATTTAAAGCGTTTGTTGGCCGTTATCGTCCTGAGATGGACATTAGTAAAGTGGCGACGGGTGAGCATTGGTATGGTCAGCAGGCCATTGAATTAGGCTTAATTGATGAAATATCAACCAGTGATGATGTCATTTTAAACTTAGCCAATACCCATCAAGTGATCAAAATTAGATATCAAATGAAGAAGAAGCTGGCTGATAAAATCGCCCATGGTGCATCATTATCGGTTAATGCCGTGATGAACAAGCTCATTGAGCGTAATCAATCGGTGTAATACAGATTTTGATGAATAAAAACGACAGCCTAGGCTGTCGTTTTTTTGGTAAGCATTATAATGATGACGTCATTATTGAGCTTTATAACTGATGTGTTGGTGGAAGCGTAGAATCACATCAACATGTTCTTTATCGATATCAAATGCTTGAGTAAACGTGCGCAGTGCATCTTCTACTTGGTTCATAAAGCGGCCGTAACCCTCATCGGTTTCATCACTTTTACCCGCAACAATGACAAATCGAAATACGTCGACTAATTTACTGCTGTCCCAATGCCCGATAGGTTCTGGAGATTGAGCGTGTGGGTCAAAACCAATCATCTGAAACTCATCAGTGCTGGTGAGTTGCTCATATTTACTGTTACGAACCAAGGGCAACTTACCGTTGGCAACCATAGCAACACGTTTTAATTGTTTACTTTTGGTTGCATCGACAAATTTGTCATACACATTTTGATAAATGGAAGCCAAATCAACCGAATCATTTGCCAGTAATTGCTTTTTAATCCGGCGATCAATAGGAATGTTGATCGTGACGTAGTTTAAGGTACTGACGTTTTCAGGCAGTTCGCACTGGCGTCGGTGATAGCGACTGTCTACCGCACGCAGTTTATAACCGTATGTTTCTTTTAAGCCCTTTGCTTTAGCAAAAAAGTCATAGGAAATATGTTGATGATCGCGAATTTTAATCGGCAAATCTTTAACAGGTAATTGGGGGGCTAGATCGGCAATAAATTGCTTCACTTTATTATGAAAACCGGCTGCATTGCTGCGTAAATCAGCCCCTGTGGCTAAAAAGACAATCCGTAATTTACGCGCTCTGAACCCCGGGGTGCTGTGTAAACTGTTTGCTTCATGATAGGCAGGGTTATAAAAGAAGCGCAGTTGTTCATTGGAGTTTAAACAGTAAGCTTCACTGTGAAAGCGCACCATAGGCAATTTATCGGTAGTCACAACATGAACATTATACAGTTCGTTTTTTTCAGCGAGTTGGTATACAAGTTTGCTGAATTCTTCGTAGCAATTTTCTAAACTACTGTACTTGCTGAGATAATCGTCGGTTAATGGAAATCCGATCGTGATGTATTGGTTTTTACGGGTCGCACTGGGTAAATATACTTTTTTTTGACGACTGACGGACATATTATTTCCTTTATAGTCTGAGGGTTGCTGTACTTTCATCGTCAATTTTTCGAGACAGAGGTTAGTGTTTCTATTGATGTGTTCACAGTGTTTGCTACTTTAATAATGAAGTGAGCTAACCCATGTGACACTCTGTTTTTAACCTAATCTGTAGGTTGCATTTGGGCTGTTATGTAACGTGAACGCTTGGCTGTTAATCCATCTTTAGCCTTCGCGGTGTTGTACTAAAAGCCTTAAATAACCACAAAAAATTGAAAGCGCAACATACCCAAGCTGTTGTCTAAAGTTTATCGTTATTGAGTTGCTTGCTGGTATCCATTTTAAACATTGAAACTGAAATTAATATGACTTTCATTCATTTTATTAAAATCTTTTTAACATTTGTCGTGAAAGTCATAAAATTTAAATAGTTACTCCGCTATTAATTGAGTGATCCAAGGCAGCATCCATTGCGTAATTTTATCTTGAGCCTGTTCATTGGGGTGTATACCGTCACGTTGCATTAAGCTTTTGTCTGCGGCAATATCTTGCATAAAAAACGGCACTAAGTTAATAGCATATTCGTCAGCTAATTGATGATAAACCTCAGTGAACATTTTGCTATAACGAGGACCGTAATTAGGTGGCACCATAATTTCAGTTAATAACACTTTTGCGCCTTGCTCTTCGGCTAGCGTAATGATTTTTGTAAGATTTGATTTCAACTGATTGGGTGGAAAACCGCGTAGTCCATCATTGCCGCCGAGTTCGATTACAACAATGTCTGGTTGGCTAGAGGTCAGTAAACTCGGGAGTCTACGTAATCCTCCTGCTGTTGTTTCACCACTAACAGAGCCGTTAACAATTGTGTGTTGTGGCAGTTCATTGCGTAACAATTGTACCCAACCTTGGTTTTCTGGCATGCCATAACCTGCACTAAGGCTATCGCCCAGTATCAAAACCGTGGCAGCATAGGCAGGCGCGCACATCAACATTAACGTAAATGCAGCAGCTAACATGCGTTTAAGCGACAAAAATAAGAAGGATTGTATGTCTAATAATAGCGTTCGAAATACCAGTGCCATAACTGTAACTAACCTTAATAAAACTGTGGTGACCCAAGAGGGAGAGTTGACTATCCTCAACGGCATTAATATAGAAGTCAAGCAGGGCGACAGTATTGCTATTCTTGGACCATCGGGTTCGGGTAAATCAACCTTACTTGGATTATTAGCGGCTTTAGACACACCAACTTCAGGTGAAATTGTCCTTGATGGGGTGGCATTATCTGGTTTAAATGAAGAGCAAAAAGCCGCGCTGCGTAAACAAAAAGTCAGTTTTATTTTTCAATCCTTTATGTTGGTCGATACTTTAACCGCGTTAGAAAACGTCATGTTGCCAGCTGAACTTGCTGGCGTTACCGATGCCAAGCAAAAAGCCCAAGCCATGCTTGAACGCGTTGGCTTGTCGCATCGCTTAAACCACTTACCGAAACAATTATCGGGCGGTGAGCAGCAACGTGTGGCGATTGCCAGAGCATTTATTTGTGAACCAAAAGTGTTATTTGCCGACGAACCCACAGGTAACTTAGACAGTGTAAATGGCGACAAAATTGCCGACATGTTATTTGCCCTTAACCAAGAAAGCGACACCACTTTGGTACTGGTCACTCATGACTTACACCTTGCCCAGCGCTGTGCAAGGCAACTTGTGATGGAAAGCGGTCATTTATCTGAGCCTGCAGCGGAAGACGGTCAGCACAATAGTACATCAGAAGCACAACTAGTGGAGGCAAACTAATGGAATGGCGCATCGCTTGGCGTTTGTTTAAGCGTGAGCTTGCACAAGGCCAATTAGTTTTAATTGTGTTAGCGATAACGCTAGCCGTATTGTCGGTCACTGGGCTTGCTCGGGTTAGCGAGCGTTTACAAGTGGCGATTAATGGTGAAGCCGCAAACTTTATTGCAGCCGATCGCATTATTGATTCACCCGTTGAGTTAGACCCTAAAGTGTTAACCATTGCAGACGAGATTGGCCTTGCCCATGTCACCAATATGCAATTTAACTCAATGGTGTATTCTGGCGATAAATTTCAGTTAGTTACAGTGAAAGCCGTGGGTGATGGTTATCCACTTAAAGGCGACATTGAGCTCAGCACAGGTATCACACAAGCGTTACCGCAAACAGGCCAGGCATGGTATGAAAATCGTTTAGGTGGATTACTTAATTACCCTAAAAGCATTGAGTTAGGTAACAGTGAGTTATCACTAACCGAAGAGATAAGTCGCTTACCTGACGCCGGTTTTAATCCATTTGCCTCATCACCAGTGTTACTTATTCACCTAAATGATGTTGCTGCAACAGGGATTATTCAGCCGGGCAGCCGCGTAACTTACCTGTACCAGTTTACCGGTGATGCGCAGCAATTGGTTGATTTTGAGCAACAAGCTAAACCGCTACTCAATAACAGCCAACGTTGGGTTGATGTGCAGTCGGGCGACTCACCGATTGCCTCAGCGGTACAGCGTGCAGAACGCTTTTTATTGCTAGCCAGTTTATTGGGTATTGCATTGGCATGTGCTGCAATTGGCATTGCAGCGCAGCGCTATTGTCAGCGCCATTACGACGTGGTGGCGATGTTGAAAACCTTTGGTGCATCGGGTAAACAAATCCGTGTGTTATTTGGGTTACATTTATCTTTGGTGACATTGCTCGGTATTGCGCTTGGTTTAATCGGTGGCTTGTTACTCGACCTTGGTATCACGGCGTTTTTACCGCCCGAAATCGCAGCGTATTCGCCGCCTTACTTGCGCCCTGTAGTATTAGGTGTCAGTACCGGGTTAATCAGCGCATTTATGTTTTCGGCTTATCCACTAATGCGTTTATTAGCAATACCACCGCTTCGAGTATTGCAACGCCAGCTTGAGGGTTTGCAGCTCGGCATGTGGTTGCACTTGCTCCTCAGCCTAGCGGCCATGGCACTTTTAGGCTATTTGTATTCAAGAAGCCTCGCACTCACCATGACGGTAGTGTTGGCAGTCATGTTACTGGGGGTGTTACTGAGCCTATTAGGGTTTGTGATGATCCGCCTCGGCCACGGCATTGGCATGAGAACCACCAATCCATTGCAACTTGCTTTGGCTGGGCTGCGTCGCCGCGCTAGACAAAATGCGGTGCAATTAGTCGGTTTTAGCAGTGCTTTGGTATTGCTGCTGACTATTTTGGCACTAAGACAAGATTTGCTTAACGAGTGGCAAAAGCAGTTACCAGAAAATGCGCCGAATTACTTTTTGGTGAACATTGCCCCTGAAGACAGTAAACCGCTCGATGACTTTTTAACCCTCAATCATATAAAAGCTACCGATATATATCCGGTTGTGCGTGGACGTTTAACCCACATTAATGATGAAGAGTTAATTTCTCGTCGCCAATCAGAAGAGGGCATCGAAGGTCGAGTGGGGATCTCTCGTGAGTTAAACTTAACCTATCGCGATACCTTGCCGCCCAATAACAAATTGCTTGAGGGCCAGTTTAATCAAACTGACGATGAGGTGTCTGTTGAATCTGGTGTGGCTGAGCGTTTGGCGCTGAAACTGGGCGACAAACTGACTTATCGAATCGATAACCAAGATTTGTCGGTCACTGTTGCCAGTATTAGACAGGTGCAGTGGGAAACCTTGCAGCCAAACTTTTATATGATTTTTACGCCAAAAGCACTTGAGCCTTTTGCGTATACGTCTATGGCCAGTTTTCATCTTAATGATCAACTTTTGGCCGCCGATGGCAGCACGTTAACGGCAGACCAAGTGGTGTTGCAATTAATTAGGCAATTCCCGACGGTGTCGATTATTGATGTTGGCGCCATGGTAGGGCAGTTAAGGCAAATTATTGAGCAAGTGTCTTTGTCTTTATCGTTAGTATTAGCATTGGTGTTGTTGGCCAGTGCACTCGTGCTGATTGCCCAAACCGAGGCCGGTATGGCCACTCGTCAACGTGAGTTAGCGGTATTACGCACCTTTGGCGCATCGGGTTGGTTATTGCGGGCATCAACCGGGTTTGAATTTGCCCTACTGGGTGCCATTGCTGGCTTGTTAGCGGTCATCGTGGCTGAGTTTGCATTGTATATGCTAAAAACGCAGGTATTTGAGCTGGTGGTATATATGCATTGGCCATGGTGGGGGATCGCGCCTGTCGCTGGCGCCGCCATTGTTTCAACACTCGGCGTGTGGCGTTGCAGGCAGCTGTTAAACAAGTCGTGCAGCGACATGTTAAAAGCGGGTTAGCACACTGAGCTGAATAACCGCTAAATGAGCGAAAAGGGAGATGCATTGTCATCTCCCTTTTGCTTTTTACTTCTTAGACCCCAAGCTCAGGCTATTTAGATCGCGGCTTATATTGTGTAGGGCAATAACTACGAGCTATTCCCTCTGGGCGCAGCTTAAGGTGTTTGGTTTTTCGGCCTGTAACACGTGCTCGCCACAGTTTGAAGCTGCCTGGTTTCATGTTACTGCGCATCAATTTGATAACAGCAGATTCGTTTAGGCCATAAAGGTGCTCTATGGCTTCAAATGGGGTTCTGTCTTCCCAGGCCATTTCAATAATTCTTGAGGTATCTTGCACTGAAAGCATTGCGTATGATGTCGTTATTGGGTTTGCCAATACATACGTTAAACAGCCTGACTTAGTTTATAGCGTGTTTATAAATGTTTAAATCATTATCCTGGGTATCACTATCACATGCGTCTTGACCGTTTTGTCAGTAAAAGTACCGAATTAACGCCGCAGCAAGTGAGCGACTGTATCTCCCAAGCCACTGTGTGGGTTAATGGCGTGGCCGTTACCGATGAAGCCACTCAAGTGCATGAAAATAATCTGGTGCAATTCAATGGGCAAACCTTAGTACCGCGTCCTTTTCGTTATCTGTTATTACATAAGCCGCAGCAAACCTTGTGCTCAAACGTCGACGGGGTTTATCCATCGGTATTCTCATTACTGGATATTGAGCGGCCCTCAGAGCTTCATATTGCCGGGCGCTTAGATGCCGATACTACCGGATTGGTGTTAATAACCGACGATGGCCGTTGGACATTTAATATCACCTCGCCCAAATACGCGTGTTATAAAACTTATCGGGTCCATTTGGCAAAACCGATAAAAGAGGATGTGGCCGAGCGCTTTGCTAATGGGATCTTATTACAGGGCGAAAAAGGCCTAACCTTACCTGCAAGGTTAGAGGTTCTCTCGGCACAACAGGTGTTGCTTACACTCACTGAAGGTAAGTTTCATCAGGTTAAACGCATGTTTGCCGCCGTGGGCAATAAAGTGGTCGCGCTGCATCGGCAACGTATTGGTGCCATAGAACTCGATGTACATGAAGGTCAGTGGCGCTATTTAACCGCAGAGGAGATCAGCTCTTTTTACTCGGTAAATAGCGAAGATGGAGGGGCTCTTAGCTAACATCAACATCAAACTCGTTTTTCAACATTTCTTATCAATAAAAGACTTATCAAAAATAGACTTATCGATAATTTAAAATTATCAAAGCTGTTATGCTATCGACATCGTTTAGCGTTGGAGTTTGGCATGTTAAATCAGCAATGGTTAACCACCTTTATTAAGTTAGTTGAAGTCGGGCATTTTACCCACACCGCAGAACAACTGTTTATGACCCAACCCGGCGTGAGCCAACACATTAAAAAGTTGGAAGAGCAAGTGGGTGTGGCATTGTTATATCGGGTTGGAAAACGTTTTGAGCTGACTGAAGCGGGCATTCAACTACATCAACAAGCCTTACTTTGGCAGCAACAGCAGCAACAATTGTTGTCACAACTGGCTGTTGATGATGTTTATGTTGGCGAGTGTCGAATAGCCTGCTCTGGCTCGTTGGCACTCTTACTTTATCCGCATTTAATAGACTATCAGCAGCCGCACCAGCAATTACAAATTTCATTAGAAGCAGCACCTAACAAACGCATCATCGACAATGTATTAGCCAACCAGGTCGAACTTGGTATTATCACCCAAGCCGTTCATATCGATGAGCTCAATCTCACGCCACTTGGCCAGCAAGCCTTATGTGTTGTGATGCCGAAAAAGTATCAAGATAGCGCCATAAACTTTGAACAATTAATGGCACTTGGCATGGTAGCGCATCCCGATGGCATGCATTATTGGCAGCAAATCGTGAATCATTACTTTAATGACAAACAAGCCACGGCACAGCAAGTGCCAATAAGAAGTTATGTTAACCAGCTGAATCAAATACTTGTGCCTGTTGCCAAAGGCTTAGCCTTTGCCGTGTTGCCTCAATCTGCCGTAGACAGTTTTGCCCAGCAAACACAAATATGCATTGCAACGTTTGATAGCGCAGGTGAGCCAAAGCAGGGCGTTAGTGAGCCATTATTTTTAATCAATAAAAAGCACCGCCCGCTGGCAAAACGTTACCAACCCATCATCGATATTATTCATAATTTGGTTTGAGTCTGTTTATGATGAACAACCATTACTACATAGCGACGCCTTAATCAAAAACCGCTGGACGCATTCTGAGTGGTCACTTATTAATGCGCAATGGTATAACCTTCGAGTTTTCTAGACATATATATTTTTATCATACGTTTTTGCTTTTTGAGTTATCACCATCAGTTACACGAAGTTTTAATCGAAGAGAGATAATGACAGGTGCAGATGAGTCAGCGAGTGTCCAAAACAGGGTTGTTTTGGTTAAGCCCACATGGATGTGCTTGTGGCGTCTCACTTAATCATCTGCGGCAGTCGGTTTTCCGCATACTTGAGCTCGCGATATTCGTTGCGGCCTGTAAATCAGTTGCGGCAGGCAATGAGTAATAAAGGATTATTGATATTAAATAAGCTAACCAAAGACCAATTAGACTAGAATCATCAGATAAATAAATCACTTTTTCCAAGAGTCAGTTGTGAAAGTGATTATATTTTATTATAGCCGTGCAACTGTTCGGCTTTCTTTTACCACTACACATTCAATTCACTACAGACCCAATTCAGAACACATTTAACTCACAACACATTCAACTCACCACATCAGTAAGTGCAGCTTCAATATTGGTATAGTTAAACTCATAACCGGCTTTGAGCGCATTGGTGGGAAGTACAAATTGGCCTTCGATAAGTAACTGTGACATTTCGCCCATAGCTAGTCTCAGTGCTAACGGTGGTGTGGTGATAATCGCTGGGCGGTTGAGCACTTTGCCTAATGTTTGTGAAAATACTTTATTACTTACCGGATTTGGCGCAGTGGCATTGAACACGCCTTGCAAAGGAGGGTGCTCGAGTAAATAGTTAATTAACCCAATTAAGTCGCTGATGTGGATCCAGCTCATGCCTTGATCGCCTTTGCCAATTGGCCCGCCAAGCCCTAACTTAAATGGTGGTAACATTTTGGCTAATGCGCCGCCATTTTTGCCCAATACAATCCCTATGCGAGTAATGCACACACGGGTTTGTTGCGATTGTGCTTGTAGGGCGAGGTCTTCCCATTTTTGGCAAATATCGTGACCAAATTCGGCGTGAAACCCGCTTTTTTCATCAACAGGGGTTGCACTTTGAGCACCGTAATAACCTATTGCTGAGCCGCTAATAAAGGTGTGAGGCGGGTTGCTGCTGTTGCGTATAAGCTGGCTAATGGCGGCGGTAATATCCCAGCGGCTATGGCAAATTAGTTGCTTTTGTTTAGGAGACCAACGTTTTGCGACTATGGGCTCGCCAGCTAAATTGATCACCGCATCAATGTCGTTAAGGTCAGTTTTATCCGCTAGGCTTGACCAGTATTGATGTTGCTCACCCAGTTTGGCTTTAGCAGCACTCATATTACGGCTTAATATCACCAGTTGATGCTGTGTGAGCGAGCCCACTAACTGTTGGCCTACAAAGCCGGTGGCGCCAGTGATTAATATTTTCATATCACCCTCAATATAGTATGCCGATAGAACTTAATTATACGGCCATCAACATCAAAATGATCATCCGCGAATACTGTTGGCTTATTGCGGTTTTTGGTAACACAACTCCATCGACACGGAGTCGGCAAAGCGCAGCGCGTGGGGTTTGTCTATTTCGACACTGGCAAATTCAACCCAATCATGTTCGCTGGCAATCGCCAGCGTTTGATTTGTAAGATTTTCCAATAACGAAAAACGATTATTTTCAATCAAGGCAATGATTTTTTTAGTAATGGTGCGATAATTCAACGCATCGGCAACATTGTTGCTATTACGGGCCTTATCAGCACAATAATGAATAACCACATTGACGATAATATCTTGTTGATTATTGATTTCGTCTTCTTTAATGCCGATATAAGTACGTAACCGTAAGTTTTTAATGCGTATAATAGCGGTTTCTGGTTTCATATTATTTGTGTTATTCCCTTAATGTGATTCGCTGCTAATATCAACAAACTGATACAGTAGAACAATAAATTTTAACTTAATTAGCAATACGTTACTGAGTTTAGCTTAGCATAATCAATCATTTTAAAAAGTAGCAATAAGGATTTTTTACTCTATGAAAGGAATACAGCAATCAACGGTGACTGTACGCAGTTTTGTGGTTATGGCGTGTGTAGTGATTATTTTAGCGGGGATTAAAACTGCCAGCCCTATTGTGGTGCCTTTTGTATTGTCGGCTTTTTTAGCGGTAATTTGTAATCCAGCGATTGTGCTTATGTCTAGGTATCGGATCCCTAAATGGTTATCCATTATTTTATTGATGACATTTATCGTGCTAATGGGCTTGTGGTTAGCCAGTTTGGTGGGCAGTTCTATCAATGAGTTTTCTAAACAAATGCCAGTGTACCGCCAACAATTAATTGAGCAGTTTGCTTGGATTATTGAAAAGCTACAAAGCTTTAATATTCAAATCTCTAAGCAAAAAGTGCTCGATTATTTCGACCCCGGTATGGCGTTATCAATGACCACCAATATGCTCTCTGGGGTCGGCAATGTAATGGCGAATTTGTTTCTGATCATTTTGACGATTGTGTTTATGTTATTTGAAGCGCAATCAATGCCCAAAAAATTCCATTTAGCGTTAGACGACCCTGATATGCGTTTAAAGCAAATTGACAAGTTTTTGCACTCTGTAAATCAATACATGGTAATTAAGACCTTAGTGAGCTTAGCCACCGCAGGCGTGATTGGGATCGGCCTGAGCATTATCGGTGTTGATTATGCGCTGTTGTGGGCCGTGATTGCATTTTTGTTTAACTACATTCCTAATATTGGTTCTATTATTGCCGCAATACCGGCCGTATTGTTAGCGTTTATTCAAATGGGGCCAGGTGCAGCAGGTATTACCGGACTGTTATATGTTGGCACGAATATGGTGATGGGCAATGTGGTTGAGCCACGCTTTATGGGGCGCGGACTAGGCCTGTCTACTCTTGTGGTTTTTTTGTCATTGATATTTTGGGGGTGGCTATTGGGGTCGGTAGGTATGTTATTGTCGGTGCCATTAACCATGATTGTTAAAATTGGTCTTGAATCAAGTGAGTCGGGCGGCTGGTTGTCGATATTATTGTCCGATGATGTCGAAGATATCGTTAATCAAACAGAAAATATCGAGCAAGTTGTTGCTTCCTCAACGGATGTCACCGCGCAACAGACGGATGAAAGCCCAGTTAATACTGATGATGAACAATCCAAACCATCATAAATTGATGAGTCAATAGCGTAAGTAAGAGAGAGTATGAAGCGTTTTTTACAAGTGTTACCCAGTTTGACTGTTGGCGAAGATGTTTGCCGTTTATTTCATGGTCGTGGCGGTTTATTTCCTGGCGATGAGCACCTTTGTTTAGATTGGTATAAACCGGTATTACTGCTCACTAGCTTTAAAAAGTTAGACGATGAACAACGAGATGAATTGGTGAGTGCCATTGTCACGTTTTGGCAAGCGACTTACTCGGACCAGCCACTTAATTTAGTCTATCAATATCGTCATGGTGGCCAAACCGTTAGCGAATTATTGTTTGGGGATGTGCCAGAGCAACACGTGGTAACTGAAAACGGTTGTCGTTTTTTAGTGCATTTATTGCGTGGTCAAAACCATGGCCTATTTTTAGACATGGCCAATGGTCGTGCATGGGTTAAGCAACATGCCAAGCATAAAAAAGTGCTTAATTTGTTTGCCTACACGTGTGGTTTTTCGGTTGCGGCACTGCAAGGTGGCGCCGATGAAGTGGTTAATATGGATATGAGTAAAGGTGCGTTGAGTATTGGTAAGCAAAACCATTTACTTAACGATTTACCGGTAGGCGCTCGGTATTTAGGCCATGATATTTTTAAGTCATGGGGCAAACTCACAAAACTTGGACCTTATGACTTAATTGTTGCCGATCCGCCAAGTAATCAACGTGGCAGTTTTGTGGCCACCAAAGATTATGAGCGGTTGTTAAAACGTTTACCCGACTTGTTAGCGCCGCAAGGAGAAGTGTTATTGTGTCTTAATGCGCCTGAGCTGGGATGTGATTTTTTAATGCAACAAGTGACCAATACAGCACCGCAATTGACCTATGTTGAGCGAATTGACAATCCAGTTGTATTTGCTGACATTGATGAGCAAAAATCGCTTAAAGTATTGCGTTATCGTTTAAGTTAATAACAACATCGTTTTGTAGATTGTATAAAACCGACACCGCTAAGGCGTCGGTTTTTTTATGGCTTAATCATAACTTAAGGGCCGCTTATAAGGTGATGTTGTATCACACTATAATCTAGCTTTTGTATTTAACACGTTTATATTTCGAACAAATCTCAATCAAAACGGTTATACAGTTTCTCTTCTCGACAGTAAAAATACACTTATTTTAGTAAAAGGTGATATTGATCAGGTTGTCGTTAAATAATCCTTTATTTAATCGATATTTATGTTTAAGAACCCTGATCTAGCCGATGATTTGGCTAATTTGATGATCTAGATCATATAACCCTTCGTTTACCAATTTGTGAGTATATAGTTTGTTAATTGATAAACGCTAAAATTCACACGAGTCCTAATTAAGAACAACACATATTTTGTCTGGGTTGTTTTATCCCCCACTACTGGAGGGTCTATGAGTAAAGATACTACCAATCTGAAAGGCTTAGAGCTGAAAATCTTCATCTTTTTGACCGTGTTTTTAGCGCCAATTTTATCAGTGCTACTGGTCAGTGCACTGGGCTTTAGCATTTGGTTTAGCCAAATTTTAACAGGGCCTCCAGGCGCTGGTTAATCCATCCATAAAATTAATAAAAACATTAAATATGAGAGCGATGTAATGAGCAGTGAACTTCACGTAACCAGCCTAATTGTCCAAGTACAACCTGAGCAAATGGCTGAAGTAAGACAAAAAATTATGGCCATCCCAAATGCTGAATTATCAGCCAATAATGACGTTAAGTTAGTTGTTGTCGTTGAAGGAACAAGCCAAAAATCGTTGATGGATGATATCTCAACAATCAATGCCATTCCCGGTGTGTTGTCGGCCACCATGGTGTATCACCAAAGTGAAGAGCTTGAAGAAGGTGAAAAATGAAAATGAATAGACGCGATTTTATGAAAGCCAACGCTGCTATGGCTGCGGCAAGTGTTGCTGGTTTGGCTTTACCAACCAGTGCAACAAACCTCATTACCAGCTCTGAGCAAACCAAACTTGAATGGAACAAAGCACCTTGCCGTTTTTGTGGTACAGGTTGTTCTGTTATTGTTGCTACCCGCGACGGTAAAGTGGTTGCTACCCATGGTGACGCAAAAAGTGAAGTTAACCGTGGATTAAACTGCATTAAGGGTTACTTCCTTTCTAAAATTATGTACGGTCGTGACCGTTTACAAACGCCTATGTTACGTATGACCGATGGTAAATACGATAAACACGGTGAGTTCACTCCAATTAGCTGGGAAAAAGCGTTCGACACTATGGCTGAGCGCTGGAAAGCGACCATTAAAGCTAAAGGTCCAACTGCTGTTGGCATGTTTGGTTCTGGTCAGTGGACTGTATTTGAAGGTTATGCTGCAGTTAAGTTAATGAAAGCGGGCTTTGGCTCAAACAACATCGACCCTAACGCGCGCCACTGTATGGCATCTGCGGTAGGTGGCTTTATGCGTACTTTTGGTATTGATGAGCCAATGGGTTGTTATGACGATATGGAAGCGGCTGATGCATTTGTGCTTTGGGGCTCTAACATGGCCGAAATGCACCCCATTTTATGGACTCGCGTTACCGACCGTCGTTTAAGTGCACAACACGTAAAAGTGGCAGTGCTTTCTACCTTTGAGCACCGCTCATTTGACTTGGCTGACTTGCCGATTGTATTTACGCCGCAAACCGATTTAGCCATCCTTAACTTCATTGCCAATTACATTATTCAAAATGATAAGGTCAATAAAGACTTTATTAGCAAGCATGTTAACTTCCGCAAAGGCACCACTGACATTGGTTATGGTTTGCGCCCAACGCACCCATTAGAAATGAAAGCCAAAAACGTGGCGACAGCGGGCGACTCAACGCCAATCGACTTTGATGAATTTGCTAAATTTGTTGCAGACTACGATGTTGAATCGGTCAGTAAACTATCGGGCGTGCCAGAACACAAACTGATTGAATTGGCTGAATTGTATGCAGATCCTAATCGTAAAGTGACCTCATTCTGGACCATGGGCTTTAACCAACATACTCGTGGTGTGTGGTGTAATAACCTGATTTACAACATTCATTTACTTGTGGGTAAGATTTCTACTCCAGGTAACAGCCCATTCTCGTTGACGGGGCAACCATCTGCTTGTGGTACTGCACGTGAAGTGGGCACATTCTCGCATCGTTTACCTGCCGATATGGTCGTAACCAACCCTGAGCATAGAAAACACGCAGAACACATTTGGCACATCCCAAGCGGCATTATTCCTGCTAAGCCTGGCTACCATGCTGTTGAGCAAAACCGTCGTTTAAAAGATGGTGATTTGAACTGTTACTGGGTGCAAGTGAACAACAATATGCAAGCTGGCCCTAACATTAATGAAGAAGGTTTACCGGGTTACCGTAATCCTGAAAACTTTATCGTAGTGTCAGATGCTTACCCAACAGTGACCACTCAAGCTGCCGACTTGATTTTACCAACAGCCATGTGGGTTGAAAAAGAAGGTGCCTATGGTAACGCCGAGCGTCGTACTCAATTTTGGCACCAAATGGTGAAAGCACCGGGTGAGTCAAAATCAGACCTTTGGCAGTTAATGGAATTCTCTAAGCGCTTTACCACTGATGAAGTGTGGCCTGCTGACGTGCTAGCGGCTAACCCACAATTTAAAGGTAAAACCTTGTTTGAAGTGCTTTACCAAAATGGCAATGTTGAGAAGTTCCCATTAAGCGATGCAGATCCTAAATACTTAAATGATGAAGCGAAGCACTTTGGCTTTTATGTTCAAAAAGGTTTGTTTGAAGAATACGCTACCTTTGGTCGCGGCCATGGTCACGATTTAGCTGACTTTGATGTTTACCACAAAGAGCACGGTTTACGTTGGCCTGTAGTGAATGGCAAAGAAACCAAATGGCGCTTCCGTGAAGGGTCAGATCCTTATGTCAAACCGGGTAAAGGTTTTGAGTTTTATGGTAAGCCAGACGGCCGTGCGGTTATCTTCGCATTACCCTATGAGCCTGCAGCAGAAGAGCCTGATGAAGAATACGATATCTGGTTATCGACAGGTCGTGTGCTTGAGCATTGGCATTCAGGTTCAATGACCCAACGCGTACCTGAACTGTATAAAGCCTTCCCAGATGCGGTGTGCTTTATGCACCCAGAAGACGCTAAGAAGCGCGGCTTACGTCGTGGTGATGAAATCCGGGTGATTTCTCGTCGTGGTGAAATTAAAACTCGTGTTGAAACCCGTGGTCGCAACAAACCGCCCGTCGGCTTAGTGTTTGTACCTTGGTTTGATGCCAGCCAGCTCATTAATAAAGTGACGTTAGATGCGACAGATCCTTTGTCTAAACAAACCGACTTTAAGAAATGCGCGATTAAGATTGTAAAGGCTTAAGGAGACAGACCATGAAAACAGGTAAATTATTATCGATTATCGCGTTGCTCGGCTTCTCTGTTAGCGTTTTGGCGACCAGCGTACCTGAAGAAAAAATCGACACATTGCGTTTAGCACCCATTAACGTAGAACCGACTCCGCCAGCCATGCAAGCGGTGATCAATACTGACGTTAAACAGGTGCGCAATTACCCAATGCAGCCACCGGTTATTCCACATAAGATTGACGGTTATCAGGTTGATCTTAAAGTGAATAAATGTATGCAATGCCATGCTCGTACCAGCACAGGCCATACACAAGCACCGATGGTTAGCGTGACGCACTATATGGACCGCGACAATAATTTCTTAGCAGATCTGTCGCCACGTCGTTATTTTTGTACCCAGTGTCATGCACCGCAATTGGATGCGAAATTGTTAGTTGAAAATGACTTCGTTGACATTGATCACTTAATTAAAGCGAAAGCTGCGGTTAAGCACTAGGAGTCAATATGTTAGCAAAACTGCTTGAACAACTAAAACTGGTATGGAAAATTCTGCGTCGTCCGAGTGTCCATTACAGTCTTGGCTTTTTGACCATCGGTGGCTTTATTGCGGGGATTATTTTCTGGGGTGGTTTTAACACGGCTTTAGAATTAACCAACCGCGAGGAATTTTGTATCGGCTGCCACGAAATGGAAAACAACGTTTACCAAGAGTTGCAAACAACGATTCACTTTACTAACCGCAGTGGTGTGCGTGCAACGTGTCCTGATTGTCACGTACCGCATAATTGGACAGATAAAATTGCCCGTAAAATGCAAGCGTCTAAAGAAGTGTGGGGTAAGGTATTTGGCACCATTAACACCCGTGAAAAGTTTGAAGCAAAGCGTCGCCATTTAGCTGAAAATGAATGGAACCGCCTTAAAGCCAACGACTCTTTAGAGTGTCGTAACTGCCATAACTTTGATTACATGGACTTTACCCGTCAGTCTAAGCGTGCATCGCAAATGCATTCAACGTCTTTAGCTAGCGGTGAAAAAACTTGTATCGATTGTCATAAGGGGATTGCACACCAATTACCTGACATGGCGGGTGTAGAAGGTTTCTAAAGCTCAGTATCATCATAAAATGAACAAGGCCAGCAATTTGCTGGCCTTCTTTTTTGTCTGGTATTCACACTTAACACGTAGTGCTTATCGCAATCCTGTTCATGAAAAAATGAGTTACGACAAATCGACTTGTCTGCCAATCACATCAATTAAATACTCAGTAAAATCGTGGCCGTGATGTTGTAACATCTTCGGGAACATCGAAATCGGTGTTAGCCCTGGAAAGGTGTTGATTTCATTGAGTAGAATTTGATTGTCTTGGGTTAAAAAGAAATCAATACGCGATAAATGACGTAGTTTCATGCCTTTAAAGGCTTTTATGGCATAATCTCGAATTTGCTGGCTAAGTTCGGCAGACAAATTGTTAGCCACCACATCGGTGCGTGCCTTGCTGTTTTTTGCGTATTTTTCGTCAAATGAGTAAAAGGTATTGCTGTCGCAAATAATCTCACCCGGTAAGGTTGCAACCACTTCACCTTGATATTCGTACACGGCCACTTCTAATTCGCGAGCGCGAATAGTTTGCTCTACGACCACGTAGGGAGCATAACTAAAGGCATCGTGAAGCACTTTGGCGATACTGGTTTTATCATCGACTTTATAACAGCCTACCGACGAGCCTTGAGAGGCCGCTTTAATAAATACCGAGCCCCATTGATCAAATGCCGCTTCAGTTTGCTTAATGGCATCATCGTCGAGTTGGTGTAAAAAAATGTACGGCGTATTAGGCACGCCCAGGGCTGAAAACCACATTTTTGCGGTAATTTTATTAAAACAATTGCTTGAGGCTTCTGACTCACAGCCAAAGTAGGGCAGTTGGATTAAATTAAAGTAAGACTGAATATCGCCCGTTTCACCCGGGAAGCCATGAATACAAGGAATGACATAATCTACCGGCCAAGCTGGGGTGCTGTCATCTTCAAAACGAATTTCACGACGGTTGGTTAGGTCACATAACTTACCGTCTTCAGTGTGGTAATGCCCGTGCTTGTCGAGTACTAATTTTAGTAGCGAAAATTTATCTGACGTTGCCAGTGATGACTCAAAAAAACGTGCAGACATTAACGAAATATCGTGTTCTGCACCGCCACCGCCGCACAATAACAGCAGATTAATCTTTGGCATGTTTACTCCTGAAAAGACCGACAAAATGGGCTTGGGTGTTGTCCGATTAGCCCTGAAAATAAGTGCTTATGATAAAGACCCACAGCCATGCAGCGCAAGTAAGAGTTAATAATATTTCAGCATATTTAGTCTGGTTTTTGAGGTTGATTGCTGATTTAAGGTAATAAATGGGTATACCGCTTATAAGTTACTCACATGCTTAAAGCATTGCGTATTCGGGCGGGAGTTTAGTGGCTAGGGCCTGTTGATCTTTGCTGGTTGAATTTTGTTCGAGTTAAAAACGTTTTAATCGAGGCGAATGGATTGTAGCCTAGTCACCTAAGCAAAATCTGTTCAACAAAGAGTAAAACGTTTTTAGCCGAACCCTGTGGGCAGCGTTTGTTGGTCATTTTTACTGCGTTATCGACTTTTTATGTAGAATAACTACACCTCAAAGTCTCTGCCGCGCACTTGTATATGAGTAATGGCCAACAATTCGCTGCAAAAACAACCTTGAAAGGTCAACAGGCCCTAGGCTAGCAATATAAAAATGACACCTCTTTATATTTATAAAAGAGGTGTCATGAGGTATCGGCTAGATTAGCATGGCTAAGGCGTTAACATCAGCCACGGCTAACGTGCGTTTAAAAGCGATAGGTTACGTTAACAGAACCGTTAACCGGTGCGCCGTAATAGCCAACAGTTGCTAAACTATTGATGTACTTCTCGTCAGTCAGGTTATTAATGTTTGCTCTTAAGGTGAGGTCGTCAGACACATCCCAGCTGGCAAAAGCATTAACGACTAGGTAGGCATCTTGCTCAACGTTGTAATCAACATTTTTGGTTTTAGACTGCCATCGACCGCCCAAGCCAACACTCACTTCGGGTAATTGTGGCAGGGTATAATCCATCGAGAAGTTCACCACGTTGCGAGCGGCCCATTCGTTTGCTTTATCGCCGTTTTCATCTTCGACATCAAGCAAGGTATAACCAAATACTGCATTAAGGTTGTCTGTAATACGTCCGGTGACTTCAACTTCAAAGCCCTTAGATTCGACATTCACCCCTTTATAGTAGTAATTGCCGTTGGCATTAAGGCCTGCGTAGCTTGCAAGGTTATTTTGCTCAGCACTAAATAACGCAAAGGTCGCCATTAAGTCGTTATCAAGCCAAAGGGTTTTAAGCCCTAGCTCATAGTTAACCCCTTTAGTGGGCGCTAAAAAGTAGCCGTCGTAATCATACTGCTCTTGCGGTTGGTAAATGTCTGAATAACTAAAATAGGTATTGATATCATCTGTGATGCTGTACACCACACCCGCATAAGGGCTGAATTCACTTTCATCGTTGTCGATATCAACGCCGCTATTTACACCCTCGCGAGTGTATTTTATTGCATTAAAGCCTGCGACTAAGAATAGGCTGTCATTGATATTGAATTTGGTTGAACCATATGCACGCAGTAAGCTGACATCAATGTCAGAATACTCCACTTTATCGCCCCATTCAGGTTCAGGGATGGCATCAATGTCATATGGGAAAGCTGGGGTAGGGCCAAATGCAGTTGTTGTTGCGTAATCAAATGGGTACTGGTACATGTACTTTTTACTTTGAGAGCCGCTCAATCCTAACGTCATCTCGTGATCTTGACCAAACAAGCTGTAATGCCCAAGAGTGGTAATGTCTAACAAGTCAGCTGAAAAATCAGTGTCATAGCGTCCTGGCCAACCGGTTAAGCCTAAGCCCGTGTCTTTATCGATAGTGCCATAGGCGTAAAATAATTTGCTTTGGTCTTCTAGGCCTTGATGGTTATAAGCAACTTTAACATCCCAGTCATTAGGTAATGTGTAAGTGTATTCAACAAACGCTGTGGTATTGAGGGTGTCCCACATGGTCCATTCTTGGGTGGTTGTTGCGCTTGTGTCCCATTCGGCCTGGGTGCCGTCAGTGTAATTAAACACTAATCCGCCCCAGGTATTGCCATCGGTGTTGGCATCTTGGTAAGAAAAGCCAAATGCTAATGTTGAATTATCGGTTAATTGTCCGTCAACGACAGCATAAAGATAGCCACGGTCATTTTCTAGGCCGTCTAAGTAGGAGTCTTTATCTTCGGCAACCGCGACAACCCTAGCAGCCCAACTGCCACTGTCTGTTAACAGGACTGAGTAATCGGCTTGCACGCGTTTAAAATCGTCCGTACCGTATGACACACCCACTTCACCTTCATTTTCGTTTGTTGGGCGTTTGCGTACGTAATTAATGGTACCAGCAGAATTACCAATACCTGTAAGTAAGCCGTTTGCACCGCGAATGACTTCAATTTTTTCGTAACCATAAGCTTCCATTGCGCCGGTCACAATCCCCCAATCATTGGGTAAGCCGACCCCATCAATTTGGGTACTTTTAATTTCAAAACCGCGAGAGGTATATTGCGTACGGTTGGTTTCCCACTCTTCGACATTGATACCTGTCGCCAGACGAAGCACGTCATTAAGGTTGTTAGCGGCAAAGTTAGTGATTTGCTCGTTGCTGACCACACTGATTGATTGCGGTGTCTCATCAATCTCCATGGTTAATCCGGTTGCGCCTTGGCTAACACGTTTATAGCGCACGCCTATAATTTGGATTTTTTCGATATTTGGCTCATTGCTATCTGCATTTTGTTGCTCGGCAGCATGGGCTTGGGGCTGCACGAAAAGGCCCATCGCCAAAGCTAATGTTGAAAGTGCAAAAATATTTTTAGGTTGCATGGTTTGCCTTACCTGATTACTAAAATGACTGGAATTAACACCGTGACACAATGTTAAGATGTGCGAATAGTATTGTTAATCATTATCATTTACAACCCAGTATTGAGATAAAAAACACAAAACGCGATCAATAAATCATTATTTACAATTAATAATGATTATCATTCTATTGTTGTTGAGATTGGTTATCAATCGTATTAGCATATGGGCAATATTGGTCTTTACTTAGGCCGCGAACAGATTCGGAAGACAGATGGCAAAACTTAATAATCGATTTTGGTTTAGGCTGCATGGCTGGTTTTCATTACCCGTGTGGATCATTTTTTGTTTTGTGTGCCTTACAGGGACCATTTCAGTCATTAGCCATGAGTTAACCTGGCTGACTAACCCTGAAGCACGGGCAAGTAATCCGCAGCATGCCCAAGAAAAACCGATGTCGGAACTGGTAGAGATTGTTCAGCAAGCGCATCCAACGGCCAGTATTTCAACGGTAATGAGTTTTGAGCCTTATTTGGTTAATGCGGTTATTTTTACCGATAAGGACGTGCCGTTTGCTATTGCTTATGTCAACCAATACACAGGTGACATCCAGGAGATTAACCAAGGCATCACCTTCATTAATTTTATGCGGTCTTTGCATGGCTGGTTGCTGTTTCCTTGGCATAGTAATTACAGCGTAGGCTATTACATTGTTTGTGCCATGGCCATTGTGATGCTTGGGGCGCTCATTACTGGGCTGGTGGTGTATAAAAATTTCTGGCGGGCTTTCACTCAACCTAAATTACGCGTCACTCAAGGCAAAAAAACACTGCTCGCAGATTTACATCGTTTAGCTGGTGTATGGTCTATGTGGTTTTTACTGCTTATGAGCATTACTGGTTTGTGGTATTTGGCACAAGCAATCATGTGGCACAATCATATTGAGCTTGAAGAGCATGCACCGTTAATAGAAGTGAGTCAGGTGCCTATGTCGTCTAATGACGCGCCGACACGACCTTATACATTGTCTAATGCATTACACGTTGCTGAGCAGCAATTTCCTGACTTTAAAAGTACCTATGTGATGTTGCCTGAACACCAAAGAGATACGTATAAAGTGTATGGTCAAGGCGATCATATTTTTTATGACCAGTATGCCTATGGGGTAACAGTTAACCCCTGGAACGGCAATGTTGAAAGCGAGCGAACACCAGCAAAAATGACCACGTTACAAACGCTATCGCACATTGCCGATCCGCTGCATTACGGCACAATTGGTGGGTTGTGGACAAAAGCGATTTGGTTTGTTTTTGGCATTTTTCTAACGGGCATGTCTATTACAGGCTTTTTAATGTGGGCAGGGCGAACCGTTAAAGCAGCCAAAGCTAATGTAGACGACACCTCGAGTGTTAACTCGCATTTTGTTAAACAGGAGAGTCACTAATGGCCCGCATGCAAAACACGCTTTGGAACCGTTACAAATATAAAATCAATGGATTAATATTAGTGCTGGTGGGCTATTTTTTATATCAGTCTCTGTTTCCGCAATTTCCTGATGCGCTGCCTACTCAGGAGCTTGGTGCATTTGAAGTCACCCCAATTCCTTATAATGTGGATGCCCCATACTTGCATGATGGCACTTATACCAAAGACTTTTTACTCTTATTCAGTAAAGGGCAGGTGAGTGCAATCCGCCAAGCATATTTAACCATTGGTTCAGCACCTTTGCCATTAGCGACTTTAGCCTCGGGTGACGCAGGGATTTTACACGGTAGCCAACATGGACAAGAAGTGCATGCCATTGCACCAGAAGTGTTACTTGCTGAACATAAAATTTGGTTGACCATTGAAGACTGGCAAGGGCAGCAACAAGTGACGAGCTGGGCTTTACCTGAGGTATTATATTCTCACCACTGATTGCTAGCCTTGTGTGTTATTTGCTGGTGGCTAACTATCAGTCGCCAGCAATAACGCACAATCGTTAAATGCCAAATGCCTTACGCTCAGATTCACATTCATATTCAGCCATTTCAAATTCACGGCAAATCAGCGGTCTTAGTTCGTAAATCGAACACATCATGGTGTCTCTGTCTAGGGCTGCACACCAACCATCATCAAGTCGGCGCATCACTTCTCCGCCCCAATTATCTTTGGCTATATAGGCCTTCGGTACGCCGGTTTCGGTGATTAACATCACTTCTAATCGGCAGCAACAGGCTTGGCAATTTGAGCAGGTTATCGGGTTTTGGCTTGGCGTAGCGGTGTCGATAGCACTGCCTGATTGAGGTGAGGCGCTCGGCGCAATATCGGTAAACTTGGCAATAAGATTTGAAGGCATTAAAGGCTGCGGTTAACTATTTTGGCTAAGGATAGCGTAAATTGGCAGAGGGAAGAAAATTTAGTTTACATTGGCGACGTTATTTTTCACTGACCCTAAGAATGTCTATTTTATCTTAAGCTTTTATTTGTTATCTTTTTGTGCTGAAAAAGTTAAAAGTGATAGTGAGGTCAGTTATTTATCGACTTCATCAATAATAATAACAATCGACATGGAGTGGTTGTGTGAATCAATATCGACAATGGGTGTTAGGCGTCTTTGGTATGGCGTTATGTGGAGTGTCAACTTTAGGCTATTGCCTTCCCAAATTGAGTGACGACGAGGGGTATATTCTTGTTGCGATGAAAATTGAGCAAGGTTACGTACCGAGTCATATTACATTAGATACTGATGGGTGGTTGTCAGACTTGAGGTTTGAAGACGTTACGTCAAATTATAATTACTGGCTCGAAGTCGTTGATGCAGGCAGTTACACATGGGACCGTGTGTACCTAGCTAAACAGACCTACATTGATATATCCGAACAAGATTACGTGATTAATGTCGAGGCCGGAAAGATTAATTATGCTGGCCACCTTTCAATGTATACCGAAATGAATGGCAGCTTAAATTTCTTGATTGGTGGGGCTCGGTTTTATTTTAATAACAAAGCCAGCCAAGCGTTGGAATACATGGAAGCCAGTCATCCTGAAGTGTTAGCGCAATATAATTTGAATTACACAGGCAAAGAGAAAGATCACTTTTTTGAATATGCTAAAGCAATTGAAGGGAATCAATTATGAAGCTAATTAACGGTATTCTCTTCGCACTAACGTTTTTTTCGATGACCGCTACAGCAAACCTTGAAGACGACTTCTTCAGAAACCCAGATGTCGTCGCGCCTAAGTTAAGTCCACAGGGGCAACACTTACTGTATAAAAAGCTGGTCGATAACAATTATACCGTGGTACTTGCCGGCACAGATTTCAGTTGGGATGAAAAGGTAATTAGTTTCAGCCAGCAGTCAAAAAGAACCATTAGTGATTTTGACTGGTTAGGTAAAGCGTATTTTAGTGTTACCACATTTGATCGCCACTCTGGTATGCAGTTATTGGTGTACAAAGTGGATGAAACTAATAGTGTGAGTCAGGTTGCCCTGCTAGAACATACTTATTTATTCGACCCACTACTTGCGGTTGACGATACCTTTATTGCTCAGCGCTATAAAAATGGTGAAGCCCAATTATTTGCTATCAATATGGCTGATGATAGTTTTGAATCGCAGTTTCGGAGTAAAAAGCGTATATCAAAAGGCCCATTTCCTGAAGGGGGATGGTTACTTAACTCTTTTGGTGAACCCAACGTTAATTTTATTAGCGAAGGTGGTGTTACAGAAGTTCATGTTAAAAGAGCCGACAGTCGAAAGTGGCAACAAGTTTGGCGGCAAAGTGATCAAACTAAATTTATTCCCGTGTGGTTTGATGATGCTAAAAATGAATTGTTAGTTTTATCTGAGCAGCAAAGTGGGTATCAGAATTTATCTCGTTATGATATTCCGTCTCAGACGTTTAGCGGCGAAGTATACAGTTTGCCTGGGCGAGATATTGTTGGCATTATTCAAAACCCTTATGACAGCAGCATCATAGGTTATACCTACATGCAGGGCGGTGTATTGGTGCAAAATTATGATAATAAGTTGTCGACATACACCAGTGCATCAAAGGACAAAGAAGACAGCTATGTGATTCACTTTGACCAAGATTACCAAAAAATCGTCACCATTAATCAATCGATTGACTCACCTTCAGCTTATTATTTATTTGACACTAAAACAGGTCATAGTCAGCTAATTGGTGAAGAACGTCCCTGGTTAAATAAATACTCATTAGGCAAAAGCTCAGTGATTAAATCGATTTCTTCAGATGGTGTTGAAGTTGAGTCGTATCTGACCATGCCAAGCAATCCTTCTGTGAAAGATGTGCCTTTATTGGTGATGCCTCATGGCGGGCCATTAGGTGTTAATGACACGCGACATTTTTCAGTGGATGTGCATTATTTTGTGCAAAAAGGCTATGCGGTATTAACGCCAAATTATCGTGGCTCATCAGGTTTTGGCAAAAAATTTCTTAATAGTGGCAAGCGCCAATGGGGGCGACTCATTGAAGATGATATTGAATCTGCGGTGACTCAAGCCATTGCTAGGCAAGATATTGATGGCCAAAAAGTATGTATATTTGGCATAAGTTACGGTGGTTACTCTGCATTAATTAGTGCTATAAGACGACCTGATTTGTATAAATGTGCTATTTCTTATGCTGGAGTAACAGACATTCCATTGCTGTTTTCTGATCATAATATTTCTGAAAAAGATGATTCACGCCGGGTGTTGATTGATATTCTCGGCGATCCAAATGAATCTTGGGATACCTTAGTTGAGTACTCACCAGTGTATAGAATGAATGAATTATCTATTCCTATTTTTATTGCTCAAGGTGGCAGGGACCGTGTGGTTGATTCGGAGCACTATTTCCGCTTGAAGTACGTGTTGGATAAATTAGGCAAGCCGTATGAGTCGATGTTTTTTGGTAATGAGGTTCATGGTTTTAATTACATCATTACACAACAAGCGCTATACAGCAGTATTGATCAATTCATGCAGCAAAGTTTTGCTCAAAGTGATGTCGCTTCAGCTCATTAATCTTTAAACATATGTAGCGTCCACCTTGTTCAAAAGGTGGACGCTTTATTTTGCTCATTAGTTGTCAACATAATCGATTTAACTCGAGCGCGATTATCTCCGAACTCAATTTTGATTACCCTCTCCCCACAATCGCCAGGCCAAGCCCGATGCGCGTGAGGTGGCTTGCTGGCTGGCTTTTTCAAATATGTTTGCGCTGCCTAGGCAATAAAAATGGTTTTTGGCGCGGGTGATGGCGGTGTATAGCAGTTCTTTGGTGAGTAACTGCCATTGGGCGTTGCTCGGGCGTGTGGGCAGCACAAAGCTGACTTTATCAAATTCGCTGCCCTGGCTTTTGTGTACTGTCATGGCGTAGCAGGTTTCGTGGCTTGGCAATCTGGCGGGCAATACTTTTAATAAGCTGCCATCTGCCATCACAAAATGCGCCATTAAGCGCTCTGGTTTATTGCGGTCTTGTAAAATTAAGCCAATGTCGCCATTGAATAAGCCTAGGTTGTAATCGTTACTTTGAATAATGATCGGTCTGCCAAGATAAAACTCACCTTGAACATGGATTAACCTAGCTTGTTTTAGGCTTTCGGTCACCGCAATGTTGATGCCTTCAACGCCAAATTCACCGGCACGCATGGCGCATAAAATACGGTATTGGTTAAAGCTGTCGATAATGGCTTGTTCACTGTGTGGTAACACAATTGGCCCATGGGATTCTGTCTCTGGGTCAGTTTGTCGCTGAGTGTATGCCAAAATCGCCTGTTGATTGGCGTTAACTTGCTGTAAATATTCACCATAAGCCTGTACCGATAACGCCAGTAACTGTTGTTTACCTGTATTGTCACCTTGGGCATTTTGTTGGTGTTCATACCAATTCAGTTCGGCGTGTTGCTGACGCCACACCTGACGGATAGCAGTCACGTTAGCCTGATTGACGGCATTTGCGAGTAAGCCAATGCCGGCATCACCTTTAAAACGATGACTGTGCATTAACATGCATAAGCTGTCGCCGATTTTCGGTTGTGGGTGAATAAACTGACTCACATCTTGGCCTGTTAGTTGGCCAATTTGCAGCGCTTGGGCCTGGCTGTAACGCATTGACCATGGTGAAGGCATATTATCTTGCCCATGCTTTAAACCAATGCAAATGTCGGCTAATACAGCGCCTGCTTCAACGGAGGCGAGCTGGTCCTGATCGCCAAGTAAAATCAATCTGCCATGGGCGGGTAAGGCGCTGAGCAGTTTGTGCATCATGGGTAGGTCGACCATTGAGGCTTCGTCGACCACTAATAAGTCGAGCCGTAATGGATTGTCTTGATGATGCCTAAATTGGTGCGAGTTAGGTATAACCCCTAAGAGCCTATGCAGTGTTGAAGCTTCTTCAGGGATCTTGGTGAGCGCTTCAATTAGCACGTTTGCAATGTTTTGATCGGCTAATTGGGTTAGCTCTTTGTGTAAACGCTGCTTTGAGGCTTTAATCGATTCACTTAAGCGTGCAGCCGCTTTACCTGTGGGCGCGACTAGGCGAATGGTTAAATTCGATTGGGTAAGTAGCAGTAATAATAACTTGGTTACCGTGGTGGTTTTACCTGTGCCTGGGCCGCCAGTGATCACCGCTAATGCGTTGATGAGCGCGGTTGCAGTGGCGATTTTTTGCCAATCGATAGTGGCAGAATTATCCGTTTGTTTATTGGGAAATAAGCTGTCGATAAGCTGCGGCAACTGACTTTGGCTTAAATCAATATTGATTTGCTGGCTGGCAAGCTGGGTCAGTTTATTAGCGACTTGGGTTTCAAAAAAGTGGTATTTATTAAGGTATAAACGGCCATACTCTAAAATTAATGGCTTATTGTCACCGGGTAAACCGACAGCGTCAAACTGACTGATTTGTTCAACCAGCTGGCTATGGCTTAGGCTGATTTGGCAGTTAATTTGTGCATATTTGTGACTGTCTTCTGCCATTGGGTTAGCTAAATTAATTTGCTTAATAACCAAACAGCTGTGTTGATTAGACAACTGCTGACTCAATAAAGCACACACTAACAAAAACAGCGATGTTGAACTGTTATCTGGCTGTAATGGCTGTTGCACGTTTTCAGTATTAGCAGCTGTGTTCTGTACAGAAGCGTCAGCCGACACCTGAGTTGGCATAGATTCAATACTGGCAAGTTCAAGAGCAAAATGGCGGTCAAGCGGGGTTAATAAGCGCTGTTGTTGCCATTGTTTAAGCAATATATCGATAGGCTGACTGAGCATTAGCATGTTGGCGTCTCCATAACAGCGTGAGTCGCATCGCCATTAAATAGGCTGTTGAGTTGCTCAATTAACGCTTGTGGTGGTTTGTCAAAAAATACGCCACTACCGGGGTGTTCTGGACTCATGCCGCGTAAAAATAAGTAATAGCAGCCGCCCAGGTGTTGCTGGTAATCATAGCCGGGTAAGCGTAAGCGTAAATAACGATGCAATGCCAGGGTATACAAGATGTACTGCAAGTTATAGCGGTGGCTATTAATGGCTTGTGCCATAGCGCTTTCGCTATAATCGCTAAACTTGTCGCCAAGATGGTTAGACTTATAATCGGCAATGTAATAGCGGCCCTGGTGCTCAAAGGTTAAATCGATAAAGCCTTTTAGCATGCCTTGCAAGGTGTCAAAGTCGAGCCCGGCGACATAGCCGTGTTGCTGTAATATGTGGTTTAACTGCTGCGCTTGTAAGGTGGAGATAGGCAGATAAAACTCCATTTCGACACTGGTTTGTTTGGACGGCAATTGCATTAGGTTAATCGCGTCTGAGTCATGGTGAATTGATTGATGCTTGGCTAACGGTGTCGCTAAAATATGTTGATACCACAGGCTTAACGGTTCAAACCATAATGTTTCATCAAAACCATATTGCTTCATGGCTTTTTGCAACGCGCCGGCAAGTTCAGTGTCTGCTTGGGTAAAATCAAATAGCTCTAACACTAAGTGCATAAAGCTACCGGCGTTAGCGCCTCGCTCAAAGCTAAAGCGGTCAAGTTGTGGCTCAAGGAGTTCGTCATCTTGTAACTGCAATTGCAGTAGTTCATCACTAAAGTCTTCATCATCGGCACCTGGGGCGACGCGCTCATGGGGCAAATGTTTCACGAGGCCTGAGTAACTGCCGACTCGCCACGCTAAACTTGGCTTACGCGTGACCACTTTAGCGCTTAAATGCACATCGTTGTTATCTATGCTGGCTAATGCCGAGGTATCGATGCTGTCGCTTATTTGGCTTACACTGATGGCCTCTATGGTGGCTATTTTGTCGACCTGCGCTTTGATTAAATTAAACTCGGTGTGCTTATCGACAATCCCCAATAAATAGCCAATTCCGGTTTCGTGCAGTTGGCTGCTGATGCCCGCTCTGAGCTTGCGACTTTGATTGGCAATGTATAAATAACACACATAAATCGGCCGGGTTAACGCAACGTACAATAAACGTAAATCTTCGGCGAGGGTTTCTTGTTTAAGCTGTTCCCAACCTTCATCTGTGGCGTCTATGTCCCACACTAATTGTTCATTTTGGTGATACAGCATCGGTGATGGTCGTCGGCTGTTGTTTCTGGCGAGGCTAATAAACGGCACAAAACACACGGGGTATTCAAGCCCCTTACTTTTGTGAATCGTCACAATTTGCACCAAGTTTTGTTCACTCTCTAGGCGCAGCTGTTGCTCATCGCCGCCTTGAGTGTCGATGAGTTGTTGCTCATACCAATTGATTAAGGCGCTACTGCCGTCAAGTTCTGTGGCCTTTTGTTGCAGCAATTCAGCCAAATGCCTAAAGTCGGTTAGACGGCGCTCGCCTGAACCTTTACTGTTTGTGGCCTTGTCACTGTCGTCAATATCGTTAATGTGCTCGCTTTTAAGTTGCTCAGCTTGCGACAGATAGCGATAAATTAATTGGGTTTCGCTGGCAAAGTTGAGCAGCGCTGGCATGACGCCGCGTTTAAGCCATAACTCGTGCCAGTGAATAAATTGATTGAGTACCTGTTGGCGCTGCTCTTCATCCTGATTAAATTGATGAATTTGTAATGCGCTGTAGCCCACTAACTCGGTGGCGAGAGCTGCACGAATGGCTCGCTCATCTTTTGGGGTGGCGAGGGCATACAACAACAGCGCCATTTCACGTGCTTCTAGAGTATTAAATACACTGTCGCGACTTAAAAATACCGCACCAATTTTACGTGCTGACAACTC
Source organism: Shewanella metallivivens (assembly GCF_028750675.1). GTDB lineage: Bacteria > Pseudomonadota > Gammaproteobacteria > Enterobacterales > Shewanellaceae > Shewanella > Shewanella metallivivens. The sequence goes on along the minus strand of NZ_JAQQPZ010000005.1, from coordinate 23,141 downwards.
GGCTTTCATCACCGCGGCTTCGTTGCGATCGCGCACCAACACGGCAATGTGTTTCGCAATGAGCGGTTCGCCTTCTGCGTTACCTTTGTTGTTTATGGTGCATAACCCTTGCTGCGATTCGGTTAATAAACGTTTTATTTCACTGGCGGCGTCGGCGGCAAGTATCTGTCGGGCGGTGGCTTTATTTAAGCCAAGTTCACTGTCTTCGGCGAGTAATTTAATCCGTAATGCGCTTGGGTCTGTATTGGCTTCTTTTAACAGTTTATGAGCCGAAGTGGGTGGCGTATTGACTTGGTCATAAGGAATTTCATCACTAATAAACGGATTGCTGTGCTGGCTAAATAATTGATTGACGCCGTCGACTAACTTGGTCGATGAGCGATAGTTTGTCTCTAGATTATAGTGCGCTTGTGTTTGTTGGCGGGCAGCGATGTAGGTGTAAATATCGGCGCCGCGAAAGGCATAAATGGCTTGTTTAGGGTCGCCAATCATTAACAAACTGAGCTTGCCAGCTTGCTCGTTGTTTGCATCGGGTTGCTCAAGGCTGTTTGTTTCATTTTGCTCAGGGCTGCTTGCTTCAATTGGCTCAGGGCTGTTCTCTGCAACAAGTTCAAGTTGGGAGGCCAGTGGTTGCTGATAGACCTGGTTAAAAATAGTAAATTGCAGCGGATCGGTATCTTGGAACTCATCGATTAATGCCACTGGAAATCGCTTGGCTATTGCCTGACCCAAGGTATGCGGGTTTTGGCTTAATGCCATGGCTAAACTGAGTAACAAGTCGTCGGGCGTCATTAAGTTGCGTTGCTGCTTTTGCCCGGCAAAACGTTGGCGGATCCCTTCACGAGCGCGCACTAAAAATGATGGAATTAGTTGATTAATGAGCTCAAGTAACTTGTCGATATGTTCAAGTAAGGGGGCTTCAGCTGCGCTTGGCAGTACGCCGCCTTTATTAAGCTTAAGTTCTGATAATGCAATTTGCTCTAAGGCTTTAATTGGCGGTAAACCCTGGCTGAATGTTGCCCAGTTACTGATGTCGTCAAACACCTTGGCAAGCTTAGGGTAACCATCGCTTGCTTTACCAAAACGTTGGCCATTGAGGGGCAGTTTATGCAGTAATGCTAAGGTGTCGTTGTGCTTACCTCGCCATAATAAATTAAAGCGATTTAGGCTTATGCTTAACTCTGAGCTGAGTTTATCAAATGCCAGTGGCTGATTTGACAATTGGGCCTGGCTGGCGCCAAGTAATGGGCGTAAATTTTTTGCCAAGGTATCGGGTTCGGCAAATTTATCGCTAATGGCTTCGGCTAAAAAAGCCGGCAATGGATAACAGACTTCACGCCAAAAATCGCGCACGGCATGATGTAAAAATTCGCTGTCATCGAGGGTAAACTCAGACTCAAATAAGAGTGAGGATTCAAAAGCCATGTCGGATAAAATACGCTGACAAAAACCATGAATGGTAAAAATGGCGGCTTCGTCTAACGATTTTAAGGCTAAATCTAAGCGGCGCAGCGCGATAGGGCGCTCATCTTCGCTAATGTCTTGATATAGCTTTTCAATAAACGGATCGTCAATGGGCAAGCCTAAAAAACGTTTAAACGCTAAGTTGATACGTTTGCGGATCCTGTCGCGCAGTTCTTCGGTTGCGGCATTGGTAAAGGTTACTACCAAAATTTGTTCACAACTCAGTGGTGTATTGCCGCCATGGCCGAGTAATAAACGTAAATACAAACCCGATATGGTATAGGTTTTACCAGTACCGGCGCTGGCCTCAATTAAACTTGAGCCAGCAAAGGGCAGGGTTAATGCGTTTAACGGGGTGACTTTATTGTCGCTGCTGGCTTGCTTCATTGTTTCGATCCCGTGGTCGAACGGGTAATACTGACTACATCAGCTGATTTTGGCGCATTAGGAGTGGTTATTTCACTGACAAAGCTTTCAAGTTCAGCCAGCTTATCTTTGTGATACAGACTTATCATGGGTTGTAATAAATGCTCGACCAGTTGGCCAAAACGTTCCTGGCTAAAATCATCAGGGAAGTTAAATAAACGCTGATTGTGCGGGTCAAAGGCTTCGCCAAATTGGGTTTGGCCATCGTCCCATTTCGCTTCGGCTTTAAGCAGTTTATCTTCGTGATCACCCTCAGCTTCGGCATAGGCAAAGGCGGTTTTAGGCATAAAGCACAGTGGTTGGCGCTGGCCCTGAATAAAGCACACAATAAAGCGCATCAGTTGTTCGCGGGCTTGCTCGGCAGTGATGGGGGCAAAAGCATGAAAATGACCAATGTCGAGCAAGTAACTGTAGCCTTGTTTGGCTTTATGTTGCGCTGTTGGCGAAGCTTGATCAGCCATGGCATTGAGGCATAAGTGACGTAAATACACTCTAATAAAGTCGCGGCCGTGTGCGGTGCCCGGGCGATAATTAACGAGACCTTTTGGCAAGATATCATCTATGCGGCCAAGCAAATTAACCCGAATGTTGGTGCTGTCATCTTCGGTGAGTAAGTCAAAATTGAGGTCGATATTCACCGTGTGCATAGGTTGCTCGTCTTGCAAAAACTGCACTCGGTTAATTAGTGGCACGATGTCGCGTTGATATTGCGCCAGCAAGATATTATCAAATGGCGCCATAGGCAATTCGCCGCTGGCTTTAAGGCGGTTAATGAGTGCATCACTTGGTACACTGAGTTTATTGTCGATGGCGTTATCTATCATCGATAATTGCAATATAAAGCGCTCTAATGCATTGAGGCTAAATGGCTCATCGTTATCGTCTGCTTGAATATCTAATGATAAATCCACTTTTAAACTGCGATTAAAAAAGAACTGAGCTGGGTTTCGATAAAAGCGGATTAGCGATGACAGCTCTAATTCGACCACTTTAATGCCTTGGCTATCAATATGACTATGAGCAAACACTTCGTCAGCCTGTTCGGCTGATAAGGGCAATGGTTGATTAAAAAATGGCATACTAATCATTCCTTGTTTAGCAGGTGGACACCACTGTGAATTATAGCTTTGCTGTAGTGAGATGTTATTGCGGTTGCTACTAAATAAATTAGCATCAAATGGCTGTAATGGTTGTGCTTGGATCAGTTGTTGTAATACTAGGTTGTCGGCGTCATCATTGCTGACCTCATTGCCCTTTTCAAGTTGATGTTTAAGTGTTGATGGCAAGTAACTTAATTGGCAATATTCAATTAATTCTGACACTAGCATTGAAGCAATCCGTTCAGCATTGTCGCGTTCGCTGTGACCAATATAGCTGATGTACAGTTGTTGTCTGGCGGATAAGAGTGCTTCTAAAAATAAGTATCTGTCGTCTAAACGGCGCGATCGGTCACCTTTTTTAGGGCCAAAGTGGGCCATTAAATCAAAGCCGACAGGGTGTTGTACTCGAGGATAAACGCCATCGTTCATGCCCAGTAGGCACACCACCTGAAATGGGATTGAGCGCATTGGCATTAGGGTACAAAAGTTTATGCTGCCGGCAAGGTAGCGTTGGCCAACACGAGACTCGGTAAGGCGTTGGTTAAACCATTGCTTTAATACTTCAATATTCACTTGTCCCTGGTGTCCGGCACTTTCAAGCTCTGTTTCTAGTACCACCAAGGCGTCACGTATTGCTTGAATTTGCTCACGTTCGTCATCATTGGTGTCGTAACAGTCGGCCAATAATTGCTGTAATTGGGCCAAACGTTGTTGGGTGCTAAAGTCGCCGGCAAATAAGCTGTAGTAGGTGTCGATGGTTTCTAAAAAGTTAAGCAGTTTACCTAATGCTTGTGACGACTGACCTTCAACGCCTTGTACGGTTAACGTGCCTTGATATATCTCCGCCTGGTCGTTAAACGCATAACCTAAGATTAAGCGTTTAATGCCAAAGGCCCATGAGTTTTGTGCAAAGGGGGCCACGCCTAATTGGCTGCGTGTATCTTGATCGCGCCCCCAACGTACATTGGCTTCGTCTAACCAGCGGCGGATAAGCGACAGCTCGTCATCATCGAGATCAAAACGGCGTAAAATAGCCGGTACTTCTAAAATACTGATAATTTCAGTTAAGCCAAAGCGACTTTGATTGATATTGAGCAGGGTTAAAAAACTATTTATCAGTGGTGACTCTTGCGCTGCGCCGCGATCGGCAATGGCGTAGGGCAGGTAGTAGTCGCCTTTTTGCGGGTTTGTGTCGGCAAAGTATTGGCTATTTGCTGTGCCAAATACGGCGTCGATAAACGGCGCATATGCAGCGACGTCTGGCATCATCACCACAATATCTTTAGGGCGTAAATTGCTGTCATTAGACAACAGCTCAAGTAAATGATCGTGTAGGGTTTCGACTTCTCTTAAGGCGCTGTGACAACTGCGTAGCGTAATGGAGTTGTCGTTAATGTGCAGCTCTCGTCTTGCGCTTAAGTCCTGGTAAATGTCAGCATCTGGGCCTAATGGTTGGCCTAGGGTTTCCATTTGTAAAATGTCGTACTGTACGCCATGTAATAGATTATCTGGTGTGGGCTCAACATAACAATCGTAACCAAAGTCGGTGTGCTCGGGTGGCAAACTGAGCATTAAATCGAGTAATTCGCGGCCCATTTGGCCATTGTTTGCCAGTAAAGGGTTGCCCACTTCTAGCTTGTCTTCCCAGCCCTGGTCGAGTTGTTTTTTGTTGGCATATTGCAGTGCCATGCGCGCTCTGGCTTTGGGCTCGATTATGTCGCCCCAATAATGCTGACACGGGCTTAGCGACAACATAATCACGTCTATTCTTGAAGCTAAATGGTAAAGCACCTCAAGGGTTTGTGGTGGCATGGATGAAATACCAAACACATATAAGCGCTCAGGTAACATGGATAAATCGGTGTCAGGGTTTATCAGCGCGGCCAGTAAGTCGGCATGTAAATTAGCGCGATGATAATGGCTAGCTTGTAGCTGGTGGCGATTGTAATCGACCAGTGCGCGCCACAAAATAGGTTGCCAACGTTGATTGTCATCGAGTTCAAGTTGTTCATCTGTTTGGCTCAGAGGCTGGTTTTGCTCCCAGGCGAGAATCCACTCAGGGCGATACACCAAATATTGGTCAAATATATCGGCAATGCGACCACATAATTGAAATAACTTAATCGCCTCGTGGGCGGTGTCGTTAGTTTGCAATGCGTGACTATGCTTGCCGGTATCATCAGGAGCGTTAGTTGTTTCGTCATCGTGCTCGACGGTTACTGTGTCGTTCAGATTATTGTCTGGGGTGATCTGCGGGCTTAAATATTGCTTTAATGGGCTAAAGTCGCTGTTGTCTAGCAAACTTGGCAATAAATCCATTAATTTCCAGGTCATTGCCGCTTTAGTAAATGCGTTATCTTTTGGCACGTTGGGCAGTAAGTCATGGCATAACTGCCAAGTAAAACTCGATGGCAGGGGAAAGGTTAATGCCGCCGCAATACCATTATGCTTGGCCACTTCTAATCGTAACCACGTCGACATACCGGGACTTTGTACCAGAATATGTTCACCGCTCAATACATTCAGGTTATCGGAGCTAATCGCCAGCAATTTGGCTAGCTGTTGCGATAACACTTCCATTTGATTTGATTGAATTAAGGTAAGCATGAGCAACTCGCTGATTTGACATTAATTCATTCTATGGACTCTGGAGAATTTCAGCAATCAAAACAGTGTAAAAGCATATTATTTGCTGAACTAATATGCATTGTTTTATTTAACCAGTGCTGAGGATTAACTGCGCAATAAACGGAGTCGTAATTTGCGGTATAAGCGCATAAATTGCTGCTGTTGTTGCTGGCTTTGTTCTGGCGTCAGCGGTTGATATTTGATTGCCATAAAGGCCTGGCTTAGTGCGTTAAAGTCGGCCGCTAAACGTGGATGCTTGTCACTGAGACGTGCCACTACATCGTTAGCGTAATCTTGTGGCGCTTGGCCTTGTGGGCGCGGTATACCTCGTTTAGCTAAACGCTGACAGAGCAATTGATAACGTTTGTTCAGCGGATCTTGTTGAGTATTTTGACTAAATAATCCGGCATAGTAACCGATCACTAAGGCGATGATGATAAAGCTAAAAATCATCATTAAGGCAATTTTACTACTGGTAACATCCCCTAGCAGTTTAGATAACACTTGCTGTTTACGTTCTTCATCAAAGCCCAGTACCCACACGCTCCAATAGTAATCGAGGCTAGACAATTGCTGACGTAATTCATTAAGCCAAGGATATTGTTTCATCCTTAACGTGCTAAACGGACTGTCTTGCAGGTAGCTACTTTGGCTGTCAAATGTGGCGTCAAAACCATCTAAAATTCGCTGCGGTGCAATCATGGCGGTGGGGTCAAATCGTTGCCAACCTTTGCCTTCTAGCCACACTTCTGTCCAAGCATGGGCCATGTATTGATAAATGCTGTAGTAACCTGCTTGTGGGTTGTATTCGCCACCTTGATAACCGGTGACCATACGTGCAGGTAGGCCGCTTGCTCGGGCCATAAACACCATTGCTGAGGCGTAATGCGCACAAAAACCAGCGCGATTTTCAAATAAAAAGTCATCAATTTGCTGTTCGCCAACGGGTGGTGGGCTCAAAGTGTAATAATAGGCTTGCTCGGCAAAGTAATTCATCATGGCATTTAAACGTGCCTGTGGATCGGGATATTCTTGCGCAAACTGCTGTGCTAAAGCTTGGGTTTTTAGATTACTGTTGGAAGGTAATGTCAAATTTAATTTTTTGGTGTTGTCTTTTAATGTAGGCTCCATGATGCTGTCTGGATATGAGGTTACGCGATAACTCATGCGCTGATCGACAGGTCTAAGCGAATATAAACGGTAGTCTGGTAATTCAACCACTTGATTGTTTTCACTAAAGGCTTCATCGAGGCCATGCAACCACTTTTGATGGCTGGGTTCGCTAATGACAATGTAATCAATTTTACGATTTTGCTTACTCTGTAAGGCTTTATCGCGTTGTGGTTTTTGAAAAAATGCCTGACGTTGTAAATTTTTGATGCTGGGATCTTGGCGCCATGTTTTGCCATCGTAGTTTTCCATTACCAAGGTGCGCCAGTATAAATCCTGGTTTGATGGGCCTGTGGTGCTGCCGTCTAGATTTTCAAAGCCAACCCTAAAGGCGAGATCTGCTGAGCGGGTTAATTTGCTGATATCGCCAAAAGACATTTCATCAGATAAGCCTGTGGTAGCCGATTTCATGTTGGGCACTAACCATAAAGGACCTAAGCGTGGAAACACCACAAATAATAAAATGGCTAGGGGTAGGCTTTGTATGATGATTTTAACGCTAAAGCCAAGGTTGGCGAATTTGTTGGATTTGTCTTGGTATACGCTGATTAAAATACCGGTGTTAATGACTACCACAGCCAATAAATGCAAGGTATTGAGCATGCCTTGTTGGTCTAGCAAGGTAAGCGCAATCAAAAAATACCCAACCAATACAATGGCTTTAACATCTCGCTGCTCGCGCATCTCAATGTATTTAAGGGCATATCCTAAAATCAGCAAATTGACTAACGCGTTAAGTAAGCCAATTTCAGATGACACTAAGGCGAGGGTGATGGCTGCGCCAATGGCTAATGATGTGACTAATATCTTAGGCGGCGCGGCCACTTTTCCAAGGTAAATCCCGACTCGCCATACGAAGCAAATAGCACAGATGCCGATGCTCCACAGTGTGGCTTTTTCATAGAGTGGACTTAATACAGCGACATTGGTCACGAGTAACCAAAATAGGGTGTTACGGCTGATGATGGCGTCAAAATTATCTTTCATGATGTCGCCTCTGCATCGATGTTAGCCGAGCTTGGGGTAAAGTGAGGATTGATGCGGCCATAGGCTTGATAGGTTGCAATTGCCGTTTGGCAAGCTATGCGATGAGCTTCGCCTGTGTGTTGATTAATGACGGTGCTTCCAAGTACTAAACCAAAAATTTGTTGGGTTTGGCTGAGTTTATCGACTTGCCAGGCAAGGCGACTGAGTTGTTGTTCAAGATCTTTACCACTGGTTTGGGCTAACGAAAGCCAGACGGGTAAACCTTCTGGCTCGGCAAATTCTTTTGACAACATGCCTTTGTCTTGGGCCCATTGTTTCCAAGCGACTTGTTTAAGTGACTCTCCCGGTACATAAGCGCGCAAGCCTTTGTAATCATCAACACCTGGGCGTAATTTGCCGTGCTCATATTGGCTGTCGCTATCACTCACTTGGCTAGAGAGTACAATGTCACAGGCTTCGGGTTTGGCAAATATCACATGATGAATATCAAGGTCGACATATGACCATGCGCGGCACAAGCCTAATGGAAAGTTGGACGACACTTTAATGCGCCCAGGATTTAAGTGCCCACGTTTAGGATGCTCAAATGGTACGGTTGCCACGGATTGTTGTTCCATGTGTTTTAAGCGAACATGACGCTGGTGACTAAACTGCAAACAAATTTGTTGATGAGTGGTGTCACTGTGTTTATTGCGTGTGTGACCGGTTAGCATGATAGGAAATGGACTGTCGTCTCCTGCATAGGCAATGGGCGGATTGACGGCATTAAAACTGAGCCCTGCAAGGTTTTTGTAGCTATAAATAATGCACGTATGGAATACGCTAGCTAACAATAGACTTAGAGCAATCACTAAATTGTTTTGGTAGTTTGTGCCAAATAAGTAGAGCAGCACAATCAGCCCCATCCAAAATAAACCAAAGCCGCTGGGCAAAATAAAAATGCTGCGATGGTTTAAGGTGATGTGCTTTTGAGGCGGTAAACGCCTAGTGAGCCAACGGTCCCAACGTTTAGATAGTGACGCAGGAATAAGGCGTTGCAGCCACGAAGGTTTGTTATAACCTGACTGAGCTTTGTTGGCGTGGTGTTTGCTCATGTTAACGGTTGCCCTTGGCGTTAGCGAATGGGGTTAACACTGGCCAGGATCGTGTCAGACAGCGCCTGACCCTGGAACTGGCTACTACTGCGAATACGATGCTCAGCAACGGAGGCAAATACCGCTTGTATGTCTTCGGGTACTACATATTGGCGTTGGTGAATAAATGCCCATGCTTTGGCTGCTTGCAATAGGGCAATACTGGCCCTTGGCGACAAACCACTGGCAACATCGTGCTGGCGTGAAAAATCGACCAAGGCAATAAGGTAATTAAGCACCGCATCTGACGCTGACACTTGTGCCACTTGTTGTTGAAGTAATAACAACTCTTGTGGTGTGATGCATTGCGCTAATGCCGCTTGTTTGGTGGCTTGGGTGTGGGTTTTTAGCATGGCCAATTCGGCTTCATGACTTGGGTAGCCAATCGAAATTCGCATCATAAAACGATCAAGCTGTGATTCGGGCAGCGGGAACGTACCAGCTTGATCTAATGGGTTTTGGGTCGCGATGACAAAAAAGGGTGAACTTAAGTGATGAGTAATACCATCAATCGTGATTTGCTGCTCAGCCATGGCTTCCAGCAGCGCGCTTTGGGTTTTAGGGCTGGCACGGTTGATTTCATCGGCAAGCAGCATTTGGTTAAATACCGGCCCTTTATGAAACACAAACTGTTGCTGCTCTTTGCTGTAAATTGACACCCCAAGAATGTCTGCTGGTAACATGTCGCTGGTAAACTGAATGCGTTGGTAGCTCATGCCTAGGCTACTGGCGATGCCTTGAGATAAACTGGTTTTTCCCATGCCAGGTAGGTCTTCAATCAGTAAATGACCTTTTGCCAGAATACAGGTTACCGCAAGTTTAATTTGTTCAGGCTTACCTAATAATACTTTACCAAGCTGTGAGATTAAGGTTTCGATAGTTGATTGCGACACGAACGCTCCCAGTATATTAACCTCTAACGATAGAGGTTTTAGCTAATTGGTGGTTTGCAGATTGATGACAACGTCGCTCATCAATCTGATACGTTACCCTGAGAGCACATCTAAAGCTAGTATCGATAGCTCAGTTCTTTAGGGCTAAACATGCTATTGGTTGATTGATCTTTTTGTTGAAAAATCATCCTATAACTTAATACGGCTTGAACGTACTCACGGGTTTCGGTGTACGGAATGGTTTCAATAAATGTCATTACATCTAAGGTACCATTTGAAGCTTTAAGCCAACGACGTACGCTGCCTGGGCCTGCGTTGTAGGCGGCTGTGGCTAAGACTCTGTTTTGGTCAAACTGTTTAAGCAATTCACTGTAATAAGCACTGCCTAACATGATGTTGACTTTAGGGTCGTATAAGTCTTTAACCTGTTTAAATGGTATTTTGTTCTTTTTAGCGGTTTGTTTGGCGGTTGCAGGCATTAATTGCATTAACCCCCGGGCGCCAACGCCTGATGTTGCATAGGGATAAAATGCGCTTTCGCGGCGAGATATCGCTCTAATTTCATCAATATTGACATTATACTTTTTACTGGCCTCAACAAACTCATCATTGGCAGCAAGCGGGAAGCGCAGTACTAACGAGTCCCATAATTTGCCTTGGATACTCGATTCAACACTAAATCCATGCCACCCCTGCTTTAGCGCGTACAATCCATATTGTCCAGTCATGTCATTATTATGTCGGCGCATCAGGTAAACCCATTCGTTTCGAGCGTCGATAATTTTGTCTAATGCCATGAGCTCAATCACACGAGCAAGGCCTTTGTCTTGATGTAGTTTAGCTTGTAGTTCTGGATTAGATGCAAGGTTGTCATTGTTCATTGACAGTGGATTACCTAATGCTTGTGCTGCACTAAAACCATAAAAATTCCGCTGACGACTTAACGCCGCCTGTAACTCTGTGGATTTGGTTTTATCTTTGCGTGCCATCATTTTTGCCTGCCAGTAAAGCCAGCGTGGATTGGCTTTACCTTGGTCGCTTAATAACCCCAAATAGGTGTCGACTGTGCGGTAGTCAAGCTCGCGCAGTGCCCAGCGCAATCGCATTTCGTATAAGTCGTCAGATGCCAGTAATGGCAACATGTTGTCGATATGGCCGACCAGTTGAGAGTCTTGTTTTATTAATGCTCTGCGCACTAAATAACGATTAAGCTGACGTGCTTCAAAGTCACTAAAACGATTGGCTTTTTGGTACCTTACATACAATTTGATAGCTTGATGTAAGTCTTTTCGGGCAAGTTTACGTAATCCCACATCGACAATATCGCCGATAATGGGTTTTGAACTGTCAAACTTATTCATGTGGCGCAATATATTGGGGTCGCGATACACCGACATCAATAAGTTAGCCTGGGTTTTATGTTGGGTGATTTTATTCGATAAATAACTCAATAGGCTGGTTTGCCCCGCATTAAAGCTCAGTAGCATACGTTGCCAAATCACTTCTTGAGTGCGATAACCCGCTTTTGTCCATATATCAAATACGGGATCGCATTCATTTGGGCGTGAGTAACCGTGCACCCATAAACGTTCAATACCTTTATAGGCCATGTCTTTATTACCTGCATCAAGCTGCGCTTGGTAGTAATAGCATTGTAGGCGAATGTCGTTCGGTGTATCTGGAGAAATCACCAAAAAATCATGCCAACGCTGCTTTTTACCCGCATTGAGCAGGTAACGATAACGAAGATTATTGTACAAAGGAGTGGTATCAAACTGGTTAATTGCGCTGAGCGCAGCGTTGCCAGATAATTGCACAATGCTATCCATTTTAGCATGGTAGTCAAGGTAAACGGTGAGCGGATAATCCGCTAATTTATTGCGTAATGTTTGATATTGGCCCAGCTGTTTGTTGTCTAGTGCTTTGCGGGCGTCAAGATAGGTTTGCTGCTGCGCGGTTAACGCGCTGGCTTGGCCCATAAAAGCCAAGGGTGCTGATAAAATCAATGCACCAGTAATCAGTTTTTTAGCCCAAGTGTTACGCATTTAAAAGAGAATCTCCGCCTCAATATTTCGTGTTTGTACGGTTGACTTACGCCTATGGGTTACTATTGCGTGCCTTAATTAAATAAAGATTAATTCTGTACTGATTGCGCATCTGTTTCATCATCGGCATCTTCAATTGACTCGTCTAACGCGCGGTTTAACAATTGTTTATCGAGTTGCTTGCTGGTGTCGACACCTAGTTGTTGCATGAAGTGTGCTTGTCTAATGAGGTTACCTTTACCTGATGACAATTTTGACATGGCGTTTTGATAACTTTTTTCTGCGCTGTCTAATGCGCGGCCAAGTTTTTCCATGTCTTCTAAGTAGCCGCAAAGCTTGTCGTAAATTCGACTGGCTTGTTTGGCAATGTTTTGGGCATTTTGGTTTTGATACTCATAGCGCCAAATGTTGTTAATGGTCCGCAAGGCCACTAATAAATTGGTTGGGCTCACCAGCATAATATTATGTTCTAGGGCAAAGTTAACCAAGCTTGGATCGTATTCAATGGCTAACAAAAAGGCTGGCTCAATAGGAATAAACATCAATACATAATCAAGACTCTTAAGCCCATGCAGTTTGTGATAGTCCTTTTGACTCAAGCCTTTGATGTGCTGCCTAATCGACAGTGCGTGTTCTTTGATGGCTTGCTCACGGATGTCTTTGTCTTCGCTATTAAAATAACGCTCGTAACTCACAAGCGACATTTTTGCGTCAATGACCACATCTTTTTGTTCTGGTAAATGGACGATGACATCAGGTTTAAAACGTTTGCCGTTATCGTCTTTTAAATCTTGTTGTATCTGGTATTCATGACTTTCACGCAGGCCGCTTTCTTGCAATACGCGCTCTAAAATCACTTCGCCCCAGTTGCCTTGTTGCTTGTTATCACCTTTTAATGCTTTGGTGAGATTGATAGCATCTTGGCTCATTTTTAAATTAAGTTCGCGCAGATGATCTAACTGGTGTTTTAACGCGCTGCGTTCAGATTGCTCATGGGTATACGACTCATGAATTTGACGTCTAAAACCCTCAAGTTGTTGTTTTAACGGGCCAAGTACACCGTCCATTTGTGAGACGTTTTGCTGTTTAAAGCTCTCGCTACGTTCGTCAAAAATACGGTTAGCTAAGTTTTCAAATTGCAGTTTAAGCCGCTCTTCTGCTGATTCGAGTAAAGCGATTTTGTCTTGTAAGGATTTTTGCTCAGTCTCGGCTTTAACCAATATAGTTTGTTGTATTGCATTTGATTTGGCTAAGTTCAGTTGTGACTCCATTAGGCGATGTTGAGCATCGACTAATTGCTGTTCAACGGTATAAACACGGTCGGCTTTGGTTTCTGCTGTCGACAATTGTGAAATCAAGCTTTCGATTTTATTTTGCAGGTGATTACTGTGATCAATTTTATCGTCGAGCATATCTTGCAATCTCGACACTTCTGCATGGGCTTCGTTGATTAATGTGAGGTTTTCTTGCTCATGTTGTTGTTTTAGTTGTTCCCAGCGTTGGCGGGTTAAGCGTTGATTGATTAGAGCACCTATCAAAAAGGCAAGAAACGCAACCGCAATCAGCGCAGCAATTTGAGGAGGAGTTAACGACACAGCAAAAGGCATAACAAAAACCGATAGAAAATAATGGCTAAGGGTCGCACGGCTAATAATTGCCTGCAAGAGGCAAAATAAGGAATTAATGATTTTTTATTGTTAATGATTAAATTTAAAACTAATCCATTGGTAAAGGCGTATTGTTAGTGATATCAGGCTTTTGTTAAAAAACGTTAGCAAGTATTTTTAAGTCATTTGAAATAAAAACATCAGTTTACCTGTCTATTCATGACAGATGGTAAAAATAACTAAATAATAGGCTTTTAAGAGGTGATTTATGGCGCGTAAAAATCGATTTACTCAAGGCATATTACAACGGGCTCCATGGCATGTCGCAGACAACAATGTCACGCCTGAATCTGTATTTAATGACCGCCGTAATATTATTAAGGTATTAGGTTTAGGTGCGTTAGGCGCCAGTTTGCCTGGGCAAGTACAAGCGGGCATATTTGATTTATTTGGTGAACAACAAGCTAAGAATGCGTTTACCACCCAAAGCTTAAATTATTCTGTGCCGCGTCAGTTTGTGCTGCCTGATGTGAAAACACCCGAAGATAAAGTCACACGCCACAATAACTTTTATGAATTTGGTACCGGTAAGTCTGACCCTTATGACAACGCCCAAGGTTTTAACGTCGATCCATGGACATTGGTGATTGATGGACTAGTTGATAAGCCCATTACCCTTGATTTAGCAGCACTGACAAAGCGTTTTGCTCTTGAAGAAAGAACTTATCGATTACGTTGTGTCGAAGCATGGTCGATGGTTGTCCCTTGGGTAGGTTTTTCTCTGGCCGCATTATTAAAAGAAGCGGGCGTGAAACACAATGCCACCCATGTGGCATTTGAAACCTTATTTGACCCCGAGCAAATGCCAGGGCAAAAAAGCCGTTTAATGGGCGGCGGTATTCATTATCCGTACGTTGAAGGTTTAACGATTGCAGAAGCGATGAATGAATTACCTTTTTTAGCCGTGGGTTTGTATGGTAAAACCTTACCGCCACAAAATGGCGCACCGATCCGTTTAGTTGTACCTTGGAAATACGGTTTTAAAAGCATTAAATCTGTGGTGCGAATTCGTGTCATGGATAAGCAGCCACCAACGAGCTGGAACCAATTAGCCTCACATGAATATGGCTTTTATGCCAACGTAAACCCAGAGGTTGATCATCCTCGCTGGTCGCAAGCAAGCGAACGTAGCATTGGTGAGGGCGGGTTGTTTTCGGCTAAGCGTATTCCGACGCAAATGTTTAATGGTTACGGTGAGTTTGTCGCAGATTTATATAAAAACATGGATTTAAGGAAGTTTTACTAATGCGTTTAAGCCCTCAAGGTGTGTTTTGGCTTAAGGTTGTGCTGCACATAGTATTTTTATTTCCGGCTTTGTACCTTATTACACTTGTGATGACTGACAATGCGGGTGGCGATCCGGTGCAATATATTATCCATTACACCGGCATGGGGGCGATAAATAGCTTGCTTGCCACGTTATTGATTTCACCCATTGCGAAACGCGTTAAGTTGGCTGCGTTAATACAAACACGACGTTTAGTGGGCTTGTATGTGTTTGCCTATGCACTATTGCACATTGCTGCATTTATTAGCTTAGATTTGTTGTTTGCATGGGGATTGTTGTTTGAGGAAGTGGTTAAACGGCCATACATTTTAGTGGGTGCTGCCGCGTTGATCATTGTGACTTTGCTTGCGCTCACATCACCGAATAAGGTTAAGCGCAAAATGGGCAAACAATGGCAATCACTCCACAATTGGATTTATGTGGTTGCACTGTTGGCACCGGTTCATTTTTATTGGTCAGTAAAGTCTGAAATTATTGAGCCGAGCATTTACATTGCGCTGTTTGTTGGATTACTGCTTTACCGTAGAGTCAGTATTAAAAAATGGCTGATGCCAAAGCGTTAATGAGCCAATTAATGGCGTAATCGTTGGTTTAAGCCATCGGTACAAAACGCAGCAAACAAAGTAAATATCATCACCCCACCCATAATCATTGCCAGTCTGAGCCAAGGTTCAGATAAAGTCATGCGCATGTCTATAAAGTTAAAAGTCGTGACCGCCCAGATAAAAATAACACTTAACAGTAGGGTAAACTTTAATAATTGGTTGATGATATTGTGACGGATAAACATCAACAATGGCATGACACAAGCGATGATGGCCCACTCAGTTTGACTAAAGCGAACAAAGTGCGCACCTAACAATAAAAAGGCTAAGGTAATAATGATGACACGCCACCACATAATGTTGTCCTCAAGCTAGCAATCGATCAGGGCTTTAGCATAAGCCTTATGGGACATTTATTCTCTATGCTTGTTCACAAATTGCTCATATTAATTTAATGAAATGTCATTTGCCGCTGTCTTTTATAGTAAACCTTGACCTGAGCCAACGTAGACGATTTTTGCAGACCGACCCCATGGTTATCATTCTTTGAGCGAGACTGCAGTATTTCAAAATATAGCCAGTTTTTCACTTTATCGTTAACTTATGTGCTCGATTTTTCTAGCGCTTCAATCTGCTGCCAAATGTTTTCTGACTCAGCGGTTAATAGTGAGTAGGTTTTAATGTCGCCTTTACGCTGTGCTTGCATGGCTTGTTCAAGCTTTTGATCGTAGGTTTTACGCAGTTTTTTGATTGGGTCTGACTTTAAAAATGAAAACATTGAAGGCACTCTGTTATAGGTAGTGTTACTGATACGACGTAAATCGGTTCGTGGTTTACGTTTTCCGCTTTTATTTATTGGTTGAAGTTCGCTCTTTTGCGGCTTTAATTTTCATCATCCGCCTTTAGTAAAGTAAAGATTACATTCTTAATGTAAATAATATTGATAACGATTATCGTTAGTATTAAAGTTTTTTCATCTTGTGATGTTGAACGAGTAAGCAAACATCTATTTAGAGGTGTATTTTTTTATAAATACTAAATAGGATATTCGATGATAAACAATGGTTTAAACTTTTCAAAAAACAAATTAGCTGCTTTATGTGCTTGTGCATTGTCTCTAAACAGTTACGCAGAGACCGCAGAGGATGACGTTGAACAACATAATAATGACATTGAATCGATCAGTGTTGTCGGTCATAAATTGACAGAGCTAAGCGCTGGTAATAATGGGGGGGCGTTAGGCAATAAAACGTTATTAGAAACCCCTTTTTCGGTCGATGTGATTTCTCTTGAAGATATGGAAATTCGGCAGGTAAATACCTTAGATAGTCTTTTTAGCCGAGAAGCTTCAGTATCAGTTGATGGTAGCGCATATAGCACCTTTGGTTCGACTATTCGGGTGCGTGGTCTGCCATTAGATTATACCAATAGCTTTAAAATAAATGGCATGTCTATTAATAATTTTAGTGGCGAATTACCTTATGAAGCTTTTGAACAAGTCACCTTACTAAAGGGGGCTTCTGGTTTCATGTATGGTATGGCTGCACCAGGTGGGGTAGTGAATTATGTCACTAAAAAAGCCAAAGAAGATCAACTTATTGTTGATTTTGGTTTGCGCAGTGACAGTGTCTTCAGTGGGCATGTCGATGCCAGTACTCGGATAGGCGAATATGATGAATATGGTATTAGAGTTAATTTAGTTAAAGAAGAAGGTGACACTTATTTAGAAAATGGCACCATTGATCGTGAAACCGCCTCATTAGCGTTTGATGCGCAACTCACCGATTCTCTTTATTGGACCGTTGATGTTATTTACAGTGACCGTTTAACTGAAAACTCATGGACAACCATGAGCAATAATTTAGATAGTAGTGAATCATTGCCTGATACTGTAAGTGGTACTCGTAGCATTGCCCCTGAAGGTACCTTTGATGATTATAAAAATATCGTGGCACTTACGAGCTTAAATTGGGACATTGATGAAACGTGGAGTGTTCGTTTTGAGTATGACTATTCTAAAAATGAAACTCGTTGGGTAAAAACCTTAGCGTATTTAGAAAGTTCCACCGGCGACATCGATATTGCCTTATATGACCAATATTTTGATGTTAATTATGACCAAGTACAGGTGCAAGTTAATGGCGAATTTGACACTGGCAGCATAAGTCACAGTTTATTAGTTGGCGCGTCTTATCAAAAGTCGACTACCTACCGAAATGACCCTGACCGCAAAGTGACTTGGGGCTATGGCACCGATAATCTTTACGACCCAGTCGATTTACCCGCTTATAATTCAACCTTAGAAGATAATTTATCGCTGGCTTGGACTGATAAACAAGAGTCTTTTTATGTTAGTGACTTTATATCGCTTACTGACGAATGGGAAGTGTTATTAGGTATTAGGGGCACTCAAATTGAGCACACTCCAAGCGAGTATTTCTCTTCATATCAAGCATATAATGAAGACAGCGCCGTGACTCCTACTGCGGCATTAATGTACAAGCCTGATACGAATACAACCTATTATGTTAGCTATGTTGAATCATTTGAAGGTACGACTTCCTATGTGGGTGAGACGTATGCCAATGCTGATGAATTATTGCCACCTTTAGAAAGCCTGCAATATGAATTAGGGGTTAAAACCGCAGGTGACGGTTGGTCAATGACATCTGCACTGTTCCGTATTGAACGTGGTGCAACATTGGTCACGGATGATAACTACCTTATTCAGGATGGACTGAGTATTTACCAAGGTTTTGAATTTAGTGCAGCATGGGAAGTGACCGATAATTTATCTTTATATGGCGATTTAATGTTGTTAGATGCGACATACGATAAAACCAATAGTGCAGTGGAAGGTAATGATGTTGCTGGTACACCTAACGAGCAATTTACGATACAAACTAATTATGACTTTGATGCGATACCGGGCTTAGCGGTTAATTTAGGCGCTAAACATTTTGGAAAAACAACACTGGATTCCAATAATAATTGGGAGTTACCTGCTTATAACTTATTTTATGCAGGGGCAAGCTACAACACTACACTTTATGATAAGTCGTTAACGATTATTGGCTCTGTAGATAACTTGTTTGATAAAGAGTTTTGGGCCGTTGGTGATGCATACGGTGCATTACGCATTGGTGAGCCTCGTACTTTTGCGGTAAAAGTAAAAATGAGTATTTAAATATCGTTTAATACACATTATCCAACGATTAATTTGCCGCGAATAAATCATTTATTCGCGGCAGATATTCATGGTTTGTTATTTATTTAAAGGTTTATATCGATGTTTACATTTTTATCATTGCTGTTGACATTTACAGGTGCGGCAGTTCTTTATCTCACCAACAAAAATCAGAACTTAATGACGAAGCCATTGGTTAAATATTGGAGGTGGGTAACCCTTTTATGTTGGAGCATATCCTTATTTTTATGGCTTTCTTTGTTTGTGGTGAGTGCCGCGATTTTTATTTGGATATTGACAATCATTATCGCCCTTACGGTTATCCCTCTATTAAGCCTTAATCACTTATTTCATGTTAAAGGTAGTCAATAATGGTCAGGTTATCAGCTAATGAAAAGATACAGCCGCATTGGTGGAGTAAAACGCTTGCGGGACTTCTCTTAGGTTTAATGTTGGCTTATGGCATTGTCGGCATTTTTGCTTGGTATGGTTATGGCGGAATTGATGCGCCAGTAAAAGTTCAATTTAACATGTGGATGATCTGCCCTATTTGGATCTTGGTTTTATCATTGAGTTATTTATTTAAAACCGGTTTTAATGCGGTTGTTTATTTACTCTCTGTAAATGCCGTTGTTTATGGTGTTTTTTTCATCTTAAGGTGGTTGTCATGAGAGTTCGTGGAGATATTTTACGCACCTATCAGTCGATTCATACTTGGACCGGCATCATTGCGGGATTAGTGCTATTTATTGGCTTTTATGCTGGCTCGCTAACCATGTTTAAGCATGAGATCACTCACTGGGCTACACCTGCGAGTCACCAGTTAGCACAGATCCCTATTGAGAAATTCGACAAACTGATACAACAAGCTTCATCCCAATTTTCTAAAGCAGGACAAAGCTTTACTGTTAACTTTAATGAGCACTTGTCACCATTAACTTGGTTTGAACACGGTGGCGGTCGAGAGTTGGCACTCGATAATGTGATGCAACATGCAACGCTATCCGCGGACGGTCAATTAATCACTCAAGTTAATCCAACAAATGAGTTGGGTGAGTTAATTGACATGCTCCATCGAACCGCAGGCATACCCGGTAAAGCGGGGCATGAAGATGTAGGTGTGTTAATTCTAGGTGTCGCATCCGTTTTATATTTTCTAGCATTAGTTTCTGGTGTTGTTATTTTATTGCCGACGTTAGTTAAAAGCTTTTTTGCATTAAGACCACATAAAGGCAGTAATCGACTGTGGCTTGATAGTCATAATTTAGTAGGTATCATTAGTTTACCATTTCATTTGATTATCGCTTGGACAGTTATTGTGTTCGCTTTTCATGATTTTTTCTATGGCGGTTTAAGCCTTGTTTATGGTGACGAACCGATGTTTGAAATAAGAGATAAGCCCTCAATTGAATATACTGTTGAACAACTCCCGCCTATTTCGAGTTACCTTAACAAAATTGATGATATTGCTGAAGGGTATAAAATTGAATCAATGGCGTTTTCAAATTTATCATCAGCAAACCCTAGTGTTGGAATCACTATTATTAATCAACATGAAATGATGAGAGTGAGTTCGGGTGATTTTATTTACATGAATCCATATACTTTTAAAGTAAATTACAGCAGTATTCCATTGAGTGATGAAGATATATATATACCCATCGTGGCCGGATTTTTTTCATTACACTTTGGTGGGTTTGCTGGTGATTTAGGGCGCTGGGTGTATTTCGTTTTAGGGTTGTTAGGAGCCTTTATATTTTACAGTGGTAACTTACTTTGGCTGGAAAAACGTCGTAAAAAGCAACCTCAACAAAGTCAATCTAGCCGTATCATGGCGTCGCTTACTATTGGTGTCTGCTTAGGTTCAATGGTGGCCGTTGTGATAACGTTATTAATCAGCAAATGGTTATATCTAGTTGGGTCAGAGGTTAACACTCATTACCTTTGGTGTTATTACGTCTGTTTTATTAGTGCCTTTATATACAGTTTTATTCGAGGAGCGGCTAAAAGTGCGATTGATTTACAATTTATATTATTTGTAACGTGTTTATTGATCCCGTTAACTTCGGTTGTAGCTTTATTGTTTCCGAGTATAGGATTAATACAACCTATAATATTTTCAAGTTTGGCGATTGAGGGGATAGCATTGTTATTTTCAGCTGTGTTCTTTTATTGTTTTCTTAAAACTAAAAAAAGAGCATATCAAGGTGAAAGAAATAGCATATGGGCCTTGCCAAACCCAGAGACACCAGTGGATTCTATAATGTTAAACAAAGCATAAATCGTGGCAATTGTTAAGCCCATGAACTTGTATACCTAATCCACTCATTATCAGGCTGCTCTGTGCCTTATAGGCAAGTAATAGGATTGTAGGCGAAGAAACCTGTCATRTAGGAGACGCTCTGACAGTCCATTTCTTTGTCGCGGAATAACCATTGTGTCAACAATGCGCCTCAAACTGAACTGTCTGAGTGTCTCTGATTGGTCACATAATAAATGAAAATGGAATTTATTAGACACTTACACTCAATTAACCTTAAGATGCTCGATTCAAGCAAGAATTTACACGTGTTTAGGCAAGAAATTGATTTCGGGTAATACTTAACCCTTTCCAAAAATCAGTTAAATGAGCAAGAGCCACAGCTTAATCGCGTGTAAAACTTGCCCTTTGTGGCACTGTGTTTCCATTAGTTGATGCGTTAACTTATAAGGTATCGACATGACCTTATTAATCTTGCCAGCGTTGTTTAATGTACAGAATACTGGGCAGACATTGTTGCATTAACACCACTAAATCTGGGTCAAAGTGAATACCGCTTTGGCTTTCAATAAAGTCCATGGCTTGCTCGACGGTCCAGGCTTCCTTGTAAGGGCGTTTACTGGTGAGCGCGTCAAATACGTCGGCAATGGCCACAATGCGACCTTCTATAGGAATTTCTTTACCTTTTAAGCCTTTAGGATATCCGCTTCCATCGAACTTTTCGTGGTGGGTGAGGGACACCACTTTAGCCAATGCGATTAAATCGGAATCAGAATCACCGAGAATTTCTGCACCAATTTCAGGATGAGTCTTCATGATGGTAAATTCTTCGTCGGTCAATTTACCTGGCTTAAGCATAATACTGTCTGGAATGCCGATTTTACCTATGTCGTGCATAGGCGCTGCGTGGAGTAAATTGTCTGCGGCAAAATCAGATAAACCATAGGCAAGAGCAATGATTTTTGAATAATGGCTCATGCGCATAATGTGCATGCCTGTTTCATTGTCTTTGTACTCTGATGCACGGCCTAAGCGTTGAATGACTTGTAAACGAGTACGGCGTAAATCGTCTGCCTGCACCAGTGATAGGTGTGTTCGCACTCGCGCTTTAACGATTGCAGGTGACACTGGCTTGGTGATGTAATCAACTGCACCCACCTCAAATCCCTTGGCCTCATCTACTTCATCATTCAGTGCGGTGACAAAAATAACCGGTACGGCTTTGCTAAGCATGTCTGCTTTGAGTTGTTCGCAAACTTCAAACCCCGTCATGCCTGGCATCATGACATCTAGCAAAATTAGGTTTGGAAGTTCACGTTGCACTAAGCGCAATGCTTCTTCACCACTTTTAGCAAAAATGAGGCGGTATTGTTCCTCGAGCATTTTTTTTAGTACTCTAAGGTTTGCTGGCTCGTCGTCCACAATCAGGATGGTTTGTTTACTGTCTTGTCGGTTAAATATCATCTGCTCAATTCTTGTTACTGTGCATTAATGTGCGCGTCGAGATTATCGAGTTCAATTAATGCTTGTTCAAATTCAAAATCGTCTAAGGCGTGCTGTATTGATATACATTTAAGGCGATACGCAGAAGGCGTACTTGCCATCAATGAGTTGAGATCGGCCTCATTGTATTCGTTATCTTTAGCTGCAAGGCGTATTCGATTGATAATCTGTTTCAACTTAATGGGGTTGAAGCAGATTTCTTGTTGCGCTTTATCGATGTTTTCAGGGACTATCTGTTGTTGCTGAACATAGTCATTTACCTTGCTCAATGCGTGTTCAATATTGGGTAAGATTGCCAGTAAGTCTTTTGCAGACTTTATCATCGCGATCCGTTCAGCATCGGTGAGTAAGCGGGTTAATTGCGGCAGTGCTAAATTACCGGCTAAACCTTTTAATCCGTGGATCTGTGCCTGTATTGCTCGCCAGTTATCTTCAGCAATTAACTGTGTTAACTCGGTAATACAATGCTGTTGTTTGACGTTAAAGCCGCTGATCTCTTTCACTAGTGTGGCTTTGTCGCCCCACAAGCTCATGCCTTTTTGCTCGTTAACCACTTGTGTGGGTTCTGCAGTTATTGCCGTTGATTCAGGTATGTTTATATTGGTATCAAGCTTTAATACTTGCGCTATTTCATTATTTAACAAGGCTATATCAATGGGTTTATTGGCAAAGCCGTCCATGCCGGCATCTATAGCCGCAAGCCTATCTTCAGGCAGTACGCTCGCCGTTAATGCAATAATGGGCATACGTGTTAATTGCTGGTTTTTTTCGAGTTCGCGGCGCAGACGTGATGCCGTTAATCCATCCATGATGGGCATTTGCACGTCCATTAAGACAATATCGAT
>NZ_JAQQPZ010000004.1 GCF_028750675.1 Shewanella metallivivens | reverse complement strand
CAAACCGACGATGTCGCAGATGCGCTAAACTACAAAGTGATCACCAAAAAAGTGATCCAGCATGTCGAAGAAGGTCGTTTCTTATTACTTGAAAAACTGGTGGCTGACGTGCTCGACATTTGTCGTGAGCACCCTAGCGTAACCTTAGCCCGAGTCACTATCGATAAACCCCATGCATTGCGTTTTGCCGACTCTGTTTCTTTGTCTTTAGAGTATCAAGCCTAATTTATTAAGGATGTTATTATGACCACCATTAATGACATAACTCGCGCAGAATTGTCTGCCGAGGCACTAAAAGTTCAACAAGCGTTGCTTGCCCATGGTCTTGAAACGCCTCTTATCCCAAGTGAGATGACCAGCGAGCAAAAATATCAGCGCATTAAAGGTTTAATGACCGAAGTTGTCTCAACCCTTGGGCTTGATTTAACCGACGACAGCTTAGCCGAAACGCCGCACCGTATTGCAAAAATGTACGTCAATGAGATTTTCTCCGGCCTTGATTACGCTAACTTTCCTAAAATCACCCAAATTGACAACAAAATGGGTGTCGAAGAAATGGTTAAAATTAGCAACATCAGTGTGGTGAGTACCTGCGAGCATCATTTTATTACCATCGATGGGTTAGCCAAAGTGGCATACATCCCTAAAGGCAACATTATCGGCTTATCTAAAATTAACCGTATAGTGCGCTTTTTTGCTCAGCGGCCGCAGGTGCAAGAGCGCCTCACGCAACAAATTTTAGTGGCGCTGCAAACCTTGCTCGAAACCGACGACGTTGCAGTGAGCATCAATGCGACCCATTATTGCGTTAAATCCCGCGGCATTATGGACACTTCATCAAGCACCCAAACCACAGCGCTTGGCGGTTGTTTTAAAGCTAATCCAGCCAGTCGTGCTGAATTTTTAGCCTAATGTCACACGGTTAACTTCAATTTAATGAATGGCTTCACCTCCCTGAGTTGAGGTCATTTGTTTATTTTGAACCCTATATGAAAACATTACCCCGAGATTACTTTGAGATAAGCACCTAATTTGCTTATGATAAGTTTTAGGGTATGTCATTAACTAAACATAAAGAGAGCATTATGGAACGCACAATACTGATAACCGGTGTAGGTAAGCGCATTGGTTATGCACTGGCTAAACATTATTTGGCTCAAGGTCATCATGTTATTGGCACCTATCGCACTCATTACGACAGTATTGAGCAATTGGGTAAGCTAGGCGCAAGCTTACATTCGTGCGACTTAACCGACCCTGCGGCTATTGAGGCGTTAATTGCCCACATCAATGAGCACCATGCTCGTCTTGATACCATTATCCACAACGCCTCAGACTGGTTGCCAGACAATAATGGCTTAAGCCCCGGTGATACCATGGCGCGAATGATGCAAATTCATGTATCAGCGCCTTATCAAATCAACCTTGCATTAGCGCCATTGTTGATTGCCGCCGCTAAAACTAATGACGACAATATCGGTGCCAGCAATATTATTCATATTACTGATTATGTTGCTGAAAAGGGCAGTAAAAAGCACATTGCCTACGCGGCCAGTAAAGCGGCATTGCATAATATGACCTTGTCGTTTGCCAGCTTACTTGCGCCGCACGTTAAAGTGAATTCGATTGCCCCCGCGATGATTTTATTTAACGAGCACGACGATGATGCTTATAAAGTTAAAGCGTTAGCAAAGGCAATATTGCCAAAAGAAGCCGGCAATAATGAAATCATCAGCCTTATCGATTATCTGCAAAATAGCCATTATGTTACGGGCCGCAGTTATGCCGTCGATGGTGGCAGACAGTTAAAATAAGCTATACCATTGCGCGTTAGTAAGTGATCTCTCAGCGAGAATTTATAAGGGCTTAAACAAGGCGAATGACTGAATGAATAGTTATTCTCTTTCGAAGTCATGCAACACAGTGTAAGCCCTTTTAAAACTCGCCTAAAAGGAATGCCCCAGCCGCTTTTGCTTTACGTTCTCGCTATTTGAAAGGGAACAACCATTACTACATAGCGACGCCTTAATCAAAAACAGCTGGACGCATTCTGAGTGGTCACTTATTAATGCGCAATGGTATTATTCTCCCAACCAACTTGTAGATGCTGGAATTGAGCCTTTTCAGGTTATTAGGTATAGACTTCTAGATGGCTAATTGGTAGTGTAGATATTCACCAATATCTGCACCGTCTATTATCTCAAGGAAGTCACTATGTCTGTAGAAAACATGAAACTGGAATCGCTGGCATTACATTATGGTTATGAGTCAGAAGCGACCACTAAAGCCGCAGCCGTCCCCATCTACCAAACCACTTCATACACCTTTGACGATACCCAACATGGCGCAGATCTGTTTGATCTTAAAGTCGCAGGTAACATATACACCCGCATAATGAACCCAACCACCAGTGTATTAGAACAACGTTTAGCTGCGATTGAAGGCGGTATTGGTGCACTGGCTGTGGCATCAGGCATGGCTGCCATTACCTATGCGATTCAAGCGCTTACTCAAGTAGGTGACAACATCGTCAGTACCAGCCAACTTTATGGCGGCACCTATAACTTATTTGCCCATACGCTGCCGCGCCAGGGCGTTGAAGTACGCATGGCGGCATTTGATGATTTTGACGGGTTAGATGCATTAATAGATGACAACACCAAAGCGCTTTTTTGCGAATCGATTGGTAACCCAGCCGGTAACATCGTCGATTTACAGCGTTTAGCTGATATTGCCCATAAACATGGGCTGCCACTCATTGTTGATAATACTGTGGCTACACCGGTATTGTGCCGCGCATTTGATCACGGCGCCGACATTGTTATCCATTCATTGACCAAATACATTGGCGGACACGGCACCACCATTGGTGGGGTGATTATTGACTCAGGTAAGTTTGATTGGGTGGCCAACAAAGCACGCTTTGCGATCTTGAACCAGCCAGACCCGTCTTATCACGGCGTGGTATACACCGACGCCTTTGGCCCTGCAGCCTACATTGGCCGCTGCCGTGTTGTGCCACTGCGTAATACTGGCGCAGCCTTGTCGCCACAAAGCGCGTTTTTACTGTTGCAAGGGCTCGAAACCCTTAGCTTGCGTATGGAGCGCCATTGCAGTAATGCACTCGCGCTGGCTGAGTTTTTACAAAAACACCCAAGTGTTAGTTGGGTCAATTACGCCGCACTGCCAGACAGCCCATACCATGCCACCTGTCAAAAAATCACTGGCGGTAAAGCTTCAGGTATTATCAGCTTTGGCATTAAATCTGCTGATGCCGAAGCAGGTAAAATTGCTGGTGGTAAGTTTATTGATGCGCTGCAAATGGTGCTGCGTTTGGTCAACATTGGTGATGCTAAATCGCTAGCTTGTCATCCTGCCAGTACCACTCACCGTCAACTTAGCGGTGCAGAGCTGGCTAAAGCGGGGGTGTCTGAAGATCTCGTGCGAATTTCTGTGGGTATTGAACACATCGACGACATCATTGCCGATGTCAGCCAGGCACTAGATAAGGCAATTGTATAAGCTCACTTTTAGTAAAACATTTAATAAAAAGCCCCATCAATAAGGTGTATTGATGGGGCTTTCTTATTACAAAACGATTTTAAATAGCCAATCGTCTCGTTGGGGTAATAATCACTGGCAAAGGCACATCCCAAAAGTCGGTTGGTACCTGGCTCACTTCTTGGCAGTCGTGGGCAAAACCAACGGCTAACGGTTTGTTGTTTTCCACTTGCGACAACGTGCGGTCGTAGTAGCCGCCGCCCATTCCCATCCGGTTTCCATGTGCATCAAAGGCCACCAGGGGAGTGATGATCATATCGAGCTTATCAAGGGTAATCACATGCTGAACATTGAGTTGTGGTTCGCTAATACCGTATTGATTTTTAACCATTACCGTGTCGGGTGCATAACGAACAAACAACAAGTGGCCTTTACAAAATGGATGAATAAGCGGCAAGTAAACATTGATGTTGAGCTCCCACAGCGCATCAATCAATTTCTGTGTGGCTAATTCGCCGTCGTGGGTTAAATATAGCGCCACATGCTCTGCTGAGTGAGCCTGAATTTCTGCCAACATGTGCCTGCTGGCAATCAACGCAAATTGGCTTTGCTCTTCATTTGATAAACTGTTGCGTTCTTGCCTAACGTGACGGCGAATGCTGTCACGGCTCATGCCTGAACTATCAAATAAAGGCGCTTGTAACTCCGATGGAGTGGCAAAATAACTGATGCGTGCCGAAGAGGTAGACGTCACAGGGCGGTTGTCTGTGTTCGTCATAAAACGCATGATACTCATAGGTAGGGAGCACTCCATCAGTTATACAAAATGTAATTAATCACTCAATATTCTGGCTAGACTACCGCGTTCTGAATAGATATGAAAGCACAGGGTTATCTGATACTAATGTTGCTTTATATCAACTCAAAACGTACTAGCTTATTTATCCATATTCATTGATTTTAACAATACTGGACTATCGTAATCAGCCACCATCGTTTTTGCTTTTAACCAAAATCGTCTTCGGGTTAAAAAGTAAGTAAAGCTAATTGATAATAAGCCCCACTCAACTAGATTTGTCTGCATAAAATCGACACCAGAGGCTAATAATTGAGTCACTTCTCGGGTGTAATGAGCATGATCGGCAATAAACGCATAGGTAGGGTTTATGGCATAAAGTCCATATTGTATAGCGCAATAAGCACCTACAGCGGCAAGGAGCCCCAGTAATTTGCTATACCACTTTTGTGGCCACTTAAAACCAATGACCACGAGATAAACCCCCAGCAATATTGAGCCGCCTACCAGAGTATTTGCAATGGCTGGGGAGCCGTTAAGCAGTGCCAACGTATTGTAATAAATTGAAAATGCGATATGAGGGAATAACAAGGTGATGCTGAGGGTTAATAACCAAATTTTGGTGTTACTGATGTTTTTCCAATACCATTTCTTCACGCATTGGTAGCTTAACCACAACAAACCGAATGCAAAAGCATAGTTAGCGAATGCGGGCAGTCCAAATAATCCAAACTTCATGGTTAGTAGGGCAAACATCCATTCTGGCACCTGTGTAACACTCATACGCTGACCCGACTCGGCAGCAAAAGAGGGGAATAACAACGCAATTAACATACCCAAAACAAAGAACAGGTAAGTGTATTTAACCAAACTTAACAACATGTTGGGTGCGATACCCTTAACACTTTGTTTTTTTAATGAGCTGACCAAGGTTTGGTAATTTGATATGACGGCATCTTTAATGTCTGTCGACACCCAGTTTTCTGTTAATAAGGCAATTTGAGTACTGGTGGCACTGGCTTCGATAATATCTTTTATTGCCGGCGTGGCTAAAACGGCTTTGTCTTCAGCTTGGTTTTTGCCTGTCATTTTTTGTGCGACGCGCCACACTGCAGGATCATAAACGCCTCCCGCATTATGAGTGGTGTCTTTTTTGCCTGCGAAACACATTTTTGTGTCAATGCTGTCAATGGTTGCAGTAAATTGTAGCGTTGGCAGTTTTGCGGTAAAAGCATAGATAAACGTACAGCCATCTAAGGCACCTTCCACATCAACCTCAGTAATATCGGTTAAATGGTAAACTAAGTTTAAGCCGTTATTTTTAACAAACTCAGAGGTCCATTCGTGGTAGTCATTGCTGTTATAAGCCCACTTTGTGCTGCGCTTGGCATCACCATCAATAGTGTAACTGTAATAAAGGTAACCGCCACCGCTACACGTGTTGCAGGTTACAGAGCCTGAGCCCCCACATCTTGAACAGGTTTTTTTACCACTGCCCCAGCAACTAGAACATGATTCTGTGGTGTATACCGTGCGTTGGTTATAACTGTCGTAGCGTGACACACTCACGCGGCCTGTGCCACTGCAGCCATGACAACTGTTTTTACCAGAACCATAGCAACTGGAGCAACTTTGGCTGCCAGAGCCACTACAGTTGTAGCAAACTTTACTGCCGACATAGGTTTCTGGTGCAGATTTAAGCCCTCTGTTACGGATTAAAAAATTGCTGGTAATATCGGGCCCTAAAATATTTAAAAAACGGTCATTAAACAGTGAGTTTTGTCCGCTAGCGTATTCTTTGGCTTTGTCATGAGCATAGTCCCGTGCATTTGATGCGCTGCCAGATTTAATCCCTACAGGGCAATGACCACCGTGTTGATGCTCACTCACTCCGACTTCAATTGTCCAGCCAAAAGTAAATTTAAGTTGTGGCAGTTTGGCTTGTTCATTACTTAATTTTACTGGCACATCGACACCAGTAAGTGCTTTACCGTTGCTGCGGATAAAGCTCTGAAATTGTTCTAATTTGCTCACGTAATACATCCCATAATCTTTGCGTGAATGCTTGCTGTTTTGTTTATGTACAACACTGCGACTTAAAAGTTGAATTCAAACTCAGTCTCATCGGCTTTTAGGTAAACCCATTTTCTAATGGTTGTTTGTCCTGGCGCTGAGACTTTAATGTCATAGCTCCCTGCGGGTAACATCATGCCTGCTTGATATTTGGGTTTTATGCTCATAACCGAAATGCGGGCATTGGCAATATTAGTCTTAATGGTCAGTGGCAGTAACGCCGCACTGTTAGAAGATGACTGACGAGGTTTGCTCGTGTCATGTGTTGGCATTACCGCTATATCAAAGCGGTTAATTGGCTCACTAATGGCATTAAACCCACGGGTAATCAATAAGTGTTGGTCAATCGATGAACCAACCGGTTGCACCATAGGTAAGGTCACTAATAGCCATTTCAGTGTGAATGAAATCGTGGCAGAGTCGTTCTTTTCCATTTGTTCAAAAAAGTAATGTAATGACGATCCCTGCATTGTGTATTGGTTGCTGCCCATGGATAAAGGCACCACAAAAATCGATGCCAGTAAAAGAGCAGAAATAGCAGGTTTTATTAAATGGTTAGGTTTAGACGTTGGCGTTGTCGATGACCTTTTAGCCTGTACAAGCTCTACGGCTTTCATTGGTAACTTTAATACCGTTAACAACACAAGTACTAAGCTAATCGACATTGATATTGGCGGAATAATCGTTGACCTTAATGCTGATTTTCCGGTTGATTCAAACACACCTCCATCGGCAAATTCAGCTTGCTGAGCCTCAAGCACCTTCAGATACTCAACGGTTTTACGCTTAATGTTGGGCTCAATAATGTATTGTTTAAATTCACGATTATTCCAGTCGGCCAGTGTTGGGCTTACGTACAGTTCTTTCATTTGAGCTTGAATACGTTGTTGGATATCGTTTTGCTTTTGAAATGCTTGCCAGCTCAAATTAGGTGGCATATCGCTGCCTTTGGCTTTCATGCTTGATCGCCATTTTTCATCAGCTTGCTGACGGACTTTTTTGGCAACGGCAATATCAAAGCTGTTGCGGTCGGTGATTGACCAAGCAGGCGATAAGGTTAAGCCTTTTTTCTTCAGCTGTTTATTCACTTTCACGCTGGTGAGTTCATGGACCCTAAAATCATGGATGGAGTTAATGCCTAATGGGTAACCGCCTGATTCTTTAATAAAGTCTGGCGCCATTTTTACCATCAATACGTTTTTATAATGGTTTACGTCGTTGGTATACACCATGCGATGATCTTTAAAACCCGCATCACCTCCAGTTATCGCATCGGCCGCTTGCATCGCGGTATATAGGCCTAGGGTCATGATCCCTGAAATAATAGAGTTACCAACGTTTTCAGAGGTTGAGATCTCCTCGCGAATAAGCCAATCGTCAGGCGGAATATACGGAATACTGTATTTGGCAATTTCTTTGTCGTAGCCTTTTTGCAGTCGTTCAAAGCAGCGATCTTTACTACTGCCACTTTTCTTTTCGGCGCATTTATTACGACGTTCAAAATAATCATATAATTTAGGGGCAATTTTTTGTGCACGAGATTCGACTCTAGCTTCATAAGCCTTGGTCCCTTGTTGATATTGCTCCCAGCCTTGTTTTACTTGATTTTGCGTATCAAGCCAGTATTCGTCAGAGCGAGTTTGTACACTGGCTAGCGCTTGATTATATTGATTAGAGCCAGAGGCGTACTCAGTGTATTTGTCACGTAGGGTTTGGCGGAAATTATCATATTGGCCATAGTGCTCATCAAAACGAGACATCGCGCGATCACGAACAAACTTCTCCATGATCAGTTGTTTCTTTTGTTTTAAATCTTCAATCAATTGATCATCAGCGTAAACTAAACCACCAAAAACGGACAAAAACGTTTTTTCGGTCGCGTTGTGAGTTTTATTGGGGTCGTACTCAATGCCTTCAAATTTAATTGAGTTTTCAATCAGTGCGCTGCGCAGTATTTGAGATAAATACGCTTGTTGGCGTTCTTCGGGTGTAGAGGCATCAATAATAAAATGATCCACTAGCCACTTTTGGCCAAAAAACACTGTTGGCCATACCAGCACCGCTATGAGGGCAAAATACCCTAACGCGCGGGTAACATTAGCAAGTTTTTTACCTTTTAATAATAAATCTGCCAACAGTAAGGTTACCCCGATACCACTGATAGTTCGGCCAAATAACTCCACCACGCGTAAGTCTTCAATGGTGGCGTTACGCCCACCTGCAACGTCGGTTAATGCGGCATTAAATACCGCTTCAGGGAATAAATACACTAGCGAGCAGATAAACATTAACAACATCCACCAAAAGGGTTTGCCAGTTTGGGATATTTGGGCTTCTACTGCTTGTTGTTTGGCGGCTTTGGCCGCGCTCGATTGTTGATTTTTTTGTACTTTTTTCAGCTCTTTTGCCGCTGATTCCATTTTTTTCTGTGTAGGGGCGCTGTTAAGCAGGTTTGTCGCAAATGGACTTTTGTTATGCTCAGTCATAGTCGTTTTTATCAGCCATTATTTTTAATTTTTATGTAACCTGAGCTCAGGTTATGTATTACTGCGAATGTGTCGGCAACCTTAAAATAATGGTTTCGCCGGTGTCGTTATCAATCTTTTCATCGGTAATCGTCGGGAAACCATGCTCTAACAACGGTGTCGGTATATTGTTAATGTCAGGGATTCGCTGCACGCTATGAATGGCTTTAAGGCCGGAGTTTAACGACAAATAGTAACCTTCTTGTTGATAGCCGCGCATTTCATCAAAACGGTCAAAGTCGGCATCTTGCGGTAATGACGTAATATAACGACCCATTGGGCTTATTGCTTGGTATTGCTTTATGGGGGTTGCGGCATTAAATAAACGTTGGCAAATGTTGTAGGGCGTTGCATCGACAATAACCCCATCAGGTAACTTTGATGGAGATAATTTAACTAACTGTGATTGATGATATTCGCTACCATTCAGGGAGTAGGTATATACCTTCATACCAAGCTGGTGTGCGTGAGTTAACACATTTGGATGTTGGATAAAGCTGCGAATATCTAAATGAATGCCAGCATGACTTCCTAGCTTTTTTTGTAATGCAGATAACGACGACTTTGCGGTGTAGTCTTTATAGCGTGAGCGGTAACGTTTTGTTCCGTAACGGCCTACGAGTTCAAGGTTATTTTGATTATCTAAATAGTACGCATCATTTTTGACGCCTTTACGTAAATCGGCGACTAATTTTTCAACGCTGGTAGGGTGGCCACCTTGAATAAAACCTAAATACACAGAGGGGTTAATGCCTCGTAATTTATAAAGGGTTTCTTGGTTGGTTGCAGAATAATAAAACCCACCTAGCCCTATGTATTTGCGGAGCATGTTATCAAGTTCAACTAACTTTTGGCCGTTGGTGTCTGATTTAATTTCAACATTGAGTTGTTGGTTGCGTTTGCGATACGCAGCAAAGGTTTTAAAAGCTTCAATAGCGGCAATAGGGCGTTGATTGAGTAAATTGTTACTGTGCTTGTCTCGCAGCTTAAGGTTAGCAAATTCTTTAAAGCTCATGCGGTTTAGTTTGAACCGTTCGCCGGTGTAATACACGGTTGCACGGCCCGTTTGGCTGTCGTGATGATTAACCCAAGTGCCGTCCTTTAACAACATCACGTCAATTTCAACACTGTTAAAGTTGTCATTCAATGCTGAGGCAATCGCATTGGCACTACTTTCTGGCTGGCGAAAATCACCTCGATGGGCTGATATCTCTATCGGGCATTGAGCCGTAGACAGCATTTTAATATTGCCACTGTTAGCCAGATATAAATGTCGGTCAGCTAGACTCAATTGAGTGTCAATAATATTTGTGCCTTGAGTAAGAGCATCTGTAGGTAAATGAGATAGCTCTGCAGGCGTCGTATTAATGGGTTTCGCTGGGGGGGGAGTGGATTTACAGCCGGTTAAAGTGAACAGTAGAACAACAATAATGGTGCAGTAAACCTTAATGATAACGCTACGACTTATCATGATCCATGTTTACAAGTTATTAATATTTAATGTTTTATACATTAACAATAGCGTTAAAACAACCGTGTAAGACTAAGTAATTAGCCTGACACGTTAAAGTGTGAAGGTGCGCTGTTTTGCTTATTTTGAAAGAGGTGCTAACAGCGAACATTTTCGTTGTCCATTCATCAATGGATTACAGAGTCAATGACGCTAGGAGGTGTTGCATAATTAGCACGTAAGCGTGATATAGATAAAAATTAGGATGCTCCCCAAAATACCGCTGCCGGCGTAGCCCTTGAACCGTAGGTTCAAGGCGGGTAAATGTTCATTTCCTAAGGCTTCTCGGTACGAGCCGAGCATGCACAATGTCAACAAAAGCATTCACCCTGGGTTTGTAAGTATCGGCACAGGGACATAGCCAACTCGCGCATATCCCAGGGAGCAAAACAGGGTAGAATCAAGCCATGTTTAACTTAATTCTGAATTCTTAGTTTAGTCATCCTTGCGGCTTCGTTCAACCAACGATGTTTCTAATGTTGCTTGTAATAACGAGATACGCTCATCCATTTGCGCCATATATTGTTTATTTTTTTGCTTTTCTTCAAACAATTCATTGCCAATGTTCAGTGCAGCCATAATGGCTAATTCTTCACGGCTTAAATTGTTAGTGCGCGACTTTAAGGTGGTCAGTTGGTTTTCAACTTCTCTGGCCACAGTGCGTAAGGCATCTTCACGTCCCTTTGGACATGCGATAGAGTAGGTGCGTCCCAAAAGGGTAATTTCAACAGCACTGTTACTCATAATGTCGCCTCAGATCCCTTAGTTAGTTCGCGAACTATATAGGGCTGAATTTAAAAGAGCAAGGCAACAACAAGGGTTTTTAACGATTTGCTGTTTGACTGAACAAATCGCCTGCAATCGCTGTATTACTATTCACAAATTTGAGCACAACTCGCGCTAGTATTTGGAGCATCATACTATCTCTGCTAGCATTGAGACTGTTATCGCGCTATTAGGAAAAAACCATGGCAACCCCACCTTCGTTATGTATCGAAAAACTTAAACAAGCCTTAGATGCGGCCGAAATTGGCCAGCACCCAGTAGAAGTGCATGGTGCACTTGTTGGGCTAATTTGTGGTGGTGTAAAACAAGACCATATGGCGTGGCTAAAACCATTGGTTGAGCTAATGAACGACGGCCAAGCCTTAGAACATAATTTGCAGCATTTAATTACTGAGCTTTATCAAGACACGGTCGCCCGTTTGGCTGATTTCGAATTTGGCTTTACTTTATTACTGCCAGAAGAAGAAGTCTCACTTAGCCAACGTGTCGAAGCATTAGCACTGTGGACCCAAAGCTTTTTAACTGGTATCGCCATTATTCAACCTGAATTAGCTAAAGCGTCACCCGACGTGCGCGAAGTGATTAAAGACTTAGCAGAAATCGCCCAAGTTGAGTTTGATGTTGGCGATGATGACGAATCAGAAACCGCCTACATTGAATTACAAGAGTTTGTCAGAATGTCAGCCATTTTATGTTACTCAGAGTTTGGTTTAGATATGCCATTAAATGACACCGACAAATCATCGACTATTCATTAATTTCTATCGGTATTAGCCGCGGCGCAGCGTATGACCACAGCACACAATTCAACTCAACTTCAGGCCGTCGACATTGCTATTGTCGGTGGTGCGATGGCAGGAGCCACCCTTGCCCTAGGGCTGGCGAAGTTATCTACCACTTTGTCTCGTCCGCTTCGCATTGCCTTAATTGAAGCCCATGTAGCTGACAATCAACACCCAGGGTTTGACGCTCGCTCCATTGCAATTGCTCATGGTTCTATTTTTGAGTTAAGCCGTTTGGGTATTTGGTCGAAGCTTAAGCATTTAGGTACACCCATCGAAAACATCCATGTGTCTGATCGCGGCCACTTTGGTATGACCGAGCTAAATGCTAAACCATTAGGGTTAGATGCACTAGGGCAGGTGGTTGAACTGGCTAAAGTGGGCAGCGTGTTATTTGATGAGCTGGCTAAATCGTCGGTGCAGGTTTATTGCCCTGCTAAAGTCACCGATTTACAGGCCCAACAAGATGGCCACTTATTGTTGTTAGACGACGGAAGTCAACTACATTGCCAGTTGCTGGTGGCTGCAGACGGCGCGCACTCAGTAGTACGTCAGCATTTAGGCCAAACAACTGAACACGTTGATTTTCAGCAAACGGCCATTGTTGCCAATGTGGTTTGTTCTGCGCCTCATCATAATTGGGCGTATGAGCGCTTTACTCAAACCGGCCCTCTTGCCTTACTGCCTATGCAAAATATGGCAGCATCGACGCAACTTAAAGAACCTTCAGCGCAATTAACAAGTTCTGCCAAAGGACTATCGCGTTATTCGCTAGTGTGGGCATTGCCGCCAACGCAAGCAGATGACTTAAAAAATGCCGATAAAAGCGAATTTTTAGCCGCATTACAACATGCCTTTGGCCACAGGGCCGGCCGGTTTGTTGATGTTGGTCAACGTGTCAGTTACCCGCTCACCTTGTCATACATGCCAAGACCGATATATCACCGTTGTGTGTTTGTAGGGAATGCCGCGCAAACCCTACACCCTATTGCAGGGCAAGGGTTTAATTTAGGTCTGCGTGATGTGGTGGGATTGTTAGATGTGATAGCGCAAGCGTTTACACAACAAGGTGAAGTTGATGTGGGTAGTAGTGCGTTAGTACATCAATATTTGGCTGCTCGCCAACACGATCGCGACAGCACCTTGCGTAACATCGAATTTTTAGTCCGTGGCTTTTCCAATCAATATTGGCCATTAGTGGCTGGGCGCAATATTGGCCTACGGTTATTGTCTTGGCTACCGCCGTTAAAACGCCCCGTAGCACAAACGGCCATGGGCTGGCGTTAACTCATTTTAAGGTAAGGATTGTCCATGTTTTCAACCCAAACATATGATGTCGCCATTGTTGGCGGGGGAATGGTCGGACTCGCAACCGCCATTGGTTTAGCGAATGCAGACCTTAAAGTGGTAGTGATCGACGCAGGAACAACCCAAGTCGTCAGTGGTGAGCCTAAATTACGTGTTAGCGCCATTAACAAAGCCAGCCAGCAACTGCTGGAAAACCTCGGCGCATGGCAATTCCTCGACGACAGCCGCATGAGTCCTTATCAAAAAATGTCAGTGTGGGACAAAGACGGTCTAGGCAAAATTGAATTTGATGCTCACAGCATTAGCGAAACCTACTTAGGGTCGATTATTGAGAACGACGCAATTAGCTTCGCCCTTGCCAAACGTGCCAGCGAAATCAGCAATCTAACCCACCTTGAAGGCCAGCGTCTCGAGCGTGTCGCCTTTGGCGAGCGCGAAGCCTGGCTCACTCTTGCTAATGGTGACAACGTTAGCGCCGCGGTGGTGGTTGCCGCAGACGGTGCCAACTCTTGGGTGCGCCAGCAATGCAATATTCCATTAACGTTTTGGGACTACGGCCACCACGCCATAGTGGCAACCGTCCGCACCGAACTCGCTCATGATGCTACCGCCAGGCAAGCCTTTTTACCCGGTGGCCCATTAGCCATGTTGCCACTGTATGAAGATAACTTATGTTCCATCGTGTGGTCAGTGTCACCCGAGCAAGCCGAGTATTTACAAGCCCTAGATGATGTTGAATTTGGCAAGGCATTAACTGCGGCACTCGATGGCCGTTTAGGAGTGTGTCAGGTTGAAAGCGAGCGTCAATCATTCCCACTGCGCATGCGTTATGCGCGTCACTTTGCTCGCCATCGTTTAGTCTTAGCTGGTGATGCTGCACATACTATTCATCCGTTAGCTGGCCAGGGCGTAAACCTTGGCTTTTTAGACGCTGCCAGTATTGTCGACACCTTTACCGACCTGCACGAACAAGGCAAAGATTTAGGCGAATATAGCCATTTACGTGCACTTGAACGTTGGCGTAAAGCTGACGCAATGGAGATGATTGCCACCATGGAAGGTTTTAAAAGACTGTTTGCCGGCAGTCATCCGCTTAAAAAAGCCATTCGTGATATTGGCCTAACCTTAGTTGATAATGTTGCTGGGCTGAAAACAGTGTTCATCAAACAGGCTATGGGCAACAAGATGACATTACCTAAACTTTGTCGTGAGTCAATTTCATCTTAGCTAATGTAGAAACTTGTTTAATATCAGGCAATACAGTTAAATCAGTCATTTTATTGTAAAAAGATGTGTAAAAAAATATAACAGCAATGGATTAGCTAAACTAATGCGATTATGCTCGGATTAGAAAATTTTTTTGTATACAAAACAGGTCTGCAGAGTATAATTTCAGCGCATTTTATCAAAGACCTATACAAGAAAGGCCTCAAAAAAAGGGATAATAATGGCTAGCAAAACTGTACTTTTTAACAAGCATTTAGAATCAAAAGCCAAAATGGTTGATTTTCACGGTTGGGAAATGCCGATAAATTACGGCTCTCAAATCGAAGAACACCATGCAGTGCGTCAAGATGCAGGCATGTTCGACGTATCGCACATGACCGTCGTTGACGTAACCGGCAGCGAGGCTTGTGCCTTTTTACGTAAGTTACTTGCTAATGATGTTGCCAAACTCACTGTACCAGGCAAAGCGCTTTACGGCGGCATGCTAGATGAAAGCGCTGGCATCATCGACGACCTTATTACCTATTACCTCACCGATACGCATTACCGTGTCGTGGTTAACTCAGCCACACGCGACAAAGACTTAGCGTGGATCAACAAACAAGCCGCTGCATTTGATGTTGTGGTTACCGAGCGTCCAGAACTGGCCATGATAGCCGTACAAGGCCCTAACGCTAAAGCGAAAGCCGCACAGGTGTTCAGCGCCGACCAAAACGCAGCCGTAGAAGGCATGAAGCCATTTTTTGGCGTGCAGTCAGGCAGTTTATTTATTGCGACTACCGGTTATACCGGTGAAGCGGGCTACGAAATCATTGTTCCAGAAGCCGAAGCCGAAGCGTTATGGCAAGCATTATTAGACACAGGCGTTAAGCCATGCGGTCTTGGCGCACGTGACACTTTACGTTTAGAAGCCGGCATGAACCTATACGGTCAAGACATGGACGAGTCAATTAACCCGTTAGCCGCCAACATGGGCTGGACTGTAGCATGGGAACCAAGTGATCGTGATTTTATTGGCCGCGAAGCGCTAACCGCAATTAAAGCAGCTGGCACAGATAAGTTAGTTGGCCTCGTCATGGAAGAAAAGGGCGTGTTACGCCATGATATGGCTGTCTTTTTCACCGACGCAGACGGTGTAGAGCATCAAGGTGTTATTACTAGCGGTTCGTTTTCGCCAACCCTAGGTTACTCAATTGCAATGGCTCGTGTGCCTGCGGGTGTAGGTGCCACAGCCGAAGTTGAAATGCGTAAAAAGCGGGTTGCGGTAAA
The DNA here is from genome assembly GCF_028750675.1 of Shewanella metallivivens. Lineage (GTDB taxonomy): Bacteria > Pseudomonadota > Gammaproteobacteria > Enterobacterales > Shewanellaceae > Shewanella > Shewanella metallivivens. The sequence continues at coordinate 261,450 of NZ_JAQQPZ010000004.1, read as the reverse complement.
AGTTATCGCGCCGAGCTTTGTGCGCAACGGTAAACAAGTCTTTTAATGTAAAGTAATTGCATGTTTACAACGTTTGCTTGTCAGTCAATATTGATTATTATCAACAGCGCTGACATTAAAAATGGATCAAACATCGCAACACGCTTTTCACTAAAGTCGGGTTGTCGTTTACCCTAAAAGAATTTATTGATTAAGAACTAGAACATCAGATAAAGGAACAACAACAATGAGCACTATTCCAGCAGACTTGAAATATGCATCTTCGCACGAATGGATCCGTAAAGAAGCAGACGGTAGCTACACTGTAGGTATCACTGAGCATGCTCAAGAGCTTCTTGGCGATATGGTATTTGTCGAATTACCAGAAGTAGGCGACACAGTAACTGCTGGTGAAGACTGTGCAGTGGCTGAGTCAGTTAAAGCCGCATCAGACATTTATGCCCCCATTTCTGGTGACGTGATTGCTGTAAACGAAGCATTAGAAGACTCGCCAGAGTTAGTCAACAGTGACGCATATGGCGACGGTTGGTTCTTCCGTGTCATGCCATCTGATGAGTCAGAAATTGATTCATTACTTGATGCCGACGGTTATCAAGAAGTGATTGACGAAGAATAATCGCCAAACACAGGAAGCTCCCTAGGGAGCTTCTTTGCTATGTACCTTTAGCGCTTAGCTAAAGTGATTGGCAAATGCAGGGCCATTGCACCTTTGGCAGCGATAAGCCAAGGGCAAGTGTGCTGCATATAAACCCTTTACGGGTTAGTCACGTATTACACGTTTTCACCCTTTTCCAGTTCTGTGCCCTACCGCCTTAACTGGTCGATTTGGAACAAGGTTTATCATGACCAAGCAAACCCTGACACAACTAGAACAGCACGAACTTTTCCTGACTCGTCACATCGGCCCAAATGCAGAGCAACAGCAAGATATGCTGAACTTTGTTGGTGCTGAGTCACTCGACGATCTCACCGCTCAAACGGTACCAGGTAAAATTCTTCTTCCGCAAGACCTCACTATTGGTGACTCATGCGGCGAAGCCGAAGGTATCGCTTATATCCGTAACATAGCAGATCAAAACAAAGTGTTTAAAAGCTATATCGGTATGGGCTATTACGGCGTGCAAGTCCCCAATGTCATTTTGCGTAACGTGTTTGAAAACCCAGGTTGGTACACCGCGTACACGCCATACCAGCCTGAAATCGCTCAAGGTCGTCTTGAAGCCATTTTAAACTTCCAACAAGTGTCGATGGACCTAACTGGCCTTGACCTTGCGTCAGCGTCATTACTTGACGAAGCCACTGCAGCAGCAGAAGCCATGGCGCTGGCCAAGCGTGTGTCTAAAGCTAAAAAAGCCAACATCTTCTTTGTGGCAGATGACGTTTTCCCGCAAACCTTGGATGTAGTAAAAACCCGTGCAGAATGCTTTGGGTTTGAGGTGGTTGTTGGCCCAGCTAATGAAGCCGTCAACTACGAACTGTTTGGCGCGTTATTCCAGTACACCAACCGTTACGGCCAAATTACCGATTACGCTGAACTGTTTGCCACATTGCGTGACAACAAGGTGGTTGTCACCGTTGCTGCAGACATTATGTCGCTATTATTACTTAAGTCGCCGGGCGCGATGGGCGCCGACGTGGTATTTGGTAGTGCGCAACGTTTTGGTGTGCCAATGGGATACGGCGGGCCACACGCGGCCTTCTTTGTTGCCCGTGACGAGCACAAACGTTCAATGCCAGGGCGTATTATTGGTGTGTCAAAAGACACCCGCGGTAACAAAGCCTTACGTATGGCCATGCAAACGCGCGAACAGCATATTCGCCGCGAAAAAGCTAACTCAAACATTTGTACCGCACAGATTTTATTAGCCAACATGGCATCGTTCTATGCCGTGTTCCATGGTCCACAAGGCTTAAAAACCATTGCCTCACGCATTAACCGTTTAACGGATATTTTAGCGGCGGGCTTGCAAGCTAAAGGCGTTAACCTAGTTAACAACACTTGGTTTGACACTATCAGCCTTAAAGATGTTGATGTTGCAGCCATTAATGCCCGTGCATTAGCCGCACAAATTAACTTACGTGTCGATGCCGATGGCATAGTGGGTATCAGCCTAGACGAAACCACCACTCGTGAAGACATCGCCGTGTTGTTTGAGGTGATTTTAGGTGCAGATAATGGTTTAGACGTGGCAGCACTCGATGCTGACATCGTTGCTAATGACAGCCAGTCAATTCCGCAAGCGCTTGTACGACAAGATGTGGTATTAACTCACCCAACGTTTAATCGCTACCAAAGCGAAACCGAGATGATGCGTTACATTAAGCGTCTCGAGAATAAAGATTTAGCCTTAAACCACTCAATGATTTCGTTAGGTTCATGTACCATGAAACTTAACGCAGCTGTAGAAATGCTGCCGGTCAGCTGGCCAGAATTTGCCAACATGCACCCATTCTGCCCGCTAGAGCAGGCCCAAGGTTACACGCAGTTAATCAATGAGTTGTCTGAGTTTTTAGTTAAAATCACCGGTTACGATGCCGTGTGTATTCAACCAAACTCAGGCGCACAAGGCGAATACGCTGGCTTGCTAGCAATTAAGAAATACCACGAATCTCGCGGCGACTCGCACCGTGACATTTGTTTAATCCCGCAATCTGCCCACGGTACCAACCCTGCATCAGCGCAACTTGCCGGTATGAAAGTGGTTGTTACCGCCTGTGACAAACAAGGTAACGTTGATTTAGAAGACTTACGTGCCAAGGCATCAGAGTTAGCTGACAGCTTATCGTGCATCATGATCACGTACCCATCGACCCACGGTGTGTACGAAGAATCAATCCGCGAAGTATGCGAAATCGTCCATCAATATGGCGGCCAGGTATACCTCGACGGTGCAAACATGAACGCACAGGTTGGCTTAACATCACCAGGCTTTATCGGCGCCGACGTATCGCACTTAAACTTACACAAAACTTTTGCTATTCCGCATGGCGGTGGCGGTCCTGGTATGGGCCCAATTGGTGTTAAAGCTCACCTAGCGCCATTTGTTGCTGGTCACACAGTGATTAAACCAGGGCGCGAAAGCGACCATAACGGCGCAGTATCTGCCGCACCTTATGGTAGTGCCAGCATCCTGCCAATCAGCTGGATGTACATCAAGCTGTTAGGCACTAAAGGCATTAAACAATCGACCCAAACGGCATTGTTAAACGCTAACTACATCATGAAAAAGCTATCAGCCCATTACCCAGTATTATTTACTGGCCGAAATGATCGCGTCGCCCATGAATGTATTATCGATTTACGCCCATTAAAAGAAGCTTCAGGCGTGACCGAAATGGACATTGCTAAGCGTCTAAACGACTACGGTTTCCATGCGCCAACCATGAGTTTCCCAGTTGCGGGCACCTTAATGATTGAGCCAACTGAATCAGAGTCTAAAGTTGAATTAGACCGTTTCATCGAAGCCATGATTGCGATACGTGGCGAAATCGCCAAAGTAGAAGCAGGCGAGTGGCCAGTAGACAACAACCCACTGCACAATGCACCGCACACACTAGCAGACATTATGGATCCTGAGTTTGACTCACGTCCGTACAGCCGCGAAGTGGCCGTGTTCCCAACCGCAGCGGTTAAGGCGAATAAGTTTTGGCCAACGGTTAACCGTATTGATGATGTGTATGGGGATCGTAACCTTATGTGTTCGTGCGTCCCTCTCAGTGACTACGAATAATTGCTGCTTAGTCTCGATAATACTGCTTCAGTTTAAGGTTTTCGCTGCTAATTGACACCAGTCAACTCCGCGGCGAAAACCTCAAACTTCATTGTCTTATCATCGCCAGCGACGCAATTATGATGGTAGTGGGCTCCATTGAAATTTGAGAATTAAAAAGCGAACCGATTGGTTCGCTTTTTTGTCTTACTTTCGGCAGTAACGCTATTTACAGCTGAGAGTTTTCGCATAGCTCGAAATAAGGAATTTGACACCAGTCAACTCCGCGGCGAAAACCTCAAACTTCATTGTCTTATCATCGCCAGCGACGCAATTATGATGGTAGTGGGCTTCATTGAAATTTGAGAATTAAAAAGCGAACCGATTGGTTCGCTTTTTTGTGCCTGTCATTCCAGTAAATTCCGAACAAACGTCTTTCCGGCAATGCTTTTTAGCCGGAATCCAGGTGTTTGCTTATGCTTTTTTTTGCACCTATGGCCTGTGGCACTAAAAGCGTGGCCAATTTTACCTGACCACTACAGTCAGTCTTAATCAGGTGACTCAACACTCTGAAGCATAAGGGCTTTTAATCGTTCATTCATTTCAGAAAGGTCTTGCTTCTGTTTGTCAGTCTCTGCTTGCGTCGGGGCGAAAGCGTTATTTTGAGCAACTAATTGAGCCGTATATGCACCTATGTTTGCTTCAAGTTGTTTTTTCTTAAGTAAAACCTCTTGAGTCGACAATTTTCGTTGTTCCAAAGCCTTAGTTATTTCAACTAACCCGGCCATCAATGAGCATTGCGAATGATATCTTTGAATATCGACTAAAGCATTTTCAGTCGTATAAACTTTTGCACTGTCTGTGGTTTCAGTTAATATTTTTTGATCAATAATCGCTAATGATTTAGCTCTGCTTACATCCATCGCTCTGATGATGGCGGTTCCCATTGCATTGGCATAAATTTCTTCATTTGCCATTGATTGAATACCGGTAACAGCGGTAGCTGCCGCGGCTAACTCTGCTGCAGTTTGGGCATGGCTAATAACGGCAGCAGTACCTGTTAATAGCATGGATAAACTCCCCATACCTACATTCCAAGAATTGGCATTGCTGATAATGTTTGCCTGATGTTGGAGACACTTTTTGTCTGAACTTAATATTGCTTGAGCTATAAATGCTTTACGTTTAGCACTATCACTATTAAGAGTCGTTAAGTCGGTGACGCTTAAAATAATTTCGTTTTTAGCATTAAAATAGGGGATTTTCTCATTGTTATCGGCCATAACAGCTTTAGGTAGATAAGTATTTGCGAGTGAACCACATCCTTGTATTAACATTATCAATATTATAAACAGTAACTTACGCATAACTATATCCTTATATGAAATGTGCGGAGGTTGTTGGTGTGTTGTTTAGAAAAACCTTATAATTAAAAGTTAGCCTAAAAATATTGAATAGAGTTATCACATTAGTATTAATTTTGTACTGCTTAATTAACCCTTTTGGGTAAAGTGAGTGGTGTCACAATCTCACCGAAATCATTCTGATCTCATGCATCAAACCATTCGATTGCCTTATGGCGTATTGTGGGAGGTCATGCCGATAAAATACAGTTTGCATGTTTGGGATCCCTCACGCTCTGTCTTCCACTTAGTAACCCCATTTATGACTTATTCGCGCCTTTATTGCCGGTTTTATTATTCAAAACAATTAATTTGTAAACAGCTGCTACAGTCCGTTGTTATTCGTATCTTTTTACGGACTTTGCTCGCTATACTGGGGCGTCTGTATGTGCTGGTTTTTGAGTGGGAACAAACGGTTGTCACCCAACCAAACGCTGTTGCACATCAACTCATAAAAATGACTACGAACTCATTCAGAATGAAGGAGAAGCTCTCGTGAAAAAAGTAGGGATTCTAATACTGTGTTTGTTGATGCCAATGGCATCAGCTTTTGCAGAGCAAACCGAAACATTATCGGCAGAGGTGCTTTGGCAACTCAAGCGTATTGGTAGTCCGATTGTTTCACCCCAAGGTGATCATATTATTGCTGCCGTTACTGAGTTCGACATACCAGAAGATAAAGGCACGACTCAGCTATGGTCGTTTGCAAAAGATGGCTCAGGCCAGCGTGCACTTACTGCAAAAGGCTTACGCGCGAGTGAACCTGTGTTTTCTCCAGACGGAAAAACCTTAGCTTTTGTCAGTAAACGTGACAAAGACGAAGCAGGGCAAATCTACTTATTACCAATGAATGGACCGGGCGAAGCGCAACGCTTAACTGAGGTTCCCGGTGGCGTGAATGGTATTAAGTGGGTGGGAGAGCACATTTACTTCATTAGCCGTATTTTCCCAGGCAAAGACTGGGAACAAATGACCGAGCAGCTCAAAGCTGATAAAGACGATAAGGTCTCCGCCCACCAGTGGAACGCACTGCCTTATTCACATTTTGACCATTGGATTGATGAAGAAAGAGATGCACATGTTTTTCGTATTTCAGCCAAAGGTGGAGACGTTGAAGCCGTCACTCAACCACTGAAAAAGCAATTGCCACGTTCTTCACAAAACGCTGGCAGCTACGATATCGACCCAAGCGAACGTTGGATTGCTTTTAACTCAAACGGCTCAGCTAACCAAGTTGACCCTAAAATTGATGTATTTCTTGCTGAAATCGGTAGCGGAAAATATGAAAATTTAACCCCGAACAATCAAGCACCTGATCGTGAACCTAAATTTAGTCCCGATGGTAAAACACTTGCCTTCACCCGCCAATCAATTCATGGCTTCTACGGTGACACTTCACGCTTGGTGTTGTTCGATATGGACAAACGTAGCGAACGTGTAGTGACCAAAGATTGGGACCGATCTGTTTCTAAATATCTCTGGACGCCAGATAGTAAGGGGTTTTATGCATCAATAGCCGATGCAGCTACAAACCGCATTTACTACATCAATGCTAAAAATGGCCAAGTGAGACAAGTCACCAACAATACCGATTTTGGCAAACCCTCTATCGCCAAAGACGGTACTTTGGTTGCAGCCAATCAAAGTTTTTTACATCCCGCACGCGTGGTGAAGATTGACTCCCGCAATGGAAAAATAACGCGTTTAGATAGCTTTAACGATGATGTATTGGCCAATGTCGACATGGGTACTTATGAGTCGGTGACGTATAAAGGTTATAACGGAGATGATATCCAGATGTGGGTGCACTACCCGCCGGGATTTGATAAAACCCAAAAATACCCACTGATGATGTTGATCCATGGTGGTCCTCATGGCGCGATTTCAGACAGCTTCCATTACCGCTGGAATGCGCAGACGTTCTCCTCTTGGGGTTACGTGACCGCTTGGCCTAATTTTCACGGCTCAGGCAGCTTCGGCCAAAAATTTACTGACAGTATTAACCCTGACTGGAAGAACAAGTCGCTTGAGGATATCTATAAAGCAACGGATTGGTTTAAGAACAAAGACTGGATTGATAGCGAACGTTTAGTCGCTGGTGGTGGTAGTTATGGGGGGTACTTAAGTTCGATTATTTTGGGGCAAAAAGATAATCCTTTTAACGCACTATTTATCCACGCAGCGGTTTATAACATGTACTCACAAATGGCGGCGGATTTCGCGGTACACAGTACGCGTTTTGGTAGTTTTTGGGAAAAACCTGAAATTTATAAATCGATATCACCTCACTATGGAGCGGCCAATTTTGATACGCCAACATTGGTTATCCATGGTCAGTTAGACCAACGAGTGCCCGTAGGACAAGGGTTTGAGTTATTCCGTACATTGCAAACCAAAGGTATTGAATCGCGAATGATTTACTTCCCTGATGAGAACCACTGGATACTGAAGCCAAATAACTCGATTTATTGGTACGGCCAAGTGAAGGATTGGGTGACTCGTTTTGCAGAGCCCGGTGGTAAGTAGTAAGTAGTAAGTAAAACAGCTTGCACTTAACATCGCGGGAACATCTACGCACAAGACAGCCCAAGAGAGCCAGTATCTCTTGGGCTTTTGGTTAGGTGGGATAAGTGGGGTCAGATAAGATAAGTGGGGTCAGATAAGATAAGTGGGGTCAGAGTAAACTTTATTCTATTACCTTAAAAGGGCGCCCCATTTCTTTGGATGCATGCTGTTACCCGTTAGTTTTTCTATTTGGTCTTTAAATGTGTCGCTGCCGATTACCATGCCTTTATTGGTTGCTTGACGAATATCGTTAATCATTTTTGCATCTAATTGATGTTGAAATAGGGCTCGATAAGATGATTGCCTTGCTTGAGTGTCGTTGCTTATTGAAAGGTAAACCTGATGTGGAGTACAAAGCTGAGAGGCTTTACCTAGGGCGTTGATTTGATAGCTTGACCAGACATATTCGGCTGGGTCATTAACCATATTAGCTCTTACTGGGTTGAGTTCAATATAACGATATAGTTGGATTAAGTATTCTTCGGTTTGCACTAAGCAAGACTTGAAACGACCTTCCCAAAGTGTCCCAGTACGTTTGTATGTGTAATTAAAATATCTCACATATTGTCTGCCAAGTGATTGCATCATAAGGCTAACAGCATTTGCTTTTTGAGGAGTGCAAAGTAAATGAACATGATTTGTCATAAATACCCACGCGTGAATATCGACATGAAATTTACGTGAGTATTCTTTTAGCCAACCAGCATAGGCTTTGAAATCTTGTTCGGATGTGAAGCAAGCTTGGCGATTATTTCACCGTTGAATAATATGTTGAGGAATACCGATAGGGGATACTCTAGGTTTTCTAGGCATGTGCAAGATCCATTTGCAAAGTGACTTGAGCTAAAGTGTATAGCTGACAATTTAAAGTTTACTCTGACCCCATTTATTATGTCGGCGAGTTTTATGCGTTTTTTACGTTAACGGCGGGGGTGACAAGTGAGAGACATTTTGATAAAACTTGTTTTGCATTCATGGCATTTACTCGTGGTAATTTTTATTTGGCGATAAATTTGATCACCAAATGCCATGAATTTTCCTTTCTTTTTTACATACCTTTTTATTTACTCAGTTCTTTTTGTGGGGATTCGTCAGGCTTTTACCCCATTTATTAAGATAACTTGGCTGCCCAGCCCGGTGGATAAATATCGAACAGTGCGTAGAGCTTAAAAATTGGACAAAAATAAAAAACCTCTGTGGTAAGCAGAGGTTTTAGAGGATTACGGAATATAGACAGTAATATTCGAGGTTTAAAACTTAATTTCTGCCGCTAAACTGATATTACGTTCCTGGCCGACAGTGACCATATTGTACTGACCACCTTCGATATAATCGGTATCAAATACATTTTTAACGTTGGCACGCACGCTAACATCTTTGCTCATAATATTCATGGTATATGCTGCGCCCAAGTCAAAACGAATATAATCATCTTTACTGATAGTGTTGTCAGTATTGGCGTAACGCTCACCGACATACACAGCACCAAAGTTCATGGCAAAGTCGTCGGTTATTTCGTAACGCGTCCAAATATTTGCAGACCATTCTGGCGCATCAATCGGTGTATTACCTTCTCGATCATCACCGGTTTGATATTCAGCATCTAAATACATCATTGATGACGTGACAAACCAATCCTGACTTATTTGACCTTGAGCGCCTAATTCAAAGCCACGATGTTTTTGTTTACCACCTTGTGTGGTGATATCGGTAAATGAGTCTGTTGGTACCGCTAATGTTTCCGAAATCGTGATGTTTTCTAAGGTGATATCAAATACAGCTGCCGTCATTAATAAACGGGCGTCAAACAATTCCCACTTGGTTCCGATTTCATACTGAATACCGTATTCAGGTTTTAAATCGAGTTCATTATTAACATCAAATTGATTATTAACTGCACCTTGCGGGGTAAAGCTTTTTGAATAATTAACATAAATACTGCCATTTTCATTTGGTGAATAAATCACACCAAACTTAGGTGAAACGGCATAGCTATTTTCACCTAAACCGTCTTTCTTTTGCTCGTCGTAACGTACACCTGCAAGCAATTGCCACTGATCATTGAATGTCATTAAATCTTGTAAATAGAAACCGTAATAGTTGTATTCACTCGGTGTCCCTTTAGCAGATAAGTGATAATCAAGATCTGGTTTAATGGCAGCCTGTCCAGGAATAATTGTTTGAGTGGCACCACGTTGAATCTGCTGCTGGTAGAAGTAGTCTAAATAGTTAGCACCTACTAATAACTGATGTTCAATATCTGCAACATTTAGGTTTGCAGTAAAGTCGACAAAAGCGGTTTTATGTTGCCAATCGTCATAGCGGTCAAAAGGTTTAATACTATAACCATTACTGAATGGATCTGTTGTGTATTGTGGCGATGAGTCTAAACGCTGACGATTAAACTGCTGATCGTTATAACCCGCTTTCACTTTCCACTCATCATTTATATACCATGTAATATCAGCCCCTAAATTTGATACGCTATTATCAGTAAATGCCCAATCAGTGTCCCAAATCGTCTCGTTATCACCAATCACATTACCGTCATTATCTAGCCAACTACCAGCATCTATTCCCGCTTTATCTTGAGTATGATCATACTTAACCGATAACAAAATATCATCGCTAAGGTCGAACTCCATGTTGATATAACCTAGCCAACGATCTCGCTCTTGGTTTTCGTCAGTTGTTGAATATTCACGCCAGTACTCCGTATCTTGTTTGACTAAAACAGCACGATAACGAACGCTTTGTGCTTCGTTCAAGCTGCCACCGGCATCAAGCTGTACACGAGTAGAGCCATTTTCATCTGTATCAAAACCAATCTCGAGCATTGAGTCATAAGTTGGTTTTTTGGTGACCATATTCACTAAGCCGCCAGGACCAGATTGGCCATATAGCATACTAGAAGGCCCTTTAAGTACCTCGACTTGTTGGAGCGTTTCAATAGGCTGAACATAATGAGACCATTGCTGGTGGCCATTAATTAAATAACCATTACCAGAATCTAATTCAAAGCCACGAATACCAAAAACTTGACGGTTCCAACGAGTCGTACCCGCTGTCACACTAGAATCATTAACAAGGACTTCGGCAAGGTTAGTTGCGAGTTGTTCGTCAGTGACAAAATCAGGGATAACATTCACTGATTGCGGAGTATCCATTAAGTCTATGTCGCCACGCATTGCGCCAGATGAAGTACCGACTTTATAATCATTAAACGAAAGACCTGAAACCGTTATGCGTTCAATATTTGAGTCGCTAGCCCCTTGTGCTATCGATGGTGACACCATTAATGCAGAACCCACAGCGAAACCGATTACTGAGTACTTAAATACCATTGCCAATACCTCAATATATTTTTAGCTTTAGAATTGGCAGTAATATAAGTGATAATCATTATTATTTAAACCTCTTTTCACAGTGTTTGCACTTGAATGTGATTTATATCAAAAATTTTATAAATCAATACAATGCGCACAACATAAATACATTAATTTAATCTTTAAATTATGATTAACCTATTGTTGCAAACGGTAGTCTTTTAATCTTCAGTGGGCGTTGCTAACTTGCGCATACTGCTACAACCGTAAACGCTTGCTAGCTATGATTTGATGATGTTTATTGGATAAAAAAATGGGTTGCCGAATATGGCAACCCATTTTGTGTCGTGGAGCGAGGGTAATTCTCTTGGGGGAATTACTCTGGGGTCACACAGCTAAAGCTTTCTGCGAGTTCTATGTCTCCTGAACCATTGTATGTGGCCACTTGTGGGAATGGACACAATGGGCGAGAGCGGTCTTTAGCCCAATCTTCTGGTAGCTCAGTGTTGGCTTCGCGCGCATTGGCGGTGATGGCTTCTGGTGCGGTGCCTGTTTCTACCCAAGCCACGATGTCATCTAAAATCGTATTGACTTGATCGGTTGCTGGGCCATTACCGCAGTGATTCATGCCTGGAATAAGGTATAGCTTGGCAAATTCATCAGCATTACCCGCATTAGCTTCATCAACAGATTTGTACCAGTCAATGGTATTTTGCACAGAGAATACTGGGTCGGCAGTACCATGCACTAAGATCATTTTGGCGCCACGTTCACGTAATACGTCATAGTCCGTTTCACCACCTAAGGCCATAAATGACATTGATGATTCAGGGAACTCACTGGTGGTCGCATTGATTGCGGCTTGGGCTTCATCTAAGTTCAAGTTCACAGCGTAGTTGTAGGCTTCAATTAACCCTGCATCAGCAAAGGTGTTGTAGTCATTGAATTCGACTGGCGGCGTTGAAAATACCGTTGCTACAGTGCCTGCATCGCGGCTAAAGGCGGCTGACATTTCCCAACTTGCCCAACCACTGGCACCTATGCCCACATCGTAAGGGAAGCTTGTGTAAAGTGCTGCGCCAGCTGAGGTTTGTGCCCCGGTCATAATATTACCTAGCGTTTGTTTTTGCTCGGCAGTTAAACAGGTTCCATCACGCTCAGCGGTACAAAGTGGCACGTCACGGTCAATATCAAAGGCAAGCTGACAGCCAACTAGGTCGTTAATCATCCCGTCTGCTGCGCCATCTAAAGCGTCACATTGCTCGCTGACACTATTAGCTAATAATGTATATTCTTGCGCGGTGACGGTGCTGACTATGGCGGCATTGATTTCATCGGCAGTGGTTAAAGGTGTATTAGCAGGGATTAAGTTGGCAAATTGCTGTACACCATATAATTGTGCAACAGCGGCTTGAGGCAAGTCATTTCCTGGATCGCCAACCAAAAACCCGTCATACATTTCAGGAAAACGTGTTGCAGCAACCATAGTGTGGCGGCCACCGTTAGAGCAACCTGCAAAGTATGAACGATCGGGTTGTTTGCCATAAGCGTCTGATATTAGTGCTTTTGCCATTGGGGTGAGTTTTTCAACAGCACCGTAGCCATAATTAATGCGTGCTTGATGATCGAGTCCAAAATATTGTTGGCCATACCCTTCGTGTCCAGCATCGGAGCTTATTACTGCAAAACCTTTGTTAAGTGCGGTAGCGTCATAGTCATCGGTTATTAAAAAACGACCTAAGGCTTTGTTCACTCGGCCGTCTAAGCCACCATTTGCTTGGTAGAGAAAGCGGCCATTCCAATCGGTTGGCATGCGCATTTCAAAGCCGATGGCATATTCTTGGGTTTCACTACCTTGCAAACCTTTACCTAAACGCTGTTCCATTTTACCGGTTAGCACACAGTGAGCGGGTGATTTAAACATGACACCACGGCCATCGTAGTCAACCTCGCCGGCGTCAACCATCACCGCTGAGGTGATTTCGGTGTCGTCAAAGTTAAAAGCATCAACTAGCGATGTGCAGTTTATTAATGTGGCAGGTTGGGCGGCGGTTAAAATCGGTAGGCTTGTGTCTTTTTCGTCACTATCACAGCCTGTTAGCGCAAGCGTCATGGCAATAGAGACGGCTATTGTATTAAGTTTCACGGGAAATCCTTTTTGCGAATTGAGAGTCAATCAAAAAGTAAAAGGGCCGGGAGCGGTGGCCCTTTACTTAATGAAAGCTGCGTAAGCTTTTGTTACGAAGATTAAATTGCGAACTTGTAGTAAACGTAGAAACGCGTATCGGTTAAGTCGTCACCTGTTGAGTAGTTCACAATGGCATGACGTGCGCGTACGCTTAAACCGTCAACATATTTGGCTAGATCGTACACCACTGAAAAGTCGGTTTCGTCGATGTCTTTACTTGAGTCGCCATCAATTTCATAGTTTGCCCAGTTAACATAAGTGCTAACGCCACTTAATGCAGAATCTGGTGCAAATTGATAAGCAAGTTGTAAGCCGTAGCCATCTTCGTTAGCGCGTGCTGATTGAACCACTTGTTGGATGATGACTTTGTCATCGCCAAATGGTGCCACAACGTCGCCGTCACCGGTGGTAACATATTTTACTGTTGCATCAAATCCGTTCCATTTCATCCCTAAGTGGAAACCCGCTTGGTATGTGTCAAATTGCGCTTCGGTTTGACTAAGTGCACCAGTTGAGTCTTGCTTTAGGTAAGATGGATTGAAATACCAGTTAGCTGCACCCATTTCGCCGCTAAGGTTTAACTTAACATGGTACTGGTTATACACATCTTCCATGCTGTAGTACCACAAACTGGTCTTAGCGTTTATCGCTTCGATTGGCAGGTTGTAGTCTAAACCTAGCGCATAGATTGGGTTGTCTTCTACATCGACAATGACACCTTTACGTGCAAACTCACTGCGGATCCCGCTTGATACGTTGTTAAACTCTTCGTCAGTCCAACCCATGTAGTCTGTGATGTATAGTGCTGATATCGCTAAATTTTCTATAGAGGTATTTTTAACACTGGCACCACGATACGTGAACGGAATAGCACGTAATGGGAACGGGTTCATCATTGGGGTACGTAACTCTTGTGCACCGACCACGATTTGTGTGTCGTACCAGTTGCCGCTGACAAAGTACTCTTGTAAACGGTTAACAGCGGTACGCTCGACAACTGAGCCAGGTGCGCCACCACCTACAAGGCCGTAAAGCCCGTCGTTGTTTGACTCCCATATTGGGTTTGCTGACGCAAATGAGCCGCCAAAACTGATGCCATTAGCTTCACCTGAACGCAGGTAGAATAAACCACCGAACGAGGTGTCGTGGCGATCTGTGCTATCACCATCAAAGTTACGTTGAAAATCAAAAAGTTGGAATTGACCTTTCAAGGTTGCATCATTAAATATGTTTGCCATTGGCTCAGCGGCAAAGGCTGGGCTTGCGGCTAGACATGCTACGACTAGCGGTAATAATTTAGTTTTAATATTCATCATTCTCATCCTGTTTCGTATTGACTTTTTATGGTCGAGATATCGGGGGCCTTACTATTTTAAGGGACCACAAAGTCAAAACGAAGGTGACAGCTACCGCAGTAGTTTTCAGACTTCTGGTGTACGTTGTGGCATTTTGCACAGTCGGTTTCGGTGCCAAAGTGGCGGTTTTCATGTGGGTTTGTTGGTTTTACATCTTTGGTTTTTTTAGCCAACTTTTCGGTGTTATGACATTTGATGCATTTGGTCATAGTGACCGCTTCGCGTTGTTCGGCGTTACCATGGCAGCTGGCACATTTAAGTCCTTTAGCTGCATGAGTTTGGTCGAGTAAGGTGGTTTTATCAGCCATTGCACTGCTTGCGAAAAAGCTCAATGCAAGACAAAGCATGATGTTGCGCAGTGTTAATTTTTTCATTGTGTTATTCCATAATTCTGTGTGAAAGGTGCCAAAGGTCTGGCATCCATTTACTTGTCTTTTTGGGTTACAGTTTGGCGACGTACTTACCTGCTAAGTAGCCAAATGTGTAGCAACGTCCTAATGACAAACCGAATACGGTGAGTGGGTAGTCGACACCGCCATAGAAGCCACCGCCAAGGTTACCGATAACAAATAAACCGCCAATTTTGTTGCCGTCTGCATCCAGTGCTTGATGGTTTTTGTCCACGAGCATGCCTGAACACAAGGTTGAGATGCGCATGCGGCGATGAATGCCATAAAAAGGTGCTTTTACCACTGGCAGCATTTTTGCTGAAGGCTTACCAAAATCATCATCTTTGCCGGTTTTGCATAGCTCGTTGTAGCGCTTCACATTGGCAACGAAGGTTTTAGGGTCGCATTCTAGTTTGACTGCGAGCTCTTCTAAGGTATTGGCTGAGTAGGTATTAATTTGAGACTCGTAAACGCCAATCTTTGGTGATGGATCTTCTGGCATGTAGATTTTCATCTGCTCAGGCGAGTAGAGTTTGCCTGGCCAGTTCGCTGCTTGTTCCATGTAGTTCGCGTCGAAGACTTGCGAGTAGTGACCGGCATTTTCTTCATCACGTAGATAGTTGTTCATCAGTGACATAGCAACGGTTTCATTGACGAAGCGCTCACCTTTGCGGTTGACGGCAAGGAACGGCATATCACACATTGACGCAGGGCCTGCATCAAAGTCATGGAGCATTTTGGTGTGGCCAATTGGTTCGATAACGCCGCCTGCCCAATATGCCATTGAGAAACCGTCACCGGTACGATCCATTTGTTTACGTTCAAAGTTTTTCAAATCAGGGATGAAGAAGTTACACATTGCTTCGTTGTTTTGGTAATCACCTGAAGACAAAATCACGCCTTTTTTGGCCATGTATTTGTGGTATTTACCGTCACGGTCTTGGGCGATAACCCCAATCACTTTGCCTGAGTCATCTTGAACAAGTTGCTGAGCTGGCATGTTGAAGAAGAATTTAACCCCAGCTTTTTCTGCCACTTTAGCTAAAGCACGCATGCCGTCACCTGTGGTGTAAGGCTTAGGTCCACAATATGAGGTAACAAAGTTAAGTTTATGTTCGGTAACACCATGAATGCCATGTTGCACTTTAGTGCCTTGGTCAACGATTTGTGCGCCACCTTTTTTAGCGCGGTCGATCACCCATGAAACGGCTTCACCAGAGTTGTATGCCCATTCTCTCACGAGTTCAGGGTGACAGCGGTGGGCACTGTCGCCCATTAAGCGGTTTACCATGGCTTCTACTGCGGCTTTGTCACTGTTGGCTAAATCGATGCCAGATCCTGTATTACCTTGCGAAACCACAATGGCTTGCTTTTGCAATACCGCTACTTTGGCACCGTTTTCAGCAGCAGATAACGCAGCGGGTACACCAGATGCACCTGCACCAACGACAACGACATCAAATGTTTGAGTTGAAACAATATCTCTGTCAGAAATCGGTTTCGGTTTTGGCATGAATTCGAGCGTTGCACCGCCATCTGAGCTCTTGGCCGTTTTAACGCAATCATCTGTTGAGGCTGTGGCCATGCTGCCAGTAAGACCTGTAAAAGCGACGGCGCCAGTACCCATAGCGGCACGAGTTAAAAAACTGCGTCGTGAAAGACCATTTTGCAGGACATTGCGGGTATATTGGTCGATTTCATTCGACTTGTTTGAATCATTTTTACTCATTTTAAAACTCCTTTACCCCTCACGGCTCGAGGCAGATCCGTCATCAAGACTTTGATATAGAACCCGGTCATAACCGCTTAGAACGACTGTTTTCTACTGACTTAAGTAGGTTTGTTCAAAAAGTAGATAAAGCCTTTGTTATTAGTCATGACTAATTTTTACTCTCCACTTCTGATACGTTAAATGTATGACATATAACGTTTCATAATAAGCGTTGGTTGTTAAATTTTTGCAGCCATCCGCAAAATTAATTATTTTGTGACTTGCTGCTTAAATAAGCTATTTGTGAAACAGCAGGGCTCCTAGCAGGAGTTTTTGATGAGGTAAAGAGGGTTGCGAGGTTATTTAATCTATTGTTTTTTAAAGGGGAATTATATTTACTGCTTTAGGTTTAACAGTAGTACTCTTTGGTGGTGACGCTGTGTTACAATTGGACGATAAAGTAGCGTAAGGACGTATTTTGAATAACTTCAAACCAATCAAGCAGATAAAGGCATCTGATGAAGTTTTTAATCAGCTCAGAGAAGCTATTTTCTCAGGGCGATTTTCCGCGGGTGATAAACTGCCCTCGGAGCGCGAGTTGATCGAAAAATTTGCCGTGAGTCGCACGGTTGTTAGAGAAGCGATAAAATCGTTAGAAGCCCGCGGACTTGTGGTCATTAAGCAAGGCGCTACTGGCGGTGCTTTTGTAAAAGAAATGACATTTGATCGGTTAAGTAGTGACTGCAACGATTTGTTCTTTTTAGGTAAAATGTCATTTAATGAGATCTGCCAAGCGCGCTTACATATTGAACCCATTGTTGCAGGTCTTGCGGCAAAACACTGTACTCCTGAGTATGCTAAATTGTTACTCGAGGCGAATGCCAATGAAAGCCTGACATTGGAATACCCTGAAACTGTCATGTTAAGAAGCAAAATTCATTATTTGCTGGCAGATATGTGTAATAACCGCTTTTTAACCGCTATTGATAAGTCATTGATTCAGTTAGTGGGTTCAATTGCCAGTAAGTTTCAACCTGATACTGATAAAATACATCCCCCGGGCATGCATCATTCTATTATTGATGCTGTGATTGCAGGCGATGAGGCTGGTGCAGAGCAAGCAATGAGAGCGCATTTATTAGACTTTTTAGTCTTACTTGATGGCATTGAAGAAGAATATCGACATACTCAATAGCATTCATATTTATCTATTTTTGCTTGGACTTTTAGCCACATTTTTACTGTTTGGGATGAGTTGATAATCCTACTTTTATTCTCCTCGCAATGCTATTTGGACACTTAACTGGCAATATCAAGTATGTACTATTGAATAGATGCGCGTGATTTGACCTATAGCATCGCTTTGTCTTTACGGACCCTTATTGACTGATTGCATCAATTAATTACCAGGTGCCTCTAGTGTATTGAGTAATTTTCTCAATAACATATCAAGTTGATTTTTTTCTTGTTCAGAAAAGCTTGCGTTCATCAATCTGTGACTTTCCTGCGCCTTAACAACAATTTCTTCTATGACCTGTTTACCTTTTGCGGTTAATTGCACACGCTTGACTCGGCCGTCTTCTGAAGAAGGGCTTCTGGATATTAAGGCTTTTTGTTCAAGTCGGTACAGTGCTTTGGTTAAGCCGCCGGAACTGATGAGCATGTAGTCCATAATTTGTGTGGGCATCAGTAGGTGCGGAGCGGGGGTTCTTCTTAGCGCAGTGAGTAGCCCAAAATCAGAGGTCTGCAGACCATATTCTGCCATTGTTTTGCTGCGTTTCTCTTCATTAATAGACTGAATTTTATCAATTAATGGCAGTGAGGGAATCATGTCCTCATAAGCTTCTGGCCAGTTCTCCTTCATTAAAGAAAGAAAGGTTTCAAACTTCTCTATCATCGTTGTCGCTTCATCAGTATACGATTGGCTGGCAATTATATCTTGCCAGAAAGATAACCTCAAGCTAATATATCTTCCTGGGAAGATAATAAAGATTGTTGGTGAGGTGTTATGTCCAAAGGGCATTTTGTCTTTTTGATGGCGTTGGTGATGGCCGCAGGTCCTTTTGCGGTTGATGCTTATTTGCCGGGTATTCCCTCCATGTCAGAGTATTTGGGCGTGGGTATTGATTCTGTTGCAACGACGGTCAGTTTTTATTTTGTGGGTATGGCGATGGGCCAGCTTATTGGTGGCCCGCTTGCAGATCGCTTTGAAAAACGCAGCATTATTGTGGGTGGGCTGTTGCTGTATGCCTTGAGTTCGCTGGTTATTGCCTCTGCCAGTGACCTTAATGTGATTCAAATTTCGCGGATTTTTCAAGCTGTAGGTGGGGGATTTGCAGGTGTTTGTGTTGCGCCGTTAGTTAGGATGAGAGAGAGCGGAAATGCCGCTGCAAAACTGTTTGGCTTAATTGCACTTATTATGGTGCTTGCTCCTGCGATTGCCCCGAGTATTGGCGCGCTAATTCTGTTAACGGGCAAATGGCAGAATATTTTCTATTTTACCGCGGGCTATGCAGTGTTTGTCGCGATACTTGTGGCTAAGTCATTACCTCAATGCCCCGCTAAAACTCAACAGGTAAAAATCCCTGCGTATCGGCGTTATCTGTTAGTGATGAAAAACACCACTGCCATGCGCTACTTGCTGGTACAGGCCTGCGGCTACAGTGTCATGATGGTGTTTATCACTAATGCGTCATTTATTTATCAGGTTCAGTTTGGCTTAAGTGAACAAATATTCGGATTGGTATTTGCGGCTAATACGGTGATGAATATTTTAGTGAATAGAAGCAATTCAAAACTGCTTAACCGTAAGCCGGCCAATACATTGTTGCGAGTGGCTATTTTGTGTCAGGCATTTTTTGTGTTGCTGTTACTCAGCTTTACCGCGTTTGACGCCTCATTGTATCTGTTTGTATTTGGCATTATGGGAGCCGTAGGCATGGTTGGTGCCATTATGCCTAATGCCAATGCGTTGTACATGAGCCAGTTTACCGAAAATACCGGCTCAGCATCAGCACTGTTAGGGGCTGGGCAGTTTACTGGCGGAGCATTAATGGGAGGGCTGACGACCCAACTTTATAACGGAACGTTATGGCCTGTGGTTTGGGTGATGTTGATGTTAGTCATCGTGGCTAACATTTTGTTGCCAAAAGGCAAAAAGGAAGCTGTTTTAGATTGTGCAGAGCACCGAGGTTGAGTTGTTTGCAGTGAAAATTGCCGGTAGATTCAATAGCGTTGGTTAATGCATAGTCCCCCTTCAAACGGGCCCTATCAAGTGAGCTCGTTAATGTTTTTGGGGTACTATGGTTTAGGGGAGGCCTTTATTGTAATGACGCCACAATTTCGCGGAAAAACGCGATGGTTTCATGCTTTGATATCAGCTCGTCTTGAAAGTGTAAATCGGCACTGTTTTTTACAATGACCACATTGTGTTGTTGGTTCACATAGATATATTGCCCATAAACGCCAACGCAAAAGAATTCACCTTGCTGTGCTTCTGGTGGTAGCCAAATTTGGTAACCGTACCCAAGTTTGTCTTGTTGTGGTTTAAGGTATTCTGATTGGGGCGTGGTGGCGGCTTTTATCTACTCAGCAGAGACGATTTGCTTGCCGTTAAACTCGCCATTATTTAGTAGCAATCGGCCAAAGCGGGCGTAGTCGCGGGTGGTAACATTTAAGCCGCCTAGGGCAAAAACAGTACCTTGGGAGTCGGTAAGCCAATAGGCATCGCTTTCCATGCCGATGGTGTGCCACAGATTTTGCTGCAAAAACCGCTGACTGGTTACGTATGAATGACGCATTTTTGCTACGTTTGAACTATCAAAAGTACTTGATTCTGACGTAGACGGTTTCGGTGCTGCAATTGATGTTGTTGGCCGTTTCTAAGCTAAAGCTATCAAGAGTAGATTATCTAAAGCTTATTGATATCGATCATTTACCCCAAAAAAGGGGCCTTAACCAGGCTCCTTTTTTATTAGCCGATAAATACTGACTTAGCCTTAGTCCTTGAATGAGTAATCGTTAAGTCAACGACATTGTTTATACCATCGCATCATAAACAGTTTTGCTATCGACAAATTGTTCAAAACTGATGACTTTTCCATCTTTAAGTGTCCAAAGATGGGCTACTCTCGCCTTGAAATATCGGCCAGTGGCTTTATTGGTTCCGCTATATGTACCATAAGCAAAAACCTTGTTACCTGCGGCAACATAGTCTTCCACTGCAAAATTGTAATCAATCCACTCAGTGCTTAAACGAGCAAATACATTTTTTTCAATCTCATCAAATCCTTGATACGTCCCAGCATAAGGGAAGCCGGCAGCTTCAGTCCAACGTGTCTCGTTTGAAATATAACGCTTAAGGTTTTTACCGTTGTCTTCTGAGGTTTTACCTTCATAAGTACTTTTAATAATGTCTAGATTTGTCATGAATGAGGTTCCGTATTTTGAGGTATTGATTGCAGCTTAATGCAACATAAGGAGCGAGATAATAGACTGGCTATTATCTCGAGTTGAGGTTGATTTATGTTGTGTTGCTTAGCCCCAAGGCATTTCGCCCATGATCACTTTTGCACTTAAACTCAATATGCTGTCGCCGCCAATATTTGGATAAATGGCTTTCATTTTGGCCATTAATTCCTCTGAATTTGCTGCCGATTTGGCTGCAGTTTCAAAGTCTTCAATGTACTGGCGGGTGAATTTAACCGCTTGAATGGTCAACGGTTTGTCGCCCAGCATATGCCCAGATATCACCGTTGTAGGGTTTAGCTTTTCAATAACATCAAGGGTTTTATACCAATTTTGGCGCGACTCTGGAGTTTTACTATCAGCTAAAAAAACGTGCATATTGTTAAAAATCACCACGCCCCCAAGCATTGTTTTACTGGAAGGGATCCAAACAAAAGTATGTTTTGGATCGTGCCCCTCAAGGCCAATAACGTTAACCTGTTCACCATCAACGGTTAAGGTGTCGCCTTGTAGTACTTCTGGCACTACCAGTGTTTGTGGTGCATTTTCTTTAAGGATAGGCCCCCAGTAGGCTTTTTTAGGCGCCATTGTCGCCTTTATGTATTCTTGGGTTGTGGCAGATGATAACACCTTGGCATTGGGGTAGGCTGCGGTAATCACATCAAGTCCAAAATAATAATCTGGATCCCCATGACTAATGTAAATAGTCGTCAGTTTTTTACCTGACTGTTTTATCAGCTCAACTACAGCCTGTGCGTCATTACGCTGAAACTGAGCATCTACTAAGATGGCTTCTTTTGGCCCTGTAATTAACACTGAGCTAACAGGGAACATGCTCTTTTCTTGTGGATTAAACACGGTCGTTGTTAATGTTGCACTGACAGCGCTGGCGGATACTGCCATCATAGTTAACATCGCGCTTGCCTGAATTAATTTTGACAAAAATTTCATAATCACCTCTAAAATGCTGCAGTTGCAGCGACTAAGTATTGTATTGATAACGGTTTAAGCTAAAAGGTTTTGGAGCCAAAGACACCATTTATAACGTTGCAAATGGCGGTTTAGCGTCAACCGCTAAAGTATTTTGACGACATCTTCGAAAGCGAGACGCGGTCCTCTAGGATAGTTTTTAGTGGCATCGCCATAACCAATATTGATGATGAAGTTAGACTTGTAACGACCCTCTGGAAAGAAGGTGTCATCGACCACCTTGTTGTCAAATCCGCTCATAGGGCCGCAATCTAAACCAAGACTACGAGCTGCCATGATGAAATACGCGCCTTGTAAACTTGAGTTTCTAAACGCAGTTGTATCTCGGAAACTTTCATTGTTTTCGAACATGTCTTTAGCCGTCGGATAAGCAGGGAATTGCTTTGGTAAGTTGTTATAAAACTGCGTGTCTGAAGCAATGATCACCGAGGCTGGTGCTGCTAGGCTTTTTTGCTGATTACCCGGAGCTAACGCTTTATTTAATTTCTCTTTTGCGTCCGCACTTTTTATCACTAAATAATAACCAGGTTGGCAGTTCATGGATGTTGGTGCCCACTTCATCAACTCATAAAGTTGTTTAATCAATTCATCTGGCACGGCTTTATCCGTAAAAGCATTAAATGTGCGAGCTTCGGTAAACAGTTGATTGAGTGCCTTTTGATCTAGTGCCTTTTGATTTAGCGCTTTAGTGTCCAATGTAGTATTCATATTGTTTTCCATATTGTTTTTAAGCCATGTCTTGTTGAGTAACAGTTGTTTAATCGACGGTATCCATTGATTGTTTTACATAAGCAATCCACTGCCCTGTTTGGCCGTAATAACGGCTGTGGTCTAATTTGGTAAATGCACCATCTGAATGTTCAAACGCAAATGTAGGGAATCCACTTGAACCGACTAAATCCAACATATGTCCTGCTTGGCGAATATGCTGCTGCGTTTTCTCGCCATTAAAAGCATCAAATGCACTGATGAAACTGTTTGAACTCAAACCGAGTTCATTAGCAATACTCGTTAGATTTTTAATATTCGATTGAGAATAGCCATCAACAAATTGGGCTATTTGCATTTTATGTAACATGGATAGCGGATTAATCCCTAAGGACTCAGCCGCTAAAAGTGCAGCAATGGGAGTGTCAGAATCGACAATACGATGTTTATCTTCTAATAGTATCGAGTAGTAGGTTTGACTAAATACTTGACCCGTTAATGCGGTAATCTTGTTGTCCATTTCTTTTATGCGCTGATGAAAACTTACCGATAATGGCCCTTTTTTTGCGCCTGAGAATAATCCACCGCCATGCATCTTAATTTCGATGTTTGTCAATTGAGTGAGCGCATCTAACAGTGGTGCAGCGGCATAGCACCAGCCACATTGTGGATCCATGATGAAATGTAAGGTCTTCATTGTTGTCCTGTCAAAGCCGTAAATTGAGTTGATGACGCAAGTGTAAATTGCAAATATGTTGCAAAAAAACCCTATTAAGGGTAATAGTTAGTTGCATAAATCGAACATATAGGCAGAGAATGGATAGAATTACCGCAGCACAGGTCTTTGTTAGAATTGTTGAGCAAGGCAGTATGGTCGGCGCCGCTCAGTCATTGGATATGTCACGGTCTATGGTGACAAGATATTTAAGCGAAATGGAACGCTGGGCGGATGCGCAATTGCTTCATCGCTCTACTCGAAAGCTCACACTCACCGCAGCAGGTGAAAAAGCATTTGAGAATTGCCGATCTATACTCGATTTTGCTAAAGAAGTATCTGCCCCGCTTGCATCTGAGCACGCGGCGCAACCAGAAGGCACTATTCGAATTGCTTGCTCTCAATTTGTTGCAGCAGATTTATTGCCAACGGTCATAGATGCATTTCTAGATGAATTTCCAAAAGTGCACATTGACGTTCATATCAGTAACCAAGTTACCAATCTCGTTGAAGACAGAATTGATTTGGCAATACGCATCACCAATGAATTAGATCCCAATATTATTGCGCGTCCTCTTGGGCGGTGTCGTTCAGTATTGTGTGCAACAGAAGCGTATTTAAAGCGCAATGGTTATCCTGTTTATCCTGATGACTTAGCTAAACATAACTGTCTTATTTATTCTAATTTTGGTAAAAGTTTGTGGCATTTCACTAAAAATGAGCAAGCAGTTGTGACTTCAGTATCAGGTAATTACAGTGCTAATGAATCGTTGTTATTACTACAATCAGTGCTAAAAGGGCGCGGGATTTCCTTACAACCTAAACACGCAGTACAAGCTATGATCAACGACAAGAAACTTGTTCATGTATTGCCCAATTACGAGCCTGTATCCTTGGGGATTTACGCGATATATCGTTCTAGAAAACACCAATCCATCGCGATACGAAAACTACTAGATCGCTTGGTCGATCATTTTGAAATAACGGAGACTTAGTTGAAAATGTGGTGGGGAGTAATCTTATTTATATTGTTTAAAATGGTGTCATATTATTTTAGGAGGCATAGTTTTTGCTGTTAGTTTTCAATTTAATCTATAAATTTATCGTGACTAATTGCCATGGCTTTGTTGGTTGGATACATAATATTGTCAATAAGGTTTGAATCTAATTGATACTTAAACAGCGCGCTTTAAGAAGCTTGACTGGAAAACTCGAGGGTTTCTTACTTAGCCATTAACGCGTATTGAAAACCTAAATCAGCACTGCTTTTATTTATCATGCATTGTTTTTTGGTTTATATAAATATATTGCCTGTATACGCCTGCACAAAAGAATGCACGTTATATAGGCTTATCTGAACCGCTTAATGCGAAAGCTGTGCTTTGGGCAGACTCATGTACAAGTTTATCGATTATTTTATCTACCTCCCTCGCTTAAATCCGCTTAAAACCTATGTCTATCATGTTACTGAGTAACAATTTTCCTGCCTGGTTAACTCTACACTCGCCATATCTTGCGCGTTCAAACTCTTCTGCTCGACCTTCTTGAAAGAAAAATGCGTTGCTGGCCAGCTTGGCCCTGCCATCGCGAACACGATACTGGATCAGTCGCTGTGATGGTGTTAGCGCATCCCAGTTAAACGCCATGAAAAATATCACTCCCACACCCACTAATAGCACCCCGAGATACAATAATTGATTGGTAATTAATTGCTGCCACTTGTTTGCATTGGGGTGAGAGTAGGCCTCTAACATTGCTGCCTTAAAGTTTGCGCGGTCTATCTTACCGTCTAAAAAGCAATGCCATATAGCGGATCGCTTTTGCGTCATCATTCCCTGTCTAATATCCCTTTATTGAAGTGTCCGGCTAATTCAATCACAACAACTGTAGTCTAGAGCTTCATTCTTCCCTACTTTTAATTCAGTTAACGGTATCGATATACAATTTGAAGGTATTAATGCATAAAACGATTAATCATTAAAACACTGCTTAGGTGCAAAAATTAACTGATAACAGTTGTTTTTGTGATCGTTGATCGCGTCGGTTTTATTATCGACACCGGTATCTTTTGATTGGGCCTCACATTTATGATTGCCGCTATTGAGCATCTTGCAGCGATTGCCTACAATGACGCACGTTTTATTAATTACAGTATATGACTATGAACGATACTACCGCTAAACCTGCTTTACCTGATCGCTTAAGCGTTAATCCACGCAGCAAACATCATGTTGCAGCGATTTTTGAATTTGATATTGGCATTAAAGTGAATGGGAAAGAGCGCTTTGATGTTGAAGAATATTGCATCAGTGAAGGTTGGGTTAAAGTGCCAGCAGGTAAAGCGTTAGACCGTCGTGGCCAACCGCTTACAATGACGGTTAAAGGTACGATTGAAGCTTTTTACAAGTAAGCTCTTTTATAAATAAGCTCTTTTATAAATAAGATTTTAGCATTTAAAATGAAGGCTAATCATTGAGGTTAGCCTTTTTTGTGTTTGATTTATTTAAATCAGTTAACCTGAGACCGGGATGAAGGGGTTAACTTATGCATGTTAAAATCAATATATTAACCATTCTCGCTTTCAAGTTAGTCTATTGTCAGTCGATTCAACGCAGTTAGCAGGGCAAAGCATTGTTTGAAAGGCGTTTATTATCCTGAGTTCAGGTCCGTTAGGTTTTGCTTGATGTTTGTTCGATAACGTTATAGTCGTAAACAATCCCTGCCAGTGCTTTCCACCTTTAAAAACTTATTGGTAGCCATCGTGACTTTCATTCATGTGCAATGGCTGTAAAATCCGCGCCGTGTTTTACCTGTCTATTTGCGAATTTATGATGATTGATTTGGCTTTATTGCCTGTTTATTTAACGACTGTCGTGGCGTTATTGTTAATTCCTGGCCCCGATATGTTGCTGATTGCCAGTTCGAGTTTGAGCTATGGCCGCAAAGTGGGTGTGTATGCTAGCTTTGGCAATGCCACATCTGGGTTAATTTTAACCTTGCTTGCTGCGATGGGCGTATCGGCATTGGTGGCCATGAACCCAATGGCATTAGAGTTACTGCGAATTTTAGGCGGTGCTTATTTACTTAAAATGGCGTGGGATTGTATTCGCTGTGATTCGGTTGATGCTCCTGACATTGCTGTACAAAACAATCTGGCTAAACTGCTTTATCGACGTGCGGTCATGAGTAATTTATTGAACCCGAAAGCGCTGCTCTTTTTTGTGTTGTTTTTACCGCAATTTGTGTCAACTCAGCTCAGTGCTAGCTCTGGTGAGCAAATGTTAGCGTTAGGCTTATTGCTCAATGTAATGGGATTAGCGTTTAATTTAATGCTGGTGGCCTTGGTTGGCCGTTTGGGCAAACCATTATTAAACAGTGAAAAGTTTCGTACTTATCAAAACAAATTTATGGGGTTGGTGTTTTTTGCCTTAGCGATTTGGTTATTGGCTTCGCAAGTACAAAGCTAAATGTTGAGGCGATCAAAACGTAAAAACCACGGCTAATTCCCGTGGTTTTTACGTTTTAGGATTAATGCTTTTTAGGTTGTTGTATTGCGGCTATCTCTTGTTCTACTGCGGTTACAACGCCTTTTGGGTTATTAAGGTATTGAGAATGATCAATAAAGATGGCGTTGTCATTCACTGTCATCACTAATACGGGAAAGCTTGTGGTGCCCAACATTTGTTGTATTTCTGCAATGGCTTCTAAAATGTTTTCAGCGTCGACACTGAGTTCATCTTTAAACACTTTATTGCTAGGTGATAGCTTTAATTTTTCAACAATGGCGTTAAAGTCATGTTTTGTGTTCAGTGGATTGCCTTCAACAAAGTGGGCCGCTTGCAATGCATTGAGCAGTGCTAATTGTTTGTTGGCTTGTTTATCTTGCATCCAGGCCATTAAGTTTGCCGATTTGATTGAATTTTTAGGGCTATTGGCATAACGAATATGCTCACGGCCAAATTTAACACCACTGGCTTTTGTCGCTGCTTGTATTTGCTCTTCGCCAGCGCAGTCTTTACCGATGTAATGCGCACTGTGTAGCAAATGTATTGTCATGTCTGGATAGGCTTGCTGCAATGCGTTGACTAATGGCGTGGTCGCGTAACTCCAGGGGCAATGCGAGTCGAAGATAAAGTAAAGCTCAGTGGTCATGGTGTAGATTCTAATTAGCGATCGATAGACCGATCCTAATGAGTTTAAAGGTAAGATTCAATCATTGTCGTAGCGCTGTGTTAATGGTGTGTTTGGTATCGTGTCGTTGAATTCGAGGCCATTATTGTTAAGCGCTGATCAAAGATATTGGCAAACGCTAGCCTAAACTCGGGTGTCATCAATGCATAACGGGCGATATCACCATTAATGATTATATTTTTGAGTGGGTTCTTGTATTTGGTAAAGGGCGTTATGTTCATCGCAGGTGACTTCACAGTCGCAACTCTTTTCTATTCCTACATTCGCAAGCCCGGCACAGCTACCTTGAATGGGTCTTCGCCCTAAAAAAATACCTAATGCCATCACTGCAAAAAACACTAAAAACACCATAAAAGTCATTATAAATTGCATGCTATTTACCTTTGCTGTTGCAATGATTGGCTTAAACATCACGTTTTAGCACCTATCAAGTATCTCAAATTGATATTGATGTGATATTGTAAAATAATTAATAGCATATGCCAATATTGGTTTTGTTTTTATTTTGTGGGGTTTTATGAGTCAGCAATATCAATCTGAAAAAGCGTTCTTGATTGAAAGTTTAAGCTTGGTTTCGCAGGATATGTCAGCCGATGATTTATTTGAGGTGGTTAAGCCATTGAGCCATCAGTATTGCATGTTGTGTGGCACGCAGAATTTATTAGGGCTTCACTTGCAATTTTTCAGTACGGCAGACCAACAGGTATGGGCGCGCGCCAAAGGGTCGATTCATCAACAGGGTTACCAAGGGATTTTACACGGCGGTTATTTATCGGCGTTACTCGATAGCGGTATGTGCCAAGCGCTTTTCCAGCAGAACATAGAAGCAGTTACTGCCGATATGAATATCCGCTACTTACATGAAGTACCTGTAAATAGTCATATTTTGATTAAAGGTAAGATTATTTCTGCTCGTTACCCTCTGTATAAGGTGGAGGGTGAGTTATATGTTGCAGGCCAATTGGTGGTTAAAAGCAGCGCACGCTTTATGGCGAAGGGATTTGGTAAAAAAATAAAGTAACGTAGTACAGCACACTTTGTTAATAAGCTTGTGCTGGCATTGCTTGCGAATATGCCTGTACTGCCAGAGTGTGGGTTATGGGATTAGTGATTTAAGTTATTTGTTCTGTGAGAGCATGTGGATCAGGGGCGCGCATTCTGTCCCACCAGTCTTTGTCGGCAACAATTTGGCCTTGATCATCGATGACGGGATAGGGGATTTGCTTGCGGCGACACGCTTTGGCATAAACCGGATGGCCTTGTTCAAACAGCATTTTTTGGCAGTAAGCGTAGTCTAGTTTACGAGTACCGTACATATTAGCTTGTTCGCGTTGGCGCTGGGCTTCGTACATCACTAGGGCCGAAGCCACAGAGACATTGAGTGATTGCACCATACCGCGCATAGGAATAATAATGTGTTGGTCTGCTGCTGCAATGGCTTCATCACTCACGCCATCACGCTCATTACCCATGACAATCACGGTGGGGCGAGTGTAGTCAATGTCGCGAAAATCAACAGCGGTGTCTGAAAAAGTGGTTGTTAGTATTTGCATGTTTTGTGCTTTAAAGGCTCGATGCGCCTCTGCAAAAGTATAGTGCTTTACCGTGCTGACCCATTGCTGGCTGCCAGAGGCCGTATTACCCGATACCCGCATTTCGATGTCGGGCCATACTGCATGAATTTGATGAATGCCGACACAATCCGCCGAACGAATAACCGCGGCGATGTTGTTGGTCATATGCACTTTATCAAGACATACAGTGAGATCGACTTGGCGGTTATCAAGCATTTGGTTTATGCGGGCAAAACGTTCTGGGCTCATTGGGTCATTCTGCTTAGTTTTATGCAAGGTTATTGATTACACTGGCGCATAATCGAGCTAACGGTTGACTGATTTTTACCGGGTTATCATTATTCGAGCGGCATTATATACCCAATCAACCTGAAGATGCTCGATTTCAGCAAGAATTTACCGCGTTTAGGCAAGACATTGATTGCGGGTAATGGTCGTTCCCTTTCCAAAATCAGCTAAATTAACAAAGGCTGCCTCGAATACCTCACTGATAACTTTCGCTAAAAGAGCAAATTCTAATGCGGATTGGTATAAACACCTTTCAAACAGTGCTTTCTAGCTATTGACGCGTCAATTTGCCTTGTTAGCATAACAAATGACAAGCTTGAAAGTGAGGAGGATTAACGTGATGATTATAAATAGTATCAGTTCATCCCTTATCCCTAATTCAGGTTAAATAGATGATGTTTAGCATAAATTGTTTAGAGATACTGACTCGATATGAATGAACCGATCACTGTGCGCTTGCCATCGCTTATCCATCGCATCGGCAGTGACAAAACCAAACAAGCTAAAGCAATAGCGGTACAATATGACTGTGAGCTTAAACGTGTACGCCGCTCTCGAAATTGGGCGCTTATAGGGAACGCGATACATGTTCAAGCGTTTGTGGCGGGTTTACAAACTCAAGGCGATGAGGGCTTTCGTTATCTTATGGCTAAAGTTTCGGTGGCACTGTTGGAACATGGCGATAAATTAGAACCGTTAGAAGCCAAGCTACATCGATTAATTACCCAAAACCCTGGGGTGACATTAGCTGAATTAATGCAGTTAACCCAATGCTCGCTTGTTGAGGCGCGAGTCGCGCGCTTTAATGCTGATTTATAAGGTATTGTCTATAATCCGTTGTGGCTTTTCAATCTGGCATAAGCCCATAATCATTTTATGTGTTGTTTTAGCATAAAAGAAAACCTTTACAATATTCGAAACTCATGTAACATCAGTCTCGCTCTGACATTCAGAGTTATTAATGAACATCAAGTAAAAGAAAAGCCTTAGAATCTTCGTTATCGTTGTTATCCTCTGTGTTTCCCTTAGCTTCATCGTGACATTCAATAATTCAAGCTTGAGCGCATCGCATTTTCGCGACAGATTGATTAATTTAACTTATTAAGGGACACAAAATGTCTAAAACTACTGGTTTAGTAAAATGGTTCAACGAAGATAAAGGTTTTGGTTTTATCACTCCTGATAACGGTGGCGCTGACGTGTTCGTTCACTTCCGTTCAATCGCTTCAGAAGGTTTCAAAACTTTAGCTGAAGGCCAAAAAGTATCTTTCGAAGTTGAGCAAGGCCAAAAAGGCCCTCAAGCTGCTAACGTAGTAGCTGAGTAACGCTTACTTTGTAAGATAGCGCAAATAGTCTAGCGACTGTTTGCGCTTTTTTTTGCCTATTGTTTGTCAACCATGCGCCTCTCCTTTACTTATCATTTACTGCGTTTAATCCGCTCCATTTTGACTTACGGCCCATTAAATCTCCTGATTTCCACACTTATCTTTTACTCTGTATATATAGCGATCAATCTATTTTAACTATTTGTAATATAAGGTATTAATTTTTAATATCAGCTTATTGATAATGTAGTTTGTTTTTTTGAAAATGTTGAGCAAAAATAGCCAATGTTCTTATTTTAGTGATGTAACAACAGCTTTATTTAGCGTTATAACTTATTCTATTGATTTTTATCTTGTTAAATGTTCATTTAAAAAAATTATCAATCGAGCTTAATGCGCTTTTTGTCACATTTTTTTGTGAGTTTCACAGTGTTTTTATTGATTTACGGGTGACATTCCATTTTGGATCCGTTATTACTATTTTGCACTTATAAACAAATGACATTTAAGGGAAAAAAATGAATCCATGGTTTACTAATGTTCAGCTTGGTTTTGATATGGCGACAAGTCTAACGATTGTTGGCGCAGCAATTACTTGGGTGATACGTGAAAAGAAGCAAGCAGAAGCTGAAAAAGCACGTGGGATTAACCAGCAAGTACGTTCGACCAGTCTGAAAAAAGTGCAAGATGTGCTGTTTGAGATGGAAGATAAGTTTTCAGTGTTGATTAATGAAACACAAGCATATGAAAATATGATTGATAACCGAGTGCGTAAAGTTAATGATCAATTAGATTTTTCCCGTTTAAATGCTGCGATTAAGAGAGACGAGAACTTTTTAGTAAAAGCTATTGATCGCCTACAAGCCATTCGTCTTGAGCTAGGCCAGTTTTATGAGCTCATTCAAGTGAGACGTTATAGTTTAATTCCGTTGCTTGATGCCATTGAAGAAGGTGACAAGTACATTGGTGTGTTTCAGCGTAACATTGATGAAGTGGGCGATGCCTACAATCAAATGACATCTGGGAATGTGTCACTGCTTAAAGAGTTACAAGCGGTTGTTACTTTACTGAATAATGAATTCGGTGATGATCTCATTGATATCACTGATGATGACAAGAAAGCCCTGTTTCAGAAGATTTCGAGTGATGAAAAATTCATGAAACCTATTCAGTCGATCATTTATGACGAAGATTATTTTTACTGGGTGCAACGATTTGTCCCTGCTGGCAAAGAAGAAGACTACTTAGAAAAAGTTGTTAGACCGAGTAAAATTGAAGATAAAGATTTGTGCTCTGAGGTGGTGATTCATTTTATTTTGGCATTGATTGGCAAAAACCATGAGCTATTGTCGCAAGTGTTACGTACTGCTTCTGGCTCGGTGATGAAAGCGCGAATTGAGTGTAAGGATATTTTGATTGCCTTAAGTGCGATTTCGCATAAGTTGGTGATGGATAACAACAACGATACGCTCGAAAAAGTGATTGAAAAATATGAAGCTGAAGAATACTTTGGCAGAAATATTACTATTCGCTAGAAAGTCATTTACATTACCTACCAATGGGGGGACTCTTCCCCCTGATTGCCCTCTGTGAAAACACCTTATCAAAATCTATCCTTATCTTAATGATAAACATACCAATGATGATTTTTATTTACCTAAATTATTGACTTTTAGCTATTTTGTTAATAAATTGTTGAGCTAATTTTTGTGCTAGATTAAGGAAAATCGATGCGTTCAACATTACTGCAATTACTGACATTCGTGGTCGTTACCATTGCTTCTTTTAACTCTTTTGCTGTAACTAATTGGGTTGATTTCGAAGTGATCAATGGTCATATCAACCTTCCAGTGACGATTAATGGCATTGAAGGAAAGGCGATACTCGACAGTGGCTCTCAGGTAAATGCAATCAATATCAGCTTTATTAATAAAAATAAGTTTGAATTCTCTAAAGGAAGCAAAGTCGATATTAAAGGTGTTTATGGCACCGAAACTCGCCAACTGTATAACAATGTGAATGTTAAATTATTTGGAGCCGACCTTGAGTTAGATGAGCTGGTTGGTTTACGTTTAGGTCATCATGAGGTGCAGTTATTATTAGGTGCGGGTTTACTCGAAAAATTTATTTTTCAAATTGATTACCCTAATAATCGTTTGAGATTATTTGAGCGAGACTCAATTGATTTAGCAAAACTTAAAAATATTGATATGCAAATTGATCGCGGGACGGGCCAACCAATTGTTAAAGTTGAATTAAATGGTGAAAAGAACGCCTGGCTTATTCTTGATACGGGTAATAACAGCGGTTTGTTTTTAAAGCGAACATTGGCTACAGATTCTAATTGGTTAAGTTTATATGGTGCACAATCGGGTACGGGCTATGGTGTTAATAACATTGCCAGTATCGATAACTTTCGATTGCCTGAAGTGAAGTTTGGTCCATTTACTATCGAAAATGTCCAATCTAGCGTGCCTGCCGATGGTCAAAGTGAGTTTATATCAGGCCAAGATAGAAGTGGTTTGTCTCGTATTAAAGGTAAAAATATTAAAGGTCTAGTGGGTTACGACATTCTTAAACATTTTGTGTTAACCATAGACTATAAGTCTGGTCATATGCATGTCGGGCTTCCTGAAGAGTCATAATTTGCAGCGAATGAAACAGAGGGTCACGATAAGTGGCCTTTTTATTTTATCATTACCATAGAATCCATAGTATTACTCAACTTCTAGATTGTTTAGATGCTTCATGAGATTGGCATTCTCTAAACCGATCTACCTACAGATTATTTACAATTAAGCTAATTGCGCACTTTTAAGCAATTAACCCAAGACTATTGCGGCAAAAACACCGATAATTCCCCCTAATTTAGACAAGCTGGCCGTTTGGCTGTGCACGACTGTGGAAATATTCAATGGAAATCAAAGTAAATTTTCTCGACAATTTGAGACTCGAAGCCAAATTTGACGACTTTACCGTTACGGCCGACCAACCTATTCGTTACAAAGGTGATGGCTCTGCCCCAAGTCCTTTTGATTATTTTTTAGCCTCATCTGCCTTGTGTGCCGCTTACTTTATTAAGGTGTACTGTAAGGCTCGCGATATCTCTACTGAGCACATCAGGTTGTCACAAAACAATATTGTTGATCCTGAAGATCGCTATAACCAAATTTTTCAAATTCAGGTTGAGCTGCCAGATGATATTTCGGATAAAGACCGCGAAGGTATTTTACGCTCTATTGACCGTTGTACCGTTAAAAAAGTCGTGCAAACTGGTCCAGAATTTAAAATCGAAACCGTTGAAAACTTAGACTCAGACGCCAATGCCATGTTGATGGGGCAACCCGATGGCGGCAGCAATACCTATATTTTAGGTAAAGATTTGCCGTTGGAACAAACCATTAAAAACATGACAGCTTTATTGGCCGACCTTGGCATGAAGATTGAGATTTCATCGTGGCGTAATATTGTACCTAACGTATGGTCTTTGCATATTCGTGATGCGGCATCGCCTATGTGTTTCACTAACGGTAAAGGTGCCACTAAAGAAAGTGCATTATGCTCGGCTTTAGGTGAGTTTATTGAGCGTTTAAACAATAACTTTTTTTATAATGATCAATTTTTTGGTGACGAAATCGCCAATAGCGAGTTTGTACATTACCCGAACGAAAAATGGTTTGCGCTTGAAGACGATGACGCGCTGCCAACAGGCTTACTTGATGAGTATTGCTTAGACATTTATAACCCAGATGAAGAGCTGCGCGGCTCGCATTTAATTGATACTAACTCAGGCAATAAAGCGCGCGGCATTTGTGCCATTCCTTACACGCGCCAGTCAGATGGTGAAACGGTATATTTCCCGTCTAATTTGATTGAAAACTTATTTTTAAGTAATGGCATGAGTGCAGGCAACAACTTGCAAGAAGCCCATGTACAATGCTTGTCTGAGATTTTTGAGCGCGCAGTAAAACGTCAAATCATTGAGCAAGAAATTGTCTTACCAGATGTGCCAATGGCGGTGTTAGAGAAGTACCCAAGTATTTTAGCGGGTATTAAAGGCCTAGAGGAGCAGGGTTTCCCTGTTGTAGTAAAAGATGCCTCGTTAGGCGGGCAGTTCCCGGTAATGTGCGTGACCTTAATGAACCCGCGCACCGGTGGTGTGTTTGCGTCATTTGGCGCGCACCCAAGCTTTGAAGTGGCATTAGAGCGCAGTTTAACTGAGTTGTTACAAGGTCGCAGTTTTGAAGGCTTAAACGATGTGCCTAAGCCGACCTTTAATAGCATGGCAGTTACCGAACCTGAAAACTTTGTTGAGCACTTTATTGATTCTACAGGGGTTATCTCTTGGCGCTTCTTTAGCAGCAAATTTGATTACGAATTCTGTGAGTGGGACTTCAGCGGCACTAACGAGCAAGAAGCTAACGCACTGTTTGGTATTTTAGAAGCCATGGGCCGTGAAGTGTACATTGCTGAGTTTACTGACTTAGGCGCATCAGCCTGCCGTATTTTGGTGCCAGATTACTCTGAAGTTTACCCTGTTGATGATTTGATTTGGGATAACACTAACAAAGCACTTAACTACCGTGAAGACATTTTAAATCTGCACTCGTTAAGCACTAAAGCTTTGTCTAAGTTGGTGAACCGTTTAGAAGAAAGCCAATTAGATAATCAAACCGATATCCCGACCTTGATTGGCATTGTGTTTGATGAAAACACGGTTTGGGGCCAGTTAACCATTATCGAGTTAAAGATTTTGATTTATCTTGCCCTCGGTGAACATGAAGACGCGTTAGAGCTGGTGGAAGAGTTTTTACAGTTTAACGACAACACAGTACAGCGCCGCTTGTTTTATCAAGCAGTGAATGCCGTGCTTGAAGTGACCTTAGATGAAGACTTAGCGCTTGAGGACTTTATCGGTAACTTTACCCGTATGTTTGGTAAAGAGGTGATGGATAATGTGGTTGGCTCTGTTAATGGTACTGTGCGTTTTTATGGTCTGACTAAAACCAGTATTAAGCTGGAAGGCATTGAGCCACATTTACGCTTGATTGAAAGTTATAAAAAACTGCACCAAGCCCGTAAAATTAAAGCGGGGTTGTAAACTCGTTAAGTTAGCCTGTTAATGTAAAGCCCATCGTAGTGATGATGGGCTTTATTTAATACTTGATTACTGTGTATCTAAGTAATTATCAACTGCTGTGGCGCGGTCTTCTGCGTGCTCTAATAACTCATCGACGGCTTTATAAAAATCACTGGTACTTTCCAAGAACGTGTAGCCAGATATTTCTGTTGTCGCATAAGGGGCAACCAGTGCTGAATAGGCATTATACTTGGCTTGCATTTTATTGGTTTCAAATGCATCGCTAATCACCTCAAGTATATATTCGTTATATTGCTCACGATATACATCATCTGCGTACAGTTTCGAGATAAGCGGCCAACTGCTTGAATTAAGATCTGAGAAATCTAACGCCAATGCACCACCCATATTACCGTCTTGTAACGCTTCGTTGTTGTCCCATGGGATCCAGGTTAGCTTTGAGGTGTCAGGGTCGTTATACAAGTAATAGTTGTGTGGCATAAGACCATAAGTATCCCAGTTTTGAATAATGCCATTGACTGCTAAGTATTTTAAAAATACGTCAACATCAAATACAGCTTCAAGGTTGGTGCGCCAGGTTGCACGATCGCTGGTATAGGTGTCGTCATGCAGCGCGCTAAATAGTGCTTCAATGTCAGACCAGTCTTCGTCGTCTTCGTTGGTTTTTTTCTCGAAATCGTCTTGGTTAAACGAACCTTCAACAAACATCGCACCATCATCTTCGGGTTTATATAAATTACCATCGTCGCTAGAGAACTGCGTGTCGATTACAGTATCATCCACTTCTTCAACTAGGGTATATAAACCAAAATATTCAGGGCCGTCTCCATGGTCGACATATAAGGTATAAAAACCGGTGTGTGATACGGCTAATCCCGCATCTTTAAACACATCAGCGGCGACTTTTTCACGAAGCATCGACTCGTCGTTATAGTTATTTTTTAAACTAAACTTTTTAAAACCGTAAAAACGTTGGTTTTTTATTTGCGGGTAATCATCTTCATATTCGTCAAAGTCGAGTTTAAAGGCGAGCTTTAAAATACCTTGCTGCCAACTGGTTTGAAGTGATGAATTGCCTTTAAAACGAATACCAACACGATACCATTCGATGCCGTTATAAAATACTTCTGCGGGTACAAAGATAGGATCTTCATCGGAATCACTTAAGCTACTTGATGAACCTCTGCCAAATACGCCATAAAGTTCAGTCATGTTATCTATCATGCTTTCCCAGCGTTCTTCGGTGACGACAATGTCAAAACGTTTAACTTCGGTGTCGCTAAACACTTCATCAAAATTTGGATCAACATCTTTACTGTGGGTTTCATCTGTCCAATCAGTGGCTTCAAAATCAACATCATCAACTTCAGTATCGGTATCGGTATCTGTATCTGTATCTGTATCAGTGCTGGTATCAGTGTCTGTTGAACTGGAAACTTCAGTTGTGTCTGTCGTGTTCTCACTCGAGTCGCCGTCGCAACCAGTAAGGACTAACATGCTAGCAAACATGATGATTAGCAATATCATCATTGGCTGATTAAATAGCCGACTAGTGCTATTTAAGCTGTTGGTATTAAACATCAAATACTCCTAAATCTTGTCTATTTGTCGTGAGGTGTGTTGGTTGATTCACTGAAATAAAATCGTTAACAAGATGTTAGTGCTCAAAGGTGTAAAAATTGTGCAGAGAAAAAGGATATATAGAGCAAGTTGATAAAAATGATGTCTGAGCCAGCACTGCATGTCGTGATAGGAATTAAGCCTTGCGAGGTTTAAATCTAAGTGTCGGGGACATTTACCTTAGGATATTAAAGGACTTATTTATTGGCTTTTTACATCATCTCTAAAGTTTCGATAACACCGATGAGTTTACAGCCATGGTTTTTCACATTAGGGTAGAGTCACTGATAAGTGTTATCGCAAAAAACACGGATTTTACTCAAGGAAGATTCATGAAATTTTTATATTATTTTATTTGTTTAGCGGCTTTTAGTCCTGTCACGTTTGCCAACGAATTACCGCCCATTTTAGATTTTTACCCTCTTTGCAGTCCGCAAACTATCGATACACGCAATGATAAAATGATTTACGATATTGACCCTGACTTACTGAAATCCTCTCATGGTGACGTATTGTCCCATCGTGATGCATATGTAAAGCAAGCTTTAGTTGAAATACAGCGCAAAGCCGTGGTAGCAGGCGCAGATGCGGTCATTATTGATAGATTAACGGTTGGCGGAATTGAGCGCAGCATTGATTTGCAAGATGATAGCAGCCGAGTTCAGTCTAATACCCAACAAATCCATGTAATCACTACAGCGCAATACGTTAACCTGTGTGACGATACGCAACTTACCAGTGATCCCACCCCGTATAACAGCGAAGGTCAAGCGGTGTCGTACACCCAAACCACCGTTAAGTTGACGATGCCAGAAGAGGGCAATCTGCTAAAACAAGCACAAAAGCATCAAGCACCCGATGCGCTTATCACTACCAACAGTGCCTACGGCGTACAAATGGGTGGCTCGGTTGATGATTTACAACAAGCATTAGGTTCCCATAGTATTCAGTTGCAACTCGACAATGGTGCCACCGTTTATGGTTACGGACGTAGCTTATGGTTTGTGATTAAAGACACTCGTGTCGTGATGATTACCCAAGATTTAGGGCTTTTAAATGGTCATGGTCAAAATCAAATTGCCTTAAGTGAAAATTACGATAGCGATAATTGGGTGATTGCTAACCTGGTGCATCACGGTGATGAACTCAGCAGTGTTAAGGCGCATTTACCCCTTAAAAAGCAAGATGATGACTATAGTG
Organism: Shewanella metallivivens; assembly: GCF_028750675.1. Taxonomy (GTDB): domain Bacteria; phylum Pseudomonadota; class Gammaproteobacteria; order Enterobacterales; family Shewanellaceae; genus Shewanella; species Shewanella metallivivens. Next base: position 222,624 of record NZ_JAQQPZ010000004.1, on the reverse strand, counting down.
TTGCAGGTAAAGATAGCCGCTTGTTATTAATTTTTGAAGACTATAAAGAAAGCGTGTCTCAAGAGGCTGTTTCTCGGCTGAACAGCTTTGCTATTTTGCCGTTAACAGCAAGCGATAAGCATCTCGTTAACTTCGGCAATTTTGATCATATTACTATCGCAAAAATGCTGACATTAGCTTCAACACAGGCTTATGCTTTGCAACCACAACAACTTGGTAACCAAATTCAATTAACTGACAGTGGCGTAAAAGTACTGGCCAACAGCAATGTATTATTGGGAGTTGATCGCCAGGGGGTTGTTAATTCGATCCAAATTACCGAGTCGATGTTTGGTACGCAATCCATGAGTGAGTTTAACGCTGTGCTTGCCAGTTATCAGTTGCCTGCCACTAAATCTGAATGGTTAGCGCGATATCCTAATGCTGAAGATAACTTTGATAACATCATGCTGACAAAAGGGGGGGTAATGTTGTCGATTAATTTTGATTCATACGATGATGATGCGCAGTTAATTGATCTCACGTTACACTTTTAACCTAGATAATCATGAAAGAGAAAAGTGACGTTAAGGGTGAAGCTGCCACGGATAAAGTGAAGATTATTACGAGTTAATGCGTTAAAGTAATCCCCATTTTTAGTTGAGATTGTGCAAGATTGTACAAAAGGTCTTTAGGAACGCAAATGAATATTGAAAATGAAGTGATTGATAATTTAGCCGATTTAGAACGTTTTTTGGTGTTAGTTGAAAAGGGCGGTTTAGGTTTAGAAGGTGTGGCTGGCGTAGGTATGGCCACCAGTAATGCTGATGGTCGTCATTTTGTTGCGGTATTTGGTGATAACCATAAGCTTTTACTTGGCCGCTGGGTAACGCCGGAAATTTTCGAAGCGGGTCAAGATATGGTTAAAAATGGGGTTAAGCCTAAGCACTGATCTCCCCGGGTTTAATCAAGACGAATACCGTTTAAACAAAAAAAGGCAGAATAACGATTCTGCCTTTTTAATGGTTTTGATGCTGCATTGTCCTAGGATTAATGAATAAGGTACATTGCTTTGTTTGTCGACAACATCAGCTGTAATCCCTTCGCAGAAGAGTAACGTGCTTTAAGCCCTTGTTCAGATGGCTCACCAATTAAACTTGGACTTCTCCAAATAACATTGCTGTTAACATCGTGTTTTTCAATATGATAATCTGTGTCTTCTTCGCTGAAGTATGCTTGCCCGACTTGAACTGCGACAAAATAGCCTTGGTTACTGCTGGTGGTCTCATCGATAGCAATGCCAAAAATTGAACGCTTGATGGCTCTAGTGTCTTTTTCAACAAGGGTTAAGTTGGCTATTTCGTATGTATAGATATTGCTGTTATTTTCATAATGATCAGTGTTAATACACATCAGTTCTTGTTGTGTATCGCTATCTAGGTTTATTAACGTCAAATACTGGCAGTTTTGATTTATAAACGATTGCTCTGACAGTGAACTCGTGTTTAGTGTTAGTAGGCTTACGGTATTATTTCGGGCCACAATCACGGTTTTTTCATTGATGACAAAGTCGGTAATATTGCTTTCAAAACTGTATTGGGCAATTAGGCTTTGGTCGTCAATATTAACGATTTTGAGTGTCTTGCCGTCGGCATAAATGGCATCTTCAAAACCATCTTGGTTAATATCAAATGCCTTAATCGCGCCAATATCAGATTGACTGCTGGTGGTAGATTGCCAGTGGAAGCTATAGTCAAATAACTGCATGACACCCATCCCTCCGTCGTAATACTCTGTTGTTGGCAGTAGTAAATCGCCAAAGCCGTCGTGGTTATAATCAGTGGTGACGGCATGGAAGCTCCTATCCCAGTTTGAGGATATTTGCTCACTTAATTGGTAAGATCCATCAGCTGCCATTGTCAGGATTCGACTGCCTTGATAGCCGTTTGCGGTTTGCGGTACAAAGAATACGGCTTTTTCATCATTATCAGTGATAGTTGACCAACCTGCACTGCTAAAAGAATCTAATTGAACGGTAGACGGGTTTTGTTTAATGTCGATGGTATTGATACCAATATCAGCCACAAGCAAACGATCTTCGGCAGTGGTCATTGTATCAACGCCCCAATGAAGTTCGTCTTCACCATCATTATCAGAGTCGCCGACAGTTAACGCGCTTACGCTAGAGTGTGGAGTATATTGAGACCATATTTGTGATAGCTCATTACTTGTTAACTTATAAGCATGCACTTCTCCAGACTGACATTCTCCCACCACTAATTCGTCGGCGGCGTCATTATCTAAATTCATGGTATTGATTGAACAAGTATTAGATACTTCAACGGTGGCTAATTGCGATTTATTGACAGCAGAGTAAATACTGACCGTTGACCAGTAATTCCCCCCGGCAATCTCATTAACGCCATCGCCGTTGTAATCACCGGTAGTCAGGACTCGATCTCCGAATGGTGTACTGTTAGCCCACTTGTTTTGCCAAGTTTGAGTATCATAAACCAAACCGCTATTGGTAATAAGTTCAAGACCAGGTTGCAGATCAACATTTGCAAAAATGACTTTCTGAGCATCAATGTTGACCGAAAATAATACATCAGATGGCGCAGACATGCTGATAACACTGAGTAGAGATTCCGTCTCATAATTATTTACCCCTCGCGCATGCAAATAAGCGATTTCTGGGATTCCGTCACTATCAATATCATCGATTGCTGCGCTGAAAATCGTATCCTCAGTTGAGAATAGTTCGTATGACAACGCATTGAGATCGTTAATCACGCTAATACCGTGTGTTGTAATCAGCACAATATCATCACGATTATCTTTGTTGGTATCAAAAACCAACACCTGTTGTATGGTACCTTTAGTGGCTAATTTAAATGGATAAAACCAGGTTTGTACGTAACTGCCATTTTGTTCGGTTAAAATAAACACCCTGTTATTATTATCAGTCGACACCAGCTCATTGCTACCGTCACCATCAAAATCTCCCACCCACATTGATTTTTCGTTACGAGGGACTTCAATGCCTGAGCGAGTTAATGGTAAAGGTTTATCTGCGTTTACATCGAGTGAAACCGATGCCGATTCGAGGATATTGCCATTGGCATCGGTAAGAGCAAAAACAAAGTCGACACTTTGTAAGGGGAAAAGATAGTCATTTCCGACTGACCAAGTAACAAGTCCCTGGCTGTCAATGGTCGCGCCACTAGGCCCTGAAATTAACGAGCCAATTTTAGCCGGATCAATATTGTCTGGGTCAGTGAGCAATGCACTAAATTGCACAGTTTGGCCAGATTGTATGTGGTTAGGTAGGTTAACGGCATTAAATTGTGCGGGTGAGTCGTTAATGGTAAAGAAAAAGTAATCACTCTCAACAGTATTAATACCGTCGGAAACAACCATTGCCACTTTAACTTCATCCCCATAAACTGCAATGTGAGCTGGCAGAATGTAATTGGTTTGCCCGCTGACTAGCTGGCCATTAATATACCAGCGGTAACTGACAGTGAGTTGATCAAGACTGTTATCTGGATCGAAATAATGCCCTGGTGACACAGTCAGTGGTGTTGTTGTATATAACTGATAATTATTACCGCTTGGCGCATAAACTTCTGGCGGTAATGACATCTTAGCCACATCAACAAGCGGTTTATTTGATAAATTATTGGTGATTAAGTCATTAACAGATGCAAAGTAAGTACCTACATCATCAATGCCATTATTGTCTGTATCTTGGGTATATTTTACCGGGCCATTTAAAAACGCTAGCGTAGACGAATTGGTGCCCTTAACGATGATCTTTCCTTGTTCTAAATTTCCATCTAAAGCATTGGTCGATATGTTGAATTGACCTAAGGTGCTATGAAAATAAGCCCCTGAAATGATCCAATTAAACTGGTTGTTTTGATAGGATTGAGTTTGAGTTACCTGAAAAAGTGCTTGTGTTTGGCCTGAGTAAGTATAAAGAAGATTGGTTTTGATGCTGTTGCTGAATTGATCTGTATTGGGGGTTTCTTGGCTATTAATTCCATAGCTGCCAGTGAGCGATGTTGTGAGACTACCTTCTTTCCAAGATAAATTATCAAAGTTAAAGCTAAAATTATATTGGCTGTCTGTGTTAGTTTTTAGCGAAAAGGCCATATTACCGTTGACATTATTGCTATAGCCGTCGCTACAATTATTGTAACTTACGGCAAGGTTTCCGGTAAATTGACTGCTTAATTGGCCTTTAAATTTGATACTGCCAGAGGTCGAACATTGGGCAGTAAAATCCACTTTTCCAGAGTTGGTTACATTATAATCAAGTTCTTCTAAATGTAAGTTAGGCAGTAAAACGCCTTCTCCAATAACCACTTTTTTAAACACATGTTGGGTATTTGCGAGGGTTAATGTCGTCAATGATTTACTGCCAGTGTAGCGCGCGCTGACTAATTGCGATGCCGCGTTCTCTAACTCAATAGCATTATAGTTATTGGCGTTTTTAATAATATCAGACTGTGAGCTGGTGCCAGCTGGATAATCGGGCGTTTCACTGGATGTGTCAGAAGAGTCTCCGCCACCACCACAAGCCGAAAGAGAAAATAAAATCGCAAATGCGAGCGAGGAGCGGGTTTTCGTTAACATTTTTCATCCTTGCACAATGTTGTGAAAATACATTCTTAGAATGTAAATTAATTGTATGATTTTTGTTGTGTATACTAGGGTTTGGCCAAATTCTTTGCAATGAAAATTTGCGCTTTAAGCCAGATATTATTATTGCGGTTAAAGGTACTGGCGTCTGGTTCAATAACGGATGGTTTTTTGGGGTATTTAGCTGCTGTGACAAAGGCTTAATGTTATTGATTTATTGTCTTTTAGCAGAGGGCTTTATGTCGGTGATTGTGGAGGGTTCGAATTGCTTAAGGTGAGGCGTAAAAAAGGCAGAATACTGATTCTGCCTTTTTTACTCGTTGATTTGAGTTACTTGTCTGAGTTAGTTGAGCCAATTTTATGAATGGCTAAGTCAGCGCCAATAAACTCATGTTCCTGGCTTAAACGTAAGCTTGAGATTTTATTTACAATGCCGTAAACGATGAGACCGCCCATTAATGCGACGACAACACCTGCAACACTACCGACTAATTGAGACATTAAGCTTACCCCGCCAAGGCCGCCCAATGCTTGCTGGCCAAAAATACCTGCCGCAATACCGCCCCACACGCCACATAAACCGTGAAGCGGCCATACACCGAGTACGTCATCTATTTTACTGCTGCGTTGTAATTTAGTGTACACCCACACAAATAAACCGCCCGCGATACCGCCTACAATAAATGCGCCGACAGGGTGCATTAAGTCAGAGCCTGCACAAACAGCAACTAATCCTGCTAACGGCCCGTTATGAATAAATCCTGGGTCGTTTTTACCCACAATTAGCGCGATAACCGTGCCGCCAACCATGGCCATTAAACTATTGACTGCCACTAAGCCACTAATACCATCAAGTGTTTGTGCTGACATCACATTAAAGCCAAACCAGCCCACAATCAGCACCCATGAGCCTAGCGCCAAGAAGGGAATGTTAGACGGTGCAAATGCAATACCCGGTTTACGACCACGACGAGCACCAAGTAAATAAATGGCCACAAATGCAAGCCACCCTCCCATAGCATGTACTACCACAGAACCGGCAAAGTCATGAAATTGTGCGCCAAATTGGTTTTCTAACCAAGTTTGAAAGCCATAATTGCCGTTCCAGATAATGCCTTCAAATAACGGGTATACAAAAGCCACAATCATGGCCGAGGCAAACAAGAAGGGTCTAAAACTGCCGCGCTCGGCAATGCCGCCCGAAACAATGGCTGGGATCGCAGCTGCGAAGGTTAATAGAAAGAAGAACTTAACTAACTGATAGCCGTTATCTGCCCCAAGCGTTTCAGCACTCACAAAAAAGTGGCTTCCGTATGCGATTTGATATCCAATGACAAAGTAGGCAATGGCCGAAAAAGCAAAGTCCGTTAGAATTTTAACCAAGGCATTCACCTGGTTTTTGTGTCTTACAGTACCGACTTCTAAAAATGCAAAGCCAGCGTGCATGGCCAAAACCATGATTGCACCAAGTAAGATAAATACCGTGTCCGCACTTTGTGCAATAACCCCAATAGCATCACTAATATTGTTCATTTCAGTTCCCAAAAAAACATTTCTCTGTTGAAATTCATGCTTTTATAAAGCAAAAGTCATTCCTAAAACGCGGAGGTATTTAACGTTTGTTGACCTTGAATGGTGCAAATGTCTGAATATGTTGCTGAAATGATAATGATAACGATCAGAGATGGTGCGCTTAAACAGCATTTAAAGAGGTAAAATCGGCAGGGTAAGCTAGTGGCTTTGCGGTTATGGTTCAATTTTGGTGCATCAATGTTTCAATGTGGTGCGCTGCTAACGGTGAATGTTAACATTTTTTTTACTTTATAAACGTATCGAGTATTCTGTACTTAGCATGAAAGACTAACGTTAAAAACTGTCATAACGGGAGTGGTATGAACACAGTTAGAGTGGCAGGTGTGGGAATGATCCCATTTTGTAAACCGGGACAACAGCGACCATATCGGGTGATGGCTGCTGAAGCCATTAAGTTAGCATTAGCAGATGCGGGTTTACATGCTAAAGCGATTGGCCAGGCTTATGGCGCTTATATATATGGTGACAGTACCAGCGCCCAGCATGCATTTTATGATGTATGTCAAAACGGTATTCCGATTATTAATGTGAACAACAATTGCTCGAGTGGTTCAACCGCATTGTTTTTGGCTCGCCAGGCGGTGTTATCGGGTCAGGTTGAGTGTGCATTAGCATTTGGCTTTGAAGAAATGCAACCTGGCGCGTTAGGCTCACACTGGCAAGACAGAGAAAGTCCATTCGAACGGCTCGATCCTGTATTGCAGCAATTCAACGCACCACAAGGGCCTATTGCGTTACGTGCTTTTGGCGCGGCTGGCCGCCATTATATGGACAAATACCATGTAGGCGCTGATATCTTTGCTAAGGTGGCCGAAAAGTCACGCAGACATGCCATCAATAATCCGTACTCAATGTTTTCAACGCCATTAACTTACCAACAAGTGCTCAACGATAAAGTGATATACGACAATTACCTCACGCGCTTAATGGCGTGTCCGCCAACCTGTGGCGCCGCGGCGGTTATCGTATGCAGTGAGGCATTTGCCCGCCAGCATGGTATTTCTTCTCAGGTCAAAATACTTGCACAAGCCATGGCAACCGACACCGAACTCTCGTGGCAAGACCCTATTAATGCGGTTGGTAAGGCCATGACGCAACAAGCGGTTGAGCAAGTCTATTGCGATGCAGCTATTGGCCCTCGCGATATTGATGTGATTGAGTTGCATGATTGCTTTACCCCAAATGAGGTGATTACTTATGAGGCTCTAGGGCTGTGTCCTGAAGGTGAGGCGGTGCAATTTATTGCCGATGGTGATAACACCTATGGCGGCCGTTATGTGATTGGGCCATCGGGCGGGTTAATGTCAAAAGGCCATCCCATTGGGGCGACCGGTTTAGCGCAATGTACTGAGCTAACCTGGCATTTACGTGGCCAAGCAGGTCATAGGCAGGTTGATAACGCCAAATTGGCATTACAGCATAATGTGGGGTTGGGCGGTGCCGTTGTTGTGACCTTATACGGCGTGTAGTTTGTCTTTTTAGTCATGCAGTGCGAGACTTATCGCACTGCATGCTAATACCATTGTGCATTAATAATTCTCGCGAAGAGATCATTTACTCACGTGCAATGGTATAAATAATGTTAAGCGGCTTTTTTCGCTTTACGACCAAATGTGCGACGGCAAAAAGTCACCAAGCTGAACGATAAAATGCCCGTGCCAATCAATGAGACTAATGTAATCAATGCCACATAACTGGCCGGCATATTCAGCCCATCATGAAGTGGGCGTACAAAGCTTGCAATCCTGCCCGATAAAGGTCTTTCGCTGTGTTTTAATGCTGACTCGATAACGCCTGTAGTATGGTTAATGCTAATGCGATCGGCTTCTCTTAACCAAACGCCTGGATGTTCATCAAATTGAATCGAAAACATCTGTGCTAGCGGTTTAATCGCATCACCTTGCATTTTTGGGGTCGGCTTTTTACCCGGTTTTGAACGAGGTTTACTTACTGAGACTAACTCTGCGTCTGGCCACACTTGTTGAGCACTATTTAGCTGGCTTAACCAATCATTGCCTTGGCTTAGTGGAAACGATTGAGTAACAGGTTTTTGATTTAGCGCCCCAGTCCATAAGCTATTGTAGGTTATTAAAAAACCGCTTAAACACAAAATAAATAAAGGTATTGAGATAAATAGCCCAAGCTGAATATGGCTTTTTAGCAGACTGCTTGAACGAGTATTTTTTGGCAGTGTTTGTTTTAAGCGAAAGCCGTTACGTACCCGCCACCATAAATAAATCCCAATTAATGTGACAATCGCGCCAGCCAAAGAGGCCCATGCATTGATGTATTTACCGCCGTTGTCGATTAAAAAATTACGATGTAACCAAAAGACGGTTTCATAAAAAGGCAGGTCGAATGAAGCGCGGCTAGCAAGTTCGTTGAGCTCGCTGTCTAATGCGATGGCTTTACCGCGCGCAGTGGCTTGAATATAAGGTGTATGCTCTGTGGGAAAACGTACCGTGCTCATTTCAGGGTAGCGTTCAAATACCGTTGCTAACGTCTCGGCTTTTTGTTCAATCGTTAGCGGGACAAAGGTTTGCCCTAAATTGTCTGTGCGTTTTAATAAATCTACGCTGCCTAAATAAACCCCTGTCGTTAGCACAATTAACATGGTGATGCTAATAACAAAGCCTATCCAGTTATGAAGCCATTTTAAGATTGAAACCATATTCATGTTGTATTCGCTCAAATTACACTATGTTGTGTTGAAAGTTATTGAAAAAAGTGAGTTTATTGTACTTTTAAAAGGTAGACTCACCACGGAATATTGGTAATGATAATTAATCTCAATTATTTGTTCAATTGGAGTGTATGAAACAAGATGACTAAGCATGTAATCTGGGATTTATGTTAAATCTTAGCTGGCGCATTGTTAATAGGTTGTTTGATTTTTAAAGATAAAAGCCCATATGTAACAAAATGTTTTACATGTGTTGACAATGTTGCTAACAATTAATAGGCACCTTACTTTAACTCACGTTAATTCCTGATTTAAATAAACCATTAACAAGGCTGGTTATTTTAGTCTTGAGTTACTCATAAAGGATTGTCTATGAACTCACATACGTTGCTTGGCCGACAAGATGGATTTTTGCATGCAAGTGTCATCAATACAGGGGGAGCATTTCATTACCCAATATGGTTTAGGCAAACTGCCATTTTAATCACTGGCGCAGTGGTAACCTTAGGGTTATTTATATTTATGTCTCAACTGGTTAAAAACGATCAAATCTATATTGGCGAGCCAAGCGATGCTCCGGTTATTAGTGTGGTTCAGGATACGCCTAAACCCATACCACCTAAAACGGTTGAGCGATTAAAACCCAAACCAGTCATCCCTGAAATCGAGCGCGTCGCAGTACCAAGTGCTGGCGGAACTGAAGTGACCATGATACCAAATGAGCTTTTACCGCCAGTGATGCCGAGCCAGTCTGAAACCTATGAGCGCGGTGTCAGTTCAAGTGATGCATTGCCTGTTGTGCAAGTTGCTCCTCAATATCCAATTGTTGCAGCCCGTGATGGGGTTGAAGGTTATGTTATTGTCGAATTTGATATCAATGAAGTGGGGGCTGTAATAAATGTCAGTGTGATAGAGGCTCAGCCTAAACGCACATTTGATCGCTCTGCCATTCAGGCTGTCAAAGGCTGGAAGTATAAACCTAAGGTGGATCAAGGCCATGCTGTTAGCCAACAGCGCCAGCAGGTGAGACTCGACTTTAGCTTAGAGAAAACCCATTAATGAACGTTGGCCCATCGCCTAACTAACTGGCTTTGTCATTTACTATCAAGTCGTTAATCCCACGAGGATTAACGGCTTTTTTATTGGCCAACACAACAGTAAAACGTCAATTTTGCGATTTTTTGAGTGGTCGATCAAAATAATATTGAGCAGTTGCTCAAGATGTTCTATAGTGAACCCAATTTGAAACGCTGCACTGGCATTTAGCAGCATTTAACAGCACTAGCATTTATTTATCGACACGAGAGAATATTATGACTTCATTTACTATCCATACAGCAGAAAGCGCCCCACAACAAAGTAAAGCAATCCTAGAGGGTGCTAAAAAACAAATGGGCATGGTACCTAATTTGTTTGGCGTATTAGCTGAATCACCAAACACACTTAAAGCTTATCAACAGCTACATCAGTTCTTTTTAGACTCGTCATTTGATGCAGAAGAGCTAACGGTAGTGTGGCAAACCATTAACGTTGAGCATGAATGTACTTATTGTGTTCCTGCGCATACAGCTATTGCGAATTCAATGAATGTTGATCCTGCGATCACAGAAGCATTGCGTAACAAAACCGCTATGCCCAATGCTAAATTACAAGCGCTACACGATGCTACATTAAGCATTGTGCGTAACCGCGGTAATATTTCGGCTGCTGAACTTGAAGCTTTTTATGCGGCAGGTTACGGCCAGCAACAAGTGTTAGAAATCATTTTAGGCTTGTCACAAAAAGTCATCAGTAACTACACCAATCATGTTGCCCATACTCCAACTGATGACGTATTTAAACCGTTTGCTTGGAAATAACGGTTACTGACAAATCATCAATTATTGTGAAGAGATAAAATAAATACCAATGTCAGCGTTATCGCACATGGCATTGGTATTTTTATTCGCTACTGCTAACTGATAACGCCCAGAGCTAACCGCGCTGGGCGTTATCAGTAATAAGTGACTGGGTTAATTTTATCCTTGAGCTACATTAATCACCGGCTTGGTGGAGGGTGTTATGGTCACTGGGATAGATTTAGACGTAGGGGTGTAAGAGTCAATGCCGACACTGTTGATTGATACCAAAGGGTTGGTTTCAGGGTAGTAGGCGGCAATATTGCCTTGTGGTATATCGTAAAGGACAACGCTAAATCCAAACACTTTACGTACAACATTGTCATTGGCAATCGATTGTAAATCGACTAACTGTCCTTCAACTAGGTTGAGGTTTTGTGCGTCTTGTGGGTTGATAAACAGTATATTTCGTTTGCCTTTAATGCCGCGATACCTGTCGTCCATACCATAAATTGTGGTGTTGTACTGGTCGTGTGAGCGCAAGCTTTGCAGCAATAATATGGGCTGTTGTGTACCTTGTGAGCCCTGTAATTGCGCATCGCTTGAACAGTCGGCAATCACGGAGTCTGGCAAGTTACTCGGATTAAATTCTGCGCGTTTGGTTTGAGTGTGCCATACAAATCTGGCGGCGCTGTTGCCAAGGTAGAACCCCGCAGGTTGTTCAATACGTTGGTTATAGTATTCAAAACCATTTATGGTGTTTTGTATTAATTGGCGGATCAGCCCATAGTCATCACGTAATGCTAACCAATCGATTTTTATGGCCGCGTTTTGATTGTTTATTTGGTGACTGCCAACGCGTTGACTAAAATCACGATGATGGAATGTGGCGTTGGCCATTTGGGCGACGATGTCGATTTCAGACAAGCACAGCTCTGACACTGGTTCGGTCATGCCCGTTGAGGCATGTACCATGCTAAAAGTGTCTTCTACGGTAATTTTTTGAATACCACTGCGTTGAATATCTAACTCGGTTCTGCCTAGGCAAGGCAAAATAAGTGCATCTTGTGTCACTTGTAAATGGCTGCGATTAAGTTTGGTGCTGATTTGCACGTTAAGCTCAGCGTTGCGGATGGCTTGATAGGTAAAGTCGGTATCGGGTGCGGCTGCAGCAAGGTTGCCTCCTAGGCAGATTAGCACTTTACTGTCTTTTGTTTGTAGCGCTTTAAGCGCTTCTACTACGTTGTGACCAGCCTGGCGTGGTAGGCGAGTTTCAAAAAAGTTATCAAAGTGAGCAATAAACTCATTGGATGGTTTTTCGTTAATCCCCATGGTGCGATTACCTTGCACATTACTGTGGCCCCTGACTGGACATAAGCCCGCACCCGGTTTGCCTATTTGCCCGCACAACAAATGGAGATTAATCACTTCACGAATGATGTCGACAGAATGCTTGTGCTGGGTTAATCCCATTGCCCAACAGCTGATCACGGATTTACTGCCGCTAAATAAGATTGTCGCTTTAATAATATCTGCTCTCGTTAGCCCTGATTGTTGTTCAATCTGCTGCCAACTGGTGCGCTTAACACTCTGTTGATACTCGTTAAAAAAGGCGCTGTGTTGCTCAATAAACCCATGATCAATTTTGTCCTGGCGCTGTTCAATAATGTACTTTGCCATACCGCGCACTGCGGCCATATCACCGCCAAGTTTAGGGGTTAAATATTGATGACTAATGGTGGTGGCTGCGGGGGTTAATAATTCGATTGGACTTTGTGGGCTGGCAAACTTTTCAAGGGCGACTTCTTTAAGATTATTAAAGGTGACTATTTTACAGCCATGCTTGGCGGCTTTACGTAACGCATTCATCATCCGTGGGTGGTTTGTCCCTGGATTTTGGCCAAACACAAAAATGGCTTCAGCGGCATCAAAGTCATTTAATACCACTGTGCCTTTACCAATACCTATGGCTTTTGTCAGTGCAACGCCACTGGCTTCGTGACACATATTGGAACAGTCTGGAAAATTATTAGTGCCATATAAACGGCCAAATAATTGATAAAGGTACGACGCTTCATTACTGGCGCGGCCAGAGGTATAAAACTCGACTTGGTTAGGGTTAGACAAGCTGTTGAGCTTGTCGGCAATAATGCTAAAAGCGTCGTTCCAGCTCACTGGCTCATAGTGATCGGTTGCGGCGTTGTAACGCATAGGCTCGGTTAAGCGGCCTTGATACTCTAGCCAGTAATCGGTTTGCTTGGCTAATTGGCGTACCGAATGCTCAGCAAAAAACTCACTGCCAACCCCTTTTCCTGTTGATTCCCATGCAACGGCTTTGGCGCCATTTTCACAAAATTGAAATGCGCCGTGCTTGTTGTCACCCCATGCACATCCTGGGCAATCAAATCCGTCGGTTTGATTAACGCGTAATAAATTCTTGAGATTTTGCTTGGTGCGTTGGCTTCGTAATACATGGCTTAATGTGGCTTGTATTGAGGGAAAACCACCTGCTTTACTAGGTTTTTCGATATGGTTAGACATTAATGGCTCCGAATGGACTTACAGGCAGACTGCTTAAATTGACGTTGGCTTGGAAATTAGAGTAATAAATAGGCGCAGAATATTTGGGAATATGAATAATGTTGAGGTTGTACTTTAGCGCCAGCTTTACCGCTAACTGGCTGGGTGACGCTAAGCTAATTAAGTTATTTACGCCCAGTAACACCGCTTTATGAATGAGCTCACTGCTGCAACGGCTGGTCATTAATAATGTGTTGCACTCAGACAATGAGCTTGGCTGCCTAATTAACATACCGATTAGTTTATCTAAGGCATTGTGGCGGCCGATGTCTTCACGGCAAGCAATGATGTTGCCCTGGGCATTTAAGGCTAAAGCCGCATGAATGGCACCGCTTTGTTGGGCTTTGAGCTGATGTTCTTCAATTTGCAGTTTGAGGGCGTCGACATCCAATAATTCAATTGGCCGAGTGGCAGGTAATATGGTTAATTCTGGCAGTGCATGAGTGATAGCTTCAACCCCACAAATACCGCAACCTGTGGCCCCGACTAATCGACGCTTTTTGCTGTTTAATGCGTATAAACAGCGATTTGCGATGGTGACATCAATATTAAACCCATGTTCTGAGTTAGTCACTTGGATGTCGTGCACATCATGATCATGTTGAATAATGGCCTCGGAAAACAAAAAACCAATCGCAAAGTCTTCAATGTTGTCTGGGGTTATCATCATTACGGCATAATTGATGCCATTGAGATTAATTGCCGCGGCGGCTTCTTCTACCAAGTGTTCAATCGACGGTGACCATTTATATGACGCATTCATACTTTTAGCCTTAAAGTTTGATGTGGGTCACATTTTATGGAGAGCTAAAATACAATTCCAATCAAACTATTTTATAGATTGATAGTTTTTGTCTATTAATAGGGTAAAATTGATAGCTTAACTTTATATTAGAGGTTGCGCGGTGACATGAATCTGCGGCAGTTACATTACTTTCATGAGTTGGCTAAACATAAGCATTTTGCTAAAGCGGCTAAGGCTTGTCATATTACCCAGCCAACGTTATCAGCCAGTATTAATGCACTCGAAAAACGTTTTGGCACTGAGCTTGTGGTCCGTGGTAGCCAATTTGTAGCATTAACTGAGGCGGGCAGTGTTGTGCAGCAGTATGCAGAAAAGATGCTGCTAGATGAAGCTGCATTAAAGCAGGAGATCAGTGCTTTTACTGGGCCATTAAAGGGGTCGCTTAATATTGGTATTGTGCCGCAATCCAGTGTTGATATTATGCCAATCATTAAACACTTTACTCAGTTACATCCGCATATATCGATTAAATTACACGTCACCACTAACGAAAAGTTGCTAGAACAGCTCACCTTGCATCAAATGGATATTGGTTTAGGCTTTGATGAGAACATTAACGAATCAAGCCGCAGACAACTTCAGTTTTACCCTCAACAGAGTCATCCTTTGGCGGTTTTGTCGCTTAAGCCTGTATCTCTTGAGCTGGCTGCGCCTCAACAAACCTTGTTACAACAAGCGTTGCCATTAGTTCAGCTTAAATCTGTACCCTTGATATTATTAAGTCAAAATATGCAATTTAGGCAATACATTGATAATGCGATAGAAAAAGCTGGAGGCGGTTTTAATATTGTATTAGAAACCGACTCGTTGTTTCATCTTGTTAGTGCGATAAAGCAGGGGCTAGGGTATGCGATTGTGAGTGGAGGAATAGCTAAGTCGGCTAAGCAATTACACAATCTTCATGCTCAAACGTTATTAGATGTTACGCCTGGCGATACGGTATTCATGACCCGTAAATACAGTGTGTCAGTGGCGATGAAAGCGTTTATTCGTTTGGTTGAGGTAGACTCGGCGCTATAGCTTATTTGTGGTTTGTTCCGTTGTTTATTTAGGCCGCTTACTTTGACCTATTTTCAAATATTCCTGCTGATTATCAATTTATATTAGATAATGTTTACCTGTTTAAGCCGTTTATTGAGAGATATTAGCCGTCTACAATAATGCTTCAATCCATTTAACGGCGTAAACCGGTATGCCCTGCTAAATAAGTGAATTTGTGGGCAGTATGACTGGAAAATAGCCACTGCCCGTCGGGTTGAGGCTAAAATGGCTTTATGCCTCGTTTAGGCTTTAACGGCTACTTTTTGTTTGCTGGCGATAAAGATGTCATCCATATTTTCTCCAATCATCAATCACCAGCCATTACTGAGCAAGAGCAAAATATTGTCCATCATGTCAGCTTTTTAAGCGACAATTATCAGGAAACAATGCAGCACATTACTAAGCTCAATTTAGCTTATTCAATGGGCGAAGTCCCTGGTACGTTAATGAAACAAATTTTCGTGCGCGGATCTGAAAACCTGATTATCGAAATTCAGGCTCAACCTTAATTTTTTGCGATTGGTATCACTTTAGATTTGTGTCATATTTTAACGTCATTTAGCTTATCTGCTATTAACTTTGTTTTTATGTTTTAGGAATTGATATGTTGAGAAGCCTACGCGCTTATCGCTCGTCCATTATTTTATTAAGTGCGTTACTCATAGGCGGCCTATTGGGTGGTATGTTTCCTGAGTGGGCGATTAAACTCAAACCGATTGGACAAATATTTTTAAATTTGCTGTTTATGATTATCGTGCCATTGGTGGCAGTGAGCGTGATGTCGTCTATTGCTCATATGACCGACTTAAAAAAGTTAGGTGCGATATTGGTGTCAATTATGGCGGTGTCGATTGTGATGGCGATAGTGCCATCCGTTGGGGTAGTGTTATTAGCACTGGCGTACGATCCAGCTCAAGGTGTGACCTTAGATTTAGCCAATACGGTCGATGCTGCATCAGGCAGTATGGATTTTGTGAGCTTATTAACCACTAATGATTTTGTCGGATTATTGTCTAAGTCGAATATTTTAGCCTTAATCATCATGTCGGTGATTGGCGGTGTTGCCATTGGCCAATCTGGTGAAGATGGTCTCGTAGTCAGCCGTATTTTGGATAGTGTGAATACGGTTATTATGAAAGTCATTTCAATATTAATGTATGTTGCACCTATTGGCTTAGGGGCTTACTTTGCAGCAACCATGGCCAGCCAAGACACTGAACTAATGGGCACTTTTGCCCGGGCTGTGGGGTTGTTCTTTGTTGCCATGGCACTGTATTTAACCGTGGGTTCAACCCTATATGCGTGGATTGGCGGCGGGGTAAAAGGGGTTAAACAATTTTGGCAGCACATGCTTGAGCCAGCCGTGACCGCTTTGGGCACCAGCTCATCTTTAGCCACCTTACCTGTGACCATTCGTAGCGCGACTAAGATGGGGTTAAATGAGCAAATTGCTGAAATCAGCCTGCCGTTACTGGTTAATTTAAATAAAGGTGGCGCTGCTGCAATTACCGCATTAAAAATTGTGTTTATTTATTCGTTACTAGGACTCGATTTCACTACTGACGTATTTATGCTGACCATTTTGATTTCGGTGTTGTCGGCCTTCGTGATTGGCGGCGTACCGGGTGGGGCGTTTTTAGGTGAGATTTTTATTGTTACCACCTTAGGTTTACCCATGGAGGTGATCCCGATTTTAGTGGTGATAGGAGCGATTACCGATGCCGCGTCTACCGTGATTAATGTGGTGCATGACTTAACCGCAACACAGATTATTGAGCGGATTAATGGCAAGCATTATGTCGTTACACAAGAGGCTGATTGAACACGATGTTAATGTAGCGCATGCTTTTGGGGGATGTCTTTTGACGACAGCTTAGGCTATTGCAACACAATTACGTCCTGCTGATTTTGCTAAGTATAACGCTTTATCTGCACGGTCTAGTAAGGTGTGAGCCGTATCTTCAATTTGATATTGCGCCACGCCTAGACTGATCGTTAGGTCCATAGCTTGAATATTTTTTGTCGCAATAAAATGCCTTAATCTGTCGATAAGCTCTGTCGCATCCGCTAGCCGTGTATTGGGTAATACCACTACAAATTCTTCACCGCCCCAGCGTGCTAATATGTCATCACTGCGCATTTGAGTTTTCAATAAATCCGCGAGTCCACATAGCACTTTATCTCCAATTAAATGTCCATGCTTATCATTAATTTCCTTAAAATGATCAATGTCGATGATCGCCACTGAAATTGGAAACTGGGTCATCTCCTGTTTATTCAATAATGCTTGAGAGAGCTTTGTTTCACTAGCATGAGCTTCAGGTTGATAAATTATCGGACAGGCCTCGGTGGGGTCTTTTGTGTTGATAGTGCTTCTTTCTATATAGGTGTTAGCTGCGGGCGTTGTGAGTAATTTATCTAATGCAAAGTCGAGTTTTTCTCGGTTAAATAAACCTGTAAGCTTATCCGTTTCGGCCATTTTTTGTATTTCAAGATTTCGTAAAGCGAGCTTTTTATAGGCAGAAAATCGAGTTTTTTCGTAAAAGCGAAATAATAAAACTTGGGCGATACATACCTCTACGACATTAAAAAGCGACCCAATACTAAATGGTACAGCTTCAGAGTGTAGAGTTTGCTGATATACCAAAATAGCGCAGATGCTAAATGCGATACCTGAGATAACTGTGCCCCACGTTCGGCCTATGAGAAAGAATGAAAACGGGGGAATTAATGTTGCCCAAAAAAGTGAGTGTGAATAACCTTTGCTTGATATGACAAATAGCATGATTAAGCTTGCTACCATTAATGTCACTGCCCACGCGGTGACGTTCACTTTTCCGGTTTGTCGAAACCGACTGTAAATGCCAATCGAAATGATTAATCCCGTCGCATCTAGTAGTGCATAGGAATATCCCTCAAAATAAAAGAGGTTAATTAATGTGAGGATTAAAAAGTAACTGGTGGTAATCAACAACGAGTGCTCGATTAAACGGATACGCCAGTAGTCCGGGTGGTCTGGTGGATATTGTGTAAACTGTTTATACCAACGGTTTATCATAGAAGTTGAGTCCGTGATTGATAATAAATGCGCACGCTATATGCACTTCGAGGGTGTAACAGATTCTGTGGTAATTTGCTTGATTCATCATCGACTATTTCCCCTAATAATAGTCATATTATTAAACAATAACCGCTATTATGACGGTAATTTTACGGTTAAGTTATTACAAGATGTTTACGTGTTGTTCCGTATGAGAGCGAGCACATCAAAGCAAGCCCATGGCTTGTTTGAGGCTTTTACTTCTGTCTCTTGAGTGCGTCTTTGACTCTTTCGTCAGCTGCAGTGTTATTGAATCGCAGTGCCTAGCAACGTATGATGCGTTTTTTGATTTAACCTCCAAGTCCTAATTCAAATATTATGCGCCATTTAACGACCAGTTATCATCCTGAAACGCCTGTCGATTTCGTCAATAATAATCAATCGACCATGCTAACGCGTTTGGCCGCACGAGCGATTGTGCTGCGCGGTAATCAAATTTTGATGGTGTACACAAGGCGCTATCATGACTATTCATTACCCGGTGGTGGAGTTGATGACGGTGAGCATATTGAGCAGGGTTTAATTCGCGAGTTACAAGAAGAAACCGGCGCGCAAGTGGTGGGTGATGTTATTCCGTTTGGCTTGTATCAAGAATATCGTCCGTGGCGCAGAGATGGGTTTGAGTCAGTGAACATGCTGTCATACTGTTATGTGTGTAATATTGCTGACGAGATAGGGGAAACCCAGTTTGAGGCTCATGAAATCAATAATGGCATGGTGCCAGTGTGGATGGATATTGATGCCGCGATTCAACATAATCTCGATACTATGGCAAACAGCAACAAAAAAGGCCTCTCGATACAACGAGAGACCTTTTTATTAAAGCTGATTAAACAAGAACTGTTAAAGTGTGATTAATCATCTGGTGCAGTTCAACTTATATTCGTCAATGATCTAACTCGCTGACGCTAAAGCTAAATAAGATTATGCGCGTACTTGACCGACACCACTCACCAGGTACTTTTCAGTAGTGAGTGACTCTAGTCCCATAGGACCGTAAGCATGCAGCTTGCTGGTAGCAATACCAATTTCAGCGCCAAGACCCAGCTCGCTGCCATCAGAGAAGCGAGATGATGCATTCACCATTACTACAGAGGCATCTACCGTGCGTTGAAAACGTGCGGCAGTAACGTCATTTTGAGTACAAATCACCTCAGTATGGTGGCTACCAAAACGACGGATATGGTTAATGGCGCCGTCGAAGTCATCCACTTGCTTAATGGCAATTTCGAGGTCTAAATACTCTTGACCAAAGTCATCATTATTCATGACCTTGCAAGCGTCAAAGTATGATTTTGCCTGCTGACATGCGTTAATCGTTACCTTGTGTTCAGCTAATGCTTGCGCTACTTTTGGTAAAAACGCTGTTGCAATATCTTTATGGACAATCAATCCCTCTAGCGCGTTACATACGCCGGTACGCTGGGTTTTACCATTGAGTAATAATGCCATTGCAATCTCAAGATCGGCATCCTTATCAACATATAAATGGCAAACACCTTTAAAGTGCTGAATAACCGGCACCTTACTATTGTCGGTGACAAAATTAATTAACCCTTCACCGCCACGTGGAATAATCACATCGATATAATCACGTTGCTGCATGAGCTCCATCATTAAGCCGCGATCAGGATCGGGCACTACAGTAATGAGCGCCGGAGGTAACTGATACACTTCGAGCACTTTTTGTAAAATAGAGGCAATCATTTTACTTGAGTGCAACGCTTCTTTACCTCCACGTAAAATAACCGCATTACCTGATTTAAAGCATAAGGCGCCAGCATCTGCGGTAACATTAGGACGTGCTTCGTAAATCATACATACAACACCTAATGGTACGCGCATTTTACGAATACTTAAGCCATTGGGTCTGTCACCTAAATCGCGTTCAATACCGACAGGGTCGGGCAGTGATGCTACAGTTTCAATCCCCGAAGCCATTGATTCAATGCGGTCGTTGTTCAGTGTTAACCGATCTAACATTGCTGAGCCCATGTTGGCGCTTTCTGCATTGGCTAAATCCAATTGGTTAGCCTTGATAATTTCATCACTGTGCGCACGTAGCGCACGCGCCATGTCGAGCAATATGGTGTTTTTTACTTGCTCGTCTAAAATGGCAAGTGATTGTGCTGCAATGGCTGCATTTTGAGATAAGGTCTTTATTAAGCTCATGTTTTCTCCAAAATGGCGATGTTCTTGTCTGAAATTAAAGGGCCGGTTTTTTGCTGCGCGTTATTGGCAAATTCTCGGTCTTCTTGATCAGAAATAAAATGAAGTAAGCAACTGCTGTAATTTGATTTGGCTTTTGCCAATCTAGTGCCATCGCCTTTACGCACTAAAATGGTATCACCGACGGAAAAGTTACCTTTTACGGCGACTACATCGTCACTGGTCAGTTGCGAATTTTGTTTTTCTAGGTCGTTGTCAAAGTCATTTTCGACAATTAATTCACCCTGTACTTGAGAGGTATGAGTCATCCAATGTAAATGTTCCTGCATGGGTTCGTCATACGGGGTAAATAAAGTCCCAGGATTTTGACCTTTCAGAAGTTGGTTAAAGGTATCTGCATCAAAGCCGTCAACAATCATGGTTTCGATACCATGTGAAATGGCTTTTTCGGCCGCTTGGATTTTGGTGCGCATTCCACCAGTACCTACGCTGCTGGTTGCCCCTCCTGCCATGGCATAAATATCTGGGTTGATATCACTGACTTGTTTGATGAGTTTGGCATCATCATGCAAATTAGGGTTTTTGGTATACAACCCTTTCACGTCTGAACAAATAATCAACGCATCAGCATCAGCGGCTGCTGCGACCATGGCCGATAAATTATCGTTGTCGCCAACACGTAATTTATCGGTTGTTACTGCATCGTTTTCGTTGATGATGGGTAGCAAGCCATGATCTAGCAAGGTAAAGATGGTGTCTTTAATGCTGACGTAGCGTTCACGATCACGTAAGTCACCATGCGTCACTAGTAACTGTGCAGATGCAAAATCGAATAGCTTGTCCCATGTGGCCATCATGTCGGCTTGACCTGCTGCGGCCATGGCTTTTTTAAGTGAAACACTCGGATCTGCAACATCAGAAAAATGGTGTTTCCCTGCTGCAACAGAACCCGATGACACGAGCACGACCTGGCAACCTTGGGCGCGACATGTTGCGATAAATTGGGCTATTCCCAATAAATAATGACTGCTACAGCCCTGTTCATGAGGCGCAATTAGTGCACTGCCCACTTTAACGACAATGCGTTTCCAATGTGAAGTTGACATCATATCCTCTTAATTATTTCTGCTCAGCTAATACGCGGCCGGCTTCGTGGAAGGTATCAACTGTTTTCTTACAAGGGTCAGTATCTAATGCACTTGCTACCCAAATAACCACACTGCTTACAATGAAGCCTGGGATCATTTCGTACATTAAGCTAGACAGTGCTTTGCCATCGGCAAGTACAGGGGCATATATCCAAAATAGGACGGTAGCTGCACCTGAGACAATACCTGCAACGGCTGCTTTGTGGGTGAGGTTGTGTTTATAAAGGCTAAACAATACAAGAGGACCAAATGCCGCGCCAAAACCAGCCCATGCATTACTCACTAACGATAAAATGCTGTTTGAGCGATCAAGCGCTAATAAACTGGCCACAATCGCAACGCCTGCAACACCGAAACGGCCCATTTTCACCATTTCTTGCTCGGTTGCTTCTTTCTTTGAAACAACACGGTAGATATCTTCAGTTAAAGAGCTAGAAGACACTAAAAGCTGTGATGAAATTGTGCTCATGATTGCTGCTAAAATCGCTGCTAATAAAAAGCCGCTGATCAAAGGGTGGAATAACAATTCTGAGAAGACAATGAAAATGGTTTCTGGGTCGCTTAATTTCATGTCGAATTTGTTTGCGTATGCAATCCCTACAAGACCGGTAGCAAGAGCGCCTACAATCGTTACCGTCATCCAACTCATACCAATTCGGCGAGCGGCTTTAATGTCTGATACTGAACGAATCGCCATAAAACGCACAATAATATGTGGCTGGCCAAAGTAGCCTAAACCCCAAGACAAGCTAGAGATTAACCCCAACATGGTGACGTTTTGCATGCCTTCAGAAAAATGCGGAATTGACTCATAAGCAAAGTTCATCATTTTCTCGGCGTTAGAAAATTCTTGGTATGCCACAACAGGCACCAAGACTAAAGCGACAAACATAATACAGCCCTGAACAAAGTCAGTCAGACTTACGGCTAAAAAACCACCGAGTAAGGTGTATGACACCACGACCGCTAAGGTGACGATTAAACCTAGCTCATAATTGAGATCAAACGCTGACACAAATAATTTACCGCCTGCGACTAAGCCTGCAGAGGTGTATAGCGTAAAAAAGATAACAATAATAACCGCTGCAATAATACGGATATTACTGTTTGGAGCATGGAAGCGTTTGGCAAAAAACTCAGGGATCGTCAGGGCGTCATTCGCCACTTCGGTGTAAACCCTTAGTTTGGGCGCAACTAATAGGTAATTAACCATGGCACCAATTAATAAGCCAATTGCAATGTAGAGGGTTTCAAAACCCACTAAAAACATTGCGCCAGGTAGACCCATTAACATCCAACCACTCATGTCAGATGCGCCTGCAGACAATGCTGTGACTTGTGGGCTCACCTTACGGCCGCCAAGAATGTAACCAGACACATCGCTGGTTGACTTCTTAAAAGCAAACAGACCAATGCAAAGCATAACGATGAAATAAATGGCTAATGAGACATACGTTAAATAATGCATGAACTACTGGCCTCCTAACGCTTTGTTATTTTGAATCCCATTAGGTTTCAACATGACAAAGAGATAGGTACTTAATATGGCAAATAAGCACAGTAGTTGAGTCGCATAGGTAAGTTTTGAAACTGATTTATGCCAAAGTTGTGTGATGAGATTTTCTTCTGTCTGAATGTCTGTCGACATTGTGCCCTCCTGAGCAAGTAAATATTGGCGTTAGCAATAAATAGTTAAAAAATAGCAATAAAAAAACCACTAAATTAGTTAGTGGTCTAATTATATTAACACTATTTGCCTGTCTAATTCCAATCTAATGCAAGATGAAGCACAGGTTTTTGAGGATGTTAGAGTCATTGTGTTGGGCCGCATCCCATAGCCTATAGGGGCAAGCGGCGCATTATTTTTTATAAATGTTTTTTCTAATCGATTGGTATTTTTGGTCGTTATTCGCTTTTATGATGATAAAACTGACTTTTTAATACCGAGTTCATTGGTTGGATTTGTTTTTTCAAAGGGGCTAGCTCGCCGATTTTGCGGCAAATGAACACGATTTTATCGATGCTACTTGGTGTCGAGGATGTCCACTTTAAGCTGAAAATATAATGTTGTTAGACCTAAAATTATTTTGCGTCAAATTATTTGAGGTGTAATGATTTGGTCGTGATATGAGTATCAATAGAGTGAAAGATGAGACGCGGGTAAATCACAAAACCGTCTGTTTTATTGCACCATTGCATGATTTTGATATAGAACATTGCTATTTAATAGACGTTCGGTCTAATATGTGGTTAATGAATGAACATAACGCCAAACCTCGTAGAGGTCGACCACCAAAAGTATCTCGAGAAAATCCAGATACTCGGGCTGCACTTATTAGAAGCGGCCTTGAACAGCTTACCGAGCAAGGCTTTGCCTCGTCGGGTATTGAGCCTATTTTAAAAAAGGTGGGGGTACCTAAAGGCTCTTTCTATCATTACTTCTCCAGTAAAGAAGCATTTGGTCAGGCTGTATTGCAAAATTATGCAGATTACTTCTTAACTAAATTAACCAACCATCTTTACGATGACACTCACCTACCGTTAACTCGGATCCGTCATTTTGTGGCAGATGCTAAAGCGGGGATGACTCGCTATGATTTTAAACGAGGCTGTTTGGTCGGGAATTTAGGGCAAGAAGTCGGGGCACTACCAGAGAGTTTTAGGCCGCAACTGATAGCCATATTTGCCAGCTGGCAAAATTGCTTAGCCAAATGCCTTGAGGATGCGGTATTGCATGGGCAAATTGCTACTGATGCTAACTGCCAATTACTAGCAGAGAACTTTTGGGTGGGTTGGGAAGGTGCTGTGAGCCGCGCAAAGCTAGTTGAGAGTGGCACACCGCTGGATAATTTTTGCGACTTATTTATCGCAGCTTTACCAAAATAGTTGTACACGTAAAAATTTTTTAACTATTAATAGACGATCAGTCTAAATTAGGAGTAAATCATGTTTAACGCCATGCTAATTGAAAAAGATGACCAAGGTTATCGCACTACCGTTAAAAATATTGACGAGTCTGTATTGCCAGAGGGCGACGTGACCGTGAACGTACTTTACAGTACATTAAACTACAAAGATGCACTGGCTATTACGGGTAAAGCACCTGTTGTTCGTAGTTTTCCGATGGTGCCTGGTATCGATTTAGTGGGAATTGTTGAACAAAGCGACAGTGATAAATTTAGTGCTGGCGATACTGTGTTGTTAAATGGTTTTGGTGTGGGTGAAACCCATTGTGGTGGACTCGCGACTAAAGCACGTTTAAAAAGTGATTGGTTAATTGCACTGCCAAGCGCGTTTACTCCACGTCAAGCGATGGCGATTGGGACGGCAGGTTATACCGCAATGTTGTGTGTTATCGCCCTTGAAAAAAATGGTGTTACGCCAGATAAAGGTGAAATTTTAGTGACTGGTGCTAATGGTGGGGTTGGCAGTTTTGCCATCGCTATTTTAGCTAAACTAGGTTATACCGTTGTTGCGTCAACGGGTCGTGTAGATGAAAGCGATTATCTGAAAAAACTGGGTGCCAGTGAGATTATCGATAGAGCAACGCTATCTGAACCAGGTCGTCCTTTAGCGAGAGAACGTTGGGCTGGTGCGGTAGATTCTGTCGGTAGTCACACATTAGCGAATGTATGTGCTAGCACCCGCTATGGCGGAACTGTAGCTGCTTGTGGCTTAGCACAGGGAATGGATTTACCTGCGAGTGTAGCACCGTTTATTTTACGTGGTGTGACCTTAGCCGGTATTGATAGTGTGATGCGCCCAATTGCGGATCGTGTTGAAGCTTGGCAACGTTTGGCAGAGATTATTGAGCCAACCCTTTTTGATGACATCGTCAAGGAAGTCAGTTTGGCTGAGGCGGTTAATGTGGCCAATCAATTAATGGAAGGTAAGGTAAGAGGCCGCGTGGTTGTTGATGTTAATCGATAAGTAACCTTACAGTACAGCTTGAGCAGTTAAAGGCTTTATGTAGGTTTGTGTAAAGTCTTTAGCTGTCATAGGTTTAGCGAATAAATACCCTTGTAAATAATCACAGGATAATTGCTGTAATATTTGGTGTTGTCCTTTGGTTTCAACACCTTCTGCAACCACTTTTACTTTTAAGTGACTGGCCATGGTAATAATCGCTCTGACTAAGGCAATGCTACTTTCGTTGGTTTCCATGTGCTGAATAAACGAGCGATCGATTTTTAAAATATCGATGTCTAGCCTTTGTAAGTAAGCTAAAGATGAGTAACCCACGCCAAAATCGTCAATGGCAATGTGGATTCCATGCTGCTTCAACCGATGCATTTGTTGTTGGATGGGAGAGTCAGGATCCATTAAGGTATTTTCAGTGACCTCAATCACCATAGTGTCTCTTGGCAAACCTTGTTTATTGCAGGCTAAAATCCAGTCGTCTACCCATTGTCCGGCGCGATCAAATTGCATGGGTGAGCTGTTAACATTCACTTGTAAAATCTGTCCCGACATATAATACCACTGAGCGGCATCATTAATTGCTTGGTCTCTAACCCAGTTACCAATATCTTCTATCAGGCCGTTTTGTTCCGCGATGGGGATAAACTCATTAGGGCCTATTAATCCATGTTGAGGATGCTGCCAACGGATCAGCGCTTCTGCTTTGCTGACATTAATACCGTCTAGGTCAAAAATGGGTTGGTAATATAAAACAAACTGATCTTCTCTCAGCGCTACGCGGATTTCTTCAATGATTTTGCGTTTCTCAATGGCTTGTTCTTCAATGATATAAGAGAAAAACTCATACCGATTACGACCTTTACTCTTTGATAAATACATGGCTTGGTCCGCATGCCTAACTAAATCCTCAACACTGCGCCCATCGGCCGGGTAAAACGTTAAGCCAATACTGCCAGTGACATAGACTTGTGCACCGTTGATGGTGATACATTGCATTAGGCTTTGTTTGACCTTTTGAGCGATTTCACTGGCTCGCTCTACATCGTTAATACCTTCAATAATTAAGGTGAACTCATCGCCACCGAGTCTCGCGACGGTATCGTTACCTCGAACACAGTTACGTAAGCGCTTTGCCACCTGGTGTAGCAGTAAGTCGCCGTGATCGTGGCCTAATGTGTCGTTAATTTCTTTAAAGCCGTCAAGGTCAATGAAAATTAATGCAAAATGCATGTCGTCGATATCTAGCAGAGACTGTAGCTTTTTATAAAAATAGCGCCTATTGGGTAGGTTGGTTAAACCGTCTTGGTATGCAAACTCATGTAATTGAATATTGGCATTCTCAAGTTCTTCAGTACGAGATTTTACTTGGCTTTCAAGTACGCTTTCACGCTGCTCAATGGTGTCTAGCATACTGTTAAAACACGTGGTCAACTGGCCGATTTCATCTTTGGAGTGTTGTTTTGCCCGCAAACTATAATCATGTGATGTGGTGATTTTTTCTGCTGTTTCAGCAAGGTATAAAATCGGGCTCAAAAATTTTCTTTGTAGCAATATTGACAAAAACAAACTGACTGCAAAGGTGGAGAGTAATAGAAACAACAAAAACTTAATGTAAAATGCAATCCTATCGTTGATGTAACTGTCATTAGCAATAATGGTTAAATAACCATAACCTTGATTATCCAAAGACAATGGGGTGGATATGTTAGTGAGATCTGTATTGTTGTTTAGATTGTCTGGGCTGATATTTTTGGCAAACAATTGTACTAAAACTTGGTTTTCTATGTTGGTGACACTGACAGATAAAATATCAGCGCGAAGCAGTACAGGTTTAATGAGTTCTTTAATTGTGTCTTGGTCATCAAATAACACTGCCGCGGTGACGTTAGGTGAAAGCATCTCCGATAGGCTTTGTAAGCTTTGTACTTGCTCACGTTTGGCAGAGGTAAGCTCATAAGCACTAAAAACTAAGGTGACACTTACCGTTGAAACAAGTGCAACACTCATCAAAATGAAGAGTAACTTTTTACTGATGGTGTTTAAGCTAAAAATGTTCTTCATAGTGCTAATTATCCACCACTCGACCAAGACGTAATACTTTCGAACTCATGTTGATGTTGGCTTGAGTGAGTTTAGCGGGTGACACTTCAAAACGAATTTTACCACCCGATAAAAAGAACCGAATATGACCGCCTTGCTCGATAAAGTCTTCTGTTTCTCCGACCACCATGATGTTGTTTAGCTTTGTTAACTCTGCTGCCTGCCATAACAACAGAGTGTCAGAGGTGATAAACAAGACTTGGCATTGACTTAAATCAGTTTCTGTTAGGTTAACGGCTTTACTTTGAATCGGTAAATGGTTAACCATTCTTTTGGCTAAAACCACTGAAGCGACATCGATAAAGTGATTATCTGGGCTGCAAAGTACAAACTCAGTTTGGGTGTCTTGAGCGCGGCTCCATTCACTATAACGGGCAAAATTGAATAAAAAACCGGCCTTTAGTGCATTTTCGGTTTCAATAGCGCGCACGCTTTGGCTTGGAATAAGCCAAAGCGAAATCAGTAAACCCAAAAGCCATTTTTTAATCATGGGTATTAGCTCTATTAAAATTTAGCCGTTAATTTAAAGGTCACGCTTTCATCGATGTAGTTTGGTAAAGTATAGGTTTCTCCAGCGTTGCTGTATTCGATATGAGAACCGGCAAATAAGTTTTTCCCCATCACAGCAGCAGACCAATTTGGGTGAAATGCCCATTGCCATGTTAAGTCTAATACTGTGTAGTTATCAGTGTTATAGGCATCGCTGTTTTCGACTCGTAATGAGGAAAATAAACGATGGTTTTCAAACAATTGTATATCTGTTTTGGCGAAGAGTTGACGGCTGGTTGAGTCATACCCAATGGCTTCAAAGGTGTTTTCTGCTAGGTCATAATTGAACGTATTGTAACTGTAACCTACTTCAGCGTTGAAGGTGTCGGTGGGCTGCCAAGTTAAAATAATATCACCACCGTTAGTGGTTAGTTCGGCATTTGACACTAAATCGAAGTTTATTGATGTGCTGGCTAGGCTTTGCATCGCCAGCTCAATTTCACCTTGTTGTAATAAGGCAAAAATGGGCAGAAATTGTTCTGATTTGGCATCAACTTCAACCGCTAATACGTCGCTCACTTCAGTATGATAAATCGATAAATCTAC
The DNA here is from genome assembly GCF_028750675.1 of Shewanella metallivivens. GTDB lineage: Bacteria > Pseudomonadota > Gammaproteobacteria > Enterobacterales > Shewanellaceae > Shewanella > Shewanella metallivivens. The sequence goes on along the minus strand of NZ_JAQQPZ010000004.1, from coordinate 193,925 downwards.
GCCCCAGTCTCCTTGAGATAAACGATAACCTAATTCATATGATGTTGATTCTTCAGACTTTACATCATTATTACCGTTTAGATATGTTCTGATGTAGTAAGTGTCTATCATGTCAATACCAGTGGTGATAGGAGACACTTCTTCTACACGTTGGCCGTCAATCGTAAAGTCGTCGTTAAATTCAATTAACGAGGGCACACGGACGCTTTTAGATATCGATGTCCATAACACCTGGTTTGGTTGTAATTTCCAGACCAATCTAGCCAAGGGTTGGTTTTCCCAACCGGTTAAATCGTTATGCTCGACTTTGGCACCGAGAATAACGTCTAACTTATTGTCAATTATAGTATATTGCGCCTGAACTAACGCGCCGTATTGCTCTAAAGTATTGTAGCCACCATCGCTGCGCACAAAGGAGCTTTCAGCGAATGAAATATCGTTATAGCGGTAATTTAATCCCCAATCGAATTTAAGATCGCCATACAAAAAGTTCATTTGGTAATCGATATCAAATGATGAAAAATCTTCTTGTAGAAAGGTTTGGCTGCCCGATTGTTTTAACCAAGAGGTTTGTAGCATTTGGTTAGCATCGTCTGAAATTCGGTTTTCTATTCGCGCCATAATACGCGAGTCAGTACGATCTAAATGGCCAGAAAAAGACACATTACGATTGGTTTCGTCAATGACACCACGAAAGTTTTGCCCTAACGTCGACTCTGTAATATTGCCTTGGATTAGCCCTGACCATTCATCGTTAGGGGTAAAGTCAAATCGTGCCCCTAATGAATATTGTTCAGTATAATCGGAGGGAGCGAGCGAAATCCCTTTGTCTGACTCGTCACCATCTTTAACATGGCCATAAACTCGAAAGCTACCTTGATTACCAATATCACCACCATAGCGTAAGTTAGCATCGTGATTAATTTGCGATCCACTGCTTAAATCAGCATAGACACCACGGGTATCGATACTGTTTTTAGTGATAATGTTAATTACCCCATTGCTAGCATTACTGCCCCACAATAAACCGCCTTGACCGCGTATGACTTCAATGCGCTCAATGTCGTAAAGCGGTACATCTAAGGTTTCCCAATATACAGCAGCAAATTTGGGGGTATAAAAGCTCTGCCCATCAATCATCACCAATAATTTGGCGGAAAAACGAGAGGCGACACCGCGTGATGTAATGGCCCACTGGTTATTATCGAGCTGCCTAACCGCAAGACCAGGAACCATTTTGAGGGCTTCAGGGATCGACGTTGCACCAGAACGGATAATTTGTTCTTTGGTTAACACATAGATTGAAGAAGCTGTATCAAATGCTGATTGGGCCCGTTTCATTGCTGAAGTGACTTGAACATCCATTGCCATTAATGAGTCAAGATCTAGGTCTAAATCGTTAAGCGGTTCTTCTGCCATTGCCAGAGGTGAAACGAGCATCATTAATAGCAGTTTTGTGTCAATTTTCAATGTAATTCCTCTGGATGGTTGAGCGTAAACCGTGCTGCAATGTTAACAATTGGAATAACATTGATCATACTTTTTACTTAGCAAGTAATCTACCCTGTGAGTTCGAAGATGTATTATGTTTTTGGGATTATTTGCGACCAAATAAAGCTTTCTAGCATATTAAAATGATTAAAGGTAGACAGACATTTGATTGATTGATTAAATATCATAGATGTCTTTGTTGTATTTATGTTACAGGTTTGCGATGACTGGGGTTATCGGTATAGACGACATAGATTGAGGCATAAAGGATTAAATACCTCACCCAGATATTGGGTAACAACAAGGATAATAATAATGGATTTCAATAAACTCCTGCTTGCGGTGGGCGTGGCGTCGACGATTTTTATTGTCGGCTGTGGCGATGACACCGACTTCAGTAAAACCACTCAACCTACACCTGAACCAGAACTCACACCTCTTCTTCAAGCTTTTGCTCCAAATGGCGCGCTTAAGGCACAGATCCGCCGCACCCAATATGGTGTACCACATATTACCGCGGACAACTTAGAAAGCTTGGGCTTTGGTAGCGGTTACGCTCAAGCGCAAGATAATCTATGTGTTATGGCCGATGGGTTTATTAAAGCCAATTCTGAGCGTTCAATGTATTTTGGCCCTCATGCCTCAATCGACTTTTCGACCGGCTTACCAACCAACGAAGATAACGGCAATTTAATTTCTGATTTTGCCTATAAAGCATTAAAAATCAGAGAGCTTGCTGAAACGCAATACACCCAGTTTAGTTATAATTCCCGCGCGCTAATGGAAGGTTTTAGCGCGGGTTACAATCAATTTTTAGCTGACGTTGAAGCTGGAGAGCAAACCGCAGAGCCTTTTTGTGCTGGCCAACCTTGGGTTAAACCCATCACAGGGGTTGATGTGGCTAACTATCTATTTTCGGTCGCGCTGCTACCGGGCGCCGCAAACTTTTTAGACTTAATTTTTTATGCTAACCCAGGTGATGGCGAAGAGTACTTACCGCGCATTGTTGGCCCCGCAGCATCATCGGTGCAAACAGCCTTTGTTCGCGACATGAACCAAAAGCTCATTGCTCGAGCGGCAAATATCACGACTCCTGACACCAACCCACGTGACTTAGGCTCCAATGGCTGGGGCTTAGGCAAAGATAAAACCGAGACAGGTAAAGGCATGGTATTGGGCAACCCTCATTTTCCGCATACGGGTAATTTACGTTTTTGGCAGTCTCACTTAACCATTCCTGGGCAAATTGATGTGATGGGAGGATCGCTAGTCGGCATGCCAGGTCTAGTTAACATTGGTTTTAACAAAGATGTTGCCTGGACACATACCTTTTCAACGGCTGAACATTTTGTGATGTACAACCTTGAGCTGATGGCTGGCGACAGATTGCAATATATGTTCGACGGTGAAGCCATGCCAATCACTAAAGAAACCGTTTCGGTGTTAGTCAATGCGGGTGCGGCGGGAATGTTGGTTGCCGAAAAAGACATTTACACCACAGCAAAAGGTCCAATGGTCGAAGCGCCGCCGACCTTGGCTCCCTTTGGTTGGGATGACGGACAGGCCTTTATGATCCAAGATGCCAATATGGCTAATAAAGATCCGCTCGACCATTGGTTAGCCATGAATCGAGCCAGTAATCTTGATGATTTTCAGCAAGCCTTTAAAAATTATGACGGGGTGATTTTTAATAACACCATGTATGCAGATAAAGAAGGTAATGCCTTTTATATTGATGATTCAACGGTACCGGGTTTCTCTGACTTTATTATCGGTATCCTTAAAACCACCCCAGAGATTATTGCGGCTAAAGCACAAGCGGGATTTACTATATTGCCGGGTAACACTTCAACATTCAGTTTTAGTGAGCCCATGCCGTATGAGCGAGCACCTAAGCTTGAGCGTAGCGATTTTGTACAAAACTCCAATAACTCATTTTGGTCAACTAACTTAGCACAGCCATTAGAGAACTACTCACCCATGTATGGACCCGAACGGGGCCAATTGTCATTACGAACCCGAATGGGATTAACCTTAATGGAAGATGCGGCAGGTGATGACGGTAAGTTTTCATTAGCAGAGTTAGAAGCGGCATTATTGTCTAATCGAGCTTATTTACCAGAGCTCGTATTGGCTGATTTACTGACGCAATGTGCAGCGCAAGGCGTCACGCCTGTGATTGTCAGTCCGACGTTGTCGAAAGACCTCAGTGCAGCTTGCACCGCGCTAACAACATGGAATGGCAAGCAAGATAACGACAGTGTCGGCGGGGCATTAATTCGCGAGTTTGCGCATCAGTTTGATCAAGACACTATGTTGACTCAAGTATTTGATTACACCAATGCAGCCTCTACGCCAAACACACTTGCCAGCGATGGCAGTGCGCTCGTCGCATTAGCTCATGCAGCCCTAAATCTAGAAGCAGCAGGTTTTAGTGTTGATGCCAGTTTAGGTGACGTGCAGTTTGTTGAAAAGTCATTGCCCGATGGCACGGCATCAGGGGTTAAATTACCTTGGCCGGGCAGCCACAATGCCGAAGGCGGCTTTAATGTGTTTTCGACCAGTTTGTCGGGCGACGACACATTAATTCCGCAGCACCGTTATGCAGCTGTTATGGATGTGTTATCGGGTAAGGCGGCTGCGTCTGGGTTAACTGAGCAAGGCTATCATATTCGCTATGGTTCAAGCTGGATGATGACGGTCAGTTTTACCGATGATGGGCCGGTTGCGAAGGGCATATTGAGTTACTCGCAATCAAGTAATGCATTAAGCTCAAGCTTTAACGATCAAAGTGAGTTTTACTCGACTCAAAAACAATTGCGTCCGCTGTTATTTACCGAAGCAGAGATCCAAGCATCGCTTGAATCGACTACTGAACTGAGTTTCCAGCGAGATTAATCATCATAAAGTAAAAAAACCAACTTATTTAACAAAGAGTTGGTTTTTTATATATAAATAACTAAGCCTCTAATTAAAAAGCATAAAAAAATATAAAGCATTAAAAATGATAAGTGTTTTGGGTTAGCAACCCCTACTTTAGTATAATAGGTAGTCGCTTGACCTATACAAGCAACTGCAACAAACTCAGCAGTGAATATATTCTTATAATTAATGGGATGATAAAACCATGTTAATTTTCCTCATTTGTATTGCGCTTTTAGCTCTCGCATACAAGCTCTACAGTCCGTTTGTTGAGAAACAAGCTGGTATTGACCCTAACTTACCCACGCCACAAAAACGTTTTGACGACGGCGTGGATTATGTTGCTGTTCACCCTGCAAAAGCGTTTTTAATCCAATTTCTAAACGTAGCAGGTGTAGGCCCCATTTTTGGTCCTATTTTAGGTGCATTATACGGTCCGATTGCGCTAGTTTGGATTGTGTTGGGTAACATTTTAGGTGGTGCGGTACACGATTACTTCTCTGGGGTGATGAGTATCAAAGAAGACGGTAAAAGCTTACCTGAAATCGCCGGCCACTATTTTAACATCTACTTCAAAGCCGCAATGCTGGTGTTTACTGCAATGTTGCTGTTTTTTGTTGGCGTCGTATTCATCATGAGTCCGGCGGGTCTTTTAAGTAACTTAGATTATTTTAAAGATACTATTTTTGCTAACAATACCTTTTGGGTATTAGCTATTTTAGCGTATTACTTCTTCGCGACATTATTGCCAATTGACAAGATTATCACCAAGCTATATCCATTCTTTGGTTTGCTAATGATTGTCATGACCACGTCTATTGCTGTGGCGTTGTTGATTAACGCGCCTCAGTTACCTGAGTTTGGCGATGTCTTTGCTTATTTTGACCACAGCCATTACAACAATGACTTGTTAGAGCCTAACCCTGATGGATTACCAGTATGGCCATTATTATTTGTGACCATTACCTGTGGTGCGATTAGTGGTTTCCATTCAACACAAGCCCCGATTATGGCGCGTTGTTTAACCAACGAAAAATACGTTCGCCCTGTTTATTATGGTGCAATGGTTTCTGAAGGTATTGTGGCATGTGTATGGGCAACAGCGGGTATTGCTGCGTTCCCAGGTGGCTATGTTGAGCTTAAGGAAATTCTTGCGCAGGGCGGCCCTGGTATGGTTGTAAACCAAGTGGCCACGACGTACTTAGGTGTAGCGGGTGGTATTATGGCGATTATCGCTGTAGCTGTATTCCCAATTACCTCTGGCGATACTGCATTTAGATCGTTACGTCTTACCATTATCGATGCGTTTAAGATCCCACAAAGTATGACTAACCGTCTATTGGTTGCTGTACCTGTATTGATTATTGCGTATTTTATGACAAAGATTGACTTCACCTTGATCTGGCGCTACTTCGCGTTCTCAAACATGTTGTTGTCTACCAGTGTATTGTGGTTAGCGACTAAGTACCTGTTTGACCGTGGCACCTTCCATTGGATTGTGAGTATTCCTGCCATTATTGGTACCTGTGTAACCGTGTCGTACATTATGACCGCAGGTATTGGTTTTGGCTTACCACAAGAGTTAAGCCAGCCTGTTGGTATTGCAGTGGGTGTGGTTGCCTTTATTGGTTTGTTGATTGCACATAACAAACGTAAAGTGGCACCAGCTGCATAATCGTTTAAGCGATTGATATAAAAGGGCTGCAATTTGCAGCCCTTTTTATTGTCTCTTAAGTGAGCATTATTGAAAGTGCTTTCGATGCTAATGTCCGATTCGATCGAGTTTTTGGATAAGCTCCATTTTGATGTTATCAGGCGTTTGGCTGTGCCAGTATCCACCCACGTAAGCAAACAGTGGCACCATAAACATGACGGTAAGTAAGATAACCAATAATCCTCTGGTAGACAGGTTGATACCATTACGAGTACTGAGTTGTAATGCCTCTTTTTTAGGGCAAGCTGATACGCAGCGCATGCAAGCTTGGCATTCATCTGAGCGGATATCTTTTTGAGTGTGCACGGAAATATTAGCTGGACATGCTCTAGTGCATTTGTCGCATTTCATGCCTTTTGTTTCAATTAAACAATGTTGGCTGTCGCGACGGATTTTAAACGGACTTAAAAAGCTCACTAGGCCAAGTAGTGCACCGTATGGGCAAATATAACGACAAAATCCCTGACGGCGCCAAGCGGCTAACGCAAAAATCATCCCAAAGCAGATTAACGCCACCATTGATGGCATAAGGAAAAAGGCGGCCATTTTGAGGTCGGCGACTTTGTGGTAATTACCTGACAAATAATGCGGAATACTGTTCGAAGGCATTGAAATCACCAAAGCAAACAACGCGGCTAATAGCAGGTATTTAAGCATTCTTAATGGCCAATCTAACCATGCTGGTGGTAATAGTTCTGCTTTAATAACGCGTTTTCTGAGTTTATAAAGGTACTCGCCTGCTAATCCTAGCGGACATGCCCAGCCGCAAAATGCGCGCTTGCATAGTACACCGGTAAGCAATACCACACACAGCATCACTACTGCAGCAGGGTGGTTTTGGTCCCATAATCCTAAGGTTAAAATCGCTTTAAGCTCAATACCGCCTGCAATAGGTAAAAAGGCATCACCCACATCTGGTCGCATTAACCAAGGCGTTTCTCCAGAATACAATAACCCAGCGTTAATGGCGTATTGGACTCCTACTAACAACATTGAAAGCGCAAAAAAGTGTTGGCTGAACTCTCTAATGGTATTGGGTCTACCTTCGGCAGTGGCAAATGCCGGTTGGTATTGCCCTACAAGGGTTACGACCAAAACTGAAACTAATAATATTAAAAGTAAAGGCCAAAAAAAACTGGCGAGGGTGGCACCAATTAATAATGTTCCGCTGACCAGTGCGCCCCATTTTTTACCGCTCCAATAAAGCAGGCTGGTACTATAAACCAGTGCCAGCATTAAGGTGATCGATTCTATTGTGCTCATTGAGGGTACCTGTATTGTGCTATTTTCTGTCAATAATGATAAAAGTTCTATTTAAGAGCTAATGTGAGAGGTATCACCAAAGCCAATAACTGATTTCTAAATATATGATCTATATTGATTTGTTTAGTTTATGTAAACATTGTTAAGGGATGTGTTATTTAGTGATTTCAATTAGTTGTTATTCATTAGGCTTATCTAAGGAGGGATTATGAACACCATTTTGATAACAGATAAAAACCGTTAATTTCATTCAAGCTTTCGGTAAATAAATGCACATTAAAGCACTTAATTACAAAGCACCAATCACAATGCAATCTAATTAATAAGCTGGTTAATCGATTGTATTTACATCATAAAGTATTTATTCAGCTCAGGTGTTCAATCATAGAAATGTTTACTAAATGGTTCAGAGATGATCCTCTTAAATATTGTTGCTCATTAACTTCTTTGTATTAAAATATGAAAAAATTGAATGCTACGAGTGCTCATTTTGCTTTTACTTGGATAGTGAGTAATGATGTAGTATTTACTCATTATTATTAATTTTTAGTTCAAGTGCGGTTAGGGATGTTTGCCATACTTGCTTAAGATACTGATAAGAAATATTATTTAAGCCATCTTTTTCAAATTGTTTGCACAAACAGCTTAACTTAGTTAAACCAATGCTGGCACTACTGCCCTTAAGTGAGTGAAGTAGTTTATTACTATCGACAGGGAGATTGGCCAGTTTATTAACTTGTTCTGTACTATTAATACTAAATAACCTTAACATTTCACTTACGGCATCGGCCCCTAGATATTGTAAATCCTCATTAATTTGTTTTTCATTTAATAAAGGCTGATGAGCAATATCCGTCTCTAGATTGTCATTATATATAGTACTTGTATTATCCTTTGTCAGTGGTTCTTGCGTTGTAAATTTAGCGTTGTGGTTATCTTTGGTCTGTATGTCACTGGCATCACCGATCCAATTGGCTAATAACTTAATATTTAGTGGTTTCGCTAATACATCATCAAAACCTAAGGTTTTAATTTTTTCATCTTGAATTTGAGCTGTAAATGCAACAATGCTGATGTTTTTTTGAGCTGCTTTTGCTATTTCTTTCAATTCAACTAATAATTCAGCCCCTGAGCCATCACTGAGTTGAATATCTAGCATGATGCCATCAAACTGCTCAGCACTATCGACACGGAAAATAGATCTTGCTTCTGTGCAGCTCTCAGCCAGAATAGATTGATGACCAAGATGTGCTAAAAAACCTTGTGCAACCAGAGAGTTCACTTTGTTGTCTTCAATAACAAGTACGCATTTAGGATCCACTTTGGGTAATTCTGTGCAGATGACTTCATCAGCTTGCTTACAAGTATGCAAAGGTAAATTAAAGCCAAAAGTTGAACCTTTGCCTAGTTTACTATTAACCCAAATACACTGAGTGGTTGTATCAACATTATTCATTAATGCAACCAGTTCTTTACAGATAGCTAAACCAAGACCTGTGCCTCGAGTTTTGCCTTGGTTAGGCTGTGATCCATAGGCGACAAACAGTTGCCTTATATCCGTTTCACTAATGCCCACACCGGTATCAGACACTTCAAAGGTTAAATGTTGACCAACAACAGTTACCCGTAATTGAATTTCTCCACTTGGCGTAAACTTAATGGCATTACCGAGTAAATTAAGCAGTACCTGGCGCAATTTGGGACCATCTAAATTAACCCATTTAGGCAAGTCATCTCGCACTAAGTATAAGGAAATGCCTGACAATCCTGCTCCCGCTATCATAATAGCCATAACTTCATCGAGCAGTTCATCGAGCGCGATCGCCCTTGGCTCATTGGTTAATTTACCTTGCTCTAACCTAGAAAAATCTAAAATATCGTTGAGCACATTTTGCAACAATGTGCCGCTGTATTGAGATAAGGCTAACATTTGTTTTTGCGCTTGAGGCAATGGGGAGTGACTTAACAAGGTTAAGGTACCTAAAAGGCCATTTAACGGGGTGCGAATTTCATGGCTCATAGTGGCTAAAAATAGTGATTTTGCTTTGTTAGCTCGCTCTGCCATTTCCCTTGCCGACGAATGACCTTTCGCTTCAGCATCGAGCCGGCGATTCGTTTCTGCTAGTTCGAGTGTACGTTCTTGCACCGTGCTTTCGAGTGAGGCTTTGTGGGCAAATAATTCAGATGCGGTTGACTTCAGTTGTGTTTGTAGCGTTTGATTTTGTGCAGTTTTTTGTTTGAAAGCTTCAATGGCTGATGCCATCGCAGTCAGTTCGTCATCCCCATGTGGATCAAGCATAACTTCTGTATTGCCTCGGCTGAGTTGAGACAATGCCGCGGTTGCTTCATTGAGACGTAATGCAATACCCTTATAAATAACTCGATAAACTACAAGTAACATAATGATTAGCATCAAAAAACCTGTTGCCCACAGCCCTGATTTCGCCCACATTAGTTGTTGTAAAAAATCATTACGAGCATTTTTTACCTGAAGTTGTTGTGCTTTCATTGCACCATCAACAGACTGGTTTAGTTGGCCTAATTTATCTGTCAGTATTAATAGTTGAGCATTTTGTTTTGCTAACACTTGCGCATATTGTTGTTGTAAATGTAAGCCCATATTGACTTGACTTAATACAATCAACTGTTGATCAAGCTCTGTTGACCTTACGGGATCTCGAATTAATCCTTTAAGTAGGGCTAGCGGCATTAAATCTATTTGATTATTCGTTTTTTCACCTTTCACAGAGCCTGGATTCTCATTGTTATTTTTTGTGCTTAGACTCGACGGATCAACGATGTAAGGCGTGGGTAAAAGCACTCTCGCCATATTCTCCAACACTTTATTTAAGCCAAGCTGTTGCTCTGGAGATTGTAATAATTGGCCCACTAATGCTATGTGATGTATCAATGCCAAAGCGCGATTCAATCGTTCTCGAATATCTAGATCTTGATCTATTATTGTGTCTAGCAGATGTGCACTTTGTTCCGTTCCTACCACCTGAGGGTATGCTAAGCTCAACTTAGCTAAAATCGCAGAGTCGACAACGGCTTGTTCAGCTTCCAGTAAATCACCGCTAATGCTGGCGGCTTCGGCAAGGGAGCGGCCCTTATCATTCAATTGAGCCGTCAACGCTAGCCGCTCATCTACTTGATGTCCAAATACTGATAAGTCGTGAATAATATCATCGGCTAATAGGGCTAGGTGTTTATCTTTACTTGCGTCACTGCTTTGCAGATTTAGCGAGTAAAGTCGATCAATTTCCACAAGTAAATGTGTGCTTTCAAGGGACATTTTTTTACCAATAACTGCACGTTGAGCCTCGTTTTCTACTCGCCCAAGCCCTTGAGCATTGTCGAGTAAACCATTAGAGGACAACATCAGTTGCCGTGCAGCCTCTGATGCAGGTAATGCATCTTCATATAAATATTGGTCGGCAAGCTTTACCCAATAAAGCGAAACACTACCAAGACTCACTAACATGAGTAATAACAATCCTAGTAGGCAAAATGCCAGCATGAGACGGCCAACTAAGCTTTTACCTGATAGTGATAAAGTGCTCACACTCATTCCTTAAAATGTTATAATTATTACGATTTTTTATTTAAATGTTTAGAAACCTTAATCGAGACAATAACATGCGACGACTCATTTATATACTCATAGCTTGCTTAGGGATACTATCATTATTTGCCAAGGCAACTGCCGCTTCTGCTTGGACATTAGAGCTCCGCACCCCCTATAATGCCAAAATTCAAACCATCAAAACTATCCAATATACCCCTCTGAGCTCAACCCAAAAACCTTGGCGAATATGCGCTTTAGTACCACATCTAAAAGATGCTTATTGGATAGGAATAGACTATGGTCTGGTTTCACAAGCCCGTCAGTTGGGTATTCATTTAGAATTATTCGAAGCAGGAAGTTATTACAGTAAAAATCAACAACTAAAACAATTAAAAAACTGCCTTAATCAACCGTTCGATGCCATCTTACTTGGTGCCGTCGATCCCAATTTACTTGAAAGCTACTCAGGACATATTAACAAACCCATTGTCGCGTTAGTTAACCGTCTAGATAGTGCCATTGTGACTACTCGAGTCGGCGTTAATTGGTATCAAATGGGCTGGACTGCGGGGCACTTTATTGCTCAAACGGTGCAAGAATCCTCACCTTCAATACCAGTAAAACTGGCGCTACTCACTGGCCCTAAAAGTGTTGGGGGAAGTGATTTGGTTGAGCAAGGCCTTTTTGATGCCATTGCCAATAGTCCTATTCAAGTTTCGTCGATTCTTCATGCGGATAACAATCGCGATCTTTATCGTGACCAGCTGCATAACCTGCTCAACGATTATATTCCTGATTATATTCTTGGCAGTGCAGTTGCTATTGAAGCCGCCATTGGCTCGCTACAACATAGAAATTTAACTGAACAAGTAAAACTGGTCAGTAGTTACTTATCCCCAGCGATTTTACGTGGACTTTATCGTCATAAAGTGGCTTTTAGCAGTGACGACCAAGTTGTGTTACAGGGTAAATTAGCGATAGATATAATGGTAAAACAACTTGAAGGAGCTTATTCATTTGGTGATATTGGTCCGCAAGTACAGGCGTTAGCGCAAGGCGACCAGCAGGCCAATACATTTAAGTACAGCATAGCCCCAGCTGACTTTTATCCCATTTACCGAGTGTCACTAAAAAACTAATCATCAACCTTAGTCGCGAATAGGTAACCTTCTCCATGCACAGTAACAAATAGGTCTGTTTGCAGTTTGTTACGTAAACGACGAATAATGACATCTATGGTTCTATCATTTACCTCTTCATTACGATGGCTAGTTTGCTCCATCAAATACTCTCGGGATAACACTTGTTGTGGATGCAATGCAAAGGCGGTGAGTAATTCGAACTCGGCTTTAGTCAGCTTAATCACTTTATCGCCTCGACGCAGTTTTCGACTATTTAATTCTAAAAGATATTGATCGAAGGCAATTAAATCATCACTTTTTTCTGCCTGATTGACAGCTTGTTGCGATTTTTTAACTAACGAAATCCGCCATAGCAAATTTTTTACTCTTACTAATAATTCTCTTAATTCAAATGGCTTGGTAACATAATCATCAGCTCCCATTTCGAGCCCAACGATTTTATCAATGGTTTCATCGCGTCCTGTGACTAAAATTATGCCAACGTCTGAATGGCTTCTGAGTTGACGCGCCAAACTCAAGCCATCCGTGCCTGGTAAATTAATATCTAACATCACCAAATCGACATGTTGTTTTGTAAGTTGTTTCCACATTTGTTCGCCGTCGCCAGCTTCAAGTACACGATAACCTTCTCTCTCAAAATACCCTTTTAATCGAGCGCGGATCACGGCTTCATCATCAACAACCAGCACAGTATTGGACAATCCGGTATGTAGCATCGATGACTCCAAATGGTGTTTATAATAATGACTATTATTCATAACTTTTCATATTCACCTATAAAGATATCCTTGGAATGAGTGGGACGTAACAAAAAGATCCATGTAAAAGGATCTGAGTCACATTGGCGTTATGTGGTATTACCCTAAAATACAAAATCTGATTCAACATTAAAATTATAGCTAACTGACAAGGGATAAGTTATTTGCCGGACAATCAGCTTAATGACTGAATCATAAGCCAACGATTAGGCGAAGTAACTCGAAAACCTAAACGACTCAGATCGTCGCTATTAAGCCTATTCATCGCTAAAAAATGTTCATGTAAGCCATTGTGTTATAACGTCACATACTTCGTTTTTTGAGTCGTCTCTGCCGATTGAGCTCATCTAACTGAGTGGTCAGTTTAAGGATTTGTTGTTGTAGTTCTTGATATTGATTAAAGCTGACATCGCTTCCTTGCGGCTCGTTTAACTCTTTATTTGCCCACATATTTGCTAGCTCAATAATAAGGTGTTCAGCTTGGCTTAGATTGCCATGCTCAATATTTTTAATCATGAGTAAGCGAAAACAATCAAATAGAATGGTGAGTATTACAGCATCGGTAAATTGTATGTCTTGATATTGGCTATCTTGCTCACTGTAAGCCATCGCCGCAATAAGATTTGCTACTGTAGTTATGCTAGTTGCACCAACAAAACGTTGGCAGACATCAGGATTTGATTTGAGCATATTGGCTATCTTGTCGGCAAAAGCTGACTTATGCCATTGATCACCTACCGCTTTAATAAAACTCATATGTTAAGTCCAATTTTTATTATCGATAGACTAAAAACAAACCGTGTTAACGATACAACTGGGTTGCCAAAGGAACAATTTGCAATTCACGACACACTTCATCTAAATAAGCTTGGGCGAATATTGCGAACCCACGGTAGAAATCAGTTTGAGCATGCTGTTGAACTAAGCTTAGGCAACGAGCAGACCAAGGTAGAAGGTGCTGTTGGAGCAAGATGATTAGCGTGCTGCGTAGCGTTTCGTTCTCATCTATAGCAAGTTGAGCAAACATTTGATCAAGTACAGCAAAAAATAAACCGATATGATCAACCGGTTGGTTAGAGTCTAGTTCAAAACTCACACCTTGTTGCTGATAAAATACCATAAGTTCTTGAGTTGATTCACCATTAAGCAATTGCTTTTCACTTAAATAAACCGAGCCCCAAGGCACTGCACTCGGTTCAGCTGGGCCATAAAAAAGTTGTCCATAATCAAGTTTCAACGCTAGGGTTTGCTCGTTATTCCAAGTCTGTAGGTAAGCTTGGATTTGAGTTTTAGCCTGAGCTTCAGCTTGGGAGCCGGAAAACATTGGCCAGCTTTCAATGACTTGATATTTGATAAGGTTCTCAAGTAGCTCAGTGGTTGGATCATAAAACAACACATTATGAAGAATGCGAGCCAGACTTTGAAATTCTTGCATATTCATTTGAGTAGACTGTGACATAAGCGCCTCATTGCTAGAAATATTGATAACGAAAACCACAATATAAAATAGGCGCCTCTAAGGGCGCCAAACGGGGGAACTATACTTCAGAGTGATTTAATACTTTGCCGTCGGTGCTGCTGCTAGGGCGAGCATGACGGTTAGGTTTCATCAACAAGTTAGGTGACGTTACGCTGCTGTTTGGCATTGGCGCAAAGCTAGGTTGAACGGCATCAGGGTATTTGGCTCTAAGTTCATCCATGGTGCCAAAGTCGATGGCACGCATAGGGCAAGACTCAACGCAACTTGGTAACTTGCCTTCAGCTAGGCGTTCAAAACAGCCGTCGCACTTGGTCATTACTTTGCGTGCTGTATCGATTTGTGGTGCATCGTAAGGGCAAGCAGTCGCACAGCTCTCACAACCAATACACAAGTCTGCGGCAACATGTACCAAACCATCTTCTTTACGCTTATGCATTGCACCTGTTGGACAAGCCTTAACACAAACGGGTTCACTGCAGTGGTTACACCCCAAAGAGGTGTAATAAGCGAAAACATCTTGGTTGACGCTACCATCACTGTTCTCGGTCCAAGTCCCACCACCATATTCATACACTCGACGCCAGTTAATCCCAACAGGGAGATCTTTGCGATCTTTACAGGCGATTTGACAGGTTTTACAACCAGTACATTTACTTGCATCGACATAAAAGCCGTATTGAACATTACTCATTTTAAGCTCCTATTAGGCTTTGCGGATTTCAACCAAGTTAGTGTGTTGTGGATTACCTTTAGTAATCGGTGTGGTTCGGTGTGTGGTTAAGACATTTAAACAGCCGCCTTTATCCACAGAGCTACCAGGTTGGAACCAAGCTCCTTGACCTAACGCAGTTACGCCAATCATGATACGAGGGGTGACTTTAACTTCGACTTCAATGGTGCCACGGTCGTTAAATATTTGTACTTTATCTCCTGTTACTAAACCACGAGATTGTGCGTCGATAGGGTTCATCCATACCGCATCTTGCACTGCTTCACGAAGCCAAGGTACGTTATGAAAACTAGAGTGAGCACGGCCTTTAGTATGATAACCCGTTAGTTGCAGGGGATACTTTTCCTTTGTTTTCGTATCTTCAAAACCTTCCCAAGTTGGTACGTATTTAGGTAATGCAGAAATCACGTCACCTTCTTTCAATTTCCACGTTTTGGCTTTTTCAGCCAAGGCTGAAGAATATATCTCAATCTTACCTGATGGTGTTCCTAGAGGATTCGCCACAGGATCGTTACGGAAATCTTCTAATACAATGTAACTGCCATCTGGCAAATATTTGCGATGGATACCTTGCTTCAGCATGACTTCTTTTTCAGGTAGTTCTGGTGTTGCCGCTTTGGCTGTCGCATAGAAGCTATCTAACCAATCCTGACGGGTTTTTCCTTCGGTAAATTCTGATTCAACACCCATACGCTTAGCTAAGTCGACGCAGACCTCATAAATAGGACGAGATTCGAACATAGGTTCAACACTCGTACTCATTTGAACTAAGGTCGCGGTATCACCCGCTGCGTAGCTTTGGTTAACCAAATCTTCTGACTCTAACCAAGACACATCTGGGAGCAAGATATCAGCATATTTAGCACTAGGTGTCATCCAGTTATCAACCACTAGAATAAATTCACACTTAGTTTCATCTCCGATGATTTCTGCTGTTTTATTCACATCAGAATGCTGGTTGATTAACGCATTACCGCCATAATTAATAATGGCTTTAATATCATTACCTAGCTTACCGTCACCGTCGGCATCAAGTTCAACACCTTGAACCCCATCAGATAACACTGTCATATTTTTACCGTCTTCAATCGCTTGAGTGAAGGTAAAGAAAGATATCGCTTTTTTAACTGGGTTGTCGCCTGTTGGCATTGAAGGGGCTGTCATTGAAGACCCCTTACATAAACCACCACAGTTAGTACCTGGTAAACCCAGTTGACCTAACAAGATTGGTAGCATATAACCTGCGCGGGTGTTGTTCTCGCCTGCTGCTTGACGGTTTAGCGAGGCGGCAATTTGAATAAATGGCGCTTTTGCAGCCGCTAATTCTCTGGCGAGTTCAATAATCTGATCTTCAGCAATACCAGTGATTTTGGCAGCCCAAGCTGGGGTTTTTGCATTTGCACCAGCAGTTAGTTCGCCTACATTCTTGTTGTCCAGGATGTAAGATTTATAGCTTTCTTCGTAGCCTACGCCAGCAGGCATGGTTTTTTCATCGTAACCAACACAATATTCATCAAGGAATGCTTGATTCACGCTATTATTGGTGATCCACTCGTAAGCCAAGGCTTCAAATAAGGCGGCATCGGTACCTGGGCGAATAGCTAGCCATTGATCTTCCTTACCGACGGCTGAATCGGTGTAACGGGGATCGATAATGATGGTCTTAAATTTCTTAGATTGCTTCAGACTTAAGAAATCATACGCTTCGCCAGAACCACTCATACGGATCTCAGACGGGTTATAACCTACCATCAATACCAAATCTGAATTTTGCATTTCAGAGACGGAACTACCTTGCCAACCTGGACCCGCAGAACCGTAAGTTTTACTCGCAGCTTCATATATTTGTGACCAACTGTAGTCACCATATGCGTTAAGATAACCGCCTTTTAGATTCATTAAGCGATATAGGCACTGCTTACCAGAGAAGTGATAGCGAGCACCTGAGTTATAGGTAAAATGAATGGACTCATTACCATGCTGGTCAATGGTGCTTTGTAATTTTTCAGCGACAATATCTAAAGCTTGATCCCAAGTTATACGCTCAAATTGACCAGCACCACGAGGGCCAACGCGCTTCATTGGGTACTTTAATCGGTCTGGCGCATAAACCCGCTTACGAAGTGAACGGCCACGAGGGCAAGCACGCACATCATGATCGCCATATTTATCACTAATGGTAAAGTTTGACTCTACTCGGGTGATAACGCCGTCTTTAGAGAAAACCCTTACAGGGCAGTTAGAGCCACAATTTACCAAACAAGATGACCAGTTCATTTTTTCTACTGAGGCTGGTGTTGTTGGGTCAATTGGAGTCGTCGGTGCTACTTCGACATCGCTTGAGCTAGAATTACAGCCTGCGACTGTTGCTGCGCAGCCCATAGCTGCACTCATTTTTAAGAAACTTCTGCGTTCCATTATCATATCCTCATTGCAGTTTTGATTAGCCAAAGCCATTAACGCAGCTGGTAGCTAAACGACAACATCACTTGGTGCGCGTTATAGTTGTGGTTAAGTTTGCCAAATGTGGTTAACCCATTAATGGCATCAACATCGACTTGCGCATTGTCGGTGTCGTAATAGCGCTCATACTGATAGCCCAGCTTGACGCCCAGTTGCTCACTCACCTTATATTTGGCGTACAGCTCTGCACTGTGACGATAAGAGTAGTAATCTCCTTGAGGTTGCGTGGTGGTGTAGACCACTTGCTTGTCACTGTTTGAGTTGGCAAATAGGTAATCTAAACCTAGGCTGAGCTTGTCTTGCATTAAACCGCTGTAATCCATACCCGCACCGAGGTTGATAAACTCATCGTCTACATTGACTGACCAGTCTGCGGCGCTGAAACTTTGGCTGCCGTTTTGCTTAGACGCAATCCACTGTTGGCCAGCAAATGCATAACCCGATAGTTTTTCTGCAAACTGCATATCGATATTGAGGTTGTAGCTGTAGTCTTCAGAAGACGTGAGGCCTAAGGTGGTATCGCTATAATCATCTTCGGCGTAGCGGCCAGTCAGATTGACATTAATCCAATCTGCTGGGGCGTGATTGAACTTAGCTTCAAAAGCGGTTCTGTCACGGTCTGCTAGGTAGAACTTACGCAGTAATGGATTTTCAATGCTTGACGTCAGACTACTAGCTTGATATTGGCTACCATCACGCTGGCTAAAACTGGCTTTCAGTTTGAATTTACTATTGGCAATGCTCTTGATGTTTAGCTTAGTCCATACCGTACTTTCATTGGTTTGCTCGCGGTCACTGTAGCTACGCTCTAGCGCTTTATGGTCAAAGCCCGCTTGTAGGCGATAGTCACTGTTGATGCGATAGCTTGCATTGATTTTGTAGGCTAGTTTTTCTGTATCAATCAGTACATTTTGCTTGAAAGCGCCACTAATTCCATCGGATTCAAATTGAGCGAACTCCCAGCTTGAGCTCTTATTGTCACGCTTGGCGTAGTTGACACTACCGCTTACACGTAAACGATTATTGAGCATCGAAGTGATAGCTAATTTGCCGTCCGTAGTATCAACTTGGCCATCCCAGTTTTTAATTGGAGTGCCTGTAGTTTGTATCACTGCTGCATCTTGTATCATTCGTCCTTGGGACAACTGGGTACTAATGGCAGTACGGTTCAATAGGTATTGACCCGCTAGGCTAATTTGATAAGCACTGTTATCAGGCGCTGGTGCATAAACATCATCAAGATGAGTCAAGCTTAGCGAGTCGATTTGGTTGTCGTATTCACTGTATTGATAATTCAGTGACGTGAGCCAGTTCTGGCCACTGATGCTAAGACCTGAACTGAGTTTGTCAGTTTTGGCATCAACCGGTAGACCAAAGTTGGTTGGACGTGGGCTAACAAAACTAGACGCCTTATAACCTGTCTTATCTTCTTGGCTATAACGGGCAAAGACTTGGTAGTCTTGCTCACCAAATTGTTGCTGTGCAGATAGCCCCATACCAATCTGTTGGCGCTTAAGTGATAACTCTTGAGTTTGCACTGCCGCACTTGAGGTTAAGGTGCCGTCTGCATACCAAAGGTTGCTTTTAGCATCACCATGTTGGTATTGACTCAGTTGACGATAATCAAGTTCAGCTTGATAACTGCCCACTTTACCTGCTTCAAGATGAGCACTGCTGTTGGCAAGACCGAGATTAATGGCTTGCGCTTTAGCTTGATAACCCTCTTTAGCGCGATACTGAACATCAGCATTGAGTACAGCATTACTGCCATCTTCACTGTTAAACGCATTAGCACTGTGGATATCATCACTGTCGTTATACACCGCACCCAGTTCAACATTCCCGCGATAACCACTGGTGTCAGCACAACGCTTACATTGATATTTGTCAGTATTAACGCGAGTGGTATTGGCTTTATTAACACTAAAGTCTGCTGCTATCACTGAGGTAGACGCCGAGATAAGCGCTAGGGTGATGAGATTTAATGGATATTTCATATTATAAGACCTCAATTAACGTTGCAGCTTACTGCCGGCAGGATGGTTAGAACCATGAATTTGACTATGACAGTTCAAGCAGCTGTTACCGCCACCGAATGCGTCTTGGCCAGGTTGTGATACAACACGGCTGGCATGTCCATCATCCATATGGCATTGCTGACATAGTTGAGGTGTACGGCTATTAAGCATTGATTTGTTCACGCTGCCATGGGGGTTATGACAGTTAACACAGTTTTCTGTCACTGGAGCATGCTCCCAAAGGAAGGGCCCGCGTTTTTCGGCATGACAGCTGTAACACGTGTCGTTAACGGTTAACTGGTTAAGGCTACTTTCACCCATTGAACCATGAGGATTATGGCAATCAATACAGGTCATTTGGTTCCACTGCATTGGATGAGATGAGCGCTTGTTCATTGCTGCTTTTTCTTCTGCATGACAATTGGTACAAGTGTCATTTACTGTCAACTTGTTCATAACGGGATCTTTAGCGGTATGAATTTGGTGACAATCAGCGCAGGCGACTTCATCAAGATTATGACTGCTGCTGTGCCAAGCCATTTGCTTAGGATCGTTATGGCAGCCAAGACAAGTACTATTTTGACTGGCAGCATCAAGCTTGCTGTCTTTGCCGAATGCAATCATCGGCTCCTTGCCGCCCTTATTATGTTTGCCTAGCGGACCATGGCAAGCTTCACATTGCAGACCAGCCATAGGCGAATCCGGTTGGCTTATGTTGCCGTGCACGCCATCAAATAACGCCATTACAGTGGCATTTTTTTTATGGCACATCAGACAAGAATCCGCACCTTTGTTAGAGTATTTACCTTGTGCAAATTTCTCCGCTAATTGCTCTTCTAATTGTTCTCCTGTGAGATGGTTCCAAGGGGCCGCCTGAACCGAGAGGGATAAACACGCAAAAGCGAATATCCTAAAAAGTAACGTAGTGATAATAAATTTGTTCATCATCTTGGCCTTACAGTTAATTATTATATGGTTTGGTGTAATTAATGTTCTTGGTGTTAATTGGTTTTGATTGGTGTTAATTAAATTGTAGGTTTGATTTTGAAAAATATAAAGCTATTACTAAATGGGTGTTAAGATGTGTGATTGTTAATTTATAATTAAAATATACGTGATCGAGATCTTTGCGTAAGCGCTCAGGGAAATACTAGTTTTTTAATGTTTCTTGTAGGGGTGATTTTTTCATGTTGTTGTTTTGTATGTATTTTTTAGTTTATTTCGCTGTTATTTTTTTAGCGTTTTCATTTTAATATAAATATAAATATTTATATTAAAAATATTTATATTTATATTTATCTTGGGGAATAAACTTTCATTATTTTTAGTGTGGTTAAATATATTTTAATAAATTGTCTTAATTTTTCATAAGCTTTCATAAGTTTTAATGAATTTATTTTTACTTTTTATCTCAATCAAAAATAAAATCTTCAAAGCTAATGATTAAATTAGATAGGTGGTTTTTAAAGTGCAAATATGTAGGGCTGGGCGGGATTAAGCTTTGTTAAATCTTTTTACCAAATAAAATTTTGCTTCTAATATCACCATTCTATGCAGCCTTTCTTATTTTGGTTGGTTTACTGGCTTTTAGCGGATGCTGCTCTAAAAGGTTCAGCACGATACGCCTAAATAATGCCATTATCTTCGCGTTTTCACGGTCACCAATCCTTGAACAGTCATCCCTAAAAGTGACGTCAAGCACCCTATGTTGCTGGTTCTCGATGTGCCTGTGCTGAAGCTCAGCTTTGGGGGCAAGTTCGATGTCCAAAGGTAAAGGGCTTAAGTAATAATCCGTATTTATGGTGGTAACACCTTTATGTGTTCGTTGATGCTCAACAGCTATGAGCAACTTGGCTGATGGCCAGTTTTTTGCGAGCGCCTGAGGCAGCTTTGCTGGAATTTGAAACGTCGTGCGACGCTCCTTACGGCCATGCCCCTTGTCATCCTCTTAGATACTCAATATGTCGACGCCGTCGCTATCCCAGTGAGGTTGGAACTGCATTTCTATGGCCTGCCTAAGTAGAAGTTGGTTGCCTTTTACCTGAACAATATAGTCGCCTTTTGCTTTGATGATTTGTTGAAGCGTTTCCCGCTGGCAATGAAGTGCATCAAAGGTTACAACAGCGTCTTTAATGTCTAACATGTGCAGCAGTGTTTGAACCGTTGCGATTTCGTTACCTTTGGTCTGAGTATCTTGCAGATAGAGCACAATACCTTGCTCGGTATCAAAGGCCGGAACGAGGTGTAGCGCATTTTTAGCGCCATGTTGATTAACTGCTGCACCCCGCAACGTTTTGCCGTCTATAGCAATTAATGGTTTTGATAAAGCCTCTCTTAAGCTATTTGCCCAACGAAAGAGCGTTAACACCAGTATTTCGGTATCGATAACTTTAATGATCCGGGCAATGGAATGCCGAGTCGGGATCCCTTAGTCAAAATCTCGATGTTTACGTAGCCAAGATAGGTTCTCGTTACCGAATTCTTGATAGCTTGCCAGCCATCACAACCTGAAGCGATTGCGGCTAAAACAAGAAAAATAATATCAATTAAATCATGGTCTAGGTTGATGTGAGAGCGAGGGCTTCGATGAGTTTCAAGTGTTCAAATAAGGACATGGATTATGTTCAGCAGAACAACATGCCTGATCAGATCATGCTGATACGAAAAAGTTTCCTACTGTTAACAAAGTATGATCCCACCCTGATCTGAATAGGAAATACGTTAATACGGTTGTTCAAGTCTCGTCTAAATTCGCCTCGCTAAATATCTTGGTGTGTTGCACAAATGAATCTGAAGTCTGCGCTTTTAGTTTCTTTGCTGCCAACGGGGCGATATGTACCGGTTTCAATTAGACGCAGTAATTTGATTTGTAATTCATAAGGCACGTCGCTAATTTAATCTAAAAACAATGTCCCGCCGTGTACGACTTCAACCGGTCCTTGTTTATTGTACAGTGCGCCTGTAAAAGCGCCTTTTGTATGGTCCAACAGTTTACTTTCGAACAAAGGTTCAGTCACCCCTGAGTATTCTAGTATCACCATAGGGTGATCTTTTCTACTGCTTGCAAGATACACTGCTGACGCCGCAATTTCTTTACCGCTTCCGGTGTCTCCCGCTAAATGGCCAGATAATGAGTGGAATTGGTATAAAGCGTATTTAGCGCTGCCATTTATCAATATCGTCTTGCCAGGCATTGGCCGTAAAGTCGATAAAGGCGCGCACCACATTTTGTTGGTAACTGCGCGACAAATACACTGCCCATAGGGTTTTACCCGGCGTCGAGGTGTGGGGTAATACATCAATTAGCTCACCTTGTTCAAGGTAGTTATTGGCTAAATCGGTAGGCAAACACACCACACCGTTACCCCGCAATGCGGCATTGATTAATACGCCCATGTCGTTAGCTTGTAAATTGCCTTTTACATCAAGTAGGTGAGATTGCGAATTTGCAATAACCTCCCAGTGTTGTTGGCTCGAGTGGCGTAAGCAATTGTGTTGTAATAAATCATGAGGCGCCAAAATGGCACCATGTTGTGCTAGGTAGTCGGGTGAGGCGCAGATGACGTTGTCGATGTGCATTAACCGCCTTGCGATTAAACTGTCATCTGGCTGGTGGGTGTACCGCAGAGCGATATCGACCCTGTCGTTGACTAATTGCGAAAGATTATCAGACAGTAATAATTGAATATTGACCTGTGGATGCAGCCGGCAAAAAGCCTCTACTACGTCGTACAGTTTTTGTTGTCCAAGGCCTATGGGGGAGGCGATGCGTATACTGCCAACCAGTTCAGTATTGTGGCTATTGGCGCGAGACTCCATGGCGGCAACTTCGCTTAAAATACGTTGGCAGTAGTGCAGTGTTTCTTCGCCCTGCAAGGTTAGGCTGACCTGGCGAGTTGTGCGGTGTAATAATCGCAAGGCTAACCACTGTTCAAGGTCTTTAATGTGCCGAGAAACCTGTAAACGGCTTAAACCAAGTTGTTCAGCCGCCTGGGTAAAGCTGCCGCAACTGGCCACTTCAACAAAGCTGCGCATCGCAGATATTTTGTCCATAAGTTCTTCCTGTCGCTACAGCCAAAGGTTATACCATTGTGCGTTAGCAAGTGATCTCTCAGCGAGAATTTAAAAGGGCTTAAACAAGGCGAATGACTGAATGAATAGTTATTCTCTTTCGAAGTCATGCAACGCAGTATAAGCCCTTTTAAAACTCGCCTGAAAGGAATGCCCCAGCGGCTTTTGCTCTGCGTTCTCGCTATTTGAAAGGGAACAACCATTACTACATAGCGACGCCTTAATCAAAAACCGCTGGACGCATTCTGAGTGGTCACTTATTAATGCGGAATGGTATTATAAGTTTTCGATGTTTTCTAATAGTGTATTGGCTTTATCAATAATGGCTTGTTGCATGTGTGTATCCATTTTTTGCCAATTTTTATATACCATTGTCATGCGAGGGTTGCGGCTAAATTGCGCGTGATGCCGCTCGATAAAATGCCAATATAAACTATTGAAAGGGCAGGCGTTAGCTTCTGTTTTGAGTTTGACATTGTAATGGCATGTTTTGCAATAGTCGCTCATTTTATTCAAGTAATTGCCGCTTGCCGCATACGGCTTGGTCGCCACTATACCTCCGTCGGCAAATTGAGTCATGCCACGGGTGTTGGGCATTTCGACCCATTCTATGGCGTCTATGTAGATACCTAAATACCATTGGTCTACCTCATCTGGGTGTAACCCCGCAAGCAAGCTGAAGCAACCTGTGACCATTAAGCGCTGAATGTGATGAGCGTAGGCATAATCAAGTGACTGCTTGATAGCTTGGTGCATGCAATTCATTTTGGTGTTGGCGGTCCAAAAATAATTTGGCAATGGCCTTTGGGCTTGTAAGGCATTTTTAGTGGCGTAATTGGGCATGTTGCCCCAATAAATGCCGCGTACATATTCACGCCAGCCAAGTATTTGCCTCACAAACCCTTCAACTTGGGTGAGCGATATGTCGTGCTGATGTGCTTGCCAATGCTGAATCACTTTATGGATCACTTCATTGGGAGAAATCATTTTTGCATTTATGGCAAATGAGAGGCGTGAGTGATACAGGCTCCAATCGGCACGGCTATTTTCGGTCATGGCATCTTGAAAACGACCAAAACGTATGAGTAAGTGCTGGCAAAAATAATCAAGTAACTGCCGAGCTTGACGGCGATTAACCGGCCACAATAATGAGCTTTGTGCTTTACCTATTGTGTTGATATTGTGCCGTTTTAGCCGAGTTAAAATCGCGCTGACATCGTTAGCAAATAATAAAGGCGAAGGAATGTCGGCGAGATCTTGTTGTTTAAAATGTTCGCGGTTTTGCTGGTCAAAATTCCATTGGCCGCCTAAGGGCTCAACGTCTTGCATGAGCACATTAAAGCGTTTGCGCATACGTCGATAAAAAAATTCCATTTTGACGTGTTTGTTAGGCGCAAATTGCGCCTTGATATCGTCAAACGGCAATAAAAAATGCTCGCTGTCATACTTGCTTTTGGTCACATTTGGCCAAGCTAACTCACCTAACTGTTGTGCTAGGCGATATTCATCTGGCTGTTGGTAGTCAAATGCCGTGAGCTGTTTACTGGTAATGATGTGCTCAAGCAATGCGGGCAAGTCTGGGTAGTGTTGAGTTTCATCTAGCGTAAGGTAGATTACCTGGTGGCCGCAATTGGCTAAGGCGTTGGCGAATTCGGCCATGGCGCTAAAAAAGGCACAGACTTTTTGCACATGGTGCGTGGCATAGGTGGCTTCTTGTGCTAGTTCAGCAATCAAATACACGGTATTTGGGCTGACATCTTTAAACCAACTGTGCGACGCATTGAGTTGGTCGCCCAAAATGAGTCTTAATGTTGCGGTTTGCGGCAACAGTGTCGGTGAAGCCTGTGTGTAAAGCATCGTCATAGTGATTACCTTTAATTATTGGTGTCGGCGACAGCGTTCGGAACAATATTTAACGTTTTCCCAGTCTTTAGCCCATTTTTTACGCCAGGCAAAAGGTCGTTGGCACACAACACAGACTTTGTGTGGCAAATGCGGTTTTTTATGTGTCATGGCGAGGGCTCGTGCGTTTGGCTTTGGGGCGAACATGGCGGGTTAATACTGCCGCAATATGTTGTTTAACTTGTGGTTGTTCGCGATATGACCATAAGCGATCGCGGGCAGTTTGTGATGCCACAGTTAAATCAATTATAGGTTCAGGGTAGTCACGGCCTAAGATCATGTCGTTGAAAATCGCTTCCATGGGCGGCTGTAACCATGGCTGGTGGATATATTCATTGGGTAAATTGTTAAGCTCGGGGCACCACTGACGAATAAACTCCCCGTTGGGATCTTGGTCCTGTGACTGCTTGATGGGGTTATATAACCTAATGGTGTTAATGCCCGTGACCGATGCCTGCATTTGCAGTTGTGGGTAGTGGATACCCGGTTCAAAATCGAGAAAATAGTTGGCTAAAGGTAAGCTTGCATGTTGCCAGGCAATGTTTAGATGGTGGGTAACAAAGCTGACTAACATGGCGCGCATTCTAAAGTTTATGTAACCGGTTTGGCGCAGGCAGCGCATGCAGGCATCAATAATAGGGATGCCTGTTTGGCCTTCTGCCCAGCGCTGAAGATCCTGTTGTACTTTATCATCAGTGCGGTAGGGATAATCGAGATACCCTGGGTTGACTGGCGTGAATTCCATACTGCATTGGCTTTCAAATTTTTGCATAAAATGACAATGCCAGTGTAGGCGCGACATCATTGCTAATAACGGTTTTCGCCAAGCTCTATTACTGGTTTGTACCTCTTGATAACGAGCTAATGTGGCTTGGTATACCTGCTTTAAGCTGATGTTTCCCCAAGCTAAGTAAGGCGATAAACGTGAGCAATGAGTACGACTTAAGCTCGGGCTAGAAATACTGCGCTGATAGTTTTTACCTCTGTGAGTCAAAAAACTGCTCAGTATTGCTCTGGCTGCCTTAGGTCCACCAGATTGAAACTGGTCATTGGCAGTTGTGATGGCATCATCAAGCATGGGAGCTTGATAGTGATTGAGTGTTTGTATTTGGCATTGCTGCCAATGAGGCACGGCAATGGGACTTTCCATTACCTGTTGCCAGTGTTTATCCCATGCGATGCGATGTTTACGCCCCCTGACAACGGCGCCAGTGGGTGATTGTTGCCAATGAATATCTTGTTGATTACACCAATGTGCAACGGCTTTATCGCGCTCAAAACTATTGTGTAGTCCTATCTCTTGATGGCTATAAATGTTTTTTATTTCAAACTGTTGATGTAACGCTTGCAGTAGGTCAATGATTGGCAGGTCAAAAATGTAGACCTGGCCATTAAATCGGGCCAACTGTTGATTGATATCTTGAAGCGACTGCCACACAAAACGCCAATGGCGCTCATTGTAATGTGAGTCTGCAAGCATAAATGGTTCAAAACTGTATATCAGTAAGCAAGGTAAATGCTGATTAAATGCCTCTACCAGTGGTTGATGATCAGACAGACGCAAGTCACGTTTAAACCAGACGATATTAATTGCTTGTTTGACCATATCGGACATGGCGCCAAATCCCATAGTGAATGAGAAAATACATACGTGTTAACTTGGCGTTTAGATTGCTTTTAAGGGCATATTTATCGGTTATTTTGTATCAATATTTGAAACAATTAAGCTTAATATTCGGTATTTATCTCGAAATTTGTTAGCTATAAACTGGATCCATTGTTAATTAATAGAGCGAGACAAAACATGAAACTAGCAGTATTAGGCGCAACAGGTTGGATTGGCAGCACAATTACCCACGAAGCGATTAGCCGTGGTCATGAAGTGATTGCCGTTGTACGTGATGCAAGTAAAGTGACCCAAGATATTAGTGTGCGTACTCTTGATATGACTCAAATGTCAGCACAAGACATTGCCACAGCGTTTGCTGGTGTTGATGCCGTGATTGCCTCAATTGGTGGCCGCGCCGCGCAAAATCATGAGGTTGTTGCACACACCGCACAGCAATTACTGCAACACTTGCCTAAAGCTGGCTCACCGCGTTTGTTGTGGGTGGGTGGAGCAGGTAGCCTTGAAGTTGCACCAGGTGTTACTTTGGTTTCAACCCCAGAGTTTCCTGAAGAATACAAAGCTGAAGCCATTGCGCAAGGTGAAGCACTTGCTGTGTTTCGCACTACCGACTCTGCGATTAAGTGGACTTACGTTAGCCCAGCGGCGATGATTTTTCCGGGCGAGTCAGAAGGTCCATACCGTTTAGGCGGCGATGAGTTCTTTACCGATGCGGCTGGCCAAAGCCGAGTGTCGGTAGTCGATTACGCCAAAGCCATGCTTGATGAAGCAGAAAGTGCTAAGCATATTAACCAACGTATTAGTGTTGCTTACTAGTGACGTGATTTGACAGAACAGGCTCAAGTAGCCTGTTTTGTTTATACCATATGGTGCTGTAGCTATTGTATCTTGCGGTATAATGAGCGTGTGCTAATCCCCGCGAGTGCCGCGGCCTTGTCTTTATCACCATCCACACTGTCTATCAGTTTTTTTAGGTATTTGAGCTCATTGCTTTTTAAATCAATGGTCGCTTGATTATCTCCGCTTATTTCACGATCGATATCGAGGCAGGTTTTAATCACATGACGATCAATTCTTGGCGTGTTTGATAACACTAATGCGCGTGACAAAATATTACGTAGCTCCCTAATATTGCCCATAAAGTCATGCTTTTTGAGCAAGTCGATGGCGCAATCTGTCACGCTATATTGACCGCTTTGATCAATTCGTTGAAGAAGGGTTTTTGTTAACAGTGGAATATCTTGTTTACGCTCCTTTAAAGAGGGGATATGAATAGGAAATACGTTAATACGGTAGTACAGATCTCGCCTAAATTCACCTCGCTCAACCATGGCAAAAATATCTTGGTGTGTTGCACAAATGAGTCTGAAGTCTGCGCTTTTAGTTTCTTTGCTGCCTACGGGGCGATATGTACCGGTTTCAATTAGACGCAGTAATTTGATTTGTAATTCATAAGGTACGTCGCCAATTTCATCTAAAAACAATGTCCCGCCGTGTGCGACTTCAACCAGTCCTTGTTTATTGTACAGTGCGCCTGTAAAAGCGCCTTTTGTATGGCCAAACAGTTCACTTTCGAATAAAGGTTCAGTCAACCCTGAGCATTCTAGTATCACCATCGGATGATCTTTTCTGCTGCTTGCAAGATGCACTGCTGACGCCGCAATTTCTTTACCGCTGCCGGTGTCTCCCACTAATAATACCGATGCATCTGTCGGTGCCACGCGGGTAATGTTTTCAACCAATTGATTAAATGCAGGGCTGGCACCCACCATTTCATTATTGCCAATTTTAGGGTTGGTCTTGGTGACTGATTTTAACAATTCAACACAATATTTGACCTCACCTTTGTGGTCTAAAATAGGCAGAATTTCAATGTCGATATGCTCTTTACCGCGGGGAGAGTGGTGAATATGCAGTGCACGTTCTTTTTTGCCAGAAGCACACGCGGCAAATAAAGGACAGGCCTGTCCTGCTTGCTCACAAGGGACATCATTAGAATGTGACACCTTGAAACAATAAGCTGCTTGGCTTAAATCTATTGACCCGTAACTTTCAAGATAACGCTGATTACTTGCAAGTATTTGATATTCCGGCGTGACCAAAATGGCTGGGCAATCGTAGGCATTTAGCATAGTGGCAAAATCATCATTGCCTTGTTTTTGGCTAATTTGCATAACTGACTCCATTTTTGTCAACAAAATTGTCACTTATGACAATTATGTTAACAAAAACAAAAACTATGTATATCTATCAAACACATAAACTTGATATTTATCAGTGTTTATCAAGAATTTTATATGCAGGTTCCATTGTGGCGCGGTCATTGCTGTATATAAATCATCCAATTAACTTTGGGGTTAAGTGATAGAAAACTAACAATAAGATTTTTCATTGAATAATGACAATAAGGAAATTTTATTATGAAATTTAAAAAACTACTCTATTGTATGGCCGCCGCTTACCTTTCAACTGCAACGTATTCCATCGCCTTAGCAAGTGATGTCACGGCTATATCTCCTCATGATGGCGGTGGGATAATCACTGAAGATTTAGCGTCTAAAGGTAAAATAATCCGGCTGCCCAACGGTGATTTGGTCAGTGCATATGCTTATGGTAATAGCCAAAACAAAACAGTTTATGACTTGAAAGCACAAAAAGAGCGCCCAGCTCAGGATATTTATATACGCGTTTCTAAAGATGACGGCGTGACATGGGGGCAAGCGGTCAACATTTCTGATACAGCACGCAAAACATCTAAACAAAGTAACTGGGTAACCGATGTTAATGGCGATGTTTCTCTTGCTGATTTTTACGGTGACTCAGGTAAGCCCAATATTTTTGCTGCAAGTGGTTATGTTGCCGTGACATGGGATAGTAAATACTGCCCAGCAATTGATATTGATGAAGCAAACCTTGATGACGATATCCCTGATTATAATTACCATCAGGGAGCGGCAACTTATCTTGACCGTGAGGGAAGGCAACTACCTTTTAGTTGTACATACATTGCCTATACTAAAAATCCTAGTGCTGTTGATGCTGATAACAATCCCACTGGAGGGACATGGAAACGGGAACAATTAAGCTTTGGTGAACGCGATGCCAAACAAAATACACCGCGTGCAACCAGTTATAGTAACGGCACAAAAGTCGCGTGGAATGTTGCTTGGCAAGAAGACCCTGAAGGGTTAAAAACCGGAGATGCTGATGGCCCAGGCGATGGCGCTAGCGGTGCGAATGTGAATAAAGGTACTGATATTTGGTATACCTATATTGAAGACATGAAAGCACCTGCGCTTGCAGATATTTCGTTTGCGGCCAATGTGTCTCGTGTCACCAATAACTTCAAAACATTCAAAAAACGTGAAGGTGATGATGTTGTTACTGAATTAACCGGTTATCTAGACCCCATCTGTGCTGCCACACCGGAATGTGCAGACACACAACCCTTACTTGTCGAAACCGGTAAAGAAGGTGCATCACGCGCCAATTTAGGCATGGTGCAAGTGCCTGAACAAAAACCTGTAACCATTATTGCCTATGAAGAAACCAAGGGCGGTGGTGAAGGTGTCGATTTTGGTAAAGTTGTGCGTTATCACCGTTTTACTTTCGATAACCCACCCGCAAGTTATATTAATGTCGCGTTCAGCTCTGGCTTACAAAAAGGCGGCAGTTCAACGGGTAATTCTCAAAACCAAAATAAACCCGGTGCTAAAGGCAACTTTACCGATGATGACACCGTTTACAATGGTGAAGATACGCAAGTAGCTTATCCAGATACAGAAGGGGTACTCAGTGATGTGTATCAGTCACCCGATTGGCAAGACCCTGCTCGTATAGGTTGTGTACTCAGTAACCCTGGAGAAAATGCTCGACGCGTACGCTTTTTTTATAATCAAGTTGCAGGCATGGATGAAGCCATTAATCAAAGCGGTACCAAATTGATGGTTTTCTGGAAAGAAGGGGCGTATGACCAAGGTGGCCCTTCTGACATTATGGGCCGCATTGGCGTAGTGGGAGAAGATGCCACTAACACTGGCTTAACACCGCTTGATTTTACCCCTGCTGTCGATACCAGTTTTACAACATTTACTCGTTATGTACTGACCTCGACAGGAACGGTTGTTTATCCTGATGGCGCTGGAGGCTATGTTGACGGTATTGGCAATGTGGTTGACGTTGTCGACGATGATGCGGTGTTAGATGTTACCTATCAGGAGGCGGGTGGTTGTAACTACTATTTAACTGATGCAGATAGGGACCATATTCCACCCATTACACTGTCAGATCGTATTAGCAACTCAGGTGCGGTTAATCTCAGTACTAATGCATTTGCTGAAATTACCACAGATGACTCAACTAAGACTATCGAACAATTAACCATCACTACTGAAAATAATAACCTTGAAGATGCCCGTGCTCACCGTGGTGCTATTCGTGGTGATACTATCTTGTTTGGTTACAGTTATACATCAGACTGGGCATTGGCCAAATACACAACCGAAGATAACTACAACTTCTTCACTCGTCGTAGTTATGACGGTGGTAACACTTGGACAGGCACCCAAAACCTGACTAACTATCTACCTGAACTAGAAGTCGATATTAAGGAACCACGTATTGTGGGGGCTCCTAGTAGTACCTCAGCTTGTGATGCTGTTAATGCACCAGATGGTGAAAATTGCCAAGACCCTAATGCCTTTATTTTAGCCTGGGGTTCTATTAAAAATACCTTAGCGCATATTGGTACGGGTACTGAGCTTGATGTGTTTGTCACCAAAACCAGAGATGGCGGCCGCACTTACGAACCACTTAAATTGTTGTCTGCCAATATTACCGTGCCATTAGATCCTGAGGGCGAACCAGACTTTGAATCACAACTTAGAATGAAGCCTAATGGTGATAATTTGTATGCGGTATGGATGGAAACCTCAACAGATGCTGCGGGTTATCAAGATACCGTGGTGAGGTATCGTGCTGAAGCCGATCTTGAAGATGCAGGCGCGCCTATGACGTTACTTGATGACGGCACCTACATTTATAACTACAGCCAACCTATTACCGTTGACCAGGGAAGTGTAACCGGCCTTGTGGTGTCTAAAACCACTGCAACGGGAACAGATTATACTTATCCGATGCCACAATTCAGTTATAACGTCACAGGCCTTGTTGAGGGGAGTACGATTGCCGTAACCATTAATTTTGGCAGTGCATTACCGACAGATATTGTGCTACTTAAAGTAAAAGCCGATGGCAGTACGGTTGAGGTTGATGAAGCAGACTGGCAGCTCATTGGTGATAACTTAATACAAGTGAGTATCACAGATGGCGGAGAGCTTGATGAAGATGGTGTGGCCAATGGTACTATTGTCGACCCTGTCACAGTGGGAGTGCTGACTTCAACAGCGACAACATCGTCTGGCAGTAGCAGCGGTGGTAGTTTAGGGTTACTTGAGTTGCTATTGGGTGTCTTTGGACTTGGGCTATTAACCCGCATAAGCAAAAACTAACGAATCATTAGTTTAATTGTGTTAGCGAAAGCCTCCTTAAACAAAGGGGGCTTTTTTTGGCGCAGAGTCTCGCCCGATATGTGTTGGGTTATCTTGCGCTCAATATATTTGAAAATAGTTATCAATGCCCTGCATACAAGTATTTAGCGCAAACAGGCTTAAATGATATGATACTTACCATATTTTGACTAAGCTCAAATTCACCCAGAATTTCGTCCTAAATTAGGGCACACAATTTTATCGTTTTTCAGCATTACTGGAGACTCATTTCATGACAAATGCGCATGCCACGCAGTTATCGACTAAGCCATCACAAGATGGTTTTTATATGCCAGCCGAATGGGCGTCGCAGCAAGCAGTGTGGATGCTTTGGCCACATCGCCCAGACAACTGGCGCGCAGCTGGGGCTTATGCTCAGGCAACATTTGCAAACGTTGCCGATGCTATTGGTGCTGTAACGCCTGTCTATATGGGCGTTCCTAAGGCATTTTTAGCACAAGCTAAAGCGGTTATGCCTGCTCATGTCACCTTGGTCGAAATCGATAGTGACGATTGCTGGGCTCGTGATACTGGCCCGACTGTCGTCGTCAATGCAAAAGGGGAGCGCCGTGGTATTGATTGGGGCTTTAATGCCTGGGGTGGTCATAACGGTGGTTTATACTCTCCGTGGGATAAAGATGAGCAAGTTGCTCAGCAAATGAACGCACAACATGGTTTTGATGCTTATCGTGCGCCGCTTATTCTTGAAGGCGGTTCAATTCATGTCGACGGTGAAGGCACCTGCATGACCAGTGCTGAGTGTTTACTTAACAGTAACCGCAACCCAGATTTGACTCGTGAACAAATAGAAGCTTATTTGTCTGAGTATTTAAACGTACAGCAATTTATTTGGTTAGAAGACGGCGTGTACATGGATGAGACCGATGGACACATTGATAATATGTGCTGTTTTGCGCGCCCAGGCGAAGTGATTTTGCATTGGACTGACGATCAAAGCGATCCGCAGTATCCTCGCTCAAAAGCGGCTTTAGATGTGTTACAAAATGCGGTAGATGCACAAGGGCGTAAGTTAAAAATTCATTTAATGCCACAACCGGGCCCGTTGTATTGCACCGAAGAAGAAGCCCAAGGCGTAGTAGAGGGCACAGGTGTGCCACGCACGGCGGGTGAACGCTTAGCGGGTTCATATGTGAACTTTTTAATCACTAATCAACGCATTGTGTTCCCACTGCTCGACCCTGCAACAGATGATATTGCTGCACAAAAATTACAAGATATTTTCCCAGAGTATGAGATTGTGGGTGTGCCTGCCCGTGAAATCTTATTAGGTGGCGGTAATATCCATTGTATTACTCAACAAGTCCCCGCTGGACAGTAAATAAAAACCTAGACCAAGATAAAAAGAAAGACAGTGAATGTTAAGCCACTGTCTTTCTCGATAATGACTTTTAAGAGCCACGGGCTTTAAAGAAGAGGTTTAACATGTTCGAAGTAACAGAGGTGTCCATTGCTGAGCTGCGTAATGCGCTCGAATCGGGCCGTACTACATCGGTTGAACTGGTGCAGTCATATTTAGCGCGAGTTGATGCTTACGACGGCCCAGCAACAGAAACTAAGCTAAATGCATTAGTGGTGCGTAATCAAGATGCGTTAAAAGAAGCTGAGGCTTCGGATGCTAGAAGGGCTCGAGGTGAAACACTCAGCCCACTTGACGGTATTCCTTATACTGCAAAAGACAGCTACCTAGTTAAGGGGCTGACTGCGGCTTCAGGCAGCCCAGCATTTAAAGATTTAGTGGCCCAATACGATGCTTTTGCCGTTGAACGTCTGCGTGAAGCAGGGGCAATATGCTTAGGTAAAACTAACATGCCTCCTATGGCTAATGGCGGCATGCAACGCGGCCATTATGGTCGTGCAGAAAGCCCATATAACGCCAACTACCTGACAGCACCTTTTGCTTCTGGCTCTTCAAATGGAGCCGGTACCGGTACAGCCGCAAGTTATTCCGCTTTTGGCTTAGCCGAAGAGACATGGTCGAGCGGCCGGGGCCCTGCATCAAATAACGGTTTGTGTGCCTATACGCCCTCGCGCGGGGTGATTTCTGTACGCGGCAATTGGCCACTGACCCCAACGATGGATGTCGTGGTGCCTTACACTCGTACCATGGCCGACATGCTAGAAGTGCTTGATGTGATCGTTGCGGATGACCCCATTACTCGCGGCGACTTATGGCGTCTGCAACCTTGGGTTGAGATCCCAAAAGCCTCAAGTGTGCGTCCTCCATCTTATTTGGATCTTGCGGCTCAAGCTGACACCTTAAAAGGTAAGCGTTTCGGCTTGCCACGCATGTACATTAATAAAGATGAATTGGCTGGCACCAGTGAAAACCCAGGCATTGGCGGTCCAACCGGTCAGCGCATCAATACCCGTGCATCGGTCATCGACCTTTGTGAAGCGGCTCGTAAAGCATTGGAAGCCGCGGGGGCTGAAGTGATTGAAGTTGATTTTCCACTGGTGTCAAATTGCGAAGGCGATCGCCCAGGTGCGCCGACCGTGTACAACCGTGGCATAGTCACGCCAGAGTTTCTTGAAGATGAGTTGTGGGAGCTTTCAGGCTGGGCTTTTGATGAATTTTTGCGTGCCAATAATGACCCTAAACTGAACAAGTTGTCTGATGTAAATGGGCATTTAATTTTTCCTCATGATTTAGGCACCTTACCAAATCGTGAAGGTGATTTAGCTGCTGGCATGGATGAATACGTCAACATGGCCAAAAGAGGACTTAAGTCTTATAACCAAATAGACAGCGTACCCGATGGTTTACGCGGCTTAGAAAAAACGCGCAAGTTGGATCTAGAAGACTGGATGGACGAGCTCAAGCTTGATGCAGTGCTGTTCCCTGCCGTTGCAGACGTTGGCCCAGCTGATGCGCACGTCAATCCCGCTTCAGCTGATATCGCCTGGAGTAATGGTGTTTGGGTCGCGAACGGCAATCTTGCGATTCGTCACTTAGGAGTGCCTACAGTCACAGTACCAATGGGTGTGATGGCTGATATTGGCATGCCAGTTGGACTTACATTCGCTGGCCGTGCTTATGATGACAACAAGCTCTTAAGTTTTGCGAGTGCATTTGAATCAACGGGCAACAAGCGCGTTATTCCACCTCGCACACCAGCGCTGGGTCAATAAGCATTAAAGTTAAGTGCTAAATTAAGCACTCTGCATTGATACAAAAACGGGATGGGGTATATAACAACCCATCCCGTTTTTATTATCTAGAGTTCAGGTTTATCGCATCTTTTACTAATGACTTAACAACTCAATGAGCTGTGTCGGTTATCGTTTAATTTAAGAGTAGCGCTTTTATCTGCGGTATCACTGCCTTAGTCGCCGTGTAACCGGCATGAATTGCCGCCGCTTTATGATTAAATGCGCCAATCCCACTAGGTTCATACACGGGCGAAATCACAATATCGGCACTGTCTAGTTCTTGCTGTGACAGTCTACAGCTTTGCATTCTAAATACGGCCAGGGTTAACTGAGTGGCCGATGTTTCACCTTTGCGTTGAGTGTGGTTGTGACAATAAATGTCGACCGCAATAACCCTTTTGGCGCCTAAGGTTTTGGCTGCATAAACCGGCACAACACTGAAAACACCGCCGTCGATTAACATCTCCCCCTGGTGCTCAACCGGAATAAACACCCCCGGAATCGTCGATGAGGTTTGCACCGCATGGCCGGGATTACCCGAGCGAATGATCAGCGATTGTTGAGTTGTCATATTGGTTGCGGTAACCGCCACTGGCATCGGCATATCGGCAAGATCGTCATAGTCTATTTGTGTGTTTATCCAATCGGATAATTTTTTGCCGTTAACAAAGCCTTTTGACGACAATACAACATCAGCAATATCGCGTATTGCCATTTTTTCAATTGCCGCAGTCATTGCTGTGACGCTCATTCCTGATGCGTATAAAATGGCGGCGATGGAGCCTGCAGATGTGCCACTGACCACATCGGGTTTTATTCCTTCTTCCTCTAACGCTTTAATAACCCCTAAATGCATAAAGCCGCGCACACCGCCGCCACCAAAAGCAATGCCCAGCTCATGCTCTGCATTTACCGTTGGCGCAGCGGCATTAAGCTTGTTGTAAACATTGGGTGACGCACAAGCCATTAACCCCAGCGTGATGAGTGTCAGTAATGAATTCTGCGTGAGCATTTGTTTGTTCACTCGATGATCCTAGATTAAAGCGACCAGTTTAGTGATGTTTTCTCTAACGATAGCGCCCACAATTTGGCTGCCATGTCTTGATTAAGTGCAATGCTATCGAGTTTATTTTGGTCCACTGGCCCCACAGTATTGGCGCGTTTGGTGGGGCCATAAAGTGTGGCCGTTTGCAGGCCTTGCTCTGTTGCACACATCACCTCGGGCCATGCGCCTTTTTCAGCTGACTGAGCAATAATCCGAGACATTAGCGCCCATAGCATTTTATTAAAGGTGCTTGCGGTATCCATAAGCAAGTTGGTACGAGAAGCACCAGGGTGACACACTTGTACCTCAACGTTTTTGCCCGCGGCTTTTATACGGCGCTGCAACTCGTAACCAAACATCATTTGTGCCAGCTTACTTTGTGCGTATGAATCCCAGGCGGTGTATTTTTTGTCAAAGTTAAGATCTTCAAACTTAATCCGTTTAAGCCCCATTTTGTACGCGTTGCTGCCTACCATTACAATGCGACCTTTAGCCTCATTGATGCGATCAAACAGTAAACCACACAGTAAAAAGTGGCCAAAGTGATTTACCCCAAGTTGGCTTTCAAAGCCATCGACGGTGAGATGTTGCTTGGCGACCTGTGCAATGGCGCCATTACAGATCAGAGCATCGATGACTGGTGTGGTGTTAAGCAGTTGGTTTGCGGCGTGGCGCACAGAGGCCAGCACACCTAAATCGACCTGAATAAATCTCACGTCAATATGCTGACCTAGTGCCAGCTTTAAGGCTTCAATTGCGCTGGCCGATTTATCTGGGTTGCGGTTTAGCATAACAACCTTGGCACCTTTACTGAGCAAGATACGAGATGCCTCAAACCCTGCGCCACTGTTTGCACCTGTTATGACATACGTCTTGCCGACAAGTGAGCCGATACGTTCAGGAGTCCAACCTTTTTGACCAAATTGTTGAGTTGTCATCATTGTTACCTTTGTTGCTAATTTGAGCCGTTAGCCTGTGCAATAATTACCGTTGCATGTTGCGAGCTAGGGTAGTAGTGTTATCTGAAATGTACTATAACTCTCATGGTTTGGTATAAATAGGCGAATTAATCGCTAAAATATGCCTATTTGTATCTAATTGCGGTTGAGGTGTAAAAGTGATGAAACAAAAAATAAAACAGTTAGTCGAACAGCGCATCACGGCCGATGGCATGGTTGATACCGCCATAAAAGGGGTGAGTTTGTTTAAGATTACCCAGGCTATGCCTTGTGCGCCCGCACTTTACGAACCGACGGTGGTGGTGATTTTGAACGGCCGTAAAGAGGCGATTTTAGATGGCCATAGGTATATCTACGACAACAGTCAATATATGTGCTGCACCGTTTCTTTGCCCGTCGAGGCCGGTACGCCTGAGGCCTCACCCGAGGAACCCTTACTTGGGGTTTATATTTCTCTCGACACTCAAGTCATGACCGAATTGGCAATTGAAATGGAAAGCGTTACAGGTGCGATTAAACAGCCTAAAACCAGCTCGCAACCCCAAAGCCTTTCGCTTGCTAACTGGGACGATGCGTTTGCCGATGCGTTACTGAGATTATTGCAACTTGATGGCACCATGGATGCGTCAATACTAGGCGAAAGCCGATTGCGAGAGCTGTATTACGCAGTATTAAAAGGTGACGCGGGGATTTCAGCCAGAAGGGCGTTTGGGGTTGGCAATGAGATTGCTCGCTCAATTGAGTATTTATCCACGAATTTAAGCAAAAATGTCACCATTGATGAGTTAGCCTCGTTAGTGGGAATGAGCCGAGCGGTCTTTCACCGTAAATTTAAACAAGCCACCAGAATGTCGCCTATTCAATTTATGAAATCGATGCGCCTTAATCATGCTGCCATGAGAATTGCCGCCGGTATGAATGTCAGTGAGGCCGCGATGAAGGTCGGTTATGTCAGCTCGTCGCAATTTAGCCGAGAGTTTAAGCGTATGTATGGCAAGTCGCCTAAGCAATGGAGTCATTCAGCCCCCTTACTCGAACAGGTGGCCTAGTGGCTAAAATCGTATATTGATACAAATAGGCATGTTTTAGACAGTATATCGCCTAGTTTACTACAAGTTTGAGAGTTAAAGTTGTTTGTATATAAAAGTAATGCAGGGGACTCATTATGAAACAACTTATCTTATCGATAGGAGTAAGCATGGTCATGGCATCAACAGCGGCATCAACATCAGCATCGACTAGCGGCATTAACAGCGAGTTACACAAACTTGACGACACGGTTCAAGACAGAGAAGGCAATGTGTATCGCACGGTTAAGATTGGCGAACAAGTTTGGCTTGCTGAAAACCTACGAAGCACCCAGTTTCAAGATGGCTCCGCGGTGCACTCGGGCGCAGTGCCAAACGATGATGCGGCAAACCTATTAACATACGGCCGCTTGTACAACTGGCATGATGTGTCAGATGAACGAAATCTTTGCCCAGTGGGCTGGCGAGTTGCCACCGATGACGATTGGAAAACCCTAGAGCGCACCTTAGGCATGCCTGAAGCAGAGGTGCACAAAGACGGTTGGCGCGGCGGTGAGCAAAATATTGGTTTGCAGCTTAAAGAGTCGCAAGCCGATGGCCCATTTGCTAAATTTGAACCATCTCTTGTCAATAAGCAGCAGTTTTTTGCAAGACCTGCAGGCGTAAAATGGAACGGATTTTACATTACTCAGGGGGCTTACACCGAATTTTGGACCGCAACCCGCGCAACCAACAGCCAAGCGATTATCCGCACACTTGCATACTCGTGGTGGAATGCGCATAAAACTGAAATTCGCCGTGCCACTAGCTCAAAAGAGTATATGTTTTCAGTGAGGTGCGTCAGGAGTTAATGTCCTGTTTGTGCTTAATGCTGAACTTGAGATTGCGTTTTGCGAGTATTAACATTGATACTCTTTGGCTAACGCTAGAATAGAATTTGTTTCCATTAATGTAGCTGCGCTTAGGGTAAATCTCTCAGAATGCTTATCAACATTATTGCATTCGTTTATTAGGTGCCAGTTAAAGGTAGAGAGCGGGGATAATGTCAGATAAAAACATAAACGACCGGATATCTGCTTACAAAGCGGCTTTTGCCAGTGGAGAGATCCAACAAACTCACCAACGTTTAGTCGGTATTGTTCAGCGCCTTAGAACTGAGTTTTCAAAAATATACCAAGGCGAGTTTTCTGTTGCCAGCGTAATGCATGGTTATATCGACTTCACCTATTTTTATTTGCAAAATGATTACCTAAAAAACCACAAGCTTAAATTTGCTGTTGTGTTTAATCACCAGCAGGCGCACTTCGAACTGTGGTTACTCGGTCGAACTAAAGAGGTACAAGCTCATTATTGGGAAAAATTAAAAGATGCTCCATGGGTTGATTCAGAAGCAATGCCTGAATATTCCATTTTCGAGGTTACAATTCTGGCCAATCCTGATTTTGATAATATGATGGGCTTAACTGAGTCTGTTCAGCATGCATTTGATGCATTATCTCAGGAGATCGTTAACACTCTAAAGGCTCACGAGTCATGGAGTTGAATCTAGAGCTACAGCTAAAACAATACATCCCCCCCCTTATTATAAATAAAATCTTAATTCTGTTTGCTTTAATGTGTTATTTATTCAGGTAAATGGATGTAATAAATTGAACTCCTCGCAAGGTGATAGTGATCGCCGAGCCACAGAATAGGAGTTTTACCCATTATGTCAGCAACTCAATTACAACGTGCACGGGCTTTAACATTACCGTCTCGCGAAGCCATGTTATCTCGTGACCCCTCAGTACAACAATTTTGGCATACCAATAAAGCGTTGTTCAGCGACGCCTGGAAAGAGTGGCAAGCCAGCCAGCAAGGTGATGCTCTGACTCTCGACAGCTCATTACTTGATAAACGTTTACGCGATGCTGTCGCGCAAGCCTGGCAAGACCCAAGTAAAGAAATTGCGGTTAAAGACTTACTGCAAGAAGTCGCACCAGGCGTATTTGAGTTGCAGTTTTTTAACCCTGAGCGCTTAGCTGATTTACGTCAATATTTAGAAAGCGTTTGGGATGCGCAAATTCCATTGCGTCCACCTTATGGCATTGTGCTCAATCGCCGTGGAGCAATGCTCGACAGCCGTTCTGAAGGCTACCTTGCTGCACCCAATTTTCAAACATTTTATCGTGAAATGTTAGACACTTATATGCGCCCAATTGCGCGGATGTTATTTCCTGAAGTGATGGGCTACGACACGCAAACTTTTGGTTTTTCGATTCATTATCAACCCAATACAGATAGTTCGATCCGCCCACATACGGATGCATCGGCGGTCACATTAAACATTAACCTGAACTTGCCAAGCGAAGCATTTACCGGCTCTGAAGTAGATTTTTTTGATGTGGCAACTGGGCAAAAACATAGCTTAACCTTTAGACCAGGTACTGCAATGATCCACCGTGGCAATGTGGTTCATGCAGCTCAACCTATAATGAGTGGCGAGCGCACCAACTTTGTGTTGTGGCTATATGGCGACCGAGGCCAAATACCACCACAAGGCGCTAAGCGCCCAACCATAGATGCACACGAGCGTTGGACCACACCAACGGCAGCACTAGATAGCGTTGCACCGTTTTAACTAGTTTATGGCAAAAGGTTAACTACACCCCTCACCTTATCCCGGCATTATTTTGAGCCGGGACTCTTTTTTATGGCCAGCGGCCACTAGCGTCGTGGCGCTTCGCCCACAGCTGAGTATGAGTGTCCAATGAAAGTAAGTCGCTACTTTAGAGGCTTTCTAACGCATTTTGGGATGAAAATTTATAAAAATTCAAATCAGGCTAAATTGAGGTGTTAGGCAAAGATACTCAAATGAAATCACTTCTATGACACACGGTAAACCCATCCATGGGCGCTCTGCGAAAACATCCATGTTTTCGAAGGTCATAGCCGCGATTACATCGGCCGTATAGTTATCTTCGATTTAACCTTGTTTGAAATTGAACGATTTAACGTATTTTGGGATAGAAGCTTGTTAGCTATTTTCTCGTCGTCCCGGCAATGCTTTTGAGCCGGGATCCAGGTGTTAGCTTTTATTGTTATGTACTTATGGCCAGCGGCCACTAACGCTGTGGCGTTTCGCCTATTGCAAAGCATATGACGGTAAGGGGTTAGTTGGCTTCAACATGGTATTCACTTACCGACACGCACTAGTACATCCCTGTAGCTCGACCGACCCGTCCGTGGGTCGGACGGTCGGCTCGCAAACCACCATGATGAAGCTGTTAATGTTTGTCTTATCTGCGGGTGTTAAATACGCAGGTTAATTTAATCGTCGTCCCGGCAATGCTTTTGAGCCGGGATCCAGATGTTAGCTTTTATTGTTTTGTACTTATGGCCTGCGGCCACTAACGCTGTGGCGCTTCGCCTATTGCAAAGCATATAACTGTAAGGTTTATTTGGCTTCAACATGGTATTCACTTACCGACACGCGCTAGTACATCCATGTAGCTCGACCGACCCGTCCATGGGTCGGACGGTCGGCTCGCAAACCACCATGATGAAGCTGTTAATGTTTGTTTTATCTACAGGTGTTAAAGACTCTGTTTAGTGAGATGTATGCGCTGCTCAGAATAAATTGAAATTAAAGTTTTTTATTTTTGTCGAATATTGAGTCCACTTTTAACGCGCAAGCACGCTTTTATTTGTCAGTGGAGTTAAATAAAACTGCTTTACATCAAGAAGATAGTAAATGTAGGATGATATTAATCAATAACTTAAAAGGGCGACTTTAAATTTACTTTGCCCTTCAATAAGCTGTTAAGGGGCTTTCGCCTCAATCGAATAAGGATGTTTACATGAGACTTCATGAGCTGAAAATAAACAACTTCAGAAAATTAAAAGATTGCTGCATTAAATTCAGAGACACTACTTTTTTAATTGGGCCAAACAATGCAGGCAAGTCAAGTGTCTTTGCCGCTCTTCAGTATTTGCATAAAACCTCTAATTTAGATCGAGAGGATTTTTCTAAGGAATACAGTGATGCTGAGGAAAGCTATATTTACGAGAATGAAGTAGAGATTGTTGCAGAATACCAAAATGTACCTGTGGAGGCCCATGGTTGGTTAGGATTCAAAGGCCGAGTAATACCATCACAAGAACAGCTTGATGGTGAAAGTGGAAATTCCATTATCTATAAAAAAGTTTGGTCGTTGAATCAATCAAATCCAAAGATTTATATGAAGGAATATCCACGGCTAAGGAGCGATCGTTATTCACAGTGTACTAAAGTATCCGATCTGGCTGGGGAGGATTATTCAGAGGTGTTTCTTAAAGAACACTTTGGTGAAGCGAATTTTGAAAAGAGTTTAACGGCCGTTGCAATAAAATCAAAATTCAATGATTTACCTGCTTGCTGGGATGTTCAGTTGGATCAAGAGCCGAATTGGGTGGAGAATCCCGGTGGGATACCGGGAAATGTACTGTCAAAATTACCGAGGATCGTGGTTATACCGGCAGAATCCTGTATTTCTGAGTTAACAAGTTCAGGCGGTGCATTATTGACATTGCTTGGGGATCTTTTTGAGCAAGTCCGGAGCAATTCACAAAACTATTCACAAGCCCAGAAATTTCTTAATAATCTCGCAGCAGAGCTTGACCCAAACGATGATCAAACAGATTTTGGTAGGCTGATCAATGAACTGAATGGAATGGTCGATAATCTATT
The DNA here is from genome assembly GCF_028750675.1 of Shewanella metallivivens. GTDB lineage: Bacteria > Pseudomonadota > Gammaproteobacteria > Enterobacterales > Shewanellaceae > Shewanella > Shewanella metallivivens. Next base: position 150,316 of record NZ_JAQQPZ010000004.1, on the reverse strand, counting down.
CCCAGAGTCAGCGGTGCATGTTAATGCGAGACTTGATGTTCCAGAAAAATCAATAAAACCTCAGTTCAGTGTCGAAATGGAGAGCAATGTTAAAACTGCTGTGAATTATCAAGGGCATGGAATGATCCGAGCTACAGCTTTCCAGCTGCTACGGTATGTTCAAAATTTTATTAATAGAAATTCGGGTTCGCCTCGAGCAACGATATTCTGTTTCGAGGAGCCAGAAATATACCTTCATCCGGCAGCGGCAAATCAAATGAGAGATTCACTGTATGATTTAGCAGGACCGAATTGCCAAATTATCGCTACAACACATTCCCCTTATATGGTAAATCTTGGGTCAGATAAGAGCGTTTCCCTAACCAAGTTCACTATTACTGAGGCAAATTTTTCTACGTCAAACTCATTTAATCTCGAAAATGCATTTATAACTCTTCAAGACGATGAAAAACAAAACTTGAAAATGTTATTGAAGGTAGATGATTATATTTCGAGGATGTTCTTTACTAAAAAGAGCATCTTTGTTGAAGGTGACACAGAGGAAGTAGTTGTTAGGGAGACTATCAAAAGGTTGTCAGTTGAAGATAAAGCGAAGGTTATAGGAAACTGTGAATTCCTTCGTGCAAGAGGTAAAGCAGTGTTGATTTCTATTGCTAAGTATCTGAATGCTCTAAATGTAAATTATATTCTTATGCATGATCGTGATGCGGGTACTGAACGAGCTGAAGCCATGAATGCACCAATACTTGAGCAGACCGGCGAAGATCGTAGGGTAATGATTGAAGAGCGCATTGAAGATTTACTCGGGTATGATGCTCCAAGTGCTGAAAAACCTTATAAGGCTTACCAACACATCCAGAATAATTGGCCTGATAACTTCAATGATTTACCTGGAGATTGGAAGTCAACTTTTATTCAATTATGCAGCCCATATTTAGATCACCTTAGAGAGGCCCCTTAACACATATGAGCCTTCCGCCAGTCAATAGGCGAGCCTAACTTATTTGACTGCTTTTGCAGTCAAATACCTTTAGTATCCAAGATGGTCAATCAACAAATTCATCTACTTCGTCTGTCATTTAGCTGTCAAATCATCGTGCTTTTAGTCACAACAGCATGCAAACACATATAGAGGCTCTCTTAGTGCGATTTCTTTAAAAATAAAGAGTGCTGCCTGACTCTTTTCATTCCTTTGAAATATCAGTTCAAAACTTGTCACTTAAACGTACTTCCGTCCAAAACGAGTTGGTTTTAGCATTTAAAATGCTAGCTTCAACTCTGAACATGAGGACGCTGAAGGTATAAGCACAAAGCAAAACAAACACCTGGATCTCGGCTCAAAAGCATTGCCAGGACGAGGTGAAGGGGGTTAACTCATTTAGTCTAAAAACGAGTAAGTCTTAACTTTCAATATGTTAAAAAATAGGTGGCTTAGTTTTATTTAGCAAAAGGTTAAATACACTACTTACGTCGTCTCGGCATGACTTTGAGCCGGGACTCGTTTTTATGGCCTGCGGCCACTAACGCTGTGGCGCTTCGCCTATTGCAAAGTATATGACTGTAAGGGTTTATTTGGCTTAAACATGGCCATATATGGCTTATTTTTTTCTTTAAATAATAATCTAAACACCACTAAATAATTGAAGCAAAACATAAACTCAGATATTGTTTATTCATTAATTAAAATAAATTTTAAAACGAGTCACTCTAGGAACATTATGTTTTATGACTGAATCGGTTTACTTTTTAATGATGTCAAGGAAGGAAAAATGAACATTATTCCATTGTTGGGAGGGATTGTTTTCAGCGCATTAGGTATATACATATGCTACGACTATCGACGTTTTAATAAGAAAGCTCTTAAAATAAAAGGTAGGGTACTGGGTTATGAAGAGTACATTTCCAAAGATAGTAATAATATTAAAAGAAAGGTGTATCGTCCTCATTTCGAGTTAACAGTAAATGGTACCACTTATGAAGTTAAGTCTAAGACATCATTTCACTCTAAAATTATACCTGTAGGCCATCATGCTGATGTTTTATATCAAGAAGGTGATGAAGAAAATGCTCGACTAGCAAAAGGGAATGGAGAGGGATTAGGTATTTTATTTTTAGGTCTCTCTTTACCAGCGTATTATTTTGGCTTATTTCACTAATTTATTTAAGTTATTGTATTAGGCGAAAGAAACATAAAAATTTACATGGCCAGCCACGATAAGTAGGACATAACCACCAAGCCTCTGGAATGTTCAAATAATGGGTGACATGGTTTTAGTTTTTTCATTGTTAAGAAAGAAAGCGTGAAGTGGGTAAATGAAAAAGCAGAGACGAGTCACATTCTGAAGTATTCGCTACGGCTACCCCCCAAGTACAGTCGTTAATCCATTGAATTAAAGCTATTATTTTTATACTAATCAGGTAAATTAATTTACAATAGTGATGTTTAAACAACAACATCAGTGATGATTATAATGGCAAATGATAAACCGTGGTTAGCACAATACCCTGAGGATGTTCCCACAACAATAGACTCAAGTATGTATAACAATATCAATGATTTGTTTAAAGAGTCTTTTAGTGTACATGCTAAAAAAGCTGCATATATTAATATGGGACATAGTTTGTCCTACCAAGATCTTGAAAGTAAAAGTAACGCTTTTGCTGCTTATCTACAATCTGAACTAAAAATGAAAAAAGGCGAACGAATCGCCTTGATGATGCCTAATTTATTGCAATATCCCATCACTATTTTAGGTGCATTAAAAGCAGGACTCATTATTGTCAATGTTAATCCGCTTTATACCCCTCGAGAGTTAAAACATCAATTACGAGACTCAGGGGCCAGTGCTATTGTTGCTGTAACAAATTTTGGTAATAACCTTCAGCAAATACTGGATGAGACTCACATTAAGCATGTTATTTTAACCAAAATCGGCGATGAGTTAGCGATTCATAAACGTACATTGGTTAACTTTCTTATTAAACATGTCAAAAAAATAGTGCCTAAATATCATATTCCCGACGCGATTTCATTGCGGAGAGCGTTAACCGATGGTAAGAAACTTCCCTTTATTGATCCTCAAATAACAGCAGATGATTTAGCGTATCTCCAATATACAGGTGGAACGACGGGGCTTGCGAAAGGGGCAATGCTTACTCATAACAATATTATTGCTAATGTTCTGCAGGTTCATGCTCATTTTAGCCCAAGAACTTTATACGATAAGGAATATGCTGTAACCCCACTTCCGCTTTATCATATTTTTGCCAACTCAGTGAGTATGATGTTTATGCTTTTTCTCGGGGCAACGAATTTACTCATTACTAATCCAAGAGATATCGATGGTTTTGTTTCCGATTTAAGTAAATATCCCTTCACAATGGTTTTTGGTTTAAATACCCTTTTTAATGGTTTAAACAGTCATGCTGGTTTTCAAAAATTAGATTTTAGCCACGCTCGTTTTACTATTGCAGGTGGAATGCCAACGCAGAAACATATTGCAGATCGTTGGCAAGAGCTCACTGGAATGCCTGTCATAGAAGGTTATGGCTTAACGGAATGTTCCCCTGTGGTCGCTGCCGGTACTCATCAACAACAATCATTCATTTCTTCAATTGGTGTCCCTTTACCCAGCACTGAACTCCGTATTGTTAATGATAAAAATGAACCTTTAGGTCCCAATCAAATAGGTGAAATCCAAATTAGAGGGCCCCAAGTGATGAAAGGCTATTGGCAACAAGAAGCCGAAACTAATACGGTAATGCATGCAGGAGGTTGGTTAAGCTCTGGCGATATAGGAAGAATGGATGACGATGGCATTTTTTATATTGAAGACCGTAAAAAAGATATGATTCTCGTGTCGGGGTTTAATGTTTTCCCAACTGAAATTGAAGCCGTTGCAACACTTCACCCTCACATCATCGAAGCTGCGGCGATTGGTGTTCCTGATGACGCCACGGGAGAAAAAGTGAAATTATTCATTGTACGCAAAGGCAATGTGACCGTTGATGAAATAAAAAAGCATTGTAGAAAATATCTTACTGGTTATAAAAATCCAAGAATAATCGAATTTAGAGATGAATTGCCAAAATCAAATGTTGGCAAGATCTTACGTCGAGAATTGCGAGATTCGTAGGATCTATTAATGACTTCTAAGTATTACCAACATATTTGGCCCGTGCTGGGGGAGACCTTGCGATGTTAGTCAGGTGTGGGTGAAGCGCCACGACGATAGTGGCCGCAGGCCATACCATAGTTGAAACAAACGCGGGGCACAAATTCGTTATACGTGGTAATCACTTACAGCGGCCATACCCAAAGCAGCATGGGAAGACTGATGGCGATCACTAACAATTCTAGCGGTATGCCTAGCTTCCAGTAATCACCAAAACCAAAGCCTCCAGGCCCCAGAATCAAGGTGTTGTTTTGGTGACCTATGGGAGTGAGAAAGGCACAAGATGCCCCGATCGCGACAGCCATCAGGAAGGGGTCGGTGTTGACATCAAGCGCTGCCGCGGTCGCAATGGCTATGGGACACATCACGGCCGCTGTCGCGGTGTTGTTCATTAAGTCTGAGAGGAACATGCTGGCGACCAGAATGAGCGTCAACCCAAATACAGCATTGCCTTGAGCCATGTTGTCGAGTAAGAATCTTGCCATTAGGTCGGCTGTACCGCTGGACTCCATTGCGCCAGCAACGGGGATCAGAGCGCCGAGAAGTACAATCACTGGCCAGTCGATAGCATTGTACACAGAGCGTGGCGGTACGGTTCGCAATACCATAGAAGCGAGTACGCCAAGCGAAAATGATATTGCCGCCGGAAGTAAACCAAAGGCTGCAGCACCTACGGATAAAATCATGATGATACCTGCTTCCCAAGCTTTACGTTTACTTGGTATGCGCAGTTCCCGTTTGGCTAAGGGGACACAGTTGTTATCACTTGCAAATTCAGAGATGGCTTCGGGGGGGCCCTGCATCAGTAGTAAGTCACCTGAACGGAAAGGCCGTGAACGTAATCGTGACAATGAAGGCTTACCATAGCGTGATACTGCTAACAGGTTCATGCCGTAGCGCGAACGTAACATGATATCGGTGGCCGAACGTCCAAGTAAAGGAGACCCGGGTAACACAGCAAGTTCCATAAGCACAATATGGTCAGAGGATTTGGTTTGATCTTGTTCTTTACTCTTGTCTACCGATCCATCAGCGTCATCCTTTGGGGCATTTTCTCGGTTTTCTACTGCGTCATTAGTCTTGTCCAGTTCGGCCTCTTCTTGCTCAATTGCCTCCTCAAGCGCTAAGCCTAATGTAGAGAGTACAACCGCCAGCGATTTAGCTTCAGCCTCGATAACGAGAATGTCGCCGGCACGAACCTTACGCCAAACACTGGGTGCCATCATGCGGACATCATTGTGAACCATACCGATGATTTGGGCATCTATTTCATCGATCATTTTATCAATATCGCGCAGGCTTATGCCGGTAACTTTACTGCTTTCGAGTACGCGGGCTTCGGTTATATAAGCCTCTGATTCGAAGCCTTTTACCCCAGACTGTTTACGTGCTGGTACCAGTCGCCAGCCTATCAGAGTGATAAAGCCGACACCGGCTGCGGCAACTGCGAGCCCGACTGGCAAAAAGTCGAACATGGCGAAGCCTGTACCAGTCTGGTCGCGAAAACTTGACACGATCAGGTTTGGAGGTGTGCCTATCATCGTGGTCATGCCGCCAAGAATAGTGCTAAACGCCAGCGGCATTAAAAGTTGCCCAGGCGTCAGGTTAAGACGACCAGCGAGTTGCACGGCAACAGGCATCAGCAACGCCATTGCACCAACGTTGTTCATAAAACCGGAAAGCACCGCACCAAGTGCACAAAGCGTTGACATACTAAGTAACACGCCGGCACGAGCTGGCAGTACGGCACGCGATAGCGCGTCAACAGCCCCTGAGGTTTGAAGACCTCGACTGAGCACAAGAACACAAGCCACAGTGACTACGGCTGGGTGACTAAAACCAACAAAAGCGTCACTTGATGGCACTAGCCCGGTGAGAACACACGCCGCCAGAGAGCAGATAGCCACCATGTCATGGCGCCAACGCCCCCATAGGAACAGGCCTACAGTGGCGAACAAAATCAGCAGAATCAATAATTGGTCGTTTGTCATGAACACGGCTTAAATTTAGTTGGTTGCAACACTGCGCAACCATTTTGCTGTGCTCGAGTGGTAAGGCAACACCTACTGAGTGGTTTCAATGCTCTGTCTCCTTAGTGGTTACAATCACATTAATTATAATCTATTTAACCAAATTAGCTGGAAGCCATAGATAATAAGTTAATGGATACCAAGGTTATTTTGTCAATTAACTATTATAACTATGGTTTAAGCTATAGTGGAATCACAAGCTTTGGTGGGGCTAGTTGGTCTTAGTTTTCAAATGCTCAAATTCGACTCATAATTTGAGGTCGTTGAAGGCTTTTTACAAAAGAATACGTGAGCTGGCTATGGCCTTTCACGCACATCTGACCGATTAGGATATGGGAAATGTCACACTGATGTAGGGAACATCATTGACCATGCCATCACGATATTTTTGGTCGTAGTTTATAAGTGCAATGCATAAAGAAACACCTGGATCCCGGCTCAACAGCATTGCCGGGACGACGAGAAGGGAGTTAACAAGTCTTGGCCTAAAACGAGTTGGTTTTAGTTTTAGTTTTAGTCTTAGTTTTCAAATGCTCAAATTCGACTCAGCCATAAATCATAGAGCGAGACCCCAGCAAACAACCGCTTTATGTATTATCCCATTGATGGCAAAACGCGATAAAGCTTTTCAACAATGGGCTGTGGTATTTGTCTTTGTGCACCACTAGCCAAAAGGGGCGTTGCATATTGAGGGTATGATTGTGAGGTAATTGCAGTTGAGTGACTCGGCCATCATTAATGGCGTACTGCGCGGCTAAGGTCGATAAGCACCCTAAACCTAATCCTGCCGCGACACTGTTGATGAGCGCTTCAGTGGTATTGAGTTCAAACACCTCATGCCATGCCTCAATGTGCGGTGAAACCGTGCGTAAAAAAAACTCCCTTGAGCCTGAGCCTGCCTCACGCAGTACCCATTCACTGTGTTCTAACTCGTTAAATCTACAGGGTGTTTGCTGGCTTATGGACAAATGAGGCGCCGCAATAATACACATTTGGTCGTGACTAAACTGATGGGCAACTAATTCTGGGTGATGACTTTTACCTTCAATTAAACCGATGTCTAACTCGTAGTCGAGCAGCTTTTGACAAATTAATCGTGAGTTAGAAATCACCACGCTTTGCGAAAAATGCTGTGATTGTTGCCTAAATTGGCTTAGCAATCCCGGGACAACATGGTTACCGATGGTATCACTGGCGCCTATTTTCAACTGACCTGAAAAAGCGTGGTCTGCATCAAACAATTGGCTGATGTTATTTGCTCTACTAAGCAGCTCATCAGCAAGTGGTAACAGCTTGTGACCTTCTTGATTGAGAATTAATCGGTTATTAACCCGGTCAAATAGCGGATGGCCTAGCTGCTTTTCTAATTCAGCTAGCGCCATACTCACTGCCGCCTTAGACAAAAACAAAGCCTCGGCTGCGGCCGTTAAGGTGTTGTGCTGTGTAATGCTGCTAAACACGTTAAGTTGTTTGAGTGAGATATTCATAATATTGAATTGGAAAAATAATAGTGGATTAGCTGTTTGGTTTTTCTGAACGTATGTTTTATATAATTGGATATATGTAAACAAAGTGCAAGCGTAATATAACGGTATGTCGCGGACTGGGCCGTTGAGGTTGTTATGGTAAACAGAGTAAAACGAAAAATAGTGGGTGTTCCTACACCTATGGCGGGGCTAGCGTTAGGTATTGCCAGTTTAGGTTGGAGCTGGGAGAACGCTGTTGATTTACAGCATTATGGTCAATGGACCAGTGCTGCGATTGCCAGTGTGTTATTGCTGATCTTAGCCAGTAAGTTTGTATTGCATCATGATCTACTGCGCCAGGATGTCGCCCATCCGGTGGTGGGCAGTGTGGTGCCGACTTTTGCCATGGCATTAATGGTGGTATCTAACTCGCTGGGTTATGCCTCAGCCATGGCCGGCGATTTACTGTGGTGCTTTGCGGTTATACTGCACATCAGTTTTTTAGTCGGGTTTATTTATCATCGCAGCCAGCACTTTAGCTTACCTCAAATGGTGCCGAGCTGGTTTATTCCGCCGATTGGTATTGTGGTTGCCGATGTGTCTTTTTCTGGTAATGCGCATTTATTGTGGATAGCCGATAGCGCGTTGATTTTTGGTATGCTGAGCTATGCAGTGATGTTACCTATGATGATTTATCGACTTATTTTTACTGAGCAAATCCCCGATGCCGCTAAACCGACATTAGCTGTTTTAGCCGCGCCAGCAAGTTTATCGTTAGCAGGCTACTTAACCATTAGCTCACAGCCGTCGCCAGTGATTATTGGTTTGTTATTTGGTATTGGTGTGTTGATGACCAGTATTATTTATTTGTCATTTTTTAAACTGATGCGTTTACCGTTTAGTCCTGGTTATGCTGCATTTACCTTTCCAATGGTGATAGGGGCTACGGCATTATTTAAAGTGGCAGCTTGGATGCAAAGCATGGATGTTGGCGCAGAATATATTGCCCAGGTGCGAGGTTTAGCTGAGTTTGAACTCGTTGTTGCGACTGTGGTTGTCAGTTATGTTTGTGTGCGTTATTTGCATTTTTATCAGCCCAGAAAATTAGTTTCAGCATAAGTGAGGCGTCATGACCCCAGCAATTGATATGGCAAAAAAGCACAAGATTGATTTTAAGGTGCACGAGTATCAACATGATGCCAGTAACGAGTCCTATGGCCTAGAAGCGGCGCAAAAATTAGCCTTACCAGCCGAGCAAGTCTTTAAAACCTTGGTGGTGAGCCTTGATAATCAAAAATTAGCTGTGGCAGTTGTACCTGTGTCAGCAATGTTGAGTATGAAATTAACGGCCAAAGCGTCGGGTGCTAAAAAAGCTCAAATGGCTGAGGCGGTCGCCGTTGAGCGGTCTAGCGGTTATGTGCTTGGCGGCGTCAGTCCGTTAGGGCAAAAAAGACGCTTAGCGACAGTGATTGATGCTTCGGCGCAACTGTTTGAAACAATCTATGTGAGTGCGGGTAAACGAGGTCTCGATATTTCGCTTAAGCCTGATGATTTACAGCGCTTACTCAATGCGACATTTGCCGACATTTGCGCCTAATAAAAAAGCGATATACACCTGCGGATATATCGCTTTGTTCGTTTACACCTTCAATAAAAGCTCATTAACTTCAACTCTGGTTAATTATTGATTTATTCTGGCCTTAAATTCAGCTTGCGTTTGTGGACTTGCTTTTTGGTACCAGTAATCGAGCATGGTAGACACTTCAGCTTGGTTGGGTTGTTCTGTATTGTCGGTGATTACCGTGGCTGGCACTGTGGCTGCTGTTGAGGTGGAGACAGTTGAAGTGATTGGCGTGGTCGTCTCTTTGGCTGCACTCCAGCTAGCAGGGTTGGCTGCGTTATTGTATTTTGCGATTTCTTGCTCAAAGTCACGGCCAAGCTGTAAGCCTTTTTTCATTAGTTTGTCTTGGGTAAACTCAACTGCATTACCTGCCTGATCAGTTAATGTCAGTGCTGGTGAGTCATTAAACCGCGCTGCGCTGCTTTGAGAACGGATGCTGGGTAGGGCTAATTGATAGTCCTGGTCGCTCGCGGCAAAACGCAAAATAATCACATCAGAGCTAAAGCTATGTTGACTGCCTTGATCTCTAAAGCGGGCATGATAGCGAAAGGCGATTTGTTGTAACCCTTGTGGAGTAGTGATGTCTAAGGCAACGTGTTGCTGCTCAGTCGCGACACCATTCACTAATACTGTATTGGCATTGTTAGGTAGCTGTAAGCTGGCAGCAAAACTGCTTTGGCACAGAATTAATGCGCTTAAGCTGAGTGCGAAACGGATGAATAAACGCATATGTGTATCCTATTGTAGAAACCAGTTAATGTAGTGTTCAGCTGTGCTATTACGGCTGTTCATCTACAAATTGGGGGCGGTATTGTTCAGGTAGTTCAAAGACCTTGAGTTTGCCGGATAACGGGCAAACAAACGTAAAATAACACGAGGTTAATTTAAGATCGGGCGCAGTGTTATCGGCATCGCCATGTAATCGGTCACCCACCACCGGATGCCCTAAGCTAGCCATATGAATACGAATTTGATGCTTTCGCCCCGTGTCGATTTTGACCTGTACTTTAGATTGATTGAGCCCTGAATGATAGGTGATTAATGTTGCATGAGACAGTGCCGGTTTATTATCGACAGGGGTGTCAATTTGTACCGTTTCACTGGAAAACTTGCCGTGAACAATCACTTGATAGTGTTTTTCTAATGCGCGAGTTTCAAATAGTTTAGCGATAGCGGCAGTGGCTTTTTTACTGTGACCTAGGATTAATAATCCAGTGGCAGCACGGTCAAGACGATGAATTATAAATGCATTGCGCTGTGGCTGCATGTTTAATTCAGCAAAACGATTAATGGTGGTGTGGTCGCTCCACTTTGACCCTTGGCAGCGCATGCCGTAAGGCTTGTACCATACACTGTAGTCAGTTTCATCAAACAACAACTCTGCAGGTGCTACTTGCTCATCTAAAATGTATTGATTGAAGTAAAGATGAAGTTTATCGCCGGGTTGTAAGGGCTTTTTAGCCCGCCTAATTCGATTGGTTTGTTTGCCGTGAGTATGCCAAACCGCGCCTTTTTGCATGGCATCTTTTAATACTTGCTTACCTAAACCACTTGCTTGTGCCAGCAGATTAATTGCATCAGTACTGTGCTCAAGCACATCAATATGGTATTCGGTTTTATCGGTCATTAATTGGGTTAACTCTAACAATCAGGAGATTTAGCATCGATTACACTAAATGTTACCTTATTTACAACCTCATTGTTAATTTACCTCACTTAGATTAATGAAACTTTCTCTTCAGTTACGTATCATCTGTCGTAAAGTTGTTTTAGCATAATGCGATAAAACAACATTGCAATTGGAGTAGGCAATTTGGAACACATCGTCTGGGATTTTGACCCTATATTAGTTTCGTTTATGGGCTTAACTGTACATTGGTATGGTGCACTTTTTGCGTTAGCGATTGCCACTGGTTTTCAGGTGATGAAACGGATTTACACAAAAGAGGGGCTTGATGTTGAGTCGTTAGATAATCTTTTGGTGTATTGCGTTGTGGGCATTATTGTTGGTGCTCGTTTAGCCCATTGTGTTTTCTATGACCCTGGGTATTATTTTGCTAATCCACTTAAAATTCTGGCCATTTGGGAAGGTGGTTTAGCCAGCCATGGTGGTGGTTTAGGTGCCATATTGGCCTTGTATTACTACCAACGTAAAGTGAAGTTGCCGTTTTTGTTTTTGCTTGATCGTCTAGCCATTGCAACCGCAATATTTGGCTTTTTTGTGCGCATGGCTAACTTTGCTAACTCTGAAATTTTAGGTGAGCCAACCACTCAGCCTTGGGGCATTATTTTTAAACGGATTGATATGTTGCCGCGTCACCCGGCGCAGCTGTATGAGTCACTCGCGTATTTATTGATTTTTATTGGCCTTTACGCCATTTACAAATACACCAATATGAAGCAAAAACACGGTGCTATTTTTGGGGTGTTTTTAGTCTCAGTATTCAGTGCGCGCATTGCGATAGAAAGCGTTAAAGTCAGCCAGGCGGCTTACCATGAGTCGATGTTAAGTGCTGGCCAATGGTTAAGTTTGCCATTTTTATTGACGGGCGTGGTGTTGTTAGTGATGGCTTATCGCAAGCAACGCTAACTGATGAACATCGTTAATAAAAACGTCCTAGTGCAGCTGCACTAGGACGTTTTTTTATGTTAGCTGGTTACATCCCAGCAGGTAAATACTTAAAGCGCTTCATTTGTTCGTAATGGGTATCAACAATGCGTTTTACTTGTTCTGGAGTGAGCAGTGATTGCCATTGATGCTTACCGCCTTTCCTAAAGAAGGCATTGGCATTTTCATGTTTTTCTACAAATCCACGTTTGGCTTCTTGGGCTTTTAATTGTGCAAATGATGAATGCTTAATGGCATTTTTGAGCCTTGCAGGATCTTTCTTTAAACCTAAAAATGACTCAACTTTGCGGAAGGCTTTTTTAGGATCATCTAACATGTCTTCATAGCGCAAAATGAGCTTTGACGTATCATCGCTTGTCCAGCTCGATACGTGCATCGACCACGAGGTAATAATTTGTGGAACATGTGGCGCTTCGTTTGGGGTACCGGTCATTTCTTCTGCCATGTAGGCAATGGCTTCATCTATGGTGTAATCAAAGTAATTGGCCATCGAAATCACCACATCAAGTGGATTACGCACAACATAAATTGCCCCGGAGGTAACAGAAGAGTTATGTAATGGTTGGCCGTTGTACTCGCCTAAATAATTGTGAGTTTTTACGAATGTGGTGCCTTGTGCTTGATGGGCGATATCGGCTTGCACTTGAGGGCGTAAAACACTGATTTCTTCTAAGGTAAGCTCTGTGGTTGCGGCTTTATCTTTAGGTAAATAAGCTTGATAACGATGCGCTGCAGATTCGGCAGTAGAAATGGTGTGCATCGTATTAATATCGATAGGCTGATCTTGATTTTGAATGTAGTTCTCTAAAAAAGCGCGTACCCAAGTGTTACCCGATTTAGGGTAAGAGGCCACCCAAAGTATGTTTCCCATTCGTAATCCTTTGTTGTTATTTTTACATCTTTCAATGTGGTTAAAACTACCGATAATTCAGCAAAATGGCAAGTTTAGCGCGGAAGCTGCGTGGGTTAATGTTGCAAATAACATCGCTTATTTAGCGAATAATAATACTTCACTTTACTGTGAGTAATATATTGTATTAAATATGTTTAAATGATGAACGTTATGGTGTTACATCGAACTGTTAATTTGGAGAGGGTAAATGGATTTTAATGCAACTTTGGTTGGGCAATTGATTATTGTTTTTGCGCTAGTTATGGGCTGTATTTGTTATTACTTAGGTCGTCGTAAAACACAATCGCCGGTTTTAGCCGGTGTGATTGGTGCAGGGTTATCGATAGTGCCTATTTTAGGTTTGGTTTTCCTTGTTGTGCTTGTGCTTAAAAAAGATATCGAGATTACGCCAGCAGTGGTTAATGGATAGTCGTTAATCGTTTTAGTTAGATAACTGTATCGTGATAAAAATGCCTCGTCCTAATTAGGACGAGGCATTTTGGTTTTAGCGGCAGCTGTGACTACGACTTCTCATTTAAACTATGCCACTGTCAGTGTGTGTTGTGACTTTTCTGCTTTAACTGAACACACCTTAAACTCAGGGATTTTTGCAATGGGATCTAATGCATTAATCGTCAGTTTGTTAGCGGCAGATTCGGCAAAGTGGAAGGGTAAAAATAATACCCCAACCTGTGCCCGCTTAGTGACAAAAGCCGCGATGTCGATGGTGCCTCGGCGCGTACTGAGGGTTAACATATCACCATTTTTAACACCGAGTTGCTCGGCGTCATATACCGAAATCATCACTCTTGGCGCCCCTTTAATATCAAGTTCTGGGGTTTTACGGGTCATGGTGCCGGTATGAAATTGCTCCAATAAACGACCAGTAGACAAGATTAGTGGGTAATCGCTGTCGGGCATTTCTGCCGGGAAAAGATAACGGACTGGTATCATGCGTCCTTTACCGCGTAAAAAGGTTTCGCTATGTAAAACCGGTGTGCCGGGGTGATGTTCATCAAAACATGGCCACTGTAAACCATCTACTTTATGCTCGAGACGTTGCCAATTTAAGCCTTGATACTGCGGGGTAACCTGGTTGATTTCTTGCCAAATATCCTTGGCGCTTTGATATTGCCAATTGGCATCGAGTTTATTAGCAATCATTTGGATGATTTGCCAGTCGAGCATTGCCTCACCCGGTGGGGTTAATGCAACTCGAAGTTGTTGTACTCGGCGTTCAGTGTTGGTGAAGTGGCCTTGTTTTTCTGCAAAGGCGCTGGCAGGCAGTACCACATGCGCCATTTGAGCGGTTTCGGTTAAGAAGATATCTTGCACTACCATAAAGTTAATTTTTTTAAGTGCGGCAATGACATGGGCCTGATCTGGGTCGCTCAGCACAGGATTTTCGCCCAATATATATAAAGCATCGATTTTATTTTTGACAATGGCATGCATGATTTCTGTTGCTGCATAACCGGGTGTCGAAGGCAATGAGCTGTTACCCCATGCATGGGCAAATTTGGCGTTATTGGCTGGGTTATTGATTTTTTGATAACCCGGATAAAAATCGGGTAGCGCGCCCATATCACACGCGCCTTGCACATTACTTTGGCCGCGTAATGGGTTTAATCCGCCGCCGACCACGCCGATATTGCCACACAATAATTGTAAATTAGAGGTCGATACTACGTTGTCATAGCCGGTGGTATGTTGGGTGATTCCCATTGCATAGTACATGGCCGTTTTGGTTGCGGTACCAATCATTTTTGCCATTGCGGCAATGTCTTCAGCGCTGACACCGGTAAGTAATGACGCATTTTTTAGGTTGTACTCTGATTTGAGTACTTCTTGCTTAAGTAACTCGTAATATTCAACCCGATTATCAATGTAATCTTGGTCTTGCCAATTATTGAGAATAATCTGCTGCATGATGGCATTGAGCAGCATAACGTCTGTGCCGGGTTTATGGGAGACATAGAGGGTGGCGCTGTCTGCTATGGTGGTTTTTTTAGGGTCTGCCACAATTAAGCGCGCACCATGCTGGCTGACAGCACGTTTAATGTGAGAAGCAATAATAGGGTGAGCACTGGTGGTATCTGAGCCGATAATAAAAATAACATCAGACTCTTTTATGCTAGGAATATCATTGGTCATTGCCCCACCACCAATGGTATCGAATAAGCCTGCAACCGATGATGAATGACACAATCTTGCGCAGTGGTCGATGCTGTTAGTGCCCATAATGCTACGGGTAAACTTTTGCATTAAATAGTTTTCTTCGTTGGTGCATTTCGCTGAAGATAATGCGGCAAATTTACTTGGCCCAGCAGCCTCTTTAATCGGCTTAAGTTGCTCGGCAATGTAGTTTATGGCTTCGCTCCAGCTTGCTGGTTGTAACTGACCATTTTTACGGATTAATGGTGAGGTAAGACGCTTAGGGCTGTTTAAAAAATCAAAACCAGAGCGGCCTTTTACACACAACATACCTTCATTAACCAGTGAGTTGCTGTCGCCAGTGACGCGCATTACGCGGTTTTTGGTTTGATCAACATGTAACTCAACCCGACAACCGACACCACAATAAGTACATACCGTTGAGGTTTTGGTTAGTTTTCGGTGGGTGCCTTGGGTTTTATCTCTGGCATCGACTAATGCACCCGTTGGGCATACTTGCACACAGTTACCACACTGCACACAATCACTGTCATTCATTGATGCGCTAAAGCCTACGCGTGGCGCATTTCGGCTGTTGTCTGCTATTGCTGCATCGGGTAGTGCTTGGTAACTATTGGGCGCAAAGCTAATCACATTATGGCCACTTTGCTGGTGGCAAGCTTCAACACAGGCTCCGCAACTGATGCAGCGATTGGCATCAAAGGTAATAAATGGGGCGCTATTATCGACTTTAAATTTGCGGGCGTTGGGCTGTTCAATACTATTGCTATCGACTTTATATTCGGTGGCATAGTCACGTAATTTACAGTCTGTGTTCGCTTGGCAGGCACACTCTAGGCAGCGCAGCGCTTCTTGCATTGCTTTGTCTGGTTTAAAACCGAGTTCAACTTCAGCAAAGTTAACCGTGCGTGTGAGCTGGTTGAGTTCGGGCATTTTTAAGCGCGGATGTCTGGTGGTGTCAGGGTATAGTTCTGGGTATGAGTTTGCCGCTAACAAGGCGGTTTTTTTTGCTTTGCGTGAGTTAAATTGTTGTGGCTCTAAGTGGCAGGTTAAGCCTTCTTTAAGTAAACCTTCAATGGCTTCAGCGGCTTTGCGACCATCAGCAACCGCGGCTACAGCTGTGCCAGGGCCGGTGCGTGAATCACCAATAACAAACAGTTTTTCAACCCCTGCTGACATGGTTTGCTCACACCCCAAGAAAGTGTGCCAGCGGCTAAGTGCAAGGTGACCTGTGTCTATTTGATTTTCGGGCTGTTCTAAAAAGTCGACATCGACCTGTTGAGACACGGCTGGGATCACGGTATCGAAAGCTTCTTCAAAGGTTTCGCCAGTGGCTTTAGGCGAACGTCGACCAGAAGAATCTGGCTCGCCCAATGCCATTTTGGCAAAGGTGACAGAACAGACACGCCCTTGGTTGTCGCTGTGGTTTTCAATTGGGTTTGTCAGAAAATGAAACTTAACCCCTTCGACTTCGGCCTCGTGAATTTCGTAGGGTTCGGCGGGCATGTCTTCGCGACTACGGCGATAGATTAAGGTGACATCGGCGCCATCTCTTAGTGCAGTGCGAGCACAATCTATTGCGGTATTTCCTCCACCAATGACCGCGACTTTTTTACCTGTGATTAATTTTTTGTCGGTGCAATAATCGCGTAAATAATCGACACCTAAATAGCAGCCTTGTAAGTCGCTACCTGGGTAGTTCATTGGTACGGCTTTTTGCGCACCAATGGCAAGACAAACCGCATCATAGTTAGCCACTAACTCGGTTAAATTAGTATCACGGCCCAGTGCACAACCCGTTTTAATCTTAAGTCCGTTACGGGTGAGTAGCTCAATTTCTTTATCTAAAATTGCTTTAGGTAAGCGATACTCTGGTATGCCATAACGTAACCAGCCACCGGCTTTTTCAGCCGACTCCATAATGGTGACATCGTGGCCGTTATTTGACAGATAATAGCCTGCGGTAAGACCTGCTGGCCCGCTACCAATAATGGCGATGCGTTTGTTAGTTGATGGGGCTTTTGGTGGCACGTAAGACTCGAGATCATTTAAGTCTAAATCAGCAGCATGACGCTTTAGTTGCCTAATGGCCACGGGCTCATCTACGAGCCCTCGGCGACACTCTGCTTCACAAAATGCGGGGCAGACACGGCCAATCGATAAGGGTAACGGTAAGGTTTGCTTAATGACTTTAACCGCTTCGTGATGGTCGCCTTTACCTATATGGTAAAGATAAGATTGCACATCAACACCTGCAGGGCAGGCGGTTTGGCATGGCGCCTCACAGTCGGCAAAGTGATCACTTAAGATGTCGTTGAGTGCTTGCTGGCGCACTTTACTTAAATAGCTTGATTGGGTAATCACATCTAAGCCTGTTTCTAATGCGGTTTCACATGCACGAGCACAGCGCAAACTACCGTCATGATTTTTGATTTGCACTTGGCACAAGTTACAGGGCTGCTTGGCTTGATTGTGAGAAAAGTCACACAAGCTAGGGATGTTAATACCGGCATCGGTGGCGGCTTTAAGCAAGCTATCTGCCTGGGGCAGTGATAGGGGTACGCCGTCTATGGTGATGTCAATCATTACATGGCCTTTTAATTCTGCATTGAATGGGGAGCGTATAACTGGACGTCATTCAGGTATCACAACAAAAAGCGGAGTTTGTTTAGCGTGGATTATGCTGCTCTGCAGATTGCGTTTGATTACCTTGGTGTTGTTTCTGCACCCACTGTTGATAAATTCAGTTTAATTGGCTAGGGAATGTTCAGACGTGATTTAGATCATTTTTGTGGTAATTAAAAAGCATGTTTGAATTTATTTCATATTTAACATTGCGTTATGAATATGAAAATAGCGATGGTAAGACCTGTTAAGTCGCACTTTTTCGCCATTGTTTATGATTATGGACAGCAAGATGGTTGATTTATGCTGTTCTAACTCCCACAGACAGAGCTAACGGGGTCGCCCCATTAGGCTCAGTTTGTGAGGGAAGCTTTAGGTTACTTAAGCCTAAATATTGCTTCAACTCTGTCGCTTACAGTCACTTGGCCTTGTTGATAAGTTTGCGCCACGTCGGCATTCATTTTCATGCTGGCGCGGTACATTTCGGGTTGATGAGATTGAGTTGGAAAATATCTCACCTGCCATACCCCAGCCACTTGCTCACCAAACCCCTTGGCCAATGACTCTGCTTTTTGTTTAGCATCTTTGATTGCAGCCTGGCGTGCTTGAGCCATCATATCGGCTTCTTTACTCGACTTTAGCTCGATGTTATTCACTTGATTAAGTCCATCAACTAAGGCGCTGTCTAGCAGTTCGTTGAGCATACTTAGGTCCATTACGGTCACTGTGATTTGTCGATTAGCACTGTAACCCGTTAAGATTTTTGGTTCATTTTGCACATATCGATATTGTGGATTGAGTTGAAGATTGGCAGTTTGAATGTGCTGTTTATCAATACCCGCCTCAAGTAAACGTTGTCTAAACTGGCTAACCGCTTCGTCGGCTTCATCTTTGGCCGACTTTGCATTGGCCGCTTCAATTGATACCTCAACGCTAATAATCGCCATGTCGGCTTTTGCTTCAATGGTACTGGTGCCTACCGTTTCAATGTGGGCGAAATTTAACTCTGCTGCTTGTATTGTCGCTATATTGCTGGTGGCAGTTAACGCGAATAACGTGCTTGAAATGAGGCTGTTAAGTAATATTTTATTCATTGTTCACTCCGCTAGTGGTGCGTTTTGGGTAAAACACCCTGTTGATCTGTGTAAACGCGGCAAAACCTAAAAAGGGTTTTATTTTTTTTAATTAATTAGGGCGTGTTTATCTTTGCTTAATTTATCAACAAAGATAAACACGCCCTAGTCAAACAATTGCGCTGAAATCGTTAACAGTTTTTGTCTTATCCATTGGTTAACCGGATCGTCATCGGCTTGTTTGTGCCAGTACATGTGCACAGCCAAATCGGGTACCTCAAAGGGTAAGGGCGATACCACAATAGGCATGGATTGTTGCAACAGCATGGCGTAACTGCTTGGCATGGTCATGATCATGTCTGACTGGCTCACCACATTAATGGCGGCAAAGTAGTGTTCGCAGCGCAGGGCAATGTTACGGGTAATGCCCTGGGTTGCGAGCGCCATGTCGACGGTGTCGATGGTAAAGTCTTTTAAGCTGACTAACGCATGTGATGCGTTGGCGTAATTATTTAAGGTGAGTTGCTGCAATATTGGGTGATGTTGGCGACATACCAGTGAAAACGATTCGTGGCAAATTAAGCTACTGCGAATGTCTTTGTGGGTTGGCATAAGTACATCAATCACTATGTCTAAGGTTTGTTGAGCCAGTGATGGCTCAAGCTCTGTGCGTTTAATTTGACGACTATTTAAGGTCAGATTTGGCGTGTTGTTGAGTAAATCGGGAACCAAAACAGGGAAAAACATCGACTCTAAAATATCGCGTAATCCGAGTTTTATTTCTCGTTTATGTTGTTGAATATCAAATTTGGCTGGGGTTGTGAGGGTGTGCCCAAGTAAATCCATTGCTTGCAATACATCGGGGATGATTTTTTGGCATAAAGGCGTTGGCACCATTTTGCGACCATGGCGAACAAATAATGGGTCGTTAAACTTGGTGCGTAAACGAGCAATAGCGTGACTTACTGCAGGCTGCGTTAAGTGCAATTTACTGGCTGCAGCGGTGATGCCGCCTTGTTGATAGACCGTTGCCATAATGAGAAATAAGTTAAGGTCTATTTTACTATGCAGCATATTAATAGTTATCTATGAGTTAGTATCATTTGAATTAATTTTAGGCTTGGTTAAATTAAAGTCAAACTAAACTAATAAAAGCAGACTCAACATGACGACATCACAAGAAGCATTACAAATTAAAAAAATGACTATCGGTACCGACAAATACCCGATGCCATTACCGCCTAAATTTGACACTCCCCAGCAGCAACAACAATATGAAAAACAACGTTTAGCCGCTGCATTTAGAGTGTTTGCCCATTACCGGTTTGACGAAGGCTTAGCAGGGCACATTACCCTTCGAGATTGTATTGACCCAGACACCTTTTGGGTTAATCCATTGGCGGTGCATTTTTCACAAATCAGAGCGTCAGATTTGGTCCGTGTTGATCATAAAGGCAACATTATGGAGGGTAAGCACCCCATTAATAATGCCGCATTCGCGATTCATTCTCGTATTCATCATGCTCGCCCAGATGTGAATGCTGTTGCCCATGCGCACACCACCTACGGCCGGGCTTTTTCGGCATTAGGCGAGTTACTGAAACCGATTTCACAAGATGCCTGCATGTTTTACGAAAACCATAGCGTATTTGACACCTTTACCGGTGTCGTGGCTGATTTGTCTGAAGGCGATATGATTGCCGAGGCACTGCAAGGCCATGCTGCAGTTATTTTACAAAATCATGGATTACTCACGGTTGGTAAATCCGTTGATGCAGCAACCGCGAATTTTGTCATGTTAGACAGTTGTTGTCATAGTCAGTTATTGGCTCAAGCGGCTGGAGACCTTAAACTCATTGGCCATGATATTGCCACCAAAACCCGCCAAATGAATGGCTCAGATCTCGTGACCTGGGGCAATTTTCAACCTATGTATCAAGTGGTACTGGCACAAGATAACAGCTTTTTAGATTAATGCTGCTCAAGCTGCTAACACGACTCTCGCTAAGCCGTTTGGCTTAGACGAGCAAGGATGCATCTATGACAGGTTCGATTATTACCGAAATTTTGCTGCCGCTTGCGCTTGCCTTTATTATGTTTGGTATGGGGTTAAGCTTAACCCGCTTTGATTTTTTACGCCTTTGGCAAACACCTGCACCGATTGTTACTGGGTTTGTTGGGCAAATTATTGCACTGCCTTTACTCGCGCTGGGTATTTGTTTAGCCATGGGGTTATCGACACCTATGGCGATAGGTTTGATGATTTTAGCTGCATGCCCAGGGGGGACAACCTCTAATGTCGTGAGCCATTTAGCTAAAGCCAATTTAGCCTTGTCGGTTAGCCTTACCGCCATCAGCAGTATCGTATGTGTGTTGACAGCCCCTTTTGTGATTCAATTTGCCGTTGGCTATTTTGCCAATGGTGCTCCCATTGATGTGTCGTTAACCAGCATCTCATTAGGCTTGTTAGTGATAACGCTGCTACCCATTGTGTTTGGTATGCTTGTGCGCAGTTATTACCGTGAGTGGGCCATTAAGGTTGAAGTGTATTTTAGGCGTTTTGCGGTCGTGTTTTTGTTATTGATGATAACCGGGGTGATCATTCAAGAGCATGCCATTATTGTTGATGCTTTTAACGAAGTGTTTATTGCCTGTTTATTACTAAACTTTGGTGCCATGTTAATTGGCGTGGTGAGTGCTAAATTATTCTCTCTAACCCACAAAGATGGCTTAACACTGGCCATTGAGATTGGTTTGCAAAACTCAACCATGGCGATGCTCATTTGCATTAGTTTATTGCAAATGCCCAGCTATGCTGTGGTTGCTGGCGTGTACAGTTTAACCATGTATTTGGGGGCCGGGCTGCTTATCGCGTATGCCAGTTATGTTAATAAACAACATATAGCCAATCACAATAGCGCATCAACGTAGCGCATCAACGAACGATATTTTTAGTGCTTGATCTAAGGTTGTTGCATTGCGCGTCATGCGCCATGTTGCAACTAAGGTTAACGTGACTGTTCTAGTTGATGGATGCTGGTCACTATGGCGCTATTCACTGGGGTTTTTATACCGTATTTTTCACCTAATCGAACGACTGCCCCGTTAATATATTCAATTTCTGTTTTGCGTTTAGCTTGAATATCTTCCCACATAGATGAGCGGGCTTGCGGGTCAATGTCGAGCATCTGTTTAGCCAGCAGGTTAAATAGCATATTGGGTAACGATAAAATAACCGGTAGCCATTTGGGCTTCACTTTAGTGTATTGATGTAATTCTATGTTAGCGGCTTGGCATACGTTGAGCCATTCGGTCATTGCCGCAGCTAATTGACGACGACAATCACGTTGACTCAGTTGTTGTTTTATGGGTAATCCAGTAATAGCATTTAATGCATTGTTAAGGTTTAACAATAATTTACCGTATATTGCAGGGGCCATGTTTTGATATAGATTACACCCAAAATCTTGTGCAAGCATGGCAATTTGAATCACCTTGGTGTGTTCATTTTTTTGCAAAGTGAACACACCCTCGGTCCCTTTATGAAAACGGCCATGGGGTTGCTGCAACACATTAAAAGGCGTAATGCCTTGAAGCAAATGACAGTGACTCAGTGTATCTGTGATGGTATCGAAACTGCCTAAGCCATTTTGCATAAAAATAATGCTGCTGTTGCTGTGAGTGATAGCAATTAATGTATTAGCAATACTACTGACTTGATGACATTTTAAGGTGACAAAGACCACATCAAAAGTGTCATAAGCTGTTGGCGCTTGTTCAATGTCGGTGATCAGCGCTTGTGGCATAACCGTTTGTAAAAAACCTTGGTAATCACTTAAAGTAATGCCGTTGTTTTCGATAAGGGTTTGCTTTATTGCTGGGCGGCAAATCAGGCTCACATTTAAGCCAGAAAGGCACAATTGCCCAGCAAGATAACACCCGGTAGAGCCCGCACCAAAAATGGCAATTCTCATTAGGTCACCTCTTTGTATTATGACAGATGCACATACTCATTTATTATCAGTTGTAACATATCAGCCTTTTTGTCAGTGTAGAACTTTTGACATTCGGATAATCATAAAAATGAAAAATCATTACATTATTGCACTGCCAACAAGCCCACTTAAGCATATTGATGCACTATTAAATGTGCCTTTTGTGATGAAGGCTGGAGTTATCTATAAACGCTGATGATATTTTGTGGCAGTAACCTTGGTGGATTAGCTACCTGACTGCCAGAATTTATGTTTTTAATCGCAGTATATATTTAAACGCCAAAACAATTATTTGTTTGATTTTTAGCATTAAATTTTTCATAATTGTAAACACTGTTTATGCGGTACCAAACACTATAAAGTCTTTGCAGCATTAGGTTGATATTACAGGCTGCACAGTGGAGACACAGGATGTGGATTTTAGCTAAGGATTGCTTATGCCGATTAATAATATCGCACTGTTAGTGGTGGTGTTATTGTGCTTTGTTGCTGTACTGCTGGTGCTTAATTTAAAAGAGCATCGCCAAGTACAAGCCAAAAACCAACAGTTAAATTCCTACGAACAAATCCTCAATCAAGCTGGCGCATATATCTATGTTAAAGATATTCATTGTCGCTATGTGTATGCCAATCAACTGACCTTAGACTTTTTTGGCGTCACCCAAGAGCAGCTTAAAGGCACGACAGATACTCACTATTTTCCTAAAGCCGTAGCCAAATTACTGCTTCAAAACGACCGGAAAGTTTTAGCGCTTCAGCTTAAAATTGCTGATGATATTATGGTTGAGGGCGATCAAGACGGTAGTTGTCATGTTTTTCATGAAGTTAAGCAGCCTTTGTTTGATGATAAAGGTAAATTATCAGGTCTAATCGGTGTGTCTACCGAGATTACCGATGAATATAATTTACGCTCAGAGCTAGAACAACTTGCTAATACAGACCCTCTGACCGGTCTGTATAATCGTCGATCTTTCAATGCATTTAGTGAACATGAATATGCTCGGGCTATGCGTTATTTTGAGCCCTTATCGTTGATGATTATTGATATCGATTTATTTAAAGGTGTCAACGACACCTATGGGCATCTTATTGGCGATGAAGTGATAAAGCGGGTCGCATTGGTGTGTGCTCAGCACATACGTGAATCCGATGTGTTAGCGCGGATTGGCGGCGAAGAATTTGCGATTCTATTACCTGGGACAGACACTGACTCGGCTTATAAATTAGCAGAGCGCTTAAGAGCATCGCAGCAAACGTATCGGTTTCCTGGCCAACATGAAGCCAACGACTTACCTGAAGTGACCATTAGTATTGGGGTATCGACTTTATCAGTAAAAGATAAATCCTTCGCACAAATGCTTTCCAGGGCAGATAAAGCACTGTACTCATCAAAAAATGTCGGCAGAAACAGCGTGCATGTTGCATAGCGCTCACAGATTTGTATTGTGATGAACTTAATATTTGTCAATTTAGATTGCGCGCAATTAATTATTGTTGTTACTATAAGTGCATGGACCTAGTTCAGTAAGCGCTGCTGATTAGAAATCAATGTGATCAACGAGTTTGGCCTTAAATTTATCGAGTAACAATTTGAGTTGATCCATCTCGTCAACACTGACACCGCATTGTTCAACAATACTGTTATGTATCAATTGTGCTTGTGGTTGTTTCTCTCGGCCCAAATCAGTGAGTTGTAAACACAGCATGCGTTCATCATTAGGCTTGCGGACACGTTTTAATAAGCCGTCAGACTCTAAGCGTTTAATCACTGGTGTGAGCGCTCCTGATTGCTGACCTAGTTGCGTGGCGACACTTTTTAAACTTAAGCCGTCTTGCTCCCACAAAATGAGCATGACCAAGTATTGGGTGTAAGTTAGCCCAATAGACTCAAGTAATGGCTTATAGAGTTGAATAATTGCTAGCGAAGTAGAGTAAACCGCAAAGCAAAACTGATTATTAAGTCGAATAGGTGGGTGTTCATTCATAATTTGGCGCTCAGCGATTCTAAATGGTTTTTTGATCAACCTAAGTAATGTTTTCGTACAACATGGCTTTATTGGCAGATAACAGGCACAAGTAGTGTACTTGTATATACCACTAAAGGCCATGCTGTTTTTATGTACAACTCGACATAGGGTTTTCATTGTTATTGAGTGGATTTAAGCAAGGTATACGCACTGCTATAGTCACTTTCGATTCTATTTTTGCGCTAATCACAATCAACTACATATTTAACAATGACAGTGAATAATAACAGTAACTGCTAGCCCAATATTGACCAAAATAAAGGACACAAAATGAAAGTATTAATGGTTTTAACTTCGCACGATGAACTTGGCGACACAGGGCATAAAACTGGTTTTTGGTTAGAAGAGCTTGCAGCACCATACTATGCGTTTATTGATAAAGGTGTTGAGATTGTCTTATCTTCACCAAAAGGTGGTTTGCCACCATTAGATCCAACAAGCGACAAAGAAGATTTTCAAACAGACTCTACTCGCCGTTTTACAGCAGACCAGCAAGCTCAGGCGTTGTTAGCCAATACCCACAAACTTGCTTCAATTAACGTTGCTGATTTTGATGCTGTGTTTTATCCCGGTGGCCATGGGCCTTTATGGGACTTAACGAACGACAAAGATTCAATTGCACTGATAGAAGCGTGTTACAACATGGCTAAGCCATTAGGTTTAGTGTGTCATGCACCAGGTGTGCTTAAGTATCCTAAAAAAGCTGATGGTTCAGCGTTAGTTGCAGGTAAAAATGTAACAGGTTTTACTAATGGCGAAGAAGCCGCCGTGCAATTAACAAATGTGGTACCGTTTTTAGTGGAAGATATGCTGCAAGAAAATGGCGCAACTTATACCAAAGCGGATGATTGGCACCCATATGCCGTTGTTGATGGCAAACTGGTTACTGGGCAAAACCCCGCGTCTTCAGAGTTAGTCGCTGAAAAAATGTTAGCGCTGCTTAGCTAATCCAAACTTGCTCGAGTAGCAGGTTAACCTCTACATCAATCAGTCCAGTGACATGTCATTGGGCTGATTTTATTGCTCAAAGGAAGGATGGCAAATGATTAAATTACACCATTTAAATAAATCACGATCAAAACGCATTATTTGGTTACTAGAAGAACTCGGCGTGGAGTATGAGTTAGTTGCTTATCAACGCGATGCGACAACCTTTTTAGCCCCAGAGTCGCTCAAAAAAATCCACCCTTTAGGTAAATCACCTGTGCTTGAGGCTGACGGTTTTACTATTGCAGAGTCTGGTGCGATTACACAATACCTTATTGAAACCTATGGCGCAGATAAATTGATGCCAGCCAAAGGCAGTGCCGATTATGTTGATTACCTTCAGTGGATGCACTTTGCTGAGAGTTCTGCAGCATTGCCATTATTATTGAAAATATTTGTCAAAATGGAAGCTGCTGACACTCGCTTTATTGGACGTTACGCTGATGCAGAAACCGCAAAAGTCGTCAGCTACGTTAATGAGCGATTAGCAGGGAAACATTATTTAGTGGGTGATAGTTTGACCGGTGCTGATATTATGATGTCATTTATCGCTGAGCTTGTTGGCCAAAACGGTGAGTTTGAAAAGTACCCCAATATTGCCAAGTATTACCAACAATTGCTAACTCATGATGCCTTTAAAAAAGCATTACAAATTGAAGCGGATAATTAACCGACCGTTTATGTCGCACATTCGGCCAACACAAAGGTGGACATGGTCCACCTTTTTTCTGCTCAAAATTTAAACAATCCATTTACACAGTAAAATCGGGTAAATTCGTTGGCTAAAATTTGTTCTATCTAATACTAAGGTGTTAGTATTAGATAGTTTAGTCATAATTTGGTTTAAGGTGATGTATGTCTACTTTATCTAGAGAAGAGTTAGCCTACTTTAGCGATGTGTTTTCGCCAGAGTCTTCTGGTGATTCTGAAGATAATGTATTTTCAAAACATTCGCTGAGCGTAGCCACTGAAATTCCACAAGTGTTATCACACATATTGGGTAACGCTAAACTCACCCTATTGGCAGAAATAAGCTATTACCGCTTATGGTTTCCGCTGCAAATTAAACAAGATGAATTTGGCCAATTTACGCCGGAGCTTGGCACGCCAGAAGTGCTTGATATGCGAGGCGGGGAGCGCAGTTGGCGTATAGATAATGTAAAAGATTTGCGAGTGATAGACAGTGAAACATCGAAGCTTGTTGAAGTGTTGTCATTATCCAGTTCAGGTATCACCATCAGAGTACCAAAAGAGCTCGACACTCAATCATCAAGACACACACGACTTATTTTACCTAATGGTACCCAGGTCGACATGGAGTTTGAACCTGTTCGCACTGAAAACGGTGTGATGGCGGCTAAAATCAGTGCCGAGGGCGAAAACAGGCAGATGCTAAGGCAGTTTTTGTTCAACCAACACAAAGCGAAGTTTTCCCATCTTTATGAAGACATTAATCGTTAACATTAAAATCTTTCGCTAATATCACTTTTATGGCACCGATAAAATCGTGGTCATTTTTGGCGTGAATTAACTGACACAACTCATCCCCCACCGTAGTAAAACGATAATAGGTAAATAATAAATGTTGCCCTTTAGGCGTTAAGCTCATATTGGCATGGCACAAGGTTAATTTAATCTCTTCATTACGGTTTAATAAGCCGGTTTCAAATTCGCTTTTATGTAAAATTCCCGCATCGACTAGCGTTAAAATATTTGAATAAGGCAACCCAAACTGCGACAAGCCAAAGTTAGTTTGGTTGTGTTTACGAAAATATTGAGTCAGCCCGCCATTTAGCCGATAACCACTTAATAGCTTAAACCTAGGTTCAGTGTTTATTTTTACCGACATGCCCAACGCTTTTTCAAATATCTGTGCTTCGCGCAAGGTTAATTGCTTTAACACTGCTAACGTGCGCAGGCTAAAGTTGCCAGGATTGACGATTTCGCTTGCTAAAATCCGCGCCCACAAATCTTGCATTTTACGATTGTGTATTTGTTCTGCCATTTGAAAAAACTGATAACGCCAGTCTGGGTCTAACTCAACGCCAGTCACATCTGAGGGAGTATAGTTAAGGGCGAGGGCAAAAATACTCTCAAGATTACTTTGATGCTGGCTAAGTTGTTTACGCAGACGATGCTCAGCACGCTCTGCGATAGATGCCGATGATGGACGGTATTCATCTTCGCTTGCTAAACCAATAACACGCCCGAGTAACAGCGCTTTTTTACGTGCAGACACTTGCGTATTGTCATCCGGTAGATCTATTAGGTCTATATCAGCCATATCCATCCAAAATAAATTTAACGTATTAATGTAAAGCAAAAAAATAATGGGGCTTAGTCGGCGCTGTCGTTAATATTTTGCTTTTTTTTTTGAGCCGAAAAATCAAATAAACGCCAATTTTTGTTTGATTATCATCAACGACACATCAATACGATTTTACGCCTAAATATAGGCTCAACTATGCCTTAGATTTATCTCATTTCCAAATAAAAACGTTGTTAATTAATGGCGATAATCCACTCTTGTACAGCGCTAAGATAGCGCACTCAATCGAGGTTTCAGCGTGTGACTAAACAATGTAACAAGCCGCAATACTGAGTGCATGCCAATCTTTACAAAGTAAATAGAAATGTAAATTGTAATGCGAATTGTTATCAATACGTGTATTGTTGTGTGCAGTTTTTTGGGAATTGTTAACGCATTGTGCGTTTTGTTGGAGAGAGAAATGAACCTAAAGTTAACCTTGCTGACGGTCTCTGTCGCGAGTGCGTTCAGTCTAATGACTCAAGCGCAGGCAGCCACCGATCCAGAGACGTTAGCCAAAGCCATTGCCAAGCAAGAAGCTGAAATTGCTTTGCTTAAACAACAATTGGCAACACTTGCAACAGAGCAAAAACAGCAACAGCAAAATAATACCGACGTTGCCAAACAAGTTGAACAAGTATCGCACCATGTTGCTAAAGCAGATGACCGCTTTAGCCGCTTTAGCTTTACATCCTATGGTACTGCCAATTACACCAGCGATGAATATTTCGATAACGTGCAAGATACAACCGGTGAGCGACGTCACCGCACCGATCTTGAACGTATTGTGACTGAATTTGGCTATCAATTTACTGACCATTGGAGCATGGAAGTTGAAATCGAATACGAACATGGTGGCACAGGATCAGCATTAGAATATGACGGTTTTGACGAATTTGGCGAGTTTGAGTCTGAGGTCGAAGCTGGCGGTGAAGTGCTTGTTGAAAAGGCTGAGATCCGTTACCGCCCCAGCCAAGCGTTTGGTGTTAAGTTTGGTAATATCCACTTGCCAATGGGTTTGACTAGTATTTTACACAAACCTAATCAATATCTTACGGTGCAGCGCCATAAAAGCGAAGCGGCGATGATGCCGGCCGTCTGGAATGAAAATGGTATTGGGATCTACGGTGAAATTGCCGACTTTCATTACCAAGCTCAGGTGGTCAGTGGGTTAAATTCTGAATACTTCCGCACGTATGATTGGGTCGCTTCTGGCCACCAAAAACGCTTTGAACATGTCAACACTGATGATTTAGCCTTTGCGGGCCGTCTTGATTACGGCAATTTTAAAACGGGTAGTGCCGTTGGGGTAGCGTATTACTTTGGTAATACCAGTGGTAATAGGCATAAAAGTAACAAGCTAGATGTCGATGGTGCACTGCGCATTGTGTCTGTTGCAGGTGCTTTTGTTGAAGGTCCATGGATACTGCGTGGCCAATACCTTTATGGCACGTTAGATAACGCCGATGCCATTACGCAAGCCAATAAAACAACCCCTGGTTTACGCCCGGGCAACTTTGCGCAACTAGGGTCAGAGTCGCAATCATTCTTTGTCGAAGCCGGAGTCAAACTCGACGAATGGTTTGATTTGCCTATGACCGTTTTTGCCAATATTGATTATTCCAACCCGCTTATGGATGTCGAAACAGGCACCGCAACCAAGCGTTATGAAAATACCTGGAGCAGTGTGGGTATTAACTACTTCCCAATCCCAGAAATTGTGATTAAAGCCGAAGGGGGGCTGCATCAAGTCGCCGTGGCGAGTATTCCAGACACCGAATTTTTTGCGTTAGGTGTTGGGTACCAATTTTCACTTTAAGTCAGTTTATTTAACGAGTACGACCTAAATTTATTAAATGGAGTTTTATTATGCGTTTTAACTACACCGTAATCTCATTAGCATTAGTGGCAACATTATCTGCGTGTGGTGGTTCAGGTTCTGATTCTGGTGACACAGAAACCCCAACGATTGGTTTTAGTTTTGCCGCAACAGAGATGATCACCAACATTACCGATGACATTATTGTGGCCGGATATGCTGACTTAGCCGCCCAAGGCGATGCATTACTTTTAGCAACACAAACATTATTAACTTCAACTTCGCAGGCTGATTTAGTCGCCGCGCAAAATGCTTGGAAAGCCGCAAGACAACCTTGGGAGCAAGGCGAGGCGCATATTTTTGGCCCGGTAGATTCGTTAAGTATCGATCCGCACTTAGACAGCTGGCCGCTCAATACCACAGACTTGCAAACTCAGCTGGCCAATAGCGAAGGTTTTGATGCCGAAACCATCAAGGGGTGGAACGACGACGTGCAAGGTTTCCATACTATGGAGTACCTATTATTTGGCGACGGTGTGAATAGCAATACTAAACAAATTGCAGACTTAACCACCAAAGAGCGTGAGTATCTTATTGCCCTTGCAGAAGTGTTTCGTGACTACGCAGTACAGCTTGATGACGCATGGCAAGTAAGCTACAACCCGCAAGACACCAATGCATTACCTTATAGCGAGTTACTTAAAACGCCAGGTGATGCCAACAATGCGATTTATTCATCTGAGCTTGCGGTGATTGAAGAATTAATTAACGGCATGATTGGCATTGTAGATGAGGTTGGTAACGGTAAAATTGCCGATCCATTTGGCGAGTCGCTAGCCACTGCCGACACGTCTAAAGTGGAGTCTCAATATTCTTGGAACTCGTTAACCGACTTTGCAGACAACATTATTGGTGTGCGTAATGTGTATCAAGGTGAGTTTACAGGCTCGGCCGATAAAACCGGGCTGATTGATTTTGTTGCTGCTGCCGATGCGCAGTTATCTGCCCGAGTGGCGAGTGAAATTGACGATGCCATTACTAAAATCCAGGCTATTTCTGGCACCACTGACATGCCATTTCGCCAAGCTATTTTGGATGACGCGGGGCGCGAGCGGGTACAAACTGCCGTTGATGCCTTAACGACATTACAAACCTCTTTAGAGTCAGACGTACTTCCGCTGTTATCTGAGTGGAATTCATAGTCTGTCTTTGTTTGGCCTATATCACTTTGGTGTAGGCCAAACATCACCGCCAACGCTTAACAAAAAAACACAATTAGAGTAAGCGTGGCTTATTTGAGTGAGCCTGTAATGAATCATTTCTCGAAACAACCTTATTTTTTATTAGCCTTGATGGGGCTAACCTTAACGGCATGTGGTGGCAGTGGCGACGACAGCGGCGCACCCACCACACCAACAGTGAGTTATCCATCTTATACAGATGTCATCGCGTTAGGCGGTGACACCACAACCTTTGATGCCAGTAACTCAGGGCATGGATTTTCTACCCCGTCATTAAACTTAACCGAAGATGAGCTTGCATTGCACCTAGAGGGCGATGCTAATTTTGAAGCGTCATTTACCACAGCACCTAACAGCGAACACCCAGAGTTAGATGGCTTAGGGCCGGTATTTAATAACGCCGATTGTAATTCATGCCATCAACGTGATGGCCGAAACTCAACGCCGTTTTTAGCGGCTGACCAAACTCGAGTCAAACTCGACTCTTCTGCTGGGATTTTTTTACGGATCAGCAAAGCTGCCGATCATCCCTGTACCGTTGGTTCGGCAGACAACCAATATTGCGCTCCCATTAAGGTGCCTGATTTTGGTGACCAACTCTTTCATCGTGGGGTATTAAAAGCCCGTGCCGATTGGCAAGACAATGCGTTTGTCGGCCAGGCCGATGTGTATTTATCTTATGAACGTCACGATGTGACTTATGCCGACGGTGTAGTCGTTAGCCTTAAAAAACCGATTTTTGAGGTTGAAAATCCCTATGACGCACCCGGCGAAACCAAACAAAGCACCAACGTTACCTCCAATTTATTGCAAGACGATGTGTTAATGGGCTGGCGTAATGGCATGCCAGTCTTTGGCCTAGGGTTACTCGAAGCCATCCCAGAAGCGAGTATTCTGGCAAATGTCGATGCAGAAGACAGCAACAACGACGGCATTTCAGGTCGTGCAAATTGGGTATTTGATGCGGTAAAAGCGCAGCAAGGTGACGAAAATCCCGTCTCTTTAGGCCGATTTGGCTGGAAAGCCAATACCCCTAGTGTGCGGGTACAATCGTTAGGTGCTTTACGAGGCGACATCGGTATTACTAACCCACTGTTTCCCGATGAAAGTGTCGTTGGCACCAGTTTGCACGACTCATATTTAACGCGAACAGGTTTTATTGATACTGGCGAAGATGCCAATGGCGAGCCTGAAGCCAGTGCAGCATTTAGTGATTCGGTGGTTTTTTATGCCGAAACATTAGCCGTGCCAGCAAGGCGCAATGTTGACGATAGCGATGTTCGCGAAGGCGCGCGGCTGTTTGAACAGCTTAATTGTAGCGGTTGTCATACACCGTCGTTTGTCACCAAAACTTCGGGCGATATTGGTGGTTTACCGATGAGTGACAGTTTAAAAGGCCAAACGATTTATCCATTTAGCGACATGTTGTTACATGACATGGGCGAAGGCTTAGCCGATGGACGGCCAGACTTTTTAGCCGACGGTAACGAGTGGCGCACCCGCCCATTATGGGGCATTGGGTTAACGCAAACAGTTAATCCGCAAGCGGGCTTTTTACATGATGGCAGGGCAACAACACTAGAAGAAGCTATTTTATGGCATGGTGGAGAAGCGCAGCAATCAACTGATGATTTTATGGCACTCAGTCAAGATGAGCGTAATCAAGTGATTGTGTTTTTACGCTCGTTATAATCAAGGTTACATGTAGCATTACGACTTACCCTAGCGGGTTAGCTAGGGTATTTTGTGTATTACTTCACATTGCTACCATAGCGGGTTGCAATGGCGTGATCGGTTTCATGTAAATTTATCATTCAGTAAGCTAAGATATTGTATTACTTTATATGATTTCAATTTGAGGTCAGCATGAGCCACATTTTACTGATCCACTCGAGTGTCCATGGTTATACACAAAAAATATGTGAATACCTCAAAGGCAAGCTAGAAGCCCAGCAGCAACACGTTACTATCGCGCCCTTGTCTGAGGTGCCTGAGCTAGCTAAGTTCGACAAAGTGTTTATCGGTGCCAGTATTCGGCACGGTAAGCACCGTCCAGCCCTATACCAGTTTATTGAAGACCACCGTAAAGAGTTAGAAAGCATCCCCAGTGGGTTCTTTTCTGTCAGCTTAGTGGCGCGTAAACCGCTTAAAAACACCCCACAAACGAACATGTATATGCAGCAGTTTTTAAGCCAAAGCGTATGGCAACCTAAGCTTTTACAAGTGTTTGGCGGTAATTTAGATTACCAAGGCTATGGAGCAATGGACCGAAATATTATTCGCTTTATTATGTGGATAACCAAAGGGCCTACCGATCCCAATACCAAAGTAGAGTTTACTGATTGGCAAAAAGTCGATGAATTTGCTCAGCAAATGATAGAGGCTTAACAGTCATGAAATTCAAGCAGTTATGGCAACGTATTGAAGTGATGTTACATCCATTAGTGATGTTAATGTGCTTGCTATTAATTTGCACCAGTCCGTGGATCCTTATTGGCCGTCAACTTGGCTCGCGTGCCAGTTTTTGGGATTTTTTCCATGTATATGTTGGTTTATTCACTGCTTTGTTGGCCATCATGTTTACTTATAAAGTGTGTTCAGCAGGGCAATGGCGCCAATTTTTTCCTTGGCTAACGCTTGAGTTCAAACCACTTCTTGCTGATATGCGCGGTTTACTGCAGGGGCAATTACCTCATTCAGGAGGCAAAGGCTTAATCAGTGTTATTGAAGGCATAGGGGTTATTTTATTGCTGCTAGTGGTAATCACTGGTGGTGTTTGGTACGCGGTAGAGCCTAACGCTGCATTAGTGTGGCGCGGTTATCATATTCTGTTTGCACAAGGATTTATCGGTTTTATTGCGTTGCATTGTTTATTGGCACTGCTACATCTTAGAGACTTTTTTAGTTAGCCGTGGGTATCATTGATTTGTGTAAAAAGGTGTTGCTCTGGCATGTTGCAGCCCTTAACGAAGTAACATAAATTCTGTTATCGATAAGCGTTAACCCAACACCACGGGTATTGTTTAGTGGTTGTTTTATCAAATCATAATTTTGTTTTTTGCGCTTCACCTTCATCAATAAACCTCTACACTAGTGATATCCTTATTTAAAGAGAGTTTATTTAATGTCAGTGCTTCCATTACAAAATGTATTACCTCATGTGAGTTCGTTAGCCTACGGCTGTATGGGGTTGGGCGGAGGTTGGAATAATAACCCTATTTGTGCCAGCGATATTCAACAGACTCACGACATTATCGATACCGCATTGCAAAACCAGATTAATTTTTTTGATCATGCAGACATATACACATTCGGTAAGGCAGAAACGGTATTTGGCCAAGTGTTAAAGCAGCGGCCTACATTGCGCGATAACCTATACTTGCAAACCAAATGTGGTATTCGTTTTGAGGACCATCAAGGCCCAAAGCGATACGATTTATCATCGGCTTGGATCACCCACAGCGTTGAAAAAAGCCTCACTGCGTTAAACACAGATTACATTGATGTATTACTGCTTCATCGACCAGACCCATTAATGCGAGTGAGTGAAATTGCAGACACATTTCATCAGCTAAAAGCGGCGGGTAAAGTGCGCTTTCTTGGTGTGTCTAACATGCAACAGCATCAAATAAGCGCCTTGCAACGGGCACTGAATGAACCGTTAGTGGTCAATCAAATTGAGATGAGCTTGCAAAAACATGCCTGGGTTGACGAAGCCGTTTACGCAGGTAATCAAGACGGTAAAGACATTAACTTTACCCCAGGTACACTCGAATATTGCCATCAACATGATATCCAACTGCAAGCTTGGGGCAGTTTATGTCAGGGCATTTATAGTGGCATTAGTACAACAGGGCAATCTGATGCAGTGCAACGCACCAGTCAACTTGTTGCTAGGTTAGCGGCTGAATACGGAGTCAGCCCAGAAGCCATTTTACTCAGTTGGTTAATGTTACATCCAAGCCAAATTCAACCTGTTATTGGCACAACCAACCTCGAACGGATAACGGCTTGCGCGCAAGTAGGAGCAATATCCCTAAGCCGCGAGCACTGGTATGCATTGTATGTTAGTGCTAAAGGGCACGAGCTTCCTTAAAAGGCTGCACAGTTCAATAAAAAATGGCTATCCACTGGATAGCCATTTTTATTTTATAAGGTTAATTACTTTTCTAATGCGAGATAGTTAATTAAGCCAATAATGTCATCAAGGGTACGCATTTCATTTAAGTTAATTGCGTATTTATCGTTAACAATAAAAGCGGGCACGCTTTGTACCGCGTACATGACTTGCTGCTGACGCCATAAACCCAGTTTTTTATCGGTTGCCGCGCTGTCGGCAACGTCATCATACTGCTTGGCATCAACACCAAATTCAGCAAACACTTTTTTTATGTCATCACGGCTGTTAATCAGCGATTTATGCTCATGTCCTGCCGCGCTATGATCATGGCCAGCGTTATTGTCTTTACCTTGAATGGCACCAAACATGGCAATTTTTAATGCTTCTTTGTTATCTAATTCGTGGATAACCGCTAATGAACGCATGACTTCTGTGCCTAAATCACTGTTCATAAAGTCGACGTGTTTGCTGTCAAATGCCACTCTTTTGTCTAAGCCTTTTTTAATTTCTGGTAGATATTGGCTTTCCATGTTGAAGCAGTTATGGCAATAAAAAGAAAAAAACTCAGTCACTTTAGGTTCGCTAGGGGCCATGTTGTTTGAGATTTGAGTGTAATGGGTTCCTTCAACAAACTGCGCTGCAAAACTGGTAATAGGGGCAACCGCTAAGGTGACGGCTAAAGCTAAATATTTAAACATGAAGACCTCAAAATGGAGATAAATTTAAAGACAATATTGCCACTAATGATGGCATAAATAACCAAGTGTAGTAGCAAAATTAGTGTGATCTAGCTGTGATTTGCGCGAATTGGTTTACGCATTACTCTGATGAGCGCTGCCTAAGGCTCTGTCTCGCAGGGTTTGCCATGCTTCGCATACTTCGCGGAACCTATCAGCATCACCGTCGTCACGATCTGGGTGCCATTTAAGGGCCAGCTTGCGCCATTGTTTGCGAATGTCTTTGTCGGTTGCGGTTTCATCTAGCTCGAACACTTTTAAAGCATGCCCTTTATGCATTAATTGAGCATTAACGCCAATAAATTGCTGATAGCTCGACCAAAATGATTCAAGCATTTCACGCACCACATTGACGCTGGCATCGTAGTTATTCCAGTCTAAATAATAATCACGTAGCGCACCGTCTCTAACATGTTGAATATCTGCATTCGCAGGGATGACTCTAAAAATTTGAATCTCCATCGCTTTGACTTGCAGCCATTGCCTTGGCAATAGCATGTCTTGTAGCTCATAAAGGGCATTCATTAGCAAGAAATTACGTTTGAAGAGATCTTTCTCTGGCATTGGGTCGAGGTCGTGCATTAACCCTTTAGTTTGAAGTTCACTGGCTAAGTGATGCACTTTCCAGCTTTGACGTGATGATTTGAGTAAGGTTAACAAAGGCCAAATAAGCGGATTGTCACCTTTAGGCTCTCTTATCGCGCGAGCATCAGTGGAGTGAGACAGAGCATTTGCTGAATGATTTTGGGTATTTTTGTCGAGCAGCATAATGGCGTATTCATCCTGAATTGGCGATATAGTTAACAAATGGTTAAAAAACACTATGCCATAGCCATGGTGAATGACAAGTAGATTTTTGTTGTCAATGCTGCCCATTCAGCCTATTTGGGCTCAGAGAGGCGCACGAGCATAAGGATTAATTTATTCATTTACACCACTTGATGATAAGTT
This sequence comes from Shewanella metallivivens, assembly GCF_028750675.1. Classification (GTDB taxonomy): domain Bacteria; phylum Pseudomonadota; class Gammaproteobacteria; order Enterobacterales; family Shewanellaceae; genus Shewanella; species Shewanella metallivivens. The sequence continues at coordinate 113,445 of NZ_JAQQPZ010000004.1, read as the reverse complement.
AAGCGTTAACCGAATAACTTTATGCTGACTTTGATCAATTATTTCTGATTCTTACAGGCAAGATCGTTTTATTTGGTATAAAATTCGCCGCACTAAAATAACCAGAGGCCTTACCAATGACTGATAAACACTATATTAGCGCGCAACAACTTCTTGAAGATTCATTTCGACTGGCTGCGCAAGTATATGACAGTGGTTTTAGACCGCAGTTTATTGTCGGTATTTGGCGTGGCGGTGCACCGATTGGTATTGCAGTGCAAGAATATTATGACTTTAAAAAAGTCGAAACAGACCACATTGCAGTGCGCACTTCATCGTATTATGGCATCGGCACCGACAAGCAAGATAAAAACATTAAAGTACACGGCTTGCATTACATTATTGAAAATGCCAATGCCAGCGACGGATTATTAATTGTTGATGACGTATTCGATTCAGGTCGCAGTATTGATGCCTTAATTGGCAAGCTTAAAAAGTTTATGCGCCTAAACGTACCAAACGATATTCGCATTGCTTGTCCTTACTACAAGCCAAAAAACACCAAAGTTGACTTAAAGCCTGACTATTTTATTCATTCATCAGAAGATTGGTTGGTGTTCCCGCACGAGGTGTCGGGCTTGGATCCAAAAGAAATTGCTGAAGGAAAATCGGACTTTAAAAACATCCAAGAGCTGTTTTTATAAACAAGCGAGTTAGTCGCAATTTTTCTTAGAACTTTGATTAAAGTTTGCTAAAATACAAGACTATGCGAGTGCGTCAACATACTCATATCAAAGAGACGATATCAGTACGTTGGCGCACTTTTTTATCCGAATTGAGCGAAATTTAGTTAACATTATGGTTTCTGTAGAATTGTTTACCCCCGAGGCTCCGGTAAAGCGCCAACTTGAACTGCTAGCACCGGCCAAAAATGCTGATTACGGCATTGAAGCCATTCGTCATGGTGCTGATGCGGTTTATATTGGTGGTCCTGCGTTTGGCGCGCGTCATAATGCGGGCAACAGCGTTGAAGACATTGCCCGTTTAGCGGAGTTTGCTCATCGTTACCATGCCCAGGTGTTTGTGGCATTAAACACTATTTTAATGGATAACGAGATAGACAAAGCGCAAAAGCTCATTTGGGAACTTTACGAAGCCGGTGTCGATGCCTTGATTATTCAAGATATGGGGGTATTGCAACTGGATTTACCGCCCATTGCCTTGCACGCAAGTACGCAAACCGATAACCGCAGCCCAGAGAAAACGGTGTTTTTAGAGCAGGTTGGCTTTTCTCAGGTGGTATTGGCTCGCGAGCTGAACATTCCGCAAATTCGTGATATCGCTGCTAGCACCAAAATGAAGTTAGAGTTCTTTATTCATGGGGCCTTATGCGTAAGTTACAGTGGTTTGTGTAATTTAAGCCATGCGTACTCAAACCGCAGTGCTAACCGCGGCGAATGTTCGCAAATGTGCCGCCTACCGTGTAATTTAACCACGCGTGACGGTGACGTATTAGCTGAAAACCAGCATTTATTGTCACTTAAAGACAATAACCAAACCGATAACCTAGAAGCCTTGATTGATGCCGGAATTAGCTCGTTCAAAATCGAAGGTCGCTTAAAAGACATTACCTATCTTAAAAACGTTACTGCTCACTATCGCCAGCAATTGGATGCCATTATTGCTAAACGTAACGATTTGGAATCAATTTCCCATGGTCGCTGCGAGTTTAACTTTACGCCCGACCCAGATAAAAGCTTTAACCGCGGTAAAACCGATTACTTTGTTAATGAGCGCACAGAAGCCATTGAGCATTTTAGCTCGCCAAAGTTTATTGGTGAAAAAATTGGTCGCATTACCCAGGTCGGAAAAGATTTTATCAAAATTGATACCAGCGAAAGCGGCAAAGACATTCAGTTTAATAATGGTGACGGCCTGTGTTATTTCGTTGAACATTATGAAACTCAGCGCCTGTCTGACGACAAATTATCAGGTCTACGCGTTAACCGCGCCGACGGTAATACCTTGTATTTAACTGAGGTACCAAAAGACTTAAAAACCGGCGTAATGATGTTCCGTAACTTTGACCATAAGTTTGAATCAACACTAAACAAGGACTCGGCAACCCGTAAAATTACTGTTGATATGCAATTTTTTGATACCGATGACGGTGTGGGGTTAACCATCACCGACGTACACAATATTAGCGCCACCGCAACGCTCACATGCGACAAAGCCCCCGCAAACGATCAAGCAAAAACCGCTGACAATCTTAAAAAGCAGCTGGGCAAATTAGGCAGCAGTGATTTTGTGTTAAACAAGGTCAACTTACACACCGCGCAAATGTGGTTTTTACCTGCGTCGATGGTGAATGAACTGCGCCGCGATACCGTAAGCGCATTAATGGCGGCACGAGTGGCTGCATATCAACGTCCAGAACGTTGGGTGCATAATAAAGAAGCGCGTTTCCCACAGAAGGCGTTAAGCTTTTTGTCTAACGTCGCCAACGAAAAAGCCAAATCGTTTTATGAGCAACATGGGGTGATTCAAATTGAAGACACCTACGAAAAGAACACCGTACTCCATGATGCGCCATTAATGGTGACCAAACACTGCTTACGCTATAGCTTTAATTTATGCCCTAAAGAAGTTGAGGGTATCAAAGCCGATCCTATGTTTTTAGACGTGGGTAAAGACAAGTTAAAGCTGGTGTTTGATTGCCATAAATGTGAAATGATGATTGTGGGTTCAAACCAGTTAGTGAAGCAGCCATAACGCGCTCACAAAAAAGCGTTAAAAATAACCAATAATAGCTGCCCAAACTCGTGAGTATCGAGTACACTGCGCGGCTGAATTTCATGGGTTTTGCATTGCGATGCCCAAAGTAGGATAGAAAAGATTATGAGCGATAGCAAAAAGTATGGTTTACGTGTCACACAAGTTGAAAACACGTGGAAAACCGAAATCACTCGTCGTATGACAGCGACTAAAACCGTCGTATCAAAAAGCCAAGATGGTTTTGCCACAGAAGCAGAAGCCATTGCATGGGGCGAGCAGTCATTACAGGGTTTCTTGTCAAAGCAAGCTGACCGTAACAAGCGTAAAACTGAAAAGCACTTAAAAGCAAAAAGCTTAGCGGCTGCAATCGCTGCAGAATCCGCTATTGATGAAGACGAAATCATTGACGAAGAAGACGAAGACGACTTCAACTAAATGCTGCTCAAAATAGGTAAATGTTATAGATAAGTTTTAATTTCGGTATGTTCAGGATAGGATATACTTAATTAGAATGATTTTTAAACTAACTAATTCCTTGCAAGGATGTCATTGGGATGAACAAAGTCGCTGCATTTATCTGCTACGCGGGGTGCGCTGGAATAGCCTGTCTATTGCCTCATGCCGCGTATGCAACATTACCAGCATTAGTTACCTTGGACTCCCAAAGTGACGCATCCGGTGTGCTCGTTATGTCGAGCGATGTACAAAAGCTTATCACTGTCTCTAAAACCTTCGGTTTTTTACCTCCCTTAGCGTGGAAGCTCGCCTTTAATGAAAAGCGCGGCGATATGACCATGGCTGAATTTATTCCTGCTAATGAAACCCTTAACAATTGGTCAAACCTAGTATGTATGCAAGGTTTTGAAGGCTTAGCGGAAGATGTTGACCCCGCTGAATTTTTAGACTCCATGGCTAACACCTATCAAGAGCATTGCCAAGGTGAAGTCATTTATCAGCAATTGGGCAGCTTAAAAGTGGAGGGGCTGGAAGCCGTACATGGCTTATTAGGGTGCACCAGCATGCCTAATATTCATAACACGTCAGCTATCGCTTCAACTTCTTACATTACTAGTCCACGTGGTGAGATGGGATACTTTACGGTGATCAGCGATGATAATGATATCTACCTCGTACATAAATCTATTCGTACCGCAGTGTTTAGTGCTGAGTCGGCGCCTATTAATCAAAACAACTATCGCGACTTTATGGCTGAGTAATTCACTCAAACATTAACGTGAATAATCTGCGAGTTGTTTTTTGTTTTGTGACTATCAGCTAAGCTGTGCTTCCGCTATAATCCCGCTGCTGTTTATACTGTACAAACCTAGGTGATAACGCTAGGTAGATAAGCAAAATCTTCAATAATTTAGTCAACCTTTACGGTGCCAATGTTGAGTTTACTCGACCCATTGGAGAATCGGGAAACCAGTGAAAGTCTGGTACTGCCCCCGCAACGGTGATGGGTGAGAACTTACCTAAGTTCGCGTGTACTGATTAAGTACCACAACCTCAGTCCGGAGACCGGCCATAAAGGTGATTTCGATGATTTCGGTGGGCAGATCTCGAGATGTGATGTTATGCCGTTTTTGGTTTACTCAGATGAGTAAGCCGCAAAGTGGTGGTCAATATTGCGGCGCTTTTGCCCCATTTTTCCTTTTAGGAGTTAAAGGTAAATGGGTACTAAACCAACTACACTCGCACTATTAATCAGTGCAATGCTTTGCGCAACGAGCCTTAACGCTGTTGCAGCACCAACCTCGACACAATCAATACCTAGTGCGTCAACCGAGTCTGATGTGACAATGGACGAGACGATTGTGGTTATTGGTCGTAATCAGGCTAATCCGTTAAATATTGCTGCCAATGTTGATGTGATCGATGCTGCCGATATTGAAACCAGCGGTGCCACTAATTTAACCGATTTACTCCGTGGTCAATCAGGTATACAAGTATCAGATAACAACTCTGGTGCGGTATTTTCGATGCGCGGATTTTCGGCTTCGCAAGCCGTAAACAACACGTTAATTTTAGTCGACGGTCGTCGTTTAAATAACATTGATATTTCAGCCCCAAGCGTTGAATCCATTCCACTTAATCTTATTGAACGTGTTGAAATTTTGTCAGGCAGTGCTGGCGTGCTGTATGGCGATCAGGCTGTTGGTGGTGTCATTAATATTATTACTAAAGCACCAACACAAACTTCTGGCGGCCTGCAAGTCAGTGGTGGCAGCTTTGATACCTATGAAGCCAAAGGTGATATCTCGGGTGCTATCAACGACACCTGGCGTTACTTTTTAGCTGGTAGCTATAATCAAAGTGACAATTACCGTGACAATAACGAAAATGAAACCGGCTCAATTTTAGGCCGTATTCAGTATCAAACAGACGTAGAAGATTTTTTTGTTGAAGTAAACTACTTCGACAACGATCGCCAGACGCCTGGCGCATTAACTCTTGCACAATACCAAGATAACCCTCGCCAAGTTGCTTCGTTTTCTGAGGGTGAATACTCACATGAAATGACAACAGCACTTCGCAGTGGCTATCAATATCAAGTGACCGACGTATGGGCATTAGGTGCTGATTTAACCTATTCTGATTCACTCACAACCAGTTTGTTATATGGTGGAGCAGGGCGAATTGAGCGTGATTTATTGAGTTTTTCGCCAAAAGCAACGGCTCACTATCAACTGGCTCATGGTGAGCTGACATTAGTCACTGGGATTGATGTGAGCCGCGGTGAAGCTGACTTTGATACCTTATATATTCAACGTAATAACGAACAAACGATGCAAAGCGCCTATGTTCAAGCCACTGTGCCGCTAAGTTCAACATTGTCATATGTTGTCGGTGGTCGTTATTCTGAAGTGACTGACGATTTATCAGATCAATTACTTTACCCAGAGGGAATTGAACTCGACAATGACGCACACGCACTGGAGCTTGGGTTTAATTACCGTCCAAGTGCTGAGCATCGTTTTTATGTACGCGCCAATGATAACTTCCGTTTTGCTAAAGTGGATGAGCAAGCTTACACACCATTAGACGTGCAGGGATTAGACCCACAAACAGGTCGCTCATACGAAGCCGGTTGGGATTACACTACTGCCACTCAAATGTTAAAAATCAATGCATACCAACTCGAGTTAGAAGATGAAATCGTTTACGACAGTAGTCGTACCGATGGACCTTATGGTGGAGGTGCTAACGTTAATGCTGATGAGTCGCGCCGTTTTGGTATCAGTTCAAGCTACGAAGTACAGTTATCTAAAGATTGGCTGATGGGTGCATCGTATGACTATATTGATGCCAAATTTACTCAAGGTGACAACGATGGCAAAGCGTTATCTTGGGTGGCAGAACATTCTGGTAAAGTGTTTATGAGTTACGACTTTGCAGAACATTGGCAAACGTTTGTTGAAGGCATATACACAGGCGAGCGATACATGGAAGGCGATGACAGTAATGCCGACGACAAACTTGACAGTTATGTACTGACTAACCTCGCGTTAAATTATCGCCGTAATGCATGGACAGCCAGTGTGCGTGTCGATAACCTGCTAGATGAAGATTATGTTGGTACAGGTTATTATTCAGCTTATGGTAATGGTTATTACTCAGGTACAGGCCGCTCATTTAGGATCACTGCCGGTTACCGCTTTTAAAAGGTAAATCTAAGCGGTATGAACACCAAAGCCAGTAAACTATTACTGGCTTTCGTTTTAATATATCGTTAAATTAATTTATACCCAGATTGACTCACCAAAGGTAACTGATGCATATGACAAATCTTGAACAACAAGTACTGATTCAAGTTCAAGCTATTATTGGCAATGAAGAACAGGTCATTGGTCGCCGTGGTATTTTGATCCCGTTAAAAAAGGCCTTAATTAACGAAGCCGATATTCGGATTGTCATCGATACCGTTTCGGCGGATCCTGCACTCGCCGCTCATTTATTACAACGCAGTAATACCGCCCAAAATGCCGGTGTTGTGTCAACAAAAAGCCGCAGCGTGAAAGATGCCTTAATCCGCTTAGGGCAGGTGAATATTTACCGTTATGCGTTTTCGTTTTATTTAAAAGAGCGGCTTGATGAACTTGCCGAGCCTTACAAAAAATTAGTACAAGGTTACTGGGCATTAAACGAAGCCATAGCCCATGAGTGCATCGAATTATTACGTCTAGAGAGTGAAGCGGGGACGGCAATCAAAGTTGATGCCGATGAAGTGCAAACTTTAGCTTTGTTCAGTGTGTTTGGCCAAGTGATTGCGTTGACGGCTTTTGCCTATTTAAACGCAGAGCTACCAAGGCCTGTATCGTTAAAAGTGCTTAAATCGCTAATAGAACAACAGCAGCAAAAACTGTCGTTAGAAGCATTTGAGTCGCTAGGACTGGATGATGATTTACGTGATGAGTTTTTAATCGCTCATAACTTACGTCAAACACAAAATCCTGACTCGGCAGGACTTGTGCTTAGACGTGTGTTATCTAAACGGAATCTATTGATTAATCCGTTGTAGTGCGAGCCCTTCACTTGCGACAAGCTCAAGCCACTTTTGAATCAAATTTGCATTAGTGGCGTCTCTGCGATAAGCGCCAAACAAAGGGCGTTTCAGTCCTTCTGCACCTAATTTCACTGCCGCTAAACTCAAGCCTTGGCTCTCGCGAATTGACCATGTGGGTAGCGTCGCGACACCATCATTACAGGCGACTCGTTGCAATAACATTGAGGTCAAATCGCATTGCTTTTGTTCGCCAGGTTCAACACCCGCAGGCTCTAAAAAGTGTTTGTAAATGTCTAAGCGCGCTAATGGCACAGGGTAGCTAATTACTGTTTCTTTAGCCAAATCAGGCGGTGTCACATACGCTTTCTTCGCGAGCGGATGTTCGCTTGATGTGACTAGCTTTACCTCAAAATCAAACAAATGTTGATACGCCACACTGTGGCCTGGTACAGGATCTGAGGTCAGTACAATGTCCAATCCACCGGTTTGCAGTGCATTGAGCGAATCAAACAAATGACGGCTTGAAATATCAACCTGCGCATCGGGAGCATGTTGCTTAAACTGTTCAATCACCGGCATCAACCAACGAAAACAACTATGGCATTCAATGCCTAACTTTAACTGCTGGCTTTCACCTTCAAGACCACGTTTAAGATCAGATTCAGTTGCAATCACCTTTGGTAAAATTTCTTCTGCTAAATTCAGCAGTCGCGCACCTTCATGGGTGAAAGTTAACGGTTTACTTTTTCGAACAAAAATCGCTGAGTTAATACGAGTCTCTAACTCTTTTATTTGATGAGAAAGCGCCGACTGGGTTACAAACCGTTTTTTAGCTGCACCCGCCAAACTGCCACTTTCTTTTAACGCCATCAAGGTGCGAAGGTGTCTAAGCTCTATCATTTTCTCTCCACATGAATCTTGCTCAACTAGCTGATGAAATCAATTCGATTGCTTGACGGGAGAATAACACAATAAACTTCTAGACGTCCAGACGCCTGTATGAGTTTTTTTACATATTTAACTATTAATTTTAGTTAATAAAGCGACTTTGCTGTATACAATATTCAATAACTGAGTTCTCCATTATTACAAAACCCGTTACACGATTAACTCAAGCACTTATTTGAAGAGAAGACGCTTGCCTGCATCACATGATTGAAACCATATCTCTAAAGTCTCGAGCGACAGAAAAAGGCGAACAGACAAGCTTAAGACTATACTGATAAAGGATTAATCATTTATCAGTCGCGCTTGAATGAGCTGAAAATAAGGAGTTAAGCATGAGTCATACTTACAAAATAATAGAGCTTGTTGGTTCATCACCCATCAGCAGTGACGAGGCGGTAAAAAACGCCATTGCGTCAGCCAATAAATCACTAAAGCATCTGCGTTGGTTTGAAGTGGTCGAAACCCGTGGTCATTTAGAAGAAGGCTTAGTTGCTCATTGGCAAGTCACTATTAAAGTTGGGTTTACCTTGGAAAGTTAATGTTTGCGGTTTAACGTCAGTGAAATTAATGCACCTACTTGTATTTGCAGAACAATATGATTGACCGAATCGTGAAAGCGATTTATAACATGGCTAAGGGCACATTAAACACAGTGACGTGAATGGCAAAGGATTTGTCTTACAAACGCTTTCTATTTATAGAAATGCTAGCATGGTGGCAAGGCAGCATAAGTAACAAACAGCTTATGCTGCAATTTGGTATAAGCCGCCAACAGACCTACAACGATTTTAAGCAATATATCCTCAAATACCCGCTTAATCTGCTGAAAACAGAACAAGGGTATATTCCTGCACAAACATTTTCCCCTCAGTTTATTTCTGGTGAGCTCGGCCAGTATCTACACTGGTACGAAACCCACACCATTCTCGATAAAAGTTACCAATCACCTCAAGTGGCACATGTGTCGATACCGGATCGCATTGTATCAGTACAAATAATACGATTACTTGTTGCTGCCATGGAGCAACAAAGACGCATAGATGTTCAATATGTATCGTTATCTCATCCAGAAAACGATGGTCGTATTTTTCACCCCCATACTTTTGTCAATACAGGCTTACGCTGGCATGTAAGAGGTTATTGTGAAAAGTCACAAGCGTACAGAGACTTAGTGATCAGTCGTTTTAAAGGTGAGGCTGAATTACTCGATAACTCAACACATCCGGTATCTGGGGACCATGCATGGCAAACGATTATTCCAATCGTGTTGCAGCCAGATTACCGTTTAACCGACGCGCAAAAATGGGTGCTTGGTAACGATTTTACCCTCACAGATGGTCAATTGGTCATTAAAACACGGGCTGCATTAGCACACTATGTTCTGCGCGAAATGCAGATCAATATCAAAATGCTAGACGGCACACCAGAGGCCCAACAATGGGTGCTTGTAAACCAAGATGACATAAAACAGTGGCTATTTTAATGCGAATGCCAATAAACGCAGCAAAATCACTGTAGTCACTTAGCCAAAGGTAAACTGACTTTACCTGTGCAAAACAACAGTATAGATGAGTAAATATTAAACGGTATACAGTGCAAGGACTTGGCACAAAGAGGTGAATATGGACGACTTAAGCCTATCGGATTTAAAAACGATTTACGTAGCACATCCAGACTTTAAGGGTAAACAGCATCAAAGTGTCAAGGCGCATTTATGGGCTGTGAGTGAGTTGGCTGGCAAACTATCTAAGAAGGTGGGTTTTGAAAAGCAAGGCCAACTCATTGGTTTAATGCATGACTTTGGAAAATACAGCAGTGCATTTCAAAATTACATGCGTCTTATTATTACAGAGCAAACAGGTTATAACCCTGATAATGATGAGGGTAGCTCTGAAAGTCCAACGAGCAAAAGTTTAAAAGGTAAAATCGACCATTCAAGCGCCGGTGCTCAATGGGTATTAAAAGCTCTGTGGCCTCACATAGGGAAATTGCAGCAACAAGACCAAACACTTACACCGTACGGACTAGCAATTGCTCAAGCACTCAGTATGTGTATTGCATCACACCATAGTGGGCTGATAGATAGTTTGTCAGAAAGTGAAAACGTTTTTACAAACAGAATTAAAAAGCATGATGAATTAACTCACCTAAAAGAATGTAGCAAAAACGCTGATCCTGAGTTACTTTCGCAAGCGCAGTTACTCGCGAGTTTTGAGTTTATTTTAGAAAGCAGCAAACATCTTAAAGCTATGTTCGATAGGTTCGAGCTTTCAGCAATTGAGCATGACTATTATCTTGGCATGTTTACCAAAATGATGTTTAGTTGCCTAATAGATGCTGACCGAATTGACAGTGCTGATTTTGAGCAACCTTGCAATAAACTTGAGCGCTTTAAGCTGCCTGATTGGGCGTTTGCTTGCGATAGAATTGAAAGCTTTATCGTTCAGTTTGATCCAGTTAATCCAATCGATCATATTCGAGCTGAAATATCAGATAATTGTTTTCATCGTGCGCAAGATGAAACAGGAATATACAGTTTAACCGTGCCTACTGGGGGCGGTAAAACATATGCTAGCCTGCGCTTTGCTTTGCATCATGCCAAAAAACACAACCTAGATAGGATTATTTACATAATCCCATTTACCTCGATCATTGAACAAAATGCCAATGCCATTCGTGGGGTTTTAGATGAGGTGAATACTGATGATTGGGTTTTAGAGCATCATTCAAGCCTAGAACCAGAGCAACAAACGTGGCGCTCAAAACTTGCCTGTGAAAATTGGGATAAGCCCATAGTACTTACAACCATGGTGCAGTTTTTAGAAAGTGCGTTTGCCAGTGGTACTCGCGGGTCAAGGCGTATGCACCAACTCAGCAATGCGGTACTGGTTTTTGATGAAATTCAAACGCTTCCTATTCGTTGTGTGCATCTATTTAATAACACGATTAACTACCTAACGCGGTTCTGCAACACCACGGCGTTAATGTGTACCGCTACCCAACCTTTACTCAATCAGTTACCCGACCCAATAAAGCCATTTGGTGAACTGCAATTATCGCAAGAAAATGAACTTACCCCAAATATCGACAAGCTCTATCAACAGCTAGAACGAGTGAGCTTAAAAAACATAACAAAAAAAGGCGGTTGGAATGAAACCGAAATCACAGAATTAGTTCAACAGCAATTATCAGCGGCAAAAAGCTGTTTAGTGATTGTAAATACCAAGGCGTGGGCGAAAACGTTATTTCAATCGTTTGGAAGCCAAGTTACTGATGAAACAAAAATCTTCCATTTAAGTACCGGTATGTGTTCGGCTCACCGTAAACAAATTTTAGATGAAGTCAGAGAGCGGTTAGCAAGCGGGTTGGCAACTTTGTGTATTAGTACACAGCTTATTGAAGCGGGGGTGGATGTTGATTTTGGCTGTGTAATTCGATTTGTTGCAGGGCTTGACTCAATCGCTCAAGCGGCAGGGCGTTGCAACCGAAATGGCAAGCAGCAAAAAGGCCATGTTTTTGTGCTTAATCCTGTTAAAGAAAATATTGGCATGCTCCACGATATTAAAACGGGTATTGCAGCCACAATAAGAATATTCGCCGAGTTTAACGAGAACGACTTGCTTAAACCAGAAGCGATGAACCGGTATTTTCAATACTACTTTTATGAGCGCCACAAAGAGATGAGCTATCCGGCGAAGCAAGACCAAACCTTGCTTAATTTATTAAGTAGCAATCTAAGAAATATCAATAAAACACCGTTTGCCCTGAAGCAGTCTTTTATGACGGCTGCCAAACAGTTTAACGCCATTGATGCGCCCGTGCATTCAGTGATCGTGCCGTTCAATGAAGAAGCAAAAGTCATCATCACGCAGTTATGTGCGCTAGATAAGCGCTTTGATGCATCAAGTTATCGCTGCCTGTTAAAAGCCGCACAAAAATACAGTGTGAATATATTTCCCAATGTTTGGCAAAAGCTCATTGATCAGCAGGCAGTGTACCCAATAGCACAAGACGAAGCCGTATTTTATTTAAGTGAGGAATTTTACAGGCAAGACTTTGGTTTGAGCTTAGAGGTAGCCAATGTTCAGTCAGATTTAATTGTTTAAATACGACCACGTTTTTAACAAGGAGAGCCATGTGAAAAACAGTATTAGTTTTAGATTATGGGGCAGGTATGCGTTGTTTACCGACCCTATCACCAAAGTCGGAGGTGAAAAGTGTACCTATCACATTCCCACCTACGAGGCGATAAAAGGCGTTTTAAAATCGATCTACTGGAAACCAACACTCGTTTGGCATGTTGATAGAGTTAGGGTGATAAAACCACTACGTACTCAAACCAAAGGCACCAAACCATTGAACTGGGGAGGGGGTAATACTTTAGCGTATTACACCTTTTTGCATGACGTTGAATATCAAGTTGAAGCGCATTTTGAGTGGAATGAGCATCGACCCGAACTTGCGAAAGATCGAGTCGATGGTAAACACTTTGCTATTGCTAAACGCATGCTTGAAAAAGGTGGCCGACAAGACATCTTTTTAGGCACTCGAGATTGCCAAGGTTACGTTGAACCCTGTGTGTTTGGCGAAGGCGAAGGCGCTTACGATAATATTGACGAGCTAGGTTTTGGCTTAATGTTTCACAGTTTTGGTTACCCAGATGAAACAGGCAACGACGAACTGATTAGTCGATTCTGGCATGGCGTAATGAGAAACGGCGTAATTGAATATCCAGTTGTTACAGCCTGTCCAGTAATGCGCCACGTGAGAAATATGTGCGCCAAAAGTTTTGAGCTTGAACAAAACGTGCAAAGTGTTGAGCAAACGGAGACTTGCTTATGACTTGGTTAACAACGCTTTATAAAACCTACGGTGAGCTTGAAAAACTCAATGACACCATGCCATTTGAACAACAAGTGATGCCAATTTGTCATACTCTGCAAAATGCGCATATTCATATAGCTATCAACAATAAAGGTGAGTTTATTCGTGCTGAAGTGCTTGAAAAAGCACAAGTAGTCTTACCTGCAACTGAGCAGTCAGCTGGGCGCAGCAGTGGTCTATGTGCACATGCATTGGCAGACAAAATTCAATATGTTGCGAAAGACTACGCTGTTTTTGGTGGCATTAAAAAGTCAGGATTTGAGCTCTATCAAGCACAATTAAAAGCTTGGTGCGAGTCTCAGTATCGCCACCCCGCAGTGCGAGCAGTGTACCAATATATTGCCAAAGGCACTGTGGTGGCAGACTTAATTGGTGACAAAGTTCTACATGAACACAGTGGGCAACTGCTTACAACATGGCAAGATGAGGGCGAAACTCCTGCACTATTAAAAATTCTACCGAAAGAAAAAGGGTTGTTTGATCAAGGTTCTGCGCTTGTATGTTGGAGCGTTGAAGTACCGGGCGAACCACAATCAAAAACTTGGCTTGACTCCAGCATTCAACAAAGTTGGATTGCTTTTGATAGTCAAAATGGTGAAAGCCACGCTCTATGTTATGCCACAGGCGAAGACAAACTTGTGGCGAGTAATCATCCAGCCAAAATTCGCCACAGTGGCGATAAAGCTAAATTAATTTCTGCCAATGACAAAAGCGGTTATACCTTTCGAGGACGTTTTTTATCAAATGAAGAGGCTTGCAACATTAGCTTTGAAGTAACACAAAAAGCGCACAATGCACTGCGTTGCTTGTTAACCAAGCAAAGTGTTTTCAGAAATGGTGATCAAGTTTATTTAGCTTGGGCGGTGTCGGCGAAAGAGGTGCCTGAACCAACCAAACCAGACTTTAATGACTTTGCCAGTTTCTTAGAAGAAACAGACAGCGTAGATCACTCACAAGATCTAGGCCGCGCATACGCCAATCAGTTAAAACGTCACTTTAACGGTATAAAAACTAAACACCAGTTGGATGATAACGAACAAATTGCGTTGCTGGGGCTAGATTCCGCCACGCCCGGAAGGATGGGGATATTGTATTATCGAGAAACCATTGCAAAAGAGTTTTTAGCACGATTAGAGCAATGGCAACTCGATCTTGGTTGGCAACAGAGAGTCAAAATCAACGAGCAGTGGCAATGGGTTTACAGTGCCCCGAGTTTATTCAGAGCGCTTGACGGTGTTTACGGCGACGTACTTAAATCAGCGGATACTTTAAAGAAGAACCTCATAACTCGTTTATACCCGTGTATTGTTGAGGGCAAACCTATTCCACAAGACATAATGCAAAGCGCGTTTCACCGAGCAATTAATCGTGTCGCCTATAAATCTGATCATACTTGGCTTTGGTTACAAAATTTAGGTATTGCTTGCTCGCTGATCAAAGGATTTTACACCCGAACACCCAATTCAACTATTCAAAAGGAATACCCAATGGCATTACAACTAGAGAATGCCAGTCGCGACTATTTGTTCGGTCGTTTACTGGCAGTGGCGAACAAGGTTGAAAAAATTGCGCTCTCAAGTAGCGAAGCAAACCGTTTAACAACGGCAGAGCGTTTTATGACGCAATTTGTTAATAAGCCTGCTTCAACATGGTTAAACATCAGCAATGCCCTAGTGCCTTACCAGCAACGACTTTTTAATAACTATCAAGGGTATGACAAAGTAACGAAAACATTGATTAGTCAAATAACCGATATGTTTAATCCTGTTGACTTTACCTCAAACCAAAAACTAAGCCCTGAGTTTTTGCTTGGTTTTCATAACCAAATGATGTGGTTAGAAACCCATAAAGTCGAGAAAGGTCAGTGGGTTAAAAAACTTACTACTGAGCAAACAACAGAATCCCTAGAAGAAACAGTTTAAGAAAAGGAACATCACTATGTCATTACAAAATAAAATCGATTTTGCATTAATTTTTAACGTATTAAACGCTAACCCAAATGGCGATCCACTTAATGGCAATCGCCCGCGTACCGATTACGATGGCTTTGGCGAAATTACCGATGTGTGTTTAAAGCGTAAAATTCGAGATCGTTTACAAGAAGCGGGTGAGAGCATTTTTGTGCAATCGGATGAAAAGAAAACCGATAGCATGACAAGCTTGCGAAATCGCGCCGAATCTGACGAATTTGGTTTAGGTAAAGACGCGTTCAACAGTAAAAAAACAGCGCCACACAAAGCTGCTCAATTATGCTGTGAGAAATGGTTTGATGTGCGTGCATTTGGCCAAGTGTTTGCGTTTAAAGGCACAGGCTCTGATGGTGTTTCAATACCTGTTAGAGGTCCTGTGACTATTCAAAGCGCTTTTAGTATCGAGCCCGTCAGTATTACTAGCACACAAATTACTAAAAGCGTCAGTGGCGAAGGTGACGGAACTAAAAAGTCATCAGATACCATGGGGATGAAACATCGAGTGGACAAAGCAACCTATGTTGCTTTTGGTGCAATGACGCCGCAATTGGCTGAAAAAACAGGTTTTAGCAATGAAGATGCAGCTAAGATAAAAGCGGTGTTGGTAAAACTCTTTGAAGGAGATGCATCATCAGCACGCCCAGAAGGTTCTATGGGAATTTCACATCTTGTCTGGTGGCAGCACGATTCCAAATCTGGGCAATACTCTTCTGCAAAAGTACACAACACGTTACGTGAGTATATTGAAAAAGGTTTACCTATCGAAACATCGGCACTTAATGATTCATTAATGTCGTCATTGCAAGGGTTAAGTCCAGAAGTGATAGAAGGTTTTTAATGGATGAGGTTCGCCTAGTTAATATCTCAGCACTGCAACACTTTGCTTTTTGTCAGCGCCAATGTGCGCTGATCCACTTAGAGCAAGTGTGGCAAGAAAACTACCTAACAGCACATGGGCGGCAGTTACATGAGCGAGTTGATAACGGCGAACCAGAAACCCGTAAAGGTGTGCGCTTTGAACGTGGCGTAGTAGTTACTGCGCCACAATTAGGTGTAACAGGTAAATTAGACTTATTAGAGCACCATAAACTAAGTAATCAATTCGTTCCTGTTGAGTATAAACGAGGTAAGCCAAAAGCCAGCGATATAGACAAAGTACAGCTGTGCGCGCAAGCACTTTGTATTGAAGAAATGCTATCAGTTTCAGTTCCAAATGGCGCACTTTGGTATTGGCAAACACGCAAGCGAATAGATGTTGAATTCGATAACCCACTACGAACGCAAACAAAAGCCTTAATAGCACAAGTGCAGCAGTTATTTATAAACGGAAAAACGCCTCCGCCAATAAAAGGTAAACACTGTAAGGCATGTTCTTTGATTGAGATATGTCAGCCAGATTTAACCAATAATGATGGTTCAAGCGGATACGTAGCCGCATTATTTGACATGGAGGTTGAATGAAAAAACTGCAAAACTCGCTTTATATCACCAAAGATGGCGTTTATTTGCATAAGCAACGCGAAACCTTGTTGATTGAACAAAAAGTGGATGGCGAAAAACAAAAACTGATGCAGCTTCCTATTCATTCTATTGGAAGCATATTTTGTTTTGGCAATATTATGGTTTCGCCGCAGTTACTTGGCTTTTGTGGTGAAAATGGCACGCATCTCGCTTTTTTTGATATGCATGGTCGTTTTCTAGCAAATGTTGTTGGTAAACAAACGGGTAATGTATTGCTGCGTAGGCAGCAATTTAGTGTTCAAGAGCAGGCTGCAAATGAACTTGCCAAACATATTGTCGCCGCAAAAATACGCTCATCTCGTATGTTGCTTTTACGCTTTAGGCGCAATCACAGCAGTACAGCACAGTTAGAAAAAGCCATTAAGCGTTTAAAGCAAATTATCGAGCAACTAAAAGGAGTGACCGACTACGGGACAATTTTAGGGCTTGAAGGAGAGGCGGCATCACATTACTTCTTAGCGTTTGCTGACATGTTTAAAGACAACGACAATACACAATTATTCAGTAAGCGCACACGCAGGCCACCCAAAGATCCTGTTAATGCTGTTATTTCACTACTTTACTCTGTGTTAGGGCAAGAGATTAGTGGCGCATTACAAGGTGTAGGACTTGACCCGCAAGTCGGCTTTTTACACAAAGAAAGACCAGGCAGAAATAGTTTAGCACTCGATCTATTAGAAGAGTTTAGAGCCTACATTGTCGATAGCATTGCCTTAAAACTCTTTAACAATAAAACACTCACCACGAAGGACTTTGACACAGATTGTCTCGGTGGTGTAACCATAAAAGACGAAGCGCGTAAGATAGTTTTTCAGGCTTATCAAGCTAAAAAACAAGAAGAAGTTATGCACCCTTTTTTGCAAGAAAAGGTGCAAATTGGTTTATTACCGCATGTTCAAGCCATGCTACTCGCACGGCATATACGTGGTGACCTAGCCCATTATCCTCCATTTGTGATCAAAAAATAAGGAAAGACTACCATGATGGTATTAGTCACTTACGATGTATCCTTTGTTAGTGAGGACGGTCAAAAACGCCTCAGGCAACTTGCAAAAGTATGCTTAGACTATGGTGTAAGAGTGCAATACTCTGTATTTGAATGTGAAATAGATGCAACGCAGTGGCTCATTTTTAAAGATAAGCTGTTATCAATTTACGACTCAGAAGTAGACAGTTTACGTTTTTATAAATTAGGTAAGAACTGGAAAACTAAAGTTGAACATCATGGTGCCAAAGTCGCCTTAGATATTTTTAGGGACCTTTTAATACTTTAGCCGCTATGCCTCAGCTCTCATTAAAATCCTAGTGATCTAGCGATTTTTAAGTTCTTTAAAAATAAAACTTTTATTTAATTTGATTGGTTACTTTTCGAAAGTAACAGTTTTTAGTATAAGTTAGCGGCAATAGCTTAGTTATGCTATGTCGTATCTAGCTTTCCTTGAAGGCTAATCGCGCCTCCCGCAGGCGCGTGGATTGAAACTTTTGAGGTTCGTTACGGTGTTAATGGCTGGCATAATCGCGCCTCCCGCAGGCGCGTGGATTGAAACATTTATAAGCGGAATAATTAAAGCGCCTTTGATGAATCGCGCCTCCCGCAGGCGCGTGGATTGAAACATTTGCAGAGTTTGAAGAGTATTGTGCAGAAGAAATCGCGCCTCCCGCAGGCGCGTGGATTGAAACTCAGAGCACAATCTATATTGATGTTGATTTGCCTAATCGCGCCTCCCGCAGGCGCGTGGATTGAAACAAGACTTGAACAGATGCGTAGAGTTCACCCGTTAATCGCGCCTCCCGCAGGCGCGTGGATTGAAACTTTTGAGGTTCGTTACGGTGTTAATGGCTGGCATAATCGCGCCTCCCGCAGGCGCGTGGATTGAAACCAAGCGTCTGCCGTTGGCACAATGGCGTCAATTAATCGCGCCTCCCGCAGGCGCGTGGATTGAAACTGATTTTTCATCAGCAGGTCTAATTGAGCCTCGAATCGCGCCTCCCGCAGGCGCGTGGATTGAAACAACTGATGATTACAATCAGATATTATTAAATATAATCGCGCCTCCCGCAGGCGCGTGGATTGAAACGACGTAATAGTCGTAATTCACTGTCGAGCGGTCAAATCGCGCCTCCCGCAGGCGCGTGGATTGAAACACTTGCTCAGCTTAACCGTGAGTGTGAAAAGCATAATCGCGCCTCCCGCAGGCGCGTGGATTGAAACATCTCCATAAATCCGCCCTTATTGGCAATTCATAATCGCGCCTCCCGCAGGCGCGTGGATTGAAACTCTACAGAAATGCAATTAAAATCATACGCAGCAAATCGCGCCTCCCGCAGGCGCGTGGATTGAAACTATGTCTATCAATTGCTGGTCAGGTATGTAGCGGAATCGCGCCTCCCGCAGGCGCGTGGATTGAAACTAGTAAATTACGTATATTTACCTAATAAAATTTAATCGCGCCTCCCGCAGGCGCGTGGATTGAAACCCCGTCAAGGGCGATACACGAGCTATTAAGGCTGAATCGCGCCTCCCGCAGGCGCGTGGATTGAAACATATAACACCTTTAAAAATTAACTGGCGCGAACGAATCGCGCCTCCCGCAGGCGCGTGGATTGAAACCACGTATCCCAAATCATCATGATCAAACCATAAATAATCGCGCCTCCCGCAGGCGCGTGGATTGAAACATGTTTAATTTAACCTTAGCGTGATTGCCTTTTAATCGCGCCTCCCGCAGGCGCGTGGATTGAAACCCATTGCTCTCAAATCTCTTATTTTGCCTTTGCAATCGCGCCTCCCGCAGGCGCGTGGATTGAAACTGCACAGTGAATTTTGGGTCGCCATATCTAATGGAATCGCGCCTCCCGCAGGCGCGTGGATTGAAACCCAGAATGACATGTCACGCATGTTATCAGCGCGAAAATCGCGCCTCCCGCAGGCGCGTGGATTGAAACCTCCAAATGCGGCATATTATCTCGTATATATGCAATCGCGCCTCCCGCAGGCGCGTGGATTGAAACAATTGATTTCCCGTTGTCTCATCATTGGCCATTAATCGCGCCTCCCGCAGGCGCGTGGATTGAAACTGAAATATACCGAAGCGGCACGGCATCAACGACAATCGCGCCTCCCGCAGGCGCGTGGATTGAAACGTTGACATTGGTCTGGCGCCTTGGCATACCGCAAATCGCGCCTCCCGCAGGCGCGTGGATTGAAACATCAACGTCAAAGAACACGATGCCTTGACGCGATAATCGCGCCTCCCGCAGGCGCGTGGATTGAAACATTTACAACGGGTATTGTGGCAACAATCACAGGGTAATCGCGCCTCCCGCAGGCGCGTGGATTGAAACGAGCGAACCAGTAAGCTGGGCGTTAAAGATATATCGCGCCTCCCGCAGGCGCGTGGATTGAAACTGATCTCCAACGTCTCAGCTTGGTTTGGATCTCAATCGCGCCTCCCGCAGGCGCGTGGATTGAAACCACTATTGCGCGTTATCGAGGCCAAACCTGTTGGAATCGCGCCTCCCGCAGGCGCGTGGATTGAAACAATCGTTCGGCTAGCTCCTCGGTTGTTGCTGTTGAATCGCGCCTCCCGCAGGCGCGTGGATTGAAACATTGCCATTAGGATCGATGACTGAAACAACAAAAAATCGCGCCTCCCGCAGGCGCGTGGATTGAAACAGAGTTTTGTATAACATCCAAGAGCTTGATTGGAATCGCGCCTCCCGCAGGCGCGTGGATTGAAACGTTTAAACCTGATTCCGGCATTTGGTCTGGTTTTAAATCGCGCCTCCCGCAGGCGCGTGGATTGAAACCGTTGCGTGTTGACAAGAACGTCATAATACATTTAATCGCGCCTCCCGCAGGCGCGTGGATTGAAACCCGTACGTTAAATTCGAACGCCCAGAGTTCGAAGAATCGCGCCTCCCGCAGGCGCGTGGATTGAAACTACAACGGCAAACCTTACGGTTATACTTGTATTAAATCGCGCCTCCCGCAGGCGCGTGGATTGAAACCCTAATCATGCACTGTCACTTGTGGTTAGCACCAATCGCGCCTCCCGCAGGCGCGTGGATTGAAACAGATGTGGATACAACAAACGTATATGACCAAGATAATCGCGCCTCCCGCAGGCGCGTGGATTGAAACATCCATGAACTTATTATTTTTATTGATATGGATAATCGCGCCTCCCGCAGGCGCGTGGATTGAAACTTCTTAGTAGGCACAGCAGCATTCACCGAAGCAAATCGCGCCTCCCGCAGGCGCGTGGATTGAAACCACTGCCTACCGTCCGCATCATTAAGCAGAGCAAATCGCGCCTCCCGCAGGCGCGTGGATTGAAACACATCTAATTTATTCTCAAGGTAGGCAACTATGTAATCGCGCCTCCCGCAGGCGCGTGGATTGAAACCGTGATGATACTCATTAACAGCTTGACCTATTGTAATCGCGCCTCCCGCAGGCGCGTGGATTGAAACCAAATCACCACTATCAAACACAATTTCAGCATTATCGCGCCTCCCGCAGGCGCGTGGATTGAAACCTCTAGCCCAAATAGTTAATTTACTCACCCACATCGCGCCTCCCGCAGGCGCGTGGATGGAATTATTTGAAAGGATTCCTAAAAATTCTCTTCACTGCCGCACAGGCAGCTCAGAAAAAGGCTTGCCCTGGTTAGATTTATTGACAATGGTTCACTGTCGCATAGGCAGTTTTGATACGATTATTTATATTGCCTAGTGATTTGTTTACAAAAGCCTAAGCATCTCTCGGTAGGCCTTTTTGTATTGCTCTAATGACGCGCTGGGTTTTACGTGAAATCGTTTCTTGTGGTGCTTTTTGCTGTTGTTGTGCAATTGCCCAGTCGATGTGTTCGATTACCATGTCGTCGACTTCATCACTGAGCTTGCGTTGCTCTAGTGCGGCGATGATCTCTGGATTTGCAGGGGCATTGCCTAATGCTATGGCGATATTGCGTAACCAGCGTTTATGGCCGATTCGTCTAATGGCGCTGCCTTCTGTTTGGCGTAAGAAAAAGGTTTCTGACCAAGTAAATAAATCGATTAGCTCAGGTTGAATAAGCGCTTGGCGGGTATGAAAGTCAGACTCTGCGGTCAGTGGCGCTTTGCTGTTGACTGGACACACTAATTGGCAGTCGTCACATCCGTAAATTCGGTTACCAATTAAAGGCCTAAATTCTTCTGGTATCGCCCCTTGTAACTCAATGGTTAAATATGAAATGCAGCGGCGCGCATCGACAACGTAAGGCGCCACGATGGCATCGGTTGGGCATGATTTTATGCAGGCAACACAGGTGTTGCAGCCTTCTTCTATTGGAATATCTAACGGTAAGGGCAGGTTAATGAGCAGTTCACCGAGAAAAAACCAACTGCCAGCCTCGGGGTGTAAAATCAGCGAATGTTTACCGGTCCAACCTATGCCTGCTTTGTCAGCTAATGGTCGCTCGAGTATCGGAGCTGAGTCAACAAATGGCCTAAAGTCGGTAGCATCAAACCCTAGGGTTTTGCAGTGTTCAGTAATCTTATCGCCGAGTTTTTTAAGCCGTTGACGGATCATTTTATGATAGTCACGCCCGCCTGCGTACCGAGATATATAACCTAAATTGGGGTGGGTTAAATTACTGGCAAAGCCTGCCTCAGGTGGCAGGTAATCCATGCGTGCACAAATCACTCGTAAGGTGCCGGGGTGTAGCTCGTGAGGGCGTGCGCGCATCATGCCGTGGCTCGCCATGTAGTTCATTTCACCGTGGTAGCCATTATCCAGCCATTGTTGCAAACTGGCCTCGTGCTGACTTAAATCAACGTCGCTAACCCCAACATGGGCAAACCCCAACTCTTTTCCCCACTGCTTTATTTGCCGATTGAGCACGTCAAGTTGAGCCGCCGTTAAAGGACACGGCTCAACTGTTTGGTTAGTGAGATCGATATGTTGCTCTGGCGTTGAAGCTGGGGTCGTTGCAGTCATAGTACTATTATTGAGTAAACAAGCAGAAATTATACGCGTTTTACTCGGCTTTGACACAGTTTCTACCCGCGGCTTTGGCAGAATAGAGTGCTTTATCGGCTTTAAGTAATAATGGTGATAACTCAGTTTCGTTACTGTAGCTTGTGACCCCTGCACTGATTGTTTGTTGTAAGTGGGGTGAAATTTGGCTCCAATCATAATTGGCGATGGTGTCAATTAAGCGATTTGCAATTTCAATGGCTTTGGTTTTATCGATATTGGGTAATAACACCAAAAACTCTTCGCCGCCCACTCGGCCAACCACATCTGTTTCGCGCATCATACTTGAGCAAATTGAGGCTAATTTGACGAGTACTTTATCGCCTATCTCGTGGCCTAAGTTGTCATTCACTTTTTTAAAGTGATCGGCATCGAAAGAGATAATAGAGAAGGGCTTAGCCGATTGTTGAGCCGCTTTTAAAAAATGTTGTCCTTGCGCATAAGTGTCACGTCGGTTTGACAGTTTAGTGAGCTCGTCGGTTAATGCTAAAAACTTAAACTGTTGTTTTCGCATAAGTTGTTTGTAAGCGAATATTGATACAATGGCTAAAATAATGGCCACGAGAACAATAATAATAATCTGCATTTGTTCATTACGTTGCAGGATTTGTAATTGTTGTTCTTTGTCTTTGTCTCGTTGAATGAGCCACTCGTTTTCTGACTGAATTTTGTCAGTGTTAAAGCGTGCTTGCATCTCGGAGTTTCTGTCAGACAAGGTTTTTTTGTCGAGCGCTTCGTGTGCGTCAACATAAGCCAATAAGGAATAATAGGCGTCAGACCATTGTTCTAATGATTGGTATACTTGGCTTTTTAAATGCAATACCTGATTGAGACCACGAGTATTGTTGTGCTCGTTAAAGGCGGTTTCGGCTGTTTGTATATATTCAAGCGCTTGGTTGTGATTGCCTAATTGCTGGTGGACTTTGGCGAGGTATAAATTCATGTAACTATAACTGCTCGCAACATCGGGAGTGATATGTTTTTGGGCTTGCTCAAGCAGGGTTTTGGCTTGTTCTAGCTGATTTAAGTTAATAAAGTTGCCCCCGATACTGACGGCCATGTCTGCTGCGGCTAATAATTCATTTTCTTTAAGCCAAAATTCACGTGCCCTTTGATAGCGTTCATTGGCTTCTTGGTAACGCCCAAGCTCTTCAAGTGACATGCCCATTTCAATATTGATTAGATTTGCCGAATAGGCTTGATTGCTTTTTAGGTAGAAACTTTCAAGTTTACCCTGGTATGTTAATGCGGTTTTAGCATCGCCAAAGCGGCGATAACTATTGGCTATTTGGCCTAAATTGACGTTAGCCCAATACTCGAGATTGAGCGACTCATATAAGTTTTGCGCTGTGATAAGGTCTTCTAGTGCTGCACTGAAATTACCCATGTAAGATAAAATGCTGCCACGAATGGTGCGGCTATCTGCAATTAAGCGTGGGTCCTCTAGTAAGTAGGCATTGTCGATAATGCTGTCTAATTGCTCAAATACTTGTTGATTTTTACCTAGCTGGTGTAAAAACCAGGTTTTACATAATGCTAAGTCAAGCTGAATGACAGACAGGCTTGGTTGTTTGTATATATTTAGGTATTTGTCGGCGTAGTGAATGGCAGAATTGAGTTGTTCAATACTATTGGCTGGCTGGCTCCAACAGGTCAACCTTATGTGTAATTGTTGGCGGACAGTATCATCAACAGCGATGCTTGTTTTATATTCTTCGAGTAATTGGTGTAATTCATCATTAGACGAGTACCCCCCGGTATCAATACGTTGGAAAATTTCGTCCGCGCGGGGATTATCAATGGTGTTTGCATTAACAATGAAGGGCATCGTTATGATGCTGACCAATATTATAATATTGAGTAGTTTAGTCGTAAACAAAGCTGCGAAGTCTCATTTGTGGTTATTATTGAACGAGCTATCAGTTTGTAGGGTAGCGTGTTTAATTGTAAAAGTCTTGTTGCATAACCCGTTAGGATAACGTTGAGCATTGAAATAATATCACTCGATTTATTATTTTAACCGTTTGGTATCTCTCATTTTACCGTTTACATTGTTAAAAAACTGATTCAGCTTGAGCTACACAGTATAGCGGGTGTTAACTAACATGGTTAACATAATCAAGGTAGACGGCTTGTTAAGGTTTTAAGTCAAATTTGCATTCGCTTTTACACCCGGGTATAAAGACGCCTTGATGAGCATAGCTGAACAGATGAGTAGGCTTTGTTATCAAGCCTAAGTGACGAACTTAGGGCCTATTAACATGTTAGAGAGAAAGCCATGAGTAATGTTGATCAGCAGTATCAAGATGTCGCCAAGCAAGTTTCGTTTAATGTCGCCAATAAAGTGCTACCGATGGACCAACTACCAGAGACGCTGTTAGAGGCATATGAAGGCTTGTTTAAAGAACTACTTGCAGACAATGCCAATGCGTTTACTCAGGCTTGGGATGCATTGCCTGGCAGTGCTCAAAAGTTAATGACTAAAGCAGAGTTTCATGGCTTTTATATTGCCAATGCCTGGATGCAATTAAGCCGTGTGGCACAAGAAATTGCCGACAGTGCCGATTCTGAAGAAGAAATGAATAACAATGAATACGACGGGGTGTTTGGTCGTTTAGCTGAGCAGTCATTAAAAGAATGTTTGCGTAAATTGAAAAAAGCCCGCAACGATCGCTCAATGTTAAACAGTTTTAAGCAAGTCATGTCTGCTTAATTTGTGTTTACTTAACATAAAAAATCCCAGCCAAGCTGGGATTTTTTTGTTTCAAGGTGCTTAATATAATTAAAATGCGGTGCGTCTATAACGACGGTATTCTGGCTCCCAGAAGTTTGCGTCAATTGACTGTTTAAGCAGCTCGTCTGTACAAGGTAATGCTAAGCCTTGATCGATAGCCGTTCTGGCAACAGCAAATGCAATGTATTTACTGACTTCTTGAATTTCTTCCAGTTTGGGTAATAACGAGCCCGTGCCATTTTTACCTAATGGTGAGCATTCTGATAACGCTTGGCTTGACGCCATGAGCATTTCATCTGATACGCGTTTCGCGCCGCAAGATAATACGCCTAAACCAATCCCCGGGAAGATAAAGCTATTATTGCATTGGGCGATTTCGAATGTTTCGCCATTAATGACGACAGGTTCAAACGGGCTACCTGTTGCCACTAATGCTTGGCCAGATGTCCAGTGTAAAATATCTTTTGGCGTGGCTTCAACACGGCTGGTTGGGTTTGACAACGGGAACACAATTGGGCGTTCGCAGTGACTGTGCATGGCACGAATGATTTCTTCGCTAAACAGTCCCGGTGCGCCAGACACGCCAATTAACACTGTTGGTTTTGCATTGTTCACTACATCTAGCAGTGATATATGGTCGCTGTAGTTGTCCCATGCGTTAACTTCTGAGCACTTTTGCGCTAATTTTTGTTGGAAAGGCAACAGGTTAGGCATGTTGTCCAGTAGTAAGCCCCAACGGTCAACCATAAAGACTTGTGAACGTGCCTGCTCGTCGCTAATGCCTTCGGCAACCATTTGTGCCACGATGGCTTCAGCAATACCACAACCTGCACTACCGGCGCCTAAAAAGGTGACACGTTGTTGGCTCAATTTACTCTTAGCCGCTTTACAAGCGGCAAGTAATGACCCAACGGTCACCGCAGCAGTACCTTGAATGTCGTCGTTAAAGCTACAGTATTTGTCTTTGTAACGCTCAAGCAGTGGCATGGCATTTTTTTGCGCAAAATCTTCAAACTGGATTAACGCATCTGGCCAGCGACGACTTACTGCTTGCATAAATTCTTCAATAAACTCGGCATACTCATCACCACCAACACGCTGATGACGCCAACCCATGTACATAGGGTCTTCTAATAAATGTGGGTTATCTGTGCCCACGTCTAGGGTAACGGCTAGGCAATATGCCGGACTGATCCCGCCGCAACTGGTGTATAAAGACAATTTACCAATGGGGATCCCCATGCCGCCAATGCCTTGGTCGCCAAGGCCTAAAATACGCTCGCCGTCTGTGACTACAATCACCTTAACTTTATGACGAGTAGAGTTATTTAAAATGTCGTCAATGCGGTCTTTATTGGTATATGAAATAAATAAACCACGGTTACGGCGATAATTTTTAGAGAAACGCTCACAGGCTAACCCTACGGTCGGGGTATAAATAATCGGCATCATTTCGCTGATGTGATTACGCAGTAAACGGTAAAAAAGGGTTTCGTTTGTATCTTGGATGTTGCGTAAATAAATATGCTTATCAAGGTCGTTATTGAAACTTTTGAACTGGTCGTAAGCACGTGATGCTTGCTCGTCAATGGTTTCAATCACCCAAGGCAATAATCCTTCGAGATTAAAGTAAATACGTTCCTCTTCGCTAAATGCAGTGCCTTTATTAAGCAGAGGAGATTCAAGAATCGCAGGACCAGCGAAAGGAAGATATAGGGGGCGTTTATTATCGTCCATGGGGAACCTTAATGTGTGTGTTTGTGATTAGAATATTTATCAGGATAGATTATCACGTCTGATGTTTTTTGTGGTCTGTTAAGTGATTAAAATCACGTTTTTTATGATGATACCAATCCGCATCAATAAGTGACCACTCAGAATGCGTCCAGCTGTTTTCGATTAAGCTGTATTGTCATGGTGCTGCCTCAAATAGCGAGAATGTAGAGCAAAAGCTGCTGGGATATTCCTTTTAGGCGAGTTTTAAAAGGGCTTACACTGCGTTGTATGACTTCAAAAGAGAATAACTATTCATTCAGTCATGCGCCTTGTTTAAGCCCTGTTAAACTCTCGCTGAGCCATCACTTATTAACGCGCAATGGTATAGAATTATTGTTCTCATCAATAAGCATTCTTTCAGTGAGGCTTGTTTTAATTCTGTCGCACAAACAAAAATGCACAGCCTAAGCTGTGCATTTATAGAGCGTTATCTCAATATTTGTCGTGAGACTACTTGCCGCGATGTTTAATCGATAAGCCTTTTACAAAGTTACGTAACACTTGGTCGCCACAGGTTTTATAGTTTTTGTGGTCAGGGTTACGGAACAATGCGCCAAGCTCTGACTTAGACATGGCAAAATCTGCTAAGGCTAAGGTGGCAATAATATCTTCTTCGCGCATTTCTAGGGCAACGCGTAATTTTTTGAAGATCAGGTTATTGGTTAATTGCTTTAATGGCGCGGGTACTTCGGTACCTGGTTTTAGACCGCGATTGTTGATAATCAATCCATCTAAAAATTGACACATTAATTTGTCATTACACGCTTGATAGCCTTCCTCGTCCTCTTTTTTCAGCAGTGCAATAATTTGATCTGAGGTGATGTCGGTATTAGCTTGGCTGAAAATGTTAATCATTTTGGCATTTGAAAAATCAAACACAAAACGAATACGGCGAAGAATATCATTGTTAATCATAAGGTTCTCTGGCGCGGCTGCGCATAAATAGTTTAGGTCAAGTGACGAAGCGCTATTATAGCGAGTTATCAGCGTAGCGTCAGATTATTCGTCAGTTTTTAATTGATTTCTTATGGTCTGGCGAATTTTGTCATGCAAACCAAAAACACGCTCTATATTGTCTAAATCCCATGAGGTATTTTCTAAAATGACTACGCTTAATTGCGCTTGCGGATAATACAGCATAAGGCTGATGTAGCCGGGTAGGTAACCGCTGTGACTGTATTCGATTAGCCCATCCCGATGATTAATTTGCAAGCCATAACCATAATCGAGCTCACCCCAACGATGCAGTCTTTTGGCGCTAGGTGAGGTCATTGCTTTTAAACTCGTGGCAGATAAAAACTGCTGTTGTTTAAGGCCTGCAATAAATGCAGCAATGCCTTGGCTACTGGCTTGCATTGCACCAAAAGCAATAAAACCATTATCTATGGTGAACTCATCTAACAGCACTTGTTGCTGTTGTTGCTCCATAAATCCGTGCACTAATCGTGGTTGTTGTGTGTATAAGTCGGTTATTTCACCCACATCAGCACTGATGTCTAGTTGATATTGCGCTGCAAATTGATTGACCAGATCTGCGTAGGGCAGTTGGTAACGCTGGCTAATAATATCGCCAAGCAGTTTGTAGCCATAGTTTGAGTAGCTAAATTGACTACTAGGCATAAACTGCGATTGTGCGTTAAGGCTCGGTGATTTAGGCGGCAATATACCCGAGGTATGATTGAGTAACTGCGCGATAGTGATTGGGTGTTCGGTCACTATATTCAGATAATCAGTTATGTCATCGTTTAAGGATATTTTTTGCTGATCAACAGCGCGTAATACCAGAGTGGCGGTGATGGTTTTAGAAATAGAACCAATTAAAAAACGACTGTCGGCATTAATGCCTTCTCCTCGGGTTAGGTCGACATAAGTTTGTTGGTTATCATTGATTAAAATTTGTCCTGTAAACGGTCTTGAACTCTGGTCGATGATCGTTTGTACATCGGTGTTGGTGATATTTAATGCCAACGCAGAAAATGACACTAGGCAGCAGCTTAGTAATAGTAATGCGTAAACTCGCATTGTTATTTTACTTATCATTTTTATATAACTCATTTGGTTAAATACCAATAAATAAACAACAGTGCAAAGCCAATTAAATACACTAAACCCAACCAAGACAGCGCGACCATTGCAGGGCCATAACGATGTTGTTTGGGTAATTTTTGACTGGTCATTAAGCGGAAGTTTAACCAGGCAAAAATCACCGTGGTCATAAAGGCAAGGATCATCACAAACTCAAGCAGTGGCAATAAAGCGCCTTTAAAAAATAAAATGAGCAATAAACCCAAGGCACTTACCGCTAACATGACCGGGGTTAAATAACTGCGTGGTGAGTTGCTGTGAGACAGTAGCCTCCAGCCCATGTCTAAAGTGCGGCTGTAGCCGTCAATCACGGTAACTGTGGTACTAAAAATACATAAAAAAGCCACAATCCCAATTAAGTAGCGGGTTTCATTGCCCATCACTTGGCTGTAGAGAGTAATAAGTTGTGAGGCAAATACCGCCCCAGAGTCTGAGAAACGCTCGCCACTGCCGTGCATCACTAATGCGCCAAGCGCTAAAAATACAATCGCCAAAATCGCAGTGGTGACATAGCCTAAATTGAAGTCGAAAATAGCCTGTTTTGCAGTGACGGTTTGGCTTTTACGTTTTTCAACGAGCCATAATGAGTTCCAGGCACTGACTTCAATCGGCGCTGGCATCCAGCCCATCATTGCGACTAAGAAGCCCACATACGCCCATTGCCAAGGAGATTCGCTTGTGTGTGGTGTGGCAAACCCTGTTTGGTGATTAAACGCCAATGCGACTGCCGTTAATGTGGTCAAGGTGAGGGCAAGCATAATCACTTTTGTGAGTTTATCGAGTAATTTGTAATGGCCAAAAATTAATAAGGCTAATGAACTCAATAAGACAATTAAGGCCAATACATCAATAGATAACGGGACAAACTGAGTCAACATGGCGGCCGTTAACATACATACCCCAGCTGTGCTGGCGATGGCAGCAATGACATTCAGTCCAGTAAAGAGCATTAAATAACCGCGACCTTGCTTTTGATAGCCTTGTAGTAGGCTTTCATCGGTGGCAGCTGTGTAGCGCGCGCCAGCGGCAAAAAACGGATATTTTACAATATTAACTAACAAAATGAGCCAGGCTAATTGCCAACCAAACTCGGCCCCTGCACGAGTCGATGCCACTAAGTGTGATGCACCAATGGCTGCAGCAGCCATTAACACTCCCGGACCTGTGGCTTTTAATAAAGTATTTATTTGAGCTGCAAAAGAGCTGGATCTATTTGTATTCGACATCATAAACAGCAAAAAACCTATTGTGGAGAGTGTGACGTTAACGCTTGTTCAATACGCTGCAAAGTGGCATTCATTTGTTGCAGGTTCTCAAGCAATAATTGATCGATATCGACGTTATCAACAACCGTAGATTGGCGTTCTGTCAGTAATGATTTTTGTTGTAAAACCTGTTCTCTGAATGCTTGCACATCGAGCACGCCAACTAAGTTGATCAATGAGCCGGTACCCGATTGTCCAGCGGTTTCTACGGTGAGCTTATAAATACCAAACAAACGCATAAGTGGACCTTGAATAAGCGCCATATCGGTGATTTTATCTAATGGAACGGTATTTTCTGTTCGAGTTAAGAGGCCTTTACGTACGATCAGTCTCTTTTCGGTTAATTCTGCACTCATGTTGGCAATATAGCGACTAGTCGCCAGTAAACCGATGGGAAACCATATTAATAACAAGGGAATACCCACAACAGAAACAGAAATTAATATTGCGCCAGACACTAACCAGTAAAGCCCTAGCTTTGGATGAAAGTGGGCACTAACTAATGTTTTTTCACTCATGACGCCTCCTTAAGCTTTAAATATAAATTCACTTTTTTTAACTTTTTATTCTTGCTTAACTCGATAATGGCAATTACATTACTGCACTATCTTGACAATGTATTGACATTGTTAAATTTTGACTTAACTTAAGCTGGTAGATTAGCTTTCGCGAAAGTAGTAGGCGGTAATATTGTTACCGCAGTTTGCAGTAATCATGGATATAAAACAATAAATTAACGTTAAGGATGATCATGAAAAAACCTAACCTTTTGCGCAATGCATGCGCTATCGCTGTTTCACTCTCTTTTGCCCCTATCGCTTTTGTGTCACATGCAGCAGACACTGCTGAAGCTAAAGTTGAACGTATAGAAGTAACGGGCTCTCGTATCAAACGGACTGATATTGAAGGCCCATCTCCGGTTCAATCACTCAATAAAGATGATATTGCTAACATGGGTTTTGACAACCTGCAGCAATTACTTGAGCGCATGCCTGCTAATGGCTCTGGTGCGTTTTCTACCCGCGGTAATAGTCAAGATTCTACCGCAAATGGCGGTGCGTCAATCAGTTTACGTGGCTTAGGCCCAGATGCGACATTGGTATTGATCAATGGTCGCCGTGTTGGCTCGAGTGCATTTGCTGAAGGCATTTCAAACTCATTTGTTGATATTAACAACATTCCTGTTTCTGCCATTGAACGTATCGACATTTTAAAAGATGGTGCGTCAGCGATTTACGGTTCTGACGCGATTGCGGGTGTGGTTAACATCGTGTTGAAAAAAGACATCGAAGGCATTGAAATTAATTTAGGTTATGGCGATGACAGCGGCACCGGCTATGATGAAACCACTGCCAGCTTGGTATGGGGCGTAAAAGCTGATAAAGGCAGTGCGTCTATCATTTTAGATTATTTTACCAATGGCACCTTATCGGCAGAAGATATGGGCCGTTTTGGTACGGCAAATCAATCGCCGTACGGCGGTGAAGATTACCGTTCATCTCGTGGTTATCCTGGCTACTTTTATGTTGATGGCGTGAAAACCATTGACCCAGATTGCCCAGCTGACAGCGCGACCGCTAGCGGTAGCTGTTTGTTTGATTATGGTCCATACAACATGACTATTCCGACCTCTGAGCGCGTGGGCGCTATTGGCCAATTTGATTACATGTTGACTGATGATTTAACGGCATTTTTAGAGTTGTCAGTTCAACACAACACCTCTGAAGCTGGTGGTGCGCCAACACCATTAGATGAGGATGCAGGCTTAACCGTTCCAGGTACGCACCCTGACAATCCATTTGGGCAAGACATTGATATCGGCCGTTACCGTACCGTTGATGCAGGTGCACGTCGTTGGGATATCGAGTCTGATACCATGCGTATTGTGGCGGGGCTTCGTGGTGTGATTAACGATTGGGACTGGGAAGTGTCGGCGCAACGTGGCCGTAGCGAATCAACTCAAACGGGCGACCGTACCCAAGGTTGGGTAAGAACAGACTACTTACAAGCTGAAATTGATGCCGGTAATTACAACCCATTTGGCGCAGCTGTTAACTCACAAGATGTCATTGATCGTATTACCACCAGTTTAGTCAGACAAGGTAAGTCGAGCATTACCGCTTATGATGCGAGTATTTCTGGCCATGCTTTTACCATTGGCGATCGCGACATCATGATGGCTGCGGGGGCTGAGTACCGTGAAGAAAGTGTCAGTGATGTACCAGATGAGCAGTTCCAACGCGGTTTAATTTTTGGTACCGAAGCGGTATCGGCGTTTGGTTCGCGTGATCAACATGCTGCTTACGTTGAGTTTTCTATCCCTGTTACTGATAATTTTGAGCTACAACTTGCTGGCCGTTACGACAGCTACAGTGATTTTGGCTCAACCACTAACCCTAAAATTGCTTTCCAATGGGGCGTGAGTGATGAGTTAACGGCACGTGGTTCGTGGTCGACAGGTTTCCGTGCACCATCGCTTGCGCAAATTGGTTTAGGGCCTTCAGAAAAGAGTGACTTTTTAGTTGATAGCTACCGCTGTGCTGCTGACAACGTCGATTGTGAATTATTAGATTATAACTTTGTGTTTGCTGGTAACCCAGATTTAGAAGCTGAAGAATCTGAAACCTGGAACGTGGGGGTGATTTGGGCACCAAGCCAAGAGTTCGATATCGGCTTTGACTTATTCAATATTGTGCAAGACAACAAAATTGATTCATTGCAGAACCAAGATCTTTACGATGAATTTTGTGGCGATCAAAACAGCACAGTATGTGTGCGTAATGCGCCGCAAGCAGGTGAAACCTTTGGTTCAATTGACGTCATTAACTCAGCGTTTGTGAATATTGGCTCACAAGAAGTACAAGGCGTAGATTTGTCTGCACACTACAGCCTAGGGTTAAACAGCTATGGTGATGTTAAGTTTGGCCTTGAGTACAGTTATTTAATCAGTTTTGAAAAAGAAATTGATGGCGAAACGATTGATTACACTGGCGAGTATGAATACCCAGAACACCGTTGGTTAGCAACAACTAACTGGATGATGGATGATTTTGCTGCCAACATTAACTTAAGTTATATCGGTGAGTTTGAAGACTATAACAAAACGCGCACCGTTGATGCGCAGTTGCTTGTTGATATGTCAGGTTCATACCGTTTCAACGAGATGATTAAGTTATCGGTGGGTGTGAACAATGTGTTTGACGAAGACCCATCTTTTGCTATTGGCGATGGTGATGCTGACCTTTATGGTTACGCAATGGGAGTACATAACCCACTAGGACGTTTCATTTATACTAAAGTCACAATGAAGTTCTAATCTCAGCGTCATAATATAAACAATAGCCACATTCACTTAGGTGCGATGTGGCTTTTTTTATCAATTAAGAAGAGGCCTCATGATTACCTTATACGGAACTCAAAAAAGTCGTGCGTTACGCGTTTCTTGGCTATTAGAAGAATTAGGAATTGAATGGCAGTTTCATTTTATTGATTTTGCCAAAGGTGAGAATAGAAGCGAGTCATTTTTGGCGTTAAACCCAAGTGGTAAGATGCCCGTGCTTACCGATGGTGACTTTGTGCTAACCGAATCTGCCGCCATTATGCGTTATCTTGCTGAAAAATATGGTCAAGGCCATTGGTTGCCCGCACCGGGGGCTCAGGCATCGGGCATTCATGAACGCTGGGTGAGTTTTGTGATTAGCGAACTTGAACAGCCCTTATGGAATATGGGAAAACACCGTTTTGCCTTGCCAAAAGAGTGGCGACTTGAGGCTATGCAAAATGTAGCCAAGTGGGAGTTTGCCCAGGCGGCGGCTATCGCCGAGCAATGGATACCTGAGTCTGGCTTTGTGTGCGGCAGCGAGCCAATGATTGCCGATATACTATTAACCCAAACCTTAGGTTGGGCATTAGGATTTGAACAATCCATTGGACCTAAATTGTCAGCTTACCGCGACAGAGTGAAAGACCGACCAGCGCTGGCTGCTGCATTAGCAAAAACAGCCCCAAAATAAAAAAGAAGCCAATATTGGCTTCTTAAATGATAACGGAGTGTGAAGGCTCCGTTTAGATGCTGGCGTGTTATTACCGCGGTTTAAACACTGAGTTAAAGCCTGAGTTAAAGCTATAGCTAAAGCTTAGTTGCAGCCCATTTAGCACGGCTTTCACGGTTTTCGCTCATGCCGTTTTCTGCACGATAAGCTTTATAGGCTTCGGCATCTAGTGCCACTAAAGTCACATCGACTTCAAGCACCAGTTTGCACTCTTTTTTGATACGCCATGCAGAGGTATTGTATAGCTCTGCTAATGGTAATGAGCTTAAAAACTCTGGATTATACTGGGTGTACACTGCTTGAGTTGGATAAACCACAAACGCTAAGCGGCGCTTAGGTTCTTTTTTAAACAGCTCCTCAATGCCATCACAGGTATTAAGCACCTGCATTTCGATGATGTCATCAATGTCGAGTAGCTTTTTTTGCACAGGTACTGGCGCGTCTTTTTCGCCGGTTTCCCACGCGAGTACGTCTTCGTTGCTGGTCGTGGTCATCGTGGCAACTTGTTCTGTCGTTAAGCCTAAAGACAAGCGTAAGTATTGCATTTCAATGGCGTTTAAGCCGGTATTTTTAGCCATGTGTGTTCTCTTTAATCATGATTAACGTGGGTTATTGCTCAAGCCACACGTCTTCAACCCAATCCCAAAACGATTCCCAAACCTGTTCGTCAAAATCGCCGTCTTCCCAAAACTGCACTTGGCCTTCTTCGTCGATACAGTAAAAACTGTCACCGACCTGACAAATGGCAATTTGATCACGTGGCATGCCAATGGACCAGGCGTAACTGGTGACTTCTGGCAGGTAGGTGTGCGAGTACGGGTCGGCAATGGTGACAGGCTCAAAAGCACCGTAAATAACATCACTGGCATGTAATAGGTATTCTTTTAAATCATTAGGTAATCCAATTAGGATTTGTTCTTCAACTTCAACAATTTGTTCGAATGTTGGTAGTTCGAGCGGCACCGGTACGGTTTCGCTTAGTTCTTGCAATTGGTCAATAATTTCGTTCATGACAATGTCCGACAGCTAGTCTCTGGCGCGAGTATAGCAGATGTGAATGACGCTGAGTTTCTTCGGTAAAAAAAAAGCGCTCAATGAGCGCTAAAGGGTGGAAAGAGTGATTCAATACGGGAGGTTAAGCCGCTTGAATGGTCGATGGATACAAGCTTTGGCGTTTATAATACAACCAAGCTTTGTGGTATTGCTTATGCGAATCTTGGCGTAATTTAGCAATGCTGGCACGCTCAAAGTCGTTTAACGTTCTACGTTCCTTTTTCGCTTTCAGTTCAATGGCTTGAATTTGCTCATACACCTGGTGCTCTGGGCCACTTTTTATCTCGGCGATATCATTTAAATGAAACTGTACTTCAACCACCATTTGGCTTTGTGGCAACTTAACCAATACGTTTAAGTCGCGATACCCTGAGGTTTTTGGTTCAGCAAAACGGTTTTTTAATTGCACCACATCAGTGGACTCGCGTAATTGTTGGTAACTGGTTAGTAGGCTATTAACATCATTGGCGACCACACTCGCACGTGCGATATCGGTTAATTGGCTAGCGTCACCATTAAACTTTAATTGCACTTTTTGCGCTGCACGAGCGTAACTTTTTGTTGCTGGGATTACAGCTGAGGTATGACTCGCGTGGTTGATATGATTAAGTAGCTCAATAAGCTCTTGTTGCGCTTGTGGGGCACGTGCCATTAAGGCATCCAAATCTTGAGTGTCTTGTTGTGCAAGCGCGGTATGCTGCTCGCTTAAGCTGATTAATTGCTCAATGTCATTATATGACTTTTGACTGAAATCAGATGGCTCGGCTAACTTGTTATATTTAACTTCGTTAGGTTGAGCAATCGCGCCGCGGGTAGACAGTAAAATTAAAAAGATAAAAAAGGTACGAAACAACTTATTCATTGAATAGCTCCAGCGTAATGTCTGTGAAATCACTTTACCGTTTTTTAGCTGAATAGGGGCTTAATGAACAAGGTTTAATCATAAAGCAGCTATCTACACTTTAAAATTTTTAATATCAGCTGCTTACGTTATATTTTGGCATGAAAAAGGGCATCAAATGATGCCCTTTTTGTGTGTAAATGTGACCAAGGTCAGCTTTTACAGTATTGATTACCAGATTTTAACGCGGTTTTCTGGGGCGATATACATTTTGTCGCCTTCTTTCACGTCATAAGTGGTATAGAACTCAGGCATGTTTGACAATGCGCCAAGTGCACGGAAGTGACCTGGTGAATGTGGATCAGTTGCTACGCGATTACGCATTGCTTCTTCTTTCATCTTCACACGCCAAATTTGGGTAAAGCCCATAAAGAAGCGTTGGTCGCCAGTTAGGCCGTCAATAACCGGTGCTTCTTGGCCATTGAGTGACATTTTATAAGCTTTATAAGCGATAGTTACGCCTGACAAGTCACCAATGTTTTCACCTAACGTTAGGCTACCGTTAACGTGTAAATCGTCAAATACTTGATAACCATCGTACTGAGAAATTAACGCTTTACCTTTCGCTTCAAACGCTTTTAAGTCAGCTTCTGTCCACCAGTCGCGCATGTTACCTTCGCCGTCAAACTTAGCACCTTGGTCGTCAAAACCATGGCCCATTTCGTGGCCGATAACCGCACCAATACCACCGTAGTTAACCGCGTCATCTGCTTCTAGGTTAAAGAATGGCGGCTGTAAAATCGCTGCAGGGAACACGATTTCATTCATGGTTGGGTTGTAGTAAGCGTTAACAGTTTGTGGCGTCATGTGCCACTCGTCTTTATCAATTGGTTGACCCAATTTCGCGACTTCTTTAGTGTGCTGTACTACCGCAGCGCGCTTAGCGTTACCCACTAAATCGTCAGCTTTGATGGTTAATTGGCTGTAGTCTTCCCACTTGTTAGGGTAACCAATTTTAGGGGTAAACTTAGCCAGTTTTTCTTTGGCAGCCACTTTAGTGTCAGCACTCATCCAGTCTAATGAATCAATGCTCGAACCATAAGCACCACGTAGATTTTCAACTAATTGTTCCATACGTGTTTTAGCTTCTGGAGCAAAATGACGTTTAACGTACACTTTACCAACGACTTCACCTAAGGTACCACTTACTGTGCTCACACCACGCTTCCAACGTGGTTCTTGTTCTTCTTGACCGTTTAAGGTTTTAGAGAAAAACGCAAAGTTTTCGTTGTCTAATGCTTCAGACAAGTTACTGGCATTATGAGTTAGGGTCATCCAGGTTAGGTAGTTTTTCCATGCAGCAAGATCATTGGTCTTGATGACTTCATTTAACCCTTGAACAAAACTAGGTTGGTTAATGATGATGTCAGTTTGCTTGTCGCCACCTAACGCTGCAAGATAACCTTCCCAGTTGATGTCAGGTGCTAGTGTTGCAAGGTCTTTAACTTGATATAAATTGTACGTTTTAGTGCTGTCGCGCGTTTCAACCACGTCCCAATGTTGCTCAGCAATTTGGGTTTCGAGTGCAAGAATGGCTTCGGCGTTTGCTTTTGCATCTGGTAAGCCTGCTAGGTTGTACATTTTTTCAATGTGCTCAACAAAGGCTTTACGGATATTAACGAAACGTTCTTCTTGATTAAAGTAGTAATCTTTTTCAGGCAGGCTTAGACCGTATTGCCAAATGTGAGTGGCATAACGGGTTGAGTCTTTAGCATCGATAGAGATATAAAATGCTAATGGGGTGCCGCCACCGTTTGCTTGGCTTTCACCAAAAAACGCGGTTAACTCTTTTTTGTCTTTTAATGCGGCAATCTTATCTAGGTCAGCTTGAATTGGCGTAATACCCAATTTATTGAGGGTTTCAACGTCCATGAATGAACGATATAAGTCAGCTACTTTTTGCTCGTCGCTGCCATCGGCTAGATTAGGTGTGGCGCTTAAGTCTTCAATAATGGCTTTAACGTCATCACGGGCATGTTCACGTAAGTCGTAAAATGCGCCAATGTTAGTGCGATCGCCAGGGATCTCAGCTGTTTTCATCCATGCACCGTTTACGTACATGTAAAAATCGTCTTGTGGGCGAACTGATTTATCGATGTTGTCGAAAGTAATGCCTGATGTCAGTGCTTTTTCAACGGCAACGGCTGCAGCTGTTTTTGCTACGTCTGCCGCCGGGACTACTACTGCTTTGTCGTCGCTACATGCACTTAGGCCAGCGATAAGTGAGGCACAAAGGCCTCCAATAACCAACTTTTTCATTGTGTTTCCTTTGCTTTGTTTAAGGCGCCTAATTTAGGCGTATGAGCATTTTTATATTTTTATTATATTGTTGGTCCTTAAATGCTACTTAGTAAGGAAAAAACCAACACTTTTTTTGTGAATACTATGTTAAGGCCTTAGGAGGCCATAAAACAAGGCACTTTTGGTCATTTTTGCCCAAGAAGCGGCGCGGATGTGTAACCAAAAATTACCGCCGCGGGTAAAAAGATCATTGATTGATTTCTATTTAGGCGTGTAAGCAGCATAATAGTGCCATTATTTTTAGATTGAGTGGTCCATTGTGCGTTTAGACAAATTTATCTGTGAAAGTACCGAGTTAACCCGTTCATTAGCCAAAAGGGCCCTGCATCGTGGTGATGTGACCTGCGACGGTGAGGTGGTTAAAGATTCTGGATTTAAGGTATCACCACAAATGGATGTGCGTTTAGACGGTCAGTCTATCAGTATTGTTGGCGATCGTTATGTGATGATGAATAAGCCAGTAGACACTATTTGTTCCACCATTGATGAGCAATATCCGTCGGTACTGAGCTTAATGGACATCGAAAAAGCCGACACGTTACACATTGCTGGACGTTTAGATGCTGATACTACTGGTTTAGTGTTAATTACCAGTGACGGCCAATGGTCGCACAAAATCACCTCACCGAAAAAAGATTGCGGTAAGCGGTATTTAGTTGAGCTAGCTGACCCTGTCGATGACAGCTTAATTTCTGTGTTTGCTAACGGCATTGAACTGCGTAATGAAGATGGGTTAACAAAACCCGCTGTGCTTGAGATTATTGCGCCAACTCAGGTGCGTTTAACCATTAGTGAAGGCAAATACCACCAAGTAAAACGCATGTTTGCTGCAGTGGGTAATAAAGTGGTTAACCTTCACCGTGAAGCGGTAGGCAGTATTGAATTAGATGTTGATTTAGCGCCCGGAGAATGGCGCTATTTAACCGATGAAGAAGTGACTTCTGTTAAGTAATGCTTGTTTGATTAAGCGAACTCTCGTTAAGGTTAACGATGCCCAGTGATAGGATTATCACTGGGCATTTTACGCTATTACTTCAGGCTAATGCGGCCACTAATGGTGTTGATATTGACCTGACCATCACCAGACAAGCTTTTAAATTGCAAGCTTTGGCTTGATGAGTACTTTTGTTTTATGGGTTTATCGTCAGTTAATTGATTATTAATTTTGCCACCCGGGCCGCCGTCTATCATAAAACTTAGATTAGGTGCTGCACTAAATGCCATTGTTAAATCACCGCTAATGGTTTCTAGGTGGGCTTTACTGAGTTGTACACCGAGGTTGATATTTGCATCTCCGCTGATGGTGACCAAATTAATCTGGTTTATTTGCTTTAGCGTCGCCTCTATATCGCCAGAGACCTGGTCAATGCTTACTTGTGTAAAGTCGCTGTGAGTCTCTAGTTCACCACTGACTAATCTAAATTCTGCCTCGCCTTGACTGCTATTGTCGTCAATGTCGCCAGATACGGTTTCGAGATTGATTTTTCCACTGAGTTGTTTGCTGTTAATGTTACCCGACACAGTGGTCAACTTGTTGCTGCCATTCAGTTGTGTAGCCCCGATATTACCGCTGACGAGTGCGATGGCGATTTGGCCGCTGAGTTTAGAGAGGGTGACTTCGGTCGATACGCCTTGTGCGTTTAAATTTAACTGTGAGGGTAAATAGATAGTTAATTGTGAACCTTGTTTATTGTTGCCTTGATAGCTTCGAGGCAGCTTGTCCTCTATTACTACTGAATTGCCTTTTACATCAAATATAAAACCTTCGCTTAGTTCGTCAAGTTCGCCTTTAACTTGGATACTGTTTTTGTCCCAACTCACAAACGACACATTGCCACGCTGTACTTTGACACTGACGTTGGGGTTAGCTGCAACATCTTGTTGTTGGTCAACCGGCTCAGCTGCCATGGTAAAAGCGCTTATGGCCATAAGTGGTGCTAGCAGTGCGTATTTAATGCTGCTCATAGGGTATTTCCTTGTGATGGGCGTGTTTGGGTAAAAGGCAATTTTTGCCCTTGTTGTAGTAAGGTGATTTGACGCTGCATTATCCAGCGCCATAATTGCCAAAGTTGTTGATTAGTCGGCTGTTGTGTTAATGCTGCTTGTACTTGGTTAGATGCGCTTTCTAGCTCTGCGAGTGCTTTGGCAATGTCGGTTTGAATGTGCTCATTGTGGTCTGCTGATAACTGCCAGCTCACGGTATATTGATTGCGAATAAATCCATTTAATTGGCTTTGATGGGTTTGGGCAACTTGGTTTATCAATTCAATTAAGTGATTATCGACTTCAATTGATGTTGATGTGCCTGTTGTTGCCATGCTGTCATTTGTCGTTTGCACCTGAGTTGGCTCTGGTTTGTCGTGCCATTGCGTTAACCATAATATTGAACACACCACGAGTGTTGCTGCCATGGCCCATAAGGGGCGAACGACACTGTGCTGAGGCGTTTGTGGCGGCGTTAAATGTGGCTTTATGCCATTCCATAAATCTGTTGTTGGCGCAATCTCAGGCGGTAAAGTGCCAATTAAATGGTCTAGGTCATGCTTTTTAGTGGTCATGTAAGCATCTCCTGTAATAAATGTTTGGCATTGTGATATTGCGCCTTACTCGTGCCGACGGCAATGTTCAGCAGTGTTGCTATTTCGTTGTGTTGATAACCTTCAATTGCACATAACACAAACACAATGCGGGTTCGTTGCGGTAATCTGGCGATACACTTGTCGAGTAAATGATAATCGGTTAACTCAACACTAGGCATCTCTTGATGGGCTATCTCTTCTGCTGGCAAAAAGCGTCGCCATAACGATTGCTGCGCCTTGAGTTCATTAATGGCTTGGCGAACACATAACCGATGAAGCCAAGTGGTAAATTGACTATCGCCCTTAAATTGCGCCAACTTATTCCACAGGCGAATAAAACACGCTTGGGTCATATCATCAGCCAAACTTGTTTGGCCGCTTAGCCGAAAACATATCGCGAATACTCGCTGGTGGTGCCGGCGATACAGTTGTTCAAATGCCTGCGGACACCCAGTCGTCGCAATGGCGACAAGTTGATTGTCGTCTAACTGCGCGAGGTGATTTAGTGGCTGTGAATTAGGCTGATTGATACCGGCATCCTTAATATTCCAAATGGTCCATTATGATTGTGTATTTGACAGGTGTAAGTCGGTAAAAGGTTTAGTTTAAGTTAAAAAATATGTAAGTAAGATGTTATTTATTTTTAGGCTTGCTAGCCGATGTTCTATACTGGGAAGGGTAGACAAATAAAATATGTATTGTCTATCGTTCACAGGCATTATCAAACAGATAGATTCACTTCGGTAGATCGTTTTAATTTCAATCAATTTAAAAGGACTTATGCATTTTACTCTTAGGTGGTAATTAATATGCTTATTCGTTCTAAACTGATGTTAAGCGCGACTATTTCTGTCATTTCCGTTCTTGCTATGTTTGTATTACAACACTATTCAGAGTCAGTTTTATCTGAGTTATCAACCACATCAAATAATATTGTCGAAATAGAAAGAAAAGTCCTTGAGTTGAGAACAGAGGAAAAAGATTTTCTCCATCGTGCAGATATTGAGTATGTCGACAAGTTTACTCAAAGCATGACTGATATTTTGGTTTATATGGCTGATGTGCGTGCCGCATTAGAACACCAAAACATGGATGTTGCGGCTTTAGATCATTTCAAAATAAATCTCAATCAATATAACGTTATTTTTAAAGAAGTAGTGGCACTTAAACTCGCCATTGGTTTAACGCCAGAAACGGGCTTGTATGGTGATTTACGAGCAGCGGTAAAAAAAGTTGAAACGTTATTGAGTCAACATAACGAAGAGGCATTAATGGTTAATATGCTGCAACTACGCCGCAGCGAGAAAGACTTTATGCTGCGCCGAGATATAAAATACGTGCAGGCTTTTGATCAAGGGATTATCTCGTTCTTATCGCAATTGCAGGCGTCTTCGTTGACCTTTGATCAAAAGCAGGAAATTACCGCAGACATTAAAAATTACCAAGTCAACTTTAGCAATCTTGTTAATAAAGAAATGCAATTTGGTTTAACCGATAATGACGGCATTATGGCCACGCTACGCGATACCATTCATCAAACCGATGAAGACACTATTGTATTGCGCCAGCAAACGTTGGCTGAAATTAGCGCAGGTAAAAATCAAGCCTTTGTGATTGGATTAAGTATTTTTTTGCTGATTACTGTGGCGCTCATCATTTCTACTTTATTGATTATTCGTAGCATTATTAAGCCGGTTCAAAGTATTACATCGGTGATGGTTTCAATTGAGCAAAGCAAAAACTTATCGATGCGCTGTGATGAGTCTGGTGATGACGAATTAGCGCTTGTTGCTAAGCATTTCAATCGTATGGTGATGACATTTCAGGCGTTGATTCAGCAAGTGAATGAATCTGTGACTGCGATGAATGCCTCGTGCCATGATTTATCAAGAAATGCCATTACCGCTTCAGAGGGTGTTTTACGACAAGTGAATGAAACCGATATGGTGGCGACTGCAGTGACAGAAATGGGCGCGACAATTGATGAAATTGCCCAAAATACAGAGTTAGCCGCGACCAAAGCAAGCCAAACCCACGACAATGCTCAAGCTGGCCAGCAAGGGGTTGAACAAACTATTTCTAAGATCAATTTACTGGCAAAACAATTAACCAACTCTGCAGCTGTGGTGTCTGAACTTGAGCGCGATAGCGTGACAATTGGCAGCGTGCTCGATGTGATTAGGGGCATTGCGGAGCAAACTAACTTATTAGCGTTAAATGCTGCCATTGAGGCTGCCAGAGCTGGGGAGCAAGGCCGTGGCTTTGCCGTTGTGGCAGATGAAGTTCGCTCACTAGCCATGCGAACACAAAGTTCAACTCAGCAAATCACCACGATTATTTCAACCTTGCAAGAGCGGACCCGTTCGATAGTTGAACTGATGCAAGACAGTCAGCTACAAGGGCGACAAAGTGCTGAACAGGCGGCAATTGCAGGTGAGGTTTTACGTCAAATTACCAGTGATGTGACTAACATTATGGACATGAGCACCCAAATTGCCGCGGCTATTGAAGAGCAAAGCATGGTCGCAGCAGAGGTTAATAAAAATGTGGTGGTAATTCGTGATATTGCTGATGAATCATCGCAGGCGGCGAAAGAAAATGCCGCAGCATCAGAGGATGTGCGTATTCGTGCCAAAGCACTGAATGAGGCGGTAAGCCAATTTAAAGTCTAGTGGTATTGAGCGAGATAAAAAATGGCCGAGCGTGTTTGCTAGGCCATTTTGTTTAACAATGTTGTGGGTACATTACAAAGTAACGGTTTTTACGCCCTCTGGTGTACCAACGAGTAATACGTCTGCGCCGCGGTTTGCAAATAAACCATTGGTCACCACACCCACGATGGCGTTAATTTTGGTTTCCATCACTTTGGGATCTAAGATTTGCATGTTGTAAACATCTAAAATCACGTTGCCGTTATCGGTAACAACACCTTGGCGATAAACCGGATCGCCGCCTAATTTTACTAACTCACGAGCGACATAAGAGCGCGCCATTGGGATGACTTCGACTGGCAATGGAAACTCACCTAAAATCGACACTTGCTTGGTGT
Organism: Shewanella metallivivens; assembly: GCF_028750675.1. Lineage (GTDB taxonomy): Bacteria > Pseudomonadota > Gammaproteobacteria > Enterobacterales > Shewanellaceae > Shewanella > Shewanella metallivivens. Next base: position 69,041 of record NZ_JAQQPZ010000004.1, on the reverse strand, counting down.
TGTCGACAATACAGATAAATTGTTTAGCCACAGCTGCGACAATTTTCTCACGAGTCAATGCGGCGCCACCGCCTTTAATCATGTCCATGCGGTCGTTAATTTCATCTGCGCCATCTACATACACATCGATAGCGTCAACACTGTTGAGGTCAAATACTTCAATGCCCAACTCTTTGAGTTTTTTCGTTGATGCTTCAGAGCTTGATACCGCACCTTCGATATCATCTTTTATTGTGGCTAATGCATCAATAAAATGATTAACGGTAGAGCCTGTGCCAACACCAACAATGGTATCTTTTTTGACATATTGTAGTGCAGCCCAGCCAGCGGCTTTTTTCATTTCATCTTGTGTCATTATTTGATCCCCAGTAGGTCATTTTTAAAATGTTAAACTTAATTGGCGCGATTATAGCGCAAATTAAGTTGGTGGCGTTTGTTGTTCATCATAAAAATGTGCATTTTTAAACGCACTTAACACCCTGATATTAATGTCACTGACAAACTTTTTTTCGAGCCTTACGTCCATAACATAAGCTTTAACGATAATGGTTTGTTGATATTGCCCAAATGAGTAGTCATTACCTAAATTGACAATGATGGGTTTATTTAAAAAGGTGTAAGGTGAGCATTGCGTGGCTTCGCGGGCTAGGGCAATGGCTTTATTGTGGTCCACACTCATGGGCAGGGTAAATTTGACCACGACCATTTCATCTAATGCACCGCTGTTCGCATTCGACACCGCTGTTTTTAATGCCTCGGCATTTGGAACCATGACGGTATTGTCATCAAAGGTACGCAGCCAAGTTACGCTCCATTCAAGCTTGATAACCTCACCATAATGGCCTGCCAGAGTTACCATGTCACCAACCCGATACGGTGGGTTGAGCATAATAATAAATCCAGCAATCAAATTTTTAGCCGGCTCTTGTGTGGCTAAGCCCACCACAATACTGATAGAGCCGACTACAGCTAAAATTAGGTTTTCATGGGGATCTATAATGCCGATGATGGAATAAATGATCACACCTAACCAAACAAACAGGCGTACAAAAGGGTAAGACCGGTTCCAAATTAGGCGGTATTTAGGCAGTTTGTTGTTGAGTTGGTTTAAACAAAATTGCACTAATACCAAAAACAGCCACGCAAATAAGCACAGCAATAAAATACTTAAAATACGATCGAATGAAATAATATCTAAAAATGCTTTTAACGCCTCGCGAGAGTTGTCCATGTTCGCCTCGTTTAATTAAACAGCTTGTTATTGTTGACCAAATGGCTGGCGATAATTTTTGTTAACGTAGGAGTAATAAAATAAAAATGTTGGGCAAAATCTTGCTGTGAGTATTGGGCAATGATTAAGCCGTGACGGGCTAAGTAAGCTAACTGTAAGCTACTTTGTTCAATAGATTGCGCAAAAATATGTGCGTGTTGCTCTACTTTTAGGCCACCATGGACGTAAATTTCAGCCAATGAGAATAAATCATTGTCTTGGCACTGTTGTAAGGCGGATGAGTTGATTTTACAAATGTCGATTTTATGCTTGTTGTCTGATGTTGTCTCTACTTGATGCTTAAGTGAATGCTGCAACAATAACGCCGCTAATTTTGGATGCCCTTGGCTAATGGTATGCAGTTGTTTTAACTGCTCATCGTAAGGGTTGACACCTGTTTCGCTGGTGTCATCTGGAGTGTCAGACTTATGATTATTAGGCTTTTCTGCTGGTTTTTGTTTAAGGTAGTCGGCACTGATTAAACCTAATTCGACCAATTGTTGGGTTTGAATGTTAGCCAGTTCTTGGGCATTAAAATAATCAATATTGATGATATGTTTAATAAAATGAGTAATTTGATATTGAGCACTGAGTCGTTGCCAAGCATATTTTTCACAGCCTAAAATCCAACAATGGTGCTTTCTTGTTTCCATTATGATGGTGGCAAAGGTGACTAATGCTTGGTAATTGCCCATCATTCTTAACATCAACTTGTGTAAGTCATCAATAATGATGAGCTGTGGCGCTTGTTGGTTAATCGCGTAGATGGTGTCAGTAATGCTGCTGTCAGAAATGCGCTTCGGTGGGGCGATATTAAAGCAATGACATAAATTGGTGATTGCAGCAAAGGCACTTAACGGTGCTTGATAAAAACTCATTATTAACCAAGTGTTTGGCAGGGCTTTTGCGTTGGTTGGGACCGCATGCTCTGTATTATCTTGGATCTGTTGTAAAAGCGTTGGCATATAGCCTAAAAAAGCCGACAACCCCGCTCCTGCGGGGGCAACAATAGCACTGATTTCACCATGATGATTTCGCCACAAATTGATGACTTCTGTCATTTGATTAAGCTGCTGCTCTCGCCCTACGAAACGATCGCTTGAGTAAAATGGTCTGGTTGGAACGGCTTCTGTAAGTTGTCCTTGGCCGATTTGCAATGGATATTGATTGGCGATAGTTTTGAGTGAAATTAGCCCTTGTTGCGCATCATCAGACTCAGATTTTAATGAGCGCTTAGGGGCTAATAAATTGCTTGCCCAGTGGCCAAATCGACTAAATAAACGCAAGTTAATATCCATTTACACTCTCTTTTATCATTCTTTTTAAACGATTATTTTCATCTTAACATGAAGACAACAAAAGCGGTATTTGGCTCATCATTCTTGCTATCAACGTTAACCCTAAGCGCATCGACTCACCTGACTAATGACCTAAACTGTACGAATATTAGTCATAACTAAATTTGAACGCTTGATCTACGTTAATTAATGGCTAAAAACTTACTCTAAAGTAGTATTTATCTATTGTTGAGCCAAACCTTTGTCGTATACTCAATGATTATTAGCCCTATTTTTTCAAGTGAGTGTGATGAAGTTTCGTTTTCTTTTTGCCTGCGCTTTACTGTGTTCAACCACATTAGTTAGTGCGGTTTCTTTTGCTGCCTCCGTTTCTCAAAGCACTCCTCAACAAGAGCTTGCATCAGGCAGTGCGATGTTAGTCGATTTAGCCACTAACGAAGTGTTATATGCCAGTAATCAACATCAATCAGTGCCGATTGCTTCAGTAACTAAATTAATGGCGGCCATGGTGACACTTGATGCCAAATTACCGCTAGACGAAAAAATATCAATAAAAATTACCGACTCACCCATTATGCGTAATGTGTATTCACGAGTACGAATAGGCAGTGAGGTAAGCCGTGAAACCATGTTGTTGCTGACGTTGATGTCGTCTGAAAACCGTGCAGCAACGTCATTGGCACATCATTATCCTGGTGGCTTTAACATGTTTGTGAAAGCCATGAACGATAAAGCCGCTGCATTAGGGATGAAAAACACTCATTACGTAGAACCTACCGGTTTGTCGCCAGACAACGTGTCGAGTGCCAATGACTTGATTTTACTTCTTAAAGCGAGTCAGTCTTATCCGTTGTTAGGCGAGCTGAGTTCTACTACTAAAAAGCATGTTTATTTCTCGTCCCCACGTTATGCATTAGATTTTCAAAACACCAATAAATTAGTGTTTAAAAATAATTGGAACATTGCCTTAACTAAAACTGGTTTTACCAATAAAGCGGGTCATTGTTTGGTTATGTTAACCGAAATGAATAAACGAAAAGTGGCATTTGTCGTGTTAGATTCGTTTGGCAAGTACACTCATATGGCTGATGCAAATCGCTTAAAAAACTGGTTAGAAACCGGACGCACAACACCTATCCCTGCATCGGCTAAAGCCTATAAGCAGCAGCGTCAAGCAGCACAAAGAAACAATATTTAATACCAACTCGCAACGCATTAAAGCCCAGTCACCTTTGTTGAGTGGGCTTTTTATGATTCAAAATCCCATAAGCTCGCTGATATGGCCAATCACAATAATGAGATTATCAGGCTGGCCAACTACAGTGTCATGTATATAGGTACCAAAAAGTACCTACTTTTTTATCACGTATTAACACTTTACACTGTTGCCATTCATCGTTTGTGAGGTATTTAGTATGTTGAATATGGATTTTAGTCAACGAGTGGTCATCAACACTCATGATATGGAATGGCAAAATAGCCCGGCAGTGGGAGTGTTACGCAAACGCCTTGCGCGTGAAGAGGCTGAGCGTGGTCATGCTACCAGTATTGTTAAATATGAAGCTGGCGCTAAATTTAACTCGCATCCTCATCCTTTAGGTGAAGAGATTTTAGTGCTCGACGGGGTGTTTTCTGACGAAACGGGCGATTACCCAGCAGGCACGTATTTACGCAATCCAGAAGGATTTGAACATGCGCCGTTTAGTACTGAAGGTTGCACATTATTGGTTAAATTACATCAGTTTCAACCTACTGATAATGAACAAGTCGCAATCGACACCAATACAGCGCCATGGTTACCTGGACATGGGCAATTACGGGTCATGCCATTGCATCAGCACGGCACTGAATCGACCGCGTTAGTCATGTGGCCCGCTGGAACTCATTTTCAGCCGCATCGCCATTTTGGTGGTGAAGAGATTTACGTAATAAAAGGTGAGTTTATTGATGAATTAGGCCGTTATCCCGCTGGTACTTGGATCCGCAGTCCGCATTTAAGCCAGCATAATCCTTATGTAGAACAAGACACGGTGATTTTAGTGAAAGTGGGGCATTTGTAAGTGGATGGTTTCTTTAAATATAGCGTGACAATGATATATGATTAACAGCTTACTGTTGCAGGTAACTATGTGTTTAAACAGTGCTGCCCATGGGCATATATGGTTCTGATTGTAATAGCATGTATTATCTTTACTGGCTTAAATTGATGTATAGTTCTGTGATGTATAACATTATCAATGGCTAAAATTGTTTATGGTTTCAAGTAATATCACTCTGTTTATTGAGTCCTTATACCAACGTGCAAATGAATTGCGGTTTGAAGAGACGATGGCATTGATTGATGCGCATTATGACTTTGCGCCAAGTGCATTTAAAAATGGCGAACAGTTAAATGAAGCTGGGCAAAATTCAGGATCTTGTAAAGTATTTGCATTTGGGCAAATACAACAGTTGACTGAGCAGCAAACCTTGCAGTTATTTGGTCAACATTATCGTGATGTGGTTGCCACACCGCAAGGAGATGACCATCAAAATATTCGTCAATTTATGCAACATGGGTGGGCTGGGATATTGTTCTCTCAGTTGGCGCTAACGCCAAAATAGTCGTGCCACACATTTTGTTATATCGTTTAAGGATTGGCTCAAATGAATCTACAGTTTTTGCCGTTAATGTTGTTAAGCACCACTTTGCTGTGTTTTACGGGAGCTAGCTTTGCAAAAGATAACGACTCGAAAGACGATGACAGTAAACACAAGTCTGAAAAATATGAAAAAAATAAAAATCACGATAAAGATGATAACAATAAGGTTTACTTTAATGCTGATCGTAAAGTCATTATTAATAATTACTATTATGCCCGTCGTGATGCAAAGAGTTGCCCACCAGGATTAGCGAAGAAAAACAATGGCTGTAAAGCGCCTGGAAAAGTAAAAAAATGGCGTAAAGGTCAGCCTTTACCCTCTGATGTGATTTATTATGATGTGCAACCAGAGCTGATCGTGCAATTAGGTCGCATACCTGAAGGGCAAAAAATTGTCCGTGTAGGGGCCGATTTGCTATTGATTAGCATAGGTACTGGTATGGTGATTGACGCAATCCAAGACCTTAATGATATCTTTTAAGATTAAATCATCAACTTGAGTGAGCTGGGCTTAAACAAATAAGCCCAGCTCACTCCGCAATGTGCTGCGAGTCATCGAGTCTATTTAACTTTCCAATAGATTGGATGCATCAACTATTGTTTTAGTGTCCTTTCTACTGTGTTTTTATTGTGCTTATGCCGCAGCGAATCACCCATCACCGATAACTCGAAAATTTATTGGGATTAGCGATGGTGAATGATTAATGGCTAGTCTGTGGCAGACCTCTCAAATAATTCATTTGGTTGATATCATTCTCAACTGTTGCGATTAACTCTGCGACTTTGCGCTAAAAACTATTAAATCTTGATGTTCCTCCTTACACTACAAGTAGCTTAATTACCTTGAGTTATATTGATGACACCCATTATTTGCCACAGTGCGTTAGAAGCAGTTTCGTTAATTGAAAGCAATGAAACCTTATGGACTCATTCTATGGGAGCCACGCCAAAGGTATTGCTCGATGCACTGGCACTGCATGCCTTAACAAAGCAAGGGTTGACCTTGCTACAGTTGCATACTGAGCGGGCCGAATCATTGAGCGCTGATCATTTAAAACCGCATATTCGTCATCGCTGCTATTTTGGTGGCGCACCAACGCGTGAGCTTTTACAGCAAGGTGAAGCTGATTATGTACCGATTTTTTTGTCTGAAGTGCCTAAGTTATTTCGTTCGGGCGAGCAAAAAATTGATACCGCTATTATCCAAGTGTCGCCGCCAGACAAGCATGGTATTTGTTCTTTAGGGATCTCGGTTGAGGCCACACTCGCAGCTTGTCAGGTGGCGGGTAAAATTATTGCTCATATTAATCCTATGATGCCCCGTACTCATGGTGATGGATTTATTCACTACAACAAGTTGGCTGCGGTTTTTGAACAGAGCATGCCATTACCGCAACATTTAATTAATTCGAGTGATAAAACCAGTCAAGCAATTGGCCAGCATGTGGCTCAGTTAGTGCGCGATGGTGATTGTTTACAAATGGGCATTGGTGCCATTCCTGATGCTGTGTTGTCGTGCTTAACACAGCATAAAAACTTAGGTGTACATACTGAGTTGTTTTCAGATGGTGTACTGAATTTAGTTGAGTTAGGGGTGATAAATAATAGCCTTAAAAAAGTACACCCAGGTAAAACCGTGACGGGTTTTGCACTTGGTAGTCAACGACTTTACGATTTTGTCGATGATAATCCGTCAGTGATCTTTATGGATATTGAACAGGTTAATGACACGGCTATCATTCGTAAAAACCCTAATGTCATGTCAATAAACTCTGCGCTACAAGTCGATATATCGGGCCAGGTTTGTGCCGATTCTTTGGGGACAAAAATATACTCTGGCGTGGGCGGGCAAATGGACTTTATTCGTGGCGCAGGACTGTCGGAGGGGGGGCGTTCTGTTATTGCTCTTCCTAGCACAGCCGCTAACGGCACTGTTTCACGGATTGCGACAGTACTCTCTCCGGGAGCGGGCGTTGTGACGACTCGAGCCCATGTTCATTATATTGTTACCGAGTATGGTTGTGCATATTTACGCGCTAAATCATTACGTGAACGAGCTCGGGCATTAATTGACATTGCTCACCCTAAGTTTAGAGAACAGCTGTGCCAAGAAGCATTTGAAATGTGGCAGCTTAGGGTTTAATACCATTTCGCGTTAATAAGTGAATCACTCAGCGAGAGTTTAAAAGGGCTTAAACAAGGCCGGTATATTGAGCCGTTGTTGATCTATAACGACAAATATTTTTACATTAATTATGCAGATCGCAATTCATGCCCTAACTATGTGCTGAAGCATCGTTTTATCGTACTTTTTACCTGATAAATCACATTCGTGTATCATTTAATTTACTGCGGCATACCGTGCGTAAACATTTTTGTACGCTGATGGCTTATTATTCAACTTTTGTCTTTTTTTATTCACTGTTAAATCGACTGTATTTCTGTAAACTGCGCGCCTTCGAGGTGGTGTTGCATTGCACATCACCGGTTTAAATGATGTGTAAATACATTGGTTAAAGAAGGATAAACATAACATGCAATTCCCGACGCACCGATTTTACGAAGACATTATGGCTTTGTTTTGTGCAGGTGTAATGGTGTCTTTGGGCGTAACGCTCTACAACAGTAATCAATTGATCACTGGTGGTACGGCTGGTTTAGCTATCATAGGAATGCACATGACATCGTTAAGTTTTGGGGTGTTATTTTTTATCGTGAATGTGCCTTTTTATTATATTGCTTGGACCAAACTATCTAAACGTTTCACCATCAATACCTTTATATCCGTATCGATTATTTCAGTAATGACAGATTACATGCCGGTCTTTGTTCATATCGACAATGTACATCCTTTATTTGCTGCAACTGTTGGCGGGATGCTCATAGGTGTTGGCATGCTGATTATGTTTAGGCATAAATCGAGCCTAGGCGGTTTGGGTATTTTAGCCTTGTATCTGCAAAACAAGTATTCAATTCGTGCGGGGAATTTTGGTTTATTAGTCGACACCATCATTTTAAGTTCGTCATTGTTGATGTTCCCGATTGAAGTGGTCATTTTATCGGTCATGGGCGCAGCCATGCTCAATGTGTTGATTGCGATTAATCATAAGCCTGGCCGTTATCAAGCTTATGTTGAACCTAAAAAGCCAAAAAGCACAGTGGGTTTAAACCCAGAATAAGCGTAAACCTGTCTCTTTATTTACTGTTAATTCAATCTAAATTGGTTTAATTGCCCCCTGAGTTATTGATCATTTATCGATATCACATTATGTATTTTTATTCTTAATTCCATGTAATTATGAATGAAAATTGGGTTAGAATTGCTCATATAATGTTTTTAATGGCTCATTAACGGTTAATTGGCCTGTTTTTAAGAGTTGAGGTTGTATCGCTATATGAATAAATTAACTAGTTCAGGGCAGGCAGGCTTTACACTGATTGAGTTGGTTGTGGTTATTATTATTTTAGGTCTTTTGGCTGTTGTTGCAGCGCCTAAGTTTATTAATTTAAAGACTGATGCCCACATATCAGCGATTAATGGGGCGGTTGGGTCAATTAAAACCGCGGTGACATTATTCAAAACAAAAACCTTAACTTCTGGCAGTGCGATGACTGACACCGTTGAGTTTTCGGGTGTGAAAGGCAGTAATTATCAACCTTGGGCTGCTGCCGCGAATACCAGCGGCAGTGGTTTTAATGCTGGTTACACCACACCCTCTGAAATTTTTGAGGCCGCAGGTCTAGACATGAATGAGTGGGCGTATCGAATTTATGTATCAAACAGCAGTTATGCCGTTGTCGCTGCGCCAACGTTGGTGCTGGATGTTGCACAACCCACCTCAACTGAAGTTATCGCGACCAATTGTTATTTCCAATACCACTGGAAAAGTGCAGGTGAACCAGAGATTACGACCGCAACCACAGGGTGTTAACACCGCGCCTTTTTATAATCTACGGCCATGAAGGCCGTAGCGTTTATCCCACCAAAACAAGAGGTATTATGTTAACTTTCCTCTTTCTTAAACATGGCCACCCAAGATTTCTGGCGGATATTTAATCGTTAGTCTAGTCTTTGAACATCCTTATTTATTTGCAGGTAATGAATGATGGCCAGACCCAGACAAACTATCGTTAGCTTAGAAGATACACCTTATTATCACTGCTGTTCACGTGTCGTCCGTAAAGCCTTTTTGTGTGGCATTGATAACGTGACCGGCGAGAATTTTGAGCATCGACGCGAGTGGGTCGATTCACGCATTCTGGAGTTGGCGACCATCTTTGCTATTGATATTTGTGCATACGCAGTGATGAGTAACCATTTGCATGTGGTGGTAAAGGTTGATACTGACAAAGCAAAGCAGTGGTCAGATAAAGAAGTGCTTATACAGTGGCACAAGGGCTTTAAGGGTACACTACTAACTCAAAAGTATCTTAAAGGTGAAGCTCTTAACCAATTTGAACGCCAAACAGTTGATGAGTGCGTTACAGAATATCGTAAACGTTTAATTGATATTAGCTGGTTTATGCGCTCCCTCAGTGAGCCAATAGCAAGAATGGCCAATAAAGAAGATGAATGTACTGGTCGTTTCTGGGAAGGAAGATTCAAGTCTCAAGCACTGCTTGATGAAGCCGCATTATTGGCTTGTATGGCTTATGTCGATTTAAACCCTATTCGCGCCAATGTGGCTGCTACTCCAGAAACTTCAGATTACACCAGCATTCAACGCCGAATTAATTCAGCGATAAAAGGTGAGCAACCAACCGAATTATTACCCTTTGTTGGTAATGAACATTTAAACATGACTAATGGGCTAAAGTTCAATGTCAAAGACTACATCAAACTGATTGATGATACTGGCAGAATTATACGAGAGGATAAGCATGGCGCGATAAGCTCAAGTAGCCAAGATATCTTAAATAGACTCAATATTCCTGCTGAGAATTGGCTTAAAATTACTACAGAGTTTGGCGCTTTATTCAAAGGTGCCGTAGGTGCATTACCCGCATTAACTGAATATTGCGAGCATTTAGATCGAAAACGACGACAAGGTGCATCAAACTGCCAGCGCTGGCTGTGTGCTTAAGCGCTAATATCACCCTGAATACCTCTCATTTTAATACTTGATTAATATCAAGCCCTTCTGCTGTGTAGTGTTTAGGCAAACGTCTGATTTTGTGAATTTTAAGTGAGAAGCTGTAAATGATTTGGCTGATTTGGCTTTTTGAGAAAAGAACAAGCAATGTTGGTAACTCAAATCGAAAGGCGTTATGTTGTTAGATCTAACTATGGGTGGCATTTTAGAAGAGATATTCAATTTATACTCACGATTTAATTATGGGTGGCATGATTGGAAAGATATTTGAAAAATATTGCCTAAGTTTTTGTATAAAAAATGTGTCTGCGTCAGAAGTTTATTTAGCTAAATGCGGTTTTTAGATAGAAAAAGGATGTTTTATGATCGATTTTAACAATAAAGGCTTTTTTAAGCTTAAGCAAAACCCTGATTTTGCAGAAAAAGTAACTGATTTACTGCTAGATGATGAGCGAATAGTCGACTCATATAAAACCATGCGTGATGGTGTTGTTTTTACCAATAAACGGATTATTGCGGTGAATGTTCAAGGTATTACGGGCAGTAAAAAAGATTTTACCTCTTTGCCTTACAAAAATATTGTCGCTTATTCGATTGAGACATCAGGCACGTTTGACCTTGATTCTGAATTAGAAATCTATTTCTCGGCTATCGGCAAAGTGAAATTTGAGTTCACGGGAAAATCTTCAATGTTGGAAATATCAAAAATAATATCGAGCTACTTATTATAAACTGCTTAGGTGACAGGATGGAGGTTATCTATGCGGCTCATGAGACGATTGTTCAAATGATGTTGAATCAGAGGCGCATGTGGTTGTAAGTCATCATATGCTAACGAAAAATGCTAATGAGAAAGATCAATGAATCATCGTTCTTTGCCTCAACTTAGTTTATGATTTAATCGTCTCAATGATGAAGTTGATGAGGTCATATCATGATAATTGCTTGCCCACATTGCTCGACTTTAAATCGGGTGCCAGATGAACGTCTTGAACAACAACCAACTTGTGGTCATTGTAAAAAGCCGGTGTTTGTGGGGGAACCCGTTGAACTCACCGCGGCTAATTTTGCCCACCATGCAAATAAGTCTGAACTGCCACTGGTGGTGGACTTTTGGGCCAGTTGGTGCGGACCGTGTAAAAACTTTGCGCCTGTGTTTACCCAAGCCGCTAAAAAGTGGGAGCCACAATTCCGCTTTGGTAAGCTCAATACCGAAGAGCAACAAGCTTTGGCCGCGCAGTTTAATATTCGCTCTATCCCAACCTTAATGGTATTTAAACAAGGTAAAGTGATTGCACAGCAGTCTGGCGCGATGCCTGCATCGTCGTTTAATCAATGGTTAGCGTCGCTGAAATAGCACTACATTTTTTAAAGCTACTTCGAGTTGGATATAAAAAAACGCGATAATATATCGCGTTTTTTAATGAGTAATCTGAATACCACCGAGTATGAATTTACATAGCCTATGAGTCTCACAAGTATTGCTGGCATTAGCCATACTGTTGGGTATTTGCAGTGAGTTAAGCGTCACAATGATATCGGCTGTTAGCCATAATATTAATAACCAAATGTGTTATTTTTTGATGATTATAAATTTACGTAAAAGCAGTTATTCGTGATAATTTATTTTAACTCAACATCATAATGGAATATGAATGCGTAATTTACTTGTCGTTTTGCTGCTCACCTTAACCGGGTGTGCAAGCCAGCCAGAACCTTTCAGTGTGGTGATTGATCCACTCTCAGCAAACACAATTGTTTATCGTGGTGAAATCAACGCCGATAATGTCGCCTCTTTTGAACAACTTATCACTAACAGCCCAACACCCATAGAATCGCTTATCATTAACAGCGGTGGCGGTGAAGTATTCGCAGGTATTCGCTTTGGCGAGCTGGTATATCAATACCAGTTAAAGGTGATAGTAGACAAAGTCTGCGCATCATCTTGTGCTAATTATATTGCAACAGCCAGTAATGATGTCACGGTTAGAGAAGGTGGCCTATTGGGTTGGCATGGCGGTGCATTACAACCACTGTACTTATCTTTACAACACCCCCAAAAACAAGCTCATAAAAATAATTTAGAAAATGAGCAATTCATTACAAAATGGCGTCAAGCCGAGCTCGACTTTTTCAACAAGGTAAAGGTGAATCAGATTGTGACTGTGATAGGCATGATGCCGGGGTTGCACGATAAAAGAGACGCGCAGTTATTCAGTTATGATCAGAAAACCTTAAAACAATTAGGCTTATACATTGCCTATGAAGGTGAGCAAGCAACCCACTCAGCATCTGGTGAGTACGTAGTGCAAATATTTAGTTTATCGCCTGAGGTATTGGACTTGTTGTTAATGCAGCATAGTAAGATTTTAGAACAAGAAAAACTTGGCTTGTTATCACAAGGGATTTTATAATCATGAAAAAAATACTGCTCATTGGCTTACTCGGCATTGCGTTATTTGGCTATTTCGACAAAAACGTTCAAACCACGCAAATTGTACAAAACGTTTTCGCGGCTGATACCAGTGTCAGTGCCAGTAATAGTGCAAGTGCCAATAATAGCGCTTTACAAAATGCCATTGATAATCAACAGAGTAATGTTCAGGTTGCTGGGGCTGGTGAGGTGATAAAAGTGCTTGGTGACGATCTAAAAGGCAGTCGTCACCAACGATTTATTTTAAAAATAGCCAGTGGCGGCACCTTACTCGTGGCCCATAATATCGATTTAGCCCCACGCATAAATGGCCTTAATGTTGGCGATACTGTCGAGTTTTACGGTGTGTATGAGTTTAATTACAAAGGCGGGGTTATCCACTGGACTCACCACGACCCTCGCGGACAACATATCGGCGGCTGGCTCAAACACAATGGCAGCACTTATCAATAAACCGCAGCTTTAATCGTATCCATACAAGTCAACGTCTTAGGGCAACAATCTGGTTGAATGATCCATGAGAGGTGCCTTGTGCTAAGCGATTTTTCTTACGCAATCTCTGATCAATTATCCTGATTGGTATTGTATCCAAACGACGTTTGGACATAAAAAAGAGTAACCATGATGACTCAAGGTTACTCTTTATTTTAATCACTCTTTATTCAGAGGCACTCTTTACTCTGGAGCACTCTCTACTCAGGATCATAGTCCAGCACTGGTGCGAGCCACTTTTCGGCTTCTGCTAAGCTCATGCCTTTACGCTTAGCGTAGTCCTCTACCTGATCTTTACCGACATTAGTCACGCCAAAATAGCGTGATTTAGGATGGGCAAAGTACCAGCCAGATACCGCAGCGGTTGGGTACATGGCAAAGCTTTCGGTGATGTTTAAATCGATGGTTTCATCGGGTTTTAGTAAATCCCATAGCAAGCCTTTTTCGGTATGATCTGGGCATGCTGGGTAACCAGGTGCTGGGCGTATACCTTTGTAACGCTCACGAATTAACGCTTCGTTATCTAACTCTTCATCTGCAGCGTAACCCCAAAACTCTTTACGAACACGTTCGTGCATACGTTCGGCAAACGCTTCGGCTAAACGGTCTGCTAAACATTTGAGCATAATGGCATTGTAGTCGTCGTGATTAGCTTCAAAGCGCGCTACGTGCTCGTCAATACCATGTCCTGCGGTAACCGCAAAGCCGCCCATGTAGTCGGCAACGCCGCTGTCTTTTGGCGCAACAAAGTCAGCTAGACAAAAGTTGTCGTTACCCACTCGTTCAAGTTGCATGCGCAAATGGTGAGTGGTCATTTCAACTGTGGTGCGGCTTTCGTCGGTGTACAGCTCAATGTCGTCATGATTAACCGTATTAGCCGGAAATAGCCCAATCACGCCTTTGGCGGTTAACCATTTCTCTTTGATGATGGTCTCAAGCATGGCTTTACCGTCGGCAAACAGTTTGCGTGCTTCTTCGCCGACGATGTTGTCATTTAAAATTTCAGGGTAATGGCCGTGTAGTTCCCAGCTTCTAAAGAAGGGTGTCCAGTCGATACGCTCTACTAAGTCTTCTAACGGATAGTCATCAAACACCTGACGACCTAACACATTAGGCGTAAATGGGGTGTAACTTTCCCAGTCGTGTTTGCAGCGGTTTTCGCGTGCCGCTTCAATCGATACGATGGTTTTACGCTTGGTTTGCGACAGGCGTTTTTCACGCATGATGTCGTATTCTGCGTAGGTTTCGTCAATGGTGGCTTGGCGAGTTTCATTGTTAACTAACTTTGATACCATTGGTACTGCACGCGAGGCATCGGCAATGTAAATGGCGCCATGGGGATAGTGCGGGGCAATTTTCACTGCAGTGTGAATTTTAGAGCAAGTTGCGCCGCCAATAATCGCCGGTATGGTTAGGCCTTCGCGGTGGAAGGTTTTTACGTTGTGCACCATTTCATCTAGGCTTGGCGTAATCAGTCCAGACATACCAATAATGTCGATATTGTGTTTTTTTACTGCCTCGAGAATTTTCTCAACCGACACCATCACGCCCAAATCGAATACTTCAAAACCATTACAGGCCAGCACAACGCCAACAATGTTTTTACCAATGTCGTGCACATCACCTTTTACGGTCACCATTAAGATTTTACCGTTAGATTGACCTTCGACCTTTTCAAGCTCAATAAACGGATTGAGGTAAGCCACGGCCTTTTTCATCACCCGGGCAGATTTAACCACCTGGGGTAAAAACATTTTACCTGCGCCAAATAAGTCGCCCACCACGTTCATGCCATCCATTAATGGCCCTTCGATAACATCGAGTGGGCGGGTGGCTTCAAGACGCGCTGCTTCGGTGTCTTCATCGATAAATTCGGTAATGCCTTTAACCAGCGCATGAGACAGGCGCTCTTTAACGGGCCAACTGCGCCATGCTAAGTCTTCTTTTTTGGCCACTTGCGAGCCGTCGCCACGATATTGCTCGGCAATGTCGAGTAACTGCTCGGTGTTGCTTGAGTCTGCTACTGGGCAAGGCAGATTAAGTACCACATTTTCGACTTTGTCTTTTAGCTCTTTATCGATGTCATCGTAAATCGCTAACTGGCCGGCGTTAACAATCCCCATGTCCATACCGGCTTGAATCGCATGGTATAAAAACACTGCGTGAATGGCTTCACGTACTGGGTTATTGCCCCGGAACGAGAATGACACGTTAGACACACCGCCAGAAATCATTGCATGTGGCAAAGTGGCTTTGATGTCTTTTATTGATTCAATAAAGTCGACAGCATAGTTGTCGTGTTCATCAATGCCGGTGGCGATAGCAAAAATGTTCGGGTCGAAAATAATGTCTTCTGGGGCAAAACCGACTACATCGACCAAAATACGATAAGCGCGGGTACAAATTTCGGTTTTACGGGCGCGAGTGTCAGCCTGGCCTTGCTCGTCAAACGCCATTACTATCGCCGCTGCGCCATAACGTTTCACTAAGGTGGCTTGTTTAATAAAGGCTTCTTCGCCTTCTTTCATCGAGATTGAGTTAACAATCGACTTGCCTTGTACGCATTTAAGGCCTGCTTCAATGACGTCCCATTTAGATGAGTCGATCATGATAGGCACGCGTGAAATGTCTGGTTCAGAGGCAATTAAGTTTAAAAACTTGGTCATTGACGCGGCGCCATCTAGCATGCCTTCGTCCATGTTGACGTCGATGATTTGTGCGCCGTTTTCAACTTGCTCACGCACCACATCGAGTGCTTCTTCAAATTTTTCTTCTTTGATTAAGCGTAAAAATTTAGCTGAGCCAGTGACGTTAGCGCGCTCACCGACGTTCACAAATAATGAGTCTTTGTCGATGGTTAATGGCTCTAACCCTGATAAACGACAGGCAACGGGGATCTCCGGTAATGCACGCGGTGCATGGCGTAATACCGCCTCACGGATGGCGCTAATATGTGTTGGCGTGCTACCACAACAGCCGCCGACAATATTAAGCATGCCTGCTTCTGCCCATTGAATAATGACCTCGGCCATTTCTTCTGGGGTTTCATCATAACCACCAAATTCGTTGGGTAGGCCCGCATTAGGGTGGGCAGACACATAACATTCGGCAATGCGTGATAACTCTTCTACGTAAGGGCGCAGCTCTTTAGGGCCAAGGGCACAGTTAAGGCCAATCGATAACGGCTTAATATGGCGCAATGAATTGTAAAAGGCTTCGGTGGTTTGCCCGGTCAGCGTACGGCCTGATGCGTCGGTAATGGTGCCAGAGATCATTACAGGTAAGCGTTCGCCGAGGTTATCGAACACGGTTTCTATGGCAAACAAGGCGGCTTTGGCGTTTAAGGTATCAAAAATGGTTTCGACCATAATGATGTCGGCGCCACCTTCAATTAATGCGGTGGTTGATTCAACATAAGCTTCTACTAATTGATCAAAGCTGATATTACGAAATCCAGGGTCGTTTACATCTGGGCTGATTGAACAGGTGCGGTTAGTAGGGCCAAGTACCCCTGCAACATAGCGTGGGTTACCGGTTTGTGCGGCCACTTCGTCAGCCGCCTGGCGAGCGATGCGGGCACCTTCAAGGTTAATTTCGGCAGACAAGGCTTGCATGTCGTAATCTGCCATGGCGATAGTGGTGGCGTTAAAGGTGTTAGTTTCAATAATGTCAGCACCGCCGAGCATGTATTTAACATGAATGGCTTTGATAAGCTCGGGTTGGCTGAGTACCAATAAATCGTTGTTACCTTTAACATCGCAATGCCAATCTTTAAAGCGCTCACCGCGATAATCTTCTTCTTGCAACTTATGGTCTTGGATCATGGTGCCCATTGCACCGTCTAAAATCACAATACGCTCTGCTAATAATGCGTTAAGTTGTTCAAGTGTTTGACTGTGAGAAGTCGACTTCGCCATAAACGGTTACCTTTTATCACTATGTTGCTTGATACCTTGATTGAGATAAGCATACCCTTAAATAGATGGAAAAGGGTGATATCCTGATTGTACAAGGCAAAGAGTCTGTTCTGAATGATGACTTAAAAACTTCATTTAGACATATAAACGTATAGACGGCTATAATACGCGAGTTTTTATTCAAAGGGCAAGGCTGAGGTGGCATTAAATGAAACAAGCCAGAATCGTATTTTTGCGTCACGGTGAGTGTGAAGGTGGTGAAATCGCCCGTGGCCAAATAGATGTGGCATTAACAGAGCAGGGCCGAGAGAAAATGCACCAAGCTGTTAGCTGTGTGCCATTGCCTTTTATGCAGATCTTTAGTTCTCCTTTAGTGCGCTGCCAACACTTTGCGACTAGCATTGCTCAGCAATTAAATTTACCACTCACTGTATTGCCCGCATTGCAAGAGGTTAACTTTGGTGTATGGGACGGGCAAACCTATGATGCCATTTATCATGCAAGCCCAAGTCAATTTGATGCTTATTGGCAAGACCCATGGCATGTGGCTAACACACCCGAAAATGGTGAGAGTTTAGTGGATTTTTATCAAAGAGTGCAGCAAGGCTTTATGGCCGTTGTCGACAGTATGTGGCATACGTTATATGCAGCAGATGAGCCTGAAGCGAATCATCAGCAAGCCCTAGTGGTCACTCATGGCGGGGTAATGCGCTGCATTATGGCTTATGTGCTTAAAAGCAGCCAAAACAATGGATTATTCGCTAACCTTGCTATCCCCTATGCTGCTATTATGTCTGTTGATGTGTACTGGGATGCCCCAAGCGATGACGTTACATCACTAGTGGATAACCAAACACATCAACCTAAAGCAACCTTTAGGTTAAATTGGCCACAAATTGTGCCAACGGAAACACGTTAATCATTACGCAATTCAAGGTATTGGGAATTGGGATAAGCCCAAACTGTACCCGCAACTGTAGATATTCAATAGCCTATTGAATATAAGTCAGATACCAGCTTTGAATTGCCTCAATATCCATACCTAAGCGGGTGACTTAGGGGAGTTATTATGTTGATCTTTATTAGCACTTTTTGGGCATGTCGAGGTGTAAACCATGCCTGAGTCGGTATTAGATGTTGAACATCTTTTTTGGCAAGTTAATGGTAAAACCATTCTTGCCGATATTCACTTCAGTTTACCTAAAGGGCAAATGTTAGGGCTTATTGGCCCTAATGGTGCCGGTAAATCTAGCCTCTTGCGCTGTTTGTATCGTTTTATTGAACCTAGCGGCGGTAACATTACGCTATTTTCTAAACATATTAGCAATTATTCCGCTAAGGCTTTAGCGCGCACCGTAGCGGTGGTGCAGCAAGACACACCGCATTATTTTGACCTAACTACAGAGCAATTAGTGAGCATGGGGTTAACCCCGCATAAAGGCTTATTTGACTCAACAACTCAGCGTGACCGTGAGCTTATTGACACGGCGTTAACTAAAGTTGGCCTAAGTCAACATGCCCAACAGCCTTACGAGCAATTGTCTGGTGGCGAAAAACAACGGGCACTCATTGCCCGTGCGATTGTGCAACAACCACAAATCCTTATTTTAGATGAGCCCACCAATCACTTAGATATTCGTTATCAAATTCAAATTTTAGAATTAGTGGCTTCGCTTGGGATAAGCGTCATCGCATCGATCCACGACTTGAATTTAGCCAGTGCCATGTGTGACAAATTATTGTTACTTGATCAGGGTAAGCTTATCGCCAAAGGCAATCCAACCTCTGTACTTACCGAACGTCAAATCAGCGATGTATTTGGCGTGTGCTGCGACGTTAACAGCCATCCTCAACATGGCAAGCCGTTGATCAGTTATTTTTATGGTTACCAAGCCAATAATACAGTGAGCAAACACAATGATTAATGCTACTCATACTCGCTATTACAGTGTGTTAGCCTTAATAGTGCTAGCAACCATCGCGACCCCGTTTTTTGCCGCCAGTTTTGGTGCTGCTAATATTATGCTGTCTGACGTATTGGGTGTTGTGACAGGGTTAATCAGTGGTAATAACGATGCAAGCCATAGCGCAACCTTAAGCCAGCGGATTATTTTAGAGCTGCGTTTACCGCGGATTTTATTGGCGTTTGTGGCCGGGGCAGGCTTATCTCTTGCTGGGAGTGTGTTGCAAACCGTGACCCGAAATCCGCTTGCCGACCCGTATTTATTTGGTATTAGCTCTGGTGCCTCATTTGGTGCAGTTGTGGTGATTTCGCTATTCAGTCAAACGGGGATTTTTGCTCAGCTATTTGACGGCGCGCTGGTGGTATCATCGCTAGGGCAGCAGCCTTGGTGGTCCTGGTCGATGCTCAGTTTGCCTGTGGGGGCGTTTATTGGTGCCAGTTTATCAGTGCTATTAGTGGTGGTGTTGTCTGGTATTGGCCGCACAAGTCAGGTTGAACGCATGTTGTTATCTGGGGTGGCAACGTCATTTTTATTTGGCGCGTTAACCAGTTTATTGTTGTATTTTTCAAGTCCGCAAGCTACTGCCTCTGTACTGTTTTGGAGTTTAGGCAGCTTTGCAAAAGCCAGTTGGTCGCAACTTTGGCTGCCTACGGTAACCGTTGGTTCGAGCTTATTGATTATGTTGGCCTTTAAGCGGCAAATTATGGCGCTGCAAGCGGGCGATGAGAGCGCGCATACACTTGGGGTTAATGTTGCCAAACTGAGATTAAGCATGTTGCTATTGTGCTCATTAATTACCGCGATGCTAGTGGCCAGTTGTGGCGGTATCGGCTTTGTGGGGTTAATGATCCCCCATACGGTTAGGTTGTTGTTTTCTGGGCGTCAGCCGATGATCTTAACCGCGGTGTTAGGTGGCTTATTTATGGTGTGGATTGATGTTGTTGCCCGTTGTTTATTAACAAATCAAGAATTACCCGTGGGCATTATTACTGCAGCACTTGGCAGTGTGTTCTTTTTGTTTATTTTGCGTCATCGTCGATAAAAGGGTAGAGAATTGAACCAACAATCTATTGCACAATCGTTATTTTCTGTTACCGCGGCGAGTCGCCAATATGATGAGGCCATAGAGCACAAAATTAACCAAAAAACCAAACCTCTTGGTGCGTTAGGGCTGCTTGAGTCTTTAGCGATGCAAATCGCCAGGGTGCAATACAGCCGTGAAAGTGAATTGAGTAACACTCTACTTAATCGTACAGAATCGGCTGGTACTGAATCGAGCCTAAACGCGACTCATTTGCCGTTATATATCAACAAGCCTACCATGCTGGTGTTTGCTGCCGACCACGGTATTGCGGCTTATGGTGTGTCAATTGCGCCCAGCGAAGTGACCACCCAAATGGTGCATAATTTTATTCACGGCGGCGCAGCGATTAATGTGTTTTGTCGCCAGGTGGGTTTTGCATTAGAAGTCATCGATTGTGGTATTTTACAGCCATTAGCCACTGACTCAGGTGTGGTTAATCAGCGCTTGGGCGCGGGTACTCAGGCCATGCATTTGCAACCTGCTATGTCGTTAACTCAAGTGCGTCAGGGATTTGAATTTGCAAAACGGTTGGTCAAAAGGCATGTCGATAATGGCACCAGCATAATTGCCTTAGGTGAAATGGGCATTGGTAATACCAGTGCGGCAGCGGCGTTGATGGCGGCAGTACTCAATCTTGATGTAGATCTATGTGTTGGGCGTGGTACAGGCATTGATGATGCGACCTTAACAAAAAAAGTCACATTAATTAATCAGGCAATCGATTTGCATCGTAATGAGTTTACGTCAATTGAGTCGATTTTAGCTCACTTGGGTGGTTTTGAAATTGTGCAAATGACAGGGGCCATTTTGGCTGCTGCAGAGCAAAAAATATTAGTGGTGATAGATGGTTTTATCGCTACTGCTGCAGCATTAGTTGCGTTAAAATTAGCGCCACATTCACACGATTATTTAGTGTTTGCTCATCAGTCGCACGAGCAAGGGCATCAATTAATGCTACAAGCATTACAGGCCACACCATTGTTGTCGTTGGGATTAAGATTAGGAGAGGGTACTGGCGCTGCGTTGGCCTTACCACTCATTCAAGGGGCTGTAAATTTCTACAATCAAATGGCCAGTTTCGATGATGCTGGCGTTAATAATGTGGTTTAAAGGGGCAAAATGTCTGGCGATATAAAATGGTTGCGACAGTTAAATTTATTTTTTGTGGCGATGAGTTTTTTTACTCGGATCCCAATACCGTCATGGGTGGTCATTGATAACGATAAACTCAACAAGGCCAGCCGTTATTTTGGTGTCGTCGGGTTAGTTATTGGCTTAATTTGTGCGTTGGTGTTTTGGTTGGCGCAGTTAATTTTACCCGCCAGTATTGCTATTTTACTGGCTATGGTCGCCAGCGTATTGGTCACGGGTGCATTTCATGAAGACGGCTTAGCCGACACGGCTGATGGCTTTGGTGGCGGCTGGACAATAGAAGACAAGCTGCGCATCATGAAAGACTCACGCTTAGGCAGTTATGGTGCCTTAGCCTTGGGGTTAGTGTTATTGCTAAAGTGGCAACTATTGGTTGAGCTTGCGCTTTATAGTCCAATGGCGGCGGTGAGTGCGCTTATTGCAGGGCACACTTTGAGCCGAGTGGTAGCATCGAGCTTAATTTTTAGTGAGCAATATGTTCGCGATGATGACAGCAGCAAATCAAAACCGATTGCTGAAGATCAGCAATTAAACGATTTGTTTATTTTAATCGCTAGCGGCATTTTTGTGTTGTTGTGGTTAAATGGCGTGGCGGCATTTGTGTTGTTTATTTCGTTGTGGCTGGTGCGTATTTTGTTGGGTGGCTTTTTCCGCAAACAAATTGGCGGATACACCGGCGACACCCTAGGTGCAGCGCAACAAATCAGTGAAGTATGCTGTTACTTAGTCATATTAGCGGTAGGATTAAGTTAATGATCCACTTGGTGTTGGGGGGGGCGCGTAGTGGTAAGAGTCGATTTGCTGAACAGCGTGTTGCCGAGTACGCTGCCATCGGTTACACATGCGTTTATGTTGCAACCGCAACGGCGCTAGACCATGAAATGACTCAACGTATTGCTAAACACCAGCAAGACAGAGGGGCCAGCGCTCATAGCTGGATACTACATGAACAAGCCTTTGACCTCGCCCAAACTCTAATGGCAATTGATAAACCGCAACAAGTCATTCTAGTCGACTGCCTAACGCTACTGTTAACGAATCATTTACTTGATCCAGATCCTACTCGTTGGCCTGAACAAAAAACCTTATTGCTTCAATGTGTCTCTCGGTTACACAGTGATGTCGTGTTAGTGAGCAACGAAGTCGGCTCTGGCATTGTGCCAATGGGTGAGTTAAATCGTCAATTTGTGGATGAGGCCGGTTGGTTAAATCAAGCGATTGCTTCGGTGGCAGATCAAGTGACACTGGTGGTAGCGGGCCTGCCTTTATCATTAAAGCAATAGCCGTTCATCGCACATGCACTAGATGTACACCCAATATACATTAATCAGATCTACGAATAGCCTCTCGCGCGTATTGTTGCCTAAATAAAAGCGCATTTGGATATCAGCACACTGACAGGAATACAGACATGACAACGGATAAGCAAAAAACTGAGCAAACCAACGCGATTGATGCCACTAAAGCAGAGCGTCACAAAGCGCGCCAGCAAAAAGTAAAGCAAGGCGTAGATGCTCAAATTGCTGCCGCGCAAGATGAAAAGGGCATTTTGTTAGTGGTCACCGGAAACGGTAAAGGCAAATCAACCTCTGGTTTTGGTTCGGTTGCCCG
Organism: Shewanella metallivivens; assembly: GCF_028750675.1. Classification (GTDB taxonomy): domain Bacteria; phylum Pseudomonadota; class Gammaproteobacteria; order Enterobacterales; family Shewanellaceae; genus Shewanella; species Shewanella metallivivens. The sequence goes on along the minus strand of NZ_JAQQPZ010000004.1, from coordinate 46,084 downwards.
CGCGGTGGGCCATGGCCATAAAGCGGCCGTGGTGCAGTTTATTAAAGGCACCTGGGCGTGTGGTGAACGTAATTTACTTGAAGGTGCAGGGGTTGAGTTTCATGTCATGGGTACTGGCTTTACCTGGGAAACCCAAGACAAAGAAAAAGACACTCAAGCCGCAATGGAAGCCTGGGTTGAAGCCGAAAAACTACTCAAAGACGAGTCGGTTAACTTGGTACTATTAGATGAGTTAACCTACATGGTGAGTTATCACTACATAGAGCTTGAGCGAGTATTAACGGCACTTAAAAATCGCCCACCAATGCAGCATGTCATTATTACCGGCCGCGCTTGTCACCGCGACATTATTGAATTAGCCGATACTGTGAGCGAAATTACTCCGATAAAGCACGCGTTTAATGATGGCATTAAAGCGCAGCTGGGTTTTGATTATTGATTTATTGATGTTGTTTGTGTGATGTAAACAGCCGAACCGACAGTTAAGCCTCTTCTCATTTTATGGGCAGAGGCTTTTTTTGATTTTAACCAGTAAGAAGGCTCACATTTTTGTGCTGATTGTTATAAGTTGATGCGAACTATCGAGTTGGAATATGTATTGTGCCTGTTATTGCTGAACAAAGTAACGGCATTCTCAATGGTTTCATTTGCAGCAAATTAGGCATATTGATGAGGAATGAAACTCATCTATGCCCCAAAACGTGTTTCGCACCACCAAACTTGCCCTACTGCATCACGCTTTATTGACCAAATTTTAGTAATGCTACTGAATCACTAGACTAATAGTGAGGATTCTCTATGGTATATTAAAATATCTATAGTTATTTTTAGTTAGGAAAAGTTAATGGCGTTTAGGGCAAGAAAAATTCGAGGTATTTCACTATTTGAAGGCGAAAGCTCAGCGAATAACGCTTTTACACTTGTCATTGGAAACAACGGATGTGGTAAAACTCAGCTTTTGTTGGATATCTGTAACTATTATCAAATGCTATACGGTGAGCTGATAAGCTCGAAATCTGCTGACTTACAAGTAATACGTAGAGATTTTTATAAGAATGACTATAGATGGGATATGGTTGAGAGAGCTTTGGGCTACTCAATACCTCAAAAACTCATTTGTGCATCAACTAGCCAATTCGAGAAGTTTTCCGAAAGCTGGAAACTAAAGAATGACGTTGTCCAAGGCGGGTATTATGCCTACATTGGTTCTAAGCCTTACATTCCTAATCGCCTGCCTTCTACACGCATAGCCTCAACAGCTTTAAACCAACTTCTTGCTAGGGATACATATGATAGTCGTAAGATAAGGTCTCTTAGAGAGTTTTTATTAAGCTTTGGGTTTGGTGATGTTCTGAAAGTGACTCTAGAGCCTATATTATCACGAGATGAATTAAATAAGATTATTAATGGGGACAATGACACTACCCCTGAAACACAAATAGCACTACGAAATGCCTATGAACACTATGAATTAGAGGATTTGAACGAACTAATCTTACTAATAGAATCGATCATAGATGAGCCAAGGATTTTGCTATGTTTTAGTGACTCAGGTGTTCTCCTAAACTCTGTAGATTCAAGTAAAAAAATAATATATACATCTCGGGAACTTGCAGATTTACTTATGTCAGGTTTAATAAGTGTTGCAGACATTGAAACAGTAAAGGATCAACACTTTGATGGTCTAGGCTTATCAGGCTCAGCCAAAGTACGACCTCTAGCCTCAAGAAGCTCTGGTGAGCAGTGCCTTTTTTTGCTATTTCTTGGAATCATTTCCTCTATTGATGACAATTCTCTGATTCTGATTGATGAGCCAGAAATCAGCTTACACCCTTCTTGGCAGCAAAGATTTGTTGAAATTTTAAATAAGTCCTTAAGTGAATATTCTGGGTGCCATTTCATAATTGCAACTCATTCCCCGCTTATAGTTTCAGATATTGCGGTTAAAAATTGTGAAATATTGGACATGACGGAACAGGTACTTACAATCGCTTCAGAACATAGCTTACGTTCATCTGATTATCATCTTGCCACTCTCTTTCACAATCCTGGGCACAGCAACGAGTATCTGATAAAAACAGCTATTTATGTATTCTCAAAGGTAAAATCAGAAAAGAAATTCGATAATCAAGATTTAGAAAAACTACGAATGCTTAACGGCCAATTATCTTTGCTTCACGAGGATGACCCAGTTCTTGAGTTAGTAGAGATGCTCAATGAGGTTTATCGTAAATATGGCTAATATTGAAAAAGAGGTAGTATTCTCCAAAGAACAGAGACAACTAATTAAGAAAATAGTTGAGGATGAAAACTTCTCCCACAATGACTGGACCAAGGAAGAGCAAAAAGAACCATTACAATCTTTAAGATCACATATTCGTAAGCATTACAGAATTGAGCAGAAGTCAAAATGTGCTTATTGCCGAAAAGACGTCAGTGTTCAATCTGCTTCAAATTGCCAAGTTGAGCACATTGCGCCAAAAGAAATGTATAAGAAGTACATGTTTTACCCTAAAAATTTATGCGTTGCTTGTGCTGATTGTAATTCCATCAAATGGAATCGTGACACCATAAAACCACTTAGCACCGGAGAGCGGAAAAGGTATCCATCTTCGTCAGGGGCTTTCTTGTTAGTCCATCCTCACTTCGATGATTACGCCGACCATATCGATATTTTTCGTGACCGTTGGTATGTGGATAAAACTAAAAAAGGGCACTTCACTATTGGGTTGTGTAAATTGAATCAACGTTCTTTAGACTTTGGCTATCTTGAACCTGATGAAATGATAGTTTTGGCTGAAGAGTTTCGCGATGCAAAATTGAAAGGCGCTAGTCACCTAGTGGGGTTAATTAAGGCGCGCATGCTTGAGCTGCTTGACGATTAAAGGCGCTATAGATTAACAATGTTGGCTTACTTTTATTCATCAATTGGCGATCAACTTAGCAGTTCCCCTAACAAGGTTCTGTCCAAAAGTGAGTTAGATGCCTCAGCTTGAAATGCCTAAATTCAACTCTGAACTTGAGGCCGCTGAAGAAAATGATGTGAGTCCAGGCATGGATGTCTGGCTAGCTTTAGAGGGGAAGGGACGCCCCATCTGAAGCGTTAGCATTTTCACTCTTTACTACAAGATGGGCCGAAGCAGGTTACAAACGAAGTTAAAAGCTGGATTCAACCACGTCGCGAAATTATCGCAGTTATCGTTTAGTAACAAGAATGATAATTTTGATATGGCGGCTGGGCCAATTCTTTTATAAAGAGTAAAGAGGGAACAGCCGTTGGTTTCCTCTTGGTCTGGTGTGGGCGAAGCGCCACGACGTTAGTGGCCGCAGGCCATAAAGAACAAAACACCATGACTCCGGCTCAAAAGCATTGCCGGAATGACGTCGTATTTGGCTCGTGCAGGGTGGAATGGAAGCTTGCGATCTTAAGCGTTAGTGACCGCAGGCCATAAAGCACAAAAAGCACAAAACGACCAAACAACAGAGCAAACATCTGGATTCCGGCTAAAAAGCATTGCCGGAATGACGAGAAGAGGTTTCACGGTTTGTCCCCAAATGAGTCAGCCGCTGGCTAATTATATCTATTTCGCAATATCCACTTAATAATATCCACAATTCAACACTGAATATGAAGACGCTAATTGTGGGGGCTGTATGCAATTGGGCTGCGAAACGCGTATAAATAAACCAACGCTGGCTGAGTTACTCAGTGTTACTCATTTACTCAGTTACAAGGGCGGTGGCAACTCGAGGGGCGAACCAACGAGTGGTGATTTGTGCTAACTCGCCATTTTGTTTAAGCATGTGCAGTGCTTGGCGCATATTATCAGCCAGCTTTTCATCGGTGTCTTTGTGGGTTGAAATACCGATAGGCATGTTCACAACAGGTAATACCGGGGTAAACTCGCTCAATGTGTAACCCATTTTTTTGATGTCTTCTGCAAAGCCAACTTCATTGTTATAGATTAAATCAACCCGATCAAAGTGCAGCATTTTTAGCGCTGCGGTTTGGCTTCTTACGAGGTATACATTAGGGTGCTTATTATCAAGTTTTAATCTGTCTAGCGCCGCATCACTGCGTGATAATGCCAAAGTGTAACGATTAATATCGTCGATATTGTCGAGCACAATATCTGGACGGTTACTTTTACGGTAAATCATATCTTGTACTGTATAGAACCCATCAATCCACTTAAAGTGTGCTAAGCGTTTTTCGGTGTTGGCAATTGAAAAAATAAAGGTATTGGGTTGGGTTTGTGCATTATGATAAGCGCGGCTCCACGGCATAATTTGAATGTCGATATCAAAATCAAGGTAAGGCTGTGCTGCATGTAAAATATCGATAGCAAAGCCGACAAATTCACCTTGTTGATTTTGCGATTGGAAGGGGGGGTAAGATTCGGTATAAAAGACAATCTTGTCTCTCGCGCAAACCATCTGCGGAATAAACACACTAGCGACAATGATAAATGCTAAGACAAATCTACTCATAAATACCTACTTCAATAACATCAACTGCGGATTGTAGGGGATGTCCACGTACATGAGTAGCCACCATACAATTGTATTATTCGTTTACCTGTCTCATATTTTTTACTGTTTTGAATATATGCTCTAGCCGCTTTGCGATATCAATGACTTAGAGGTTATTCCTCTTAGACGATATTGCTTAAATCGCCATCACACAACATACTCATCTGCCCACTCTTTTAAGCGCTCTAAAATATCTAAGGCTGTGCGACCCAGCTCAGTAATGGCATAAGCGACAGCAATCGGTCTGTCGTTGATGACATGACGAGTCACTAACCCCTGGGCTTCAAGTTCTTTGAGCCGTTGGTCGACCATTTTTTTACTGGCGCCGCCTAACATGCGCGATAAATCATTAAAGCGGACCGGCTCATCTTGTAGGTGCCACAGGATAGAGGCTTTCCATTTTCCGCCTAACACACGCATGCCGCGTTCAACTGAGCAAGGTTCTTTGCATGGGTTAATTACTTTTTTTTGACCGTTATTCATTGTTTCAATTGTTGTTTTCATTATTCCAACTTGATTTACTCTAGGTTACTAAAAGTATACTGGTTGCTTTTATATCCCACTGTATCAGAATAGGCGGTAATTAGACTAGTACCATTAAGGAACATTTCTCCATGGCAGTATTAACTTCTTATGATGCAGGTAGCTACCATAAAGTGGCTGGGAGCGACACTATCCAAGCGACTGCGGTGGGCAGTGTTGATGCTTTAGCAATATCCGATCTTCCACAGGTGATAGCGCAAGCCAGATCATCACAAAAAGCATGGGCGAGCTTAGCGTTAAGCGAGCGCCAACAGTATGTAGTTAAGGCTTATCAAGCGTTAGCCGAGGTGCAAGATGAATTGGCGATGTTAATTGGCCAAGAAATGGGTAAAGACTATCGCCGCGCCACTTATGAAGTCGGCGGCACGATTCAAAACGCGCCTTATTTTGCTGGTGAAATAGGCGATGCCTTGGCAGCAGAAGACCTTGGCCACAACACTCAATTGCAATATCGACCTTTAGGCGTCGTTGCGGTAATTTCGCCCTGGAATTATCCGTTAGCGATGGCCAATAACTTATTAATGCCAGCCTTAATTGCAGGTAACAGTGTGGTGTTAAAGCCATCAGAAGAAACACCGTTAGTTGCTCAGCTGTTTGTTGATACCTTAAATAAAGTGTTGCCTGCCCATGTATTGCAAGTGGCCCAAGGTGATAAAGTTCTCGGCCAGGCACTTGTGAGCGCCGACATTAATATGGTGGCTTTTACTGGGTCTCTAGCCGCAGGTAAGCATATTATGGCCAATGCTGCTCCAGGATTAAAACGATTAGTGATGGAGCTCGGTGGTAACGACCCGATGATTGTTATGGCCAGTGCCAACATTGATGCCGCAGTGCGCTTTGCGGTGGCAAGCTCGTTTGAAAATGCTGGGCAAATGTGTACATCAACCGAGCGTATTTACGTGGATGAGCGGATTGCCGACGAGTTTGAGCAAAAGGTGGTGCAACTGGCTAGCCGATATCAAGTGGGTACATGGGACCAAGCACAAGTGAATATTGGCCCTATGGTTAATCCAACTCAACACCAAAAAGTATTGCAACAATTGCAAGACGCTAAAGCCAAGGGCGCGCAATTTTTATTAGGCAGCGATGATTATTCGTTGCCGTTTATTCAACCCACCGTGGTGAGTGGTTTAACCCCTGATATGTTGCTTGAGCGTGAGGAAACCTTTGGCCCTGTGGTGGCCATCAGCCGATTTAATGACATTAACGATGCAATCACTCGGGCCAACGACAGCATTTATGGCTTAAGTGCGGCGGTATTTGGCGGGCAAGGTGCTCATGCGGTGGCCGAACAACTTGAAGCAGGCATGGTGGGGGTTAACCAAGGTGGTGGAGCAGGTAATGCACCATGGGTTGGCGCTAAGCAAAGTGGTTTTGGTTTTCATGGTACGGCGGCGGGTCATCGTCAGTTTGGCCAAGTTAGGGTGATGAGTTACTAACCATTTAACATTAACCATAAGCTTATTGCAGGTTTATCATCGCTTTATATTGAGTATTAAGGTCAGTTTTTAATGAATAGCACAAATGAGAATTCAGCGTTTTATGTCATCGCTCATGAGCCAGGAGCCGAGCATCCAGCATTGCCAACATGGGCAAATCATCAGGCAAATACCGCGTCACTGAATGATGTTGCCACAACGCCTGTGACTAAAAAAAGGTTAGACGAAGTGCCAGGGGCTTTTCAATTATTGAATGTATTGTCTGCCGATGAGTGCAAACGCTTAATTGCGGCAAGTGAGTCGATGGGCTTTTTGCCCGATGCTGCCGTGTCGTTACCGCGTGATGTTCGCCATAACGACAGTTTGACCTGGGTGGTTGATAACGCCACTGAGCAAGCCATTTGGAATAAAGTAACACACCTTATGGGTGATGATTTGGGTATTTTTGCTGGTAAAGCTGCACTTGGATTAAACAATCGCTTTCGTTTTTATCGTTACAGTAAAGGGGATTATTTTAAACCGCATTCGGATGGTTCATGGCCTGGCAGTCAAGTCATCAATGGCCAACTGGTGCGTGATGCTTTTGGCGACCGTTACAGTCAGCTAACCTTTTTAATCCTACTCACAGATGACTTTGAAGGTGGGGCAACTCGCTTTTTAGTTAATGCTGACAATCCACATTTGCCGGCAAAACGTGGCGATAATGTCAAACAGGTGGATGTGCGAACGCCTGCAGGGAGTGTATTGTGTTTTCCTCATGGCATGCACCCATTGCACTGTATTCACAGTTCAGAGCCGATTTATCATGGGGTTAAATACATCATTAGAACGGATGTGTTGTTCGAGCTGTAACATTACATTGGACACTTTTTGTTTTAGAGCCTTTTGGACGGTATATTTATATTAGCAATTAATGCTAAACCCCGAAGGGGCTGGGTTTCATTAACGCGATTTAATGTGGTTAGGCTCTTGCTATTTTTGTGATCAAACTGTTTAATTGCGCCGATCCTAACCTGAATTATTGAGACGTTAATTGAACAAAGTACTGTGTAGTTTGATCGTTGTTGGTGTTGTTGGTATCACTGGATGTGCCACACCTCAAAATAATTTTGCCTCAAAAGTGAAAGCCGAGAGCGAAAAACATCTTGATGTGTCTCAGCAATGGGAACAAGGTCAAAAGGACGTTAAAAAAGGTGAAGCATTGTTAGCTGATGGCCGTAAAGCGATAAGTAAAGGCAATGCACAAATTCGTGAAGGTGAAAAACTGATTACTCAAGCGAGAAGCAATGCTCAAAAGCAACCTGAAGCGTTTCAAGCAATGGCGAGCTCGTTAACGGGGGCTCAAAATGGTAAGCGTGCAGCGGATTTAGTTGAACGCTTAGATGATATTGCCGATGCTTGGGAAGATGCAGACGAAATGTATGTCGACGGTAAGGAGCTTATTGAAGACGGTAATACCAATGTGGCTGAAGGTCAGAGTGAAACAGAACAAGGCCAAGCACTGGTCACCAGTGGCAAAACCAGAATGCAGCAAGCTGAATCAACTTATCAGCAACGCACGGGGCAAGGCCTTGTTGAGCAAATGCATTTGGAAGAGAAACCCAATAACTTCTAAATAGTTGTCGTTTTATCAACGCTAATGCGTTAACCAAAACCGATATTGTTTACGCAATATCGGTTTTATTGTTTATAGATTGGCATTTGGTTTATTCAAAATCCGCTTTAACCTCGAATACCATTGCTTCACCCGTGGCTGGGTGTGTTAACGCCAAATATTGAGCATGTAAGTGTAAGCGATTTGCGGCAACACCGTATAAGTCATCACCGACGATTGGCATGTGTAAACCATCATGATGAGCGCAATGCACACGTAATTGGTGAGTCCGCCCCGTTTTAGGGTACAAATGCACCAAGGTGCGGTTACCTTGGCGCTTAAATAGCTGCCAATGCGTTAGTGCATGCTTGCCGTGTTCATAACAAACAAGCTGCTTAGGTCGGTCGTCTAAATCGACTCTAAGTGGCAAACTTATCTCACCTTCATTTTGGCTCGGCACACCCTCAATTAACGCTATGTAACGTTTGGTTACGCTGCGCTGTATAAATTGCTGTTGTAAGGCTTTGTTGGCCTCTTTGGTAAGTGCTATCACCATCAGCCCTGATGTTGACATATCTAGGCGATGCACAATCAGCGGCCCCGTCGCATTAGGGAATTGTTGTTGCATACGGCTAAATACTGAGTCGGTGATATTTTTGCCTGGTACCGATAAGAGCTCGGCGGGCTTATTAATAACCGCCATTACATCGTCTTGATAAATAATATCGATGGTTAAGTCTTTACCGGGATTAAGCAGTAATGGATCTGCATCAACCTGCATACCCGCCAGCATGTGGGTTAAAATTGGCCGGCATTTTCCGTGGCATGCAGGGTAGAAGTTTTTATGCTGTTTAATTTCTGATTTTGGCGATGCGCCCCACCAAAACTCGGCCATAGCAACAGGCGTTAACTGTTTTTTAAAGGCATATTGCAGCAACTTAGGCGCTGCACACTCGCCAGCACCTGCTGGTGGTAAGTGATTAGGTGCATCGTTAAAAATATCGTTTAAGTCTCGTGCATCACCCAAGGTATTTAAAAACTGATACTGGGAAAACAGCTTTTTTTGCAAGCTGTTAGACAGCTGTTTACGCTGGCGCTTAAGCTGTTTTATTTGCTGCTGTAGCTCATTAAGCTGGGTTTGCGTTGCCATGATTTGGCTTTGCCATTGCTGCTTTAATGTATTGAGCTGATGCTTTTGCTGCACGCTTTGGCGGCTAAGCTCAATTGATAAGGTTTTATGCTCATCACTGTTGATGTCGGCCTGGGCTAATGCGTTATCGGCTTGCTCGCGTTGTTGTTTTCGCTGTTTGCGGCCTTCAACTATTGCGTTGCGTTGTTGCTCAAGCTCACGTTCTGCTTGCTGTTGTTGCTGCGTTAACTGCGCGCTTAAACTGGCCAGTAGCGGGGCGCTTTCATGCTGGTGGAGTAACTGGTTAATCTGGTTAATTTGCTTGTTTTCAAGGCTGAAAAAGCTGTCTTGGGTCAGCATGTCAAACACGGGCGGCACAAAAGGTGGCAAGATATTTTGCTCGGCTAATTTGCCTGAAAACGCCGCTAAAAAACCAAGTCGCCCTTGGGTGTCTTTTACTACCAATACCCCAAACATCTTACCGATGACCATGCCGCGATCGTTGCTGCTGTTTAGGCCAAAGTTATGCTGCCATGGGTTTGCTTCAAGTAACTCTTGCTGCAATTGTTGTGCGGCCAGTATGGTGAGTGGGTGAGGTTGATAATAAAACGGGAAAGTAAAAGACTCTGGTAATCCGTGTTGTGCAAGTGTGCTACTGAACGCTATCGCATCATGAAAAGGAATAACACACGGGTCGCTAACAGTCATTACATACACTCACAGCATAAAAGGGCGGCTATTTTACCCCGTAGTAGTCTGCGATGCATCTAGTAAGTTTTTTAACGATAAAGCGATATTTGATAGTAAAAATGAGTCATAGAGTCAGGATGCCACCATTATTGGCATCCTGACTTGCACTTAACACTTAACACTCAACACCTAGCATTTAGCATTTAGCATTTAGCATTTAGCATTTTGCTACTTAACGTGATATCTAAACAATACTAGGTTGTCTAGAATGACATTACTTGACCAAATAAACGCTGCTCCCGAGCCTGAAAATTGCTGCTGAAAATTCATGTAGGCTTTTTTGTTGTCTACGCCAATTTCTTGTTCGGTAAATTCAACAGACTTTGGCCAACTGACATATTCATTATTAGTCTGCCAGTCTTGAGGTATTTGCCAATGCAGTGAATAAGCCTGGTTATAGCTATTTCTGCCTTCAGTATTACAATTTTTGGTTAACCGTTGTTGGCCCACTTCAGTCGCGCAACTTAAGTCATAAATGGGGGCAGTATAAAACGTTTGCGCAGACCACTCGGCGTGAGTTGTGGTGCCATCAGAGAAGCTGGCAATTAAGCCGCCATCGCCTGGATGATATTGTTTACCGCGATTATTTTCTGTTCCTAACCCTGAGTTTTCTTCCCAATCGACGACTTTGATAGCGATGTCATAAGGCTTTTTAACTTTAAATCGGACAATATTGGAATTAAATGGCGTAAAAGGAATGGGATCTACGCCGATGAGTTTGCCGTTAATAAAGAGTTCAAAGTAATTATCGGCAAAAATATAACCGGTTATTACCTCGCCATCGTTATCGACCTCGATAACAGGCACAGCCGATAAATCGACTTCAGCTATTGATGCCGGCGTAACCCCTGAGCATTCATTATAAAGATCTGCCGTGAAGTATTGTGGTTGGTATTGAAGCGATGCAGGCACTGTAAACTCATGGCCGTTATCGCTTTTTACGCCGGTAGGTGATGTACGCGACTGGCCATGTTGGCAGGTAAATAAGTTTGCTTTTGTGACGGTTGCTTGGCCTTCAATAACCTGTGCCGTGCCGTTGTAACTTAATGGTGCTGCGGTTGTCGCAAAGCTGGCGAGCAGCAATAACGGACATATTTTAAATTTCATTGGGTACTCCACTGACTTGATGTTGGCAATACTAAGCCCTCACTTTGTCCACTTCAATTAAATACCAATAAGTTTACATTTAATTACCTTATATAAAGACATGTATCAAACTTCGTAACCTGGTGTCGGTAAGTTGAAGTGCTTTTTGTATCGCGTAAGTAACGAATAATGGCAATGCATTGTGATTAAATAGAGGTAGGCGAAGTAGTAGGGCCTGTTGATTTTTCAAGGTTGTTTTTGCAGCGCATTGCTGGCTATTACTCACATATTCAACTGTGCGGCAGAGACTTTGAGGTGTCGTTATTCTACATAAAAAGTCGATAATGCAGTAAAAATGGCCAACAAATGCTGCCCGAAGAGTTCGGCTAAAAACGTTTTACGCTTTGTTGAATGATGCTTTGCAAATAAAGAGTTGCTTAGATGACTAGGCATCAATCCATTCGCCTCGATTAAAACGTTTTTAACTTGAGAAAAATTAAACCAGCAAAGATCAGCAGGCCCTAGCACCGCACCTAATTAGGTGATTACTGAGTGCTTATTAGTCTTTTGCTACTCGGTGCAGGGCACAAAGCTTGTTACCATCAAGATCGCGTAAATAGGCAAGATAAAGATCAAATGCTGGGCCTGAGCGCACACCTGGCGCATCTTCACTGGCGGTGCCGCCATTAGCAACCCCCGCAGCATGCCACGCGTCGGCTAGTTCAGGTGTTTGTGCTGCAAAACCGATAGTGGTGCCATTACCGTGACTAGCTGGCTCGCCATTAATCGGTTTAGTTAATGCAAAAATACCGCTTGGTGTCATATAAAAACAACGGCCTTTAGCATCAATATGGCCGGGTGCAATGCCTAATGCACCTAAAGTGGCATCATAGAATTTTTTTGACGCTTCAATATCGTTAACGCCGATCATAACGTGACTAAACATGGTGACTCTCCTTGTGTAAGTTCAATTGAACTATAAGTTAACTAACTGTTTTTTTGTATGGTTTTACAGTGATGCATTATTAAATCAGTGCTGACGTGAGACTACTGTGTGAGCAGGTCAATGGTATGGCTTAGCAGTGACCTATCACCTATTTTGCCATGCCCCGGTACCACTATTGTAGCCTTAGTAAATTGTGCTTGTACTTTTGCAACGGTAAGCGGCCATTGTTGCAGGTTTGCTTCGCCGGTATAGCCGAGAGTGCGTGAACGTAATGATTTAATTAAACAGCCACCAAATAAAATCTGTTGTGTTGGCAGCCACACCACTAGGTTGTCGACCGTGTGGCCAGCGCCAAGGTCAAACACTTCAATGAGTTGTGGTTGCAATATGTGTTGATTACCTGCAAATGTATGTGTGGCTGTTGCGAGTTGGTTGGCTGTTAATATGTGCTGAGTTTTATCTGACACCCAGGTGGCGATGCCTTGGCTGTTAAGATAACCAATACCGCCGGCGCGATCTTGGTGAGAATGAGTTGAGATACTGGCTGTCACGGTTAAACCTTGCTGGGTAATCCAATCAACAAGCTTAGCGGTATCGTTATCTGTCCAGGGGGTATCAATAATAAACGCCTGCTTATTTTGCACCACCACTAGGCCGTTCGATTCAACTAATCCAAAACCTTTTACTGCCTGATATGACCGATGTAAATACACATCTGGCGCAACAGGCGATAGGGTGAGTTCGGCGGTTTGCTGCTGTGGTTTTTGGGCTGCATCGCTTTTGCTTTGAGCGGTTAGTTGTTCGGTTTCATGGGCAAAGGAAGGTGCACTTATCATGAGCATCGCTACACTAATGAGAGAGTAAAACCGCCAAAAATGATTTAATATCATAATGATGCCTTGTTTAAGTAAATGTGCAATTTAACAGGCATCATTACTGTGTTTTTAACCTCGATACTTAGAAAATAGCTCGCCAACGTTCACTTTAGCCTTGAGTTTAGCCGCCAGTAAATACATACCTGCTAATTTACGATGAATAAAAATAGCATCGGTTGGCGGTGTATGCCATTCATTTTGTTGGGTACTCATGGCTTTACCAGCCTCTGTGATGCGTTTGGCTAGGGTGCTTTGGCCAAAATCATATTCGCCATCAAAATATATTGGTTCACAAGCTTGATAAAAAATATCAATGATTAATTGCTTGTGCGCAGGATCTATCGCATCTTGAAAAAAGCCAATTTGTTGTGCGCCAATGGCCATTTGCACTTTATCGTGCTTGAGTGCACCGGTCATCAGCAGTTGGTAACCTTGTGCTAATTTATCGCTAATACTGCGCGTGGCACCAAAGTCGAGTAGGACAATTTTTTGGCTGTCAGCCTGATACTGAAAATTGGCAAAATTTGGATCCGATTGCAGCAACTTAAACTCAAATAACTCCTTAAAACACAACTCCATTAAGCGACTGGCAACGAGGTTGCGCACCTCTTGCGAGGCCTGGGCGACTGATTCAATGGGCGTGCCTTCAACAAATTGCATGGTTAAGATGCTGTTATTGCTCAGCGCTGAGTACACTTTAGGCACAATAAAATGCGGGTCATCACCAAGTTGCTGCTGATAAAGTGCGATTTGCTCGGCTTCAAAGTGATAGTCGGCCTCATTATGTAATTGCGCTTTGGCTTCGGCGAGTAAGGTATCAAGCTTAACGTTTGCGGGGATAAGCCTCGATACTTTTAATAAGGTGGCAACGTTATCAATGTCGCTGTCGATGCTGTCTCGTACGCCGGGATATTGAATTTTGACCGCTAACTTTTCACCTGTATCGAGGTAGGCAACATGCACCTGACCAATAGAGGCTGCGGCAAAAGGGCGCAATTCAAATTGGGCGAAAGGCGCTAACCAATCTCGGCCCCATTGTTGTACAAGTAATGTGGTTAATTGCTTGTGCGGCATGACTTTAGCATCCGAGCGCAACTTAGCGAGTACTTCTGCTAATTCTGGCGCGACGAGATCACCGGCATCCATTGACAACATTTGGCCGACTTTCATGGCCGCACCGCGCAATTGCGATAACTTTTCGGCCACATGACCAATGTTCGATGGCGTCATCACCAATTGTTGTAACTTAGGTGACTGCCCTTTACTTAGTTGCTTTGCCCCTTCAAATAATACGTTACCCGCCAAACGCGATGCGAGGCCACCCATTTTTGATAAACGGGACAGACGGCCACTGGGGACTTTTACTTCATTATTTTTCATGGCAACTCACTATGCTTTGGGGCGAATATTAAAGACATGTATTTAACTTGAGCTCGATAAGGGGTGAGCTTAGGTTATTTACAATATCATTGGAGCATTCAATGCTCTATCTCTAATGCAATACGAAGTTGCGGGCTATTTCGTTCAGTATTGGGTTCAGTCGCCAGTGTCAGTTGTGATAACCTCAGGATAATCAATTTAGAGTGATAAAATAATAATTAAAGGATCATGATGTGAGTGTTATTGAACAGTATTTATCTCAGGCTGAGTCTCTTTTCCAATCTAAAAATTACTCATCGGCCAGAATGTATGCTCGCAAAGTGGTTAAACGTGACCCCAACAATGTTTCGGCATTAACCATGTTGGGATTGATTTATTTACAGCAACAACAGTTGCAAGACGCTGAATCACATTTAAAAGCCGCACAAGTATTGTCGCCTACCTCCGTTAATGTGCTGGCAGGTTTAGTGAGTATTAGTGAAATAAAAGAAGATCATTTTGCGGCTTTGCATTTGTTGCAGCAACTGTGTGAACTTGAACCCGCTTCGCACCCGTATCGTTATAAGCTGGGGTTAGTTGCCACTAAAGTGGGTAACATGGCGCTGGCTGAGCAATGTTTTGACTGGTGTGTGAGCAATAATATGCCAGAACCTGCCGTAATGCTTAATTTAGGTCACATTCATAAAGCTAAAAGCAACACTGATGTTGCTGCCGACTTTTACAAAAAATACATTAGCTTAAGCGGTAATCAATATGGTGTAGGTTATTGGAGCTTGGCCGATTTAAAGCGCTATCAATTTAGCGCTGATGATATTAGCGAGCTTGAACGCTGCGCAGGTGATACTCAGTTAAGTACCAGCAATCATAGCTTGATCCAATTTGCGTTATGTAAGGCTTATGAGCAACACCAACAAGTTGATAAAGCGTGTCAGGCAATGTTAAAAGCCAATGAGTTAATGGCTACTCAACGACCCTTTAAGCAGGCACTGTTTTCAAATTTAGTGTTTTCATTGTTAAAACACCAGCCGTCAGCTCAGATTGATCGACAGGCCGTACATAACCAAACACCGATTTTTATTGTAGGTATGCCGCGCTCTGGCACCACTTTGGTGGAGCAAATTTTAGCGTGCCATACTAAGGTTGGGGCTACGGATGAGCTGCAATTTATGGAGCGTTTTGCGCTGCAACTGGAAATGTCGGGCGGCTATCAAGCGCGGTTAAATAACTTAACCGCCACCGAGATTAACGCCTTTAAAGTAAAGTACTTGGCAGAAGTGAATCACTATTTTGACGATGCACCTGTGTATGTGATTGATAAAAACCCGAATAACTTTCTGCATATTGGCTTGATTAAAAGCCTGTTTCCTCAAGCCAAAATTATCAACGTGGTGCGTAATACGGTCGATAACGGCTTAAGTGTGTTTAAACAATATTTTAGTCATGGTCATGACTATTCTTACTCACTCGATGGTATTAATACTTATTGGAGCCACTATTTGGACATCATGGCACATTGGGACACGTTATATCCCAATGAAATCCTGCATGTGTGTTTTGAGCAGTTGGTTAATCAGCCACAGGCGCAAATTCAGCGAATGTTAGATTATTGCGGCTTAGAGACCCAGGCGCAGTGTTTTACGTTTTATGAGTCAAAGCGTGCGGTATTAACACCAAGTGCCAGCCAAGTGAGGCAGCCGATGAACCCTAAGGCCATTGGTCAAAGTGATAAATACCGCGACTATCTGCCAGCCGAAATTGCCAAGCTAGATGCGATAGCTCAAAAAGCGGCGCAGCAGTTTTTTGGTTAACGACGATGTGACTTTATTCGCCAATACATAAAGCAATACCTAAACGTTAAGGATTTTTTAAGGGTTGTATTAACTCATTTTACCGTGGCAGGCTTTATAGCGCTTACCGCTGCCACAAGGGCAAGGGCTATTACGTGTTGGTGGCGCTGCAACTTCTTGCTGAGATGCCGCTGTCGCTGAAGGTTTTGCTGCGCTAGATTGAGGTGTCGATCTAGGCTTAGCTTGAGCGGCTTGATGAGTCGGACTTTGACGAGTTTGGCTTAGCTCAATATTCATACACGCCACAATCACTAATTGCTCAAATGCTTTAACCGCAGAGCCTGAATGGGCTAATTGCAGTGACGGCACTTGTTGCATGGCTTTTTTCATGGTGTGCTCACGCAAGGCATGATACTGCGGCCAACCTTGTTGCTGGCATTCAAACTGCAACCATAGCATGCGCCAATCGGCCACAAACTCGGCAATTAATAGGTTAAATGCATCAATTTCGGCCGCTGGATTTTGTGGATTATGCTTTACTTCTGCAAGCAGCTCGTTGGTTAAGTATTCCACTTCTGCCACCGGCATAATAATAGGCGCATTATATTGCTCGGTGATGATGTCAGTCTGTGCCTCTGGCTGATAATCGATACTGCTACAAGCTAATGACGGGGTTTGCGGGGCAACAATTGCTCGCGAGTGTTGAAATACTGTTCGCCAAAATGCACTTGAACCAGCCAGGTCTATCACTAAATGAACCCGATATTGATCGCTGTTATTCTCAACTTTATGGTATTTCCATGAGTCGAAAATCCAACATTCTCCAGCTCCCATATGCACTTGCTTATCATGACAGTAAAACTGAACCTGTTCGGTGGTGGTGATCGGAATATGCACTCGAACCCGTTTATACCAATGGTAATTAATGTCTGAATGCAACGGCACTTGTGCGCCCGGCGCTAAACGCATTAAGCGTGAACGACTCAATACCTCACCAAAAGAGGCCAATATTTGCTTAATGTAAGGGCTTTGTTCAAGGGCCGCAGTTGGCTTCATTGGCCCTTTAAAATCGTTATTAAACTCGCCATTGACCGATATTAATGGAATGGCTGAATTGCCTTGAAACCCTTCGTGGTGAGTCACCCAATCGTCTTCGGTAAATTGGCTAATTTCTTCAATGAGTTTAGGCACATCAAAGCGGTAAGGGAGTTGATAAAATTCATGAGGTAACTTCATTATATGACTCTCTTTAAATTAACGTAATGCGCCATGGCATTGTTTAAAGCGTTTACCTGAGCCGCATGGGCATGGGCTATTACGTGGCACTGCTGCAAAGTCGGCCTTAGGCTGTAGTGGCGGTGCCACATCATATACTTGCCATTGTGCTTCAAAAACAGGCTGGCCGTGTGCGCTCAAATGCTGATTAATATGACCAAGGGTATTGGCAATATTGGACCACACTTTTTCAATGTCGTGATAATTGTCTAGCCA
Source organism: Shewanella metallivivens (assembly GCF_028750675.1). GTDB lineage: Bacteria > Pseudomonadota > Gammaproteobacteria > Enterobacterales > Shewanellaceae > Shewanella > Shewanella metallivivens. Next base: position 28,531 of record NZ_JAQQPZ010000004.1, on the reverse strand, counting down.
CTTATCGGCTTTAGGCGTGGTAATGGTATAGCGCGAATGCGGTAAAGGTTGGCTACATAGGGCGGCTAAATCGGGGTCAAATTCAATGCCAGTGAACTCACACAATGCGCTCACAGTTTGCTCAGGTTGAGACACTAATTGGTCATACGACAACATGCACCAACGATCGGCTGGTAACTTTTGCAATTGACTCATAATGGCATCGTTAGCCGCTTGCCATTGAAACGCCGCGATATTGTGCAGCGGTTGCTTGTTTAATTGTTGCCAGTTTGGAGGTAATAACAGTGACCAGTGACGTTTATCCCAACCAGGAAGGTTAGGGTAGGTGACAAATTTATTGGAACGCCAGGCTTGCATAATACTGCTGATATTTTCTTTGGGATCGCGCACTAGGTATATAAACAACGCATCTGGAAATAGCGCATTAAAAAAATCAACACGTAAGCTGTTTTTAGGTGTTTTCTCAAGCAGTCTAACCGATGATGTTTTAGGCTTTTGGCCTTTGCTGTCTCGCAGTTCATCACTAAAACGTTGTTGTAATTGGCGACGTAACTCATCGTCAATATCGTCAGCACTTAAGGCATTGGAGCTAAACTGACGATAGGCAATATTGAGCTTAGGAATGGTTTCAATCAATGCATGGCTTTCGCCGCCAATAGTATGCAGCGATTGGCTTTTTGACAGCACTTCAAACAGTAGGGTACTGCCAGAACGTGGCGCGGATAAAATAATAATGGGCCGATCAAATGAATGCATACCAGTATGATGTTATTGTTATATTTGTGCTTAACATCATACTCATACTGGCATCATATGGCTACTTTATCAGCTTGAGTAATGCCTTAAAGCGCTCGCCTTGGGCAACATGCTGTAACTCAAACAATAACGACTCAACGTTAGTGAGTTTAGCGCCATCGTTTAGCATCATTTGTACTCCAAGAGTTTTATTTTCTAATTCTCTTGATGACACAGCATCGTTAACCACATGCACTTGAAAGTCGTTGGCCTGTAAGTCTTGGCAGGTTTGGTAAACACACACGTGGGTTTCAATCCCGGCCAAAATAACGTGGTGACGGTTTAATGCATTGAGCTGTTGCTTTACCTCATCACAATGCCAACCGCTGAAATGTTGTTTTGCGATGGGGTGAGTGGTTTTTGAGAGTATATGTGCTAACTCGTCACTGGTATGGCCCAGTTTGTCTGGCAGTTGCTCTAACCAAATAATAGGAATATCAAAAAGTTGTGCCCCTTGAATGAGTACGGCCAGTTTTTGGTGTAATAGGGTCGATTGTTGCATCACTTGTGCAAGCTTGCCTTGTACGTCAACAATCATTAGTACACTTTGCGCTGCAGTGATCATTTCGCGGTTCCTTTTGCTGAGGGTTAATTGACGAGTATTGGTTATTTTTTGTCGGGTTCAAATTGGCTTTTAGTCTATAGTGATGACAGGATGACTATGATTGGACGACTTAGGCAGGGAGCTGGGAAAGTAATGAAAAAACGAATTGTCATTTGTGCCGACGGAACTTGGAATCGGCCAGAAAAAGATCTTGAAAAAGATCACGCAACCAATGTGCTCAAACTCGCCAGAGCGATTAAACCGCTCGGTGATGACGGCGTACCGCAACAGGTATTTTATGATTGGGGCATTGGCTCATACCATGATGCATTCATTGGCGGCGCAACCGGACGCGGTTTACATAAAAACATCATGGATGCTTATCGCTATATTGTGCAAAACTACTCCCTAGGCGATGAGATTTATTTATTTGGTTTTAGTCGTGGTGCTTATACCGTGCGTTGTTTATGCGGCCTTATTAACAACTGCGGTATTGTGACCCGGCCCGATGCTAAATTGATTCAACAAGCATTTGACCACTATAAAATGAAGACCAAACCATTTGCGCCAGACGGTGATCGTTCGGTTGAATTTAGGCAACAGCATTCTCATCCATCGCGCGAAGTGGCGTTTGTCGGCGTGTGGGACACCGTAGGCGCAATGGGGATCCCAGTGTCATTTTTAGGGCTATTTGAAGATAAAGATGAGTTTTACGACACCAAATTGGGGCGCAATGTTAACGTAGCTCGCCATGCTTTAGCACTGGATGAGCATCGAAGTGACTTTGAACCCACTATTTGGCAACCACGCAGCGGCATTGATATTCAACAAGTGTGGTTTGCGGGCGCTCACAGTAATATTGGTGGTAGCTGTGCGCCTAATCGCGATGGTAGTACCTTGTCGGACATTGCCTTACAGTGGATGCTAAACCAAGCTAAATTGTTTAAATTAACGGTTGAACTGCATTTGTCTGATACTTTATTACCTAATCCCATGGCCGATATTCACGATTCTTATCGTAGTTTTTACCGGGTTAAAAAACGTTTTCTACGTCAATTAGATCCAGAGCTAGTACCGATTGTTTTACATAAATCGGTTAAAACACGTTGGTTGAATGACAATAATTATCGACCTAAAAATTTAGTTAATTATATTGATCACTATGGTTGGCCTGACAAACTGGTAGAGTAGACGTTGTGACACAAGGCGCTGAAAAGAATACATGATTAAGGAATACATTTTGCTACGTACATTGTTATTGCCCATTACGCTTGTTGTGCTGTTGCCAGTCTCGTTTATTTTAGGTGCTGCCGAATCGACCCATTTACCAAAGCCACAGCAGCTAGCTAAACGGGTTATTGCATTATCACCCCATGCTGTTGAGATGTTGTTCGCCATTGGTGCAGGTGACACAATCGTTGCCACTACAGACCATGCCGATTACCCAGCCACAGCTAAAAACATTCCCAGTATTGGTGGCTATTATGGCATTCAAGTTGAGCGAGTGATTGAGCTAAACCCTGATTTAATCGTGGTATGGCAAAGCGGCAATAAAATGGAAGACATCAAGCAACTGCAAGATTTAGGCTTTAAGCTTGTTAATAGCGACCCGAAAACCTTAGCCGATATTGCAACCAATCTTGAGCAACTGGGTCAGCTTACAGGGCATTCAATTAAGGCCAAGCAAGTGGCAGATGACTATCGTCAGCAATTGGCTGAGATAAAGAGTAACAATCAAAATAAACCCGCGGTAAAAGTCTTTTATCAATTGTGGTCAACCCCACTCATGACGGTGGCTAAAGGCAGCTGGATCCAAAACTTGATAGAAGTGTGTCACGGTGAAAATGTGTTTTATGACGCCGCCAGCGAATACCCACAAATTAGCATCGAAAATGTGCTATTAACCGGTGCTGAGGTGATTTTACAAAGCCAGGATGAAGGCAACGTATTAGGCATTAACTGGGCCGATTGGCCAGAGCTCCCCGCAGTAAAAAATCAGCATATTTATCAGTTCGATGCAGACTTACTCCACCGCGCAACCCCAAGATCCATACTAGGTGTTAATGCGGTTTGCGGGGCATTAGATAAAGTAAGAGGGTAGATGATTAAACTGGTGAGTTTAGGCACGGTTTCTTATGGCCTGCGGCCACTAACGTCGTGGTGCTTCGCCGACACCAGAATGTTCAAACTTCGTTTGAAATAAGATCGCAAGGTTCCACCCTGCACGGGTTAAATACTGCGTCATTCCGGCAATGCTTTTGAGCCGGAATCCAGGTGTTTGCTTTTGTTGTTTGATCGTTTTGTACTCATGGCCTGCGGCCACGACGTTAGTGGCCGCAGGCCATAAAGTACATAAGTACATAAGTACAAAACCAAGTGTCCGCTCGGACACTTTCTCAATAACCGGACAGTTTTTACACCTGTCCGCGGACACTTTTAAACTGTTCAAACACCCTTTTAAATTATTATCTTCATGAAAAACAACAATAAATAACAACTGGCATGGCTTGTGCTTTATCTTGGGTATAAACGTGAAGTGGTACGTGCTGCTAACGTATTACCTAAGGATTTGACATGATTAAAGACACAAGTAGCCAAGATACCGTGATTGCGCCAACGTTAGGCCGTAAATTGCGCTTGCCCTTGATGATAGGTTGCGGTGCCATATTAATGAGTGCATTGGTGTGGGCGAGTTTGAGCCATGACAGTCACCAGCGTTCGGTTGATGGTGCCGATTTACGCTTGGCAACCTTAACCCGTGGCACCTTGGTGCGTGATATTGCCACCACAGGTAAAATTGTTGCAGCTAATGCGCCCATTTTATACAGCACTGAAGAAGGCGTAGTAACCCTATTAAGCCAGCCTGGCGATGAAGTTGAGCTTGGGCAGGTGGTGGCCAAAATTGAAAGCCCGCGCCTACAAAGCGAGTTGCAACAACAGCAATCATTACTTGAAGGAATGCAAGGCAGCCTTGAGCGGGCTAAGTTAGATGCGCGCCGTGAGCAATTGCGTGTTAGTCAGATTTTAGATATGGCCAAAGTGGATTTAGCAGCGGCAGATCGTGAAAGCCGTCGTGGCGATCAATTGATTGAGTCGAGCTTGATCAGCAAAATCGATTTTGAAAAAAGCAAAGATGACTTACACAAAGCCAAACTATTACATAAACACGCCCAGCAAGAAGTCGAGTTAATGCGCGACACCCTCAGTTTTGAAATTAAAAACCGTACCCTTGAGGTTCAGCGTCAGGCCTTAGTGGTGCAAGAACTCACCCGCCAAGCCAATGCACTTAATATTGTCGCCCCAGTGAGTGGCATTATTGGTAACTGGCTGGTGGAACAAAAAGCCCGCATTGCTGCCAGCCAACCCATATTAACTGTGGTCGACTTAACCGCTTTTGAAGCAGAACTTGCTGTACCTGAGTCTTATGCCGATGAACTGGGCCTAGGTATGGATGTCGAGCTCAGTTTTGGGAGCGAAAATGTGGTTGGCCAATTGTCGTCAATTTCACCTGAAGTGCGTAATCGTGAAGTGACCGCCAGAGTGCGTTTTGCTAACAGTGACCGCTTATCGTTACGTCAAAATCAGCGCTTGTCTGCCCGAGTGTTACTGGAAAACAGGCCCAATGTATTAATGGTTAAACGGGGTGATTTTCTTAATATGGGGGGCGATGTGGCATACCAAGTTAATGACACCATTGCGCATAAAAAAACCGTTAAATTGGGCGCACGCAGTATGAGCCAAGTTGAAGTGATTGAGGGCGGTGAAGTAGGCGATGTGTGGGTGATATCTGGCACCGAAACCTTTAAAAATGAGCCCACAATTCAAATCCGATAAACATGTTAATGAAAAGACACTCAACTGAGTAAGGACATTCAATGACTTTGATTCAACGTAGACAGCTTATCGCACTAGCCGCGTTATTTATTTTGGCGATGGCTGTAAGTTATCGTATTGATAATCATACAGATTGGTTATCGGTAAGTTTGCAGCTAATTGATATGAGCAGCCAAGTATCGACTCGGCTAAGTGATGTTACCCCAGCCGTGAGTTTGCATATAGGTATCAGCGACATGCTTAACATTAAGCTGTTGCTTTAGTTAACGGTAGCGACATTAATCGTATAAAAAAGTCATTATCAACGCCGTATTTAGATTAGCAAAGCCCCATTATTAGCGTTAAGCGCAGGGATGTGGCAACAGAATTAACCAAGGAAACCATTATGTTATCCATGAAAAATATCAACAAAGTGTTCAAAACTGACTTAGTTGAAACCCATGCACTACGCGATTTTAGCCTTGAAGTGAATGAAGGCGAGTTTGTTGCAGTTACCGGGCCTTCTGGCTCAGGTAAAACCACCTTTTTAAATATTGCAGGTCTGCTCGAAGGCTTTAGCTCGGGCGAATACAGCCTTGATGGCGTGAATGTGTCTAATTTAAGTGATAACCACAGCGCAAAAGTACGTAATGAAAAAATTGGATTTATCTTTCAGGGGTTTAATTTAATTCCTGATCTTAACTTAGCCGAAAACGTTGAAGTGCCGCTGCGTTATCGCGGTATGAATGCCAGTGAGCGTAAGCGCCGAGTCGAGTCAGCGCTAGAGCAAGTGGGTTTAGGCGCGCGAATGAAGCATTTACCGACGCAATTGTCTGGCGGACAGCAGCAACGTGTTGCCATTGCGCGGGCGTTAGCTGGCGAACCACGCTTTTTACTCGCCGATGAACCTACCGGAAACCTAGACAGCTTAATGGCGCGCCAGGTGATGGAGCTTTTAGAGAATATTAATCAGCAAGGCACCACCATTATTATGGTGACCCACGACCCAGAATTGGCTCGCCGTGCTCAGCGTAATATTCAAATTGTTGATGGCCAGGTGTGTGACTTTTCGATGTACCAACCTGCTGCAACCGGCACTCGCTAAGGGGAACATCATGTTTTTTTATTATTGTGATTTAGCCTGGCGAAGTATTCGCAAAACACCAATGTTATCAATGCTAATGGTGTTAGCGATTTCGATAGGTATTGGTATTACCATCACCACGTTAAATGTGTATAAAACCATGTCTTATAACCCTGCGGGTGAGCGCAGTGAGGTGATTAACTCGGTGCAGCTTTGGAGCCAAGGCTTAGATACCTGGGATGATTTTATTTCAAACATTACTTATATCGACGCAATGAATTTGCGTAATAACCAGCAACTAAGCCTAAAAGCTGCGACCTTTCGGACCGGCTTGGCGTTACAATCTGACAACCCCAAAATTGAACCTGTTTTACAAAGTGTAAGGGTGACAGACCGTGATTTTTTTAGGATTTTTTCGGTGCCCTTTTTATACGGCAGCTATTGGGACGCCAGTGTTGATTTACGCCCAGCGTATCAAGTGGTCATTAGCCAAAAGCTAAACTTACGCTTTTTTGAAGGTAAAAACAGTGTGGGTAAAACGGTATTTTTGGACCGTAAGCCGTATCAAATTGTGGGGGTGATTGACCACTGGAATCCCCAACCAAAATATTACGATCCGCTTAATGGTGCCTTTAACGACGCCGAAGAAATCTTTATTCCGTTTTCGTTGACCGCTCAAGAAGAGTTTGATGTGTGGGGTAATACCAGTGGTTGGAAATTCGAGCCCATGATCACTTACAGCGACCGCTTAGCGTCTGAAAAAGTGTGGATTCAGTTTTGGACAGAGCTTAACAGCGAAGATGAAAAGCAACATTACCAAAGCTGGCTGACCCGCTATGTTGAGCAGCAACGCGCCATTGGTCGCTTTACCGATACCGCTAAATCGGCAGCAGAAGCGGTGCAAATTAGTGATATCGATAAATGGCTTGAAGATAACAATGTGGTGCCACAAGACAACAAAATACTCGTTGGCCTCAGCTTGCTGTTTTTAAGTGTGTGTTTGGTGAATATTCTTGGGTTATTGCTGACTAAATTTTTAAAACGCGCCCCAGAGGTTGGTGTTCGACGTGCCATTGGAGCCAGCCGTGGGCAGATATTTAGTCAGTATATGGTTGAGGTTGGCATGATAGGGTTTATTGGTGGGCTGGTAGGCTTGTTATGGGCTTGGGGGTCGTTAACCGCGCTACACAGTTATTTTTCAATGGATCAAAGCGTTACTGGGCTTGATGCCAGTATGTGGGTTATTACACCGTTAATTGCCATTTCGACAGCCGTACTCGCGGGCATTTATCCGGCATGGGTTGTGTGCCGCACTAAACCTAGCGTGTATTTAAAAGCGCAATAACGCCAGTGTAGGTTAAAAAGGACATCGCCATGTTACATATTAAACCGATTTTATCCAGTTTGATGCGCAGTAAAAGTTCACCCATTTTATTGTTATTACAGATTATTTTGTCTGTTGCTATTGTTGCTAATGCCAGTTTTATCATTTATGAACGCTTATCGTTAATGCAGCGTGAATCGGGCTATGCCGAAGCGCAAATACTCACCTTTAGCGTGTACAACTTTGACCCCGCGATCGATAACATCAAACAAAATGAAGTCGATCAACTTATTTTACGTGCCTTACCCAATGTGATTGATGCCAGCTCCAGTAATATGCTGCCATTAAGTGATAGTGGCTGGATGGACCGTTACGTTGACGGCCCTAACGAAGATACCGCTAAAAGTACCCCAGGTTTTGCTTTTTATTTGGGTAACGATCATTTACTCAATGTGATGGGGGCTAAGTTAGTTGCAGGACGTAATTTTAATCCAGACGAAATCAATACCAATATCGACGACTCTGGTATGTTGGCGTTAGTGTCACAACCTTTAGCCAAAGCCTTTTGGGGAGATGAGTCACCACTGGGTAAAACCATGTACCAGGGGACGCAAACTGTCACCATTATTGGTGTGGTTGATAAGCTACAAGGGGCATGGGTCGACCATGAAAACTTTGAATACAGTGTGATCCAAAATGTTGATTTTGGCGGTAACAGTAGTAATAAAATGTATATGGTGCGGGCATTACCGGAGCATATCCCTGCATTAGAAGAGGCAATTCGTAGCGCGTTACACGCCGAAAACCAAAACCGTGTACTGGATAACTTTCAAACCGTGGCAGAGCTTAAAAACCGCAGTTACAGCAATCATAGGTTAATGGCGACAGTATTAAGTATGATGGTCGTGTTGCTGTTACTGATCACCGCATTAGGATTAACCGGTATGGTGATGTTTAACATTCAACGCCGCACCAAACAAATTGGCACTCGTAGAGCACTTGGGGCTCGTAAGCGCGATATTATTCAATACTTTATGGTTGAAAATTACTTAATTTGTATTGTGGGCGGCGTGATTGGTGGCGTATTAGCTTTAGTGCTTGGGCAGCAACTGATGTCTTTATATAGTTTACCTATGGTGCCAGTGATTTATCCTATTATGTCTGTTATTGGTTTACTGGTTGTGACAACCCTAGCGGTAATCGTGCCAGCGACCAAAGCGGCCAATATTTCACCCGCTATGGCCACGCGTAGTGTGTAGGTGGCGCATCATTACAGACTTTGTGTTAGGCACTAGCTTGTGTTTTATGTGAGACAATCATTGCTTATGTATTGAATGTTGCCTTAGTCTTGTAGACGTGGCTAATACATACGGATATTTGGATATAACTCAATGAGAACAACATCATCGTAATGGATACTATTTTAATTGTTGATGACAATCACGCCATTTGCCAAGCACTTGCGTTAATGATTGAGTTGCATGATTACCATGCCATTTTTTGTCATTCACCTGATGCAGCTATTGATATTGTGACCCACAAAGAGATCAGCTTGGTGATCCAAGACATGAACTTTAGCCGCGACACGACCTCGGGCGAAGAGGGTAAACAGCTGTTTTATGCATTGCGCCAGTTACAGCCCAATTTACCGATTATTTTAATGACGGCTTGGACACAATTAGAAACCGCAGTCGAGTTAGTTAAAGCGGGGGCCGCTGATTACATGGGTAAACCATGGGACGATGCTAAGTTGTTAAACAGTATTAGCAATTTATTGTCTATTTACCGTTTGTCTCAGCAAAATAGCCAATTAAACCGTATTCACAGTGACCGTATGTCGGCCATTAATGGCGCTGATTTATGCGGTTTGGTGTTTGCCAGTGGTGCCATGCAACGTTGTGTTGATTTAGCGCTGCAAGTTGCCCGTTCTGACGTGTCGGTGATGATCACCGGCCCCAATGGTGCAGGCAAAGACAAAATAGCCGATATTTTACAGGCTAACTCGCCGCTTAAAGATAAGCCCTTTATTAAGGTCAACATTGGTGCGCTACCAATGGATTTATTAGAAGCCGAACTGTTTGGGGCAGAAGCGGGCGCGTTTACAGGGGCCAATAAAACCCGCGTGGGCCGTTTTGAAGCCGCCGATGGGGGAACCTTATTTTTAGATGAAATTGGTAATTTGCCATTGTCTGGCCAAGTAAAGTTATTGCGCGTACTGCAAACGGGAGAGTTTGAGCGCCTTGGTAGCCACCAAACCCGTAAAGTCACAGTGCGAGTCATTAGCGCCACCAATGCTGATTTAGCCGACGACATTGCCCATGGGCGCTTTCGTGAAGATTTGTTTTATCGTTTAAATGTGATTGAGCTGAGTGTGCCGCCACTTAAACAACGCCAAGATGATATTTTACCCCTGGTAAAACATTTTATGGGTGAGCAGTTTATTGTTGATAAAGCGACCCAGCAGGCGTTAATTAATCATTGTTGGTCTGGTAACGTACGCGAGCTTGAAAATGCCTGTAAAAGGGCGTCGTTATTAGCTAAGTCAGCGCAATTAACCGTGGACGATTTTGGTTTAAACACTCACTTAGTTGGGCAAATGACTGCACTTGCAAGCCATGAGCCGAGCCCATTTTTTGCACCTTTATCGGCTAAGTCGCAAGATAATGCCCCCTTGATTAATGAGCCCGATAAACAGCAAATAGAAGCCGCATTAACTGAGCATAATGGTGTGATTGCCAGAGTAGCCAAATCCCTGGGCTTAAGCCGCCAAGCCTTATATCGCCGTATGGAAAAATACGGGATCCGAGAAACAAAATCATGATGTTGTCGCTGCAAAGCAAGCTGGTCATTGCCAATATGCTTAGCTGTTTGTTAGGTGTACTGTGTGGCGCGTTAGTGTGGTTTATTTTAGGTGATGCTGCCTTGTGGTTGGCGCTGATTGTAATGCTAGTGGTGTGTTATGTTGGCAGCAGGTGGCTTATCACACGACTCAATGAAAGCCTGCAAGCGCTTGAAATCGGTCTGCTTAACTTTAAAGACAACGATTTTAGTGTGTCATTGCATCCCTACGGCGAGCCACAACTCGATAGACTCGTGAGTTTATACAATCAAGCCTCGGCAAAATTGCGTAGCGAGCGCCAGTTTATTTATCAGCGTGAATTAATGCTCGATAAGGTCATTCAGAACTCGCCTAATGTAATGTTATTAATCGATGACGCGCAGCGGGTTGTGTATGCCAATGGTGCTGCTAGGCATTTGTTCAATCACGGTGTCAAAATAGAAGGCATGTTAATGCCAGATCTTGCTGCGTTGCTGCCCGATGCGTTAAAAGCAGCATTGCACAGTGAGCAAGAAGGGCTGTTTTCGATGGCAAGCAGCGATAGTGCGGGTGATGACAGTGGTAATCTTGCCGATAGTGGCGATGTTGAGACCTGGCATATTTCTCGTGGCCGCTTTACTCAAAATAATCAGCAACACCATTTGATTTTGCTTAAACAACTCACCAAAGAGCTTAATCGCCAAGAGGTGGCAGTGTGGAAAAAGGTGATTAGGATTATTAGCCATGAGCTGAATAATTCGGTGGCTCCCATTGCTTCTATGGTTAATTCTGGCAAGTTTTTAACCCAGCATTTAGATAACAACAAGCTGCAATTAATTTTTGATACCATTGAAAATCGCACCACACACTTAAGCCAATTTATTTCGCATTATGCGCAGTTTGCAAAGTTGCCACAGCCACAAAAAGCCTTGATTGATTGGGCTAACATGACCCAGCAATTGGCTCAGCAATATCCATTTAAGCTGTTATCCCCTTTACCGGTTAAGCCGATAAAACTCGATGCCGTGCAATTAGAGCAGGTTTTTATCAATCTGCTTAAAAATGCCCACGAGTCTGGAACGCCAGCAGACACTGTGTCGGTAATGTTTGAAGAAGTGACCCATCCTGTTAACGGATTGGTCGTTAAAGTAGAAGATCAGGGCTGCGGAATGTCAACCGAGGTATTGTCGCAAGCATTATTACCTTTTTATTCCACTAAACAGTCGGGTACCGGTATTGGTTTACCATTGTGCCGTGAGATTATTGAAGCCCACGGTGGCCGAATTAGTATGCAAAACCGCCCCGAGGGGGGCTTAAGCGTCAAAGTATGGTTACCTGCTCAATAATGCTCATTTTTATTGTTTAGCTCCTTCGGTGGCAACCCGTTTAACCGGTATCTATTCACCATCAGTGTCACCTAACTGTTCACCGTCTGGTACTGAATATCATTAATTTTTAACGTGTAGTTTACGATAATTACTTTATGCTAGAAGCACGCATACTCATTACTGAAGATGATTATTTGTCTGTATGACCTCATTAAAAAAATAACTAGGGAAGGGATACCATGCAAACCATATTGATTTGTTTATTGATAGCCATGTTACTGCCATATATCGCTAAAGTGCCTGTGGCCATGGCAATGACAAAATTGGGCCGTTATGACAATAACCATCCACGTGCGCAGCAAGCGCAATTAACCGGTTTTGGAGCGCGAGCATTGGCAGGGCACCAAAATGCATTTGAGTCGCTCATTGTATTTGGCATTGCGGTATTAACGGCTTTGCTCACCAACAACGTAACCGATGTGGTGGCATTATTAGCCATTGTCCATGTGGTTGCCAGAGTGGTGTACCATGTGTTGTATTTATTAGATTACAGCACAATGCGGTCGTTATCTTGGTTTGTGGCGATAGGCGCGTCGATAGCGATATTTTGCCAAGCTTTTTAAAGCTTTATACCTTGTCATCGCTATAAAAAACGCCTTGTAATTGCCATAAAAAACGCCTTGTCGGCGTTTTTTATGGCTGTGAGTTGATGCGAGTTATTATTAGGGGCTATTGAAGTTCGTCTAGGCTGGCAATGCGCTCGTAGCCCATTTCGGTGAGTTGGTCATTAACGCAATCTAATAAAAATACACCAACTTCATTTTCGGGTAATTGGTCTTCAATGGCTATTTGCTGGCAAGCTTCTTTTAATGATAAAACATCTTTAAGTGGTGCGCTGGGTAATGCGCTAGCGGTAAAGCTGACAGCGACGCAGCTAGCAAATAATGCAGCGAGGGTAGAGCGAGTAATCGTTGTGCGGGTAATAAAAGATGGCATAGTTGTTCCTTCTTGGGAGAACTTTGTTATTTTGACAAATATTACTTCAGCTTAGTTCCTTTGGATATAGCGATTTGTCCGGTTATTTATTTAAATTGAGCAACATCGATGTCAGATATGGAATCTTTACTTATTCAAGTTAATCAATGCCAAATTTGTGCCCCCTTTTTAGCGCAGGGAGCTCGTCCTGTGGTGCAACTCGACCCTCAAGCAAAAATATTGATTATTGGCCAGGCGCCAGGGCGTAAAGTGCATGAAACGGGTATTCCTTTCAATGATGCCAGTGGCGACAGGTTACGTGAGTGGTTAGGCGTAAGCCGTGAGGTATTTTACGATGCTAAGCAGGTCGCCATTATGCCTATGGGCTTTTGTTACCCAGGGAGTTATACCGCGACTACCGCTAAAAAAGGTCAATCGGGTGACTTACCTCCTAGACCAGAGTGCGCCCCTAAGTGGCACGCGTTATTATTGGCTCACTTAACTCAGGTTAAATTAGTGTTGTTGGTTGGCCAATATGCACAGCAGTATTATTTACGTGAGCATCGCTTAACGATTAATGCATTAGCCCATAGCGAGTTAGATGATGACGATATCGCTAACAAGCCCAAAACGCTCACCGAAACGGTAAAACAGTGGCGCAGCTTTGGGCCTTTATTTGTACCATTACCGCACCCGAGCCCTCGCAATAATATCTGGTTGAGCCGCAATCCTTGGTTTGAACAGGATTTGCTCAGCCATATTCAGCAACGCGTTAGCGAGGCATTAGCGTAAACTACGATTGTTTGCTGGCAATAAACTCAATACTTGCTGCATCTAGGCAGCGTTTAGATAAGTAGGTGGTGCTTTTTTGCAGGGCGATTAAAAAGCCTGCTTCAGTTTGGGTGACACGATAAACATCTGTCCATGCAATCTGTTGATTAACATGGGTTGATTGACTGTGAATACCCGCATCATTAATCTCTAAGGTCACCTTGTCGCCAGCTGCTTTGCTCATCATTTGACGCCATAACCACCAGGTTCTTTTAAAGCGAATGCTTAACCATTCCACCACACCGAGACCAATAAAAAAATAGCCTAAATAGTAGGTTTCTTTATTGCTGATAGGTAATTGACTGAGGTTGTCGAGCAGTAAAATACCTAAGCCGATTACCACAAAGATGACCGTTTTAAGGTATTGCTTGGGATGCGTTTGGGGACTAACAGACTGATCAAAGCATTCTTCAAAGTAGGTTTTATCTAGCACATATTCTGTTGTGTAATGAAACGCTTGTGACATGATGATTTACTATTGGTAATAGAATGAATGTCATTATCGCATAGCCATTGGTTTGCTCAAAGTAAAGTGCAAACTAATGGCTAGGGCCTGTTGACCTTTGCTGGTTGAATTTTGTTCGAGTTAAAAACGTTTTAATCTAGGCGAATGGATTGATGCCTAGTCATCTAAGCAAAATCCTTTCAACAAAGAGTAAAACGTTTTTAGCCGAACCCTTCGGGCAGCGTTTGTTGGCCATTTTTACTGCGTTATCGACTTCTTATGTAGAATAACTACACCTCGAAGTCTCTGCCGCGCAATTGTAAATGTGAGTAATGGCCAACAATTCGCTGCAAAAACAACCTTGAAAGATCAACAGGCCCTACCTTTGTTGTATCTTGGCTAACCCGTGATGGCATTCGCCAATTCTAGGGTCAATTGTTGCTGTTCTTCAGAGGTTAATTGCTGGTCTTGCTTATTGGAGATTGAGAACACGTTGTCGGCACGCTCGCCTACCGTACTGATGGTCGCAGAATGGATATTAAGGTCGAGTGCTCGAAATGCACTGGCGATTTGCTCCATAAACTCACTGGTGTCTAGTGCAGATATATTCACTAAGGTACGGGTTGATTTTCGTGAATATAAAAACTCAATGCTGGGGTGATTATCAAAGCTTTGATGACGTCTTGATGCCCGTCTTTTAGGGATGGTGACATCTTTATCGAGCACTTGATATAACTTGTTAAGCACTTGTTTGCGCCGTTGAGCGCTGGTAATTGGTTTCTCGTCAAAGTCGAGTACTTTAAATGATTCAACTACATAACCGTCTTTAGTGCGGGCAATTTGGGCTTGTTTTACCGACATTCGCAGTGCCGCTAAGGTATTAAATAATTTAACAAATAGCCCCGCTCTATCTTTGGTATAAACAAATACGTCGCTGCAACCTTTAACCACTGAGTCGTCGAGTAAAATCAATGTATTGTATTGATTGTCTTCAGCTGGGCTTTGGGTATGTTGCAATAATGCTTGGGTGTATCTGGCAATATCGTCGGCTTCAGCATTACTGAAAAAACCTATCGGTAAACGTTGCCACAGTGATTTAATCGCATCGGCTGTCGTTTCATCGGCATTTAACAGGTTGAGCGCTTCTTGCTTATGCTCGCGCACGAGAGTACGGATTTGCAACACATTTTCAAATCCGCCCCGCAATGCTTTGCGAGTAATAAAGTATAAATCTTGTAATAACGAGGCTTTCCAGTCGTTCCATAGGTCATCGTTAGTCGCTTGTATATCGGCAATGGTCAGGCAATATAGTGCGTCTAATCGGGTAAGGGTGCCGACTTTTTTGGCAAAGGCATTGACGACTTCTGAGTCGTAAATATCCATGCGTTGCGAGGTAATCGACATTAATAAATGGTTTTCAACTAACCAACTAATCAGCTTTTGCTGTGACACTTTTAGGCCGTGGAACTTGGCAAACATATTGGCATCAACAGCGCCTAACTCACTGTGATCACCACCACGACCTTTGGCCAAATCATGAAATAATGCGCCAAATAACAAGGTCGATTTATTGGACATTTTTTGGTAAATGTCTGCTGCTAACGCGAGGTCTTTATCGAGGCTTTTTATGTCTTTGCCGTAGGCATAAATGTTTTTTAGCACCTTATGGGTGTGTTCATCGACGGTGTAAGCATGAAATAAATCAAACTGCATTTGGCCGACCACTTCACGCCACTGCGGTAAATACGAAGCTAAAATACCATGTTGATGCATTAAGGTAATCGCGAGGCCCATACCTTGAGGGTGGGCAAAAATGGCTTTAAATTGTTCACGGCAACGCTGAAAATCTTGTAAATCGCCCATGAGGCGGCGTCTCACTTGACGCAGTGAGCGTAAGGTTTCGGCGCTAATGCCGATGATTTTGTCATGGTGAATGGCAATAAATTCAAATAACGCCATGATTTGAGTACGATCAATAAATACCGTTTCATCACGCACATGAATGTACTGGTCGACTATTTCAAAGTTGTCATTAATTGGGATGATTTCTGGATTGAGTTGCGGAATAATTTCCCGTTGAAAATACGCCATGAGAATTTTATTTAATTCGCCAATGCGTTTCATTGCTCTAAACAGCTGACGCATCATTTTTTCAATGGCGATATTGCCGCTTTCACCGATGGGCATACCATCACCAAAGCCCATCAATTTGGCTACTTCAGCTTGATGCTGCAGTAACAAACGGTTTTCTGAGCGCTGTGCTGCTTGGTGCAGAGCAAAACGCACTCGAAACAAAAAGTGTTGGCACTCCATTAATTCTGAGTATTCATCATTGGTTAAAAAGCCAAAGCGTCGTAACGACTGCATACTGGACACACCAAAATGCTTACGGGCAACCCAAGTGAGGGTTTGAATATCGCGAATACCACCCGGGCTGGTTTTTAAATTAGGTTCGATACTGAATGACGTGTCTTGAGCTTTGGCATGGCGCTCTTGTTGTTCGCTTAGTTTTGCATTAAAAAACGCTTGGCTTTGCCATAAATCCTGGCCATATAATGCGCTTAATACTTGTTGTTGATGCTCGGTATTACCGTATAAATGCCTGATTTCAAGTAAACTGGTGGCGATGGTGACATCTTCTTTACAGGCTTGGAAGGTATCTTTTAAGCTACGTACTGCATGGCCTAAGTCGAGGCCAATATCCCATAATTGAGTTAAAAACTCGCTGACTTTAGCGCCGTCGCTGGCAGACAGTTTACCATCGTGGATAATGCAGATATCAATGTCTGAAAAGGGATGTAAGGTTTGCCTGCCATAACCGCCAACTGCGTTAAGCGAGACATGATTATTGTCTAGTTCGAGAGATTGCCAGAGTAGGCATAGTAGAGTGTCGAAAAACTGCGATCGCTTATTCAAGGTGTCGTTAATTGCACTTTGAAATATGTTCTCTTGTAAAAATAGATCCAGTGACTTAATCGCCTGTTTAAACTCAGCGGTGGTCATGTCAGGGCGCATATCTGTACTAGCAGGTAGCGAAAGCATGTTACTCCTTATTAATGTAGTCCGTAAACAGAATAAGGTATTCTTAATCAAATTGGTATAGTGAGGTTTTATGGCATCTAAGCGTGGTCGACTGGATCAATTTATTGCTCGTAGATTACAGGTTCCTAAAAAAATGGTTCGTCAGTTATTAATTGGCAATAAAGTGATGGTAGACGGTAAGTGGGCTAAATCACCTGATTTGTTGATTGATGAATTTAGTCATATTGTGTGTAATGAGGTGGTTTTACAGCAATACCAAAAGCAATATTACATGCTCAATAAACCTGATGGTGTAGTGAGTGCAACGGTTGATGACAAACATTCTACGGCTCTCAGTTTATTATTGGGCGTTGAGCACGATATGCTGCATATTGCAGGGCGACTTGATTTACATTCAACAGGACTATTATTGATAACCAATGATGCGAAGTGGTCTGCGGCATTAATGGCGCCTAACAATAAAGTAGATAAACATTATATTGTCACCTTAGCCAACCCAATTGATGAGCGATATATCGACGCATTTGCTCATGGGATGTATTTTGAATTTGAAAATATAACAACATTACCCGCAACCCTAACGATTTTGTCGAGCCATCAGGCAAGGGTGAGTTTATGCGAAGGTAAGTATCATCAAATAAAGCGCATGTTTGGCCGTTTTCGCAATCCTGTGGTCGGATTGCATCGTGAGTCGATAGGAGAGATTGTACTTGATAACACCTTGTTACCCGGAGAATTTCGTTCATTAACAAAAGCTGAAATTGATTGTGTAATTCAGCAGTAGATCAAATTTTTAAGCCGCTTAACGTGCTAATTTATGTGTTCATCGGCAACGGGTTGGATATAACGTGGATTTACAAGCATTAAAAAAAGTCAGTGAACTCGATGTATTTAGCTTAATGGTATTTAAGTTCATTTATGAAACCGGTTATGCAAATTTTGCTGCAAAAGAGTTGGCTGTATCTGCGCCCAAGATTAGTCGCTGTTTAACGTCGTTGCGCATTATTTTTAATGACGAACTGTTTTTTCGCCGTCAACAGGGGCTTAAGCCGACGCCATTAGCGGATCGTTTATATCATCCGGTTTGTCAGCTTTGTGACATGTTTAGCCAAATGGAGCGCTCGGTTGAAGAAAATATCAATCAATGTAAACGTAGCGTATTGCATGTTGCTGTTTCGCCAAACATTATTACCAGTGTTGCCATAGCGTTAAGTGAGTGCCCTCAAGATACTGTCGGTAAAGTTAGATTACACAGTTGGCAAGCTGACACAGAAGAGTTGATTTACAATGGCGAGTTAGATTTTGGTATCGGTTATGATACCCAAGATTCTCATGGGTTAGATGTTTATCCTATAGCAAGTCCGAGTAACGTTTCTGTTGTCGGCAATGCGAAACACCCTTTTTGGGATAATGCCGATAACATTAAAATTGAAGATATTGTGCAACATTCGCTGGTGTATTTACGTTGTCGCGGTTTTAATAATCGTATTGATCCATTAGAACTGTATTGCCAAAACAATGGCTTGTTATTAGAAGACATTGAGTATGTTGGCAAGTTAGAGGATTGGTATTGGCATATATTAACCATGAATAGTTTGTCATTAGCCATTTGTCATGAAGGCTCTTTTGCAGAGCAACTCCCACAATTACGCGTAAAGCGCTTACCGAAAGTAGAACTTGAACGACTTCATTCAGTGATGCCGATGCCAAATTATTGTTTAATTGAGCGTGCAGAGCATTATCGACGTTATTCTGCCGATTTACGGGGAATGATAATTAATATTGTTAACTCTGTCTTGAAATA
Organism: Shewanella metallivivens; assembly: GCF_028750675.1. Lineage (GTDB taxonomy): Bacteria > Pseudomonadota > Gammaproteobacteria > Enterobacterales > Shewanellaceae > Shewanella > Shewanella metallivivens. The sequence continues at coordinate 9,728 of NZ_JAQQPZ010000004.1, read as the reverse complement.
GACTTGCTGTATAAAAAGTAACCTTTATACGTGTCATGGCTGACTTAACAACTTTATTACACTTTATTTGATTTAATCCTGCAATATCAGTGCTTTGTGTGTTTTAAGTTTGAACTTTCATGGTTCAAACTTTTTTTTTGAATTTTAGATACCTCTTTGGGGTAGTAAAATGTGAAATTGGTAGTTTCACATTCATGTATAACCAAAATTAAAATCACCAATTTCCGCTATTGAATTTGCAACCAAGCATCACAGGTTTGTTATATGGCGCGGGTATTTTTGTTTAAATCCTTATATTTTGTAGGTGCAAAACTAACAAATCTAAATCGGGGGATTTAAGATGAAAAAATATAATAAAACCTTACTTGCGGCAGCCTTTATCGCTGCGTTTGGTTTAGCAGGATGTGGCTCTGATGGCAGCGATGGCGCTGACGGAGTTGATGGTGTAAATGGTGTCGATGGTGTTGATGGTACAGATGGTACTAGTGCTAGTTTATCTGTTACGACCGTTGAAGATGCTTCACAATTTACCTTAACGATAGCGCCAGCAGATATTGTTGTCGTGGGTACTGACGATTTTAGCTTTAAATTTACTGCTACAGCTGAAGGTACTGGTGGAGCGACTTTGCCATTCTCTGGACTTGAAAAAGTTCAGTTATATGTCACCAGCCAGTCTGAAAATACAACTGACACAGGTGCACCATACCTTTGGACAAGTCATTTATATGCTAATGACTTTGTTAGCGATAACGCGATGTATTGTACCCTTACAGGTACAGCAACTACTCGTGCTGGTGTTGAAGTTGAAGCGTGTACTTTGGTTGAAGATACTGAAAACCCTGGTACTTATACAGGTACTTGGGAGCATGATGGTAATGCGCCATCAGTATTAACTGACGGTGATGCGAACGATTTAGTTCGTGTGATGCTACGTGCATATAATGTTGTGAATGCTGACGGTACTAGTATCAGTGATAAGCTGTTATCAACACCGATTGATTTTATTCCTGCCACTGGCGAGTTAGCAGTATCAGAAAAAGATTCAGTGTCTAATGCGGCGTGTATTAAGTGTCATAGTTCATTAGACGGTTACGCTGATACTGATATGCGTATTAGCAATATTAGTGCTCATCATAACTATCAAAAAGTTGAAAACTGTGTAGCTTGTCATAACCCTGCGATGGCTGCTGATGAAGACTATTCTGATTTAGGATATAACATCAGCTTCAACGCTATGATCCACACTATTCATATGGGCGATGAGCTTGCTGATTCGCTAACGGGTGATGCACTAGAGTTGTTTGGTGAGATTGCTTTCCCTGCTGAACATAATGAATGTACGGTTTGTCATGATAATGGCACTCAGTGGAACGACAACGTCTACGAAGAAGCCTGTGTGTCTTGTCACGTTGATGTTAACTTAGCAACAGGTGATAACCATAACGGTATTGTGCCTGCAAGTGATGCTGTTTGTTCTGGCTGTCATGGTGCTGGTAGTTTAAGCCCTATGGAAGCACACAGTGTTAACCGTCGTGCTGACTTAGCTGATGGCTTAGTGTTAGATGTTGTTTCTGCTGACGTTTCTGCAGGTGTATTAACTGTTACTATCGGTGTTGAATTAAACGGTGAAACAGCTGCTAGCGGTACTGACTTGTTTGATTACCTATTCAACGCATCATATGCTAAAGCCATCTTAATCGGTACGCTTGATGACAATGGTGATTACGTACAAGGTTCTAGTATTTCTGATGAAACGATGTTTGTGGTCAATGACGCAGGTCAAATCGTATTAACTCAAACATTAGAAGAAACAACATCATTAGATGGCCAGACACTGTATGTATCATCTGAGTTGAGCATGTGTGGTGATGCTGAGACCGATATGATTGTTGCAACAGATGAGGGTTGTGATGTTGGTATTCCAGCTAACATTGCCACTAAATACTTTGTATTTGGTGATACAGCAGCCACAGGTGTTGAAACTACCGATAACATGCGTTTCATTAATGCTACAGTGTATACCGCACCTACACAGGTCGGTAATGACCGTACCACAGCAGATGAAGCGAAGTGTAATGCTTGTCATGATAACTTAGCGCACATTAAATCGCCTCGTCATGGTGTGACTAACTTTACCCAATGTGCTGATTGTCATAATAATGCGAGCCCTGTAGGTTCTCACCATGAAACAGTTCAAATTGAATCTGCTGATGGTACGTTTACAGTTGTTGAAGGGCTAGAGTACTATAACCGCGATTTAGTTACAGTTGCTCACCGTTATCACAGTGGTACGTATGCTGAAGAAGCATCTGGTGTTTATATTAATGCTGATGGTGACTTAGTTAATTACCCTGCTGATCAAACTAACTGCCAAGCGTGTCATAAAGATGCAAATGCTGATGGTGATGCGATGCCATTCTTTGATGGTACTGGTACTTTAACCTCAGGCAAAACTTCGGTAGCACTAGGTAATGGCGAATTTATTTCTCCTGTTACTGAAGCATGTCGTAGTTGTCACGCTCACTCTGGTGATGCTGCGCTTGCTCACTTCAAGAGTAATGGTGCAACTGTATTTGGTGATAACATTACTTCTGCAGACGCTGTACCAGTAGAGTCTTGTGCAACATGTCATGCTGAAGGTAAAACTTATGGCATTGATAGTGTTCACTAAGTAGAATGCTTGTAAATTATTGAATAAAAGAGTTTATTCCTTAATTATCTCGTATAAAACTAAGTAAAAGAGAGGCAATGTTGCCTCTCTTTTTTATTCAATGTTGTCTATAAACAATTCATTATAGGCAATATTTTTCGTTAATTTTTGTATGCTGAATCCCTTATCAGCATGATTAAAATCAAGGTGTTAATTTTACTTTTGGTAATATCGCATATTGAAATTACCGATTTCAATTAACGAATTTACAACCAGCTATCACACCTTTGTAACATCTCACGGGCTTTCTGTCTTATTTCCCTATATTTTGTACGTGTAAGACTAACAAATCTAAATCGGGGGATTTAAGATGAGAAAATATAATAAAACCTTACTTGCGGCAGCCTTTATCGCTGCTTTTGGTTTAGCAGGATGTGGCTCTGATGGCAGTGATGGTGCTGACGGAGTTGATGGTGTCAATGGTGTTGATGGTGCCGATGGCGCTGACGGTACCAATGCAGGCTTAACTGTAACGACAGTTGAAAATGCTTATGACTATAATTTAACGCTTGACCCAGCTGATATCGTGGTTGTGGGCAGCGATCCATTTAGTATTAAATTTACTGTAACCGGTGTGGGTACTGGCAACGCAGAAGTACCTTTCTCTGGCCTTGAAAAAATAGCTTTGTATGTTACTAGTCAGTCTGAAAATACGACTGACACAGGCGCACCAATGTTATGGACAAACCATGCTCTTGCTAATGATTTTGGCAGCAGCATGTATTGTACCCCTACAGGTACTGCTGTTGCTCGTGGTGGAGCAGAAGTTGAAGCATGTACATTAGTGGAAGATGCTGCAAACCCTGGAACTTATACAGGTACTTGGGCACACGATGGTAATGCACCAGTGGTATTAACCGACGGTGATGCTAACGATTTAGTACGTGTGATGGTACGTACTTATGATGTGGTTAATGCTGACGGTACTGGTATCAGTGATAAAATTTTATCAACACCGCTAGATTTTATTCCTGCGACTGGCGAGTTAGCTGTTTCTGAAAAAGATTCAGTGTCTAATGCGGCTTGTATTAAGTGCCACAGCTCATTAGATGGTTACGCAGATACAGATATGCGTATCGCTAACATTGATGCTCACCATAACTATCAAAAAGTCGAAAACTGTGTGGCTTGTCATAACCCTGCTTACGCGGGTGGGCAAGATGACGAAGATGTTGGCTTTAACGCTAACTTCAACGCCATGATCCATACTATCCATGCTGGACACCATATTGCTGATTCGTTAACTGGCGAAGCTGCAGAGTTGTTTGGTGAAATTGGATTTCCATCTGAGTTAAATGAGTGTACTGCATGTCATGATAATGGCACTCAGTGGAACGACAACGTCTATGAAGAAGCCTGTGTGTCTTGTCACGTTGATGTTGATTTGGCAACGGGTGAAAACCATAACGGCATTGTGCCTGCAAGTGATGCAGTTTGTTCTGGTTGTCACGGTGCGGGTAGCTTAAGCCCTGTTGAAGCACATAATGTTGGCGTGCGCGCAATGACAACGGATTCAATTGTATTTGCAGTAAGTAATGTGACTTATGCTGAAGATGCCGTTGATGTAAGCGGTGTTATGCAAGATCAAATGAGCATTACTTTTGATGTAACAGTAGATGGTTCACCAATTGTTGATGGTTTTGACTTTGCAGATTATGCAAACTATGACGAAATCAAAACTGGTACAGTTGACGCTGATGGCACTTATTATGTCGGTACTTCTGTAAACCTATCTGGTGTAGTTTCATCTGGTGGTCAGTTTGTTGTGACTAAAGTGGCAGACTTTAATGTTGCTGGTCAAACTATCGCGATTACACCTCGCTTTTCAGTATGTGCAGATTCAGATGCGCAGTTGATTGCTTGTCAAGATGCTAGTGGTGAAGACCAGTACGCAGTTGAGTATGTTGCAGTTACTATGGATACCAAATACTGGAACCTAGCTAATGCAGATGGATCAGGTGCAAATATTGCTCGTCAAAGTGTGCCATCAATGGTGACTGCAGATGAAGCGAAATGTAGCACTTGTCATACATCTCTAGGCATTGCAAAACACTATGGTAACGAACGTTTTGACCAATGTATGGGTTGTCACAACAATACATGGGGTGGTTCATACCATGTCGCTGTTGAATACAAAACTGATGCTGTTGATGAGGATGGCGAACCAGTATTCGAAACTATCGAAGGTTTAACTTACAACAACCGCGACTTAATGACCGTATCTCACCGCTTCCACAGTGGTTTATGGGATGACAACCGTGGTTTCCCTGCAATTAACTTAAATGCTGATATGGAAACTCAAGGTTACCCAGCTGTTGCAACCGAATGTTCTGCTTGTCACAAAGACGGCATGGATATCTTTGCCGCTGACGGTGGTTTAGCATCAGGTAAACGCGCTATCGCAGTAAATTCAGCTGGTACTCAGTTTATCTCTCCTGTTGCAGAGTCATGCCGTACTTGTCACGCTCACTCTGATGCAGCTGCACTTGCTCACTTTAAAGCGAATGGTGCAACTGTTGAAGGTGAACCTGATACAACAGCTGATTTACCAGTAGAGTCTTGTGCAACATGTCATGCTGAAGGTAAAACCTATGGTATTGATACCGTGCATTCAAGTGTGGCTCACTAAACGAGTTAACAGAGAAAAATTAATTTCTTAATCATCACTTAAGAAAATGACTAAGAGGGCGGCAGCAATGTCGCCCTCTTTTTTTATTTGATTTTTTATCCATCAGTGCAGCTGGAATGAAGTCATAAGTCATTTATAGTACTAGGTTTGCTTTGCAGCTGAGCTGGCTTTGTCGCTTTGTCGCTTCGCTGCTAGATGTCGCTTCGCTGCTAAGACGGACCCTATCTTGCTGGATGTTACTTCGTTTTTAGGACACTCTTCGCTCTGCTAGAAAACGATCACAAGCGAACGTTGCGCTTAGGTATAGGGGACAACTTTGTAGCTAAGATTTTATAGACCCTAGCCGCGCAGCGTCCTAGCAGCGTATCGATCTAGGTCCCAGGTTCAAGACTCAAGGAATAGAGTGCTAGCGGTTGCTAGGACGACTTACGGTTTTTATTGTGGGTTGATGGGCGTGACTTTATTCTAGATAGCAAAAGGGAGGCATTGCTGCCTCCCTTATTGGTATTGTTGATTTGCAGCACTCATTGAGTGCTATTAACGATTAGGCTGCCGCTTGTTGGCGCTGCATGTTCAATAACCATTTTCCGTAGATGAAGATACCGACCGCTGAAATAATCCCGATAGCGGCGATGATATACCATGCCATACCGATGTTATTGGCTTCATACAGCATATGGGTTAACGGTTGTGCTTCCATACCAGTAAAATCAACTAATCGCATAAAGGCTTCGCCTTGCGGAATCGCGTCAACGTCGCTTTGGCTCATACCACGACTCACTAATTCATTGCGCGAGATAATCTCTTTAGAAGCATAAATTTGGTAAAGCTTAGGGGCAAAGTAGCCTTCTAATGTCCAACCTATCCCTTGCGGTAACATGACAAAGCCTAGGTACATGGCTTTTTTACCTTCAGGGGCAATGTTGCCCATAAACTCGTTTTTCTTTGGGCTAATCATCATTTCACCTAAAGAAAACATCGCAATGGCCAACACAATCATCCAAGCAGCATTAAAGACACCAACGAACATGATGGCGGTAATACTTAAAATACACCCTACCAGCATGGCCGTAGTAATACGGTATTTAGCCGTAAACGCTGCCACTAAGAAGCAGGTGGTCATGATCATACCTGCATTGAGGTTTAACATGCCCTCTGGCATCACCTTGGTGCCGTCATTACTCAAGCCTAGCCAGAACTGCAATATGCCGTTACTGGTGCCTTCTGGACCAAATAGTGAGGTGACAATAATACTGGTATCAACCCATTCGGCAATATGAATAGGCAGTACGTCAAATAACGAGTTATACAAAAACCAAAAACCGGCAAACACTAACATGTAATAAAGCACGATAGGCTTTTTCAGTTCATGTAGTGCATCTTTCCATAGTGCTTCTTGCTGGATCTCTCCCGACTTGACTTTAGCGGCTCTGACTAAACGTTCATCTTTACCTGGCTCTTTATAGGCCAATAAAAATAAAAAATTAAGCGAGATAATCGCTGCACAAGCATAAAACACATTGTCCCACGATAACTGACGCATATGCACAGCCACCAGTGGCCCTAAGAAGCCACCGATATTAACCACTTGATAAAATATGCCCCAAGCCATTGAGGTATTTTCGCGCTTGGTTGACAGTACTAGCGTGCCTTGAATACCGGGTTTAAATACCCCAGTACCAGCGGCAAGCAACATGGCTCCGGCTAAAAATCCCCAAAAGTCTGGGAAAAACGCCATGGTGAGATAACCCATGATTTTAATGATGGTCGAGACAAAAATGGTTTCTTTATAGCCGACACGGTCTGAAATACCGCCGGTAAACACCGGGATAAAGGTTTGCAGCATAGCCCACACCGCAATAATAATACCGTAGTCGTGTAAGTCGATACCTAGGCCGCCTTCAGAGACGGGGGATTTAGCATATAAACCGGCAGAGGCTTTTACGCCATAATAGGCGATACGTTCAACCAGCTCCATGCCGCCGACCAGCCAAAAAATATAACCGAGGCTAGTGATTGATGCCCACATCCCCAGTTGTTTTACTTCACTCAGGTCGTTACCTGAATGCGAATTAGTGCTCATAAGTCACCCTTTATTATTGTGTGTTGAGTTAACGCAAGACACTCTACCTAAGTTGAGGGAAAATATCCAAAAAACAAAAAGCGGATCGTGAGATCCGCTTTGTTTATTGTCATTTGCTGTGTCTTTTAGCCTATATTTAGGCGCCACAGCACTTTTTGTACTTTTTGCCGCTACCGCAGGTACAAGCGTCGTTGCGATTAGGTTTGGCTTCAAAACTCACTGACTTAGGCTTATTTAGCAGTCCTGTTAGCTCAATAATGTTCTCAGCTTTATCTGCATCAACCGTAATGTGAGCAAATAGCTTATGCTCAGCAACCATGGCTGCAACTTCTGCTTTACGTTCATCGGTTTGCACCGACAACAATAATGGCGACAGTTCTGTGCCGGGTTTGGTGGTACGCTTGGTGTTATAACCGCTCTCGCCATAGGCAGGCTTTGGGGTTCTACGACCTTTAAAAAAGAATTTATCAGACATGGTTTTGACCCATTAAATAGAATGATGATATTGGCGCAAGCTTATACAGCAAAAACGCAAAATGGGATATTAAAGTTTTCTATAAGTGCAAAATAAAAAACCAGCGACACGTCGCTGGTTTTTTGTATCAATTTAACTAATTGATTATGCTTCTATTTTAGCTAGCTCGACTTTTTGCTCGTTTAATTTTTCAATATCACGAGTTAAATCAGTCATTTTGGCGCGTTCTTTATCAATGACTGCCGCAGGCGCTTTAGCCACAAAACCTTCGTTAGATAATTTGCCTTCAATACGGGCAATTTCTTGGGCTAGTTTTTCAAGCTGTTTGTCGATACGCGCCATTTCGGCGGCAACATCGATTAAGCCTGCCATTGGGATCAGCAGTTCCATGTTACCGACTAATTGGGTCGTCGACATTGGCGCGCTGTCACCTTCTTCAAGCACTGTGATGGTTTCAAGCTTGGCAAGGCTTGCAAAGAAAGCTTGGTTGGCTTCAAGGCGGATACGGTCTTGATAACTGACACCACGAACCAGCGCGTTAAGCGGCTTAGAAGGGGCAATGTTGAGCTCGGCACGAATGTTACGTACTGCCACAATCACTTGCTTAACCCATTCAAGGTCGGCCATTGCTGTGGCATCAACTTGATCAGCTTGATATGTTGGGAATGAAGCCAACATCAAGGTGTCGCCTGTTACGCCAGCTAAAGGTTTAACACGCTGCCAAATGGTTTCGGTAATGTACGGCATGATTGGGTGCATTAAGCGTTGCATTTTTTCAAGCACGGTCACTAATGTATGGCGGGTGCCGCGCATTTGTGCATCGCTGCCATTTTGCATTACCGGCTTAGTTAACTCTAAATACCAGTCACAGAATTGGTTCCAGGTGAACTCGTATAAGGTGTTAGCTGCCAAGTCGAAACGGTACGCAGCCATATGGTCGTCGAAGGTTTTCACGGTTTGATTAAATAAACCAATAATCCAACGATCGGCCAGTGATAACTCCATTTCGCCCGGTTTGCCATCAACGAGTATTTGGCCACAATCAAGTGGTGTGCCTGCTTCGTCGCTGTCTGGGTTGGTTTGAGTTTCGGTGTTCATCAACACGTAGCGTGATGCGTTCCATAACTTATTACAGAAGCTGCGGTAACCGTCTAGGCGTTTCATGTCCCAGTTAATGTCGCGGCCGGTTGATGCCATAGCGGCTAACGTAAAGCGCAGTGCGTCAGTACCGTGGGCTTCGATACCATCGGCAAATTCTTTACGAGTGCTTTTTTCAATTTTTGCGGCCAGTTGTGGCTGCATCATATTACCGGTACGTTTTTCTACGAGGGCTTCGAGTTCAATCCCGTCAATCATGTCGAGTGGGTCAAGTACGTTGCCTTTAGATTTTGACATCTTATTACCGGCTTCGTCACGGATTAGCCCGGTTACGTAAACGGTTTTAAAAGGCACTTGTGGTTTGCCGTTTTCATCTTTAATGAAATGCATGGTCATCATGATCATACGGGCAACCCAGAAGAAAATGATGTCAAAGCCTGTCACCAACACGTCGGTTGGATGGAAGGTTTTTAAGTCTTCTAAATTGTCTGGCCAGCCTAGGGTTGAGAAGGTCCATAATGCTGAACTGAACCAGGTATCGAGTACATCATCGTCTTGGCGCAGTACGGCTGAATCAGCAAGCTTGTGCTTAGCACGGACTTCAGCTTCATTACGGCCAACGTAGACTTTGCCGTTTTCGTCGTACCAAGCTGGAATACGGTGTCCCCACCATAATTGGCGCGAGATACACCAGTCGTTAATGTCGCGCATCCACGAAAAGTACATGTTTTCG
>NZ_JAQQPZ010000003.1 GCF_028750675.1 Shewanella metallivivens | reverse complement strand
AACCCCAGATAAGCTCAGTGTGGTGTCGGTAAAGCCTGAATCGTTATCGATTAGAGGCTTGGTTGATTACCTTGATTATTTAGAAACTAATCAGCAAGACCCTAGCCGTTATGAGTTAGCGTTGTGGCGTAAAATAATGCAGCCAATTACCGTGGCTGTAATGATGCTGGTGGCATTGTCATTTGTTTTTGGTCCGCTGCGAACCGTCACGATGGGCGCTCGGGTATTGTTAGGTGTCGTTGCAGGATTTAGCTTTTATATCAGTAACCAGATATTTGGTCCTATGAGTCTTGTGTATGAGCTACCTGCTTTTGTAGGGGCCGTTGCGCCGAGTGTGTTATTTACGGCCTTAGCCATACATTACATTCGAAAATAAACGTTCGCATTTGCGAAGAGACAAAAATGGCAACATGAGTTGCCATTTTTGTTGGTATAGATTAAGCGCCGTGCCAATTACGCATTTGATTGGCCTCAACCGACAACACCACGACTTCAGAGCGGGTCATCATATCTTGTAGAGCCAGTTTATCGGCATTGATTAAAATCCATAAGTTACCAATACCTAACAAAGACCATACCACGCGGGCACAAGCGGTAATAAAACTGAGATTTTGACCATTAGGATGCTGTACCTTTAAACGCCATGCTCGCATACCTAAAGTTTGACCGCCACGACTCCAAAATATGGCGTAAAAGCTGCAAACACACAATGCCAACCATAATTGATACAGCCCATGGTAAAGCGGCGTGTTATTAAGTAAGTCTGAGGTATGCTCAAAGCCGTTCATTGCAATCATTCCGGTGCTTTGTAAAGCAAAAAACACCCCAAAACCAATTGCACCAGCAAACATGTATACCGCTACGGCCAGTAATGAGTCGTAAATGATGGCGCCAGCTCGACGAACAAAGCTCGCCCGAGGAAAGTTGGCATGTTCTGAATTTAACATCGATATTCCTTAAGACTTAGTTGAGATTAAATTTCATCATCTTCGCGAACAAATTTAATACTGCTAAAACCAAAGCGTGCAAACTCACTTTTACGAAACTCTTTTTCTGCTTTAGCCCCTTTTTTAGAGGTTAAAGCGATTTGCTGTTCCATTGCGAGAAACTTTGTTAAATCTATCCCTTCAGCCTCAGCAGCTGCTTCATAAAGGTCGTGGTGGATGTCATAGCTAAAGGCGATGGTTTTGGTTTGACCTTTAAAGGTATAAATTACTTGGCGCGCCATGGCGAACTCCTGAAATTAATGTCGTTTACATTCAAAATAAAAACGGCCCTCAACCAATATCGGCAAACAGTTAGGTTTTCGAGTATGAGGACCCAACGCTACGGTGCGCTTTATAGTGTGGTTAATTGTCCCACGTTCGTTGATGGATAACCAACTAGAACCCAATCAGCTGGCATAAATAGCCACTTTATTGCGCTCACACTCCTAATTGAGCGTTAAATACAAATAACACGCATCAGCAGGATAAGTGTTTAACGCGGTTTTTAATGTAATTGAGGGGGCTGCGGGTAAAAAGCCGTGTTGTTGCCAATAGTCTTTTGCTCCCTGAACGGCCACTAAACCAATGCCGTGTTTGGTTAATTGAGTTGCTTGGCTAATGACGTATTTGAGTAACTGCTTACCCAGCCCCATACCTTGAGCCGCTGGTGAAATTGCCATGTCATGCAAATGCCAGCTATTGCTTTCTTTGTAGGCTATTTCAGTGTCTAAAGACGGTGCGTCTCCCTGTGCCCAAGGATGAACTAATGCATAAGCAACAATGTGTTTAGCTTGTTCGATGACCAAACATGTCGTTGGTGAGGCTTGCCATTTACTTTGCATAACCGCAAGAGACTCAGGGGTTAATTCACTATAACATTGTGCTTGAATAGCCATTATTGCTGGCCAGTCAGAAGCAGTAATTGGGCGAATAGACATATCATTTAAACTGTTGCGTATTTTAGGCGCGATTATACCCATAATCAGCATAAAATCTATGCGTTAATCTGTGATAAAGTGAGCTTGGATGCGCCAATGACCGGCCGAATAAAAATAATCATAAGGATAAAATATGCAACAAAGCTTATCTCAATTTGCTAAACGAGCGCTATATTGTGCCATGTTCAGTGCAAGCACCTGCGCTCCTTTTATGGCTGAAGCGGGTATGGAAGAATTTAAGCCAGGCACAGTGATCACTGAGTACGGTAAAGTGGCTAGCGTTAAGAGTCGCTTGGCTATCCCTGCTGGAATGAAGTTTAAGGTCGCTTTTGATTTAGGTGCTGTCGCTAAACCCGGTGAGTTGAATCGTCATATTGATACCCTAGCTCGTTTTATCAATATGCATGTTGCTGCAGGCGTTAAATTGGAAGATATTTCACTGGCGATGGTGGTACATGGGCAAGCGGCGAGCGACATGACTCAAGATCGTTATTATCAGATGCTAAATGCTGGAAAAGATAATGCTAACAGAGACTTAATTGCACAGTTGATCAAGGTGGGTGTTCAGTTTTATGTGTGCGGCCAAACGGCGGCTTATTATGGCATTACGCCTGATGACTTATTACCCGGTGTTGAAATGGCATTGTCTGCATTAACTGCCCATGCGGTGTTAGCTCATGAAGGTTATAGCGTGAACCCGTTTTAAGGGTTTATGTTATGAGTATTATTTGGTGTGCTCAAATATCGCTTGCTGGGTATATTTATCAATAATACGGTCAATCGTACCGTTTGACTGTAATTCAGCGATCGCCGCATTGATACTAGGTAGTAATGCTACGTGTTCTTTTCGAAGCCGCATGACTAGGTGACCTTTTGAGTGCAGTGCGGCAAGTGTGACAGGACAGTTAAGCTTTTTAGCCCAGTATAACGCGGGTAAGTCTCCGGAAATTGCTGCTTTTACTCGATCTTTATAAAGTGCTTTTATGAGATCTTTTTCTGAGGTGAAATCTACCCGAGTGAACTCCGAGTCATTGTGATACAAATAACCGCCAACGGTGCCAATTTCTTGGCCTTTTAGGTTGTCATTATGTTGCCAATCTTTAGCATTAGACGCTAAGGTAATGATGTACTCTTCAATGGCGATAATGGCAGACGACTGCACAAACAACTCGCCTAAATCGTTATTAGGAAACCAACTTGGGCTGACAAAGTCAAAGTCGAGTAAACCGTTGTCCAATGCGTAATTGGTTCTTCTGGGCGGGAAATTATGCTTTTCATTGTTAATATTCGCTTTGGCAAGTAAAAGGGGAACTAACTCACCTAGAATACCAGGACTTTCAGGTGAGTCTGGAATGTAGTAAGGCACCCAGGTACTCGAACCATTAACGTTATATTTGAGCGCAGTATCTGCAAAAGCAAATCCAGAGATAAAAAATAGCACTAAACAACTTATTGTAATAATACTTCTTTTCATGGTACCTCCTCACATGACAATTGTGCCCTAAAACGTAGCTTGGTGCCTTTAATTACTTATATTGGTCAAGGCACAGTAAACATAAACTTGGGTGCAGGTTGTTAGGTCGTAAGGTGTAGGTTTTGTGGTGTTTAATCAGTGTGGTTTTCTTATTGCCTTGGCTCAATAAAATACCTTGAGTGAGTGCTAAACGCGCCACTTGGTTTTCATCACCGCGAATGTACATTGCAATCGGCTTAACGATGTTGTCGTCGATAATGTGTTGATTAAATTCTTTAGCAGAGATAATTAAGCTTGATTGTCCATCACTGTCTAATTTCAGTTTAGCGTCAATATCGGTATCTGTGATGATTACCCATTGCTGAGCCGCGAGTTCTGTTAATAAGTTTTTTAGCCCGCGGCCGGTGGCGGTTGGGCTGTTATTGGCTTGCTGATATTGGTCTGCAATGCAGGTGAGTAGACGTTTTAGTTGCGCCCCAGCACCTTGACTACGAGCTTGACGGATCCACGCTGTTAAGTCATCGGCAACCAATTTGGAAAAGCGCTTTGTTTTTAACGATTCAACCATCCAATTACATAAAAAATGGCTTTCTTGCGCAGGCGTTCGTTGGGCTTTGTGTTGAGATGCAGAGGTATTAATAGCATCAATGCCGGCAAGTGCTAATGCCAGTATGGCTTGGTTGTAAGTTTCGGTGGTCATGTTTACAAATCGATAAAGTAGGATGTTGGCTAGTTTACCGTGCAAGCGCTCATTGCTAAATAGATTTTTTTGCTAAGCGATGGCCGTTGTTGCGTGTGATGTTAACAACGGCCTGTGACTATTATTTTTGTGGCGGAAATTGTGCCAAGATGGCCGCGACGGTTTCATTAATACCTTTCGCTTTATCTTCGCCGCCTTGGTCAAAGTGATATTGGCCATTACCACGCCAAATTAAGCGCTTATCTGCTGAATCAACAATATCGATTTGGATCGTTTGGGTTTTGGCGGTGTTGCTCCCCAGTGGGATCCCGATGCTGGTGCCAAGACCGATACCGCCTTTAGAGCCCCAAGTGCCAGAGCCTAAGCCGATAGAAAGACTAGAGTCTTTTTCTTTGTCTTGGGTGACAAATGCATAGTTAACTAAAAAATCACCCCCCTCTTGTTGATAAACAAACCCTTGGTTTAACAAACTTTGTTTGATGTCAGCGTTAATTCTGTCGGCCGTTAGCGGGTCATTAGTTTGCTCAACACTGAGTTGGCTAAACGTTTTAAGAGCAGAGAAATCGTAATTAACATCATAATCTTGTTTAGGCTTTGTCGCGCAGGCGGTGAAAATAAATAAGCTACATATCATTAATGCTAGGCTACGCCAGGTTGGACAGTTTCCCCTTAATTTGGAACGCTTTGATGTTGTCATAAGACCTCCTAAAACGTGTAATAATGTACAAAATTAACTCAATTAGTATAACCTTAATATACGACGATTGTTTGCCTGTAGATTATTAGGCTTATTTGACTATATCGCATTAATACCAATCCTTATTAGAATATGATCTATTTTAGGTTACGTCACTAGACCCAGTACAATGAAAATGACTGCAGGTGTAGTCATCTACATCAACGTCATTTGAAGCCGTAACGGGGGGTGTGACGCAACCCCGAAGGGCGAATTTATCAGCGTGGTATTCTTTGTTAGCCTTTCTTAACGTAGTGCACTATGCCCTCAAAAGGCTGCCTCGAATACCGCACTGATAGCTTTCGCTAAAAGAGCACATTCTAATGCGGATTGGTGTAATCAATAGTCTGTAATTTATGTACTGGAGTTAATCTCATTAATGATGGAACAATTAAGCTTTTTTGCCGTACCCAGCCCTTGTATCGGCGTGTGTCAGTCTGACAGCCGTGGTTATTGTGTTGGTTGCTTAAGAAGCCGTGATGAGCGTTTTAATTGGATGAGTTACAGTGAGTTACAAAAACAAGATGTTATTCGATTATGTTTACAACGTAAGCGTCGACGCCAATATGCAATACACAAAGCCAAGCAGCAAGAAATGCTTAACCAACAAACTGCTCATACAGGACAATTAAATTTTGAAGACAGTAATGACTCAACTGATGATATTGATTTAGCCGGCTTCAGTTTAGATGATTAAAGTTGAGTTCGTTAAACCTCTAGTGGCTTCTGTCGGTGGATTACTGAGCTTTCATGGCGTGCCAAAACAATTTGAAGCTGGCACTACGGTGCTTTGGGTCGTTACCGAGTTGTGGGTTGTCAGTAAAGTATCTGATGGCTGCTAAATATTGTCCATGGCAGTTTTCGAGCAATAATTCGTTGGGGAAGTTGGCAATAATGCCTTGTTGTTTACCTTGCTCAATCAATTCAACGACAAAACCTAAAATGCTCATCATCGCTTGTTTTCTTACCGCAATATCAATATCGGCCGACATTGAATATTGTAAAAAGAACAATTGCTTAAGAGGTTGTGCAATGGCCCAGTCAATGGCTTTCTGCCATAGATTATTGGCGTCTTTTTCAATATCACCTGATAATTGAGTATTACTCACCATATTATTAGCAAACTCTTGCTTTATATAAAGAAACAATTGGTTCATTATGTCGTTTTTTGTCGGAAAATGATGAAATAATGTCCCAGTTGCCACTCCCGCAGCTTTGGCGATTGATGCTGTTGATGTTGCACTAAAGCCTTTACTGACAAACAGTTGTAATGCCGAGTCTAATATGGCTTGTTTCTTATCTGTGGTGGTAGGTGTTTTACTGCTCATTAAGTTAAAAGTGCCTATGGTTGAAAACGATAAACAGCCCAACAAAGATTTAGGGTAGGTTGGGCTGCTGTGTTGTTAACGCAAGAAGAATTTCATTAATAGTCGCTGAATGACGCCGCCATAAGGTGGGTGCACAAAGATGCCAGTATTGATTTTACCACTGTTCAGTACAGTTTTAGCGTGACTAAAGGTTAAGAAGCCCTCTTTACCATGGTAATGCCCCATTCCAGAAGGCCCGATACCGCCAAATGGCGCGTCGTCTGCGGCCACATGAAACACGGTGTCATTAATACATACACCACCCGAATGGGTTTGCTGCAAGATATGTTGTTGGGTTGTATCATCAAAACTCATTATATATAACGCCAGTGGCCGGTGCCCACGGTTTACATAACCAATGGCTTCTGACACATTTTTATAGCTAATAATGGGTAATAATGGCCCAAAAATCTCATCTTGCATTAGCAACATGTCGTCTGTTGTTTCGGTGATTAATTGAGTGGCTAGTTTTCTGCTATCGGTCGAAATCGGGTCATCCGTTGCAGATATGACCTTTGCGCCCTTTGCTTTAGCATCTTCAAGCACGTTCAACAAACGCTGATACTGACGGTCATTAATGACATTGCCGTAATCTTGATTATTGACAAAGTCAGGATACATTTTGTTAAAACGCGCCCGATAAGCTGCAATAAACGCATCGACTTTGTCGGCAGGGCAGAGCACATAATCGGGGGCTACACAGATTTGTCCGGCATTTAAGCATTTGCCAAAAATGAGTCGCTCAACAGCTGTGTCTATCGACATATCTGGCGCGATAATTGCTGGCGATTTACCGCCTAATTCTAACGTTACAGGGGTAAGGTTTTCGGCTGCCGCTCGCATAACATGGCGCCCTACGACGGTAGACCCGGTAAATAAAATATGATCAAAAGGCAGAGATGAAAATTCTGCCGCGACTTCCGCTTCACCTTCAACAATGGCTACCTCAGAAGCATCAAAAACCGTGGCGAGTAATTGGCGTAACACGGCATTCGTTGCAGGGGTAAACTCAGACATTTTGAGCATGGCACCATTACCCGCGGCAATAGCGGTAACTAATGGGCCGATGGATAACATGATCGGGAAATTCCATGGCACGATAATGCCAATCACACCTAAAGGTTGATATTGTACCGACACTTTTGAGGGCGATAACAACATGCCTGCATGACGACGGCTGGGTTTCATCCACGATTTCAGATGCTTAATAGTGTAATTAATATTGTTAACGCAAGGCATGATATCTGAGATCACGGTGTCATTTGAAGAGCGGTGACCATAATCTTGATTGAGTGCATCTATTATCGCTTGTTGGTTATCGAGTAATGCGAGTTTAAGTTGGGTTAATTTGTTAACGCGAGATTGATAACTCGGTGCCGGTTGTGACAAATAACGGCTACGTTGCGTGTCAAGTAATTGCGTGAGTGAGTTTACTGTCTGATCAACTGCCATGTTCATTAATGTTCTCCGGCTGATAGTCTGTGTCGGTTAATTGTGCTTGTTGGTTAAATATCTTTGAATTGGCAGTGGCTAATGTGCTTAACCATAGCGGTTCGATACGTACCGACTGATTAGTCGGTCTAATGTTAGGTGTTTTTTTGAGCTAGAGCAAGTTTTCGACATGGATTTGATTTTGATCACTAAAAAAATCAAATTAATGACTACACTTGAAGGGTAAGAAGGGTTATTAATTGCGTGAATACAGTCTGTTGGTTGTGTCAATTTAAGTTGGTTAACTGACTCTTGCGTTGTTCACGTTTAAGGAGGGTAGCAAAATGCGTACACGTAATATTTTATGGCCTACCGATTTTTCAGACACGGCGTCACATGCCCTACGATATGCCATTGAAATGGCAAATCTCTACAATGTAGGTATTCGTATTCTGAATGTGGTTGATCAACCTCTAGGTGACGAAAACTACATGGTGCTTGCGATTACACCAGAAGAACTCGCAAAATCGATGGAAGATGCAGCAGCAAAACAGATGCATGAGTTATTAGCTCAGTTAAAAACCGATTTAAAAATAGAAACTGTGATACGCCGTGGTGATGCGGTGACCGAAATTTTAGCTGAAGCTAATGGCGAAGACATCGGTATGGTGGTTATCGCCAGCCACGGCCGCACCGGCCTCTCACACTTTTTGCATGACAATGTGGCGGAAGAAGTGGCTAATAAAGCCAAATGCCCAGTGTTAGTGGTTAAATAACCTATAAAAGCTTGAGCCTGACTAAGTTAAAAATGCTGACCAGTCACCCGTGATGGGTGACCAGTAGCATTTTGAAATCTGGATTAGAAAAGCGCCTGGTTGGTATTGGCTAGAACATTTGTCTTTGTCTAAGCGGTATGACGTTAAATCCAGTTTTGGCTATTACGGCTAACCGCATGCAGCGACCGGGAAATGATTTGATTGGCAATGTCAATCGGGATGTAAGGAAACACTAAGCTGCCGCTGGCAAGGCCGACTTCAACATAGGCTAAATTTGCCCGTTGTTGCCCCTTGGTTTGGGTTATTTTGACGTGTTGCACTTTATCAAAAGCAACGCGTTTCCATTGCCTGCCAAGGAAGCCTGAGTGCAGCCAAATCACCTTGTCTTCAAGTACATATCCCCAATGTTTGTAACGTATATAAATGACTCCAACGACGGCAGTGGTGGTTAACCAGGTGGTTTCAAAAAAGCTTAAACTTCGGCCATCAAACCCGCCAATGACCGATAATAAAACCGCGACAGCAAGTGGTAGCATGATCCGTCGTGTAAACCAATTAATGTGAATTGGCGTATATTTTCGTGGTAAAGCGCTTGCGCCGCCACTGAGATTGGGCATCGCCGTTAAAATCGATACTATTTCGCCTAGTTTAACACTTGGGATAAGCATATGTTGTTTGGTTTTTTGCTCAACCTCTTGTCCTTTGACTTGCTTAAAATACAAGGTCCAACGCTTAAAGAGTCGAGCGATTAGCGGTTGCTGTGCATGGATAAGCTGTATACGCTTAATGGCTAATGCATCTTGTTGGTGTGAAATGACTCCACCACTGCGTTGAAGGGTGTCTGTGTGCCTGTCGAGCTTATATGGATAATATTTTAACACAGCAGAGATAATCGAAATAAGCGAAAATAGCCCGTACAAAAACAGCAAACCAAGAATGAAAAACAGGCTTTGCAAGCCGATGTTTTGATGGGTTTGGCTCTCAACCCACAACCAAAATTGCCTGGCTATTGCTGAGTCAAACACCTTTTCCATATCTATTTGCCCAATGATGGGGCCAGCGATCACCGCAAACCAAATAAAGTTATTTTGATAAAAGCCAAAAAGTAATAGCTCACTCAGAGATTTACGCACCACAGGGCTAGAGCTTTGTGATTGATCATCAGGTTGCGGTTCACTAGAGGTTTGAGATGCGGACTGTTCAAGGTGCGTTAAATTGAGTAATAAGCGCTTGAGTGTCTGTGCCTGTTCGGTATTTAACGCCGCAAGCTTGGCTTCATCTTTTTTTGACCCGGCAGTTTCTATCACCAATGTCCCAAGGGCTAGCGGTTTAAAATAAAAAGGTTGCTCATAACGTATGTTTTGAATTCTGCTGAGTGGGATTTCATCTTTTTTGGTAAAAAATAATCCCCGCTTTACATCGAGTTGTTCCCCCAATAAGCGAAAGCGAAATTTATGCCACTCAATCACCGCCGACAGGCAAACAAGCAGCACTATCACACTTATCATCAACACTAACCATTGCCCGTCAAATCCTTGTTTCCAACCGGTGTAAACAATTGGAATGATGGCAAAACCATTACTGAGGATCCCTTTTAGCGCACCAAATACGTAGGTAATAATCGACCAAGGCGATAATGCTTGCCATTCTTTTAGCTGACTGGCGAGATCGTCACAGGTGTGCTGCTGAGAGGTATTCGCCTCTATAGCACCTGGTTGTCTTATGGATTGAGGTGTTTTTGGTAACTCATCCATGAGGCGTGTCCTCGTTGGACGTTTTAGCTTTAGACGTGGTGAGTTGATGCTCAACATCAGCCGTATGTTGAGTGTCATTTTCTAGCGGGCTATCGTTGTCAATATTGTGTTGTTCAGCCATAGGCTGGTGGCTCGCAGCGGCTTTAGCTAACAGGTGCTGACGCAAATGTTCAGCCAGTTCAGCATTGAGTCCGGGCAAATCGATTTCTGCCACGCCACTGCCAGCACTAAAACATTTTAACGACACCAAGTTAAATTTTCGCTCTGCTGGCCCTTGGGATAAATTAACGTGCTGTAAGCGGGTGTATGGCAAGGCTGTTGTTGATACCCAAAATAACCCTTCGCGTAACACCAGCTCATGTTCAAATACACCATAGGCAATCCGTTTAGCTTTTGTATGGATAAGTTTAATGATAATGACGGCTAACAATGCATAACCGGGCAATATGGATAGGGTCACACTTGTTGGGATATCGGGGTTTATTAGGCCAAAAATGGTAATGACTAGGGTGATTAACACCGTGATAGTGATGCTGATAATTAACAGTAATTTGGGGTAGTTAGCATCTACGCCTTGGAGCGCTAACCTGGATAATGGAATATATTGTGCCGGCCTGAGTATATGGCCATGTTGGTAAGGGGTTAATTCTGCCGCTGACTCATTTTTTAACTCTGAGGCTGGCGCGACTATAGGCTGGCTTTTTTGTGGCGAGTCTATTTTCATTATTATGTTATCCCTTTGTTACCTTCTCGATATCATACTGCCATGTTTTTGGGGCAATTTGCGACTAACAGGTTGTAAATGTTTGTCTCAAACCATAATTTGATTATTGCTTAGCTGTTGATATTACTTGCATACAAGGCAACACATGCAGTAATTTCAAATAAAGTCGTATTATTTATAGGGCGTTATATCGATGTTTTCTCAGCCTAACGTTATTAATAAATCGCAAAAAGCATTTTTGCGAAAGCTATATCTGGCACATCTGCTCGATGAAGAGCAACATAATCTATTAAGCCTACAAAAATTAACAGGTATGCCAAGGAGAACGCTGCAAGATGCTATTGCGGCCTTTGCTGACATTGGTGTTAAAGTGGATTTTATTCAGCAAGGCCAGAGACATAACGAAGGGTATTATCGAATTTCGACCTGGGGGCCCATCAGCAGCGCTTGGGTTAACAGTCATTTTGAACAAATTAAAGCTGTAATTGAAGACGTCGAAGCACAAACGTTAGCCAGCTAGTTTGAGCGGCCACCCAGTTGTCTTAGCATGAGTTAATTATGACCATTCATATCTTATTGTTTGATAACCAAGGTCAACTATTGTCGCATGGCGATGAGCGTCTTATGGCGCAATATAAACCAGAACAGCAGCGCATTTGGATTGATATCAGCGGCCCCAATAACCAAGATTTTTTTAAGGCGTACCCGCAATTTGGTATTGATAATCTTGATTTCGAAGAAGCACACCGTGAACGCCACCCACCTCAAATTGAAGTTTATCCTAACCATGCATACTTATTGACACATGAGTTAATGGCGCGAGAGGTCTATTTATTACTTGATAGAAGCCATTTGTTGATGCACGTTAATCGTCAATTTTTGATTACCCAGCATCTAAA
Organism: Shewanella metallivivens; assembly: GCF_028750675.1. Classification (GTDB taxonomy): domain Bacteria; phylum Pseudomonadota; class Gammaproteobacteria; order Enterobacterales; family Shewanellaceae; genus Shewanella; species Shewanella metallivivens. Next base: position 368,070 of record NZ_JAQQPZ010000003.1, on the reverse strand, counting down.
CCCTTCAATTAGTGTTGCCAAAATTACTGAGCAAGTTATGGCTAAGCACAGTCTAGATACTCCTGAAATGAGCGGGGTGTGCTTTGCTATTATGCGTCAAATCGTGGCGGATTATTTGGCTGTAATGTTGGCATTAGAAGAGCGCTTAAATGATATAGAAGATGAGATTTTTGATGCATCAAGTGATGATTTACTTGCTGAACTAATGGCATACAGCAGTAAACTACAAAAGGCGAAACGTTCATTTAGTTATCATGAAGAACTCCTACAACAATTGTTAGGTAATGACAGCACTAAACACATTGGGTTTGATTTTCAACAGTTAAGCTATTTGTATAATCAGTTTGAGCGTTTATCGAGTCGAGCGAGCTTGTATCAGGGCTTGGTGAGCAGTTTGATTAATGGCTTTATCTCTGTAAGCGCACATAAAACCAACCGGGTAATGATGACGTTAACCTTGGTGACGGCCATATTTTTACCTTTAACGGTTATCGCGGGGATTTATGGGATGAACTTTGACAATATGCCAGAGTTAAAATGGTCTTATGGTTATTTTGCCGTGTTGCTGCTTATGGCGTTGATTGTGCTTTTGGGGTTGTGGTGGGCTAAAATAAAGCGCTGGTTTTAACTGTTTAATGAAGTAGGAGGTAAAGTGTCTGGTTTGCAACAGGGTTTTGATTTTGAGGCACCACACCCCCAGTTAGAGCGTAATACAGAAGTTCATCATCCATTAACGCCGCCGGTGACCTGGATTAAAGGCTTTTTGTCAGCGAAGCAGCAACAATTGTTACTTAACGAAGTTGATCACTATCCCTTAGAAAGAGTGTCCATTGAAGTCTATGGCAAGCGGCATCCTATTCCACGCACTCAAGCGTGGTTTGGCGATCTTGGTTGTGACTATCACTATTCTAAATTACACATAAGTGCCTTGCCTTGGCCTAAGGTGTTAAGTCGTTTACGACAAAAGTTGTTCACGGAACACCAAATCCAAAGCAACTCAGTGTTAGTGAATCGCTACGCAAATGGTCACGACTGCATGGGGTGGCATAGTGACGATGAACCCGAAATAGTTAAGGGCTCTGCTATTGCATCTGTCACTCTCGGTGCCTGTAGGGACTTTGTTGTTCGCCATAAAACAACGCAAACCAAAGTTAATTTTACACTTGAGTCAGGTGATTTGTTGATTATGCACCCAGGCATGCAGCAAGATTGGCAACATGCTTTACCTAAACGGCTTAAAGTGACAGAGCCAAGAATTAACTTTACTTTTAGGCATGTTATCCCTCACTACTATCGCTAATCTCAGTCAAGTTAACGACAAAAATTAGCCTGTTATTGAACCTTGTAATGGTTTGTATACGTATCAGTTAAGCATTAAACACGCATAAATGGTGCTAAATATGAGCAACGCAAACGCTCAACCTTTACCTACAAGTAAGACCATCAGCTCGACAAAAAATGTGAGGGCGCTTTATTGGCTTGGCGATGACTTGCGTCTATCAGATAATGCCATATTTTCCGACATCGCCCAGCATGCTCAACAACTGATGATTGTGTATTGCATTGAGCCTCACTGGTTTAGTGCGGCTCAATATCAGGCAAGGCCATTGGGGCTGCATAGGCTGAAATTTTTACTTGAGTCGCTACAAGCTTTAGATGAAGCACTTAATCAATATGGTCAGCAATTACATATTGTGTATGCTCAGGCGCAGCTTTGTTTGCCTCATTTAATTAGCACCCATGATATTACTCGAGTCTATCGGAGCAATCACAGCGGCGCAGATGAGCGAGCCGCTTGGCAAGCGATTCAACAACAATGTGATACCAGCATTGCGTTTTCGACTTTCACGACCCAAACCTTGTTTAATTTACCGCAACTGCCATTTGAGTTAGACGCGTTGCCGCCTAGTTTTAGCCAGTTTCGAAAACAAGTTAACAACAGCCATTTTGATGTAGCGACAGAACAAGTCGCTTGGTTGCCACCTATGGTTGTTCTTCACTCGCAAGATAAATTAATACAGCAATGGATTACCTATCCTGATTGGTTTCCACAAACTCATCAGTTGAGTAATGTATTTTGTGGCGGCGAAACCCAGGGTAAATTGCAGTTAGACAGCTATTTTGCTTCCAATTTGGCCCACAGTTACAAAATCGTGAGAAACGAATTAGCTGGCTGGGAACACTCAACCAAGTTTTCCCCTTGGTTGGCTAATGGGTGTTTATCTGCCCGACAAGTGGTGTCGGCATTACGTCAATTTGAATCGCAACATGGTGCAAATGAGTCGACGCAATGGATTGAGTATGAGTTACTTTGGCGTGAATACTTCCATTGGTATAGCCACAAATTTAACAATAAACTATTTTGGTTTTCGGGGATCAGTGGCAAAAAACCATTAACCAGTTTTTATGCCCAACGATTTCAGGCGTGGAAAACGGCAACCACTCCTTACCCGCTAGTGAATGCATTAATGTCACAGTTAAACCAAACAGGCTACATGTCTAATCGTGGCAGACAAATTGTGGCCAGTTGTTTGATCCACGAATTGCAGTGTGATTGGCGCTATGGTGCTGCTTATTTTCAGCAGCAACTCATTGATTATGACGTTGCAATTAATTGGGGCAATTGGCAATACCTGGCGGGTGTCGGTGCAGACCCTAGAGGTTCTAGACGGTTCAATCTAGCCAAGCAACAGCAAACTTACGACCCTCAAGGCAAGTTTATCAGCGCTTGGCTTGGGAAAGAAAACCTGCCGCTGAGTGGTTGTGAGCATGATGAACTTGATGATGTCGATATGGCCGATTGGCCAATAACGTGAACATGTGGGCTGGAATTCAGTTGTGGTAAATTTGTGCACCAGTAATAAGTTTTAGTTTGCTTGTTTGACCTTTATTCGGCAAACCAGTACCCTGCGGTTTCATTGATATGGATTAATAAGAGTATCACTATGTCTGTCGAACAAATCATTACAGATAAATTGAATCAAGCCTTTACGCCATTGCACCTTGAAGTGATTAATGAAAGTAATCGTCATCATGTGCCACCTAATTCAGAAACCCATTTTAAAGTCGTTATTGTCAGCGATATATTTAGCGAGCAGCGTTTATTGGCTCGTCATCGTTTAGTTAATCAAGCCTTAGCTGATGAGTTAGCAAATGGTGTGCATGCATTATCCATTAATGTTTACACTGAAGCAGAATGGCAAGCTTTGGATGAAGTCCCTAAAACACCTAACTGTAAAGGGTAGCGCGATTGTTGCGGCACGATTGCTTAACAATAGTTTGTTTATCAGTATGGCTGCGACAAATACATTGTAAAAAATAATATAATCAATATTTTATACGGTAAAGCCTCACTAGTTTGTGAGGCTTTTTTATTTGTAAATGAGGTCGCAATCGTTGTTAGTTGTTATTGTTATGTTAAGGTAATGCCAATGTGATTACTGTTTAAATCAGTGGTCAATCTTAGACAGTTATCAATGAAAGAACGTAAGGATTTCATCATGGGGAAGTTGAGACTGTACTGCGGGTTATTGGTTTTGTTGTTGTTGGCTAGTTGTCAACAACCTCCCGCTGAAACGGTGACGAAAACTCAAGCGGCTAAGGCGTCTTATGCTGCAATTGAATGGCGTTTAGCGACATCTTGGCCTAAAAATCTTGCTGGATTAGGCATGGCTCCAGAGCGCTTTGCACAACTGGTTGAGCAAATGTCTGATGGCCGCTTAGTTATTCATGTTTATGGTGCTGGTGAGCTAATGCCAGCCTTGTCGGTTTTTGATGGTGTAAGCAAAGGCACGGTGCAAATGGGTCACAGTGCTGCACATTATTGGAAAGGAAAAGCACCAGCATCGCAGTTTTTCTCATCAATTCCTTTTGGTTTAAATGCCCAGCAAATGAATGCCTGGCTGCACTATGGCGGCGGAATTGAGTTATGGCAGGAGGTTTATCAGCCTTTTGGTATTTTGCCGTTAGCTGGGGGAAATACAGGTATGCAAATGGGGGGGTGGTTTAATAAACCCATTACCTCTCCTGCAGATTTGAAAGGCCTTAAAATGCGTTTGCCTGGTATTGGCAGCAAAGTGTTAAAGAAATTAGGTGGGATCCCCGTTGATGAGTTAGCTGGACGAGAGCTTTACAGTGCATTGCAAACGGGGGCAATTGATGCGGCTGAATGGGTTGGCCCATTTAACGATTTACCACTCGGGCTGCATCACGTTGCCAAGTATTATTATTATCCTGGATGGCATGAGCCTGGTTCTTCGATGGAGTTTTTGGTTAATCAGCAAGCATTTTCAGCGTTGCCAGCCGATTTACAAACGATTGTCAAAGTCGCTGCTAGAGCGATAAACCAAGATATGCTCGATGATTATACCCAGGGTCATATTGCCGCGTTGGACACATTAATAACTGAACATAATGTGGTCGTAAAAGCGTTTCCACCTGAAGTTATAGCGGCATTAAAACTGGCTAGGGATGAAGTCTTACAGGAAGAGGCTGCAAAAGATCCTGTGTTTAAAAAAGTGTTGGATGCTTATTTAGCCAATGAGAAAGCGGTTAAACGTTATTTTCAGTATACCGAAGACGCACTTAACTAATCTCAAACAGCCATGAATAACCAACAGACCATAAGATGAATAAAACGATAAAAACTCAAGCTGTGACGACGGCAGATAAGTGATACTATTTGGTTATTAGAGCGTATATTGTCAACATCATTTTATTTCTGGGAGAAAGCAATGCCTTTATTAGACAGTTTTACCGTAGATCATACTCGTATGAATGCACCAGCTGTGCGCGTTGCAAAACACATGAGTACGCCCAGTGGCGACGCCATTACCGTGTTTGACTTACGTTTTTGCGCACCCAATAAAGACATTTTAAGTGAGCGTGGTATTCACACTCTGGAACATTTATTTGCCGGCTTTATGCGTGATCATTTAAATGGTGACGGAGTTGAAATTATCGATATTTCGCCAATGGGATGTCGTACCGGTTTTTATATGAGTTTAATTGGTCAGCCAACTGAAAGTGCAGTCGCTGATGCATGGCTTGCTGCAATGGGGGATGTGACCAATGTCGTTGAGCAAAAAGACATTCCAGAACTTAATGAGTACCAATGTGGCACTTATGAGATGCATTCACTGACTGAAGCACAAGATATTGCTCGAATGATTATCGCGGCAGGTGTTAGCGTTAATCTAAATGATGACTTAAAGTTGAGTGATGAGATTTTAGGTAATCTATAAACATTTACCTCGCAGTAAAAAAGCGGCTTCGGCCGCTTTTTTTGTTAATAAAATTGCATTTTATGGGGGAAACGTTATCGGTATGCTGTTTTTATGTCACTGAAACCGTTATTGTATCGGCATAATAACAAATATGATGTTTATGTTGGCTTGACCAGACAAATATACGGAGATAACCATGTCTAACCATCCATTTAGCCTGTCATTGATTGCAGTTGCAGTCCTTTTTGCTTGTCAGTCTGCTGATGCAGTCGCCGAAACGGTGACAGAATCAATTGATAAGACAAATAACCACCTCGAGTTAAAACAATCTACACAAACAGCATTTCATTATCGTCAGAGTGATATCGCGGTTGGACTAACAGGCGCAACAGTGCTTCCGACGGCAACAAGTGAAGACGTTGAATTAATGCATCGCGGTGTGTCTGATGGTGTAGCCGTTATGCAAGATGGTATTTTCTTTTCTCCGGCGCCTTATTCTGGGCAAAATTTAGTGATTCAACCTAATATGCTGCATCAGCAGAGTGTCACTTTGTCGAGTATGACCAGTATTGTCGATGGCTCGGAAGCATCATTTGGTAAGCTTGAATATCAATCAGCTGCGATTAGCCCTAAAAAGAACGCTGGTGAGTTTAATGCCGAAATGAACGATAACAGCGACTTCAATGTCGGTGGGATCGTAAGCGGGACCACAAAAGAGTATGGCATGCTACTGGCGCTTGATTATCAATCAGCAACAGATGAGGTAGGTTATCAAGTTGATCGTGATGCCGATGCGACGCAAGCTGATCTTATGTTTAAAATTACCGCCGACAGCTTACCCGGCGCAAGAAACAAACAAACCACAGAATTTAGCTATCAATACTCGAGTAAAGATACCGATATCGGCACGCTTGGTTTAACTAACGCTGATTTTGATCAAGACCCTGGTAAACTGTATTCTGCTGCCAACATTGATAAAGAAGAAACAGAGCGCAATCGTTATGTGTTAGCACATAAGCTTTATTTGTCGAAAACCTCAACAGTGGCTACCGACTTTTATTACCAAACCTATTCTCAAAAAGTTGTCGACATGTTGTATGTTGACGGTGACACAATCAATTCAACACTGTTAAGTAATATTGCAGCATTTGAAATTAATCCAACTATTGATGGAATGGATTTAGGTGCCTTATCTCAAGATAACGACTTTGCGGGTTTTGGTGTGCAAACCAAAGGCGTGAATATGTATGGTCAACATGAAGTGACTTATAGCGCTCGTTATCATACCGACAAAGCCGAAATGGAATTAGGTGGCCAAGATTGGCTATGGAATCAAGATTTATCATTAACCTCAGTGAGTGATAAAGAGGCTTTTGCGGTATATACCGATGATGCTTCGGCATTTTCATCTGCAGTGGATGCAAAGTTAAATTATGGTGATTGGTCGATAAACATTGGCCTAGGTTATGAGCATGTCAGTGTGTCTCGTGATGTCAGTGATGAGTATAACCTGACTGAAGCTGACTTTTCTGACGATGGTTGGATGCCTTCAATTGAAGTGGCTTACACTACGGGTGCATGGTCTGCAGCTGTTCAAGCTAAACAAGCTTGGACTGCAGCTTCTGCGGGTAATTTAGAACAGCGTGCGCAAGAAGCACTACAATATCAATTAGCAGTAGCGTATCAGCAAGATACACTCGCGCTGGCAATGACCGCTTATTTGCATGATTACGATAATCAACATATTGGTTGTATGTTTGGCATGATTTGCGATTATGAGCAAATTGCATTGCAGGAAAATATCGAGGATGTGACAGTCACAGGCATCGACTTATCGGCAGAGTACAGCCTGACGTTTGACCGTTTTTCAATTCCATTTAAAGCAAAATATCAATACACCCAAGCTGAAACAGATATTGGATATTGTTCAAATAACAATGGCTGCTTTGACGGCGACAGCCAATTACCCTGGGTACCTAAGCAGCAGTTTTCTTTCAGTTCAGGTGTGGTAGTCGGTGATGTTTCTGTGATGGCGCAGGCGCTGTTTCAATCGGAGTTAGAATATGAAGGTAATCTGGCAGCCATTGAGCCAATCGACAGCCAATGGAAAGTCAATTTAGCGGCCACTTATAGTATTACTCAGCAGCATGAAGTGTACTTACGAGTTGAAAACTTATTTGACGAAACCTTAGTGGCAAGTCGGACGTTAGCAGGTCTTCAAGCCCAATCAGAAATGACCGCATATTTAGGTTATCAAGCTCGTTTTTAAAATTAAACTGATTGAGTTTTGTTCAATTTGAGAGCCCATACCAGCAGCCCAAGTAATCTTTTACTTGGGCTGCTGTGTGTTTGCTTGATGCGAAATGATATAAATTATTTCTATAAAAATTAATGCTATAGTATTTCAAATCAAAAAATAGCCATTATCTTTTTGTATTGTGCTGTTATTTATTAAATTTGAGTTAAATGTTGCCGATTCGCGAGGGTATTGGTTTGAAATCACCTATTATTTTCGTGGCGATAGTCTCATATTTACGGTAAAATGCGCGCGACCAGCGTGATTTCGATCGCATTTCCGTGTTAAATCTGCGCTAGCTCAAATGGCAAGTATTTGTTAATACTTTGTTTTTGTAGCGGAACGTGGCGCATTGTCTTTCCTTCAAACGTAGTGCTTGTGGATATGATTACAATTAAGAAAGGATTGGAACTGCCTATAGCAGGCGGACCAGAGCAAGTTATCCATAATGGCCCAGCCATTGGACACGTAGCTACTTTGGGTGAAGAGTATATTGGCTTACGTCCAACGATGAAGATCAAAGTGGGCGATAAAGTACAAAAAGGCCAGGTTCTTTTTGAAGACAAAAAGAATTTAGGCGTTAAATATACGGCTTTAGCCAGTGGTACTATTTTAGAAATCAACCGAGGTGCAAGACGTGTACTTCAATCTGTTGTTATTGCTGTAGAAGGTGACGATAGCGTTGCTTTTGCTCAATATGATGCAGACAAATTAGACACGTTAGATGTACAAGCCGTTCGTGACAACCTGATTGAATCAGGTTTATGGACAGCCTTACGTACTCGCCCTTTCAGTAAAGTGCCCGCCGTAGATGCTACTGCAGCAGGTATTTTTGTTACTGCAATAGATACTCAACCTCTTGCTGCCGATCCTGTGGTAGTCATCGCTGAACATAAAGACGATTTTGTTAATGGCCTTAAGGTATTAGCACGATTAACTGAAGGTAAAGTTTACCTATGTAAAGCGCCAGGTGCTGATATCCCTGCAGCCAATGCTCACGTTGAAGAGTTTGCGGGTAAACACCCTGCAGGTTTAGTGGGTACTCACATTCATCACGTTCTTCCTGCTTCTGCTACTCGTAGTGTGTGGCATGTTGGTTATCAAGACGTGATTGCAATGGGTCAACTATTTACTCAAGGTGTACTAAACACTGAGCGTGTAGTGGCCATTGGCGGCCCTAAAGCCAAACAGCCTCGTTTAGTGCGTACCGTTTTAGGTGCAAACATGACTGAGCTTACTGCTGATGAAACAGTAGGTGAAAGTGTTCGTGTTGTGTCTGGCTCGGTACTAAATGGTCGCACAGCAGTAGGACCTCATGGCTATTTAGGTCGCTATCACCAACAGGTGAGTGTACTTGAAGAAGGCACTGAGAAAGAATTGTTTGGTTGGGCTATGCCTGGTGCCGACAAATTCTCTATTACTCGTGCATTTTTAGGTCACCTAAGCCCATCACGTTTGTTTAACATGACCACGAGTACAGGCGGTTCTGATCGTGCCATGGTACCGATTGGTAACTACGAACGCGTGATGCCTTTAGACATTCTACCTACCATGCTACTTCGAGACCTTGTCTCTGGGGACTTTGATGGTGCAGCTCGTTTAGGCGCATTAGAGTTGGACGAAGAAGATTTGGCATTGTGTACGTTCGTATGTCCTGGTAAGTATGACTACGCTTCATATTTACGTGACTGTCTAGATACGATCGAGAGGGAAGGCTAATGAGCTTGAAAGATTTTATCGAGCGTATTGAACCGCAATTTGAAAAAGGCGGTAAGTACGAAAAGTGGTATGCCCTTTATGAAGCGGCAGCCACGGTATTTTACACTCCAGGTAAAGTGAACCATGGTGCAACCCATGTTCGCGATAACCTTGACCTAAAACGTATGATGATTACGGTTTGGGCATGTACATTCCCTGCCATGTTTTTTGGTATGTACAACGTAGGCTTACAAGCACAAATTGCTTTGGCTGCCGGTTTCGGTACCCCTGACGTTTGGCAAGTTGGTTTATTTGAGTTATTAGGCGCACAACTGACTGCAGACTCAGGCGTTGCATCCTTGATGTTTTATGGTGCTTGTTTCTTCCTACCGATATACGCTGTTACCTTTGTGGTTGGTGGTTTCTGGGAAGTGCTGTTTGCCTCTGTGCGTGGTCATGAAGTTAACGAAGGTTTCTTCGTCACCTCGGTACTGTTTGCGTTAACCTTACCCGCTACGATCCCATTATGGATGGTGGCATTAGGTATTACCTTTGGTGTGGTGGTTGCAAAAGAAATATTTGGCGGTACAGGGCGTAACTTCTTAAACCCAGCCTTAGCGGGCCGTGCATTCCTGTTCTTTGCTTACCCATTAAGCATGTCTGGCGATACCTCATGGGTGGTTGCAGATGGCTATTCTGGTGCGACAGCATTAAGCCAAGCAGCACAAGGCACATTTGATTATACCTCTAATGCAAACTGGTTAGATGCCTTTATGGGCTTTATTCCTGGTTCTGTAGGTGAAGTATCAACCTTTGCTATTTTGCTTGGTGGATTGGTCATCATCTACACTCGCATCGCGTCATGGCGCATTGTGGGCGGCGTGATGTTAGGGATGGTTGCAATTGCAACACTGCTCAACGTTATCGGCAGTGACACTAACGCCATGTTTGCAATGCCTTGGCATTGGCACCTAGTGTTAGGTGGTTTTGCATTCGGTATGATGTTTATGGCAACCGATCCGGTTTCTGCGTCGTTTACTAATACGGCTAAATGGGCTTACGGTTTCTTAATCGGTGCGATGGTAGTGTTTATCCGTGTGATTAACCCTGCGTTCCCTGAAGGTATGATGTTAGCTATTTTGTTTGCTAACCTTTTTGCTCCTTTATTTGACCATTTCGTTGTACAGGCAAATATCAAGCGGAGGATTGCTCGTGGCTAGTAATAAAGATTCGTTCGGTAGAACGCTATTTGTTGTTGTCGGCTTATGTCTTATTTGTTCTGTACTGGTTTCGACAGCGGCGGTGTTGTTAAAACCGACCCAGCAAGAGAACAAGCTGTTAGATAAGCAAAAGTATATTCTTGAAGCGGCAAGCCTGATTAACACCAAAGAAGGTAACGTCACTAAGCAAGATATTCTTAGCACATATAACAAGTATGTTGAAGCGCGTTTAGTTGATTTAGCAACAGGTGAGTTTGTTGAAGGTGATGCGAATGTTTACGACCAACGTAAAGCATCGCGTGATGTGACAACTTCGTCTATTCCTGAAAACGACATCGCTTCAATCAAGCGCGTAGCTGACAAAGCTGTTGTGTACTTGGTACGTGATGACGCTGGCAAGTTAACCAGTGTTATTTTACCGGTTCACGGTTACGGTTTGTGGTCAACCATGTATGCATTTTTGGCTCTAGAAGCTGACTTAAACACGATTCAAGGCTTAGTGTATTATGACCAAGCTGAAACACCGGGTTTAGGTGGTGAAGTAGAAAATCCAAAATGGAAAGCATTATGGACAGGCAAACAGTTATTTGATGCTCAAGGCGACTTAGCTATCAGCGTAACTAAAAATCCTGCAGTGGCTAGCACGGTTCACGGTGTAGATGCACTTTCAGGTGCAACCTTAACCAGTAACGGTGTTCAACACTCATTGCAGTTTTGGTTAGGTAAAGAAGGCTTTGCAAGCTTTATCGCTAAAGCACGCAACGGAGGGTTAAGCTAATGGCTGACGCTAAAGAACTTAAACAGGTTCTGACCGGACCGATTATTAATAACAACCCAATTGCACTGCAAATTTTGGGTGTGTGTAGTGCGCTTGCTGTAACCAGCAAAATGGAAACAGCATTAGTAATGACCATTGCGTTAACTGCGGTAACAGCGTTTTCTAACCTGTTTATTTCGCTTATTCGTAATCACATTCCTAGCAGCGTGCGTATCATTGTACAGATGACCATTATTGCCTCATTGGTAATCGTGGTTGACCAAGTGTTACAAGCTTATGCATACGGGATTGCGAAACAGTTATCGGTATTCGTTGGTTTGATTATTACTAACTGTATCGTAATGGGTCGTGCAGAAGCTTACGCTATGAAAACTCCACCAATGATGAGTTTTATGGATGGTATCGGTAACGGTTTAGGTTACGGTGCAATCTTGTTATCAGTTGGTTTTGTGCGTGAACTATTTGGTAATGGTTCATTATTCGGCGTAGAAATCCTCAGCAAAATCTCTGACGGTGGTTGGTATCAGCCTAACGGTTTATTACTGCTTCCACCTAGTGCGTTCTTCTTGATCGGTGGTTTGATCTGGATGATCCGTACTTATAAGCCAGAGCAAGTAGAAGCAAAAGGGTAAACGCAATGGAACATTATATTAGTTTATTAATTCGCTCAGTTTTCATTGAAAACATGGCGCTAGCGTTCTTCTTAGGTATGTGTACTTTCTTAGCTGTGTCTAAGAAAGTGACTACTGCGATGGGCCTAGGTGTTGCAGTGATTGTGGTACTGGCTATTTCGGTTCCTGCAAACCAAATTATTTATCAAGGTATTCTTGCACCTGGTGCTTTAGCTTGGGCTGGCGTACCAGATGCTGATTTGAGCTTCTTGAAGTTCATCACCTTTATCGGTGTGATTGCAGCACTTGTGCAAATTTTGGAAATGGCGTTAGACAAATATTTCCCACCTTTGTACAACGCGTTAGGTATTTTCTTACCTTTGATTACCGTGAACTGTGCAATTTTTGGTGCAGTATCTTTCATGGTAGAACGTGATTACAACTTAGGCGAGAGCGTGGTATTTGGTATCGGCTCTGGTATTGGTTGGGCATTAGCAATTGTATTGCTAGCCGGTATTCGCGAAAAGATGAAATATTCTGACGTGCCAAATGGCTTACGTGGCTTAGGTATTACCTTTGTGACGGCTGGTCTTATGGCTCTAGGTTTCATGTCATTCTCTGGTGTTTCTCTTTAAGAGCACTGAGACGACGCATTAATTTGAACCTTTAAGGATAAGTGAATGGGTATTCTTGAATCTACTCCAATAGATGTATATCTAGGTGTGAGTATGTTTACTGTGATTGTATTAGTGTTGGTATTAGTGATCTTATTCGCTAAATCAAAACTAGTAGCAAGCGGTGATATCACTATTGGTATCAACGGCGACACAGATAAAGCAATTAAAACAGGTGCAGGCGGCAAGTTACTTGGCGTATTAGCAGACAACGGTATTTTCGTATCAAGTGCGTGTGGTGGCGGTGGTTCTTGTGGCCAGTGTCGCGTAAACATCAAATCAGGTGGTGGCGATATTCTACCGACTGAACTTGATCACATAAGCAAAGGTGAAGCTCGTCAGGGTTGTCGTTTATCATGTCAGGTTAACGTTAAATCTGATATGGAAATCGAACTTGACGAAGAAATCTTCGGCATTAAAAAATGGGAATGTGAAGTTATCTCAAACGATAACAAAGCAACGTTCATTAAAGAACTTAAGCTGCAAATCCCTGATGGCGAATCTGTACCTTTCCGCGCCGGTGGTTATATTCAGATTGAAGCGCCAGCTCACCATGTTAAATATGCTGAGTTTGACGTACCTGAAAAATACCGTGGTGATTGGGAACACTTTGGTTTCTTTAAGTTAGAGTCTAAAGTAGACGAAGAAACCATTCGTGCATACTCAATGGCTAACTACCCAGAAGAGTTTGGGATTATTATGTTGAACGTGCGTATTGCTACGCCACCGCCACGTAATTTAACCCTACCTTGTGGTAAAATGTCTTCGTACATTTGGAGCCTTAAAGCTGGCGATAAAGTGACAATTTCGGGTCCATTTGGTGAGTTTTTCGCTAAAGATACCGATGCTGAAATGGTCTTTATTGGTGGTGGTGCAGGTATGGCACCAATGCGTTCACACATTTTTGACCAATTAAAGCGTCTTAAATCTAAGCGTAAAATGAGCTTCTGGTACGGTGCTCGTTCTAAGCGTGAAATGTTCTACGTTGAAGACTTTGACGGCCTAGCTGCTGAAAATGATAACTTTAAGTGGCATGTCGCGTTATCTGATCCGCAAGCGGAAGATAATTGGACGGGTTACACTGGCTTTATCCATAACGTATTGTACGAAAACTACTTACGTGACCACGATGCGCCAGAAGATTGTGAGTTCTATATGTGTGGACCTCCAATGATGAACGCGGCCGTAATTGGTATGTTAAAAGACTTAGGCGTTGAAGACGAAAACATCTTACTCGATGATTTCGGTGGCTAATGAGTTAACTCATTACATTGACAAGTAAGTCATGAAATTGCAGCAATGCAGACAGGGTGTTTACACAGGTCTGCAAGCTGCAATTTTTTTATTCATCAACCCGTGTAAATATGAAATGACCGTGAAAGCTATCAAGTTATTAATAACCTCATTATTGTTACTTGGCGTGAGTGCTTGCAGCTCACCAGAGCCCATCATCACGCTATCTGGCAGTACGATGGGAACCACATATCATGTAAAAGTGGTGCCTAGCGACACCTTGCCTGAGGCGCAATTATTGCAAGCCGAGATCGACATGGCTCTAGAGGTGGTAAACGACCAAATGTCAACTTACCGCAGTGATTCAGAGCTGTCGAAGTTTAATCAATTACAAGTTCAACAAAGTGTGAAAGTGTCTGCCGATACCCTTAAAGTGATTAATGAAGGCATGCGCTTGTATCAAGAGACGGGCGGTGCGTTAGATATTACTTTAGGACCAGTGGTTAATTTATGGGGATTTGGACCGGATAAACGGCCAACATCAGTACCGACTCAAACACAGATTGATGCCGCTAAAGCGAAAATGGGCATTAATGAGCTTGCCATAAACGGGACTACATTGACTAAACACAATGCTGGTTTATATGTCGATTTATCCTCTATCGCCAAAGGTTTTGGGGTTGATAAAATTGCTTCTATTCTAGACAAGTATCACAGCAGTGGTTATTTGGTTGAAATTGGTGGTGAGCTGAACGTAAAAGGCAATAAAGCGGATGGCAGTGCATGGCGCATTGCCGTTGAGCAGCCAACAGATGGCGGCCAAGCCGTGCAGCAAGTGATAGAGCCCGGTACAATGTCAATGGCAACATCAGGTGATTATCGTAATTTTTACGAAGAAAACGGCGAACGTTTTTCTCATTTAATCGATCCTCGTAACGGATACCCTATTAAGCATAAACTTGCCTCAGCAACCGTGCTACACTCTAGTTGTATGACCGCAGATGGATATGCTACTGCCATGATGGTATTAGGTACACAAGCTTCATTGGCGCTTGCTAAAGAGAAAAATTTAGCAATAATGCTGATAGAAAAGCAAGATCAAGGTTTTCAGGTCTATTACAGTGATGCTTTTAAAGCATATGTAAAATAGGGTATATCACTGATTTTACGTCAGGCCTAAAATTGAGTTAATTGGAGTGCGTTATGAGTACATTTTTAGCAGCGTTTGTGGTGTTGTTATTATTTTTCTTGTTAATGTCTGTTGGTTATATCGTGAAAAAGAAAGCGGTAGAAGGCAGCTGTGGTGGGTTGGGTGTGCTGGGTATTGAAAAAGCCTGTGACTGTGACGACCCTTGTGATGCGCGTAAACTCCGTATGCAAAAAGAACAAGAACGCAAAGAGATGCTGAATCAAAACCGAATTATTTAATCTTTTGTGATTCAGTAACTGTTTACAATGTAAAGAGCCTTCATTTTGAAGGCTTTTTTGTTGCCACTTTTTCGCACTAGAGTTACAAACCTTAGTTATAATGATAATGGTTATCAATTGTAAGCTTATGAAATTAAAGTAAAAATTTGCGTTTCTCCCTACAGTGTTTTATTCTATTTAAAATTGATCGAGATCAAATTATTCATCAAGGGACATTACTATGAAAGGTCATCCTAAAGTCATCAGTCAACTCAATCGTGTACTGACTTGTGAGCTGACAGCTATTAACCAGTATTTTTTACATGCTCGCATGTTTAAACATTGGGGATTAGAAAAGCTAAATGAAAAAGAGTACAAAAAGTCGATTGAAGACATGAAGCATGCTGATAAGTTGATTGAACGAGTATTGTTTCTTGAAGGCTTACCTAATTTACAACAATTAGATAAGTTGCGTATTGGCGAAGATGCTGAAGAAATGCTCAGTTGTGATATGGCTGCCGTAACTGAACAAATTGCGATATTACGTGAAGCGATTAATGTGTGCGAAACAGAGCAAGATTACGTCAGCCGTGACTTGCTTGAAGATCTGCTCGAAGACGAAGAAGAACATTTAGATTGGATTGAGTCACAACAAGGGCTCATCGTCCAAACCGGTGTTCAAAACTACCTTCAATCACAAATTAACGACTAATAGGATTTATCATGAAAGGCAATCAAGAAGTTATCGACGCCCTAAACCTACTGTTAACTGGCGAACTATCTGCAATGGACCAGTATTTTGTTCATGCTCATATGTACGAGGATTGGGGATTTAACGAATTATATACCCGTATTTTGCATGAGTCGGACGACGAAAAATTACATGCAGCTAAGTTAGTTCAGCGCATTCTCTTTTTAGAAGGTACGCCCGATGTTGCTAGCCGTGAAGCTTTAAACATCGGTAAAGATGTACAAGAAATGCTAAAAAATGACCTAGATTATGAATATAAAGTCGCAGACGATTTACGCCGAGTGATAAAGCTGTGTGAAGAAAAAGCAGATTACCAAACACGCGAAATCTTAGAAGTGTTGTTAGATGACACTGAATCAGATCACATGTACTGGTTAGAAAAGCAATTACGTTTAATTGACCGTGTAGGCTTGCAAAACTACCTACAAAAGCAAATGTAATTTTTACTTTATGCGATGTAAACAAAAGCCCAACTGTGTTTGGGCTTTTTTGTTTTCGATCGATTGAATACTGTTTTTATATACAGTAATATGGTGTCAGTTCAATTATTCAGTGATGGTTTAAGAATGCGTAAAATCATTCACATCGATATGGATTGTTTCTATGCTGCCGTTGAAATGCGCGATTTTCCTGAATTACGAGGAAAACCCATTGCCGTTGGTGGCAGAAGTGATCGCCGAGGGGTGATAAGTACCTGCAGTTATGAAGCGCGCCAGTTTGGTGTACGCAGTGCGATGTCGAGTTATCATGCTTTGCAGCTTTGTCCGCGGTTAATTTTAGTGCCCGGGAGGATGGATGTATATAAGTTCATCTCGGGTCAAATCCGCGAGATTTTTCATCGTTATACCGATTTGGTTGAGCCGTTATCGCTAGATGAAGCCTACCTTGATGTCACTGATTGCACCGAACAAAAAGGCAGTGCCACTTTAATCGCTAAAGCGATACGCGATGAGATATTTGCGGTAACAGGATTAACCGCTTCTGCTGGTGTCGCGCCAATTAAGTTTTTAGCAAAAATAGCATCTGATTTAAACAAACCTAATGGTCAATACGTGATCCCTCCCAATCAAATCAGTCACTTTGTAAAGGACTTGCCGTTAAGTAAAATTCCCGGAGTGGGCAAAGTTACTACCCAAAAGTTAGCCGATCTTGGCTTAACAACATGTTTTGATGTGCAGCAGTATCCGCAAGCCAAACTCATTGAGGCTTTTGGTAAGTTTGGCAATGTGCTTATTGAGCGGTCACAAGGCATTGATACCCGACAAATTAGTCCTCACAGAGTACGCAAGTCGGTGGGCGTTGAAACCACCTTAGCCAAAGATATTTTTACCTTAGAGCAATGTCATCAAGTATTGCCGCAGCTCATTCAGGAGTTAAGCGGGCGTGTTCAGCGAAGCGCTAAAGACCGAGTGGTTAACAAGCAAGTCGTGAAGCTCAAGTTTAATGACTTTAAACAAACCACCATTGAACAGCGCAGTGATGAAATATCGGTAAATGTATTTTATCAACTGCTCGAACAAGCCTTGTTACGATCTCAAGGGCGTGGAATTAGATTGATAGGTGTCAGTATTGGCCTAGCCGATATAACTGCAGCTAACACCAATGAGAACGCAGACCACGTGACCCAACTCGACTTGGTATTTTGATAACGGCAGAAACAATAAAGGCGACATCAACGTCGCCTTTATGATTCTATTGAGTTATCTACCCGTGATTACGCGTCTTTTGCTGGAATACGCGCTAGCACGGCTAGCAGTAATTCCCAGTATTGACCCACAGTGGTGATGTTAACCATTTCATCAGGGCTATGTGGATAGCGAATGGTTGGACCAATCGAGACCATGTCCATGTTCGGGTATGGCTCTTTAAATAAACCACATTCAAGACCTGCGTGGATAACCATAATGGTCGGGTCTTTCTTATAAATATCATTATAAGTGTCACGCACAATGGCCATCACCGGTGAGCTACTATCAGGCTTCCAGCCTGGATAAGCGCCACTTAAATCAATACTGGCTCCAGACAGGTTAGCTAATGCTGTGAGCATACCGGCAATTTCTTCTCGGCCAGAGTCGATTAATGAACGGATAAGACACAACACTTCAACGCTCTCATCTTCGGTGCTAATCACACCTATGTTGAGTGAGGTTTCTGTGACACCTTCAACGTCATCACTCATGCGGATCACGCCATTAGGGCTAGCATGAAGTAAGTCGATTAAGGTATTTTGTGCATCTTCACCCATGACTTTTGCTGGGGTGGCAATCTCTGCTAAGGTCAGTAACATACTTGGGTCGGCAATGGCTAGCTCTTCACGCACTAATGCTTGAAAGCTTGCTATAGCCTGGTTAAGCGCTGCAACATTTTCGCTTGGAAGCATAAATTCAATATTGGCTTCACGCGGAATGGCATTTCGTAAAGAACCACCCGAAAAGCTAACTAACTCAAGTGCTAACTCGTCACTGTATTTAAACAAAAAGCGGGCGAGTAATTTGTTGGCATTACCACGACCAAGGTGAATGTTAACCCCTGAGTGACCGCCTTTTAAGCCAGACAGTGTTAACGAAAAACTGGCATTACTGTGCTCTGGCGCTTGCCAAGACATCGGGACGCTGATTTGCGCATCGACACCGCCAGCACAACCCATGTAGATTTCACCTTCTTGTTCTGAGTCGGTGTTAATTAAAATGTCGGCTTCTAGATAACCGGCTTCTAAACCAAAGGCGCCTGTCATGCCGGCTTCTTCATCTATGGTTAATAATACTTCTAATGGACCATGTTTGATGTCTTTACTGCCTAGTACTGCCAGTGCAGATGACATACCGATACCGTTGTCAGAACCTAAGGTTGTGCCTCTGGCTTTAACCCAGTCTCCGTCGACATAGGCTTCGATTGGATCGGTTTCAAAATTATGTACTTTGTCGGCATTTTTTTGCGGCACCATATCGATGTGAGCTTGCAGCACAACCGTTTTACAATTTTCCATACCTGGTGTTGCAGGCTTACGAATAATGAGGTTGCCTACTTTATCTTCAACAACCGCAAGCCCTTGAGCTTTGGCCCATTGCTGAATGTGTTGCGATAACGCATGTTCATGCTTGGAAGGATGTGGAATCGCACAAATTTGTTCGAACCATTGCCAAAGAGGCTGAGGATATAATTGAGTTAATGCAGTCACGAAACGCCCTCTATGAAGAATTCAGTCGGATACGACAGATATTAAAACTGCAAATATTTTAACATATTCTGCGGCGTTACTTGATATTGCCACACCAATTTGCCAAGGTTTAGGCCACAAATCTGTAAATAAATATGAACCAGCAACACTGTTGTTGAACAAGGACTTTTATGACTCAAATAAATCAAACTGCGCAAGCATTTCAAGTGCCTTTTATTGATGTCACCAGTGACGAAGCCATTTTTGAAGGTGAGGGCTGGGATGCTGTAGTGGTTATCGCCCCGACCCTTGCTGATATTAAGCAAGATGAAATTAATTTACTGGCATCCCACGCTAGCCAAATTGATCAGCGTGTTGGCAACACTGCCACGTTACTGTTGGCGCCAGGCCTAGCTGGTGGGCGTTTGATTATCTCGCCTGTTGCAGATGCTGATAACACTTATAACGATGTGCGGATATTTGCTAAAGCAGCCCGTGAGGGGATTGCTATTGCAAAAGCCGCAGGCGCGACTAAACCACTCCTTGTGGTGCCAGCGGTAAGTGATACACGCTATCAACATGCACAACAAGTTGCTGCATTAGCGTGTGGGCAAGAGTTATGGCAGCCACTAGAAGCACGAGAAGCAAAGTCATTAACCCCAAGTTTAGCTGCAATCGGCCTGCTTAATAGCGCATCTCACAGTATGTTGATTAACGCTGCTGAGTCTGGAAGAGTGCTGGCACGTGATCTTTGTGGTACTGAGCCTGAGCGAATGTCAGCCATGGGATTTGCTAAGTATTGTGTCGATGCTTTTGCTGACAGTGACATAGCGATATCTGTCATTGATCAAGTTGAACAGTTACATACTGACTACCCGCTATTAAGTGCTGTGGGCCGAAGCTCATTTGGGGTTGAACGCCACCATCCTCGGGTCGTAAAACTAGAATATATTGGTGAGGGCACTATTACTAAAACTTTATTTTTTGCAGGTAAAGGGGTGGTTTACGATACGGGCGGCGCAGACATCAAAGTGGCCGGCTCAATGGCTGGGATGAGCCGCGATAAAGGCGGTGCAGCAGCTGTGGCCGGGTTAATGAAAGCACTATCCATTATTAAACCTAAAGGGATAAAGGTTGTTGCAGAGCTTGGTTTGGTGAGAAACAGTATTGGTAGCGATGCCTTTGTGACAGATGAGATCATTAGCAGCCATGCAGGTATGCGAGTGCGTATTGGCAATACCGACGCAGAAGGGCGCTTGGTGTTAGCAGATTTACTGTCGCATTTACGTGTTCAAGCACAACGTGAAGTTAATCCTCAGTTGTTTTCGGTGGCAACACTAACCGGTCATGTTGTAAGAGCGTATGGCGGTTATCCTGCATTAGTTGAAAATGATGAAGCTAAGAAACAAGGTGTAGCACTCTTATTAGCTCAGACGGGGGAGCTATGGGGAGAACCGTTTGAAGTGTCTCGCTTACGCCCGGAAGATTTTGAAAAAGTGGCTGATAAAAATGGTGTTGCAGACGTCGTGTCATCCAACAATGGTCCGTCATCAATAACAGCCCGAGGCCACCAATATCCGGCTGCGTTTTTAATTAACGCGTCCGGTTTGGGGCAAACGTCGTTGCCCTTTACTCATATTGATATTGCTGGCAGCGCAGTGGAGGGCGATCCATTGTATGGTAAGCCAACGGCCAACCCTTTGGTTACTTTATTACAGGTTGCGGTGCTGTGATTGCCTGATTGATAAACCTATGTTTTTAATTGTTATTATTTATTGATAACAATTGTTTGACAATCGTTATACATAGTTTTAATACAAAAATACTGTAATAAAATAACTTTTAATCAAGTTTTTGTGAGTTTAAGCAAATAATGCTTGTAATTAAATTACAGTTTTGTATAATTCTTTTCGTCGGCAAGCATTGTGATTGTCGACTCTAGTTAATCCAGGAAGGATATAGCCTCCAAGGATCTGAGTGACAAGTTGTCTCAACGGATTTGAGAAATGCACGTTCCAAGGAACCGAGCCAAGCTTTACTAGGTTTATACAACTTAACTTTATTTAGGAGAAAGACTATGTCTTACACAGGTAACAGCAAAATTTATTGGCAAAACACTTGGTTTGCTGACGTAACCGTTTTACGTGGCGGTATATTCGCCATGAAACTTTAAGATTTGACCCTCTTAAAGTCGCTTTAATATCCATCAACCTTTTGTTCGTCTCGTTTGACGTTTTAGACAAGGTGGTAAATTAATTAATTTATCGCCACATCACATTAAGTGATACTAGCTTTCCTTTCCCCATATGGATGCTTGTAACATGTCTGCCTACTCTATTGAGTAGGCTTTTTTTTGCCTTAAATTTATTAATTCGCTGTATAAAAAACTGAAATCTTTGAATAAAAAGGCGGTTTATAGCTATCATTGCTGTAAATAATTATAATCTCCCTCCTTAAAGTTGGCATAACTTCACATTGTTGGTTTTATGATCCCGTTATACTGCTTTATTGTGTTGCGTGACAGCTTAATGACTTAGCTAAAGCCCACCTATTGCAATTAAAACAATTACTTAAACTTAACCCTTACCCAAGGAACCTTGTTCCATGTTAGAAAAATTATTTAAATTAAAACAAAACAATACCAGCTTAAAGCAAGAAGCTGTCGCCGGTTTAACCACCTTTTTAACCATGGCATACATCATTTTTGTTAACCCAATGATGTTAGCTGACGCCGGAATGGATCACGGTGCAGTATTTGTCGCGACCTGCTTAGCTGCGGCGGTGGGTTGTTTAATTATGGGATTATTAGCTAATTATCCTATCGCACTCGCGCCAGGGATGGGATTAAATGCCTTTTTTACTTACACTGTAGTAGGAGAGATGGGCTACAGCTGGGAAACTGCATTAGGTGCAGTGTTTATGTCTGGTGTGTGCTTTTTAGTTTTATCGCTAGTGAAAATCCGTGAATGGATTGTCAACAGTATTCCAATGTCACTGCGTTTTGGTATCGCAGCTGGTATCGGTTTATTTTTAGCGTTAATTGGTTTAAAAAGTGCCGGTATTGTAGTGGCAAGCCCTGCGACTTTGGTGACCATGGGGGATATCACTTCTTTCCCTGCGATAATGGCAGCATTAGGCTTCTTTTTGATTATCGCCATGGTGCAACGCGGGCTAAAAGCGGCGGTTATTTTTAGTATCTTGATTGTGACAGTATTAGGTTTGATATTTGGTGATGTGCAATACAACGGACTGATTTCAATGCCACCATCAATTGCACCTACTTTCATGAAAATGGACCTATCAAGCGTACTTGAAGTGAGCATGCTGTCGGTTATTTTTGCCTTCTTATTTGTCGACTTATTTGACACCTCTGGCACTTTAGTTGCGGTGGCTCAGCGTGGTGGTTTACTTGATGATAAAGGCCGTTTACCTCGTGTTAAACGTGCGTTAACTGCTGACAGTGTAGCAACCATTACTGGTGCAGCATTAGGAACATCTACCACGACAAGTTATATTGAAAGTACTGCAGGTGTTAGTGCTGGCGGACGTACCGGATTAACCGCAGTGGTGGTTGGTTTGTTGTTTGTTGCCGCGTTATTTATTTCACCATTGGCGGGGATGGTACCTGCATACGCAACTGCCGGAACATTATTTTATGTCGCCATTTTAATGATGTCTGGTTTAGTTAATGTTGAGTGGGAAGATTTAACCGAAGCTGCACCCGTTGTCGTGACATGTTTATTGATGCCATTAACCTTTTCGATTGCGAATGCGATTGGTTTTGGGTTTATCTCATACGCGGTAATTAAAATGTTGACAGGTCGATTTAAAGATTTGAATTCAGGTATATTGGTTGTAGCTGCGCTGTTTATTGCTAAATTTGCTTACAGTTAATGTTCCGTTTATCAACAGATAACTAACAAAAAGGGCCCTAAGGCCCTTTTTTGTTGTGTAATGATAAAAAAAGCCCAGTATTAGTGGCTTTCACTATGAATTAGTCACCGAATTGGGTATAAAAATAATTCGAATATTTTTAGTTAACTGAGTGACATAATGGGTTATCGCCGTGTAGTGGTTAAGTTAGGGACGAGTGTGTTGACGTCGGGCAGTAAAAAGCTTGATAAAGCACACATGGTGGAGTTAGCAAGGCAAATGACCATGCTAATGCGAGCTGGTGTTGAGGTGGTCTTGTGCACATCGGGTGCCATTGCGGCTGGGCGTGAACACCTACAATACCCCGTATTCCCCGACACTATGGCAAATAAACAATTATTGGCAGCGGTTGGGCAAAGTCAGTTAATTTTAGCTTGGTCACAACTCTTTAGTATTTATGGTTTACATGTGGGGCAGTTATTACTGACTCGTGCCGATCTTCATGATCGCGAACGTTACCTTAATGCGCGAGACACCTTAAATGCACTGCTCGCTAACAATATTATCCCGATTATTAATGAAAACGACGCGGTAGCCACCAATGAAATTAAGGTGGGGGATAACGACAATTTATCGGCTCGTGCAGCCTTGTTATGTGACGCCGATTTATTGATTTTGTTAACCGATCAAAAAGGTTTGTTTGACGCCGATCCGCGCACCAATCCAGATGCTCAGCTTATTAAACAAGTCGTTAATATTGATGACAGTTTACGCTTACTTGCAGGCGGCTCTGTGTCGGGTTTAGGTACTGGGGGGATGGCAACAAAACTCGAAGCGGCTGATATTGCCCGTCGAGCCGGAATTGAAGTCGTCATCGCATCAGGTCATCATCCTGATGTGATTATCAAGGTGGCAGCACGCGAATCAGTTGGCACGCATTTTAGCGCAATTGAAAACCCGCTAGAAAGCCGTAAACAGTGGATTTTGGCTGGTCCTGCAACCCAAGGTAAGCTCGTTATCGATGCTGGTGCGTCTACTGCGGTGGTGGCCAATGGCCGAAGTCTATTGTCTAAAGGTATTGTCGCCGTTGAGGGTAAATTTGACCGCGGAGCAACGCTATTAATTATTGATCAGCAAGGTAAGGTATTGGCCAAAGGCATGAGCCGTTATTGTGCTAATGATTTATCTAAAATTAGCGGTAAGCATTCAAATGATATAGAGCGCTTACTGGGTTATGACTATGGAGATGCGGTCATTCATCGTAATGATATGGTCGTACTGAATAATTAAGGATAAGTATATGTCAGCTTCTGAAGCAGAATATTTAACCCAACTTGGCCAGCGCGCAAAAGCCGCGAGCTTTATTTTAGCCTCACTATCTGCCAAGCAAAAATCTGCTTTGTTGATGGAGATTTCTCATCAATTGGGTGAGCGTAAAGATGATATTTTACAAGCCAATGCTCAAGATGTGGCAAATGCTAAAGCAAAGGGTTTAACTGATGCGATGATCGATCGCCTGATGTTAGATGAAGGCCGCTTAGCGGGCGTTATTGCCGATATCGACAATGTTATTGCACTTGCCGACCCTGTCGGTAACGAGTCTGAAAGCAGAGTGCTTGATAATGGCCTGCGTCTTACTCGTCGCAGCGTGCCTTTGGGCGTAGTCGGGGTAATTTATGAAGCGCGGCCAAATGTTACTGTCGATATTGCTGTATTAGCTCTTAAAACTGGCAACGCAGTTATTTTACGTGGCGGTAAAGAAACGCTCACATCGAACAAAGTCTTAAGCGAGGTAATACGCTCTGCATTAGCTATTCAGAAATTGCCGCAAGATGCGGTGCAACTGATTGACTCTCCTGACAGAAGTATTGTCAGTGGCTTGCTTAGATTAGATAAATATGTCGATATGATTATTCCGCGTGGCGGCCAACATTTACAACGTTTGTGTGCTGAGCAATCCAGTATTCCAGTTATTTTAGGCGGCATCGGGATTTGCCACTTATTTGTAGATAAACACGCTGATTTAGTGCGTGCTATTGATGTTATCACTAATGCTAAAGTTCAACGCCCAACTGTATGTAATGCATTAGATACACTATTAGTGCATCAAGATGTTGCTGCTGCGTTTATTCCCAATATCGCCTCACATTTGCATTCGCTTGGCGTACGTTTTCATGCCTGTGACAAAGCGTCAGCGTATTTAGACGGTTTAGGTTTTGATGTGACAGCGGCACATGATGAGTCATTTTCAACCGAGTGGTTATCGCTAACATTAGGGATTAAAGTTGTCAGTGATATTGATGCTGCCGTTGAACATATTAGGCAATATTCAAGTGGGCACTCTGAGGCCATTTTAACCGATGATATACACGCAGCAGCCTATTTTATGAACCAGGTAGATTCGGCTGCAGTGTATGTTAATGCCAGCACTCGTTTTACCGATGGTGCTCAATTTGGTTTAGGAGCCGAAGTGGCAGTAAGTACGCAAAAATTGCATGCTCGCGGACCAATGGCGCTTGATGCATTAACCACTTATAAGTGGCTTGCCTGGGGGGATTATACCAGCAGGCAATAAAGCAAATTAATCAACACGTAAAATAAGGGCGCAAATTTGCGTCCTTATTTTTATTGCGCAGGTTGCCGATTATAAATTGTAAATAAGGTGGCTTGGGGCGGCTGGTAAGGTAAATCGTTCATAGGTGGTTAATAACCAAATAATGAAAAAAGCACCGGTCATTAAAATGGCGACAATGCGAAAAGCTTGGGCGTACTCCATGACAAACGTAAAGTAACGACGTTGGACAGAGTTTGTCATGATGGTTGCAATGAGGGCAAATACACATAAATACATCGCAGGGTATTGAGTACTACTCACACCATAAAATTTTTCATAGGCCATGATCAAGCCTACAATCGTTAAGATAACAATGCGTATTTTACGTTCAGTACTGTCGCTAAAATTCCATCTTGGCAGTCCCATTGCCGATATTCCTCTGTTTTACTTTCGTACTTATGTGTCGAAATAGTGTTATAACACTTGATCGTGTTTTTTATCAAATATTTAGGTTTGTTATAGTGCGTATTAATTGTGTTGTGTGAGCGATTTTTGTGCTGATTACACCAAGCCTGACATCAGGCTACCCTCTATTCTTAACGACTATTTTAACCTGTACCTACATATATCAGCAAAATGGCATAAATTTTTTGATCTTGCCCTTGTATTTCACTTTGTTGTCCCAATATAGGTATCAAGGCTGATATGAGCGGCAATACGTGAACGGTAAGTTAGCCAACTTAAAGGTTGAAAAACGCCAAGTTCACCCCCATATCAACATCAAATAACATATTTGCGACGATTAACGTCAATTTTGGAGGACCCCATGGGCAAAATTATTGGTATCGACTTAGGCACGACAAACTCTTGTGTGGCTGTCCTTGATGGCGGCAAAGCACGCGTAATAGAAAACGCAGAGGGCGATCGTACAACTCCTTCTATCATCGCTTACACCGATGACGAAACTATTGTCGGCCAACCTGCAAAGCGCCAAGCAGTGACTAACCCTGCAAACACTTTCTTTGCAATTAAGCGTTTAATTGGTCGTCGTTTTAAAGATGACGAAGTTCAGCGCGACGTTAACATTATGCCATTCAAAATTATTGCTGCAGACAATGGCGATGCATGGGTTGAATCTCGCGGTAACAAAATGGCACCGCCACAAGTGTCAGCTGAAATCTTGAAAAAGATGAAAAAGACTGCTGAAGACTTTTTAGGTGAAGAAGTGACAGAAGCGGTAATTACCGTTCCTGCTTACTTTAACGATTCGCAACGTCAAGCAACCAAAGATGCTGGTCGTATTGCAGGTCTTGATGTTAAGCGTATTATCAACGAGCCAACAGCGGCTGCGTTAGCATACGGTATTGACAAGAAGCAAGGCGACAACATTGTTGCAGTATACGACTTAGGTGGTGGTACATTCGATATCTCTATCATCGAAATCGACAGCAATGACGGCGACCAAACATTTGAAGTATTGGCTACCAATGGTGACACTCACTTAGGTGGTGAAGACTTCGATAACCGTTTAATCAACTATTTAGCTGATGAATTCAAAAAAGACCAAGGCTTAGATCTACGTAAAGATCCTTTAGCAATGCAACGTTTGAAAGAAGCGGCGGAAAAAGCAAAAATCGAGCTTTCAAGCACTAACCACACTGAAGTTAACTTACCTTACATCACTGCTGATGCAACAGGTCCTAAGCACTTAGTGGTTAAAATTACTCGTGCTAAGTTAGAGTCGCTAGTAGAAGACCTAATTCAACGTTCTTTAGAGCCATTAAAAGTCGCATTAGCCGATGCTGACTTATCCGTTTCAGACATCAACGAAGTGATTTTAGTTGGTGGCCAGACTCGTATGCCTAAAGTACAAGAAGCGGTAACTAACTTCTTCGGTAAAGAGCCACGTAAAGACGTTAACCCTGATGAAGCCGTAGCCGTTGGTGCAGCAATTCAAGCGGGTGTACTTTCTGGTGATGTGAAAGACGTACTATTACTTGACGTGACGCCACTATCGCTTGGTATTGAAACCATGGGTAGCGTAATGACGAAGCTTATCGAGAAGAACACCACTATCCCGACAAAAGCGAGCCAAACGTTCTCAACGGCTGA
Organism: Shewanella metallivivens; assembly: GCF_028750675.1. Classification (GTDB taxonomy): domain Bacteria; phylum Pseudomonadota; class Gammaproteobacteria; order Enterobacterales; family Shewanellaceae; genus Shewanella; species Shewanella metallivivens. The sequence goes on along the minus strand of NZ_JAQQPZ010000003.1, from coordinate 340,481 downwards.
CGACAATCAAAGCGCGGTAACCATTCACGTATTGCAAGGTGAGCGTAAGCAAGCAAGCGCTAACAAGTCTTTAGGTCAATTCAACCTTGAAGGCATTGAGCCAGCGCCACGTGGTCAACCACAAATTGAAGTGGCATTCGACATCGATGCTGACGGTATCTTACATGTGTCTGCAACAGACAAGAAAACAGGTAAGAAACAAAACATCACCATTAAAGCTTCTTCAGGTCTATCTGATGAAGAAGTAGAACAAATGGTACGTGACGCAGAAGCTCACGCTGATGAAGATGCTAAATTTGAAGAATTAGTGCAAGCACGTAACCAAGCTGATGGTTTAGTCCATGCCACTAAGAAACAAATTGAAGAAGCGGGTGATGATTTACCAAGCGACGAAAAAGAGAAGATTGAAGCGGCTGTAGCTGAATTAGAAACTGCTATCAAAGGCAAAGATAAAGAAGCAATGGACACGGCAACTCAAGCCCTTATGGAAGCGTCTGCTAAGTTAATGGAAATTGCCCAAGCTAAAGCACAAGCCCAAGGTGGTGCAGAAGGTCAAGCGCAAGATGCTGGTCAATCAAAGCCTGCTGATGATGTTGTTGATGCTGAGTTCGAAGAAGTAAAAGACGACAAAAAGTAATTAACAATTTCAGTTAGTTACCTTAAAGCGGGCGTTGGGGCTATCCTCATACGCCCGTTTGTATAAATTAAGTTTATCGACTTACTCATACCTTCGAGAAACAGAACACTATGTCAAAGCGTGATTATTATGAAGTTCTTGGTGTCTCTCGTGACACCAGTGAACGCGAAATTAAAAAAGCGTACAAACGCTTAGCGATGAAGTTTCACCCAGACCGTAATCCAGGTGATAAAGCCGCAGAAGCTAGTTTTAAAGAAATTAAAGAAGCGTACGAAATTTTAACCGACAGTGACAAAAAAGCCGCTTATGATCAGTTTGGTCATGCAGGTGTTGATCCTAATCGTGGTGGACATGGCGGCGGTCAAGGTGACTTTGGCGATGTATTCGGTGATATTTTTGGTGGCGGACGTCGTGGCGGTCAACGCCAAGCTGCCCGTGGTAGCGACTTACGTTACAATCTTGAGTTATCACTTGAAGAGGCTGTTCGTGGTTTAACCAAAGAGTTGCGTATTCCAACACTGGCAACTTGTGATCTTTGTGATGGTAGTGGTGCTAAAAAAGGCACTTCAGCAACCACATGTGGCACCTGTCATGGACAAGGCCAAGTACAAATGCGCCAAGGTTTCTTTGCGGTGCAACAAGCCTGTCCTACCTGTCATGGTCGCGGTAAAATTATTAAAGATCCATGCGGTAAGTGTCATGGCGAAGGCCGTGTTGAAAAGAGCAAAACCTTGTCTGTTAAAATACCTGCAGGTGTTGACACAGGTGATCGTATTCGTCTTTCTGGCGAGGGTGAAGCCGGTGAATTTGGCGCACCTCCAGGCGATTTATACGTCCAGGTAAGTGTGCGTGAACATGCGATATTTACTCGTGATGCTAATAACCTATACTGTGAAGTGCCAATTTCATTCAGTAAAGCTGCACTTGGCGGCGAGATTGAAGTCCCTACACTTGACGGTAAAGTAAGCCTTAAAATTCCAACAGAAACCCAAACTGGGCGTATGTTCCGTTTACGCGGTAAAGGTGTTAAATCGGTGCGCAGTCATGCTGTAGGTGACTTACTGTGTAAAGTCGTTATGGAAACACCGGTTAATTTAAACGAGAAACAAAAAGAGCTATTACGTGAGTTTGAAGCCACATTAACTGGCGAATCAAAAAAGCACAGCCCAAAAGCTGAAGGTTTCTTTGATGGCGTGAAAAAGTTCTTTCAGGACTTAAACAGTTAATTACGTTAATTAGCACATCTTTAAAAGGCTGTTTACTGTGGTAAGCAGCCTTTTTTATTGGCTGTACAATACACTTTTTTACTTGTGTCATTATTAGGCATTATCCATGTTATTTTCTGAATTATCTCTCTGCACTCAGTTAGTGAAAGCAATACCGACAAAGATTATTGCGCCAAGTCGGGTTCAGCAATTGGCTATTCCTGTCATTTTGAATAACCAAGATGTGTTGGCTTTAGCGCAAACAGGCAGCGGTAAAACCTATGCTTATGGTCTTCCTATTTTGCAGCGAATTAGCCAGGTTTCATTGATGAATCTCGCCGCGGTGGTGATTGTGCCAACCAGAGAGTTAGCCTCACAAGTTGCTCAAAACCTACACCCCTTAGCACAAGCACTTGGTTTACGTGTTGAACATGCATGTGGTGGCGAAGCGATTGAATCCCAAATTGAACGATTAACCACTACTGCCAATTTGCTGGTGGCGACACCGGGTCGCTTATTAGCATTAGTCCAACAAGGTGTGGTGACGTTCAGTGAAGTGAAAAGTGTGGTGCTAGATGAGGCCGATAGATTACTGGATATGGGCTTTGTTAAGGACATTAATGTGCTTATGTCCATGATGCCTGCGGGGCAAAGGTTGCTATTTTCGGCCACCATGCCTGTCGCATTAAATACATTGGCTCAACAAATACTGTCTGCAACTCATGTGCGTATTCAAGCTCAGGTACTGAATAGTGCGGTTGATGACATTGCACAAACGGTATATCACGTCAATAAAGGTAGCAAAGCGCAAGCGTTAATTCATTTGGTGCACACTAATCAATGGCAACAGGCATTGGTGTTTGTAAATGCTAAAGCCGATGCCGATGCCTTATGTAAAAAATTGCTTAAAGCTGGTGTGCGCGCCGCTGCGCTTCACGGTGACAAAGAGCAAGCGCTGCGCAGTCAAACACTTGAGGAGTTTAAAACAGGAATACATAATTTATTAGTGGCGACTGATGTGTTGGCGCGCGGCATTCATATAGATGCGCTACCTGTGGTCATTAATTTCGATTTACCCGCTCAAGCTGCTGTATATGTGCACCGTATTGGCCGGACTGCGCGCGCAGGGCTAACTGGCGTGGCGTTGTCATTGGTGAGTCATTCAGAATTGGCTTACTTGGAGGCAATTAACACCTTAACCACCCAATCCTTGCGTTTAAACGAACTTGCTGGTTTTGCGGTGACAGATAAGCCTCTGAGCGGGAGCAGTAAACGCGCACCGCGCGATAAACAAGCTAACCGCCGCACCATGAATAAACGCAGTGCGAGTGATTTCTCTAAGCGAAATCCGACACGTTAGTTTAGCATGTGCAAATGATGCATTCGCCAATGAGATTAGTATAAAATAAACTAAGTCATGGATTATGTTTAGCTACTTATTGTGAAAGGAAGAGACAATGAAACCTGTTGCGCTAGCGTTATTAGTTTCTACTTTATTAGCCGGTTGTGCTAATAACCAATCACCGACTGGACGTGGGCAAACGCTACTGTTTTCTGACGCGCAAATGCAACAAATGGGCGCGCAGTCGTTTGAAACCATGAAGCAAAGTGAAAAAATTAGTCAAAATAAAGCACAGACCGATTATGTTAATTGTATCGCAAAACGCATTGTTGCAGTTTTGCCCGATCAATCTCTGCAGTGGGATGTGGTGCTGTTTGAGTCTGACCAGGTTAATGCCTTTGCTCTACCTGGTGGCCATATTGGGGTGTATACCGGCTTATTAAAAGTGGCGACCGATCAAGACCAGCTTGCGACGGTAATGGGCCATGAAGTGGCTCATGTGTTAGCGCAACATGGAAACGAGCAAGTGTCGCGCGCGCAGCTTACGGGTTTAGGCTTACAAGTTGCCGATGCTGCGATTGGCGCCTCTGGTGTGGCCAATAAAGATTTATACATGGCTGCATTGGGATTAGGGGCCAATGTCGGGATTATTTTACCGTTTGGTCGAAGTCAAGAGTCAGAGGCCGACATCGTCGGATTAGAGTTAATGGCTAAAGCGGGTTTTAACCCTGAAAAAAGTATTACCTTATGGCAAAATATGGCTAAAGCAGGTGGTGCTCAAGGGCCTGAGTTATTATCAACTCATCCCTCTCATAGTCATCGTATAGAAGACTTACAAACGGCACAAAATCAAGTGATGCCACTTTATACACAGGCAAGAAAACAGTCTTTGACTGAGTGTAAAATTGCTCAAGTTAAATAACGTTTTTTGCCAACATGAGAGTAAATTATTGTGATAAACTCTCGTGCGAATTTTTAATGAATTATTGAGAGAAATTTAATTATGTCAGATTTGTTCAGCACGATGGAACAGCATGCAAGCTACGGTGTAGGTCGTCAAATGGGCGAGCAACTAGCTGCAAATTCTTTTGAAGGTATTGATATTCCTGCTGTCCAAGCTGGTCTTGCTGATGCATTTACCGGTAAAGAAAGCCAAGTCACAATGGAAGAGTTACAAATTGCTTTCACTGAAATCAGCCGTCGTTTACAAGAAGCACAAGAAGCCGCTGCTGCAGCCGCTACTGCTGAAGGTGATGCATTCTTAGCTGAAAACGCCACTCGTGAAGGTGTAATAGTCACTGAGTCTGGTCTTCAATATGAAGTCTTGGTTCAAGGTGATGGTGAAAAGCCAACATATGACTCAACAGTACGAACTCACTACCACGGTACTTTCCTTAACGGTGAAGTATTTGACAGTTCAGTGACTCGTGGTCAACCTGCTGAGTTCCCGGTTTCTGGTGTTATTGCTGGTTGGACTGAAGCATTACAATTAATGCCTGTAGGAACTAAACTTAAGTTATATGTTCCACATCACTTAGCTTACGGTGAGCGTGGCGCAGGCGCGTCAATCCCGCCATACTCTGCTTTGGTATTTGAAGTCGAGTTGTTAGATATTATCTAACAACACTAAAAACGCCTAAGTTAACTTAGGCGTTTTTGTATAAGCTGTTTTCAGTCAACACTGGGAGAAATTAATGACTGCTAAAGTGAGAATTGCTGTAGTGGGTGCCAGTGGCCGTATGGGCCGTACCTTGATTGAGTCTGCTAAACAGCAACAAGTGATTAAATTGGGCGCTGCAATTGAAAGAGAGGGCTCAAGCTTAATTGGTGTAGATGCTGGTGAACTCGCTGGTGTGGGCACCATGAATGTGGCGGTCACAGATTCACTGGATAGCGTGGTAAATGATTTTGACGTGTTAATTGATTTTACCTCTCCAGAGGCCTCAATTGTTCACCTTGATTGGTGTGCTAAAAATCATAAAGCTATTGTGATTGGCACAACAGGTTTCAATCACGCTCAAAAAGAGCAAATTAATGCCTATGCTGAACAAGTTCCCGTTGTATTAGCGCCTAACATGTCTGTTGGTGTTAACGTGATGTGGAAGCTGCTTGAATTAGCCGCACACGTTATGGGTGATTATACCGATATCGAAATAATCGAAGCGCATCACCGTCATAAAAAAGACGCACCGTCGGGTACGGCTTTAAAAATGGGTGAGGTGATTGCCGAAGTGTTAGGTCGTGATTTAGAGCAATGTGCAGTATATGGCCGTGAGGGTATCACTGGAGAACGTGATCCAAACACAATAGGTTTTGCAACCGTTCGTGCAGGCGATATTGTGGGTGAACACACCGCAATGTTCGCAGATATAGGCGAAAGGTTAGAGATTACCCATAAAGCATCGAGTCGGATGACCTTTGCAAATGGTGCAATGAGAGCGGCTTATTGGCTCTCCGATCAAAATGCAGGTCTATATGACATGCAGCAAGTGCTTGGGTTGCAGTAACAATTAAAAACACCATTTATTGGTGTTTTTTTTTGAAAACAATCCAACACAACATAGACGTTATTACCAATTTCTTATATACTCGACGGAATTTGTCAAAATTTCGTATTTAAGCGGAAGTTGGTATTTTAGTGCAAAATAAAAACTCATAATTTCAGTGGCTTGGCTCTTTTCTGGAGGTCGCGTTGACACAGTCTGCCTTACTCGTACTCGAAGATGGAACCGTATTCTCTGGCACCGCTATTGGTGCTACCGGTATCTCTGTTGGTGAAGTCGTATTTAATACTTCAATGACAGGTTATCAAGAGATTCTTACGGATCCTTCATATTCACGCCAAATAGTAACATTAACCTACCCACATATCGGTAACACGGGTACCAATGATGAAGACACCGAATCGGATGCGGTTCATGCGTGTGGCTTAATCATTCGTGATTTACCGCTGATGGCAAGTAATTTCCGCAATCAACAATCATTAAGCGATTATTTAAAAGCGAATAATGTTGTTGGTATTGCTGATATAGATACTCGCAAACTAACTCGAATTCTGCGTGAAAAAGGGGCTCAAGCCGGTTGTATTATGGTGGGAGACCTAGACGAAGCAAAAGCCTTGGCGGAAGCAAAAGCATTCCCAGGGTTGAAAGGCATGGATTTAGCCAAAGAAGTCACTACTGATAACGCTTATCAATGGCGCAAAGGCAGCTGGAAATTAGTCGGTGGTTTACCGTCTGATACACCAGAGTCTGAACTCAAATACAAAGTCGTTGCTTACGACTATGGTATTAAGCGCAATATTTTACGTATGCTGGTTGACCGTGGTTGCGACGTAACAGTGGTTCCAGCAAAAACATCTGCTGCAGAAGTGCTGGCAATGAATCCAGATGGGGTGTTTTTATCAAACGGCCCTGGCGATCCAGAACCCTGTGATTATGCCATTGAAGCTATTCAACAAATCTTAAAAACCGACACGCCGGTATTTGGTATTTGTTTAGGCCACCAGTTACTTGCTTTGGCTTCAGGCGCAAAAACCTTAAAAATGAAATTTGGTCACCATGGCGCAAACCATCCTGTGAGCAATATTGCACAAGGCAATGTCATGATTACCAGCCAGAACCACGGTTTTGCTGCTGACGAAGCGACATTACCTGCCAACATTAAGGTCACGCATAAATCGTTATTTGATGGTTCACTTCAAGGTATTCATTTAACCGATAAGCCGGCGTTTAGCTTCCAGGGGCACCCTGAAGCAAGCCCTGGCCCAAATGATGCCGCGCCTCTGTTCGATCATTTCATCGAACTTATTGAACTATACCGTCAGCACGCTAAGTAATTATCTGGGAGAAGACGACGCAATGCCAAAACGTACAGATATTAAAAGTATTCTTATCCTAGGTGCCGGCCCAATTGTTATTGGCCAGGCGTGTGAGTTTGACTATTCAGGTGCGCAAGCCTGTAAAGCCCTTCGTGAAGAAGGTTACCGGGTTATTTTGGTGAACTCTAACCCAGCCACCATTATGACTGACCCAGAAATGGCCGATGCAACGTATATCGAGCCGATTCACTGGGAAGTGGTACGCAACATTATTGCTAAAGAACGTCCAGATGCGATTCTACCGACAATGGGTGGACAAACAGCATTAAACTGCGCGCTAAAACTTGAAGAAATGGGCGTACTGAAAGAATTTAACGTTGAAATGATTGGTGCGACAGCTGACGCCATTGATAAAGCTGAAGACCGTAGCCGTTTTGACACCGCAATGAAAGCCATTGGTTTAGAATGTCCGCGTGCCGGTATTGCTCACAGTATGGAAGAAGCATACGGCGTATTAGACATGGTTGGATTCCCATGTATTATCCGTCCATCTTTCACTATGGGTGGCAGTGGCGGCGGTATTGCTTACAACAAAGAAGAGTTTGAAGAGATTTGTTCTCAAGGCTTAGATTTGTCGCCAACTAACGAATTATTGATTGATGAATCATTAATTGGTTGGAAAGAATACGAAATGGAAGTGGTTCGTGACCGCAACGATAACTGTATTATCGTGTGTTCAATTGAAAACTTTGACCCAATGGGAGTGCACACTGGTGACTCGATTACCGTTGCTCCAGCACAAACCTTAACCGACAAAGAATACCAGTTGATGCGTAATGCTTCATTAGCGGTACTGCGTGAAATTGGTGTTGAAACGGGTGGTTCAAACGTGCAGTTTGGTATTTGTCCTAATACTGGCCGTATGGTGATCATTGAGATGAACCCGCGTGTTTCGCGTTCATCTGCATTGGCCTCTAAAGCCACGGGCTTCCCGATTGCAAAAATTGCCGCTAAATTGGCGGTTGGCTTTACATTAGATGAACTTAGCAATGATATTACCGGCGGTAAAACGCCTGCGTCTTTTGAACCTGCCATTGACTACGTAGTGACTAAAGTACCGCGTTTTAACTTTGAAAAGTTTGCCGGTGCGAATGACCGTTTAACTACTCAAATGAAATCGGTGGGCGAAGTGATGGCCATTGGCCGTACTTTCCAAGAATCGTTACAAAAAGCGCTTCGTGGTCTTGAAGTTGGCCGTAATGGTTTTGACTCTATCGTTGATTATAACTCTACAGAAGGCTTACAGCGTATTCGTCTGGAACTTAAAGAGCCTGGCTGTGACCGTATTTGGTACATTGCTGATGCTTTCCGTGCAGGATTATCACGCGATGAAATCTTTAAGTTGACCAATATTGATCACTGGTTCTTGATTCAAATTGAAGACCTTATTGCTGACGAAGCCAAAGTGGCAGAGTTAGGTATGTCAGGTTTGAATGAAGACATTTTACGTAAGCTTAAACGTAAAGGGTTTGCTGATGCTCGTCTTGCTGATGTGTTAGGTGTTAGCGATGCTGAAGTACGTAAATTACGTCACCGCCATGAAATCTTTCCTGTATACAAGCGTGTAGATACCTGTGCTGCTGAATTTTCAACAGACACAGCTTACATGTACTCAACGTACGAAGAAGAATGTGAAGCCAATCCATCAAACCGTGACAAAATCATGGTATTAGGTGGCGGTCCAAACCGTATTGGCCAGGGTATCGAGTTTGATTATTGCTGTGTTCATGCCGCATTAGCTTTACGTGAAGACGGTTACGAAACCATTATGGTTAACTGTAATCCAGAAACCGTATCAACCGATTATGACACCTCTGACCGTTTATACTTTGAACCGGTAACCCTAGAAGATGTACTTGAAATTGTACGCATTGAACAGCCAAAAGGTGTGATTGTACAATACGGTGGCCAAACGCCATTAAAACTTGCTCGCGCGCTTGAAGCGGCAGGCGTACCTATTATTGGTACGAGTCCAGATGCCATTGACCGTGCAGAAGACCGTGAACGTTTTCAACAAGCTATTCAACGTTTAAACATGATTCAACCACAAAATGCCACGGTAACAACGGTTGAAAGTGCTGTGATTGAAGCTGGCAACATTGGTTATCCGTTAGTGGTTCGTCCATCTTATGTATTGGGTGGTCGTGCAATGGAAATCGTGTACGACCAACAAGACTTGCTACGTTACTTCAACGAAGCGGTTAAAGTGTCTAACGCATCGCCTGTGTTACTTGATCACTTCTTAGACGATGCGATTGAAGTTGACATTGATGCAGTGTGTGACGGTGAAACTGTGGTTGTTGGTGCAATCATGGAACATATTGAACAAGCAGGGGTTCACTCTGGAGACTCTGGTTGTTCATTACCACCTTACACATTAAGTGCAGATATTCAGGCAAGAATGCGTGAACAAGTGTCTAAGCTTGCTTTCGAGCTCGGTGTTGTTGGTTTGATGAACGTCCAGTTTGCAGTAAAAGATAACGAAATCTACATGATTGAAGTTAACCCTCGTGCTGCTCGTACCGTGCCGTTTGTATCAAAGGCCACTGGCGTACCGTTAGCTAAAATTGCTGCTCGTGTTATGGCTGGCCAAAGTTTAAAAGCGCAAAACTTTACCACTGAAGTTATCCCACCTTATTTCTCGGTTAAAGAAGTGGTATTGCCGTTTAATAAATTCCCTGGGGTTGACCCATTATTAGGGCCTGAAATGCGCTCTACTGGTGAAGTGATGGGCGTGGGTGATACGTTTGCCGAAGCTTATGCAAAAGCACAACTAGGTGCCACATCAGAAGTACCAAAATCAGGCCGTGCATTATTATCTGTGCGTAACAGTGATAAAAAACGTGTTGCTGATTTAGCATCTAAGTTGATTGAATTAGGTTACGAAATTGATGCGACTCACGGCACTGCCATTATCTTGGGCGAAGCAGGCATTAATCCTCGCTTGGTGAACAAGGTACATGAAGGCCGTCCGCATATTTTGGACCGTATCAAAAATGGTGAATACACTTACATCGTCAATACCACCGAAGGTCGTCAAGCCATTGAAGACTCACGTCAGATCCGCCGCGGTGCATTGCGTTATAAAGTGAATTACACCACTACACTAAATGCTGCCTTTGCAACTTGCCTCGCGCACGCTGCCGATGACCGTGTAAAAGTGAGTTCAATACAAGAGCTTCATAAGCGTATTGTAGGTTAAACCATAAAGCGTTACTAAAAGGTCGCCATATGGCGACCTTTTTTATGACATTTTGATGATGGATCACTAGCAAGTCGTTAAAAGCTTAGGTAAGCTGTCTGCAATCATCGAAGAGATGCATCCCAAAGACGCAGCCAAACTCGATTGCGTATTTCCAATAGTTTTTTCACTGTGTTGGCATTAGCTAACACGGGATGCTTTTGTTTTTAAAGGAGACAAAGACATTATGAATAAGGTTCCAATGACAGTGGTTGGTGCGGATCAACTACGTAAAGAATTAGAGATTTTAAAGTTTGATCGCCGTCCAAAAATCACTGAAGCCATTGCATCAGCACGTGAATTAGGCGATTTAAAAGAAAATGCTGAATATCACGCTGCCCGTGAAGAGCAAGGCATTTGTGAAGCGCGTATTCGTGATATTGAAGGTAAGCTTTCAAATGCACAAATCATCGACGTGAAAACAATGGAAAATACTGGCCGGGTCATTTTTGGCACCACAGTGACCATTTTAAATGTCGAAACAGATGTTGAAATGACTTACCGTATTGTGGGTGACGACGAAGCCGATATCAAACAAAACCTGATTTCAGTGAACTCACCTATTGCCCGTGGCTTGATTGGTAAAAGTGAAGGCGATGAAGTGTCTATCACGACGCCTGGCGGGCTAACTGATTACGACATCGTGTCTGTTGAGTATATTTAAGCCGTTATTTGGTTTGGACGATGAGATATCGTTAAAGCAATAATTAAAAAGCATTTATCTTTTAAGGTAAGTGCTTTTTTTATAAGCAAGATGTAAAAGATTTAATTTGCCTGTTAACAATAGTGCCGATACTATCTTAGGTAATGCTTGATTAGGGTATTGGCTTAATTAAGGTCAATTGATATAGGTTACAAGGCGGTTATGACGTTTCCTTGGGTGCGTATAGTATTAATGCTGGTTATTGTAGGGTTGAGTTCATTCTTCCTGATCAATAGTCGTGTATTAATTTTACCGTCATCGCATTCTAGCGCCCCACAGCTAAGCTCTATCGGCTCACCTGTTTGTACTGCCATCCTTAATTGCGAGCCGAAAAGCCTCAAGCAATCTACTGATGTCACTCAGATAAGCCCTGCAACATTGATTGATACTAATGCCTCTAGGCTCGGTTATGTTGGAAATAATAGCTTTGACCCAGATATTACTCCAGCGAGCAGCCCAAATGACATTCATTATGTGCCAACCTATTCGGCGCGCTACATTAACCTTGCTCAGCATCAACCTGATGAGGTCAATCCTAGTTATGTATTCGCTTATGAGTTTGTTTCTCCACCAATCCCGATTTTACAAATTGGCTATCAAATTAATTTTAGTCCGCAATTAGACTGGGTGTTAACAGCGGCATCTGGTCCTTCTCGTATTTCTGCTTGGAAAGAATCCAACCGACTTTTCGTACATTCGCACACCTGCTAAAACGCACTTGTTTGACTCCCCACTCTATTAGCTAGGCTAATGGATTTGATTGTGAACCGATAATGGCTTTACGACTTTATCGTTCGCTATGCATTGTTATCGTGTCCTTGGGCGCGGTTAGTGAGAGCAAGTGTTATGACATTACTATCAAACAATAAACCGCTAAATACGCAACTCAACAAATATGCCCAGTGGAAATACTGGGTGCTGGTCGTCACCTTAATCATACTGTTTTTAAGTGCTTTGCCGTCTTGGTATGGCGAAGATGCTGCTGTGCAGTTATCGAGCAAAACACCTAATAGCTTATCGTCAGAACAAGTGTACCAAGTGTTAAGTCAAGCCGGGATTCATACCAAGCGAATTGATCAACAGATGCAAAACACCTTGGTGGTGTTACAGCAAGCTGATCAGCAAACCCTTGCTAAAAATTTGTTATCGCAAGCCTTTGCAGATGATGTGCAGGTCACATTAGTACTGGCACCCGCTGCACCAAACTGGTTATTAAACATGGGTTTTGCGCCCATCAAGTTAGGTTTGGATTTACGGGGCGGAGTACAATTTTTGCTTGATGTCGATCTGGATTTGGTGTTCAACAATCAAGCGTTGATGGTCAGCGATTCGGTAAAACAATTTGTGCGGCAAGAACATATTAGCGCTGTGATGGTCCGTCAAGGTGACGGCGCTGAAGTAAATGTTGAAGCGGCACAACAAGAGGCAAGAGGAAAAATAAGACAATTTATTGCCCAGCAATATCCTTTATGGCAGGTCGTAGGACGTCAAGACACTCTGACTGTCTCGTTAAGTGAAAGTGAGCAGGTCAAGCTGACTAATCTTACCGTACAACAAAACTTACAAATCATGCGCAGCAGAATTGAAGAGCTGGGTATTACAGAAGCCTTAGTGCAACGGCAAGGTGAAAACCGCATTCGCATTGAGCTACCTGGGGTGCAAGATCCCGCCAGCGCAAAAAATGTCATTGGTGCCACCGCGAGCTTAGCGTTTTATCCGGTACTAGAAATGGGGTCAGTTAATGCCATGGTGCTCAAGAATGAACAAGATCAACCGGTTTATGTTGCACGTAAACCGGTGTTAGGTGGCGATCATATTGTTGATGCTCGTGCTGCTATTGGGGATTTTGGTATGTCAAAAGTCAACATCAGTTTAGATGCTGGCGGTGGTAAGTTCATGTCGGATTTTTCTCGCGACAATATTGGCAAACCCATGGCGACAGCATTTAGCGAATATAGCCGTAATGAAAAAGGTCAGGCGCAGCAAAGCACGAAAATCATTAGTGTCGCGACTATTCAAAGTCAATTAGGCAGTAAATTTGAAATCACCGGGGCTGGCACACACCAAGAAGCACAGCAATTAGCGCTATTGCTTCGAGCAGGTTCAATGACTGCGCCAGTCACAATAGTAGAGGAGCGCACCATAGGTCCAAGTTTAGGTGCTGAAAATATTGTTAATGGCTTTGCCGCTTTGGCTTTGGGAATGGCGGTAACCTTGTTATTTATGGCCTGTTGGTATCGCCGTTTAGGTTGGGTTGCAAATTTGGCTTTGATTGCCAATATGGTGATGTTGTTTGGTTTATTAGCATTGATCCCTGGCGCCGTTTTGACCTTACCTGGCATTGCGGGTTTAGTGCTTACTGTGGGTATGGCTGTTGATACTAACGTACTTATTTTTGAACGTATTAAAGATAAGTTAGCTGAAGGGCGCAGCTTTGCTAGCGCTATTGATGTGGGTTTTGACAGTGCTTTTTCAACTATTATCGATGCTAACTTTACCACAATGATTACTGCTGTAGTGTTGTTTTCAATGGGTAATGGGCCTATTCAAGGCTTTGCATTAACGCTTGGCTTAGGGTTATTAACCAGTATGTTTACCGGTATTTTTGCGTCTAGAGCAATCATTAATTTAGTATATGGCCGTGACACTCGTCGCGCGATTAAGGTGTAACACAATGAATGTAAAAACAATAAACAATTCATCGCAAGCATTAGCTTATTTAACCAAATGGCGTTATGCATCCAGTTTAATATCAATCGTATTTATGTTGCTATCGTTAACCGTTATCGGCGTAAAAGGATTTAACTGGGGGTTAGATTTTACCGGCGGAGTGGTTACCGAAATTCAAATAGATAAGCGTATTAGCGCCAGTGAAATTCAACCCTTAATGAATGCTGCCTACCAGCAAGAAGTGAGTGTGATCTCGGCCAGTGAACCTGGGCGTTGGGTATTACGTTATGCCAATATTCCTGATGAAGCGCAGCGTCCACAATTACACACAGTGTTAGCACCATTAAATAGCGATATTACAGTGCTTAACAGTAGCATTGTTGGGCCGCAGGTTGGCCAAGAGCTTGTAGAGCAAGGTGGATTAGCATTACTGGTCGCAATGCTCTGTATTATGGGGTATTTAAGTTTTCGTTTTGAATGGCGCCTAGCGTCAGGGGCGTTGTTTGCGTTAGTGCACGATGTGGTGTTTGTGTTGGCATTTTTTTCACTGAGCCAAATGGAATTTAATTTAACCGTGCTTGCCGCCATTTTGGCGATACTGGGTTACTCGCTGAATGACTCTATTATTATTGCCGACAGAGTGCGCGAGCAGTTAGTGGCAAAGCCACAATGGAATACTACAGATATTAATAATTTAGCGGTAAAATCTACTTTTTCTCGTACTATGGTGACATCTGGTACCACGTTACTTACTGTGGTTGCCCTTTGGGTGATGGGCGGGGCACCGTTAGAAGGTTTTTCAATCGCCATGTTCATTGGGATTTTAACGGGGACTTGGTCATCGATATCGGTAGGTGCAACCTTACCTGAGTTTTTAGGATTAAAGGCAGAGCATTACCTTGTTGTGCCGTTACCTGATACCCCTTAGACATATTTAGTTAATCTTTTTTATGAAAAAGCCGCAGATTTCAGCGGCTTTGTCATTGAAGATTGTGTTACTTTGCTTTTGGCAGGGCAATCTTCATTTCAGGTGAATGACGGAAGATAACTAATACATGACCGATAAGTTGCACTTTCGCAGACTGGGTTTCACGTACGATGGCGTCAACGATGGCATTTTTAAGCTCTCTGTCGGCAGAGGCTACTTTCACTTTAATCAATTCATGATGTGTAAGAGCGCTATCAATTTCAGCCAGAACACCTTCAGTCAGTCCGTTGCCACCAAGCAGCACCACTGGCTTTAGACTGTGCGCCAGACCTTTTAAATGCTGTTTTTGTTTGGTTGTTAAGTTCATTTGTACCAACTTTTGCTGAGTTACTGTTGAAAAACCGTTATTCTACCCTTATATAAGGCTTATGTAACTCTGAATCGTTGCGGAATTTAAATGGTAACCAAAAAACGTACTGCGAGTTCTGCTCGTTGGATGCAAGAACACTTTGATGATCACTACGTGAAATTGGCGCAAAAGCGCGGACTTCGCTCACGCGCGGCATTTAAGTTAGAAGAAATCCAGCAAAAAGATAATTTGATTAAAACCGGCATGACGGTTGTTGACTTAGGTGCTGCCCCTGGGGGCTGGTCACAAGTCGCGGTGAAATTAGCGGGTGAAAAAGGTAAAGTGATCGCCTGTGACATTTTACCAATGGATCCCATTGTCGGCGTAGATTTTCTTCAAGGTGATTTTAGAGAAGACAAAGTATTACAAGCATTGCTTGACCGAGTAGGGCAAGATAAAGTGGATGTGGTACTATCAGATATGGCGCCGAATATGAGTGGTTCGGATGCTGTAGACCAACCTAGAGCTATGTACCTAGTGGAATTAGCACTAGATATGTGTCATCAAGTGTTGGCGCCTAATGGCTGTTTTGCTGTTAAAGTCTTTCAGGGGGAGGGCTTTGACGAGTATATGAAAACAGTCAAAGAGGCATTCAAAGTGGTGAAAACCCGTAAACCAGACTCCTCTAGAGCGCGCTCTCGAGAAGTCTATCTAGTGGCGACTGGTTACAAGTTGTAGTAGTCTAACGTTAATAATCGCAGGACTGTTAAGAGGTCTAGTAATTTGAGTGACATGGCAAAAAATTTAATACTCTGGGTTGTCATCGCTGTTGTGTTGATGTCAGTGTTTCAGGGTTATTCCCCCTCTTCTTCGAATTCGCAGAAGATGGATTATTCCGCCTTTTTGGACAATGTTCGAAATGGTCAAATCAACACGGTCGAAGTTAAAAGCGACCAAAGAACGATTGAAGGTACCAAGCGTACCGGCGAGAAGTTCACTACAATCATGCCAATGTATGATCAAGATTTAATTAATGATCTTGACCGTAAAGGCATCACCATGAAAGGCCAGGAAGCTGAAGAGTCTAGCTTCTTAACCCAAATTTTTATTTCATGGTTCCCTATGTTACTGCTGATTGGTGTATGGATTTTCTTCATGCGTCAAATGCAAGGCGGTGGCGGTAAGGGGGCAATGTCGTTTGGTAAGAGTAAAGCCAAACTGATGAGCGAAGATCAAATCAAAACCACCTTTGCCGATGTTGCTGGTTGTGATGAAGCAAAAGAAGAAGTAAAAGAACTGGTTGATTACTTACGTGATCCAACTAAGTTCCAAAAACTTGGTGGCCGTATTCCTACGGGTGTGTTAATGGTGGGACCACCAGGTACGGGTAAAACCTTGCTTGCTAAAGCGATTGCTGGTGAGTCAAAGGTACCATTCTTTACTATTTCTGGTTCTGATTTCGTTGAAATGTTTGTCGGTGTTGGTGCATCTCGTGTACGTGACATGTTTGAACAAGCTAAAAAATCAGCGCCTTGTATAATCTTTATTGACGAAATCGATGCAGTAGGCCGTCAACGTGGTGCCGGTGTTGGTGGTGGTCATGATGAGCGTGAGCAGACATTAAACCAGATGTTGGTTGAAATGGATGGCTTTGAAGGTAATGAAGGTATTATTGTTATTGCTGCGACCAACCGCCCTGATGTATTGGATGCTGCACTACTTCGTCCTGGTCGTTTTGACCGCCAAGTGGTTGTTGGCTTGCCAGATGTACGTGGTCGTGAACAGATTTTAAAAGTGCACATGCGTAAAGTGCCACTCTCTGACGATGTTAAAGCCAGTGTTATTGCACGTGGTACGCCAGGGTTCTCAGGTGCGGATTTAGCCAACCTAGTTAACGAAGCTGCCCTATTTGCTGCACGTGGTAATCGCCGCGTTGTAGGAATGGAAGAGTTTGAGCGTGCTAAAGACAAGATTATGATGGGTGCTGAACGTCGCTCGATGGTGATGTCTGAGTCTGAAAAAGAAATGACTGCATACCATGAAGCTGGACACGCAATTGTTGGGTGCTTAGTGCCCGAGCATGATCCTGTGCATAAGGTGACGATTATTCCTCGTGGCCGTGCGTTGGGCGTGACGTTCTTCTTACCAGAAGCCGATGCCATCAGCCAAAGCCGTCGTAAACTTGAGTCGCAAATTTCTGTGGCTTATGGCGGTCGTTTAGCTGAAGAACTTATTTACGGCAGTGAAAAAGTGTCTACTGGTGCGTCGCAAGATATTAAATACGCGACATCTATTGCACGAAACATGGTTACCCAATGGGGCTTCTCTGACAAGTTAGGGCCACTATTGTATGCAGAAGAAGAAAACGAGGTTTTCTTAGGACGCAGCATGGGTAAGTCAAAAGCAATGTCGGGTGACACTGCAACATTAATTGACTCTGAAATCAAAATGTTTATCGATAAAAACTATCAACGTGCTAAAACCATGTTGACAGAAAATATGGATATTTTGCATGCGATGAAAGATGCTTTAATGAAATATGAAACGATTGATTCTTTACAAATCGATGATTTAATGAATCGCCGTGAAGTGCGTATGCCAGCTGATTGGCAGAAAGATGATTCTTCAGATGGCCAAGGCGGCGGAAATAACGCTCCGAAAGTTGAAGAAGAAAAGCCTGAAGAGGCTCAAAAGGCTGATATTAATGACGCAGATGAATCACCTGCTAAATAAATATACACGCTAATAAAGAAAACCCCGAAAGGGGTTTTCTTGTTTTTAATCTTATTTAGGATATCCCAGTGTTTCAATTAATTCATGCCAATAAAACCCTCGATTTATCAGCACCTGTTGTGATGGGGATCGTCAATGTTACCCCTGATTCATTTTCTGACGGTGGTGCTTATACTGGCTTTGAAAAAACTTGTCGCCATGTTGATAATTTGGTTAAGCAAGGCGCGCTAGTGATCGATGTCGGTGGTGAGTCGACTCGCCCTGGTGCAGCTGAAGTTTCTGTGGAAGAGGAACTTGCCCGAGTGCTGCCGATTATTGAATACACAGCTAAAACTCATGATGTGTGGATTTCAATTGATACCAGCAAACCCGAAGTGATGGAAGCTGCCGTTAATGCTGGTGCTAACTTAATCAACGATGTAAGAGCATTGCAAGCGCCGGGTGCATTAGCCATGGCGGCATCACTTGATGTGCCTATTTGCTTAATGCACATGCAAGGTGAACCGCAAACAATGCAAGATGCGCCAGAGTATGCCGATGTTGTTGATGAGGTGGCTGCTTTTTTTGAATTGAGAATTGCTTATTGTGAAGCTGCTGGGATTGAGCGTGAGCGGTTAATCCTTGATCCAGGCTTTGGCTTTGGTAAAACTTTAGCGCATAATTATCGACTATTAGCCATGCTACCAACATTACATGAGTTTCATTTACCTGTGCTTGTCGGTTTATCACGTAAAAGTATGATTGGTAATTTACTGGGGCGCGATACTGACCAACGTCTTGCTGGCAGTATTGCAGGTGCGCTTATCGCGGCACAACAAGGCGCGCAGATTATTCGTGTTCATGATGTTGCCGAAACAGTCGATGCGCTTAAAGTTATGTCTGCAACCATGGAGCAGCTATAAATGAGTACCAGAAATGTGCTATTCGTTAACTTTCTGACTCGTTAAACCGTGAATAAAACATAATAATATTAATCACAAAGTGAATCACTTAAGTGGGGACATGTGAAACAAAGACAATTTTTTGGAACCGACGGTATTCGCGGTAAAGTAGGGGCTGGCAAAATGACCCCAGAACTTGCGTTAAAGTTAGGTTGGGCTGCTGGCAGAGTATTATCACGAAGTGGCACTCAAAAAGTCATTATTGGTAAGGATACGCGTATTTCGGGTTATTTATTTGAATCGGCCTTGGAAGCGGGGTTATCCGCTGCTGGTTTAAATGTATTATTACTTGGACCTATGCCAACTCCCGCTGTCGCATATTTGACACGAACTTTTAGAGCTGAAGCAGGGGTGGTTATTAGCGCTTCACACAATCCTTATTATGATAATGGGATTAAGTTCTTTTCAACTGATGGCAGTAAACTCGATGATGCTATTGAGCTTGAAATTGAAGCCGAGCTTGAAAAACCATTAGTGTGTGTTGAATCGCACTTATTAGGTAAAGCACGCCGAATTGATGATGCTGCTGGGCGTTACATTGAATATTGTAAAGGTAACTTTCCCGCAGAGCATACTCTTGAAGGTTTAAAAATTGTGGTCGATTGTGCCCATGGCGCAACCTACCATATCGCGCCCAATGTATTTAGAGAGCTAGGTGCACAAGTTGTCGCGATTGGTGATAAACCTGATGGTCTGAATATTAATGACAAAGTTGGCGCCACCTCAATGGCCAAAATTTGCGAAACAGTATTAGCTGAAAAAGCGGATTTAGGTATTGCCCTTGATGGTGACGGCGATCGCATAATGATGGTAAATAATCGTGGTGAAGTGATAGACGGCGATCAAATACTGTATATTTTAGCGGTAGATGCGCAAAAACGTGGTATTTTAAAAGGCGGTGTTGTGGGTACCCTTATGTCAAATTTAGGGTTAGACTTAGCACTGCAAGCACTTGATATTCCATTTGTTCGTTCAAAAGTGGGTGATCGATACGTCATGGAAATGCTTAAACAGCATGATTGGCGTATTGGTGGTGAAAACTCTGGTCACATACTCAACCTCGATCATGGTACAACCGGTGACGGTATTGTAGCTGGTATTTTAGTGCTTGCTGCAATGCGAAGACAACAAGCATCGCTTGAGCAACTGACTGATGCCATGAAAATGTTACCGCAAGTATTGGTCAATGTTCGCTTTGAAGGAGCGACAAACCCACTTGATACCGATGCGGTTAAAGCTGCACAGGCTGATGTCGAAATGCAATTAGGTGCCCGTGGTCGAGTTTTACTGCGTAAATCGGGTACTGAACCGTTAATCCGTGTAATGGTTGAAGGTGATGATCATTCACAAGTGTTAGCGCATGCAAATCGCATTGCAGAGGCTGTAAAAGCAGCATGTTAATTATTTGAATATTCAGTAATGTAGTTGCGCGCTCAAAAAGTAGACGCTTCGACAGGTAAACTGAAATATTCCCCTTTTACCTATTGTAACTTGAGAAGTGGTTCGCTATTATTCACGCCGCTTTCAGAGGAGACCGTGATGGCACTCAGACGTCCTATGGTAGCTGGCAATTGGAAAATGAATGGCAATTCAGCTTTAGCTGAAGAGTTATTTAAAAAATTTGCTACTAAGCTCCAAAATGATTCAGCTGAAGTGGTTTTATGCCCGCCTTCAATTTATCTTGAAAGTGTTAGGCAGCTGCTTGAAGCCAATAAGCAAACCTTAGATGGAGCGCTTGTTAGAATGGGCGCGCAAAATCTTAGTCAACATGATTTTGGTGCGTACACCGGTGAGATTTCCGGGCAAATGCTAAAAGATTCAGGATGTCGATATGTCATTATCGGCCATTCCGAACGTCGCCGTATGTACGGAGAGACGAGTAATATTGTGGCAGAGAAGTTTGCTGCAGCACAAAAAAATGGTCTAACACCAATACTGTGTGTCGGTGAATCAGGACCTGCTCGTGAAGCAAGACGCACCTTTGAGGTGATTGCCGAAGAGCTAGATATTGTAATTGAAAAAAACGGTACCATGGCTTTTGATAACGCGATTATCGCCTACGAACCTTTATGGGCTGTAGGAACCGGTAAAAGCGCTACACCAGAGCAGGCACAAGAAGTTCATGCGTTTATTCGCAGTCGCCTCTCTGAAGTGTCTCCATTTATTGGAGAGAACATTAGGATTCTTTACGGTGGTAGTGTTACCCCCAATAATGCGGCAGATATCTTTGCCCAACCCGATGTTGATGGTGGTCTGATTGGCGGTGCAAGTTTAAACTCAACAGAGTTTTTAAGTTTATGCACCATAGCGATGAGCGCGTAATAATATGTACGAAGTTCTTATAGTTGTATACTTGGTGGTTGCATTAGGTCTAGTCGGCTTAATTTTAATCCAACAAGGAAAGGGTGCCGATATGGGCGCATCTTTCGGAGCCGGTGCTTCAGGCACTTTATTTGGCTCAAGTGGTTCAGGTAACTTCCTGACCCGTTCGACTGCTGTTTTAGCGATTGCGTTTTTCGCATTAAGCTTAGTGATTGGTAATTTAAGTGCTAACCATACACAGCAGAACGATCAATGGAACGATTTAGGTTCAGCAGCAGAGCAAATCATTGATGAAGCGCCTGTGCAAACCGAACAGTCAGAAACGAAAATTCCTGACTAGTAAACCAGGTGTCGCCGAGGTGGTGGAATTGGTAGACGCGCAGCCTTGAGGTGGCTGTGTCCTAACGGACGTGCGGGTTCAAGTCCCGCTCTCGGCACCAAATTTTAACTAACAAACTAAGGATTGTGTTTGATTAGTTATTGCAAGATATGACGTAAATCAATATACTTGCATGCAGTTGACGCGGGGTGGAGCAGTTGGTAGCTCGTCGGGCTCATAACCCGAAGGTCGTCGGTTCAAGTCCGGCCCCCGCAACCAGCTCCTTGCGATTTATTTTCACATTGAAATTAAATCGCAATTTACAGGTTCTATAATAAAATGACCTCGTGATTACGGGGTTTTTTGTTATATGGACTTTTAAATATCCGTGTTTATGGCGGGTTGCTCTGGGGCTTTTAGCCCTTTTTTTGTTTTTTTGGGGGTCATTTTTGGCAACAATAGAATCCAAACTAGTTGAATTATTAACTGTGCCAGTTGAAGCTTCAGGCTTTCAGCTTTGGGGCATTGAATATGTTCAAGCTGGTCGTCATTCAATACTCCGTGTGTTTATCGATCACGAGAATGGCATCAATATTGAAGATTGCGCTGAGGCCAGTCGCCAAGTCAGTGCTGTTATGGATGTTGAAGACCCCATTTCGACAGAATACACATTAGAAGTTTCTTCACCAGGGGTAGATAGACCGCTATTTACTGCAGCGCAGTATGCCGCTTATATCGGTGAAGATGCGAAAGTACAGTTGACTATGCCTGTTGCGGGTAGTCGTAATTTAAAAGGCGTCATCACTAGTGTTGATGGGCAAATGCTCACCATCAAAGTTGATGGTAAAGACTTGATTGTTGCTTTGGATAATATCCGTAAAGGCAACATTATCGCTAAGTTTTGATAGTTTCAGGTGAAGAACGAGGCAAGACCAAATGAATAAAGAGATCCTGCTAGTCGCAGAAGCGGTTTCCAATGAGAAAGGCGTTCCGCGCGAGAAAATTTTTGAAGCGCTAGAAATCGCATTAGCTACTGCTACTAAGAAAAAATACGAAGGTGATATTGAAGTTCGTGTTGCAATTGATCGTAAAACCGGTCATTACGATACGTTCCGTCGTTGGATGGTTGTTGATGACCAGGGTGAAGCATTAGAAAACCCATACAGCGAAATTACCCTTGAAGCTGCACGTTTTGAAGACCCAGAAATTCAACCTGGCGAATTTATTGAAGATCAAATCGACTCTGTCGCTTTCGACCGCATTACAACACAAACAGCTAAGCAAGTCATTGTGCAAAAAGTACGAGAAGCTGAGCGTGCACAAATCGTTGAACAATTTATTGAACGTGAAGGCGAAATCGTTACTGGTGTTGTAAAGAAAAGCACCCGTGAGAGCGTGGTTGTCGATTTAGGTAATAATGCCGATGGCGTATTATTTAAAGAAGACTTAATCAGTCGTGAATCATTCCGCCCAGGTGACCGTGTACGTGCATTATTGTATGCCGTTCGTCCAGAAGCGCGTGGTGCTCAGTTATTTTTAACACGCAGTAAGCCTGATATGTTAATCGAGCTTTTCCGTGTAGAAGTGCCTGAAATTTACGACGAAATGATTGAAGTGATGGGTGCTGCTCGTGATCCAGGCGCTCGCGCGAAGATTGCTGTAAAATCAAATGACCGTCGCATCGACCCCATTGGCGCTTGTGTTGGTATGCGCGGTGCACGTGTTCAAGCTGTGTCAAACGAATTAGGTGGCGAACGTGTTGATATCGTGATGTGGGATGATAATCCTGCTCAATATGTGATCAATGCCATGGCGCCAGCCGACGTTGCGTCTATTATTGTGGACGAAGACAACCACTCTATGGACATTGCAGTTGAAGCAGACAGTTTAGCTCAAGCAATTGGTCGTAACGGCCAAAACGTACGTTTAGCCACTCAACTAACAGGTTGGGAACTTAACGTAATGACAGTAGAAGACATGAACAAGAAACACCAAGCCGAAAGCGCTAAGGTGATTGATTTGTTTGTTGCTTCGCTAGATGTAGATACAGATTTTGCAAGCGTATTAGCTGATGAAGGATTTACTTCACTTGAAGAAATTGCTTATGTGCCAGAATCTGAACTACTCGCAATAGAAGGCTTTGACGAAGGAATCGTCGCGGCATTACGTGAACGTGCAAAAGCGGCTATCTCAACAAGAGCATTAGCCACTGAAGAAGCGTTAGATGGTGCAGAGCCAAGTGATGATTTATTAGCATTGGAAGGATTAGAAAGACATTTAGCTTATGTTCTTGCGAGCAAAGGTGTAGTGACTTTAGAAGACTTGGCCGAGCAAGGTATTGACGATTTAATTGATATTGAAGAATTAACAGAAGAAAAAGCAGGTGAGCTTATTATGGCTGCCCGCAACATCTGTTGGTTTGGCGAAGAAGCATAAGTCGATCAACAGGGGGATTTAATTGATGGCAGATACAAGTGTAGAAAAATTAGCAGCAGAAGTGGGAAAATCGGTTGATCGACTAATCGAGCAGTTTTCAGATGCTGGTATTAAAAAGCAACAGAAAGACACCGTTTCAGAGCAAGAAAAGCAACAGCTTTTAGATTATCTGAAAAAACAGCACGGTGCAGATTCTGCACCGACTAAAATGACGCTTCAGCGTAAAACTGTGTCAACATTAAGTGTTGCAAGTACAGGCGGTCAGTCTAAAGACGTGAAAGTTGAAGTGCGTAAAAAACGTACTTTTGTTAAGCGTGATGATGCTGAATTAGCAAAACAAGCTGAGTTAGAAGCTCAAGCCAAAGCAAAAGCAGAAGCCGAAGCTAAGGCAAAAGCTGAGGCTGAAGCAAAAGCAGCAGCAGAAGCTAAAGCCAAAGCTGACGCCGAAGCGAAGAAAAAAGCAGAAGCAGAAGCCAAAGTGAAATCAGAAAAACCGAAAGCAGAGCCTAAAAAAGCGCCTAAAGCCGCTGATCCAGAAACGGCAGCAGCAAAAGCAGAAGCTGAGCGCTTAAAAGCAACTCAAGAAGCGGTATTAACCGAAAAGCAGAAAGAAGAAGCAGCTAAAGCGGCAGAAAAAGCACGCAAATTAGCTGAAGAAAACTCGAAGCGTTGGGCTGAAGAAGAACGTCAACGTTTAGATGCTGAAAAGAACAGCGATCACCACATCACAACGTCTAAAGTTGCTCGTGCAGCAGAAGACAGTTCTGATGCTGATGATGAAAAACGTGGTCGTCGTGCACGCAACAAAAACACCAATAAAAAACGTGGTGGTAAAGATGCACGTGATGGCCGTGAAAAACACATGCGTAATCGCAGTACCGCACCGCAATCGATGGCTCATGGTTTTAACAAGCCAGCAGCAGCAGTCACTCGCGATGTACGTATCGGTGAAACCGTAACCGTATCTGAACTTGCTCACTTAATGGCAATTAAAGCCACTGAGATCATCAAACAAATGATGAAAATGGGTTCAATGGTAACGATCAACCAAGTACTTGACCAAGAAACTGCTCAAATGGTTGCAGAAGAAATGGGTCACAAAGTGGTATTAATTCGTGAAAACGAATTAGAGCATCAAGTACTACAAGACCGTGATGATAACGTAATTCTAGAATCACGTGCGCCAGTTGTGACTATTATGGGGCACGTTGACCATGGTAAAACGTCACTACTTGACTACATTCGTCGCGCTAAAGTTGCCGATGGCGAAGCCGGTGGTATTACTCAGCACATTGGTGCATACCATGTTGAAACAGACAATGGCATGATTACTTTCCTTGATACCCCTGGTCACGCTGCGTTTACCTCGATGCGTGCTCGTGGTGCTAAGGCAACGGATATTGTTATTTTGGTTGTTGCTGCTGATGACGGCGTAATGCCGCAAACCATCGAAGCGATTCAACATGCTAAAGCTGGTAATGTGCCATTAATTGTTGCGGTTAACAAAATGGATAAGCCAGAAGCTGATCCAGAGCGTGTTAAGAGCGAACTTTCTCAGCATGGCGTGATGTCTGAAGATTGGGGTGGAGACAACATGTTTGTCCACTTGTCAGCTAAAACAGGTGACGGTGTTGATGAGTTGTTAGAAGGCATCTTACTACAAGCTGAAGTGTTAGAACTTAAAGCCGTACGCGATACAATGGCTGCTGGTGTGGTGATTGAGTCACAACTTGATAAAGGCCGTGGCCCTGTGGCAACTATCCTTGTTCAAGAAGGAACGTTACGCCAAGGTGATATCGTTTTATGTGGTTTAGAGTACGGCAAAATCCGTGCGATGAAAGACGAAAACGGTAAAGCAATTACTGAAGCGGGTCCATCTATTCCTGTAGAGATTTTAGGCCTTTCAGGTGTGCCGTCAGCGGGTGATGAAGCGACCGTTGTACGTGATGAGCGTAAAGCGCGCGAAGTCGCACTATATCGTCAAGGTAAGTTCCGTGACGTTAAGTTAGCTCGTCAGCAGAAGTCGAAACTAGAAAACATGTTTGCCAACATGGAAGAAGGCGAAGTACAAGAGCTGAACATCGTACTTAAAGCGGATGTACAAGGCTCACTAGAAGCAATTTGTGATTCATTAACTAAACTGTCTACTGACGAAGTTAAAGTGAACATCATTGCTCGTGGTGTCGGTGCATTAACTGAAACTGACGCAACACTTGCAGCGGCATCAAATGCTATTCTTGTTGGTTTTAACGTTCGTGCAGATGCTCAAGCGCGTAAGACTATCGAAACAGAAAGTGTTGACCTACGTTATTACAGCATCATCTATAATCTAATTGATGAAGTACGAGCTGCAATGACCGGTATGTTAGCACCTGAGTTCAAACAAGAGATTATTGGTCTTGCTGAAGTTCGTGACGTGTTTAAGTCGCCTAAACTGGGTGCTATTGCTGGTTGTATGGTTACCGAAGGCCTGGTTAAGCGCAGCGCGCCAATCCGTGTACTACGTGAAAACGTGGTTATCTTCGAAGGTGAACTTGAATCATTACGTCGCTTCAAAGACGATGCAACAGAAGTACGCAACGGTATGGAATGTGGTATCGGCGTGAAGAACTATAATGACGTACGTGTAGGAGACCAGATTGAGGTCTTTGAAACCGTCGAGATAGCTCGCACCTTATAAGAACCAAAACAGGGCGGCATTAGCCGCCCTTTTTGATTGTATACCCAACGTTATGGCATATCATCATGGCAAAAGAATTTAGTCGTACCCGCCGTATCGCTCAACAACTCCAGCAAGAACTTGCAATGGTGTTACAGCGCGATATGAAAGATCCACGTATAGGCTTTGTTACCGTAAACGACGTAGACGTTTCACGTGACTTAAGCTATGCAAAAGTTTTTGTAACCTTCTTTGAAGAAGATAACGAACTTGTTCAGCAAAAAGTTGATGCGCTAAGCGCAGCTGCACCTTATATTCGCACGTTAGTGGCGGGACGTATGAAATTACGTGTTATGCCTGAACTGCGCTTTGTTTATGACAGCTCTTTAGTAGAGGGCATGCGAATGTCTAACCTAGTCACGCAGGTCATTAATAAAGATAAAGCTAAGCAACAACAATTTGATCCACAGGCACCAGAAAGCAGCGAAGCTGTTGACGGTGACAAGGAGCAAGATTAATGGCTCGTCGCCCTAAAGGTCGCTTCATCGACGGAATCGTGTTACTCGATAAAGACACTGGCATGAGTTCTAACTTTGCTTTGCAACGTGTTAAGCGCATTTTTAACGCGAATAAAGCCGGTCATACTGGCGCGTTAGATCCATTAGCGACCGGAATGTTACCAATTTGCTTAGGCGAGGCGACTAAGTTTTCTCAACATCTCTTGGATGCTGATAAACGTTACCTTGTTACAGCAAAATTGGGTGAGCGTACTGACACCAGTGATTCCGACGGTGAAGTCGTCCAAACGCGTCCAGTTGAATTTACTCAGGCTTTTCTAGATGAAAAACTTGAGTTCTTTCGTGGAACGACCCAACAAATTCCGTCAATGTATTCCGCACTAAAATACCAAGGTCAGCCTTTGTATAAATATGCGCGTGAAGGCATTGAAGTACCGCGTGAATCGCGTCCGATAACGGTATTTGAACTTAATTTCATCAAGCTTGAAGGTGATGAGTTAACCTTAGACATACACTGCTCTAAAGGCACTTATATCCGCACTATTATCGATGATTTAGGTGAAATGCTTGGATGTGGTGCTCATGTGATTATGTTGCGCCGTACTCAAGTTGCAGACTATCCATATGAAAAAATGGTCAGCTTGGCAGAGCTAGAAGCATTGTTGGTCCAGGCTCAAGAGCAAGAGGTTGCCCCTAAAACCTTACTTGATCCTTTATTATTGCCTATGGATACCGCAGTGGCTAATTTCCCAGAAATTAACCTGCCTGATGCCATGCTGTACTACGTTATGCAAGGTCAAGCTATTCAAGCGTCGGGGTTAAAGCCTGATTGCTTAGTGCGGATTACAATTGGTGATGAACGTAAGTTTGTTGGCATTGGTATGATGAATGACGATGGTTTATTAGCGCCTAAGCGTCTTATTGTTATGCATGAAAGTGCACAGCAATCTTAACGACACAAATAGTTCGTTTTTTTGCGTTTTTTTATTGCGGTTGCAGGTTAATCTCGTTATTATACCGCGCTCGCTCTGGCTGAGTTAGTGATCGGCTAGAGATACATTTACTTTTTTGGAGATACACATGTCACTAAGTGCTGAAGCAAAAGCAAAAATTTTAGCTGAGTTTGGTCGCGGCGAAAACGATTCAGGTTCAACTGAAGTTCAAGTAGCTTTGTTAACTGCTCAAATTAACCACCTTCAAGGTCACTTTAAAGAGCACATCCATGATCACCACTCACGTCGTGGTCTATTACGCATGGTTAGCGCTCGTCGTAAGCTTACTGCTTACCTAAAGCGTACTGATGCAGATCGTTATGCTGATCTAATCAAGAAGTTAGGTTTACGTCGTTAATTCGATGTGTTGCTTAGTATCACTGGGCAACAAACCGTAAAAAAGGAGGCATTGGCCTCCTTTTTTATTGTCTTAAATTTAATGTGCCTAATACCCACTCACTCCAACCATTATCTGGTCATTCAGCGGGAGTCCTGAGCCTTCAAGGCAAGTAATAGGATAGTAGGCATAGCTGTTCTCGACAACTGCTCCTGCGTTGTTCTAGCTCCTGCATCCATGCAGTCGTACCTCAAAATGCTATTAGGCAGTATAGAATACACAGAAACCCGCCTTGCAGGAGGTCCTCAGACTGTCCATTTCTTTGTTGCATTGTGTCTTAAAAGGGAATAACCATTGTTTTAACAATGCACCTTAAACTGAACAGTCTGAGTGGCTCAGATTGGTGACATCATTAATGGAAATGGTATTATTTGTTTTGTCTAAACGTGCAGAATCTTGGCGGTATTGCTTGAAATAAACTGTTGCTCAAACTCTGCTAACGGTAATGGCTCACTAAAAAAGAACCCTTGGCCGATCACACAGTTGTTGTCTTTAAGCCACTGTAGTTGTTCTTCGTTTTCAATACCCTCAGCCACAATAGATAAATCTAATTGTTGCCCAAGCATCAAAATGGTTGATGCAATCGCACTGTCTTTTGGTAAGTCGCTCACAAAGGCTCTGTCGATTTTCATGGTAGTAATAGGCAGATGGCGCAAATAAGACAGCGAAGAGTAACCCGTGCCAAAATCGTCAACAGCGATACCAAATCCGGCAGTTTTAAGTTGTTCAAGCTTAATAATTGCCTGCTCGACATCATTCATTAATGATGTTTCAGTAATTTCAACTTCGAGTAATTCAGGGCTAATTTGGTAGCGAATGGCCAATTGCTTAATATCAGGAACTAAACTAGCATCGGCAAACTGTTGTGATGCGACATTAACAGCAATAGGAATGGCATAATTATATTTCCGCTGCCATTCACGGATAACCTTACAACTTTGCTCAATGACCCAGCGTCCGATTGGTATGATAATGCCCGTTTCTTCGGCTACTGGAATAAATGACATTGGACTAATCACTCGGCCATCTTTTTGCCAGCGTATTAGCGCTTCACACCCAACCACTTTATGAGTATTTAAGTCAAACTTAGGTTGGAAATACAGTAAAAACTCATTGTTTTTTAAGGCATCGTGTAATGAGGCTTCTGTGCGAAGTCTTACCGCTGCACGTTCGGTCATTTGTTGCTTAAAGAAAGACCACTGGTTTGACCCCGCAGCCTTTGCGCTGTACATGGCAATGTCTGCGTGGCGGATTAAATCTTCTGCAGTATCGCCATCTTCTGGATATATTGATATGCCAATCGACGCAGCGGGGTGGATAGCGTGTTCATTTAGTTGCACTGGCGCATTCAATTGAATCAGTAATTTGTCAACGAAGTCAGCGGCTTGAGCTGGGGTTTGGATTTCATCGGCCAAAATCACAAACTCATCACCGCCTAAACGAGCCACACTGCCTTTATCGCCGACCACGCGCTCTAATATGCGTGCTATACGGGCCAAAAACTGATCGCCAAGGGCATGTCCTAACGAGTCGTTGACATTTTTAAAACGGTCTAAATCGATAAATAATAGGCTAAAATTACGTTTATGTACTCGAGAGCGCTGAATGGTGACGTTTAAGGTTTCTAATAATAAGGTGCGATTTGGCAAACCGGTAAGTGGATCACGAGTCGCCATTTTGCGCAATTTGTTTTGAGTTTGGCTAAATTGCAATAATATTTGATTGAATTTACTGGTCACCAAGCCTAATTCATCGTCTTTATGGGCTGGCGACATGGGTAATAGATTTTCATCGGGTGAGTCTGGATCAATTTTATCAATAGCCTCACTGATTTGGGCTATTGGTTGGGTTAAAAATCGATGAAACACCACACTCAATACTAATGTGAGCAATAATGCTCTGGCTAAGGTGGCAATTAACCCAAGTTTAAGTTGACCAAATAGTTTGTTGGTCAGTTTTTGGGTATCGTAAAAAATAGTTAAGGTGCCGATAAGCTGTTGTTGTTGATTACTTTCAAAATAAAAAGGACGGTACAAAGGACGCGAGGTTTCTTTTAAGTCACCAAATAATCGTTGACTTAAACTCTCATAGGCTCCAAATGATTTGCTGGTTTGATTCGCTGTTGACACAAATCGTGAACCATCATCCAGTTCAATGACTGCAGAACCGACATTATCGACTTTTATGATCCCTTGTAGCGTTTGGCTAGCGAGCTTGTCATCGAGTGACCAAACTGCATTAGTGGTGGTTTGCTCAACCGAATTGAGTAACTCTTGCTGTGCCTCAGCTAATTGATTTTTGGTTGAGATAACTTGAATAGCGATTTCGACAATAAAAATAGCAACCGCAAAAAACAAAGCAGTAAATACCACTAAGTTAGTCTGTTTCCATGTTAAAGACTTAAAACTGGGGGTCATTTAGTATTCCATGTCGCATAAGTGACTAATTTTACGTTAATTATATTCTACTTGGTTTACGATAAACGCTAATGTTATTTGTGTTTTTTGCAGCCTATTTTAGGGTTAGTTATATCCTTTTGCCTTAAATCATAGATGCTTATCACTGTGCTAACTTTAGTCAAATTCAACACGATTGTCATTAACAATGTCGGTAAAACCCGCGCTGGGATAACTTATTTGCAACAAAAGCCGAACTCTCAATAACAAATCGATGATTATTGTCATGTTCTGCTGTAGGAAAATGATTATTTTAAATATTTTTCATTCTGTATATCGCGTCTATTTAACTATTCAAAGTAATTGAAGTATACTTGTGCGCGTAATTAAAGGTCATTAAATTAAGGAATGGGTCAAGTGAATCCAATTGTAAAGAGTTTTGAGTATGGTCAACATACCGTCACCTTAGAAACAGGTGTCATTGCACGTCAGGCAAATGCTGCAGTTTTAGCCAGCATGGGCGATACCACAGTACTAGTTACCGTAGTGGGTAAAAAAGAAGCCGATTTAAGTCGCGACTTTTTCCCATTAACAGTTAACTATCAAGAAAAAACATATGCAGCAGGTAAAATTCCTGGTGGTTTTTTCAAACGTGAAGGTCGTCCATCAGAAGATGAAACTTTGATTGCCCGTCTTATCGACCGTCCAATTCGTCCTTTATTCCCTAACGGTTTTAAAAACGAAGTTCAAGTTATCATCACTGTGGTTTCTGTTGATCCACAAATTGAGCCAGATATTATTTCAATGATTGGTACCTCAGCTGCGTTAGCTATTTCAGGTATTCCTTTCAATGGTCCTCTCGGTGCTGCTCGTGTGGGTTATATTAATAACGAATACGTGCTTAATCCAAGTGTAGAACAACTTGCTACAAGCGACTTAAACCTTGTTGTTGCAGGTACTCAAGCTGCAGTATTAATGGTTGAATCTGAAGCGAAATCGCTTGCTGAAGAAATCATGTTAGGCGCTGTGACTTATGGTCACGACCAACAACAAGTTGTTGTTAACGCCATTAGCGAATTTAAAGCTGAAGCGGGTAAGCCTACATGGGACTGGACTGCACCAGTTCAAGACCAAGACTTAGTGGCTAAAATTAAAGATCTTGCTGAAGCAGGATTAACTGACGCTTATCAAATTGAAGTTAAACAAGACCGTTATGTTCAAGTCGGTGTTGTTAAAGCTGCGGCAAAAGCGGCTCTTGTTGCTGAGAATGCAGATGTTGATTTACGTGAAGTCGACAACTTATTAGGTAGCTTAGAGAAGAAAGTGGTTCGTGGTCGTATTATCAGTGGTAAGCCACGTATTGACGGTCGTGAACCAGACATGATCCGTGCTCTTAACGTACTTGCTGGTGTGTTACCTCGCACACACGGTAGCGCATTATTTACCCGCGGTGAAACTCAGGCATTAGTGACTTGTACTTTAGGTACAGAACGTGATGCACAGAAAATTGACAGCATTATGGGTGAGCGCACTAACCGCTTCATGCTTCACTATAACTTCCCTCCGTATTCTGTTGGTGAAACAGGTATGGTTGGTTCACCTAAGCGCCGCGAAATCGGTCATGGTAAGTTAGCATGGCGTGGTATGAATGCTGTTATGCCTTCAGCTGAAGAATTTCCATACAGTGTTCGCGTCGTATCAGAAATTACTGAATCAAACGGTTCAAGCTCTATGGCTTCTGTTTGTGGTACATCTTTAGCATTAATGGATGCCGGTGTTCCAATTAAGTCTTCTGTTGCTGGTATTGCAATGGGTCTAGTGAAAGAAGGCGACGATTTTGTTGTACTTTCTGATATCTTAGGTGATGAAGATCATTTAGGTGATATGGACTTTAAAGTAGCCGGTACTCGTGATGGTATTACTGCATTGCAGATGGATATTAAGATTGAAGGTATCACGAAAGAAATCATGGATATTGCATTACAACAAGCTTATGGCGCTCGCGTTCATATCTTAAATGTAATGGACCAAGCGATTGGTTCGCACCGTGATGATATTTCTGATCACGCGCCGCGTATTACGACTATCAAGATTAATCCTGAAAAAATTCGTGATGTTATCGGTAAAGGTGGTGCGGTTATTCGTGCACTTACTGAAGAAACTGGCACTACGATTGAACTTGATGACGACGGTACAGTCAAAATTGCATCGTCTAACGGTGAAGCAACTAAAGAAGCGATTCGTCGTATTGAAGAAATCACTGCTGAAGTTGAAGTGGGCCGTATTTACAATGGTAAAGTTATCCGTATCGTCGATTTCGGTGCGTTTGTTAACATCCTTCCCGGTAAAGACGGTTTAGTACACATCTCGCAAATTAGCGATGAGCGTGTAGCTAATGTGTCAGATCACCTTCAAATGAACCAAGAAGTTGCTGTTAAGGTAATGGAAGTGGATCGCCAAGGTCGCGTAAGATTGTCAATTAAAGAAGCTCAGACTAAGGAAACTGCTGAGTAATTTAATTTTACGTGTTAAGTGACTTAAAAAGGAGATCATACGATCTCCTTTTTTTATGTTTATTAAAAATAATCTGTATGAGTCCATAGCTCTTAGATAAGCAGATTGCTATGATATTGAATATAAATAAAACCTGATAAGGTAATATGAATGGAATGTAAACTACGCACCACAGTCATTGCCGTTGCTGTCGGTGCAAGCATGTTGTTGTCAGGCTGTGCTGCAACGCAAGGCTCTAGTGATGATGTTGCAGGGCAAATGATTGTCGCGCCTGTCATGCCTGATTATAAAATGGAAGTGACTCTCGCTAAGCTAAATGAAGTATTAGCGACCATGGAGCTCACGGATGAACAGCGTGCACGTTTTCATTACGACCGCGGGGTTATCTACGACAGCGTCGGTTTACGTTTATTAGGTCGAATTGATTTCCATCAAGCTATTAAGCTTCAACCTGATTTAGCTGATGCGTATAATTTTTTAGGTATTTATTACACCCAAGAAGGCGAGTTTGAAAGTGCCTATGAGGCCTTTGATGGTGTATTAGAGTTATCTCCAGGTTACGATTATGCCTATCTAAATCGTGGTATCGCTCTGTACTATGGTGAGCGCTACCAGTTAGCGATAGAAGATATGCAAGCCTTTTTTGAACGAGACCCGACTGATGGTTATCGGGTGTTGTGGCTTTATTTAATGTCATCAGCAGTTGATAAGTCACAGGCTTTAGCTGATTTGGCGTTACAGCGTCAACAGCTAAACACTCAAGATTGGGCGAGTGTTTTGGTTGATTTTTATTTAGGTAAAATTAATCAAGAGCAAGTTTTTGCGGCTGCCAAAGTGGGCTTGTCACAACCGAAGGAATATGCTGAGCGTTTATGTGAAGCTTATTTCTATTTAGCAAAACACGCTGCTGCACAAGGCCAATACCAACAAGCTGCAAATTTTTATCGATTAACATTAGCGACAAATATTTACGATTTTGTTGAGCATCGTTACGCCAGAATCGAATTGGCAAAAATGAAAAACATGATCCAAAAGTCAGTTGCATTATCTGGCGAAGGTTAAACCGCACTTTGCCTAGCCAATTCTGTTGATAGGCGCTATAATTTGCGCCTTTTTTAGCGGCTAGTGCAAGGTTAACATGTCAGGCAACAACGTTGAGGTCGACAAGCGTCGTACCTTCGCCATCATTTCGCACCCCGATGCGGGTAAAACCACCATTACCGAAAAGGTACTTTTATTCGGACAAGCTTTACAAAAAGCCGGTACGGTTAAAGGTAAAAAGTCTGGGCAACATGCTAAGTCGGACTGGATGGAAATGGAAAAAGATCGTGGTATTTCTATCACGACTTCAGTTATGCAATTTCCTTACGGTGGCGCACTCGTCAACTTACTTGATACGCCTGGTCACGAAGATTTTTCGGAAGATACTTACCGCACTCTGACCGCTGTAGACTCTTGTTTAATGGTTATTGATTCCGCTAAAGGTGTTGAAGATCGAACCATTAAACTGATGGAAGTGACGCGATTACGCGATACTCCGATTGTGACCTTCATGAATAAATGTGACCGTGACATTCGTGATCCCATTGAGTTAATGGATGAAGTTGAAGACATTTTAAAAATGGCTTGTGCACCGATTACCTGGCCTATTGGCTCAGGCAAAGAATTTAAAGGTGTTTATCATATTCTGCGTGATGAAGTGATCTTATATCAAAGCGGTATGGGCCATACCATCCAAGAGAAACGCATTATTAAAGGGTTACATAACCCTGAACTCGATAAAGAACTGGGCGCTTATGCCACAGAGATCCGCGATGAAATGGAACTGGTTGCTGGAGCGTCGCATGAGTTTGACCAAGAAGCATTTTTAAAGGGTGAACTCACGCCTGTCTATTTTGGTACAGCATTAGGTAATTTTGGTGTTGACCATATTCTAGATGGTATCGTTGAGTGGGCACCTAAGCCATTGCCACGTGAAACGGATGCCCGTGAAGTACAACCCAATGAAGAAAAGTTCTCTGGGTTTATTTTTAAAATTCAAGCCAACATGGATCCTAAGCATCGTGACCGTGTAGCCTTTATGCGTATTTGCTCAGGTCGATATGAGCAAGGCATGAAAATGCACCATGTGCGAATTGGTAAAGATGTTAATGTGAGTGATGCATTGACCTTTATGGCGGGTGATCGTAATCGTGCCGAAGCAGCATACCCTGGTGATATCATTGGTTTGCATAACCACGGTACCATGCGCATTGGCGATACTTTCACTCAAGGTGAAAAGATACGTTTCACTGGAGTACCTAACTTTGCGCCAGAAATGTTTCGCCGTATTCGTTTAAAAGATCCCTTAAAACAAAAACAGTTACTCAAAGGCTTGGTGCAATTATCTGAAGAGGGGGCGGTTCAGGTGTTTAGGCCGATAGACTCGAATGATTTAATTGTTGGTGCTGTTGGTGTTCTGCAGTTTGAAGTGGTTGTTGGACGCTTAAAAAGCGAATATAACGTTGAAGCTATTTACGAGGGTATTAGTGTGAGTACTGCTCGTTGGGTTTATTGCAAAGATGAACGAAAGCTTGAAGAGTTTCGTCGAAAATGCAGTGCTAACCTTGCACTCGACGGTGGCGATAACTTAACTTATATTGCGCCAACAATGGTTAATTTAAACCTGTCTATGGAACGTTATCCTGACATTGAGTTTGCTAAGACCCGCGAACATTAATTTGTTACTCAACATGTTACTTTAGTGTTAAAAAGGTGGCTTTGGCCGCCTTTTTTTATGCATTTTAAGGGGAGCATCACAGTATTGATGACGTATTTCTGTATTTAAAAAGGCGCGTTTGTGTCGATATTGATATTAAAGTGACTGTGTTTGACAATATGTTGATACCTTTTGGGTTAAGTAGGTGATTAATGATCGATACCCATGCTCATCTTGATATGCCTGAGTTTGATGTTGATAGAGTGCAATTGGTTGCAGCGATGACTGCCCAAGGAATTACTTCTGTGATTATTCCTGGAGTGGCTGTGGACGCTTGGGATAAACAACTAGAAATTGCTGAAAAGTATCAATGGTATTTTTCTCTAGGGATCCACCCTTGGTATGTACCAGATGATATTGATGATGCCATTTGTAAGCTAGATGCCAAGTTAACGCAATATAGACAAAATAAGCATTTAGTTGCCGTGGGTGAATGTGGCTTAGATAAATTACATAATTGGTCTGATAAGCAACTGTTAATATTAGAGAAGCAATTAGAACTTGCCCAAAAATATCAATTACCAGTGATTTTACACGCGGTAAAAGCGCATCAAGAATTATTAGGATTGCTACGTGCAGCCAAGTTAAGCCGAGGAGGTGTAATCCATGGCTTTTACGGAAACAGTATTGTGGCTCAGCAATATATCGATCTCGGCTTTAAATTAGGGATTGGTGGATTATTGCTCAACCCTAGTGCCAAAAAGCTTCGGCAGGCCGTTGCTGAGTTGCCGTTAAATCATTTTTTGTTAGAAACAGATTCACCAAGCATGAGTCCTTTCGATGATGTTAATCAACGTAATACGCCTTTAACATTAACCAGAATTGTGTCCGAAATCTCATTTTTAAAGAAAAATGAAACTGTTTGTATATTAGAACAGTTGAATAAAAATGCTTTGCAACTGTTTGAGCTTTAATTGTTTTTTTTAAAACGAATTGTGTAAATTTGAGTTTTGTTGCCTAAGAGATTGAAATTAAACTCTAAAAAGTTGATCAAAACGACGCTTTTCGTTTCATGCTCAGTTATAATCATCAACGGAAATTAGGTGAGTTAACAACATTCAAAAAAACTGTTAACAAAAGGGTGATGATTAATGGATATTTTAATGAGTTTAGTAGGGGTGGTCACCCTACTTGCGATAGGTTTCTTACTATCAAATAATAAAAAAGCAATTAATGTACGTACCGTTGGTGGTGCTTTAGCAATTCAAGCATTCTTCGCCGGCTTCGTATTATATGTTCCAATCGGTAAAGATATTCTGAAAGGTGTTTCTGACGCTGTATCAAGTGTAATTAGTTATGCACAAAGTGGTATTAGCTTCTTATTTGGTGATTTAGCTAACTTTAAAGTTGGTTTTATTTTTGCCATTAACGTATTACCCGTCATTGTATTCTTCTCTTCTTTAATTGCAGTGCTTTACTACTTAGGCATCATGCAGTGGATCATCCGTATTATTGGTGGTGGTTTACAAAAAGCATTAGGCACAAGCCGTACAGAGTCTATGTCTGCTACAGCCAACATTTTCGTTGGTCAAACTGAAGCGCCTTTAGTTGTTCGTCCGTTCATTGCCACAATGACTCAGTCTGAATTATTCGCCATCATGGTTGGTGGTTTAGCATCTATTGCTGGTTCAGTTCTAGCGGGTTACGCGCAAATGGGTGTTCCAATTCAATACTTAGTTGCAGCGTCATTCATGGCAGCACCAGGTGGTCTATTAATGGCTAAACTGATGCACCCTGAAACTGAAACTGCGATCAACGAAATGGACGATTTACCTGAAGATCCTGATAAGCCAGCTAACGTATTAGACGCTGCAGCAGGTGGTGCTTCATCTGGTATGAGCCTAGCGATTAACGTTGGTGCAATGTTGATTGCATTCGTTGGCTTAATTGCCATGATCAACGGCATCATCGGTGGCGTAACAGGTTGGTTTGGTTTAGAGGGTATTACTCTAGAACTTATCCTTGGTTATATTTTCATGCCTTTAGCATTCTTAATCGGTGTACCTTGGAACGAAGCATTAGTTGCGGGTTCTTTCATCGGTCAAAAGATTGTTGTAAACGAATTTGTTGCTTACCTAAACTTTGCTCCATACCTAAAAGATGTTGCAGATGG
Organism: Shewanella metallivivens; assembly: GCF_028750675.1. Lineage (GTDB taxonomy): Bacteria > Pseudomonadota > Gammaproteobacteria > Enterobacterales > Shewanellaceae > Shewanella > Shewanella metallivivens. The sequence continues at coordinate 302,428 of NZ_JAQQPZ010000003.1, read as the reverse complement.
CGGTATCCTAGTTGAAGCAACACAAGCTGTCATGACTGATCGTACTAAAGCGATTATCTCATTTGCACTGTGTGGATTCGCTAACTTATCTTCTATTGCAATCTTACTTGGTGGTTTAGGTGCTATGGCTCCTTCACGTCGCCATGACCTTGCAAAATTAGGTATCCGTGCTGTTTTCATTAGCTAACTTAATGAGCGCGACATTAGCCGGTTTATTCTTAGCTATCTAAGTTAAGAGTCTTGATAGGAGGTTTCTCCTATCACACTGGGTCTTTACACTTATAACGATAGAGACCCAGTGTAATAAGAACGTTGTTATTGATTTTTGTGTTAATCCACCATTTCCGATGTAACACGACAACTGATTGATGACTGCGAAAGAGGATGCTTTAAAACCGCTAGCTAGTCTCAATAAGTGTTGTTATCAATATGTAGACATTGTGTCGCGATATTGTTCACAGAATAGAATTTTGTATTCGTTTTTTATCGATTAATTGTTGTGATTTTTAGCATTAACGGTAAAATACGAGTGAATTAAAAAGAAGTGCTATCCAAGAAGATAGTTTAATAATATACATGGGGTTGATGATGAAAAATGTAAAAATGTTAGCTTTAGCGGGTGCAACAGTTGCTGCTATTTCTGGTAATGCTTTTGCTGCAGACCGTACAGACCTTCACGCTAGTGATTACAAGTGGTTACAGTTTAATGCTATGTACTCTATCGGTGAAAAGCCAGAAAATCCAGCATCTGGTGACCAACACAACTATTTAGAAATGGAGTTTGGTGGTCGTTCTGGTGTTGTTGATTTATATGGCTATGTAGATATATTCAATTTAGCTAACGAAACAACTGATAATGGTGACAAAAACCCAGGTTCAGGAACCAGTAAACTATTCATGAAGTTTGCTCCACGTTTCTCAATCGATGCTATTACTGGTAAAGATTTATCTTTTGGCCCAGTTCAAGAAGTTTATTTCTCTACACTTTTCAACTGGGATGGTCTTAACGGCGAAGGCGTTAACTCTACATTCTGGGGTGTTGGTGCAGACGTAAACGTACCTTGGTTAGGCAAAACTGGTATGAACCTTTATGGTTTATACGACATGAATAATAAAGAATGGAATGGTTATCAGTTCTCTGCTAACTGGTTCAAGCCTTTCCACTTCTTCGACAACAAGAGCTTCTTATCATTCCAAGGTTATATCGATTATCAGTTTGGTGCTGACGAAGACGAAACAGCATTCGTACCAACCACTTCAAGCGGTGGTAACATCTTCTTCGGTCTATACTGGCACTCTGACCGTTATGCACTTGGTTATGGCTTAAAAGGTTTCAAAGATGTTTACTTGTTAGAAGATGGTGCAGGTGCTTTAGCACTAGAATCTACAGGTTGGTCACACTATCTTTCTGCAACTTACAAGTTCTAATACTTGTTAACGTTGTGGTTATTGGAGCCGCAATTTGCGGCTCCAAATTTAAAACATAACAAAAACAAAAAAACATCCCAACTATAGAAATCGTTATCTAAAATTATTGTCCAAGTACCGTAGTTTTATATAAAGGTTTGTACTCTACAAAGTTTTATTTTCGCGCGCTAAAACGGATTTTTCGCGGAATGGTTGAAACAACTATCTTTGTTTTATCTTTTCCGGTCTTCAAGGATTCAAGTCGTGGTACTCGTTATCAGATTGAATACTTAGGTTAGTAAATATCACCTAGATTTACTGGCAATACTGAAGGCCCGGCCATAATAATAATCATATGCCTGCTACCTAGTGTTGCCTGAATAAAAATTTATCTACTTTGATTTTTCGTTTGGAGAGCAATTATGACTGATTTAAAAAAAGCGGCGCAACTTGGCATTTCTTTAATGGATTTAACCACATTAAATGACGATGACACCGATCAAAAAGTGATCGACTTGTGCCACAAAGCTAAATCACCTGCTGGCAATACTGCCGCTATCTGTATTTACCCACGTTTTATTCCTATTGCGCGTAAAACGCTAAATGAGCTTGACTGTGAAGACATCAAAATCGCCACAGTAACTAACTTCCCACACGGTAACTATGATATTGCTATTGCGGTATTAGAAACCCGCGCAGCAGTCGCTTATGGTGCTGATGAGGTTGATGTTGTATTCCCGTATCGCGCCTTAATGGAAGGTAATGAAACAGTAGGCTTTGAACTGGTTAAAGCCTGTAAAGAAGAATGTGGCGATGCAGCCATTCTTAAGGTCATCATTGAGTCTGGTGAGTTAAAAGATCCTGCGTTAATCCGTAAAGCGTCTGAAATTTCAATTGATGCAGGTGCAGACTTTATCAAAACATCAACAGGTAAAGTACCGGTTAATGCCACATTAGAAGCCGCTGAAATTATGTTAACCGTAATCAGTGAAAAAGACCGTAACGTTGGTTTTAAGCCAGCCGGTGGCGTACGCGATGCCGCTCAAACGGCTGAGTTTTTAGGCCTTGCAGCACGCATTTTAGGTGATGACTGGGTGACGCCTCAAACATTCCGTTTTGGCGCATCAAGCTTATTAAACAGCTTATTGCACACGTTAGAGTTGTCAGACGCGCCTAAGCCTACTTCAGGTTACTAATGACAATAGCCTAGCAGAGATCTGCTAGGCTTTATTTTCTCTTTAGGTGACGCATTAAGGTGTCATCTAAAGGCACTATCGTAAGATAGTATTCCTATATTAATGGCGATCCTAAAGGTGATGGGTTGCCTAAAAGGGGACGTATTATGTTTCTTGCTCAAGAGATCATCCGTAAAAAACGCAATGGCGATGCACTTAGCACAGCCGAAATCCAATTCTTTGTCGATGGCATTACTCGTAATACTGTATCTGAAGGTCAGATTGCGGCATTTGGTATGGCGGTTTATTTCCAAGACATGAATATGGATGAGCGTATTGCACTGACCACAGCCATGCGTGATTCTGGCACCGTATTAAACTGGGATGCATTACGTGCAGATGGTCCTATTATCGATAAACACAGTACAGGTGGCGTGGGTGATGTAATCAGCCTCATGCTTGGCCCAATGGCGGCAGCTTGTGGTGGTTATGTGCCCATGATTTCTGGACGTGGTTTAGGCCATACCGGCGGCACACTTGATAAATTTGATGCCATTCCTGGTTATCAAACCGAGCCTTCTAGCGAATTATTTCGTAAAGTTGTTAAAGACGCAGGTGTGGCTATTATCGGCCAAACGGGCGATCTCGTGCCAGCTGACAAACGTTTTTATTCTATTCGCGATAACACGGCTACCGTTGAATCTATTGGGCTTATTACCGCCTCGATCTTATCGAAAAAACTGGCAGCAGGTCTTGATGCGTTAGCGATGGATGTCAAAGTGGGAAGTGGTGCATTTATGCCGACTTACGAAGCTTCTGAAGAATTGGCCCGCAGTATTACCGCAGTAGCCAACGGTGCTGGCACTAAAACCACAGCGTTATTAACTGACATGAACCAAGTATTGGCTTCTTGTGCGGGTAATGCTGTTGAAGTCCGCGAAGCCATTCAATTTTTAACCGGCCAATACCGTAACCCACGTTTATATGCTGTCACTATGGGTTTATGTGCTGAAATGCTTGTTTTGGGTGGTATTGCACAAAACGAAGCCGACGCTCGCAATAAACTAAATACTGTATTAGATAATGGTAAAGCGGCTGAGGCATTTGCTAAAATGGTCTCTGGTTTAGGCGGTCCAACTGATTTTGTTGAGGCTTATGACAAGTATCTGCCTCATGCGAAGATTATTCGTCCAGTTTATGCCAATACTTCCGGCTTTGCTCACCACATGGATACCCGCGAACTTGGTTTAGCCGTCGTCACTTTAGGTGGTGGACGTCGTAAACCGGGTGATGCGCTCGATTACAGTGTCGGATTAACTCAAGTTTGCGCACTGGGTCAAGAAGTTAACCAAGATGTTCCGTTAGCGATGATCCATGCTCAATCTGAAGATGCCTTTGCTGAAGCTGCTGCGGCAGTCCAAAAAGCAATTGTGATTAGTGATAGCGCGCCAGAAAAGACGCCTGAAATATATCGCTACATTCGCGCTTCAGATTTATAAAGGAAAACACAATGAAACGTACTTTTATTTTAATGCTAGATTCTTTTGGCCTTGGTGCTGCTACTGATGCTGAAAAGTTTGGTGATGTCGGTTCTGATACTTTTGGTCACATTGCTCAAGCGTGTGCACAAGGTAAAGCCGATATTGGTCGTCAGGGACCTCTAAAGTTGCCTAATTTAGCTAAATTAGGTTTAGGTCATGCTGGCTTTGAAAGCACGGGTAAATTTGCTGATGGCTTTAACGCTGATGTTGAAGTGATTGGTGCTTATGGCCATGCTGACGAGCTGAGTTCTGGTAAAGATACTCCTAGTGGTCATTGGGAAATGGCGGGTGTACCGGTTCTGTATGAATGGGGCTACTTCAGCGATTTAACTCATTCTTTCCCGAAAGAGCTGACTGATAAAATTCTTAAACGTGCAGGTTTAGAGGATTTCTTAGGGAACTGTCATGCATCTGGTACCCAAATTCTTGAAGAGCTTGGCGAAGAGCATATGAAAACAGGCAAGCCTATTTTCTACACTTCTGCTGACTCTGTATTTCAAGTGGCTTGCCATGAAGAAACATTTGGCATAGAAAACCTGTACAACTTATGCAAAATTGCTCGCGAAGAACTTGAGCCTTATAACATTGGCCGTGTCATTGCCCGTCCTTTTGTGGGCACTGGCCCTGCTGATTTTGCCCGCACAGGTAATCGTCACGATTATGCGGTATTACCCCCGGCCCCCACCATCCTTGATAAGCTGAAAGCCGCCGGCGGTGAAGTGGTCAGTATTGGTAAAATTGCCGATATTTATGCACATAGTGGTATTACACAAAAGTTTAAAGCGACAGGCCTTGAAGAGTTATTTGACGAGACCTTAACGCAAATAAAACGCGCAGGTGATAACACCATCGTGTTTACTAACTTTGTCGACTTTGACTCTCATTATGGTCATCGCCGCGACACTGCCGGTTATGCGAAAGCATTAGAGTATTTTGATTCTCGTTTACCTGAACTCTTTGCTATTTTACAGCCTGACGATTTAGTGGTGTTTACCGCTGATCACGGTTGCGACCCAACTTGGGTTGGAACAGAGCACACTCGTGAACGTGTGCCTGTATTAGCGTACGGAGCAGGTTTACCGGCTGGTTCATTAGGTCGTCGTCAATCATTTGCTGATATTGGCCAATCCATTGCGAGCTACTTTAAACTAGAACCAATGAATTATGGTGAATCTTTTATTAATTAGTCACATTTTCAAACGACGGTTCTATATAAAATTTAATGTGTTTGCTAAACTGTCGATATTATTAAAGCAAGACCAAATAAAATAGAAACATAGGGGTTATAACATGGCTACACCACATATTAATGCTGTAGAAGGTGCTTTTGCTGAAACTGTACTGTTTCCAGGCGATCCGCTACGTGCTAAATACATTGCAGAAACCTTTTTAGAAAATGTTGAACAAGTCACTGATGTACGTAACATGCTAGGCTTTACGGGTACCTACAAAGGTAAGCGTATTTCTGTAATGGGCAGCGGCATGGGTATCCCATCTTGTTCAATTTATGCTCATGAGCTTATCAAAGACTACGGTGTTAAAAACTTAATCCGTGTTGGTACTTGTGGTGCAATCAGCACTGACGTAAAAGTACGTGACGTGATCATTGGTATGGGTGCTTGTACTGACTCTAAAGTGAACCGTTTACGCTTTAAAGATAACGATTTTGCTGCTATTGCTGACTACAGCTTACTGAGCGCAGTGGTCGATTCTGCTAAAACTCACGGCACTAAAATCCGCGTAGGTAATGTTTTCTCTGCTGACCTATTTTACACACCAGATCCTGAAATGTTTGACGTGATGGAAAAAATGGGTGTATTAGGCGTTGAAATGGAAGCCGCTGGTTTATACGGTGTGGCACATGAATTAGGTGCTAAAGCTTTATGTGTTGTGACAGTATCTGACCATATCCGTACGGGTGAAAAAACCACTTCTGATGAGCGTCAAACAACTTTCAACGACATGATCGTGATGACATTAGATGCAGCGTTAACGCTCTAATTTATAATGTTATATTAAAAAGAGGCACTCAATGAGTGCCTCTTTTTTGTTGCTGATTATACCTATCTTTAGCGTGTTGCACTTTAGGCGAGGGGATTTTTATCAACAACATTATCTGCCGTTTGCGAAGACTCCGTAAGCAAGGCCGATTTTTTTGGCTTTTTGTGCAGTTTAGCGCGTGTTTTTCGGCGATCGAAATCGGCTCGCTTAAAGGACAGTGAACGCGATAATAGCAAACCGATAAAGCCAGCAACGATTAACATCATTTGCTGAAGCTCCATGTTCTGTTCGTGCAAAATCTTAATCTCGTCAAAAAAGATATCCAAGTTTAAGCGCACCTCAACATAACCTAGGTTGTTGTCATCTTGAACCACATTTTCGATTAATGGCGGGTAAGGTTTTAATAAACCTTTTAATGCTTCTGAGTCAGCTTCTAATTGCTCAAAAGACACACTCTGAGCAAAGGCAAGTCTAACACCTTGAGAATTGTAAATATTCACAGACATGACTTTAGGATCAGCGGCTAATGCCGACGCTAACCATTGAAGTTGCTCGTCATTTTGTAAATACATAGCTGGGGCAGCGCCATTGGCAGCTTGTTGTGCCAGTAAGCGTGCCATTACTTTCGTTTGCGAGTTAAGTAAGTTTTGACCATTGCGTAAACTGGCCTGCCATAAATGTATCAGACCAAAAATCAGTGTTATTGCGATAATAATTTGTACTATCCGACTGAATTTTTGTCTTTTCTTAAGACCTTTAACAAAAATCACTTTAATCCTCAGTGTTTTTTCTATTTAATTGAAGGCTGCTTTGGGTTGTCTGTGGTGTATATAAGGCACAGCGGCAATTCAATTACAGAAAATCATCAAAAAGCTATACTAATCGAAAATTTTGTCAGTAGATAGTCGTAACATACCAAGAGGCCGGATTGATGCAACAAACCCGTGATAATGTTTTACTTAATTGGTTATTTTCAGAGACTTGTGAGACTTATCAACATCAAGGTCGTGTGCTATACCGCTATGATGAATCTGAATATGTATTGGGCTTACAATCTCATTTACCTTACCGTTGTCGAGTTATTTTTAATGTTGAATCCGCCGCTGAAATCGAATCTTGGTTAGCGCAGACACCAACAGATGTGCATATTGCCGAACTGAAAAGACAAAACGATTTGCGCGGATTCGAGCTTGCTACTCAAAGTGTGAGTGACCAATGGATAGGCTCTTTTCCACAACAAGTCAGCGCTGAAATCGTGCTTATTCAACAACCTCTCGCACAGCTTAAGGTTGCCGGTTTATTAGTGATGGACATGGACTCTACCGCGATTAAAATCGAATGTATTGATGAACTCGCGGCATTGGCTGGTGTGGGTGAAGAAGTTGCTGCGGTGACCGCCAGCGCCATGCGTGGCGAGCTAGACTTTGAGCAGTCGTTAAGGCAGCGTGTAGCTAAATTAGCCGGTGCAGATGAGAATATCATTCAATCATTATGCGATTCTTTACCCTTGATGCCTGGGATTGAGTCGATGATTGCTGAGCTCAAGTCTTATCAATGGAAATTGGTGGTTGCCTCTGGTGGTTTTACGCCTTTTGTTGGTCAGTTAAAACAATTACTCGGTTTAGATGCGGCCTACGCTAATGAGTTAGTGATAAAAGATGGCAAGCTGATGGGTGAAGTCACGGGCGAGGTCGTTGATGCACAATATAAAGCTAATGTGATTGCAAAAAGTGCAAAGCAATGGTCAATAGCGGCTGGGCAGTGTGTTGCTATTGGTGATGGCGCCAATGATATTCCAATGATCCAAGCGGCCGACCTTGGTTTGGCATTTCATGCCAAACCAAAACTAGTTGCGGCGGCTGATGCGGCGATTCAACGTTTAGACCTGCGTGCTTTAGTCTTTTGCTTACAAGCATAGAATGCGTTAATTGCGTTAATTTTTAACGCAATTACTCTAGGTATTTCATGGCAGTAATGATAGCTTAACCTTACGATTGAATTGAATACTGCCTATTTTGACGACTGCTATTTTACAACATTCATTATTTATTCCTTATCGTGAAGGTCGCCTTCACGTAAGGCATATTCATCCTCAAACTCCACATGGGGCGACGACCCCAATTTTGATGCTACATGGTGCTATGTCTAACGGCAGGGTGTTTTACAGTGAGTCAGGCCGTGGATTAGCATGTTTTTTGGCTAAAGCTGGCTTTGATGTTTATGTGATGGATACCGCCGGACGAGGCTTAAGCGAACCTAAAATTCACCGTGATTTTAGTCTGGGGCAAGGTGAGGTGATCCGTGAGCAGCTCCCGTTGGTACATCAGTTTATATTGCAACGTCACCCACTCGTAAACCAAGTTCATTGGTGTGCCCATTCGTGGGGAGGCGTACTCATGGCCAGTAGCTTAGTGCGTTTTGCTGATTTGCAGGGCAGTGTTGCATCCTTGCTAACATTTGGCTCCAAACGAACCATTAGCATTAAGTCGTTCAAAAAGTGGCTAATGGTCGATTTTTTTTGGAACCGCTTGGCCCCTTTTTTTGTGCAAAGGCAAGGTTATCTAGATGCAAATCGTTTACGTGTTGGCATGGACAACGAAAGTCGCGCCTCGTTATTGCAAACGATTGATTGGGTAAAAGGCGAATGGATAGATCACGATGATGATTTTGATTATGCGAGTGCAGCAAGACAAACCCTGTGGCCAACAAGCTGGTTTATTGCGGGTAAAAACGATCGAGTACTGGGTAATCCCTCTGATGTGCGCGATATGATTGCCGAATGTGGCTTTAAGCAAGTGAAATATACATTATTGTCTAAAGCGCAGGGAAACTTATTTGATTATGATCATGCAGGGATGTTAACCCATAAACAAGCTGAGCAAGACCACTTTGTCGCGATTAAGCAGTGGTATTTAACCTTATAAGGCAAGTTGTTATTTAGGTTGGCTGATCATGACTAAGCTGGGGTAACGTATTTCTACTTCTGCTGTTATATCAAGTAATTCACCAGAGCCGATGACTTTCCACAGTTGTTCTTCAAGATGTTTGGCGCGGTGGTTAGCATGAATATGGATATATTCTAATTCACGACGAATATAACTCATGTCTGGTTTGTCTGTCGCACCACGATAGACTCGTAAAGCCATAAAACGGCCAACTTTTTTACTTTGTTGAATAAATTTTACTTGGTTGTCTTTACCGCCTAGCTCCGACTTAAGTACACATTTTAGTTGCACAGAGCCTCTTGCTTGGCGCACGAGTTGAATAAACACCTCAAAAAAATCCATGTCATGGCTAGGTTTCATGGCTTTGATTGGATCGATGATTTGTTGTTTTAGGACATTGTTATCAAGTAATGGTCGTAAATTATATTGCAGTACTTGGTCCGAGTCTTGGGCAAACAAATGGCTTATTTCATCAGTGGTTGTGCCAATGCCAATGTAGGCCATCTGTGCTGATTTAACTGTTTTTTCAATAAAATAAGGTACTCCAGGCAGCTGACGCATAAACAAGTTTTTAAGTCCGTCGGCTAGCTCTTTAAGTTGGCCTTCATTATCAGATAATTGCTCTAGTTTTTGTTTATTATGTGCAATCAGTTTATTTAAAAACTCAACGCCATCATGTGGTGTGTGTCCTATCAGTGCACTTAAATGCAATGTTTGGCCGTTCATGCGGCTACGGATGAGTTGATAAGGTAAATGGGCTAAATTGGCTTTGCCTGAAGCGGCTTGCAGGCGAGGGAAAGACAACATAACTTGAGCAGGCTCGGTAAAATCGACGCTTTCTTCTAATATAAGCTGTAAGCCTCGACTAGAAATATCATGGGTGACGCCTGTGGCTTTCTTGTCGCCTTGTTGGATCGTTACAAGGGTTTTAAATGCAAAACGAGCTTCGTGACGACGCTCACTGAATGGCATCGATACTTTTTTAATGCTGTGTTTCTTAACCTTGGCTTGTGCAAAAATTTTCAGGCCATTGACATCGGCCTTATTAAACCACCCTTGGTAATCTTTGCGTGCATCTTCATTGGTTAAGTCGATCAATTGTAACGTATGGCTAAATTGCGCTAATTGTTGCTCTGTTAGAGCACTATAACGTGCATCATCACCTGGTAGTGTTGATGTTTTGTAGTTTTTGCTGTGATCAATCGTTTGCGCTACAACCTTAAATACTCGCCAGCTCGCTTTGGTTGATGCAAATCCTAAAAATAAATGCAGGTTTTTGGTCGCTTTTAACTCTGCTAGCGACGCTGAGTAGAAATGCAACTTCCCTTGTGCGTGGTGAGTAAATGAAAATAATAAACAGTGGTCAACATCAAGGGTATTTTTTAAAATTTGAGTTAATCGTCGGCTATTTAAGAAGTTAGGCAACTGGCTGACTTCATTTTCATCTTGAAAATAGTGTTGTATTGGTTGATTACCTCGGCCTAATAGCTCATAAGCAATATGTGGTATGTCATCTTTAACGCTAATATACAAAGGAAGATGGGTTAATAGGGGTAAGTAATGCCGCTCATAACCAAGACCTGTGGCAGTCACAATGACATCATTAACATCCACTTTGTAACGAAATTTAAAGCTTCGAATGACTTTACTAATCACTTTGTCGAGCGTCTCACCACCGCCAAGGCGTTTAAGTCTTAGTATGGCATTGCCGTCTTTGTTTTGAATATCAACAATTTGATAGTCAACACCATGCTGAAGATCATCTACAAAAAACTCTTCACTTAGTTCGAGTAATTTGAGCTTAATCGGCTTGTCTTGATCTAAGTGGTGTTTTAAAGGAAGTTTTATCCTCGCGCCGCCAACAGAAAGATCGAGGGTGACGCCGTTGACCTCTGGCACTCCTGGTTGATTCACCGCAATTCGAATGCTGTAATTCATTCGCTCTTCACAGCGATTAAAATAACTGCCAAGCACAACACCTGGTACTAAATAAGGGTTTTCTTCTGAAATCAGTTCTTCTGGTTCTATATTACGAAGCTTTAAACGGCGTAACTTATGCGCTTTAACAACCTGTTCGTAAACACCAAGTGTATATTTATTACGATATAAAGGCAGAGCATTGATGAGTGACTCTTTAGCCGGTTCGTCAAGAAAGTGTCTTTGATTGGCTATGACAACTTCTTCACAGGGTAATTCTGTTTTGTCACGCAAATCAATAATACGAGTGCATTGCGAAGAGATGCGGTTTAATTCCATTTTTAATAGGAATCGGGTTGAGTTTGATTCATCCGCAGTTAACTGCTCGAAGATTTCCTGAAAATCAGGCTCCATCAACAAGGGTTTAAGTTGTTCAATCAATGCACTGTGATTATCTAAACTCATTTATGTTATCGTTTTATTGGCTTATTGTGAGTCTGGCTAATATTTATCGGCAAGAACATGCTGTTCTTTATAATATTTTTCATCATTATGCATGACCAATCAACAATTGGTAAGCTAATATGATGCAAAAGTAAATGAATAAAAGTAATCGACGAGTGTGAAATTAATATCGATCTCATCATGCTACACCACATTAGTATTTGTCGTTTTTTGCTTTTATTGCTTAGGCGTATTCAGTGTGAACAAGATTGGTATTTTTGGCAAGGTTCAAACAATATATCTTCGCTATAAACTTCATTTAATTGAGTATTTATATAAGTTATCTAAGCTTTTGTCTCTACTGCACCGTTATAGGATAATGGGGCTGATTGTATTAACGGTTTATATTGCCACAGTTAAGTGCGGTGAAAAATCAACCTTAAGTTAAGTTTTTAAAAGACTAAACATTCGTGTAAATGGTAGGAAGTAACATGGCTAAAGCTCCAAAAATGGCATTTGTGTGTGACGATTGTGGTATGGATTATCCGCGTTGGCAGGGGCAATGTCGTTGTGGTGCCTGGAATTCGTTAGTTGAGGTGCGCCTATCTGCTGCTAAGACGTCTGCATCTCGTCCTGCGGTATTGGGGTATGCCGGCGCTGCGGGGGGCGGTGCTAAAAAACTGAATGAAGTCGAATCAGTAGAAGCAGAAAAAAGGCTCACGGGTATAGGTGAGTTAGATCGCGTATTAAGTGGCGGTTTGACTACGGGGTCAGTCAATATTATTTCAGGTGATCCCGGTGCGGGTAAAACCACTTTACTGTCGGATCTTGTCGCGCGGATGTCGCAGTCGACAGCGTCGTTATATTGTACTGCTGAAGAATCATTATCTCAGTTCAAAAACAGGGTAAATCGCTTAAAACTGAACTATAACGAAGACAATTTATACTTGTTATCGGAAACCAGTGTTGAGTCGATTATCGAAGAGTTAGAAGCAAAACAAATTAAATTTGCGGTGATTGACTCGATTCAAGCGGTGATAACCGAGAATGCCAACGGCAGCCCAGGTTCGCCTTCGCAGGTTAAAACGGCTGCGCAGGCGTTTACCCAATACTGTAAAAAAAACAACGTCACTATGTTTATCATTGCCCACGTGAATAAAAATAATGAAATCGCGGGGCCGCAAACGTTAGTGCACATTGTCGATTCGTTATTGCATATCGATACTAATGACGGCCAAATCCGTACTTTAAGAGCTAATAAAAATCGTTTTGGTGATGTTGATACCGTGGGTATTTTCCGCATGAGTGAGCGTGGCATGGTGAGCGTTGATAACCCCAGCGAGATATTTTTATCTGGGTCAACAACTGATTCTCCCGGTTCTACCATTACCTGCATTCGTAAAGGTAATCGTAACTTGTTATTAGAGATCCAATGTTTAACCACTGAAACCGAATCTGAGTTTCCGCAGCGCGTGTGTGTGGGGCTCAATATGAACCGGATTAAAATGTTAACCGGGATTTTACGTAAACATACAAAAACAAAGATTTTCCATGATACGTTTTTTAATATTGTTGGCGGTTTAAAAATTGATGAGTCTGAAACCTGTATCGATTTAGCATTGGTGACGGCATTATTGAGCAGTTTAAATGACTTTGTGGTGCCAAGAACCACCTGCATTATGGGGGAGTTGAGCTTAAATGGTGATGTAAGGCCAATTGACAGTGGTGTGCCGAGAGTGAAAGAGGCCGCGCAACATGGTTTTACTGAGATATTTATTCCATTTCGTAACTACCACAAATCCATGGAAGGCCTAGGTGCTAAAATTACCCCGGTTAAAACTATCCATGAGTTACTCGAACTGATTAATTAGTCTTTGTCCTGAGCTGAAAAAGGCAAGCCACTCGGCTTGCCTTTTTCGTTTTACAAAGTGCAAAAATGGTTATCTATAATCAGTAACAATAACGAACGACTATCCTTATGGCGCAGGTGTAATAAGTGAGGTTAGCTCACGATCGAGTAATTCAGCATCGCCCATGTTCAATTCAATAATTCGGCGCAAATGGGTAATGCTATCTAGATCGATGTGGGTACACTTTAACCCAAGATGCTCGTGGGTTTTATGCACGATAGCTGCTTCCATCTGCAGTTCAATATCAGAGTCTGGCAACACAAATGCCAACGTTAATATGGTATTGAGTTGCCCAGTATAACCTTCTGGTAACTCTACGAGTGCACCATTAAGGCTTAAATCTAAAATTTTGGTACGCCAAGTTTGCTCCGTTTGCGCTAAATGAGCGCTGGCAGCAAATAAGATACGAGAAAATTTGCGTCTGTCATCCATTGGGTACCCTTAATGCGTTTAATGATAACGAGTTATTGCTCACTATAATTGAGTCTATTAAAATAAAGCATACTTGATTTTTGCCGTTCGCGCTGCATTTTTACACAACACAAAGAGCGCAATGCGCTCTTTGTGTTGTCGATCATGTTTAAGCTTAAACCAGCAAATGTCCCATAAGAGCAATAACGGGGAGCGTGACTAATGTACGCAAGATAAAGATGACAAACAGTTCAAAAAAGTTAACCGGAATTTTACTGCCAATCAATAAAGCCCCTACTTCACTCATGTAGATTAACTGTGTAACCGATAACGCAGCAATCACAAAGCGGGTTAAGTCAGACTCAATTGAACTGGCTAAAATAGAGGGAATAAACATATCCGCAAAACCAACCACAATGGTTTTAGAGGCTGCTGTCGCCTCTGGAATTTGCAGTAGTTCTAGTAATGGAATAAATGGCATACCAAGGTAGTTAAACAATGGTGTGTGCTCAGCAAGTACTAATGCCACGGTACCAATGGCCATGACGACCGGGATAACTCCGAATATCATGTCGATAACGTTTTTAACGCCTTCAACTAATACTTGCTTAACGCCACCAGCGCCTGATGCACGTTGCATGGCTTGTTCAAACCCCCAAGACATGACGCCGTGATTTGCAGGTACACTTTCGTCATCTTCATGACGTGGTGTGTTGTCGATATACGTGTCTTTTTTCCATGACAACGGTGGTAATTTTGGCACAACTATCGCCGCGACAATTCCGGCTAAACAAACCGTTAAATAAAACGGCACAAACAAGTGTTCAAGTTTGACTTGCGAAATAACCACTAAGCTAAATGTAATCGATACCGCTGAGAATGTCGTGCCAATCACCGCCGCTTCCCTTTCGGTATAAAAGCGGGTTTCGTATTGTTTATTGGTCATTAAAATACCAACACTACCATCACCTAACCATGATGCCATACAGTCAATGGCACTGCGGCCTGGCAAGTTAAAAATGGGTCGCATAATTTTGGTCAACAAAGTGCCACAAAATTCAAGTAATCCAAAGTTAAGTAATAACGGTAAAAGCATTCCTGCAAAAATAAATACTGAAAACAATACTGGCACTAAGTCGTTTAATACTAAGCCGCCCGTAGCCGAAGAGGTGATAGCTTCAGGCCCAATTTGCAGATAAACCATCACGATAAATATCGCTCCAAGCACCCGAGTCGTTAGCCAAAATAAATTGACTTTTAATAGGGTACGCAAGAAGTGATTTTTACGAATAAATTGAGGGTTAATCACTTTTGTCAGTACAGAGGCGATAGCCATTAAGACAACGATGGCTGTTACGATTAACTGAATCGTGCTGCCCATTTCAGTTTGCAATGCTTTTGAAACGATAGCGATCGGAATAGTGATAGCACCGTCAATGCTGATAGGGGTCATAAACAGAAGCAGACCAATCAGAGACGGAATAATAAAAGTCAGTATTGTTTTAAGACTATGTTTTTTTTGTGTCACGTTAACTACACCTTACGTATGTGCTTTTTGAGTGAGCAAGTCGCACTTGCCTACTATCGAACATGGACATAGTAGTGAATGTCCATTCAGTTGCGTATTTTTGGAAGGCAAGGTTACCCCCTTATCTGCCGTATGTAAAATGATAACTGTACCGAATAGTTATTAGATAAATGTGGGTAGATATACGCGATATATTTTTGTGTTGTAGATCATATAAAACATAAAATAATCAGCGTGTTAATTTGTTGTTTTATATTTGTTTGTAAAGTGTTTTTGCGAAGATGTGAATGAAGCAATAGGCGATAAACAGCCATCTTAACCGAAAAGTGTTTAGGCTTACTGCGCGATATTGACTTAGCCGCGCAGTGAGCTTGGGATGAAAGGTTTAACGTAAAGTGGTTCGTTACCTTTCGTTATTGGACGAGCAAGGTGCTAACTGAGCTGATTCTGTGAACTGCATACCGGGTAGTCCTAACCAATAACCATTGCAATGCTGTTGTTTGTCTATGGCTGGCAAAAATTGTTCTAGCTGTGTGGGTAATTCGCCTGTTTGGCTAGTATCAGTGGCGGTTAAGTTAGCTAATAGTTCTGCCAGATCATGACCTAAACTCACATCAGCGAGTTTGCTGGGTGAGATTCGCCAATAATCGACGCCCATAGTGATCATCTCAGGAATGTGGTTAATTAAATTAATTTGTGCTGCAGACTGGGTTTGAATGCCATTTAATCTCAATAACGGTTGCGACTCTTGGGTTTGAGCCAGTAACCCTTTGCTGTGACGTTGACAAATTGTTTGGCACTTATCTTTGGGGAGTTGGTAGTGTTTCGCCGTAAAGCAGCGGGCGGAATGCGCTAATGGCATATATCCGTGGCCTAACACTTCAATTTCGAATGAGGGTTTTGTATCGGTATTCATCACCGCTTGCAGCCAATCTTTTGATAATTCACAAGGCATAACAAAGCGGTACATGCCTTTTTGATGCAATAAGTCCAAACTAGCTCGATTGTAATTATTGATAGTTGAACCACAAACAAAAGGGACTTTAGCTTGATGAGCGTAAAACACTGCCGCCATATCGTTAGCTTCAATGCTAAAGTCACCGTTATCAATAGCGCGTTTTAATTCATTAAGTTCAGATTGAGCTTCAATCAATGCCATCGTCGATAAGACCACGTGCTTACCGTGTGACTTTAACATATTGGCGAGATCTAAATAGTCGGTGAGTTTTAGCTCTCGGCGACGGGCGCAAACGGTTTCTCCAAGGTAAACCGTGTCGATATTACTGTTGGCCACTTGTTGGTAAAATTGTTCAACATCAGCTTTAGACCAGCAATAGCTGATGGGGGCGAGCGAGATTTTCATAGTAACCCTTATTGCCATTGGCGCTCGTAAGCACCTAATGTGGTAATTTGTCCTTCTGACACTTTAGCTAAAGCCTGTGACCATTGCGGTTGTTCAGCAAATGAATCCGGTGCGGCAAAGTAAGTGTCTATTGCCTTACGCCATACTTGAGTCACTTGGCTTACGTAAGCAGGACTGCGTTGGCGACCTTCAATTTTGAGTGACGCCACACCTGCTTTGGCTAAATCGGGTAACAGGCTTAAGGTATTTAAACTGGTGGGTGATTCTAATAAATATTTTGCGTCGTGTTCGTACTCAGCCACATAACGACCTTTACAGACTACCGGATAACCTAATTGTTGACTGGCGTCAGCTTTATCAATCAGCACATTATTTAAGCGAGTGAGTTTGTCTGTACCGCTGTCTTGCCAACGTACGTGATTTGCGGGTGAGCATGAACCGCCAGTATTAGGTGATTGTCCTGTAACATAAGATGATAAGTGACAGCGACCTTCTGCCATAATACACAAGCTACCAAAGGCAAAGACTTCTAAATCAACTGGGGATACCTTCGCTAAATCTCTTACCTGCTTCATTGACAGCACTCTAGGCAGTACAGCACGCTCTATGTTAAATGCTTCTTTATAAAACGAGAGTGCCCCTAAGTTGGTTGCGCTCGCTTGCACTGATAAATGTAGCGGTAGATGTGGATAATGCTGGTGAGCGTAGTTTAATAATGATAAATCGGCCACGATAAGCGCATCCATATTCAGTTGCGCAGCAATATCGACAGCCTGATACCAGCGGTGTTCTTGTCCTGGTTTAGGGAAGGTGTTTAACGTTAAAAATACTTTACGTCCTTGACTGTGGGCGAGCTTGGTAGCTTGGGTGAGCTGCTCTACTGAAAAGTTTAACCCGGCAAAAGACCTGGCATTTGTGTCATCTTTTAGCCCCAAATAGACCGCATCGGCGCCAGCATTTAAGGCAGCTTTTAAAGAGGCGAGGTTGCCTGCTGGGCATAAGAGTTCCATGTCACTGTTCTCATTTTTTTTAAAGAAAAGGAGTGTAAATGTGATTGAGTTAACATGAATTGATTTAAAACAGGTTTCGTTGCATAAATTGCCAGTAAACTCACTTGATTAAATGCTCTGTTTGCACGTAGGGACTCTTCATGGCTCAAGTATTACAACAACGTATGTCTGAACATATTTTACAGTTTGCTCCTCAATTTAGTCGTCGTTCATTAGCAATAATGCCTGAAAAACTTAAAATAACCCTGATTAATCAGCTGTTAAACTTAGTATTAGCTGAGCAAATTAATAGCGGTGAATTCGCTTTTTTAGCAAATAAGTGGGTGGGCATTTGTATTGATGATATCAATTTACAATTTCAGGTGAGTGTTGATACCAAGTTACATGTTAAGCCGATGACTAAACCGAATGTAATTTTTAGTGCCAATGTACCTGAACTGTTGTTAGTTGCTGCGGCTAAAGAAGATCCTGACACGTTATTTTTTCAACGTAAGCTGCGTATTGAAGGTGATACCGAATTAGGCCTTGAAGTGAAAAACATGCTGTTATCGATAGAGCTTGATGCGCTTCCTAAGCCGGTAAGGTTAACCGTAGACAAGCTGGCGAGCATGTTACAAGCATTAATCCAAGGTTCAGAAACTAAATAATCAGAACTTGGGCTAAAAAAACGGCGCTTTTGCGCCGTTTTTTATTGAATTATTTTAGTTATCGTCCTGTAATTGTGGCGTATTTAACTAATAATTCATCATGTGATTCAATATGCTGTGGATCTGGATCAATACAGTCAATTGGACAAACCGACACACAGGTGGGTTTGTCATAATGGCCAACACACTCAGTACATAGTGCCGGATCGATTTCATAGATCTCTTCACCCATAGTGATTGCCTCATTAGGGCACTCGGGCTCGCACATATCGCAGTTGATACAACTGTCATCGATGATTAATGCCATTTAATTATTAACCTGGTTGATGAGGGTTCCGTGTATCCACTCCCTCGGGTAAATTACGCATTAGCATAGCTCGTTCAACATTGATGTTTTGCGGAATATCCATAAACACAAAATGGCCCGAACCCAAAGCCGCGTCTATCTGCTCACCTTTGCGATTCACTAATGATGCAATAGAGATAACAAAATTGCCTTCAGTTGTCATTACTTCAACGCTGTCACCCACGGAGAATTTATTTTTGACGTCAATTTCGGCTTGCCCTTCAGCGTTACGTTTACCAGTAAACTCACCCACAAATTGTTGATTGTTACTGACAGAGTGACCATATTCGTAATTTTGGTATTCATCATGCACATGACGACGCAAAAAGCCTTCGGTATAGCCGCGATGTGCCAAGCCTTCTAAGTTATTCATTAAGGTGCGGTCAAAGTCTTTACCGGCAACAGCATCTTCAATCGCTTGACGATATAGTTGAGCGGTGCGAGCGACATAATAAAAAGACTTGGTACGGCCCTCAATTTTTAATGAATCAATGCCCATACGGGTTAAACGGTCAACATGCTGAATCGCCCGTAAATCTTTAGAATTCATGATATAAGTACCATGCTCATCTTCAAACGCTGGCATGTATTCACCAGGACGCCCAGCTTCTTGTAATAACACAATATCATTACTCGGCTTGCCGGCCCCTAATGTTGGCGTTTCAATTTGTACTTCTGGAGCAAGGGCGATAACGTCACCCGTTTCGGTTTGCTCTGCTTGGTGAACATCATATTTCCAACGGCATGCATTAGTGCAAGTGCCTTGGTTTGGATCCCGTTTATTGATGTATCCTGATAATAAGCAGCGACCAGAATACGCCATACAAAGTGCGCCGTGAACAAACACTTCAAGTTCAATGTCTGGGCAACGTTGACGGATTTCTTCTATTTCATCTAATGATAATTCACGCGATAAAATGACGCGTTTAATCCCTTGTTGTTGCCAAAACTTAACTGATGCCCAGTTAATGGCATTGGCCTGTACAGACAAGTGTACCACTTGCTCAGGAAACGCCTCACGAACCATCATAATCAATCCTGGATCAGACATAATGACTGCGTCAGGCTTCATGGCAATAACGGGATCCATATCTTTAATATAGGTTTTCAGTTTGGCGTTATGCGGTGCAATATTACTGACAACGTACAGTTTTTTGCCTAGCGCGTGTGCTTCTTCTATCCCTGTGGCGAGGTTTTCCATTTTAAAGTCATTATTTCTCACCCGTAAGCTGTAGCGAGGTTGGCCAGCATAAACAGCATCGGCACCATAAGCAAAGGCATAACGCATATTTTTAAGCGTACCGGCAGGCGATAATAATTCAGGTTTAAACATAGTTTTCTCGGCCTAGAACAAGGTTGACATCTTCAGGGGACGCAAGCTTACTTAAGG
The DNA here is from genome assembly GCF_028750675.1 of Shewanella metallivivens. Lineage (GTDB taxonomy): Bacteria > Pseudomonadota > Gammaproteobacteria > Enterobacterales > Shewanellaceae > Shewanella > Shewanella metallivivens. The sequence goes on along the minus strand of NZ_JAQQPZ010000003.1, from coordinate 282,393 downwards.
ACATTAGTGAGAACAAATATAGCCGCAGGAATTGTGAGGTGGGTTGTACTTTTGATGGCCGATTGAGATCCTGCGTGCCGCAATCATTAAAAATGCGCAATTAATTGGGCTTGCCGTTTTTGAGTCATCGCAAACTGAATGTGTTTGGGTATATAATCTTGGTATTAGTGAATTTTATTTTATGGAGAGCGCATGTCTACCGAACATCAACTCTTGGTTGGATTATTAAAAAAGCTTAAAGACGATGCCTTAGTGTTACCAACCTTGCCAGAAGTGGCCATGCGAGTTCAAGAAGTGGTAGCGCGTAAAGATTCAAGTCTCAAGCAAGTTGGCGATGTTATCGGCCAAGATGCGGCAATTTCAGCGCGAATTATTAAAGTGGCTAATAGCGCGTTATATTCTCGTGGCAATAAAGCCGAGAGCATAAGTGCTGCAGTTAATCGTATTGGTTTAGTGCAAATTAAATCTATTACGACTTCAGTTGCAATGGAGCAATTGTTTATCTCGACCAACGAAATGGTATGGGAAGTCATGGATGAAGTATGGAAAACATCAATTGAAGTTACCGCTTCATCTTGTGCGATGTTAGAGATATACAATAAGCGTAACCCGACAAAACGCCTCGATCGTGACACCTTAACGTTGGCTGGATTAGTGCATAATATTGGTGCGCTTCCTGTGTTAACTGAAGCTGAGATTCACCCTGAACTTTGTAGTAAAATTGAACAGTTACGTAGTCTTGTGCGTAAAATGCAAGGGCCAATAGGTCGTGCAGTGTTAAAAACATGGGATTTTGCCCCAGAAGTAATGGAAGTCGTCGAACGTTGGGCTGACTTGCATTACATGCCAGAAAAAGTCACTTATTTGGACTTTATTCGCTCGGCAGCATTTTATACCGGAGAGTTACGTGCGGGCGAAGAGTTAGATGAACGTTTGGGGGTATTTGCTGAGCGCGGATTACCGGTAACACCAGAAGACTTAGCCAGTGATGAGTTCATTGATATGTATCATTCTATTAAACAAAGCTACGAGTAGTCCTGTTTGAAATGGCGTCTCGGCGGTGTGCAACTCGCTTACCGTCGATAGCACTTTAGTCGATAAATGATATTCGTTTCTAGGTTGATATTAAATGATGGTATACCCTGAATGCTGATTAGCAGGACACTTTATTGATGATGATATGTTAATGGACAATTTGCTGCTCATTTTGCTGTGTTTGACCGGAGTCATAGCCGCGATTATCGGGGGGATGTATTTTCGTCAACATCGCGCTTTGCAGCAATTAACTCATGCCCTGCAATTACAAATGCTCAACCAAGATTTATTTACTCTAGATACGTCCTTCTCCTCGTTAAAACCCCTGACTTCTGTCCTTAATCAGATACATCAATCTAGCCTGTTTAGCACCGAACAAGATAAATTAACCGGGTTAACTAATCGGGTTGGATTTAAGCGCAAAATGCTTGCAAAAATGCCATTGTCAGAGGGCATGCTCGTGCTGGTGGACATCAAGCAATTTCGATTTGTAAATGATCTATTTGGTTTTATATTTGGCGACAAACTCCTTAAAGCGTTTGCCAAGCGCATCGAAAACCTGGTCCATAAACCGCAACTTATTGCCAGAATGAATGGCAATGAGTTTCTATTGTTTTTTCCTAATGAGTTAACCTTAACTGAAATGTTAACCATGAAAAATGATTTACAGCAGCCTTTTGAAATAGAACAACAACCCATCAGTATCAAAATTCAGCTGGGGATATTATCACTCAGTGCCCACCATGCAGACGTTAGTTTAATGTTAAGACGCCTCGATTTAGCACTGAAAAAAGCCAAGCAATTAAAACAGCCCATTGCTTTTTATGACCAAGATGACGACAAAGCTCAATATCGTGAGTTATTGATTATTAATAGCTTGCCCAACGGGTTGAAGCATAATCAATTGTATATGGTGTTTCAGCCCAAACTCGACATTCAAAGCGGCCAATGTCAACAAGTCGAAGCATTAATTCGCTGGCAACATCAAGGGTTAGGGCTGCTTTCGCCAAGTGAATTTATCCCGCTGGCTGAACAAACTGGTATGATTGATTTATTAAGTGCCTGGGTGTTAGATGCCGTTGTTGCTCAACAAGCTCGGTGGCGGGAAAAAGGGATTTATGTCAAGGTGGCGTTAAATTTGTCGTCAACCGACCTCGACAATCCAAACCTGGCCAATGATGTTGCGACCAAACTGACTAAATACTTGGTACCTGCTGAATGCATCATGATTGAAATTACCGAAAGCGCGTTAATGGTGTCGTTAGAGCAAACTATAGTGACATTAAATCAGTTGCGCGCCATAGGGGTAAAAATTGCCATAGATGATTTTGGTACCGGCCATTCATCGTTAGCCTATTTACGCTTTTTACCGGTTGATGAAGTTAAAATCGACAAAGCTTTTTTAGATGATTTTGAAACAACCCTTGCCGCTAAACAAGTGGTTAAAACCAGTATTGAATTGGCTAAAAGCTTAGGCTTTGAAGTGACGGTTGAAGGAGTTGAATCTAAGTCGGTGTTAGACACATTACGTTCCTATGGCGTTGATACTATTCAAGGTGACTACTTTGCTAAGCCTGCCACCGCAGAAGAGTTTGAGCACATTTACCCGCAGCTTAATCACTTATCTGCTTAAACGGTTTTTGCACTCATTTGTGTGACTCTATGCCTGATGATAACAGGGTGATTAACGCCGCTGGCATTGGTGCTAACTGACGCTTTTGGTTCATGCATACCATCTCTATTGTGGCGGTGACTGCTGCTTTAGTGGCGTTTGGTCGCCAAATAGATTGCTTCCATACCGTGCGGAATTTACTTTCAAAATAAAATTGCGTACGCACCTCTATGATATCTGCAAATTCAACTCCGTCATGACACACCATGTCGGTGCGATACACTGCAAAGCCTAATTGTTGTTGCTGCCATAAGTTATGCAATATTTCTGCGCCAATAACATGCTCACGCGCGCGCTCAAAATATTTCAAAAAATTGGGGTGATATACCACACCAGAAAAATCAGTATCTTCATAATAAATTTGCACATTAAAGCGATATTCTGGGCTATAACGTGGTGTGGTAGGTAACGTTGTCGCACTCATTGTGGGTTAACCTTGGTCAATCATTAATCTAGCGGAACCAATAATTGCTGATAGTGGCCTTGTTGCTTCAATATTTGCAGCCCTTTGTCGAGCAAAGTACTCCATTGCTTTGCTCGAGGATCTTGCTTTGAGAAAGCGACAAATATTTCACTGGTGTGGTTATTAAATTCAGCGTTAATATCTTTGGCTACGCCCATTTGTTCAATATACACATCGGCGACCATGTCAAACATAATAGCAGTGTCAATGCGGCCAACCAGTAACAAGTTAATCAATTGACGCTGGCTATTTACTTTAGTAATGCGTAACTGCCGCTTTTCAATCAGTTGAATAAACTCATCACCGTATTCATAGCCATCAATAATACCCACAACACTGCCTATTGGTAAATGCCATTTATCATTGACGTTGGCGGGATGCTCTTTGGCAAAGAAAAAAGAGGCTTTAACGGTAAATAAGGGTTCTTGACCAAAAACAAAACGTTTTACTGTACTTTGCTCTTTAGTGACATTAAAGACGCCATTGACAGAGCCGCGGTCGGTCATCACCAAGGCTCGGGTATAAGGTACGACGATAGTTGATACCACGACATCAACTTCTTTGAAGGCTTGTTCAATTAAATGATGAGAAATACCGCGGCCAAATTCATCGGCAAAAGGAGGCCAACCGTCTTCTGCAGCTAATGTGATATTGAGCGGTTCAGAATATACCATTGTAGGTAACGCCAACATGCAGCAAAGCATCAATGTCGACGATATTTGCTTAGCCTGTTTGAGACAAAAGTTGTACGCTGTAAAAAAAGCCAATAGGGCGTTTTGAAAAGCAATAACCAGCATATATTCCTTTATTCAATAATCCATTCGTTTCGCAGGGATCATAACACTATTATTGATAAAGGGATATTTCAACGCGATAGTTCAATCGGCATAAAGACTCAAATTGCTGGACTTGCTAACTCTAATGGATCCTTCATGATGTGACTTTGTTTAAGTAAGTTTTGTGTCGCGAGTGCGTTAAGCGCTGGGCTGAATAAAAAACCTTGCACAATTTTACATTGGTAATGCTTAAGCTTAACCAGTTGAGCGTGTGTTTCTACCCCTTCGGCAATAACATCTAACTGCAGTTCATTACCTAATTTAATAATATTTTTTAGTACAATATTGCTGGTTTCTATCGGTAGCATTGAGTGAATAAAAGCTTTATCTATTTTTAGGGTATCGATGGGAAATTGAGTTAAGTAGTTTAATGAAGAGTAGCCTTTACCAAAGTCGTCGAGTGCGATACGTACTTTAAGCTGCTTGAGTTGAAATAACACGGCTTTAGCAGCTTTGATATCGGTAATTAATAATGATTCAGTTATTTCAAGCTCTAACATATGTGGCGGAAAGTGGCTTTGTTGCAAAATTTGAGCAATGTCTTCAATAAAGGTCGGTTGAGATAACTGCAGTGGTGATATATTAACCGAAATATTGCCCTGAAGAATACCTTGCTGGTGCCATTGATAACCTTGATGACAAGCTTGAGCCAATACCCATAATCCGATGTCGATAATTAACCCGCTGTCTTCTGCTTGTTCAATAAACCGCGTAGGAGAAATTAAACCATCGGTAGGATGCTGCCAACGGATTAGGGCTTCGAGCCCGAGTATGCTTTGAGTATGAACACAGCATTTAGGCTGGTAATGTACCACCAATTGGTTTTCCGGAAGGGCATTATTAAGCTGGTTTTTAATGAGCAATCGCTCTAATAGTGCTGTCGAGAGTTTTTCGTTGAAAAAATAACTGCCATTACGACCATTTTGTTTGGCGGCGTACATCGCAGTATCGGCATGCTTTAATAATGTTTTTGCGTCTTTACCGTCGTTTGGATAACAGGCAACGCCAATACTGGCTGAACTGCTTAACCAATGTTGATTAATTTGATAGCCCGCGTTCAGTGAGGTTCGAATCCGTTCGATAATGTTGATTAAATCTTGGTTGAGTTTATTGTCGTCTGGGGCATATTGAATAATTAATGCAAACTCATCGCCGCCTAAGCGGGCAAGTACGTCTTGATGTTTTAAGCAATGTTGTAAGCGTTTTCCTACCTGGATGATCAGTTCATCACCAACGTCGTGTCCCATGGAGTCATTCACTTCTTTAAAGTGATCTAAATCGATAAACACTACCGCTGCGGTTTTGGTGGGAGTATTGATTAACATTGATAACTGTTGATTAAAATAAAAGCGATTGGCTAACCCGGTTAAGCTGTCGTAATTGGCGCGGTTGCTCAACTCTTTAATTTGCTTAAATCGAGAGAGTGCAAACAACATTAGCATTAAACAAACCGTCATGCCCAAGGCAATTAATGCATAAAACCACCATGCTTGATTGATGCTAAATGCAAACTCCGCCTGTTGTGGGCTCCAGATCCCATCGCTATTGGTGCTTTGCACTTTAAAGGTATAGTCACCTGCGGGGAGGTTTGTGTACATGGCATTGTGTTGTTGGGTTGTAATCCAGTCTTGATCAAAACCTTCTAACATAAAGCGATATTTATTTTGTTCAGGTGCGGTGAAATCTAATGATGTAAATGAAAACTGAATCATATTATGATCATAATCCACTGTGACAGCTTCAACGGCTTTATTGTTGTTGATATTGACGTAAGATTTGTTGGCGATATTGGCAGCGGTAATGTGCACTGGTGGAATAAAATGATTTTGACTAATTTGGGTGACATCAATTTGAATCACGCCTTTATTAGACCCGATCACAAGTTGATTACCAATCAGCCCAATTGCCGCTTCGTTAAAAATTAAATTATTGTTATTAATTGCACTTGGATAATTAGTGATGGAGCCAGTTTGGGTGGCATACTTCGTTAACATTTGGCGACTGGTAATCCATAAATTGCCTTGTGAGTCACCGGTTACGGCTTTGAGACGATTATCTGTGAGTCCGTCTTTGCGGGTAATGTATTCAATGTTGAATGAGGCGTTTTCTTTTGTTGGGGTTATCTTTGCTAAACCAAGCCCTTGAGTGGACGCCCAAATAATGCCTTGCTCGTCTTGGTAAATACCACTTATTCGAATATTTTCGCGGTCATTGCCGAGGCTTAAGTGTGTGGTTTTATCGCTGTTTGAATCAATAATAAAAATGCCATTTGTGGTGGCAAGCCATAACTCTCCAGTATTAATAATCATGGCATCAAAGGTGAAGTTTCCACCAGAGGTATAGAGGTTTTCATTATGATTAAAATAATGCTTTAGTAATCCTTCTGTTGGGCTAAATAACATGACTCCAGCATTTAAATAGCCGGTGACCCAAACGTTACCTTTATTGTCTGGTGTGACGGTGTAAAAGTCGGTGTTAGGAAACCCATAAGGATTGCCAGGCGCATTACTGAAGTGGGTGATTTGCTTGCTGTTAGCATCGAAATAACTTAATCCTTTATCATGCGATGCCCACACATTATTAGCGTCATCAACTTGTACGTTCCAAATATTACCCGTTAATGTGTTATCTGACTCGTTGGTTAGAGGGGATAAAGTGGCCGTTTTTAACTGTAAATCGATAGTATCTAAACCATTGTTTGATGCGACCCAAACATGCTGTTTATTGTTGGCTGAAAGAGCAAAAACATTGTCGCCCGACAGTTCAGAATTATTTGCTAGCGGTTTATAAATACGACTGGCTTGTTTTAAAGGGCTGTAGTAAGCCACGCCTTGAGTCGATGCAAACCAAATGAGACCAGATGAATCAATCAGTACGTCATCGACAAAGTCACTTGGTAAGGAGTGCTCATTAAAGGCTTGGGACGTAATCCAAGCAAATGTGTCAGTGGCTAGCGAAAGCACCCCAACACCTTTATTCGTGCTTACCCAAATGGTTTGTGGATTCTCCACGGCAATACTACTGATATAATTACTCTTTATAGTACCTTGTTGTGGCTTGGCTTGAGCATAATAGTGCCGATAACTTTTATCTAAAGGGTTAAAGCGGATTAAGCCATAATTTTGCGTGCCAAACCAAATTATGCCATCGTCGGCAACTTCACTGCTAAGAATGAAGTCGTTAAACAATGTTTTGGCTGCAATAGTTCCAGGTACTTCACTACTATTATCCGTTACATTAGGCTCAAATAAATGTAATGCATGAGTGTCTGGTTCCACTACGGCTAAACCAAAATCAGTGCCTACCCATAACCGCTGTTGTTGGTCTGCGACAATACTGTAAATTGAGGTTTCTACTGCCACCTTTTGTTTATTGAGGTATAGAGGCAGCGCAGTGAATCGATCCGAATTTTCTGGTTTAAATTGTAATCCGCTGCCAGTGCCTACCCATAAATTATTGCTTGAGTCTTGATAGAGTTTCGTTATCCAATTGGTATTTTGGTCGAATGGTTCAGGATTTAATGGATAAATGGTTAAGTGATCGTCAGGGTTTAATTGATTTAGCCCATCTTCGGTAGCAAACCAAATATTTCCCTGGCTATCTTCAATCACATCGGTAACAAAATTATTGGATATATGCCTTTTAGAGCCAGGAGAAAATTGGAAGTGAATAAATGCTTGCCCATCGTAGCGACTGACTCCTGAGTCAGTAGCAAACCATAAAAAACCATTTTTTTGCTGATAGATCGTTGTCACTAATGCCGATGGTAAGCCGTCGGAAATATTTAAGCGTTCAATTTGATATTGATTTGCTGAGACACTGAATACAACGGAAAGTGAAATGAATATTCCACATAGGTTATGTATTAATTTATGAAAAGAGAAAACCATTAAAAACCTTATCTTCAGCAACGATGCTTTACCGTGTTAATTCAACTCCCCATACGATATGAGGTATTGTAAAAAACTGTCGATAAGTTGTATCTTAAATAAGGCTTAGGCGCAAATTATTACAACAATAACGTGTTGTCTATAGGGGTAAATTGGTGGCATTGATCACTGAGGGACTTGGCCGTTAAGCGTTCAACGCTAATAACATGGGTGTAGCATTGGCTGCTTTGGTTTATTTTTTTCAATAATAAATCAAAGTCACCGTCGCCAGACAACAATATCACCTCATCAACCGTAGGGGCGATCTCGAGCATGTCGATAGTGATCCCCACATCCCAATCACCTTTGGCCGATCCATCGCTGCGTTGAATATAAGGCTTCGTTTTTACCGTAAATCCGATATGTTTCAAAGCATCTTGAAACTTAACTTGTCCGTCATCGGCAGGGGCTATGGCATAAGCGATTGCATGGCTAATGTGACCGCGCTTGGTTAATTGCTTGTACAGCGCGCGGTAATTAAATGAGCGACCAAAGCCTTGTTTACAGGTGTAATAAATGTTTTGTACGTCTACAAATACTGCAAGCTTGGTCATTATTACACCTGTGATTTATTATCGTTGCGTTGCCGTTTGTGCGGCAATAGCATCATTAAGTTGAGCTTCAACATACCCGGGTGAGTGAGTTGATGCCGAGATTAAACGGTACATGGCAGGGATTACCAATAAAGTAACAAAAGTCGCAAATGCCATGCCGGAGAATATCACAGTTCCCACCGCGATGCGGCTTTCGCTGCCTGCTCCTGTTGACATTATCAGCGGAATAGCGCCAATCAGTGTGGTAAAAGCGGTCATTAGAATAGGGCGTAAACGTCGGGCGGAGGCATCAATAATGGCGGTATCAAGTGCAAGGCCACGATCGCGAAGTTGGTTGGCAAATTCAACAATTAGAATGCCGTTTTTGGTCACCATTCCGATTAACATGATCATGCCAATTTGGCTGTATATGTTCATACCTTGATTGGTGAGCGCTAGACCAATAAAGCCGCCAAAAATTCCCATTGGTACGGTAAACATCACTACCGCGGGGTTAATAAAGCTTTCAAATTGCGCCGCTAATACTAAATAAGCAATTAATAGGGCAAGGGCAAACACCACTAATACACTGCTTTGGTTTTCTTTAAAGTCTTTTGACTCGCCAGTATAAGCAATTGAAATATCGGTAGGTAAAAGAGTGATGGCGCGTTGCTCTAAATAGTCCAGCGCTTCACCCAGTGTATAGCCTTCACCTAGATTTGCTTTAATAGTAATCGATTTTTGCTTATTGGTATGGCTTAAACGTTGTGGTGATGCTATCTCTTCTACATGCGTGACTGTGTCTAGGGTGATGAGCTCACCTTTTGCGCTTCTAAAATAAATTTTGCTAAGGTCACTAACGCTATTAAAACTGTTTTCGTCACCACGTAGGTAAACATCGTATTCTTCACCTCGTTCAACAAAGGTGGTTTCGCTGCGACCGCCTAGCATGATTTCAAGGGTGGTTGATATTTCGGATACGCTAATACCTAATTCAGCAGCGCGCTGTTTATCTACCGTGACTACAAGCTCGGGAGTCGTTTCGGCATAATCTAAATCTGCGCCTTCTAACATTGGGCTAGCATCGGCTTCTTGTTGTAAAACTTGTGCCCACTTAAACAGCTCTGGGTAGTCAGAGCCACCAAGCACAAATTGAACCGGTTCGCTTGATTGACCTCTAAACCCCGGCAACATAGGGCGTACCATCACATCGGGAATGTCTTTTAAGGTTCGGCTGATTAATCCTAAGGCTTGTTTAACATCAATGTCGCGGTCGGCCCAATCTTCAAGTTGAATAATTGCAAAGCCCGTTTGGTCTCCCGCGCGGCCGCCAAATGCGGGCGCTTCAACGCTAAATGACTTCACTACACCCTGGCCAAGCAGTGGCAATAAGCGACTCTCAACAATGTCCATGTTTGCAATCATTCGGTTGTAGCTGGTACCTTCAGCGCCTTTAATAAAGGCAAAAAGGACCCCTCTGTCTTCCTGTGGTGAAAGTTGTGATGGTACTTGTTGCATTAAAAAGTAACTGCCGGCAACACACGAAATAATGACAACTGGCGCGGCAACTCGCCATGCTAGTGCCCAGCTAACCATACGGCGATAATTGTGTTCTAATCGAGAAAATCCACGGTCTACCCATTGGTTAAATCGGTTTTTTTTCACATTGGCTTTAAGTAGTTTACTGCCCATCACAGGGGTTAATGTTAGTGCGATAAAAGATGAGAAAATGACCGACATGGCTAACATCACCGAAAACTCGGTAAATAATAAGCCGACCATACCATCCATAAACGAAATAGGTAAAAAGACCATCACCAGTACAAGTGTTGTTGAAATGACCGCAAATCCCACCTCTCGCGTCCCTTTGTAAGCGGCAAGTATGGGTTGCTCGCCTTTTTCGATATGATGGAAAATATTTTCAACGACCACAATCGCATCATCAACCACTAATCCAATGGCCAAGATTAATGCCATAAGTGTTAATAAGTTAATGGTGTAGCCCAAGCTGTAAGCTGCTATAAAGGCTGCGATGAGAGACACAGGAACGGTAACCGCAGGGATCAATGTTGCCCTAACTTGACCGATAAAAATATACAGTACTAAAACCACCAGAATTCCGGTGATCAGCAGCGTGTTGTAAACCTCGTTAATTGAGCGGTCGATAAATACATTGGCATCGTAGTCAACCACTAAATGGGTTCCTTCTGGCAAGAATCCTTGTATCTTGTCGACTTCTTGTTGTACTCGCCTTGAAATATCCAGCGGATTAGCATCTGACTGCGGCACAATCCCTAAGCTGAGGTTAACGATACCGTTACTTTTAAATGTTGAGTCTTCATTTTCGGCACCAATGAACACATTGGCGACATCTTTAAGGTATATCGCGGTACCATCTGATGCGGTGTGCACAACAAGGTATTCAAAGTCTTCGGGGCTAAAATATAAGCGTTTGGTTCTCACTGACATGACCGTGGTGTCATTTCGAACCTCACCACCCGGGGTTTCAAGGTTTTCGGTATTGAGGGCATTGATAATGTCGCTGGTGGTCACATTTCTGCCAGCCATCAGCTGTGGCTTTAATTGCACATACATTACCTTGTATAAGGCGCCAGAAATATTCACTGAACTTACGCCGGTAATGAGGCTAAATCTGTCTTCTAAAACACGTTGTGCATAGTCAGTTAATTGCGTTCGGTCCATGTTTTCAGAACTTAAATTAACGTAAATTGATGGCTCGCCAGTGCCGTTGTCTTTTGACACAATAGGGTCGTCAGCTTCATCTGGTAAGCGGCGCTGCGCTTTGGCAACAGCATCTCGAACATCGCTCACACCTTCTGTTAAATTCCAACCGAGTTCAAACTCAATTGAAATACGCGACATGCCATTACGTGTGGTTGAGGTGATTTCGTCAATGCCACTGATCCCGGTGAGTTCATCCTCGATCGTTTTGGTGATTTTACTTTCCATAATGGTGGCAGAAGCGCCACTGTAAGTTGTCATTACAGTGACAACTGGGTTTTGCACATCTGGCATTTCCCGTACGGCCAGTTTAGAAAACGACACTATACCAAATACGCAAAGTAGTAAGCTGAGTACAATAGCGACTACAGGGCGCTTAACTGCAGTATCACTTAGCCACATTACTTATACTCCTGAGTAGACAACACTGAAGTGTCTTTTTTTACGGTTGATACTGATTTACTCAGGTCATTGACCTTAACTCCGTCTCGCATATTCACTAACCCCTGCACTACGATGTTATCGCCGATGTCGACGCCAGACTCAATCAATACTTGATCTTTGATCCTTGCGCCTAACACAACTTCTCTACGCTGAGCGACATTGTCTTGGTTGATGACATAAACAAAACGTTTGGTGCCAGAATATTCAAGTGCTTGTACAGGGACGATTGGAGCTGAAACACTGGGGAAAGTTAATGTTGCAGACATCATCATGCCGGGTTTTAGTTGGCCTTGTTTATTATCAAATTGGCTCCGAATGTTGAGGTTGAGCGTTTGCGAGTTAACCCTAGGATCAATTGCAATGATTTTGCCGGTAAAAGTGGTGTTTGCCCACGCCCTGCTGCTGGCTTTAACCGGCATACCTGTGCTTAATAGTGACATGTAGTGTTCGGGCACTTGTAAATCTAATTGCAGTACCGATAAATCATCTAATGACAGTAATTCCTCATTCATACTGACCATTTTGCCTCGACTAAAATTGACTAAGCCGGTGTTGCCGCTAAAAGGGGCTGTTACGGTGTGATAGGCCAAATCGGTTTGTGCTGATTGCAGGCGGGCTAGGGCAATGTCGACACTGGCCTTTTGGGCTTCAATTTCGGTTTGGGTGATGGCATTAACGTTGATAAGCTTTAAAAACTCGTTGAGCTTACGGACTTCATCTTTGTGATAAGCCTGCGCTTCTAATACATTGGCCTTGGCTTTGCTGTTATCAAGAGTGAGTAACGTTTGCCCTTTGCTGACATGTTGGTTTGAACTCACTTCAATTGAATCAATTTTACCGCCAACTTGCGGTGCAATCATTACTGAATCGGTGGCAACGAGTTTACCAATAAGTGTGACTGATTGTGACAACTCATGTTGCTCTACATTTGCCGTCATAACGGGGATGATTTTTTCAACCCGTTGAGGCTTTGAAGCTGCAAAAACACTGGTACTCAATACGCTGCTAGTGACGATCACAAAGGCTGCTGAAAACGTATTTAAGCCGAGTTTCTTTATCATGTTGGGAATTCTCTATGAACAATGCGCAGGGAGCGCAAATTGTGAATTAGATTATGATTATATTGTAATTATTTTTTGTAATATTTATCGTAAAGTAATGTAAAGCTTTTGGTTTTGTTTGTAACAAGGCACTTTTTATTCGCGCAATAAAAAAGCCATATCAGGTGATATGGCTTTAGGGTGAAGCAAAATGTTAAGGATTACTTTTCGATAGGCTCGTTAGTAAACTCAATATTTTGCTTTTTCGTTGCTGGCGATACGCCCATAAAGTATTCGTAGCCTTTGTCTGAAGAAGTCTTTTTAGCATCTTCATCACTGAGCTTAATGCTGGTTTGGTCTGAAAACAGTGTGTATTTCGCTTTAGGTTTGTCAGCGGTTTTGGGTGTTGCTTTTGCTGTTGGCTTGAGGATCCCTTTAGGCACCTCTGCCACTGCAGATGGGGTTTGGCTGCTTGGCGTTTTTTCTGTTTTAACATTGTTGAACTTGTAGTTAAATACGCCATTACCTTCAATGTTTTCGACACTTGATTGGTCTTGGTCTTGGTAAGAAGCCAAAATGCCATGCTTGCCTAATGGAATTTCGTGGAACAGCTTTTTACCGGTACCGACTTTTACACCATTAACAAACCAATCAGCAGGCACGTTACTGACTAATGTTACCATGGCCGATTTTAAGCCTAACTCTTCATTAAGCATTTCATCGATTTTGTTGTTATAAGACGGCTTGAATTTCATTGCCACTTTATATTGTAAACCGCCTTTCATGTTCATGTTGGCGTCGATGACTTCGTAAGAGAGCAGCACACTTTTATCATTTAAAAAGGGTGACTCATTACGGGTGCTGCTTAAAATACTGCTTTTCGATTCTTTTAAACAATCTGCAATCGTTTGATATTTAGAGCACTCAGTCGAACCGTTGATATTAATTGGTAGCGTACTGCTCGATTTAGACAAATCAGCAATTAATCGATTAGTAATATCGGTTTTAAGCTTAAACAATTGCTGACTTTTGGTCGCACGTTGTTTATTGATGGTTTCGTATTCTGAAAGAATTTCTTCTTTTTCAGCTTCAAGGCGCTGACTGTCTTGTTCTGCTTTTTGCGTTAACTCATCAACCAAAGTGACAGACTCTTCAATTTGCTTGTAGGTGTTTGGCAAGGTAATTTTTGTTCGGATTGCGTCTGGTAACCCTTCGATTAGCTCATCGTAACGTTGTTGTTCTGATGCGATGGCTTTTTTAAGCCCTTCAACGTCGTAGGCTTTCTTGTTAAGTTGAGAGAATTTGTCATTAACACTTATCAGCAGACTGTCGATATCATACTCGGTTTCGATTTGGTTAAGTGTCTGTTTTTCTGATTTGGTGATGACTTCGAGTGCCGCAAATGAATTACTTGCGTATAAGCACAATAAAGCAAGGCTAATTGAACCGTATCTCACTGATCTCTCCATTATATTTCTCTACAAGCTGGAACCATCGACACTCTGTAATGCGCTGAGTGTAATCAGCAAAGAGCAAAATAATCCGTTAATATTTTATAATACTTAAGTTATTTTGCCTTTACAAACAGATTGTGGTGCATTGCTCACAATAAATTGACAAAATTTTGACACATGCAGATATAGTCTCGAGTTTATAATGAAAATTCATAAATATAAACGGAAATAAACAGGTATAAAACAAAACAGAGACCGAAGTCTCTGTTTTAGTGTCAAACGTTATTGATAAAGAATCAAACGTTACTTATTAATACGTTTATATTTTAAACGATGCGGTTCGACGACATCGGTACCCATTGTGTTTTTAAGCCACGTTGAATATTCAGTGTAATTGCCTTCATAGAAGTTCACTTGGCCTTCATCGCGGTAATCTAAAATATGGGTCGCGATACGGTCTAGGAACCACCGGTCATGGGAGATCACCATTGCACAGCCTGGAAACTCAAGTAGCGCTTCTTCAAGTGCACGTAATGTTTCTACATCTAAGTCGTTGGTTGGTTCATCGAGTAATAATACGTTACCGCCCGCTTGTAATAACTTTGCTAAGTGAACTCGGTTACGCTCACCACCTGACAAGGTACCAATGATTTTTTGTTGGTCGCCACCGCGAAAGTTAAAGCGGCCAACATAAGCGCGGCTTGGAATTTCTGTGTTGTTGATCCGCATGATATCAAGGCCACCTGAGATTTCTTGCCAGACGGTATTTTTGTCGTTCATTGAGTCGCGGAACTGCTCAACTGATGCAATTTGTACTGAGTCGCCAACAGAAATACTGCCGCTGTCAGGTTGCTCCGCTCCAGAAATCATTTTAAATAACGTTGATTTACCTGCGCCGTTAGCACCGATAATACCGACAATGGCACCTTTAGGTACGGTAAAACTAAGATTATCAATTAATACTCGATCACCGTATGACTTGGTTAAATTAGTGACTTCGATAACTTTATCACCTAAACGAGGTCCAGGTGGAATAAACAACTCGTTAGTCTCGTTACGCTTTTGATAATCATTGGTGTTTAATTCTTCAAAGCGTGCCATACGCGCTTTGCCTTTTGATTGACGACCTTTAGCACCTTGGCGGACCCATTCTAATTCTTTAGCAATGGTTTTCTGGCGCGCGCTTTCTGTTGATGATTCTTGCTGTAAACGTGCATCTTTTTGCTCAAGCCATGATGAATAGTTGCCTTCCCACGGGATGCCTTCGCCGCGGTCAAGTTCTAAAATCCAACCGGCAGCATTATCTAAGAAGTAACGATCATGGGTAATTGCGACCACGGTGCCATTATATTCTTGCAAGAAATGTTCTAACCACGCCACTGACTCTGCGTCTAAGTGGTTGGTTGGTTCGTCAAGTAATAGCATTTCTGGCTTTTCGAGTAACAGACGACAAATTGCGACACGGCGACGCTCACCACCTGAAAGTACTTCAATTTTGGCATCCCATTCAGGTAAACGTAGCGCATTGGCGGCACGTTCTAGAATATGCTCAAGGTTATGTGCATCTTGTGATTGAATGATTGCTTCTAGTTCGCCTTGCTCTTTAGCTAGTGCGTCAAAGTCGGCGTCAGGTTCTGCGTAGGCAGCATAGACCTCATCAAGTCGGGTTAGTGCGTTTTTAGCTTCGCTTACCGCTTCCTCAATGGCTTCACGTACTGTTTGCTGCTCATTTAAGCGTGGTTCTTGCGGTAAATAACCAATTTTAAGTCCTGGCATTGGGCGGGCTTCACCTTCAATTTCGGTGTCAAGGCCTGCCATGATCCGTAATAGGGTGGATTTGCCCGAGCCGTTTAAGCCGAGCACACCAATTTTTGCGCCGGGAAAAAAGCTTAATGAAATGTCTTTTAAAATTTGCTTTTTAGGTGGAACCACTTTACCCACACGAAGCATGCTGTATACAAATTGAGCCATGTTTATTCAGTCTAATTGTCAACAATGATGCTGATAATTCTACTGAATTCTTTGCTTAACTCAACTGTCTATTGCAGGTTTTCTATCGAGACGTTATGTGCGTACATAGGGCTGAGGGGAGAGGTTGTGTATTAGCGATTCAACATGAATCGTTTTGTATTGAGAACACAGTGAATTTCATGTTGTTTATACTGTGAATAATTATCGTTGCAGAGTAGAATACCGCGCAACCTTACTATATAGATAATGATGTTGGAGCTACCATGTTGAAGAAAGCGATGAATATTGCGGATTACGATCCTGAATTATTTAAAGCCATTGAAGATGAAACTTGTCGTCAAGAAGAGCACATCGAATTGATTGCGTCTGAAAACTATACCAGTCCACGAGTGATGGAAGCGCAAGGTTCTCAGTTGACAAACAAGTATGCTGAAGGTTATCCAGGTAAGCGTTACTATGGTGGGTGTGAGTATGTTGATGTTGTTGAAACATTGGCCATCGAACGCGCAAAAGAATTATTTGGCGCCACTTATGCCAACGTGCAACCACACTCAGGTTCACAAGCAAACAGCGCTGTTTTCATGGCGTTATTACAGCCAGGCGACACAGTGTTAGGCATGAACCTAGCGCACGGTGGTCATTTAACTCACGGCTCTCCAGTTAACTTTTCTGGCAAACTTTATAACATTATTCCTTACGGTATCGACGAGTCGGGTAAAATTGACTACGACGAAATGGAACGCTTAGCCGTTGAACATAAGCCTAAGATGATGATTGGCGGTTTCTCTGCTTACTCAGGCATTGTTGACTGGGCTAAAATGCGTGAAATTGCAGATAAAATTGGTGCTTATCTATTTGTTGATATGGCACACGTTGCAGGTTTGATTGCTGCCGGCGTTTATCCTACGCCAGTACCACATGCACACGTTGTAACTTCAACTACGCATAAAACATTAGCCGGTCCACGTGGCGGCATTATTATTTCTGCAGCTGACGATGAAGACCTATATAAAAAGTTAAACTCTGCTGTATTCCCTGGTGGCCAAGGTGGCCCATTAATGCATGTTATTGCGGGTAAAGCGGTAGCATTTAAAGAAGCATTAGAGCCAGAATTTAAGGTATACCAGCAGCAAGTGGTTAACAATGCCAAAGCCATGGTTGAAGTGTTTTTAGCCCGCGGTTACAAAATCGTTTCTGGCGGTACTGAAAACCACTTAATGTTGGTTGACTTAATTGGTCGCGACTTAACCGGTAAAGAAGCTGACGCAGCTTTAGGTAGTGCCAACATTACCGTTAACAAAAACTCTGTCCCTAACGATCCTCGTTCACCATTTGTGACATCGGGTATTCGTATTGGTTCGCCAGCCATTACACGCCGCGGCTTTAAAGAAGCAGAAGCAAAAGAGCTGACAACCTGGATTTGTGACATTTTAGATGATGCATCTAACACTGAGGTTATTGAACGCGTTAAAGGCCAAGTATTGGCATTGTGTGCTAAGTTCCCTGTATACGGTTAATCCTGTTTGTTTTTGGTATTGAGGTTTAGGTTAACCTTGTGCCACAAATAGGATAAACTTTAATGGCCGCTAATTTTTAGCGGCCATTTTGTTTTCTGCAGGAGGTTCAATGCATTGCCCTTTTTGTAGCGCGACCGATACCAAAGTCATCGATTCTCGTTTAGTGGCCGACGGTCACCAAGTACGTCGTCGCCGGGAATGTACTGAATGTCATGAACGCTTTACAACCTTTGAAGGCGCCGAGTTAGTGATGCCTCGGGTAATAAAACGCGATGGCACCAGACAACCCTTTGATGAAGAAAAACTGCGTGGTGGCATGCTGCGTGCGGTTGAAAAACGTCCAGTATCTATTGATGAAATCGAACAGGCGCTCAGTAAAATTAAATCAACATTACGTGCTACTGGTGAGCGTGAAGTCGACTCTGAAATGATTGGTAATTTGATGATGGAGCAGTTAATGAGCCTCGATAAGGTGGCTTATATTCGCTTTGCTTCAGTTTATCGTGCATTTGAAGATGTATCTCAATTTGGCGAAGCTATTGCTAAATTACAAAAATAATCATTGATTCAGGCCACGATTACCCATTGCACTAATGGGTAATGTTGAATGGCATTCAAAGAGAGTCCAACCATGTTTAACTGGTCTAGCATCGATATTGAAATGATGAGCCGAGCCATTATGCTGGCAGAACGAGGTCGCTATACAACAAGGCCTAATCCTTGTGTTGGTTGCGTTATTGTCAAACAGGGGCAGATTATTGGCGAGGGTTACCATCAACGTGCAGGTCAAGGGCATGCTGAGGTTAACGCACTTAAGATGATCCAAGATAAAGGATTATCAGCTCAAGGTGCAACGGCATACGTCACATTAGAACCATGTAGCCATTATGGTCGTACTCCGCCATGTGCATTGGGACTCATTAATGCCAAGGTCGCTAGAGTGGTCGTGGCTGTGACCGATGCTAACCCGGAAGTGTCTGGTCGTGGTATTGCAATGTTAAAAGAAGCGGGTATTGAAGTTGATGTTGGCTTATTAACCGATCAAGCTTACGGATTAAATCTTGGCTTTATGAAGCGGATGAAAACGGGCTTACCTTGGGTGACGGTAAAAATTGCGGCCAGTTTAGACGGCAAAACAGCATTGTCTAATGGCGTTTCTAAATGGATAACAGGTACTGCGGCGCGTGCAGATGTGCAAAAATACCGCGCTAACCACTGTGTATTAATTACCGGCGTTGAAACTGTTTTAGCCGATGACCCTAGTTTAAATGTACGTTTTGAGTCATTAGGTGAGTTAATCACTCGCCATACACCAGATGAGATTTTTCAGCCTCTTAGAGTGGTGTTAGATAGCCGTGCAAGATTAACCGAAAATCAGCAAATCTTTGCCATTGAAAGCCCGATTTTGTTGGTGTCAGGGTGTGAGTATTCCGCAGACGTTAAAGCTGCTTTACCTGATTATGTGTCATTTTTAGTTCTAGAGTGTGATTCGTCGGGCAGAATCCCCTTACAGGCCTTGTTAACGTATTTAGGCAACACTGCAAACTCAGTATTAGTCGAAGCTGGTGCGACGCTGGCGGGAGCGTTTGTGGCGCAAAATTTAGCCGATGATGTGGTGTTATATCAAGCGCCTAAAATACTGGGTAGTCAGGGGCGGAACATGCTGCAATTACCCGATTATACTGCAATTGAACAAACCCCTTCGTTGCAACTTATTGATGAGCGGAGTGTTGGTAAAGATAAGCGTTATATCCTCAGATATAATAAAACCTATTAATTGTTGCAAACTGTAAAATCTGAGCGACAGCAAAGAATAAAAGTCAAAAGTGAGTCATTATGTTTACTGGGATAATTGAAGCCCTTGGTACATTACGTAAAATTGATCGTAAAGGGAATGATATACGCCTAACGGTTGCGAGTGGAAAATTAGATTTAGCCGACGTTAAATTGGGCGACAGCATTGCAACGAATGGTGTTTGTTTAACTGTTGTTGAGTGTCTAGCGGATGGCTATGTTGCTGACATTTCCGCTGAAACGGTAGCACTAACGTGTTTTAGCCGTTACCAAGTGGGCCAAAAAGTAAACCTTGAAAAAGCGGTTACTGCTAACACAAGGTTAGGTGGTCACATGGTCAGTGGCCATGTTGATGGTATGGCGAAAGTTGAACAATGTGCTTTTCGAGGTAAGGCGTTGGAGTTTTGGTTGACGGCACCGGCATCGCTGAGCCGCTATATTGCTCATAAAGGCTCAATTACCATTGATGGCGTAAGCTTAACTGTAAACGAAGTGGATGGAACGCGTTTTCGATTAACGATAGTGCCTCATACCGCAAGCGAAACCACTCTTGTGGCATTAAAAGTGGGCGATAGCGTTAATATTGAAGTGGATTTAATTGCCCGATATTTAGAGCGATTAATGCAGCCTGAGGTAAACCCTGAACCCACTTCAGGGGTGACAATGGAGCTGCTCGCTAAGTCTGGATTTTTACGTTAATGACATATAAAAATTGTACCCAACATTCAAATACTATAAATCGATAAATAAAGGTCTGACAATGGCGCTACACAGCATAGAAGAAATCATTGAAGATATTCGTCAAGGTAAAATGGTTATCTTGATGGATGATGAAGACAGAGAGAATGAAGGCGATTTGATAATAGCGGCTGATAAAGTCACGCCAGCAGCAATTAATTTTATGGCAACCTATGGGCGTGGGCTCATTTGCCAAACGATGACCAAAGAACGTTGTATTCAGTTAAATTTACCGTTAATGGTCACCAATAATAACGCTCAGTTTTCAACTAACTTTACCGTGTCAATTGAAGCGGCTACGGGAGTCACAACGGGAATTTCTGCCCACGATCGTGCCATAACCGTGCAAGCTGCCGTGGCAAAAGAGGCTAAAGCATCTGACTTAGTGCAACCCGGTCATATCTTTCCGTTAATGGCACAAGAGGGTGGCGTACTAACGCGCGCGGGTCACACTGAAGCGGGTTGCGATTTAGCGCGCTTAGCAGGATGTGAACCATCGAGCGTGATAGTTGAAATTTTAAATGAAGATGGCACCATGGCGCGTCGTCCAGATTTAGAAATATTCAGTGAAAAACACGGTATTAAGATGGGTACCATTGCTGATCTTATTGAATACCGTAATACCAATGAAACCACAGTTGTGCGTGAAGCAACCTGTAAATTACCCACTCGTTTTGGGGAATTTACCATGGTTACTTTTAGAGACACCATCGATAATCAACTACACTATGCAATGGTTAAAGACGAAATTAAACCAAACTGTTTAGTCCGCGTTCATTTGCAAAACACCTTTAACGATTTATTGCATTCTGAGCGCGATCAAAAACGCAGTTGGCCGTTAGAGCAAGCTATGGAGCGAATTGCTACCGATGGCGGTGTGTTGGTGTTATTAGGTAATACTGAAAGTCCAAGCCAATTGCTAGCAAAAGTCAAAGCGTTTGAAGCTGAAGATAACGGTGAATCACCTGTGTCAGCAATGTGGCAGGGTACATCACGCCAAGTGGGTGTTGGATCACAAATCTTAGCCAGTTTAGGGGTCACCACCATGCGGCTATTAAGTTCGCCAAAGCGTTATCATTCGTTGTCAGGCTTTGGTTTAGAAGTCACTGATTATATAAGTGAATAAACCGAATAATCGGTAAATTTAACAATTTCATTAATTGCATAGCGCTCAGGGCTAATGGCTGTGATATCATAGCGCCTCTTTTTGCCCCGAGCCGGGTGCTTTAGCTAATTTAGGTAAGATAGAATGAACGTAGTTCAAGGTAATATCGAAGCGAAAAATGCCAAAGTGGCGATCGTAATATCGCGATTCAATAGTTTTTTAGTTGAAAGTCTGCTTGACGGTGCAATAGACACATTAAAGCGTTTCGGTCAGGTAAGCGACGACAACATTACCGTTGTGCGTGTACCTGGCGCAGTTGAATTGCCACTTGCAGCAAAACGTGTTGCAGCAAGCGGAAAATTCGACGGAATCATCGCACTTGGTGCTGTGATCCGTGGCGGAACTCCTCATTTTGATTTTGTTGCCGGCGAATGTAACAAAGGTCTAGCTCAAGTTGCTTTAGACTATGACTTACCTGTTTCATTTGGTGTATTAACAACCGATACCATTGAACAAGCTATTGAGCGTTCAGGTACTAAAGCAGGTAACAAAGGTGGCGAAGCTGCCCTTGGTCTGCTTGAAATGGTTAATGTACTGCAACAACTAGAACAACAGCTGTAATAGTAGGAAAAGTATGAAACCTTCAGAGCGCCGTAAGGCCCGCCGTCTAGCCGTTCAAGCCATTTATTCATGGCAGTTGAGCAAAAACAATGTTGCTGACGTAGAACATGAGTTTTTAACTGAACAGAACACAGACGGTGTAGATGTTGCCTATTTTCGTGAATTATTATCTGGTGTGGCGTCTAAAACCTCACAGATTGATGATTTACTAAAGCCACATTTAGATCGTGATTTTGAAGATGTTTCACCAGTAGAGAAAGCCATTGTCCGTTTGGCAACTTACGAGTTGACCTTCCGTAAAGATGTGCCGTTTAAAGTCGCCATTAACGAAGGTATCGAATTAGCCAAAGCATTCGGTGCCGATGATAGCCACAAATTTGTAAACGGCTTGCTTGATAAATTAGTGAAACACAAGTAACACCAGAACGGTATCTTCGGATGCCGTTTTTCATATCCATTAATTGTTTCTAAATTAAGGTGGTCGGTTTTCCGTACCAAACTGAATGTGAAAGAATTTCAACTCATCGAACATTACTTCCGCAATAAAGGCCAAAAAAGACGCGATGTTGAACTGAGCATTGGCGACGACTGTGCCTTAGTGAATCCGGCAGAAAATAAATCGATTGCGATATCTTGTGACACGTTAGTCGAAAACGTTCACTTCTTAGCTGACATTCCAGCCCATGCTTTAGGTTATAAATCTCTGGCAGTGAATTTATCAGATTTAGCGGCCATGGGGGCAGAGCCTGCGTGGTTTACTTTAGCGATCACTTTACCCAGTGTTGAGCCTGAATGGCTTGAACGCTTTAGCGATGGCTTATTTGAAATTGCCGAATATTACGGTATTGCGTTAGTTGGTGGCGACACCACTCGTGGTCCTCGCAGTATTAGCATTACCATTAATGGCCAAGTGATAAAGGGCAGTGCACTGACTCGCGCAGGCGCTCGCAATGGTGATTGGATTTATGTGACAGGCACGTTAGGGGATTCCGCTTTAGGTTTAGATATTTTACGTGGTGCTAAAATCGTAAATACCGAAGATAAAGAATACCTGATTAACCGCCATTATTATCCCACTCCTCGAGTGTTAGCTGGACAAGCTTTACGAAACTTAGCCACCAGTGCTATCGATTTGTCTGATGGGTTGGTGTCTGATATTCAGCATGTGCTTAAAGCTTCGAAAGTGGGCGCGACTATCGATGTTAGCCAAATCCCATTATCATCATCCATTAAAACAAACCTAAGCCGTGAAGAGGCGCTGAGTTATGCGCTAACAGGCGGCGAAGACTATGAATTATTATTTACTGTACCAGAGTCTCAACGCGGAGCGATTGATACTGCGCTGATCCATGCTGGGGTTAAATTTGTCAAAATTGGTCAAATTTGTGCGGGCGATAAACTCAAGTTGGTTGACCAAGGTGAACCGTTTGTTCCGGTATCGCATGGTTTTGAACACTTTTAAATGACGAACTATGAAACTACTGACTCAAGATAAATTCGTGAACAAACTGTCGCTTGCTAACCCAATTCATTTTTTGGCATTGGGTTTTGGCAGTGGTAAAGCTGCCAAAGCACCAGGCACCTTTGGCACCCTAGCAGCTATACCTTTGGTGTTATTGATGCAACAGTTGAGTTTAACTCCCTACTTGCTTATTACAGTGTTAAGTATGCTTGCTGGTTTTTACATTTGTGGCAAAGCCGCAAAAGACATGGGCGTACATGATCACGGTGCAATTGTATGGGATGAAGTGGTTGGGTTAATGATCACCATGATCGCTGCGCCTGCAGGCTTTGTGTGGTTAGTACTTGGTTTTATATTATTTCGCTTTTTTGACATCATTAAACCCTGGCCTATTCGCTGGTTAGATGCCAAAGTTCACGGTGGCTTTGGGATTATGATAGACGATGTCTTAGCAGGTGTATTTGCATTAATTGGTGTACAGCTTGCGGTTTATTATTTATAACGTAGCTATAAACTTTAACTATTTTAAAAAAGAGCACAATGTGCTCTTTTTTATATTTGATTCTTGTGGTTGTAAACTTAACGATACTGACATTTATTGAGTCATCATTAAATTGCTGCGTAGCTGTTCAATTTCATTATTCATATTGACAATGCGCAACTTAAGATCTGTTTCATAAAAAGTGCAGCTTAATACTTTACCGATCGGGTTGTAGCGTAATTGCCATAACTGCAGCAAGCTATTGTCGTTATCGCAATATTCTGGTTGTATAAGCGTAAACGTAGCATCTGTAGAAGCGGGCTCTTTGGCCATGTTAACGAAATATTCAGCCCGCAAGTTATCATCATCAATGGATTTAATAAACATTTTGACTAACCATTGCTCGTAAAATGGCGCGCTCTCTTGTTGAGCATCTATTTCCATTTGCTGCATGATGTTACGACCAAAGAGCCATTCACCTGAAAATATTCGCTTAAAGTCGCTTTGAGTTAATATGAAAGGAGATTGCCAGGTGCTAATTTTTTTCGAAAATTCTTTGTTTTCAGGGCTAATAGAGTTAGCCAAGTTTAACTGTAGCTTGAGCATGTTATAGGCAATAGTATGGCTCATTAACGAGCGAGAAGAGTGGTACACATTATTCCAAAAATGAGCGTCTCTATCTAAGAATGCTGTAACACCATCAATATCGATTATACTTGCATTAGCGTTAACTCCTTTTATCGCTGCCAGTATGCTTAAATCTCTAAGTTTAAAAAGTTTACTCCAGTGGATTTGCTTCTGATGTGTCAGAGACTGCTCACTTTCTTGCCAATCAGGCATGCTTAATAAAGTATTGTATTGCTCTATCTCAGCATTGTATTTACCTACAACATCCTGAATATAAGTATCGTTATCATTTATAAATTGATTACATGTGACGATATCAGTTTGATAACAAGCGGTTTTAAAACCACGCGTTAACTCAACTTCTTCTGTACTCAGGACTAACAATGATTTTTGTTGAAGCGATGCATTATCTTCAGTAGTGCCAACGATAGTTTTGGCATATTCAAACCCGTTTGTGCTCGATGCAACAGGTTGCTGCTTTAGCCAGCTTTCAACTAATAATGTATTTGGCGATTTTGTTCTGTCAGACGCGTTGATTGCCACTAAGCAAACAACGACAAATACCAACAAGCTGCTCATTATCCCAACCAGCACACCAATCGTTTTTAACAACGTCATCATCATTCATTATCCGTAAATTCCATTTAACACAATGGTAACATGTTGCTGCCATTTGATAAATCATGAGCTTTATTGTAATAATTCTCGAGCGTTGGCTAAGGTGTTTTCAGTAATCACGTCTCCACCTAGTAAGCGTGCCAATTCATTTACTCGTTGATCTTTATCTAATGCTTGCATGGTTGTCTCAGTGTGACCAGCCTTGTTAAACTTATTCACAAACATGTGCTGATGACCATTACCTGCCACTTGTGGTAAGTGGGTCACACACAAGACTTGAGTCGATTCTCCGAGGCTGCGTAACATCCTGCCAACCACTGATGCCGTCGGTCCAGAAATACCCACATCAACTTCATCAAATATTAGTGTTGGAGTAGCGACTTTTTTAGCGGTTATCACTTGAATACCGAGTCCTATACGAGACAATTCACCGCCAGAAGCGACTTTTGAAATGGGTTGTAAAGGCTGCCCTGGGTTAGTGCTCACCATAAATTCGATACTATCACTGCCATTCATTGAAATATTGGCTGGGTCATTAATAACTTGGATACTAAATTTACCCTTAGGCATGTTGAGCTCATGAATCGATTGGGTGACCAATTTATCTAATTCTTTGGCGTAACGACTCCGACTTTGACTGAGCTTTTGTGCATTGGTTAAATAAGCCTTTTGGCTGGCTTCAAGTTGCATTCTTATTTCATCTAGCTTGCTTTCATCCCCCGCTAGCTCGGCTAATTCGGCCATCAACTCTTGATGATGTAATGCGAGTTTGTCTGGACTGACATGATGCTTTCGAGCGAGTTGCATTGCTGTAGATAAGCGCTTTTCAAGGAAGGCAAAATGTTCAGGATCGAGTTCTAAGCGACTTAAATAACTTTCGATTTCACTGGCACTTTCTTGTACTTGGATCAGTGCTTCATTCAACATCGTGCTAATGGGCGCAAGTGAGTCATCATAACCTTGTAACGTGTCTGCGATATTGGTCACTTTATTGAGCAATGATTCAATGTTGCCCTCATCGCTTTCGGTAAGTAAGTGCAAACCCGCTTGGCAACGTTCAATTAGATCGGTGCCGTTAGCTAAACGCTTGTGCTCTTGCTCTATTTCATCAAACTCTTCTAAGCCTAGGTTAAACTCGTTGAGTTCCTCTACCTGATATTGCAGCAACTGTTGACGAGAGATACGCTCATGCTGTGCTTGTTCAAGTTGTTTTAATTCATTTTCAACCTGCTTGCAACGCTGGTAACTGGCACTAACACTATCGAGGAGTAATTTATGGTTAGCGTAACTGTCGAGCAAGTTTAATTGATGTTCGCTTTTCAGCATTGCATGATGGGCGTGCTGTCCATGAATGCCAATGAGCAACTGACCAATTGCTTTTAATTGTGTCACAGGAACTGGATTACCATTGATATAGGCACGTGATCGGCCATCATTATTGATGGTACGGCGCAGTATGCATTCATCTTCGGCGTCCAAATCATTGTCTTCAAGCCAGCGTTTAGCTAGAGGTACATCGTGCAAGGTAAAGCGAGCGCTAACTTCAGTTTTAGTGGCGCCTGGCCTTACGGTATTAGCATCACTGCGATTACCTAAACATAACCCCAGAGCGTCGATAGCAATCGATTTACCTGCACCGGTTTCACCGGTAATGCTTGTCATACCGGCTTTAAAGTCGAGTTCTAAAAAACGTACGATAGCAAAATTGTTAATGCTGAGTTGGCAAAGCATAATGAATTCCTGTCAATGAAACCACCAAAGTACTGTATTGATAAACAGTATATACTGATTTTTTATACAGTAAAGTAGTTGACTTAAAATTATCTTTGCTTAATTGTTAACCAGAAAATGGAGTAATGATTAACCATACGTTTTTAATAGCGTTTCTATTATCGGTAAACTCAAAAAGGTCATTAAGGTGCCGTATAGGATCCCTTGCGCACTCACGTTGGCATGGACTTGGTAACGCTCTGCCAGTAAGTAAACACTTGCTGCCGTGGGTAATGACGCTAATAACACTCCCATGGTTAACCATTGCGGCGTAACACCAAATGTCTTCAATAGGGCGTATGCAATCAGTGGCTGAACCACAAGTTTTAGCAAATTAATGCCGTTTAGTTCGACAATTAATCCTGTGCTAAATACTTTACGGCCACTTTGTTGGCGTAAGGCTTTAACCAGTACCATGCCGATAGCAAATAGGGCGCAAGGGCTTGAGGTATTGCCTATTTGGTGCAGCATTAAAGATATGCTCGAAGGTAAGGTTATATGGCATGCCGATAATGTGATACCTATTGCGCTTCCTACTACAATGGGGTTTTTACCCAGTGCGCTTGCCATAATTAACATGGCTGGTTCAGTTGATTGTTTACTGCGGCTAGCAAGTTCAATTGACACCAGCGCAAAGGCAAACATGATCACCGATAACAAGCTTGCAATAGCTGCGGCAACCAAGGCCATTTTATTACCGGGAAACATTAAGCTCATTAGTGGGATACCGATAAATGCAGTATTACCAAATGTAGAATTTAATGCGCGCATTGCTGCGATCGCTTGCTGTTTGGGCGATTGCCACAATGACAGTAATACCCCTACCGAATAGGTGATGACCATTGCTAAGCTAAACCCTGCAATAAAGCCCCATTGAGCAATATCTTCAATCGGGGTCTCTGCTAAAACAATCAATAAAATCGCCGGGAACGCAACGTAATAAACAAATTGATTGAGAATGACATCGGTATCCGCAGGCAAGATTCTGCTTTTTTGAAATAAGCTACCTAGCAGCATGATGGTGAATACAGCAATAAGCGGGGTAAGAATACTGGACATCCCTCGCAATTCCTTCGCAAAATGATAGAGGTGTCACTTTACTGCTTTTGTCTGTCGTGATGCAATTAGACTAATGATAAAGATGATGTTTTTAATGAGACTAGCGTTTATTGCGTCAGCATTTAATCGGTTAACGTTTGATGAGGTTTGAACACTTTTCTTTCAGTATCAGTGTTTACCTTGTGGCTTATCATTTGCGGGTTATTTGGTGACTTTTGGCGGGGGTAAAATACCAAGTTCAGTAAAAAAATGCACTTGTCTTCTTAATTCAAACAATGAGCCAACACGAACTTGGTTGCCAATCACTAAGGTCCAATTATCTGTTTTACCGTCAGGGTTGGTAAAGGTGTAACCTTGGTAAAAAATCTTTTTCATGGACGATTACTCTATATAGCCTGAATCGCTTCAGGCTGTTTAGATGACAACAGATTGAGTGCTGTGACTATTTTGCTGTTTTGTTTAGCTCATAGTGGCCTAAAACGGATCACTGCATGCTGATGCCAATATTAGATACACCGGCATCAATAATGTCTTTGCGCAAACCTTTCACTAGCTCGCTATCAATATCAGGGTTGGCTTCGATAATATCGAGTAGCATACCTTGAAGCTCCTTTTCTTGTTCCATTACTGGATGTGAAAAAACAAACTCATCAAGTTCTTCATCCATTAACGATTCGTCGCTAATGGCTTCAATATAGTGAGCAACGGTACTTGATGACAATTTGCTGATGTTAGTGATGTCTTCTTCAATTTTGCTGTTAATCGCACTCATTAAAGTTGCAATGGCAACTGCGGCATCCATTGCGGGGTATGCACCATAGGCTTCAAAATTACTTGGATCAGGGGTGTTTTCATCAAGACGTTGCAGGTGCACGTCAATATTGAATTTAATTTTTTTGTCGTACTGGCTTTGCCATAATAATTCTAATGCTGTGCTTAATACTTGTGGCTCACCAAATTCGCAAACTTCAGAAAATAGTTGGTAATTAGGTAGCATGCGTTGGCATAGCGCAAGTGCAAAAAGTTGCTTTTGTGGTAAAGAAAGTGCCTTAAGGCGTTTAAAAAAGCCGGTTTTACTGGTCATGAGGTATATCCACTGATAGCTGGTTTATCACTTGATTTGCCGCTGATTCTACCTTAGTTAACTCATCAAGTAACTCTAGTATTTCTGGCTCTAAATCATCGATGTTAATTTTGTGCTTTAATCCCGACTCAATGTCTTGGCAAAGCTTTTGGGTTGTTGGTACACCGCAATAACAAGTTGCACCATGCAGTTTATGCACAGCTTGTAATAACGTGCTGCTGTCACGGTCGTTTAATGCGTTGGTAATGGTCTCGATTGTTTCGGGTATTGAACTCACAAGCATCTTGAGCATATCTAAGGCTAAATCAGGTTTTTGGTTTGCCTGGGTTAGGCATAAATCCCAATTGAGGATATGGCTGTCAAAGTGAGTAAATTGGGGTTTAGCAATCCAGCGACTAATCACGCCTTTTAATGACACTTCATCGATGGGTTTTGGTAAGAATCCGTCCATTCCGCTGGCTAAAATATTTTCTCGCTCTTCAGCTATTGCATGGGCTGTCACAGCAATAATGGGGGTGTGGCGATTCAGTGAGTGTGCGCGTATATGCTGGGTGGCTGTTATCCCGTCGGTGCCGGGCATTTGAATATCCATAAAAATTAAGTCAAATGCATGGGCTTTGGCCTGTGCGATGGCTTCCTTACCGTTGTTCACCGTGACAACATTGGCGACCAATTCTTTTAATAATGTATCGATGAGTTTTAAGTTGGCGATGTTGTCATCAACCGCTAAAACAGATGCATTAAGTCGTTTTGGAGCATCAATTTTAGCGGGTTCTGGCAAGCTGAATAGCGTTGCTGGTGTTGGCGGATAAATAAGATGATGCGCTAGGGTTAAATCGCTTACGGGTGTACTAAGCAGAATGTCGGCATTGGCTTTGAGTACATTGATAATCACATCTTGGTTAATGCAATCGTGTAAGAGTATAAGGCAGTCAGTATGTTGGCGAGCTTGTTGTAATAGTTCGATAAAGGCTGCATTGTCTGCAAAGCCATGGCAGCTGATGATAATGTAATCAAATTTGCTGTTTTGACTTTTGAGTGCTGACGTGAGGTTATCTGGATTAGTCACATTAGTTAAGATAAGTTGCCATGACACCAAGCGGCGATTAAGCATGTCACGGGTTAACTCGCGAGGCTCATAAAGTAAAACCGATTTATGCTGAAGGACTTCAACAGGAATCACCTCGCCAATTTCAAATTGACTAAGTCCAAGAGGTAAAATAAACCAAAAATTAGAGCCTTTATTCGGTGCAGAGGTAAACCCTATCTGGCCGCCCATTTGATTAATAAGGCGTTTAGTGATCACCAATCCTAACCCCGTGCCGCCAAAACGGCGTGAAATTGAAGAGTCTGCCTGGCCAAAAGCTTGGAACAAATATTCTTGTTGGCTTTCATCAATGCCAATCCCGGTATCGATCACTTCGCAGCGTAGGGTGATATTATCTTCATCTTGTCTTACAAGGTGAATTTTAAGGATTACGCTACCAATATCGGTAAATTTGATTGCATTTCCAACGAGGTTGGTAATGATTTGGCTTACTCGCATTGCATCGCCACTGACACTTTCGGGGACATTTTCATCAATGTCGATAACCAACTCTAACCCTTTCTCATGGGCACTACCGGCAATAATGGTTAAGGTTTCTGTCAGCGTTTCTCGGAGCGCAAAAGGCATTTTTTCGAGCACCATTTTACCGGCTTCGAGTTTAGAGAAATCGAGGATGTCGTTAATAATCCCCAGTAAGTTGCTGGCGCTTCGCTCAATGGTTTTAATGTAATCGAGTTGACTGGTGTGCAGAGGCGTTTTAAGTAACTGTCTTGCAAAGCCAATGACGCCGTTAAGCGGTGTGCGTAATTCATGGGACATATTGGCAAGAAATTCAGATTTAATGCGGCTGGCTTCTAATGCGCGTTTTTTGGCCAAATCTAGCTCGACGTTTTGAATTTCGATTTGCTCTAAAGTTTCGCGTAAATCGGAGGTGGCCTGGTCAATATTTTGTTGCATTTCATCGTGGTATTCAGACAATGAACTCGCCATGGCGTTAATGCCACGTTTTAATAAATCCAATTCACCAATCAAGTTACCTTCAAGACGTGTGTCGAGTTTTCCTTCACGAATTTTTGCCACTACCCGAACCATTTCTGTAATTGGATGGTTAACATGCTTCACTAAACGGAAAGTGAAAAATAAGTTAAACTGCACACCAATCAATACAATAATAAATGCGGCAATAGCGGCTCTATGTTGTTCAAGAAGGGCATTTTCTTTGTTCAACAACACCGAGATATACCCTAAGACTTGTTCTTGTTGGCTATTATAAATGGGCTCTATGAGATGCTGAGTGATGGGTTGTGCATCATTATCTTTTGAGCGGTTTAAGCTACTTAATAACGATGCTTCATAGCCGGTATGCGAAATAATAGGCACCCTAATGACCATGGTGTCATCAATGGTTTCGTGATCCACGCCAATTAATTGAGCTAGAGGCTGTTTATAACGCATGGTTTCAAAATCTTTATGGTAATGCGAGGTGACAAACAGCTGGTTTTCGGCATCAAATACGGCAATAGAATGGATGAGTGATGCGTTGTTTATTTGCGAGGCTGCCAGTAAGCGTTTGGTTGAGTCTCTGTCTTGATTAATGATGCCGAACTCGCTGGCGATGGCCAAAGGTTCAACAATATTGCTGCCTTTGACAATTAAGGTGTCTTCCAATTCATAAAAGCGGTTTATCGTGAAATAACTTCCAAGTAGAATACCCACTACAATTGTGGGCGCTAACGCTAGTACCAGAACCCAAGAACGTAGGCTGTATTTGGTCATATTGTTGGCACTTTTCATGTCAGTTAGGTGTGTTCCTGATGCTAAATCGCTACTATTGCGTCTAGACTGCCAGAAATAGCGCACTCTTGACTAGTTTTTTATTCGACATCTGAGGCCGAAATGGCACAATTTTTCAAAGAAAAACCGAACAAATCTAAACAATTATCTGCCAAGCTGACATTAGACATTACCCAGTTAGACCATTTAGGTGCCGGAATTGCTCAGCATCAAGGTAAAGTTGTGTTTGTCGCCGGGGCGTTGCCAGGCGAGCGTGTGACGGTGCAGTTCGTTGAGCAAAAGAAAAGTTACGCCAAAGCTAAATTAATCAATATTGTTAGTCCTGCCCCTAGCCGAATTAAAGCGCATTGCCCGCATTATGTGCAATGTGGCGGCTGCGATTTACAACATATGGACACGCAGGCACAGCGTGAACATAAACAAATTGCACTCGTTGACCTTATTACTAAGCTATCTAGCACCGAGGGGATTGCTGAACACCTTGTTGTCACACCTATTGTCGATGATGCCTGGCATTATCGGCGTAGGGCAAGGCTTGCAACCGTTTTTGATAAAAACACCCAACGTTTACAATTGGGGTTTCGCGCTGCAAACAGCAATAAAATTGTTGAAATTAATCAGTGTCCAGTGCTTGCTGCGCCCCTGTCTGACCTTATCACACCACTGGCGGTTAACTTAAATCAATTAAAAGCCAAAGCCAGTTTAGGCCATGTAGAATTAACCCAAGCTGACAATGGTCACTTTGCTGTGTTGAGAATAACGAAAACTTTACCTAATTCAGATTTACGTTGGTTAAGTGGCTTTGCCGAAAAACATCAACTTAATGTGTTGTTGCAAGATGACGCTGGCCAATTAACCCAGCTTTATCCAGCTTTGTTATCTGACGAAGATAAAGTGACATTACCGTTTTACCTTTTAGCGGACAACAGTGTTCGTTGCTCGTTTACGCCAGGTAACTTTGTCCAGGTTAATGGTGTGATAAACCAAGCTATGGTTGAGCAAGCTATTGACTGGCTAGATCCTCAAGCCGGCGAGAAGATCCTCGATTTGTTCTGCGGAGTAGGCAATTTTAGTTTACCGTTAGCCAAAAAAGCGGCGCAAGTGATTGCGGTTGAAGGTGTGGTTGAAATGGTTGAACAGGCTAAGCAAAACGCACTCGATAATCAATTAACCAATGTGTCCTTTTATCATGCCGACTTAAGTGCTGATTTATCTGAGCAACCTTGGCTGGGTAATATTGATAAGTTGTTACTTGATCCCGCAAGAGCTGGCGCCTATGAAAGCCTGCAATGGCTGCAAAAAATGCAGCCTAAAAAGGTGGTTTATGTGTCGTGTAATCCGGCAAGTTTAGCTCGCGACAGTAGTGTATTATTAGCAAATGGTTATCGAATTGCTAAAGTCGGTTTGGTTGATATGTTTCCTCAAACGCATCATATTGAGGCGATGGTTTTATTTGAGTTAGGTAAATAAGTGTCAGCTTTTTCAGTATTATCAACTGGTATGCTATAAAATTGTTCAACTAAACATGTTTGAATTGACAAACGTGCCTAGGGCTTCAAGATAGCGTATTCAGTTGTCGTTTTTACCTCATTTCGCCATGAATCAGCGAAATGAAGGTGGGTATCAGTCGGTCATGCGGCTAAGGAAGGGTTCATGGTATCTGTTCGCGAAGCACATTTTAATACGCAAGCATTCCAATTAGATGAGTGGGTCGCCCGTTATATTGACGACAAAGACGACGCTCAAACATTATTAGCGTTGATCCAGCAAGTTGAGTCCTTACCGGTCAAAAACAAACTGGCGCATACCGAACTGCTTGCCCGTGCCCGTGAAATGATCGAAATCTTAGCGCCACTGAATATGGACATTGAAACACTGCAAGCTGCAGTGCTGTTTTTAATGCATGAAGCTGGCGTGCTAAGTGATGAACAATTAGTTGAAAAGTATGGTGACAATTTAGCAAAGTTGGTGGCTAGTGTGGTCACCATGAATGCGATTGGTGCACTTAAAGTCAGTGAGAATTCACGTGATGCCGAGCCTCAAATCGACAATATTCGCAAAATGTTATTGGCGATGGTTGAAGACGTACGCGCAGTCGTGATTAAGCTTGCAGAGCGCGTGTGTTTACTGCGGGCAGTGAAAAATGCCGACGAAGAAACTCGTGTGTTATTGGCTCGAGAAATTGCCGACATTTACGCACCATTAGCTAACCGTTTAGGGATTGGTCAACTTAAGTGGGAACTCGAAGATATTTCGT
Source organism: Shewanella metallivivens (assembly GCF_028750675.1). Taxonomy (GTDB): domain Bacteria; phylum Pseudomonadota; class Gammaproteobacteria; order Enterobacterales; family Shewanellaceae; genus Shewanella; species Shewanella metallivivens. The sequence goes on along the minus strand of NZ_JAQQPZ010000003.1, from coordinate 248,299 downwards.
TCCGTTATTTACACCCAACCGTTTATAAAGATATTGCCAAACAGTTAGATGGTAAGCGCGTAGACCGTGAAGTGTTTATTGACAAGTTTGTCACCCAACTACAAGAGCGTTTAGATAAGGATCAGATCCGCGCCAAAGTGTATGGCCGCCCCAAACATATTTACAGCATTTGGCGTAAAATGAAGGGCAAAGATCTTAAATTTGATGAGCTGTTTGACGTAAGGGCAGTGCGTATCGTGACTGAACGATTACAAGATTGTTATGGTGCGTTAGGCGTGGTGCATGATTTATGGCATCACATTCCGCGCGAGTTTGACGACTATGTCGCGAACCCAAAACCGAACGGTTACCAATCTATCCATACTGTCGTGGTTGGCCCTGAAGGCAAAACCGTCGAAATTCAAATTCGCACTGAAGCCATGCATCAAGACTCTGAGCTTGGTGTGGCTGCGCATTGGAAGTACAAAGAAGGTGCGGGTAATGCGAAACAAACCGGTTACGAAGAAAAAATTAACTGGCTACGTAAAATTTTACAGTGGCAAGAAGATGTCGCCGAAAGTGGCAACTTGGTTGATGAAGTTCGTAGCCAGGTATTTGAAGACCGAGTTTATGTCTTCACCCCTAATGGCGAAGTCGTCGATTTACCTTTAGGCTCGACCGTGCTCGACTTTGCTTATTATATTCATTCACAAGTTGGGCATAAGTGTATTGGAGCCAAAGTGGATGGCCGTATTGTGCCGTTTACTTACCAAGTTGAAACCGGCGAGCGCATCGAGATTATTACGTCAAAAACGCCTAACCCAAAACGTGACTGGCTCAATCCTAACTTAGGTTACATCAAGTCATCTCGTTCTCGCTCTAAAATCCAACATTGGTTTAAACAGCAAGACCGCGACAAAAATATTGCCGCCGGTAAAGAAATGCTCGAGTCTGAATTATCCCGCGTTGGCTTAAAAATCAAAGATGCTATCGTGGCGGTTGAACGTTTTAACTTAAATACCATGGACGACATGTTAGCAGCCATAGGCGGCGGTGATTTACGCCTAAACCAAGTGGTTAACTTTACTGAAACTAAAGTCCGAAAAGTAGAAGATACCGACGAAGACTTAGTGGAAGACATTCTTAAAAAAGCCTCTAACAAACCTAAAAAATCAAGCAAAGGCCAGGTTGAAGTTAACGGTGTCGGCAATTTAATGAGCCATATTGCCCGTTGTTGCCAACCTGTACCCGGTGATGAAATTTTTGGTTATATCACCATGGGACGTGGTATTTCTGTGCATCGTAGTGATTGTGAACAAGTTAAAGAACTAATGCGCGCACACCCTGAGCGCAGTGTTGATGTCATTTGGGGCGAAAACTATTCTGGCGGATACCGCATTCGCGTACGAGTATTATCCCATGACCGCAGCGGCTTGTTACGTGACTTAACGACGGTGCTAGCTGCTGAGAAGTCTAACGTAATGGCCATGAGCTCATCATCAGATGTAAAAACTCAAACGGCAACCGTGGAGCTTGAACTTGAGCTATACAACTTAGATGGATTATCGCGCATCATTGCGAAATTATCGCAAGTTGACGGTGTCATTGAGTCTCGTAGATTATAAAACCGTAAGAATCAACAAAAGACTCGGCACAAAGGCACCTTAATCTGGGTGCCTTTTTAATTAAAGTGTCGTTCAATTTAGAGGAAAAACAACGTGGCAAACATTCAATCGTTATTGGATATTATGAAGCAATTGCGCGATCCGCAAACTGGCTGCCCGTGGGATCTTGCTCAAAACTTTGCCACCATAGTGCCCTTTACACTAGAAGAAGCCTATGAGGTTGTTGATACCATTGAACGTCAAGCGTGGCAGGAATTACCCGATGAATTAGGCGATTTATTGTTTCAGGTGGTGTTTTATTGCCAGCTTGCTCAGGAGCAAGGCATGTTTGACTTTGCCACGGTCGTAGGGCGAATTAGCGATAAATTAACCCGACGTCATCCACATGTGTTTGCGCGGGCTGATGGCCAAATCAGTGACGCTATCACTAATACCCAAGAGTTAAGCCAAGCTTGGGACAAATTAAAAGCCAATGAGCGTCAGCAAAAGCAGCTTCATTCCGCATTAGACGATATTCCACAAGCATTACCAGCATTATCTCGAGCGCGTAAAATTCAACATCGAGTCGCTAAAGTCGGCTTTGATTGGGCCGAACTTGAACCTGTAGTGGCAAAAATACATGAAGAAATTGATGAAGTGCTTTTCGAGGTAAATAAAAGCCATGACGATCCGGCATACTCGCAAGCTCATATTCAAGATGAAATGGGAGATTTATTATTTGCCGTGGTCAATTTAGCCAGACATTTAAAGGTCGACCCAGAACAAGCCTTACGCCAAGCCAACAACAAATTTGAGCGCCGATTTAGAGGCGTAGAACATTATGTTGCCGACAGCGGAAAAGCCATTGAGCAACATACTTTATCTGAGTTAGATGGCTACTGGGATAAGGTAAAGCAAGACGAAAAGGCAAATTAAGCTAAAATTAGCATGTTTAAGTTTGTCGAATCGAAGTGGCTTTGTTATACTATCGCCCCGTCCTAGTGCTTTCTTACAAGCACGTATTTTCCAACACATTTTCTCAGGTTCAGCATGACTACAAGGTATATCTTCGTTACTGGTGGCGTTGTTTCATCACTAGGTAAAGGCATTGCAGCAGCGTCGCTAGCAGCAATTTTAGAGGCGCGTGGCCTCAATGTAACCATTATGAAACTGGACCCATACATTAACGTCGATCCAGGTACGATGAGCCCAACTCAGCACGGTGAAGTATTTGTGACTGAAGATGGCGCTGAAACCGACCTCGACTTAGGTCACTATGAACGTTTCATTCGCACTAAAATGAACCGCCGCAATAACTTCACTACAGGCCGTATTTATGAAGAAGTACTTCGTAAAGAGCGCCGTGGTGATTATTTAGGTGCAACCATTCAGGTTATTCCGCATATTACTAATGCGATTAAAGAAAAAGTACTTGAAGGTGGCGAAGGTCATGACGTTGCAATCGTAGAAATTGGCGGCACGGTCGGTGATATCGAATCATTGCCTTTCCTTGAGTCCATTCGTCAATTAGGTGCTGAGCTAGGACGCGATCGCACACTATTTATGCATTTAACCTTAGTGCCATTTTTGGGTGCTGCAGGTGAAATCAAAACCAAGCCAACGCAGCATTCAGTAAAAGAGTTGCGTTCGATTGGTATCGCGCCAGACGTATTGGTTTGTCGTGGTGACCGTGCAATACCTGCCAACGAAAAATCTAAAATCTCGTTATTCTGTAACGTAGAAGAACGTGCAGTCATTTCACTTAAAGACGTTGATAGCATCTACAAAATCCCTGCACTATTACGCTCACAAGGGTTAGATGAATTAGTTATCAAGCGCTTCCATTTAGATTGTAACGAAGCCGACTTATCTGAGTGGGAAAATGTTATTTACCAAGAAGCGAATCCAAACGGTGAAGTCACCATTGGTATGGTCGGTAAATACATCGAACTACCAGATGCTTATAAGTCAGTTAACGAAGCATTAAAACATGCTGGCTTAAAAAACCGTGTAACAGTGAATATCAAGTACATTGATTCACAAACCGTTGAAGCTAAAGGTGAAGAAGTGTTGCAAGGCCTGGACGGTATTTTAGTACCGGGCGGCTTTGGTGAGCGTGGCGTTGAAGGCAAAATTTTTGCCGCACAATTTGCCCGCGAAAACAACTTACCTTACTTTGGTATTTGTTTAGGTATGCAAGTTGCCTTGATTGAGTTTGCTCGCAATGTTGCCGGCTTAGAAAATGCCCATTCAACCGAGTTTAACCCAGATTCACCACATCCAGTGGTTGGTTTAATCACTGAGTGGATTAACGAAGAAGGTGATGTTGAGAAACGCCATGAGTCTTCTGATTTAGGTGGCACAATGCGCTTAGGTGCACAATTATGTCACTTAAAAGAAGGTACTAAAGCGTCAACAGCATACAATTCAACTAGCTGTATTGAGCGTCACCGTCATCGTTATGAAGTGAACAACAATTACATTGAACGTCTTGAAAAAGCAGGTTTAGTGTTTAGTGGTTTGTCTTCTGATCGTAAATTAATTGAAATGATCGAATTGCCAAATCACCCTTGGTTTGTTGCGGGTCAATTCCACCCAGAATTCACCTCAACCCCACGTGACGGACATCCATTGTTTGAAGGGTTTATTGCTGCTTCTTCAGCGTATCAAAAACGCGATATCAGCTAAATTTAAAATAGCCGCTAATGTTGATGCATTAGCGGCTTTTTTATCTATGATGTATGCGTAAGATCAAATAAACGTCAATCTGATGCCTTACAGTGGTTAAAACTAAGTTGAAGCTAAATCCAATTCGATTTATCCTAAGTGTAGATAGAATAAAATTACCAAACTGAAAGTTAAATACCAATAAGTCGACAGTTTTAACGTATTTCGCGGTTATATTGGTATTGGCTTTTAACTTTTATATAAATTTTTTAATTTACTGACACAGTACGAGGAAATTATGGCTAACATTCTTAAAGTGATTGGTCGCGAAATTATGGATTCGCGTGGCAACCCAACCGTCGAAGCAGAAGTACATTTAGAAGGCGGTTTTGTGGGTATGGCTGCAGCACCATCTGGCGCATCTACCGGTAGTCGTGAAGCATTAGAACTACGTGACGGCGACAAAGCGCGTTATTTAGGTAAAGGTGTACTAAAAGCGGTTGCAGCTGTAAATGGCCCAATTGCTGAAGCGCTTAAAGGTAAAGATGCATTAGACCAAGCAGCACTTGACCAAATCATGATTGATTTAGATGGCACTGAGAACAAAGCTAAGTTTGGCGCTAACGCAATTCTAGCGGTTTCTCTTGCTGCTGCTAAAGCGGCTGCTGCAGCTAAAAACGTGCCGTTATACGCACACATTGCTGACTTAAACGGTACACCTGGTGTTTACTCTATGCCGCTTCCTATGATGAATATCATTAATGGTGGTGAGCATGCAGATAATAGTGTTGATATTCAAGAGTTTATGATTCAGCCTGTTGGTGCAAAAAACTTCCGTGAAGCTTTACGTATGGGTGCAGAAGTGTTCCATAGTTTAGCTAAAGTATTAAAATCACAAGGTCATTCAACCTCTGTGGGGGACGAAGGTGGTTTTGCACCAAACCTTGAGTCAAATGCTGCCGCGTTAGCTGCTATTAAAGTGGCTGTTTCAAATGCGGGTTACGAATTAGGCAAAGATATTACTCTTGCACTAGACTGTGCAGCTTCTGAGTTTTATAACAAAGAAGAAGGCATTTACGACCTTAAAGGTGAAGGTAAGCAGTTTACTTCAGAAGAGTTTAACTATTTCTTAGAAGATCTTGTTAACCAGTACCCAATCGTATCGATTGAAGATGGCCTAGACGAATCAGATTGGGACGGTTTTGCGCACCAAACCAAATTGTTAGGTGACAAAATTCAGTTAGTGGGTGACGATTTATTTGTAACCAACACTAAAATCCTTAAGCGTGGTATCGACAATGGTATTGCCAACTCTATCCTAATTAAATTCAACCAAATTGGTTCATTAACTGAAACCTTGGCTGCAATAAAAATGGCTAAAGATGCTGGCTTTACGGCAGTGATTTCACACCGTAGCGGCGAAACTGAAGATTCAACCATTGCCGATTTAGCCGTAGGTACCGCTGCTGGCCAAATCAAAACGGGTTCGTTAAGCCGTAGTGACCGTGTTGCTAAATACAACCAATTACTTCGTATTGAAGAAGCGCTAGGTTCAAAAGCGCCATTCAATGGCCTTAAAGAAGTGAAAGGCCAAGGATAAATTTTTGCTTTAGTTTAAAAAGGCCACCACTCGGTGGCCTTTTTTGTTGTACTATATCCAACAGACATTTAGGGGTTAACACAACGTAACTTGATATTATGAAACGACTAATATTATTAATGATAGGTTTATTGGCAATTTTGCAATACCGGCTTTGGCTGGGCGATAACAATTTATCAGAGTATGTCGTGCTGCAAGCCCAGATTGAAGCACAGCAACAAAGCAACGAAAAGCTGGTGGCTCGCAATCAAATTCTTAAAGAAGAAATCATCGACCTTAAAAGTGGCACCGAAGCCATTGAAGAGCGTGCTCGTAACGAACTTGGCATGGTCAAAGAAGGTGAGACTTTTTACCGTGTGGTGGGCAGTGAGCTGCGTGAGCAACAACCGTTTAACCCATAAATGAGATTCGCTTTAACCACGCCATAATAACGATAACAATGGTCTACTATGCAAAACAACTCTGATTCTATTATTGCGATTGTGCCTGCTGCAGGTATTGGTAGCCGTATGGCAGCAGATAAACCTAAGCAATATTTACAGCTCGGCCAGCAAACCATTTTAGCGCACACTCTCGATGTTTTATTGTCACATCCACGTATTTCGCAAGTCGTTATCGCGCTTCATCCACAAGACCAATACTTTCAACATTTAACTCAGTCTCAACATCCTAAATTGATCCAAGTGGTCGGGGGTGGGGAACGGGCTGATTCTGTATTGGCTGCTCTCAATATGGCCAAAAGCATTAACCCAACGGCTTGGGCATTGGTTCACGATGCCGCTAGGCCATGTCTGTGCCATAGTGACATTGATAGGCTACTTGGATCACAGTCACGTTACCCTCAAGGGGCCATTTTAGCCGCACCAGTTCGTGATACCATGAAGCGCAGTGACGCGAGTGGCTTAATCACTAATACAGTTGAAAGGGCCTTATTATGGCATGCATTAACGCCACAATATTTTCCTATTGATACGTTACAGGCTAACCTTGCTAATGCCCTTAAAGCCAACGTTAACATTACCGACGAGGCGAGTGCAATGGAGTGGGCAGGTGTTATGCCCGGCTTGGTCACAGGGCGTGTTGATAATATTAAAGTCACTCACCCTGATGATTTACAGCTTGCCCAACTGTTTATGTCGCAAGCACAATAACCACATTGTAAAGATAACTTTGCCGCAAGGATTAACATGAATATACGTATTGGCCATGGTTTTGATGTACATAAATTTGGTGGCGATAAACCGCTTATTTTAGGTGGTGTTGTTGTCCCTTATGAAACGGGTTTAATTGCACATTCTGATGGTGATGTCGTATTACACGCTGTGAGTGATGCTATCCTTGGTGCGATGGCATTAGGCGATATTGGCAAGCATTTTCCAGATACTGATGCTAATTTTGCGGGTGCAGACAGCCGAGTGCTTTTGAAACATTGTTATCAATTGGCCGTTGAGAAACAGTTTGTCATTGGTAATCTTGATGTCACAGTGATTGCCCAGGCGCCTAAGATGGCCCCACATATTGAGGCAATACGTCAATGTTTAAGTGACGATTTACAAACTGAGCTCGACAACATAAATGTTAAAGCGACCACCACTGAAAAGCTCGGTTTTACCGGGCGTAAAGAAGGTATTGCTGTAGAAGCTGTCGTACTGATGGTAAGTCAGTTGCGTTAATCACATAGAGAATGCTACTTAGATGAATGAACTACATTACCTGTTCGGTAAACCTTTAAGCCAAGCCGATTTACGAACTCACAATAGTGATTTTATTGTCAAAGAAATTTTGCCTTTTACCCCAACGGGCGAGGGTGAACATCATATGTTGCATATCCAAAAAAATGGCTTGAATACCGTCTATGTCGCTGAAGTCATTGCAAAGTTTGCTAAAGTTCACCCCAAAGAAGTGACTTATGCAGGGCAAAAAGATAAAAATGCTGTTACTGAACAGTGGTTTGGTGTGCGTATTCCCGGTAAAGAAACGCCCGAGTGGACGCAATTAAATAACGATAAACTCATGGTGTTATCGAGTAGTCGACACAGTAAAAAATTAAGAATTGGCGCATTGCTAGGGAACCGATTTGTATTGACCCTTCGCAATATTACCGATGTGGCTGACATTGAATCTCGATTACAACAAATAGCCGCCGCCGGAGTGCCAAACTATTTTGGCGAACAACGCTTTGGTCATGATGGTAAAAACTTAGTAATGGGACGCCAGATGTTAAATGGCGGTCGTAATATTAAAGATCGTAATAAGCGCAGTATGTATTTATCTGCCGTGCGCTCAAACATATTTAACCTCGTTGCATCACACCGCTTAGCCACACATCAAACACAAACGTTAGTCGGTGATTGTGTGATGCTCGCTGGCAGTAAAAGTTATTTTACCGTCGATACTTGGGATGACGTACTGAATAAGCGCTTAGCTGAAAAAGACATTCAATTGTCTGCACCACTTTGGGGACGTGGCGTACCACTGGCTAAAGATGCTGCTCTTGAGTTAGAAATGGCGCCATTGGTTGATTATTCACATGATTTATCTGGGCTTGAGAATGCAGGTTTATCGCAAGAAAGACGCCCTTTACTGCTTGAGCCTCAAGGAATGAAATGGCACGTTGATGCAGATGTACTCACCCTTGAGTTTATATTGCCTGCGGGCAGTTATGCGACATCGGTACTGCGCGAACTTGCTTACTATCAAGATGTTCAAGAACAACAAAGAAAAATTATGGTGGCAGAGCAGCAAGCACAGCGGTTAGCGCAATCTGAATCACAATCTCAACAAGAGTCATAAAAAATGATTAATATTTTGGTCAGTAATGATGATGGTGTACATGCTCCTGGCATTATTGCGTTAACGCAAGCATTGAGTGAGTTTGCTCAAGTGTTAACTGTAGCGCCTGACCGAAATTGTTCTGGAGCGAGTAACTCATTAACCTTGACTAATCCATTAAGAATTAATAACTTAGATAATGGTTATATTTCAGTCAATGGTACGCCTACCGATTGTGTTCACTTAGCGATTAGGCAGTTATGTCAACATGAGCCTGATATTGTGGTTTCTGGTATTAATGCGGGAGCCAATATGGGTGATGATACTTTGTATTCCGGCACCGTGGCAGCAGCGATGGAAGGGCGCTTTTTAGGCTTACCTGCTATTGCAATTTCGCTAGTCGGTAAATCGTTAACTCATTATGATAGTGCCGCAATTTATGCTGCAAAAATAGTTAAGGGATTGCTGGCTCACCCCGTGAATAGCGATCAAATTTTAAATGTGAATGTACCTGATTTGCCTGTAGAGCAAATTAAAGGTATTAAAGTGACACGTTTAGGGGCAAGGCATAAAGCCGAAGGTATGGTTAAAACCCAAGACCCTGCTGGCAGAGATATCTACTGGCTTGGTCCGGTGGGCAGTGAGCAAGATGCTGGCGAAGGTACCGATTTTGGTGCTATAGCAGCAGGTTATGTCTCCATAACGCCTTTAACAGTAGACTTAACTGCTTACAATCAATTAAACGGATTAGCTGAGTGGATAACAAAAATATGACCCGGGTAGCATCAACATCTGCAATGAATTTAGCAAAAAAATTGTCTGATGCAGGCATCCGCCACCCCGCAGTATTACAAGCGGTGGCAACCACACCGCGCGAGTTATTTCTCGACGGCGCTTTAGCGCATAAAGCTTATGAAAACACTGCGTTACCTATTGGGCAGGGACAAACGATTTCACAGCCTTATATCGTAGCGCGTATGACCGAACTGTTATTGCAACATAATCCGCAAAAAGTACTCGAAATTGGTACAGGTTCGGGGTATCAAGCTGCTGTACTTGCTTCATTAATTCCTGAACTGTGTACCATAGAACGAATTAAGGCGTTGCAAATTCAAGCCAGGCAACGATTAAAACGCTTAGACTTACACAATGTATCGTTTAAATATGGCGATGGTTGGCGGGGATGGCCTAATCGTGGCCCTTTTGATGGCATTATGGTTACCGCAGCTGCAGCGTCTGTTCCTCAAGCCTTGCTCGAACAGTTAGCTGATCACGGCGTATTAATCATACCGGTAGGCGAGGATACTCAGCAGTTGCTTAAGATCATTCGCAAGGGGCATGAGTTTCATTCTGAAATAGTTGAGGCCGTTAAATTTGTGCCTCTAATCAATGGTGATTTAGCTTAAAATATCTTTTCAATTTTTTAGAACTATTTGTTATCTATTAATCAATGAGTTATAACAATTTAATCCAAGGTTGAATGTGTCATAGCTCGTATTCTACTTGAACAAGTAATATCGTAGTAAAACAAACGACAAACACAGCCGAGTAGGTTAGGCTAAAATGTTATTTGTATCGCGATGACCTAGTGAGTGATGAAGTCTCGCTCACATTCCACCTTATTTTTGTGTATTTTCTAAAGGACATTGTTTGATGAATACCGGTTGGCCAAATTGTTTGGTCTTAGCAATTATGCTGACAGGATGTAGTTTTCAAGCAGATCGTCCTGCGCCGGTTGATAGTTTATCATCTAATAAATACGGTCCTCGGTACCACAAGGGCTCGTTAAAAACTCATCAATATCAGGTAAAAAAGGGCGATACCCTATATTCGATAGCGTGGGGAGCTGGACGTAATTTTGTTGAGCTTGCGCGTGAGAACAATTTGCATGCTCCCTATACCATTTATCCAGGGCAAATGCTTAATTTGGTTGCGGCAAATAAAACGGCGTTGTCGAGCCAAAAATCTTCACAACCTTATGTGCCTTCAGTGCAAACAAATGCGGCAACCGTACCATATCCTTCAGCCCCTAGCCGTTCAGAAAATAAAACAATCGTTTCAAACTCTCCGGCAAATGCAAGTGCAGCACCTGTTTCAGACAGAACAAAAAAAGATCTTGATCACAATATAAAGCCTGCGTATTCTGTAACAACTACCCAACAAAATGTTAACCAAAGTGCAATCAGTGCCAGCCCCAACTTGCCAAAACAAGTTCAGCAATGGCACTGGCCAGTTAGAGGTCGAATTATTGGATATTTTTCGACATCGGAACAAGGCAATCAAGGTATTAAGATTGCTGGTAACCGCGGAGATATTATTAAAGCCGCTGCTGATGGAAGGGTCGTGTACGCGGGTAATGCGTTACGAGGATATGGTAACTTAGTGATTATTAAACATAATGATGATTATTTAAGTGCTTATGCTCATACAGACACGATAACGGTTAAAGAAAAGCAATATGTTAGCGCTGGGCAAACAGTTGCAAAAATGGGCAGTACCGGGACAAACCAAGTGATGCTTCATTTTGAAGTTCGTTATCACGGTAAGTCAGTCAACCCATTACGATATCTACCTAAACAGTAATAGTTTAGCAACATAAATAACGGAGGATAAGCTAGTGCAGTAGATTACATACCACAAATTAGGTTTGGGAGAGCAATTATGAGCCGCAAAAAAAGTACTGCTTTAGCAGAACAACTTGTCGATCTAGCTAAACAACCACAAGAGGTTGCAACCAATAATGGCGATTTGGTGCAGCAACTCGAAATAGAAGAAAAGGTCCAAGACGATCTTCAAAAAAATCTCGACGCCACTCAACTATATTTAGGTGAAATTGGTTTTTCTCCGCTCCTTACAGCTGAAGAAGAAGTCTATTTTTCACGTAAAGCCCTCAAAGGCTGCGAAAAATCACGCAACCGCATGATCGAAAGTAATTTGCGTCTCGTTGTTAAAATTTCTAGAAGATACAACAATCGTGGTTTGGCATTGCTCGATCTTATCGAAGAAGGCAATTTAGGCCTGATCAGAGCGGTAGAGAAATTTGATCCTGAACGCGGCTTCCGTTTTTCAACATATGCGACCTGGTGGATCAGACAAACCATTGAACGTGCGATCATGAATCAAACACGCACTATCCGACTCCCTATCCACGTGGTGAAAGAATTAAATGTTTACCTGCGCACGGCAAGACAGTTGGCGCAAAAACTAGACCACGAACCCACAGCAGAAGAAATCGCTGAAAAACTTGATGTATCAACCGGTGATGTTAGCCGCATGCTCAAATTGAATGAGAAAATCACTTCGGTAGACTCACCTCTTGGTGGCGACAACGAAAAAGCATTGTTAGATGTGATTGCTGATGATGATGCTGTGGGGCCAGATCATCGCGTACAAAACGAAGACTTATCAAACTCAATTGTAGGTTGGTTAAACGAGCTCAACACAAAGCAACGTGAAGTATTGGCAAGACGCTTTGGTTTATTAGGTTATGAGCCATCAACACTTGAAAATGTCGGCGCTGAAATCGGCTTAACCCGTGAGCGTGTTCGTCAAATTCAGGTAGAAGCATTAAAACGCTTAAAAGACTTACTTGGCTCACAAGGTTTGTCAGTGGAAGCGCTTTTTAGAGACTAGTTAGTGTGAATTTATGCGCCTAAGCTAAGCCGCATACAATAGAAACAACATAAGGACACACCATTGTGTCCTTTTTTATTGCTTATATTTACCATTAATTGGCTAATCTTTTTAGCTCATATAATAAATCCAAGGCTTGCTTAGGTGTTAAGTCATCAGGATTTATTTGTGCCAGTTTATCCATTGCTGGAGAGGGTTCAGGCATTGGAGCGAGTAAATTCATACTCACTTGGCTAGGCGCTTGTTCTGTTATGGTTATATCGCGGTTTTCGAGTTGGTGCAGTTTATGTTTGGCAGCTTTAATCACTTGATTGGGTACACCGGCTAACGCGGCAACTTGTAAACCATAACTCTTACTGGCAGCACCCTCCTGAACGGCATGCATAAAGGCGATGGTATCGTCATGTTCAATTGCATCTAAGTGAACATTGACTACAGCAGGCAATATTTCAGGCAATTGGGTTAGCTCAAAATAATGGGTCGCAAATAAGGTAAGGGCACTGACTTGTTTAGCGAGATATTCTGCAGCAGACCATGCAAGTGATAAACCGTCATAGGTTGAGGTTCCGCGGCCAATTTCATCCATTAATACTAAGCTATTGGCGGTGGCATTATGGAGAATATTGGCGGTTTCGGTCATCTCGACCATAAAGGTTGAGCGACCTGACGCCAGATCGTCCGATGCGCCAATACGGGTAAATATCCGATCGATTTCCCCTATTTGCGCGGCATCTGCTGGCACAAAACAACCAATATGAGCCATTAAGGTGATTAAGGCAACTTGGCGCATATAGGTTGATTTACCGCCCATATTGGGACCGGTAACAATTAACATTTTACGTTGTGGGGTCAAGCTGACTGGGTTGGCAATAAATGCAGATTGGCTGACTTGTTCAACAACAGGGTGACGGCCAGCATCGATATGAACTCCGATATCGCTTGTCATCTGTGGGCATTGATAATTGAGCGTTTCTGCACGCTCGGCAAAATTACTTAATACATCTAACTGTGCAGCGGCGGTTGCAAAACTTTGTAGCGCTTGCAATTTAGGCAAGAGTAAATCAAATAATTGTTCCCATAACTGTTTTTCTAACGCGAGTGCTTTACCTTGACTCGAAAGCACTTTTTCTTCGTATTCTTTTAGCTCTGGAGTGATGTAGCGTTCAGTGCCTTTTAATGTTTGGCGTCGTTGGTAACTTAAAGGGACTTTGTCAGCTTGTAAGCGGCTGACTTCAATGTAATAACCATGCACGCGGTTATAGCCCACTTTTAAGGTACTGATCCCAGTTTGTTGTTTTTCACGGGCTTCAAGTTCAACCAAATAATCACTCGCGCCTTCGCTCAACTTACGCCACTCATCTAACTCTGCATGGTAGCCAGTTTTAATCACACCGCCATCTCTAATCAGCATCGGTGGATTATCGACAATCGCGCGTTCGAGCAGGTCATGCTGCTCAGGAAACTCGCCCAATTGGGTCGCTAATGTCATCATTTGTGGCTGTTGACATTGAGACAATGTTTGCTGGATTGTCGGCAATAATGCTAACGCTTGCTTTAAACGTGAAAAATCTCGTGGTCTGGCGCTTCGCAGGGCAAGACGAGCCATAATACGTTCAATATCACCTAAACTTTTGAGTTGTTCATGCAGAGTATGATAAAGGTCGTTTTCAATTAATTCACTGACCGCACCGTGACGTAATTGAATCGCTTGACGATTGCGAAGCGGTTCGTGGATCCAACGTTGCAGCATGCGACTGCCCATTGGGGTTGCAGTATTATCAAGTACCCAAGCAAGAGTGTTGTCGCGTCCACCTGATAAATTTTGGGTTAGCTCTAAATTTCGACGTGTCGCAGCATCTAATATGATTGATTCAGACTGATTGAATCTCACAATTGAATTGATGTGCGGTAAGGCCATTTTTTGGGTGTCTTTGACATATTGCATTAAGCAACCCGCAGCTTGTAATGCCAAGCGCGCATCGCTTATACCAAAACCATGTAAATCTTTAGTGCCAAATTGATTAAGCAGTAAATTAACGCAGGTGTCGTAATCAAACTCCCATTCGGGGCGTCGGCGAATACCTTTCATATTATTGATTAATAACATGTCGGTAAAATCTTCGCTGTAGAGTAGCTCTGCAGGGTGGGTGCGTTGCAGTTCAGCTTCTAATGCTTCGCGTGTTGGCAATTCGGTAATGACAAAACGCCCAGATGAAATATCAAGTGTGGCATAGCCAAAACCGCTTTTGCCCTGATAAAGCGCCGCAAGTAAGTTGTCTTGTTTTTCTTGCAATAGTGCTTCATCGGTTAAAGTGCCTGGGGTCACAATGCGTACCACTTGACGCTCAACTGGACCTTTCGAGGTCGCCGGATCGCCAATTTGCTCGCAAATAGCCACCGACTGACCGATTTGAACTAATTTAGCTAAATATCCTTCAACTGCGTGGTAAGGAATACCGGCCATTGGGATTGGGTCGCCACCACTTTTACCTCGAGCCGTTAATGAAATGCCCAGCAACTCAGAGGCCTTTTTAGCATCATCATAAAATAATTCGTAAAAGTCGCCCATTCGATAAAACAGCAACATGTCAGCATGAGCGGCTTTTAAACTCAAATACTGTCGCATCATCGGGGTATGTTTTTCTAAATCGCTGGTATCAATTACAGTCATTATGGACACTTCACTCTATCAATCTTGGCTATGAAACTTTATGGCGCTAATCTTAACAATTTTTATCTTCAGGGTATAAATCAATTCATAATAAAAATTGCTTGTGAGATAAAATATTGATGTCCAAAGGCAAATTAACTCAAAATAAAAAAAATTACGATCAGCACTTGATACTGTATGACTATACAGTATACTGATGAACATATTGAGATGAGTGACAGCATTTCACCTAAATACAAAACGCATTTTACTAAACGTATTGAATGCCTTAAGAGGGTTTTACAATGAAGGTTGATCCAAACAAAGAGAAAGCACTAGCCGCCGTTTTAGGCCAAATTGAAAAGCAATTTGGTAAAGGCTCAATTATGAAATTGGGCGAAGATCGCACAATGGATGTTGAAACTATCTCTACCGGTTCACTTTCATTAGATGTCGCCTTAGGTGCAGGCGGTTTACCAATGGGCCGTATCGTTGAAATTTACGGACCAGAGTCATCAGGTAAAACGACCTTAACACTTGAGGTGATTGCTGCAGCACAACGTGAAGGTAAGACCTGTGCGTTTATTGATGCCGAACATGCGCTAGACCCTATCTACGCTAAAAAGCTTGGTGTCGATATCGATAACTTGCTGTGTTCTCAACCAGACACGGGTGAGCAAGCGCTTGAAATTTGTGATGCACTAACACGCTCTGGTGCTGTTGACGTGATCATTGTTGACTCGGTTGCGGCATTAACACCTAAAGCTGAAATCGAAGGCGAAATTGGTGATTCACATATGGGTTTAGCGGCACGTATGATGAGCCAGGCAATGCGTAAGCTTGCGGGTAACCTTAAGCAGTCAAATACTTTGCTTATCTTCATTAACCAAATTCGTATGAAGATTGGTGTTATGTTTGGTAATCCAGAAACCACAACAGGTGGTAATGCACTTAAATTCTACGCTTCAGTTCGTCTAGATATTCGTCGTACTGGCGCAGTGAAAGACGGTGATGAAGTGGTGGGTAACGAAACTCGCGTTAAAGTGGTTAAAAACAAAATTGCAGCACCATTTAAACAAGCTGAATTTCAAATTCTTTATGGCCAAGGTATCAATCGTACCGGTGAATTAGTTGATTTAGGTGTACAGCACAAAATAGTGGACAAAGCCGGTGCGTGGTACAGCTATAAAGGTGACAAAATAGGTCAAGGTCGTGCTAATGCAGGTAAATACTTAATCGAAAACCCAGCAGTCGCTAAAGAAATTGATACCACGCTACGCTCATTATTGTTAGCAAGTGGCGGCAGTTTATCAAATGCTGATGACGGTGATGAAAATATCGATTTAGAAACGGGTGAAGTATTTTAATCTAGGTTTGCCTAGTTTATGAGCCTGTGTGCTTAATCAGTCGCGGTTGCGTTTATTGTGCGCCGCGACTTTTGTTGTTTTAGGCTTAAGCAAAAGTGACATTATTTTGATAAGCAAGAATATAGGACAAGCTCTGGATTGCAGCGAAACACATGATGACGTAAACGATTACCATTATGCCGTTAGTTTGATTAATAACCACATCAATAAAGGTCATTAAAGTGTGAAACTCAAGCAAGCTTTGGCTCAAAAAGGTTTAGCCAAAGAGAGCATTGAAGCGGCCATTGACCGCTGCGATTGTGATTGGCTTGAGATGTGTAAAACAAAAGCCTTAGAAAATATGGCATATCAACTGCAGATAATAAAAAAGAATAATCGCGTTGTATTCTTTATCTTATTGGTCAATGCTTTATTTGAACATATTGCTTATGCCTTTGATTTTGACCCCTACGAGTCAGATTTATAACGATAACGCCTTAAGATGACCCAAGTCATCTTTAATAAACCTCCTTAATACCATGGTCGTTGCAAATATCCGCGCTATTGCGCCATTTTTACGATAAAATTATTGAGTAATTATCGTTTTTTACTCAGATGATAATCGGTTTACTCGTCTCGCTTATTTCCTTAAATTCAGTATATAATGCCTTCATTTATTGGCTTGCGTGTCAAGCTGGTTACTTTTGTATTCTTCTATTTCAGGGCCATTTCATGTTTCAGACTACAGCAGAGTTAAGAAGTGCTTTTTTAAAGTACTTTGAAGATAACGGACATCAGGTTGTTGATAGCAGCTCACTCGTTCCCACAAACGACCCAACACTGTTATTTACCAATGCGGGTATGAACCAATTTAAAGATGTGTTCCTAGGCATGGATAAGCGTAATTATACGCGCGCAACCACTTCTCAGCGTTGTGTTCGTGCAGGTGGTAAGCACAATGACTTAGACAATGTAGGTTATACCGCACGTCACCATACTTTTTTTGAAATGCTAGGTAACTTCAGTTTTGGTGATTACTTCAAAGAAGACGCCATTCGTTTTGCATGGACCTTTTTAACTGAAACCCTAAAACTGCCAAAAGAGCGTCTATGCGTCACTATCTATGAAACCGATGATGAAGCTTATGATATCTGGACTCAAAAAATTGGTATTGCACCTGAGAACATGATCCGTATTGGTGATAATAAAGGTTCCGCTTACGCATCAGATAACTTCTGGCAGATGGGTGATACTGGTCCTTGTGGACCATGTAGTGAAATTTTCTATGATCATGGCGATCACATTTGGGGAGGCCGTCCCGGCACACCTGAAGAAGATGGCGATCGTTTTATTGAGATTTGGAACATTGTATTTATGCAATACAACCGTCAAGCAGACGGCGAAATGTTACCTCTACCTAAGCCTTCGGTGGATACCGGCATGGGGATTGAGCGTATTGCGGCCATTATGCAAGGTGTTCATTCAAACTATGAGATCGATATCTTTAAGCAATTAATTGCTAAAGCAGCTGAAATTATAGGTGTATCTGATTTAGAAAATAAATCGCTCCGCGTTATTGCTGACCATATTCGTTCATGTGCGTTTTTAGTTGCAGATGGCGTTATGCCATCAAACGAAGGCCGTGGATATGTGCTACGACGTATTATTCGCCGCGCTGTCCGCCATGGTAACAAGTTGGGCGCTAACGAAGCATTTTTCTATAAATTAGTCCCAACATTAATCAGCGTGATGGGCGATGCTGCAAACGGCTTAAAAGCCATGCAAGCTATCGTTGAAAAAGCACTAAAAGCAGAAGAAGAGCAATTCGCCCGCACTCTTGAGCGTGGTTTGGTTATTCTAGATGGCGCGTTGAACGACCTTAAAGGCGATACCTTAGATGGTGAAACCGTCTTTAAATTGTATGACACTTATGGTTTCCCTGTTGATTTGACCGCTGACGTTTGTCGCGAACGTGACATTAATGTTGATGAAGCCGGTTTTGAAGCCGCGATGGCCGAACAAAGAAGTCGTGCACAAGCGGCGGGTAACTTTGGTGCAGACTACAACAGCAATTTAATCATTGATGCTGAAACTGAATTTTGTGGTTATAGCGAGTTAACTGGTGAGTCGACTGTCACAGGGCTATATGTTGATGGTAAGGCAGTAGAAAGTGTTATAGCCGGTCAACAAGCTATTGTTGTGTTAGCCAACACCCCATTTTACGCTGAGTCAGGCGGACAGGTTGGTGACAAGGGTGTTTTAAGTGCTCAAGGCATTGAGTTTACCGTTAACGACACTCAAAAATTTGGTCAAGCGACAGGTCATCAAGGCGAATTAGTTCAAGGTCAATTAATCGTCGGCCAAACGTTGTCAGCACAAGTGGATAAAAAATTACGCCACCGTACGCAATTAAACCATTCTGTGACTCATTTATTGCATGCCGCATTGCGTCAAGTATTAGGCTCTCACGTTACGCAAAAGGGTTCACTTGTAAATCCTGAGCGTTTACGTTTTGACTTTTCACACTTTGAAGCCGTAAAGCCATCAGAGTTAAAAACGATTGAAGATCTTGTTAATACTCAAATCCGTCGTAATCATCAATTAAAAACAGCTGAAATGGCCATTGATGAAGCCAAAGAGAAAGGTGCTATGGCGCTGTTTGGTGAAAAGTACGATGAGCAGGTACGCGTAGTCACAATGGGCGACTTCTCTATCGAGTTATGTGGTGGTACCCACGTTGGCCGTACAGGTGATATTGGGTTATTTAAAATCACATCAGAAGGCGGTATTGCTGCGGGTGTTCGCCGTATTGAAGCCGTTACTGGTGCTGCGGCAATGAGTTATGTTGCCGAGCAACAAGCGATGCTGGATGAAGCTGCACAATTACTAAAATCTGACAACGCGTCAGTCGTGGCTAAATTAAAAGCCCAGCTTGATAAAGTGAAACAGCTTGAGAAAGATTTATCGCAACTTAAAGATAAGTTAGCTGCTGCGGCAAGTGCAGATATGGCCGGTGATGCTATTGATGTTAATGGCGTGAAAGTGTTGGTAAAAATGATGGAAGGTGTAGATCCGGGTTCACTGCGCGGTTTACAAGATGAGTTAAAGCAAAAGCTTAAATCAGCCATTATTGTGCTTGGCACCGCCAAAGACGGCAAAGTTAACCTGATTGCAGGTGTCAGCAATGACTTAACTAAACAAGTTAAAGCGGGTGAATTGGTTGCAATGGTGGCTCAACAAGTGGGAGGTAAAGGTGGTGGACGCCCTGATATGGCGCAAGCAGGTGGTACGCAACCTGAAAACCTAGCTGCTGCATTAGCATCTGTTGAACCATGGATTTCTGAGCGTTTGAGCTGATTTATTCATGATTTCATGATTTAGTCGACACTTAAGTTATAAAGTCTATGATATTCAACTTTATAACTTGAGTGCGAACAGTAGATTTGGCATAGTGAAGTGACTCGCTAGCGGTAGAAGAGTTTGTTGAGCTTTGCACTAGTGTTAATTTAGCGTCTTTAGACTCCAGTGTTATATCGGATGTTTTGCGTTTGATTTTACTGTTTAGATTGATTTAACGACGTGATGATAAATGCGGCCTATTTTAAGTCGTCATGTATGAATAAATGGTTTATCGCCAAGGTTTTTAAGTTTTCCGAATAGATAATGCCTTATAAACGGACGTATTTTGAAATAGATACTATGATTTTATTAAGTGCAGACCTTATAATGAACGCATATTACGGACAGAGCGTGTTATGCAGATTGAACTAAAGGAGCAACCGAATGCTAATTTTGACTCGTCGTGTAGGCGAAACATTAATGATTGGTGATGAAGTCACCGTTACGGTTTTAGGTGTTAAAGGGAACCAGGTACGTATTGGTGTTAACGCACCAAAAGAAGTATCAGTTCACCGTGAAGAGATCTACCAACGTATTCAATCTGAGAAGTCAGGTTCATCTTCTGAAGGTGGAAACTACTAATTTCGGATTATTGGTCCGATATAAACTAAGTCAGCGTTTGCTGGCTTTTTTGTTTTTTGGGCAAATAAGCTTTTTTAAAAAGTCTTTCAAAATCATTTTTTAAAATAATATTCGTAAAAAAGAATACAGTTTTCATGAGTATTTGAGGCTATTATCTCCAATGTGATTAAAAACAGTCCAAATGAAGTTAGGTTTCCTAAAAAGGGTTTGACTTATTTTCGTCAAACAGTAATATGTGCGCCAAGAAAACGGAGAGGTGGCCGAGTGGCCGAAGGCGCTCCCCTGCTAAGGGAGTATGGGCTTTAACTCCCATCGAGGGTTCGAATCCCTCCTTCTCCGCCATTTCTTACAATAGTTAAATCGATGCGGATGTAGCTCAGCTGGATAGAGTACCTGGCTACGAACCAGGCGGTCGGAGGTTCGAATCCTCCCATCCGCACCATTAACTATTAATGTGATAAATATGATTGCGCGTGTAGCTCAGCTGGATAGAGTACCTGGCTACGAACCAG
The DNA here is from genome assembly GCF_028750675.1 of Shewanella metallivivens. GTDB lineage: Bacteria > Pseudomonadota > Gammaproteobacteria > Enterobacterales > Shewanellaceae > Shewanella > Shewanella metallivivens. The sequence continues at coordinate 227,555 of NZ_JAQQPZ010000003.1, read as the reverse complement.
GCGGTCGGAGGTTCGAATCCTCCCACGCGCACCATCATATTGCAACAAAACCCAAATTTCGCGCGTGTAGCTCAGCTGGATAGAGTACCTGGCTACGAACCAGGCGGTCGGAGGTTCGAATCCTCCCACGCGCACCATTTTTGCGGAGAGGTGGCCGAGTGGCCGAAGGCGCTCCCCTGCTAAGGGAGTATGGGCTTTAACTCCCATCGAGGGTTCGAATCCCTCCTTCTCCGCCATTCATTATTTTATTTACTAGCTATAATGGTTAAGATAAAATTTTGAATGGCATGTTTTACCGATTTTGCGCGTGTAGCTCAGCTGGATAGAGTACCTGGCTACGAACCAGGCGGTCGGAGGTTCGAATCCTCCCACGCGCACCATAACAAAAACGCCCTGTATGATTACAGGGCGTTTTTTTATGAATAAAATATATGATGTCTCGTATTCCATTAGCCCCAGTACAATGAAAATGACTGCAGGTGTAGTTATCTACATCAAATTCATTTGAAGCCGTAATGGGGTTTGTGACGCAACCCCGAAGGGCGAATTTATCAGCGTGGTCTTCTTTGTTAGCCTTTCTTAACATAGTGCACTATGCCCTCAAAAGGCTGCCTCGAATACCTCACTGATAACTTTCGCTAAAAGAGCAAATTCTAATGCGGATTGGTATCACTGCAATTCCGTATTCGCTATCACCTCCTGTTACCCACTAACCCAGAATATCTACAATACCCACTTTACCCACTTTAAATACTTAGACATGCTTAACGACTATCTGCTATGCCTTTCAACCTGTTTACTGAACGAATCAAGTCATTTCTCTCTCTAGAAGATGAAAGGATGAGGTTGATGAATGATATCTAGATCTAAAAAGGGGCAATACTTAGTTGATGTGTATTTATATTCATATAAAGTGATTAAATAAACGCTTTTTAACGAAGGTAAAAATTTATTTGCACTATTTTATCATGTTGCTTAATCGTTAATTTTAACGATTTTATTGTGTATCACTAAAAAAAGGCATAAATATTATTGAATCTTTATTTTTATGGTGTTTATTTTGGGTTTTATTAACCTGCACCGATGTTGGGCGTTTATTATGGTAAGACCAATTTACAAAGGGATAGTATTGTAGCCATTTTTTGTTTATATTTTGTGACAAGATTTTGAGTTTAACGTGTTTAAATAAGCCGTTTAACTTAGATAAACCACGGTGTTGAATGACGTTTGATTTGAATATTTATGCTTGCTTAATTAGCTTGCTGTTAATGTTTGGGACAATGTGTGATTTTTTTGAGATTTAACTGCGGGATAAATATCTATATCGCATTGATTTAAAACATATTGGTCAAATCTGCTGATTTTAATTGTTTGATAAAAAGTGAGGAAACATGACATCGATATCTGAGCAATTATCGGATGCGCTGGGCATCATGATAATGGGCATGGGCTTAGTGTTTACTTTTTTAAGTATCTTAATCATAGGTATTGGCATTGTAGCAAAGCTTTTTCCTGCACCGGTGGCGTATATTCCCGCACCGCAAGCACCTTCTAATACTGCGTTAGACACTAGCTTAGATCCTAAGTTAGTTGCAGCAATCACCTCTGCGATACATCAATACCGCGCAAAATAATTTTGGAGTCATTATGAGCAAGCCATTAGCATTAACCGATGTCGCACTGCGTGACGCCCATCAATCATTACTCGCAACACGTTTACGTATTGATGATATGTTGCCGATAGCCCCTTTACTAGACAAAGTGGGGTTCTGGTCTCTTGAGTCTTGGGGCGGAGCAACCTTTGACTCTTGCATTCGTTATCTTGGCGAAGATCCTTGGGATCGTATTCGTGAATTAAAGAAAGCCATGCCTAATACCCCACAACAAATGTTATTACGTGGGCAAAATCTATTAGGTTACCGCCATTACGCTGATGATGTGGTAACTCGTTTTGTTGAACGCGCTCATACCAACGGTGTGGATGTGTTCCGTATTTTTGATGCAATGAACGATGTGCGTAACCTTGAAACAGCTGTAAAAGCGGTTAAGAACGTTGGTGGACACGCACAAGGCACCATTTCATTTACCACAAGCCCTGTGCACACTATCGATACTTGGGTGGATATGGCTAAGCGTTTAGAAGACATGGGCGCAGATTCTTTATGTATTAAAGACATGGCCGGCTTGCTGAAACCTATGCAAGCTTATGAACTGATTGGTCGCTTAAAATCACAAACCGACTTAATGATCTCAATGCATTGTCATGCCACCACAGGGTTAAGCACGGCAACCTATCAAAAAGCCATTGAAGCTGGAGTGGATGTTCTAGACACCGCGATATCATCAATGAGTCAAACTTATGGTCACAGTGCAACTGAAACGCTTGTTGCTATGGTTGAAGATACCGATAGAGCAACCGGTTATGACATGGTGTTGCTTGAAGAAATTGCGGCTTATTTCCGTGATGTGCGTAAAAAGTACGTCCGTTTTGAAGGTGCATTAAAAGGAATTGATTCACGTATTTTACGTGCTCAAGTGCCTGGCGGCATGTTAACCAACATGGAAAACCAATTAAAAGAGCAGGGCGCAGCAGACAAGATGGATGCCGTACTTGAAGAGATCCCACGGGTGCGTGAAGATTTGGGTTTCTTACCTCTAGTGACCCCTACATCTCAGATTGTTGGCTCACAGTCAGTGATCAACGTGCTAATGGGCGAGCGCTACAAATCGATGACCAAAGAAACCGAGGGGGTATTAAAAGGTGAATATGGCGCCACGCCAGCACCTGTCAATGCTGAGCTACAAGCCCGAGTGTTAAAAGGTGAAGCGCCTATTACTTGTCGTCCTGCTGACCTAATTGCGCCTGAGCTTGATAAATTACGCACAGAATTAGCAGAAAAAGCCAAAGAGCAAGGTTTTGTGTTAGCAACTGAATCTGATGATGATGTTATGACTTACGCACTATTTAATCAAATTGGTTTGCAGTTCTTGAAAAATCGCGGTAATCCAGATGCGTTTGAACCTGTTCCAAGTGCTGAGGATCTTCAAGTAAACGCTAACACTGATAAAGGGCCACAAACTTATACGGTCAATGTTGAAGGACAAAGCTTTGTTGTTGAAGTGAGCGAAGGCGGTGATATCAGTCAAATCACCCCAACAGCAGCACCTGTATCGGCAAGCCCAGCCCCGGTTGCAGCGGCTCCCTCTGCACCTACGGGTGAAGTTAAGTGCACTATGGCGGCGCCTTTGTCAGGCAACATCTTTAAGGTACTGGTTAACAATGGTCAAGCGGTTAAATCAGGTGAAGTCATGATCATTCTTGAAGCAATGAAAATGGAAACCGAAATTCGTGCTCAGCAAGACGGCGTTGTGACAAACCTCGCCGTTAAGCAAGGTGACAGTGTAACAGTGGGCTCAGCATTACTTGCATTAGCATAAGAGGTCAAAATGGAAGGATTAATGGCCTTTTGGTCAGAAACTGGGGTCGCCAACTTTACGGGTGGCCAACTATTAATGATGGGCGTAGGCTGTTTATTGCTATTTTTAGCCATCGCCAAAGGCTTTGAACCGCTTTTACTATTACCCATTGGCTTTGGTGCGATTTTAGCGAATATTCCAAATGCGGGCTTTACAGAAGAGGGGGGCTTACTTTATTACGCCTACCATGTTGGTATTGAGACCGGCATCTTTCCACTGCTTATCTTCATGGGCGTGGGAGCCTTAACCGACTTTGGGGCCTTAATTGCCAACCCTAAAACATTATTATTAGGTGCGGCGGCGCAGTTTGGTATTTTTGCAACTTTACTGGGTGCCATTGCGCTTAACTTAGTGCCTGGGTTTGAGTTTAGCATGCAAGATGCTGCTGCTATTGCCATCATTGGGGGGGCCGATGGCCCAACCGCGATTTTCTTAGCCTCTAAGCTGGCCCCTGAGTTACTGGGTGCTATTGCGGTTGCCGCTTATTCTTACATGGCATTAGTGCCGTTAATTCAGCCGCCTATTATGAAGTTACTGACCACCAAAGCTGAACGTGAAATTAAAATGGAGCAGCTGCGCGAGGTCAGTAAAAAAGAGAAAATCATTTTCCCATTGATGGTATTGGGAATGACCATTTTGTTTTTACCTGCAGCTACCCCATTAGTGGGCATGTTTTGTCTTGGTAACTTAATGCGTGAATCAGGCGTGGTTGATCGTTTGTCTAAAACAGCGCAAAACGAATTAATCAATATTGTGACGATTTTCTTAGGACTTGCTGTGGGCTCTAAATTGTCTGCTGAGCAGTTTTTACGTATTGAAACGCTAGGTATTTTAGTCTTGGGTGCAGTGGCATTTAGTATTGGCACTGCCGCAGGAGTATTAATGGCTAAATTGATGTGTAAGCTATCTGGCGGCAAGGTGAATCCGCTTATCGGTGCTGCGGGAGTATCAGCTGTGCCAATGGCAGCAAGGGTTGTCAATAAAGTGGGCTTAGAATCCAACAATCAAAACTTCTTGCTGATGCATGCAATGGGGCCAAACGTGGCAGGTGTTTTGGGCAGCGCGGTCGCTGCTGGTGTCTTGCTTGCGGTGCTTGGTTAATCCCAAGTTGTCGATACAACCATAAAATGGTTGTTTAAACACCAAGATTTTATCTTAAATAAAGCCAGTGTCTTGCACTGGCTTTATTCGTTTATGGCCTACCTCTTTTGGAACATATTGGTGCATTAATGCTGTAATGTTGCACTGTTATGGTATTACGCGTTGTTAACTGAAATTTAACAATTTAAGTTAAATCATGCATTTAACAGATTGGCACGAATGATGAATATTACTCTTTATACGTGTTAACAGTATTGTATGAGTGGTTAGGTATTAAGTTTTTATTTAACCGTATGATATATAACGTGTAAAAATTAGTTTTTAGCAAAGGCGCTATCGAGATATTCCTTCACGGATATCCGAGGCGCCTTTTTTGTGGGCAATTTTCATCAATGGGGAATTAACATGACTTGGGCAACATCGATAACACAGCAGATGACTAAGCCGCTCATCTTGGGGATAACGATAGGCACTAGCTTGTGCATCGCTTCAGCCAATGCTGAAATCGGCTATCCAGAAAAAGAAGAGCTTAAATTTGGTTTTATCAAATTAACCGATATGGCACCGATAGCTGTCGCGTATGAAAAAGGCTATTTCGAAGAAGAAGGACTGTACGTCACCATCGAAGCACAAGCTAACTGGAAGGTCTTACTTGATGGCGTTATCGACGGTCGCCTTGATGGTGCGCACATGCTCGCGGGCCAGCCTATTGCAGCCACTATAGGGTATGGCACTCAAGCCCATATTATTACCCCATTTTCAATGGACCTAAACGGTAATGCGATTACGGTTTCAAATGATGTGTGGGCCAAAATGAAGCCGAACATTGCCAAGCAAGCTGACGGAAAACCAGTTCATCCAATTACTGCCGACTCATTAAAGCCGGTTGTTGAAGAATTTAATGCGGCGGGTAAGCCATTTAATATGGGCATGGTATTTCCTGTATCGACTCACAACTACGAGTTACGCTATTGGCTGGCAGCAGGGGGAATTCACCCTGGTTTTTATGCGCCGCACAAAGGTGATACTTCAGGGCAAATAGATGCACAAGCGTTATTGTCGGTAACGCCGCCACCGCAAATGCCTTCAACACTTGAGGCTGGCACTATTTACGGATATTGCGTTGGTGAGCCCTGGAACCAACAGGCGGTGTTTAAAGGCATTGGCGTACCGGTAGTGACCGATTATGAAATCTGGAAAAATAACCCAGAAAAAGTCTTTGGTATCACTGCACAGTTTGCTGAAAAATACCCTAATACCACCATACGTTTAACACGTGCACTCATCCGCGCAGCAAAGTGGTTGGATGACAATAACAATGCTAACCGACCAGAAGCGGTAAAAATATTGTCACAACCTAACTATGTGGGCGCAGATTACGACGTGATTGCCAACAGTATGACTGGCACCTTTGAATATGAAAAAGGCGACAAGCGTGCAGTGCCAGACTTCAATGTGTTTTTTAGACACAACGCCACGTATCCATACTATTCAGATGCAATTTGGTATTTAACTCAAATGCGCCGTTGGGGCCAAATTGAGCAAGATCAATCAGACGATTGGTACAAAGACGTTGCAGCTAAGGTTTACCGTCCTGATCTTTATGCCAAAGCTGCACAATCGCTTATCGACGACAAATTAATTCCTGCGAGTGCGTTTCCTGACTTTAGCACCGAAAGTGGATTTAAAGCGCCGCAAACTCACTTTATCGATAATTTAGTGTACGACGGTAACCAGCCCAATGCGTACATTAATTCATTTACGATTGGTTTAAAGCAAGGTGACAAGCTGTAATACACGCCTAAGGAGTCTGGCATGAATAGTCTAACGTCGATGACACATAATCGCTTAATGGAACGGGGCTGGATGGCAAGAGTGATGGTGAAAATGGCTGAACTCAGTAAAGTGATCTTGCTACCGTTTATTGGTATTGCCATATTTTTAAGCGTATGGACAGTGACAGCTAATAGCATCGAAACGTCTTTGGGTCAGTTTCCTGGACCGGTTGCGGTAGTGACACAGTTTGAAAATTTATATCAAGAACATGTTAACGAGCGCGAAAAAGCACAGGCATTTTTTGAGCGCCAAGAAACACGTAATGCGGCTCGGCTGGCAAAAGATCCAAGTTATGAAGCAAAAATTCGAGGCTACACCGGTAAAGAAACCTTTTGGGATCAGATTGTCACGAGTTTAGTGACAGTGATGAGTGGCTTTATATTGGCTGCGGTTATCGCTATCCCCTTAGGTATTTGGATGGGACTAAGCCGCAGCTTACAAGCGGCAATCAACCCCATTATTCAAATCTTTAAACCGGTATCACCGCTAGCCTGGTTGCCTTTGGTCACTATGGTAGTGAGTGCGGTGTATGTGTCGCCAGATCCTATAGTATCAAAATCATTTATTAACTCGATGTTGACCGTCACCTTATGTAGCGTGTGGCCGATGATTATCAATACCGCGATTGGGGTGTCGAGTATCGACAGCGACTTAATTAATGTCAGTAAAGTACTGCGATTGTCGGCCATCACCCATGTGCAAAAAATTGTGTTACCGGCGTCCATTCCGATGATTTTTACCGGAATGCGTTTATCGCTGGGTGTGGCCTGGATGGTATTGATTGCCGCCGAAATGTTAGCTCAAAACCCAGGGTTAGGTAAGTTTGTTTGGGATGAGTTTCAAAATGGTAGTTCTGACTCATTAGCGCGCATTATGGCAGCCGTCGTGGTGATTGGCTTTATTGGCTTTTTACTTGACCGAGGCATTTTAGCATTACAACGCTGGGTTTCTTGGGACCAATAAGGAAAACACAATGAGTACATTTTTAGATATCAGTGGTGTTGATATGGTTTTTCCAACACCTAAGGGAGCATTTACTGCCCTCAAAGACGTTAATTTGAAAATAAACCAGGGTGAGTTTGTCTCGTTAATTGGTCACTCTGGTTGCGGTAAGTCAACCGTATTAAATATTGTCGCCGGGTTATATCAAGCCAGTTCTGGTGGAGTGATTTTAAAAAACACTGAAGTCAAAGTCCCTGGGCCAGAGCGGGCGGTGGTGTTTCAAAATCATTCATTATTGCCTTGGCTAAGTGCCTATCAAAACGTTGAGTTGGCGGTAAAGCAGGTTTTTGCTGGAAAAATGAATAAAATCGAAATGAAACAATGGATTGAGCATAATTTGCAGTTGGTACACATGGATCATGCTATGCACAAACGCCCCGGTGAAATCTCTGGCGGTATGAAACAGCGTGTCGGTATTGCGCGTGCGCTTGCCATGCAACCAGAAGTACTATTAATGGATGAACCCTTTGGCGCACTTGATGCACTCACCCGAGCACATATGCAAGATTCATTAATGGAGATCCAAAGTCAGCTCAATAACACAGTGATTATGATCACCCACGACGTCGATGAGGCCGTATTGTTGTCAGACAAAATTGTCATGATGACCAATGGCCCCGAAGCCACCGTGGGTGATATTTTATCTGTAGAGCTTGAGCGTCCCAGAAACCGCTTGGCCTTAGCTCAAGATACTGAATATAACCGATTGCGTTCTGAAGTGCTTAAATTCCTGTATGAAAAGCAGCGCAAGGTTGAACCACTGCCTCAAACTAAACAAGTAAATAAAATGCAAGATATGTCACGGCAAAAAATTAACAAAGTCGTTACCATTAATAACGGTTAGCTTGCAAGCGACTTAAGTACACACAACAACGTGTAACAATCAAATATTCAAGGGATGTAAGATGAAGAATAAACTGCTTGCTAGTCAAGTTGCGGGTAAAGCTTGTTTAAATTTAACCTCTTTTAAAAAAGCGACTCTATCAGCATTAACCTGTTCATTATTATTAGCCATGGGCAGCGCAAATGCCGCTGACACCAATGTTAATTCAGTTGCAGATGCCATTACCCAAGGCACAGCAAAAATAGACCTAAATTTACGTTATGAATCAGTCGAACAAGATAATGCGTTAAAAGATGCTGATGCGTTGACTTTACGCACTCGTTTAACGTTTGCTACGGCCGAGTATGATGGATTAAGCGCGTTAGTTGAGTTTGAAGACTCTCGCAGTGTTGCCGGGGTAAATGACTACAATGATGCTATTGGTCACAATGCTGCTTACTCTGTTATTGCTGATCCAGAAACCACTGAGTTAGACCAAGCTTTCTTGCAATATAAACGTAATGGCTTTAAAGCTAAAGTGGGTCGTCAAGTCATGGCTCTTGATAACATGCGCTTCATTGGACATGTTGGTTGGCGTCAAGATCGTCAAACGTTTGATGCTGTGACCATGCAATATGCTATTAACGATTTTAGCGTTGATTATGGCTACATATACAAACGTAACCGTATTTTTGCAGAAGTAAAAGACATTGACTCAAAAGATCACGTGTTTAATGCATCTTACAATTTAGATTTAGGTAAGCTAAGTGCATATGGCTACTTACTTGAAGAAGATACCAACGTAGAAAATGGTATTGACACCTATGGTATTCGCTTTGTGGGGGCCAAAGATTTTGATAACGTAAAACTACTTTATACCGTAGATTATGCAACTCAAGACACAGATACCGCAACGACATCATATTCTACTGATTATATGCTTGCAGAAGTCGGTGTAGGCTTTAGCGGTTTAACGGTTAAGCTTGGTTATGAGCTATTGGGTTCTGACGACGGCGAATATGGATTTTCTACGCCATTAGCGACCTTGCATGCATTTAATGGTTGGGCAGATCAATTCTTGGCAACACCAGCACAAGGATTGGCAGATACTTATGTATCAGTCAGCGGCAGTGTTTTAGGTGGTAAATGGGCAGTGGTTTATCACGATTTTGAAGCCGATGACGCAAGTGCCACTGTTAACGATTTAGGTGACGAAATCGATCTAGTATTCAGTTTACCAATTGATAAGCATTACACTGTTGGTGTTAAATATGCCGCTTATTCTGCGGGTGATGCCGGTGCCGGTAAAGTGGATGCAGATAAAGTATGGTTATGGGCAAACGCTAAGTTCTAATTTATCAGTGCCCTATAACAAAAAGCGAGCATCAATTGATGCTCGCTTTTTTGCTTTTGTTGATTGTATCGCACACGTATTTTATGACTGAGTTTGCGGCGCGGTCGATTCATCTGCGTAAAACTGGTCTACATCTAACTGACCTTCGCTTTTGCCAATGACAACCGCCGTCATCATATCGCCTGTGACATTCGTCGCGGTGCGGATCATATCAATAATACGGTCAATGGCCGCAATAAAAGCAATACCTTCAAGGGGTAAACCAATTACGCCTAATGTAACGGTTAACATTACCATTGCGCTGCCAGGCACACCTGCTGTCCCCACAGAAGCCACCGTTGCGGTTACCGCAATGAGCATGTAGTCGGTCATATTTAATGGAATACCATAAATTTGCGCAATAAATATTGCAGCAATGGCAGGGTAGATACCGCCACATCCATCCATGTTCATGGTTGCACCCAATGGCAACACAAACGCGCTATAGCGCTTTGACACCCCCATAGCTTCAGTGCAGCGTGTACTGGCTGGTAAAGTACCAAAACTCGATGCGGTACTAAACGCCACCACTTGCGCCGGCATGGCTTTGCGGAAAAACTGTAATGGGCTTAAACCCGCAGCAAATTTGACTAAGCCGCCGTAAACAAAAATAATGTGAATAAGCGCAGCGATATAAATCGCCATAATAAACTTACCTAACGGCAAAAGTGTGCTTAAGCCATACTCGCCTACCACCCAAGCCATTAAACCAAATACACCGATAGGGGTTAATTTAAGTACCATACGCGTTAACTGGAACATGACTTCCGCGCCCGCTTCAATGGTATTTTTTAATGCCACGGCTTTTTCGCCTACAGCATTAATCGCAATGCCTACCAACGCAGCAAATACAATAATTTGCAGCACATTACCCTCAGCCAATGAGGCAAATGGGTTAACTGGGATCATGTTTAATAACACTTGGGCAAACCCAGGAATATCGCGTTCGCGCACCTCAGATGTGGCCAGCGCAAGGTTACCGCCCATGTCGATAAGACTGCCTATGGTTAAGCCAATAAACGACGCAACCGTTCCCGTAAACATAAACATGGCCAACGTTTTAAAGCTCAATCTTTTTAAGTTTGATTGTGAACCTAGAGAGGTAATGCTGACCACAATTGCACAAAAGACTAACGGCGCGACCAGCATTTTTATCGCACTAATAAACAAGTCGCCAAGCGGTTTTAATATAATGGCTGATTCACCCAACCCTATACCGGTTAAGGTGCCTAAAACAAAACCAGCAATAACTTTTTGCCAAAACGGAATGCGATTGAGCGTTTGCAATATCATGTAAATTCCAAGTGTAAACCCACGGTGTTATGCCAAGTGGTCAGCATTTAAATGGGCTAATATAGAGGGGCGAGGCGTTGTAAAACGTCCTGTCATCCCGCATAAGGTTAATAAAGATTAATCGCATTGTATGAACTGAACTCATAGCAGACAACGTTATTTTGTTATAACTTATAAGAATAAGTGGATTTGTTATTATAACTTTAATTTTTTGCTGTTTTTAAACTTATTTCAATAACAAAACCGGCTTTTGTTGGTCGAAGGTATCGCTCGTTAACGCATACTCTTTTTACGAGATAAAAATAAGTGATGACAAATTTGTGGATGATGTTCTCTGGCGCCTTTTTAGCAGCCACTTTATTACCAGGCGGTTCAGAAGTGCTGCTGGTGGCGTTACTCAATGATGCGCCCTCTATGTGGTGGCAACTATTATTAATGGCCACGCTAGGCAACACCTTAGGTGCCATGACCAGTTATGGATTAGGACGTGCTGGTCGGCTGGCAAAAAATCCACAAGACATTCAGAGCAAATCTCATCAAACCGCTTTAGGGTGGGTTGAGCGCTACGGAATCTGGGCGTTGTTATTTTCCTGGTTGCCATTAATTGGTGATGTGTTATGCCTACTTGCGGGCTGGTTAAAGTGGCCACTGATGGCATCAACATTACTGATATTCGTCGGTAAAATATTACGTTACAGTGTGATTGTTTTCATCTTTATGTCGGTATGACAAGATAAAATGAATCTAGAATTAACCGGCTAATGCATAACGTATCCGTTGTGCGTTAGACGCTTTGTTAAAAGGAAGACTCGATTTTGAAATTACATTTAAAAAAATGGTTGTTGGCCAGTGCCATTAGTGCAGCATTGGCAGGCTGTGCCCACGAAGTACAACAAGTAGCTGCATTGCCTCAAGGTGTTAGTTTAATTGAATCCGTTGCCCAGGTAGAAAATCAAGTCAGTATCCCCTATAAAAAGTATCAACTTGCTAATGGCTTAACGGTGATTTTACATCAAGATAAATCAGACCCGTTAGTGCATGTTGATGTGACTTACCATGTTGGTTCTGCACGTGAACTTGCTGGGCGCAGTGGTTTTGCCCATTTATTTGAGCACATGATGTTCCAAGGCTCACAACATGTTGAAGATGAAGAACACTTTAAAGTGGTGACAGAATCTGGCGGTACGCTTAACGGCACCACAAACACTGACCGCACCAACTACTTTGAAACCGTACCAAGTAATCAGCTTGAAAAAATGCTCTGGTTAGAGTCTGATCGCATGGGCTTTTTACTGCCCGCATTAACCGAAAAAAAGTTTGAAGTACAACGAGAAACGGTGAAAAATGAACGCGCTCAGCGTATTGATAACCGCCCATATGGCCGTTTAAATGAACGTTTCAATCAAGCGTTGTATCCTGCTGGGCATCCTTACTCGTGGCCAGTTATTGGTTGGCCAGAAGATTTAGACCGTGCAACCGCAAGTGATGTTAAGCATTTCTTCCAACGTTGGTATGGGCCAAATAATGCAACGTTGACCATTGGTGGCGACTTTGACGAAGCCCAAACCTTAGCCTGGGTTAATCAATACTTTGGCGAAATCCCACGCGGCCCTGACGTTAAGCCCGATGTAAAAACAGCAGTCACGTTAGACAAAACGCGTTATATTTCGATGGAAGACAAAGTCCATTTACCGCTACTTTATATCGGCTTCCCTACCGTATATGCACAACATAAAGATGAAGCCGCGCTCGACTTATTGGCTAATATCTTAGGGGGTGGCAAAACATCGCTTATTTATAAAAATTTAGTCAAAGAAGGTTTTGCTGTACAAGCCGGTGTCAGTCATCCATGTCAAGAGCTTGCATGCCAGATGTCCTTGTATGCAGTTGCCAATCCTGCAAAAGGAGGCAACCTTGCTGACATTGAAACTAAAGTCAACCAGACCATCGCTGAGTTTGAGCAACGCGGTGTGACCGATGACGACTTACAAAAAGTGAAAGTACAGTTTGAAGCCGACACCATTTTTGGCATGCAAAGTGTGCAAGGGAAGGTGTCGACATTAGCGGCCAACCAAACCTTTTTTGGGCAGCCAGACATGGTGGCATCAGATCTCGCTCGGTATGCCAACGTCACCAAAGCTGACGTTATGCGGGTATTTAACACCTACATAAAAAACAAACCTATGGTGGTAATGAGTGTGGTACCTGAAGGGCAAACACAGTTAATTGCTCATGAAGACAACTTTACACCTAAGGTGATGCCGATAGCACAAGAAGCGGTTACCGGATTAACGGGTACCACATTTGCTAAATCATCTTTTGACCGCAGTAAAATGCCCACATCTTCTGCTGCACCGTTGCTTACTGTGCCACAACTTTGGCAAGCTAAGCTTGAAAATGGCATCAGCGTGATGGGCACTGAAAGCAACGAAACGCCAACTGTCGAGCTATTAATATACCTAGATGGTGGTCATCGTTTAGCTTCAATAGATAAAGCCGGTGTTGCCGATTTAACGGCGTCAATGCTTAACGAGTCAAGCCTTAAACGCAGCAGTGAAGAGCTTGCTGGTGCATTAGACATGCTAGGTTCAAGTATTTCTTTTGGCGCGAGCAGTTCTCAAAGCTACATTAAAGTATCGAGTTTAACTGAAAATCTCGATGCGACCTTGGCGTTGGTGGAAGAGCGCTTATTCAGCCCAGGTTTTTTACAGGCTGACTTTAAGCGCGTTAAACAACAAGCTATCCAGGGATTACAGCACCAATTATCCGATCCTAACTACATTGCCAGCACAGGCTTTAAAGCATTACTTTACGGCACCAACAGTCCTATGGGGGTTAGCAGCAATGGCACAGTTAAGTCATTGTCTGCACTAACGTTAGCGGATGTAAAACAATTTTACCAACAACAATATCGTGCAGGTAATGCACAAATGGTGGTGGTTTCTGATTTAAATCAACAACAGTTAATGCCTAAATTGTCATTATTTTCACAATGGCAAGGAGAGGCGACTCAAGTTGCACCATTAGCCGCATCGCCAACGCACCCTAAAAACACTGTTTATTTGATTGATAAACCGGGAGCGGCGCAATCTGTAATAACCATAGGTAAAACATCGTTAGCCTACGATGCCACTGGCGATTACTTTAAAGCATACCTGATGAACTACCCATTAGGTGGTGCATTTAATAGTCGTATTAACCTTAACTTACGTGAAGACAAAGGGTACACCTACGGGGCGCGCACGATGTTTGTAGGTGCTGAAGACACGGGTGAGTTTATGGCTTACGCTAGTGTACGTAGTGATGTGACCGCCGATGCCTTAATGGAGTTTGTTAATGAGCTGACCGAGTACCAGGCAAAAGGCATGACAGATGATGAGCTGACCTTTATGCGCAACTCAATTGCCCAAGGTCAAGCGCTTGAGTATGAAACACCGTATCAAAAAGCAGGCTTTTTACGGATGATTCAACGTTATCAACTCAACAAAAACTTTACTGCGGAGCAAGATAAAATTGTCAATAACATTTCAGCTCAAGAGTTAAATCAACTTGCGAGTCAGTTATTAAACATTGATGATATGGTGATCTTGGTTGTGGGTGATAAAACCAGTGTAGAACCTAACTTAAAAGCGCTAGGGTATCAGGTTGAAACAGTAACGCTTGCTGAGTAGTTGAACAATTGATACGCTTTGGTTAACACTGGCACTTGAAATAACTCAGTGTTAACCTCATATTGTAAAATTAAGCCAGCTTACTAAGTTAGCTGGCTTTTTTAATGTAATAGATCAAACTATATTGGTGTCGAATTTACGTTGAATGGGTAAGTCGAGGCTAGATAGTTTTGCATTATACCGACAGTGTTAATGAGTTAGACCTTATGAACGGTAACCGCAACGTGTTGCCGTTTTTATTTAATGTCGTTAGCGTGATGTTTCGCTGACGTAGTGATACATTTTTTGCGAAATTAGTAACAATATCCTTTATTATCAGGTCTAGCTGTTTACTCGCAATGCGAATCCAAAAAAGAGAGTAGTAAATTGAAGTCTTTCAATGAAAAAGTCGAACACTTAAACAATACTCAAGGCCGTGAGGCATTATTGGGCATGTTACGTGGTATTGAACGTGAAGCATTGCGTATTGACGATAACGGTCATCTAGCTCAAGACGAACACCCAAAAGCATTAGGCTCAGCCCTGACTAACCCGCGAATTACCACCGATTACAGCGAAGCATTACTTGAATTTATTACCCCTGTGAATCACAGTATCGATGATTTGCTTGAAGGCTTAACCCAAACTCATGCCTACACAGTGCGCAATCTTAATGGTCAAAAACTGTGGCCTGTGAGCATGCCGTGTTATGTCGGCGATGTTGCCAATATTCCGGTTGCGCGTTATGGCAACTCTAATACCGGTAAAATGAAAACACTATATCGTACAGGGTTAACCCACCGCTATGGCGCTTTAATGCAAATTATTGCTGGGGTGCATTTTAATTTTTCGGTTTCAAATGAGTTATGGCAGCGCCTGTATGATGACAAAATGGCTAACGGCAATGGCAATGCTTGCTGCAGCAAGAGTATTACTTTTGAAGACTTTATCTCTGAGTCTTATTTTGGACTTATCCGTAACTATCGCCGTTTAGTGTGGGTGTTACCGTATTTATTTGGATCATCACCTGCCTTATGTGGATCATTTATTAAAGATCAAGATGTTGATTTTGAGTTTGAAAAAACCGGCAAAGGGACTTTGTATTTACCTTATGCAACCTCGTTACGCATGAGTGATTTAGGCTATACCAACAAAGAACAAGACACCTTAAATATCAGCTATAACTCATTACCAGAATACCTCGAAGGTGTGGGCGCTGCGATTAAAATGCCGTCGAAAAAATTTGCCCAAATTGGTGTTAATGTTGATGGTGATTACCGTCAACTGAATAGCAATATTTTGCAAATCGAAAATGAATTTTATGCGCCAATTAGGGCAAAACGTGTGACTAAATCAGGCGAAAAGCCTTCGCAAGCATTAGCGCGTGCTGGCGTGGAATACATCGAAGTGCGAGCATTAGATGTTAACCCTTTTAGTCCTGTCGGCATTGATGCTACCCAAGTGCGTTTTCTTGACCTGTTTTTATTGCATTGCTTATTGTCACCGTCAAAAGACACTGATGAAGCCGGCGAAGCTGAAATTGCTGCTAACTTAAAAGCCGTGGTGCTTGAAGGTCGCAAACCGGGATTAACTTTACAACGCGATGGTCAAACCATTGGTTTAAAAGAGTGGATGCATGAGTTATTTGCTGAGCTTTCAACCCTTGCGGTATTACTTGACGGCGAAGACAGTCATGCATATCAAATTGCACTAAATACTTGGGCTGAAGCCATTGATGAACCAGATAAAACCTTGTCAGGTCGTGTGATTCATGAAGTTGTTGTTAAAGGTACCGATCACAGTGTTTGGGTTCACCAATTAGCAAAAGATTATCATGAGTTTTTGAACCATTACCCGCTTAGCGATGAAACTGAGCAATGTTATGCAGATGAGGCCAAAGCCTCGTTAGCTGAGCAACAAAAGATTGAACAGCAACCCCAAGACACTTTTAGTGAGTTTTTAAAGCAGTATTTTAAAGACGTAGTGCCAGCAGGCACCTTTGAGGCTAAGTAATCATGAGCGTCAGATTGTCATGGCGAAACAAAGCGCGACCTACCGCAATGTGTTTGGCATTTGCTGTTTTGCACGGTTGCGCGTCTTCACCTGATGATACTGTCGTTTGTGGCACTGTTTCTAGTTATCTCGCGCCAGATAACAGTGCCCAGCTTTACCGCGTAGTGGTGACGCATCTTGATGGCGTACCGGTTATCTCTAGACCCAATTATCGCTTAACTCCTGGTAAGCATGAGTTTACTGTTGCTGAACTGATTAACGCACCAGAACTTAAAGTGTCATTAGCGGCGCGTAAAGTGAAAGTTTTGAGCATCGATGTGAATGCTGAACAGCGTTATCATATTGCAGCTCAGTTCAATATCGATCGGATTTATATTGGTCAAAATACGGGATATTGGCAGCCCGTTGTGTGGCAAACTGAACCTCATCAATGTGAGATGAAATCGGAACCTTAATTGCATTAGTGATTTATTGATGTAAAACTCATAGTATCATCATAGGCTTGGGATGGCGTTGTCGACCTCTATGCCTCAATTGTTATTTTTGGGTTAGCGACAACCGTTAGCCTCACGTATAAACCGAGGTGTTATGAAGCGTATTTTAGCTGTTGTTAGCTCTGTTTTGTTATTGCAACTGACTGGTTGTGCCACCTCACCTCCGCAAGATCCTGATAATATCTGTGCCATTTTTGAAGAACACGATGATTGGTATGATGCCGCTGTCGACACCCGCGAAAAGTGGGGCGTGCCAGTGCATATCCCTTTAGCAATGATGTATCAAGAAAGTGGTTTTAGGCATGATGCCGCACCACCGATGCAATACTTTTTATGGATTATCCCTACAGGGCGGGCCAGTGATGCTTATGGTTATGCGCAAGCGAAAACCATGACCTGGGACGACTATGTACGCGAAACGGGAAACAGTTGGTCAAGCCGCAGCGACTTTGACGATGCCATGGATTTCATGGGCTGGTTTATTTATAAAACCCATAAAATTAATGGTGTGTCTAAATGGGATGCTAAAAACCAATATTTAAATTATCACGAAGGTTGGGGGGGCTATAAGCGCGGCTCTTACAAAGCGAAAAAATGGTTGGTACCCGTTGCTAACAAAGTCGACCAACGTGCCAGACGCTACGCAGCTCAATATGCTAAATGCAAAGATGATTTAGATTCATCCTGGTGGTGGTAAATTAAGTCATAATAAAAAAGGAGCCTAGGCTCCTTTTGTCGTTAATCAGATGTACTAAGCAAACTCGGCCAAAATCCAATCTAAAGGCGCTTGATATTGCTGTGGCATCCAGCTTTTAAGTTGTTGAATGCTGTCATCTAACATGGCTTTATTGTGCACAGACAAGTTTAAGTGGCCCACTTTACGGCCTACTCGCACTTCTTTGTTGTACCAAAACAGCTCAGCATTTGGCAGACTTAACCAGCGGTCATCTTTATCGACACCAATCAAGTTAACCATCACACATTGAAAATTCACCTGTGGTTGATGCATGGGTAAGTTACACAATGCGCGTAAATGCAGTTCAAACTGATTGATATGACAGCCTGCTTGGGTCCAATGGCCTGAGTTGTGTACTCTAGGGGCAAGCTCGTTAACCATAAGATGTTCGCCAACTCTAAAGCACTCCATTGCCATCACCCCCACATAATCAAGACCATTCATGACCTTGCTTAACATGTTTTCAGCTTCGGCTTGTAGTGGTGCTAAACGGCTTAGTGGCGCAATCGATGCCATTAAGATACCGTCTTGATGTAGGTTCAGTGTTAACGGATAAAATAAACAGCGGCCATCTTGGGTGCGCACGCCCACTAACGACACTTCTTCATCAAAGTTAATCGCTTGCTCGGCAATGGCTTCATTACGCCAATCATCAGGAATCGTAGTCGCTTCAGTTTGTTTTAACCAGTGTTGACCTTTACCGTCATAACCACCGGTGCGGCGTTTTAACAATACCCGTTCACCGTAAGCGCTGTGCAGTGTGTCAGTGCGGGTATTGTCATCGACAAGTTGCCATGGCGAGGTCGCAACCGACAAATCATCAAGCAGACTTTTTTGAGTAAAACGATCTGCTAAACGGCCAAATACGGGGCCATTGATAAAATGTGGGTGCTGGCTCAATTGCAAACTCAGTTGCGATTCTGGCCATTGTTCACGTTCAGCGGTAATGATGTCGTCAGCCAATAGCGGCAATTGCACATCCGATGGCGTCATAATATCAACCGGACGTACATTAATACCTAATGGTTGACCTGCGTGGCAGAGCATGGCACCTAATTGACCATCGCCTAATACCCAAAGATTTTTTGGCAAAGTCATTAGTCTTCTCTCGGATCGGGATTATCAAGAATAGAGCGAGTTTGTTCATCACGAAACGCCTCTATGCGAGCGGCTAAATCTGCGTCGGTGACCGCCAAAATTTGGCTAGCTAATAAGCCCGCATTAAATGCGCCAGCAGTACCAATGGCTAAGGTGCCCACAGCAATACCTTTTGGCATTTGTACTATTGATAATAGACTGTCCATGCCAGATAGTGCCTTACTTTGTACTGGCACGCCCAGTACAGGTAAGCGAGTTTTTGAGGCGATCATGCCTGGTAAATGGGCTGCTCCGCCTGCGCCACCAATAATGACTTTAAAGCCTTTATCTGCAGCAGAACTTGCAAATTCCATTAGCTTGTCTGGCGTTCTGTGAGCTGAAACAATTTCAACATGATAAGGCACTTTTAGCTTATCCATTATTTCTGCGGCGGCTTCCATTGTCGGCCAATCACTTTTCGAACCCATCACAACAGCAACTAGGGCTTGCATGTTAACTCCTTAACGTACTTATTCTATTAGTATATTTTGTTAATTCACCGGATAAATAACCCAAGTGATTAACCTCAATATTAAGGCGATAAAAAAGGGGCTAGATAATAGCATAAGCCGTGCGCGATTGGCTTCACTTCAGTGTTTCTTGAGGCTAACACTCAGTTTCTAAAATCGAAAACTCTTCTGTAGTGTTTTAGGGCGGACAAAAAATATCATTTAAATAACCCTTTTTATATTTGCGTTCGTTATTAGTCAGTAGCGACATAACAAACATTCTAAAAAGGGCACGATTATGAAGGATTATCAGCAAGCATTTAACCAGAGCCTTTTGGCGCTCATTATCAGTAGCACTATGGTTGGCGGCTGCGCGCAAGAGTCAAACGATTCAACTCAGCGCCAACAAGCCCAGACTCACACCGCAATGAGTCATCCTGCGCCTATCGCCACCCCAAAAGACGTACCAGTAAGTGACTACCAACTAAAGCCACACCATGCTGAAATGGAGCTTTCTGCACCAGGACAAGCTCAAAGATTAGTTAAAGAGCGCCAGCAATTTAATCAAGCTAAGACGATGGCCGGTGTCATGCCAATGCATCGTGATGAGCGCCACCTTAGCTCTGCACCTATCAATAATGATAAATTTGCTTCAGTGGTGCAAAACGGCAATATGGTGGCGGCTGAAACGCCAGTTTCAACGTTTTCAATCGATGTCGATACCGGAAGTTACAGCACCACTCGCAGACTAATAAATCAAGGCCAATTACCCGCTAAAAATAGTGTGCGAGTCGAGGAGCTGATTAACTACTTTAGTTATGATTACCCTGCACCGACCGATGCCGACGTGCCCTTCAATGTCACCACAGAATTGGCGCCATCGCCTTACAATCAAGACACGCAATTATTACGCATTGGTATTAAAGGCTATGATATTGCCACAGGCCAACTTGGTGCCAGTAACCTGGTGTTGTTGTTAGATGTATCTGGGTCAATGTCATCAAACGATAAACTGCCATTATTAAAACAAGCACTATTAATGCTCAGCCAGCAATTGTCGGCGCAAGATAAAGTCTCAATTGTGGTGTACGCGGGTGCCAGTGGGGTGGTGCTTGATGGGGTTGCCGGTAATGATTTTACGGCCATCAGCAGTGCACTCAATCAACTCAATGCTCAAGGCGGCACTAATGGTAGCCAAGGTTTACAGTTGGCGTATCAATTAGCGCAAAAGCATTTTATTGAAAATGGCATTAATCGAGTTATTTTAGCCACCGATGGCGACTTTAATTTGGGGATGACCAACCATCAACAGTTGGTGGACTATGTGGCGGCTCACAGTAAAACAGGTATCGGTTTGTCGACATTAGGTTTTGGCTTAGGTTCTGGTAATGGTGGTTATAATGACCATCTATTGGAACAGTTATCAAATAAAGCCAATGGCCAATATGCCTATATCGACACGTTAAATGAAGCGCGTAAAGTATTGGTCGACCAACTCAGTGCGACATTATTAACCATTGCCCATGATGTTAAAGTGCAAATTGAATTTAACCCCGCAATGGTATCTGAATACCGTTTAATTGGTTACGAAAACCGCTTATTAAATCGCAGCGATTTTAATAATGACGCCGTTGATGCAGGCGAGATTGGTGCGGGCCACAGTGTCACGGCATTATACGAATTGCGCTATAACGATAGCCAAAACAAGTTGATTGATCCGCTGCGTTATCGTGCATCAACAACGACCGATGACAAGGCAAGAGCGGTAAGTGATGAAGTGGCTTTTTTAAAATTGCGCTATAAAGCCATTGGCGGCCAAGCAAGCCAATTATTAACTTACCCTATTACTAAACAGCAGCAATTAAGCCATTTGCACCAAGCCAGTGATGATCTTCGTTTTGCCGCTGCAGTGGCGGGATTTGGTCAATTATTAAACCATAATCATTATGTCCACGATACTGATTATGCTAAGTTAATTACACTTGCAGAATCCGCAATGGGCCAAGACCGTTTTGGTTATCGTCATGAATTTGTACAGCTATTAAAAAACGCCAAGGTGCTGTCGATGCAGTCAGCAGAGGCAATGCCAGCAAGTCAGGTTGCAAAGCGGGTTAACCCACATTAAGGATAAAATGGTGCCAACATTCACTCAGTCAAAAGATGCACAGCCAAAGGATGACACTGTAGTGCCTCAAGTTGGTAGTGACGAGCAGCTCATGCTCGACTACCAGACTGGCGATATTAATGCATTCGAAACCTTATATCGCAAACACAAAGGCCCTCTGTATCGCTATTTTGTCCGCCAAATACATGATCTGCAATTGGCCGAGGACTTATATCAAGACACCTGGAGTAAGGTGATGAATGCGGCGGCGCAATATCAAGTTAAGGCTAAATTTACCACCTGGTTGTATAAAATTGCCCATAATTTGCTGATTGATCATGTGCGAGTGGTAAAGCCGCTCGATAACATCAGCCCACTCGCGGATGAGCAGCAAATGGATAACCTTGAGGCTGACAACCTCAATGCGCCAGAGTCGCAATTACAGCAACAGCAGCAGCTCAATATGATGAAAGCCTGCATTGCTCATTTACCTGCAGTGCAAAAAGAAGCATTTTTACTCAATATTGAAATGGGCATGACCGCCGCGATGATCAGCGACATTGCCGATGTAACCCTAGAAGCGACTAAAAGTCGGATTCGTTATGCTTATCAGAGTATTAAGCAATGTATTGCTAATAAACTGCAGGAGACAAGATGATGAGTGAACAACAAGATGATGCAGCGTTCACTGCATTACATACTGAAATCAAGCAAGTTTATCATCAGCAATCGTTGGAACAGCCTTCAGCTGAGTTAGACGAGGCTATATTGGCAAAAGCCAGGGCTGCTCGTCATGTTGTCGCTAAGCAAAGTGACGTCACACCATCATTATGGCGACGCAATGCTGGGCTATTTTCTACAGCAGCTTCGGTGATAATAGTGGTTGGGTTGTTTATTTTAAGCCCGAGTCTACAGCAACAAGTGGGCATAAACCTTGAAAAAGGATTGCCTAAACAGCAGATGGACGTTCAACGGTTTGATGTTGACAACGTGATGAGCAAATCTTCGAGTGAAACGATTCGTAATGCCGCCGTTGAACAATCCATTGCCATTGAAGGTTTGTCGAAGGGGGGAGTCACACCAACGCATAAAAATGTGAATCCCGCCTCTGCTGAAGAAGCTGTCTCAAGCGACAATGTGCTCGCTGACAAAATGCAAACGCGCGAAGTCTCACAACAAGCGCTAGCAGAATCACAACAGCAAGCCCAAGCGGCTAAAAAGGTTGCCGATGCTGAAGCTACGCAGCGAAAAGCAGCAGCTTTGCCGATACGCCAGCAAGAAAAAGAGCTTAAACTGATGAAGCAGCAACTCGAAAGTAACCCTAAAGGTCATATTGAGCTTGATACTGCTGAAGTCGCTTTTGCGCGATTGCAGGCGTTAATGGCAGACAATAAGCTAAAGCAAGCTGAAGGTTATATGATAACCATGGAGCAACGCTTTCCTGAGCTTTTGAGCCCAGCGCATCCACTTTATGAGCAATATCAAAAAATTAAAGTGCAGCTAACCTCGCAATAATTAATTAACGTACAACACTACCATCGGCTAAGCGAATAATGCTTAGCCGCTTTTCGTTACATTTTTGCACTGCAAAAAATGACATAACTCTGATAACGTGAATAAATAACCTGGGCTCAGGTTAAATAATACCAAGGCCTTAGACCGAGTAAAGGAAACACCTCACCATGAAACTTCGCCGCTCAGTAACCCATTGCATGTTAGCTTTAAGCACATTAGCCTGTTCATCAATGATCTTCGCCAATGCCTCAAATCAAGGCTATTACCGCGCCCCCGCACTGCATGACCAAACGCTAGTCTTTACTGCAGAAGGCGACTTGTGGAGCACGCAACTTAATCAAACGAAAGCCAGCCGTTTAACTAGCCTCACAGCTGAAGAGCTCGATGCCACCATTTCTAAAGATGGCGAGTGGGTGGCATATACCGCCAATTATGAAGGCGCAAACGAAGTGTATGTGATGCCGATAGCGGGCGGTGTGGCCAAACGAGTCAGTTTTGAAAACAGCCGTGTGCGCCTGCAAGGCTGGACTGCAGCAGGTGAAGTTTTATATTCCACTGATAACGCTTTCGGTCCCGCTAATTTTTGGGTACTCAAAACCGTTAATCCACAAACATTAACGGTTACTGATCTACCATTAGCCGACGCCGTTGAAGGCGTTATCGATGATAAAGGTGAGTATGTCTATTTTACTCAGTTTGGCTTACAGGTCAGTGGCGACAACGCCAAAGTGTATCGTGGCGGCGCCAAAGGTGAGATTTGGCGTTATAAAATTGGCAGTAAACAAGAAGCACAGCAATTAACTACCACTCATGAAGGTTCTGTCAAGCAGCCGATGCTATGGCAACAACGAGTGTATTTTGTGAGTGACCAATCCGGTAATGACAATATTTGGTCAATGAGTGTTGATGGCACAGACATCAAACAGCATACCCAATACACCCAATGGCAGGTGCGTGATGCCCAACTTGATAATGGCCGCATTGTATTTCAGCAAGGCGCCGACATTAAGCTACTCAATCTAGCCGACATGGCCGAAAGCACCCTAGATATCGAGCTCACCAGCGACTTTGCTCACCGCCGTGAACAATGGGTCAATGACCCAATGGATTACGCCACCTCGACCGTGTTTGCTCAACAAGGTGACAATGTGGTGATTACCGCACGCAGCCATGTGGCGATTGCCAGTAACGACGGCCGTCGTTTGGTGCAAATAGACTCACCAGCCAATAGCCGTGTGCGGGACGCGTTATTAAGCAGCGATGGCAAGTGGGTCTATGGCATTAGCGATGCGTCTGGCGAACAAGAAATTTGGCAATATCCAGCAGACGGCTCAGCAGGTGCTAAGCAACTGACTAAAGACGGCAACACATTGCGTACCAGCTTAACGTTATCGCCAAATGGACGTTATTTAGTACACGACGATTACATGGGCAATGTATGGTTATTGGATTTAACTCGCAATAACAACCAAAAAATTATCAAAAACGGTGAAGGTTTAGGCCCTTATCAAGACATTAAATGGTCGGCCGACAGCCAATTTATTGCGTTAACTAAATCAGAAATCGGCAAACAGCGTCCGCAAATTGTGCTGTATTCCATTAATGAGTCTAAAGCACAAACCTTAACCACAGACAAATACGAGTCGTTTTCCCCTAGCTTTAGTCATGACGGAAAATGGTTGTACTTTTTATCTAACCGCGAGTTTAAAGCCAATCCAGGTTCGCCTTGGGGTGACCGCAATATGGGGCCTATTTTTGATAAACGCACCCAAATATTTGCTTTAGCCCTAGATGCTAAAGCGACATTCCCATTTGCCAAACCGACAGAGCTTACCGTTAACAAAGGTACGAACAACGCGGATAAGAAAGATCAAGATAACCCCGCTAAAACCACAGTTGATTGGGATGGATTAAATCAACGTTTATGGCAAGTACCAGTCGATGCAGGCAACTACAGCAGCTTAACCGCCACTAAAGATAAGTTGTATCTGCTCGATGGTCATCAAGATAAAAGCGAGTTAAAGCTGGTTAAGTTTGATGCACTGCAGCCAAAAGTTGACACCTTTAGCGACGATGTTGGTCAATATGCGTTAGCAAAAGATGGCAGTAAACTTATGCTGCGTAAAAAGTCAGATCCTAAAAATATCATGATTGTCGATGCCGGTGATAAGTTACCGAGTGACGTGTCAAATGCTAAAGTGAGCACAGAACAATGGCAGTTAAGCATTTCACCGCAACAAGAATGGCAACAGATTTTTGAAGATGCTTGGCTTATGCACCGTGATTCATTTTTTGACCCTAACATGCGCGGCGTAGACTGGCAGGCCGCCAAAGCCAAATACCAACCACTGGTCGACAGGCTCACTGACCGAAATGAGCTTAATGACATCTTTATTCAAATGATGGGAGAACTGAACTCACTGCACTCGCAAGTGCGGGGCGGTGACATTGACCAAGATAAAGATGCGGCTAAAGCTGCTGCGTTAGGCGCAAGACTCACGCAAACTGATAAAGGAGTGGTGATCAGCCACATTTATCAAACCGACAGCGAGTTACCTTTGTCTGGATCACCGCTTGCACGTATTGAAGTGGATGCTCAAGAGGGGGATATCATTCGCGCTATTAATGGTAAAAATGTCGACTCCGTAGCAGATGTGACCCAATTGCTACGCAACCAAGGCAACAAGCAAGTGCTATTAGGGCTACAGCGTGGCAAAACGGTACTTAATACCGTAGTAATACCACACGACATTGGTACAGACGCCAAGTTACGTTACCTTGATTGGGTTGAGCACAATGGCGCCAAAGTGGCTAAAGCGTCTAAAGGTAATATTGGTTATTTACATTTGTATGCCATGGGCTCAGGTGATATTGAAAGCTTTGCTCGCGAGTTTTATACCAATTACGACAAAGACGGCTTAATCATTGATGTGCGCCGCAATCGTGGTGGCAATATCGACAGTTGGATTATTGAAAAACTGCTCCGTCGTGCTTGGGCATTTTGGCAGCCAACCCATGGCAGCACTAATGCGAACATGCAACAGACGTTTAGAGGCCATTTGGTGGTATTGGCCGATCAAATGACCTACTCAGACGGCGAAACCTTCTCTGCGGGTATTCGTGCACTGAATATTGCCCCCATTATTGGTAAACAAACTGCCGGTGCAGGAGTGTGGTTATCGGGACGAAACTCAGTTACCGACAAAGGCATGGCACGAGTGGCAGAGTACCCACAGTACGCAATCGATGGCCGTTGGATTGTAGAAGGTCACGGTGTTGAGCCAGACATTGAAGTGGATAACTTACCTTATGCAACCTTTAGTGGCAAAGATGCCCAGCTTGAGGCCGCAATCAGTTACTTGAAAGATGAATTGGTACAACAACCTATTTCGCCATTACAAGGGCTACCCATGCCAAAAACAGGCAAAGCAGGTGACATCAAAGCCAAATAGGCTTGCTGTTCGCCTTGCTTGTATTAAAGGCAGTCAGCTCGGTTTGTAAGCTCAGCCTGTAAGTAAAAAATGCCCCTGCCAAATCCAATTGGGTAGGGGCATTTTTATCAATGATGAAACATGATACTTGAGCTAACGAGAATTAGTGTGCTGTTTGAGGTGTTTTAATCTCGACTTCACAGGCAACTGAATTGGCAATGAAACAGTTTGCATGCGCTTTTTCATGTATTTTATCTAAGGTTTCTTGGTCGACTTCAACGCCTTCAGCAAAAATGACAGTTGGCTCAAGTGTCATTTTTACTACCGCTATTTTGCCCGCCTCATTTTTGCCTAAATCGGCAGTGGCATTGTCAACATAGCTCAACACGGGCAGTCGCTTTAAATGCGCAATCGCTAAAAAAGTCAGCATATGACATGACGATAATGCCGCCAGTAAACTTTCTTCTGGGTTCACTTTATCGGCATTGCCTTTATATTCAGGTGCCGAAGATGCGTCGATAGTTTGCCCTGTACCAAATTTGATCTGATGGTCGCGATTAAATTCACCCTCTTCACTGGGTGAAGACTGCCAATTTACCGTTGTTTTAAAACCCATTCTGTACTCCCAAAACCACTAACGTTGTGGTGTATATTACAACTCAATGTATCGTTTAATTTCAGAGCGAAGGTGAGTGAAACGATAACTTGTTATGCTAGATTCAACACCAAGCGCACATAAAAGTCTATGAAGCCGATCGAAAAATGCGTTTAAACTGCTGTTAAACCATTGTGCGATAGTCAGTGATGACTCGCCTGAAAGAAATGCCCAGCCGTTTTTGCTCTGCGTTATCGCTATTTGAAAGGGAACAACCATTACGGCATAGCGATGCCTTAATCAAAAAACGCAGCACATTCTGAGTGGTCACTTATTAATACGGACTGGTATTAGTCATTAGGCTTAAGCTATGTTGAGTTATGCCGCGTCTGCAGTGAGCTTAGCGATTAACTCTGCAATAGTTGCGGGCTCTTGCGCTCCAGACACTAAATATTGCTGATTAAACACGATGGCCGGCACAGCTTGAATTCCGCGATTGATCCACAATTGCTCTTCTTCTTTGACCGCTTTTTCATAACGCTTGTCGGTTAATATGGCGCGGGCTTCGTCTGCATCTAACCCAACACCAGTGGCGGCTTCGACTAACACTTCAATATCATCTGGGTTCTCCTGCTCGGTAAAGTAGCTTGTGAACAATGCCAGTTTTAGCTCAGTTTGCTTACCAGAGCCGGCTGCCCAGTACAGTAATTGATGGGCAAGTAGAGTGTTATAAATTCGCGATGAGTCTGAAAACTTAAACTCAAAGCCTAAATCGGCCCCCATTTGGGTTAATCGTTGACGGTTTTGAGCGCTTTGTTCTGGGGTCGAACCATATTTTTCAGCAATATGTTCGCCTAAATGCTGGCCTTCTGGCCCCATTGTGGGATTCAGCTCAAAAGGGTGCCATTTTAACGTGACATCAAGGTCGTCAAATTGGCTTAATGCAAGCTCAAGGCGACGATATCCTACAATGCACCACGGGCACATTACGTCTGAAACAATGTCAATTTGGAGCTGTTTTGATGCCATGATGGATCCTAATAATGATTAATTCGACTTAATATAAAAAAATAAAATCGGTACATTTGCTTATAAATTAACTGCTTTTACGGAGTAATTGATGGGTTTATCACCATTTGTATAAACAACACGAAAGTTGCAACCAACGTCGTTAAAAATGTGTCTATACTTAATCAGTAATCTGATGTTTAATCAATGTAAGGGTTAGGTCTATTTGATATAGCCCATTCGAGTTGGTTTTAAACACTTGCTGGTGGTACATACTTCATATTTTTAAATTGACCACTTGTGATTTTACCCACATGCCCCATGTCTAATTATGTCAGCATGCATTTGTACAACTTAGTTATTTATGTCAGCATGCATTTGTACAACGCGATAAATTTGGCAAGTAAATTCTGTTAAGGACAATCTATGAAAATAAATCTTTCTGGTCACCATGTTGATGTTACTGATACTGTCAAACAACACGTAGAAGAAAAATTCGCTAAAATAGCTAGCCATTTCCCAACGCTTATTTCGTTAGACATCATTATTGCTAAAGAGCACGGTGAATTTGATGTTGAAATTCGTACTAACTATGAAGGAACTCGAATTGCTGCAAAAGGTAATAATGCAGTCATGTATCCAGCCATTACCAGCGCTGCAAAAAAATTAGATGCAGCTTTGAAACACCGCAAAGGTCAACTTAAAGCAGATTTACATGAAAAGCCTGATGTTACGGCGCCTGAAATTGCTTATGAAAAAGTACAAGAGATGGACCTTCGTTAATCCATTTGAACACAAAAAACGCAGCCTAAGGGCTGCGTTTTTGATTGTTGCTAAAGTTGATTATTCTTCGTCAATTTCAGCGTTATGATAAATGTTTTGAACATCATCACAGTCTTCTAATGCGGCAATAAACTTATCAAATGTCTCAATGTCTTCACCACTAATGGTTGTCATTGTTTGTGGCACAAAAGATAAGTTCTCAACTTTAAAGTCGATTTCTGGGAACTCATCTGTTAAAGCGGTTCTGATATTGTTAAATTCAGATACTGGTGCAAATACACTGATCATACCGTCTTCTAATTCAACATCAGTGACATCAATTTCTGCCATCATCAGTAATTCAAGAATGGCTTCGTCATCTTCACCTTCAAAAACAAATACGGCTTGATGTTCAAACATATGGCCAACAGTACCAGGGCTACCTAATTTGGCATCATTTTTTACAAAAGCTTGACGAACTTGAGTAAAGGTACGGTTACCGTTATCGGTTAAGCAGTCAACAATTACCATGCAGCCGCCAGGGCCAAAACCTTCGTAACGTGCAGTGTCGTAATCTTCTCCGCCACCGCCACGCGCTTTTTCAATTGCACGTTCAATGACGTGTGCTGGCACTTGGTCTTTTTTAGCGCGGGTTATTAAGCTGCGTAGTGCTAAATTGCCATCTGGATCTACACCACCTTGCTTGGCGCAAATGTAAATTTCTTTACCGTAGCGCGAATAAAGGCGTGTTTTTTGACCGGCTGTTTTAGCCATTGATTCTTTACGGTTTTGGTATGCTCTGCCCATCTTAATCTCGTTATATTTCGGAAATGGAAGTCGTAAAAGTGCCGCCGATTCTAGCAGGAATAAGCCGATGTGTTTAGGTGCAGAGCATAATTATTGTCGAAATACTGTCGATAACGCGATAAGTATCATCATATTTTGCTTTGTGAAGGAATGTGAGCCACATAGAAATACTCATATTTACACCTCTGATGTGTTAAGTTTATGTATCAAGTAAGTGTATTCGATACTACAATTTGCTGATGTGTTATCAATGATAGCCAAAAACATAATAGGAGAAAGGACTTCTCTGTGAGAGATACTCAGGAGTAATGCCTGAGGATCGCTCCTTATTTTACCCTGAGATGTATTGATGATTTGCAACTATCAATATCATTTCTACACTTAGATATAGAATGCTAGAAATGAGAGTCCTAATATGAAATCTGAATCTGCTAAAGCAGTTCAAGCACAAAATGCGACAGTCACCGTGTTATTTTATGATGCTCCAGCAGGTCTTGAAATGTACAACGCTGTATTGACTGATTTACCAGTAAGTCAATCTGGACGAGTCATGATCCCTGAGTCATTCCGTCGTGGTAAGTCAATTATTGCGGTACTCGAAGGTGAGTGCACAATATTGAATTCGCTAGGTGAGCGCGTTTATTCGCAGCGCACTGTTGGCTAATCAATCATGTTGAGTCGTTAATAATAAAAAAGACACGCAAGTGTCTTTTTTAATGTCTAATTAAATCCGCGAGCAGCTTATCTGCTAAGGGTTGTAATACTTCTACGTTGGGTTGAGTGTGTGCTACCGTTCTTAATCCGTAAATTCCCATGACTAAATACTGAGCTAAAAACTGGCTATCACTCTCTTGAGGAATAAGCTGTTGTGCTTTTGCTGTGTCGAACACTTGTGCTAATGATTGGTGCCAGGATTGTAAAAATTCACAAGCGATTTGCTTAATCTGCTCATCTTGCTCACCCATTTCACTGAGGGACTTAGTCAATAAACATGCCTGGGTAGCGTCGCAACTTAAGCATTCTTGTAATATTTGCGCCAGGTAATCAGTTAAATTGTCTACAGCAGAGCGGCCATTGGCAAACAATTGCCTAAATTGAGCGGTCCGATCTTGCTGATATTGTTCTATCGCTGCGATGAATAAGCCTTTTTTATTGTCAAACGCACAATAAATTGATCCCGGATGTAATCCTGTTGCTTTGGTGAGATCTTGCATGCTGGTTTTCGCGTACCCATTCACCATAAAGGTACACATGGCGGCACGTAATACTCGTTCTCTATCAAATTCAGCGTGTCTCATATTCTGCCACTTATAGTTCATAACAAAGCGCAATAGCTCATATTTTCTGAGTCTATCCAAAATTGACCGACTATTCAAAAAATACTTGAATGTATATTCAAATATCTTTATTCTTGAATGTGTATTCAATTAAGGAGAGCGTCACATGACGGCCAATTTATTTACGCCATATAAGCTCAATGACACCCTAACATTATCAAACAAGATTTTAATGGCACCATTAACTCGCTGTATGGCCGATGATGATCTTGTGCCTACCCAGCAGATTGCCGATTATTATGCCCGCCGTGCAGAGGCCGGTTTAATTATCAGTGAAGCCACCATTATTCGTGCCGACGGGCAAGGCTATCCAAACACTCCGGGGTTATTTACTCCTGCACAAATAGATGGCTGGCGTGTAGTGACAGACGCTGTGCACAAAAATGGCGGCAAAATATTTGCCCAGTTATGGCACACCGGCCGGGTGGCTCACCCACACTTTTTTGGTGGTGGTGATGTATTGTCTGCTTCAGCTCAATCGATTGAAGGCACAGTGCCAAGAATGCGCGAACTGGTTTACCAAACCCCAAAAGCCGCCACAATTGAAGACATCAAACAACTGGTTAACGATTATGCGCAAGCGGCTGCCAACGCTATTGATGCCGGTTTT
The DNA here is from genome assembly GCF_028750675.1 of Shewanella metallivivens. Classification (GTDB taxonomy): domain Bacteria; phylum Pseudomonadota; class Gammaproteobacteria; order Enterobacterales; family Shewanellaceae; genus Shewanella; species Shewanella metallivivens. The sequence goes on along the minus strand of NZ_JAQQPZ010000003.1, from coordinate 195,982 downwards.
GACGGTGTAGAAATTCATGGTGCGAATGGTTATCTAATTGACCAATTTTTACATCACGACAGTAATCGTCGTGAAGACGAATACGGTCAAACGCCTGAAAACATGTCACGCTTTGCCTTAGAGGTTGTTGATGCTGTTATTGCTCGTATCGGCGCAGACCGAACTGCATTGCGCGTATCGCCAGGTGCTTATTTCAATATGGCAACCGACCCACGAGATCGTGATGTATTTGACTATTTACTACCTGAGTTGGCTAAACGTAATTTAGCGTTTTTACATGGCGGTATTTTTGACGACTCAATGGAGTTTGATTACCTAGGCGGTAGCATATCGGCATACCTTCGTAGCGTTTACACCGGCACATTGGTCGGTGTGGGAAGTTACACCGCAGAAACCGGCAGCGCAGCTATTAGCGAAAACAAGTTTGACTTGTTAGCCATTGGCCGTCCGTTTATTGCCAACCCAGACTATGTGGCAAAGGTGCGCAACGGTGATGAGCTAGTTGCTTACGCTGACACCATGTTAACCGAGTTAATTTAACCTAATTATATTCAATCAACTTGAATAAACGTGTTTCAGAGTTTCACCGTGTATTCAATGCTAGGCGCGTTAATGCAGCGTTATTGATTTTGGAAAGGGAACAACCATTACCCGCAATCAATGTCTTGCCTAAACGCGTGTAAATTATTGCTGAAATCGAGCATCTTCAGGTTGTTTGGGTACAGGGTAATCTTTTTGTTGTTTGCGTATAAGCGCATTTTTGTAGGAATCCACTTATTGTCATGCTAATGCCAATAAGTGGCGCTAAATGATCAACCCCAATTTGTGTTTTTAGCATCCGTCTTGGCCACAGCTTTTGCTGTGGTCTTTTTTTTGCCATAAATTTGTCTCCCTGAGTGCTGTCTATTACTATGTCGACAATTTTAGGCACAGAGAAGCGTTATGCACACACTGCAACAATTAAATGATGGTTTATTGCACGGACAAACACGAGTCAAAATCGCCCAAGGACTGAGTGAGTTTCCAGCTAAATTATTTGAGTTAGCAGAGACGTTAGAAGTGCTCGATTTAACCGACAATCAATTGTCGTCGCTTCCTGACAACTTTGCCGATTTACATCAATTAAAAATCCTGTTTTTGTCGAATAACCAGTTTGAACATTTACCTGATGTACTAGGCCAATGCCCCAACTTAGAAATGATTGGCTTCAAAGCTAACCAAATTAGAACGGTATCAAGCGCATCAATCCCAACACAAACCCGCTGGTTAATTTTAACCGATAATCAGATTGAGCAACTACCAGACAGTATCGGGCAATGTTATCGTCTTGAAAAGCTCGCGCTAGCCGGTAATCGTTTAACTTCATTGCCAGCCAGTATGGCAAAGTGTCATCAATTGGCTTTACTCAGGTTATCTGCCAATCAACTCGCTGAATTACCGCAATGGTTATTTAAATTACCCCAATTGGCCTGGCTGGCTTTTTCGGGTAATCGTTTTAGTCATGTTGAGCATTGTGATAACACACGAGTCCCAACGGTACCGCTAAACCAATTTCAGTTAGGTAAATTGCTCGGGCAGGGCGCTTCTGGTTTAATTTATCAAGCATCACATATCGCTTTGCAGCACGGAACTGGCGAATTTCGTTGTACTGATGAGGTTGCTGTCAAACTATTCAAAGGCATGGTCACCAGTGATGGTTATCCGGCTGACGAGCTAGATTGCTGTTTAACCGCAGGTGAGCATCCTAATTTAATCAATGTACTGGCACAAATTAACCAGGCCGACCAATTAGGCCTAGTGATGCAACTTATTCCGCCAAGTTACGCCAATTTAGGTTTACCGCCATCGCTGCAAACCTGTAGCCGCGATACCTTTGAGCCAAACACGCGATTTAGTGAGCCACGTATCATTAAAATAGCAACTCAGATGGCCGATATTTTGGCGCATTTACATCAAAATGGAATAAGTCATGGTGATATTTATGCGCATAACACAATGATAAATCCGCAAGGCAATGTGTTATTTGGTGACTTTGGCGCCGCATCTAACTTAAACCAGTTTAGCCCCGAACGTCGTGTGTTAATGCAAGCTATTGAGGTTAGGGCGTTTGGGTACATGATTGAAGACATGCTAAATCTAATTGAGCCCGCTCATAGTCCCAAGACGGAAGTGCTACATCAATTAGTACAAGATTGCTTACAGCCTAGCTTAAGCGCAAGACCGACTTTTAATGCCCTGAAACAACAGTTAACCAGCATGGCATAAGCTGCCACTATGATTTTGCTTAGCGATATGACTCGTATTGCTGAGTGCCATTGAATATCCGCTGTGAAATATGGCCTTTAATCTATCACTGCATTATAATCAAATTATCATGTTCCAATAAAAGGTCATCACCAGTGGAAAACAAAACTGCACGTTTTACTGTATTAATGGACCCGCTAAAAAAGCAGGCATTTGAGCAATTGTGTGCGGCTCAAGATCTCACTCCATCGCAAGTTACCCGTCAGCTTATTCGTGAATACCTTGAAAAACACGATGTCAGTTTTGGTGACAATCAAGGCCGACCAAACCCTCAAGTGAAAAGCTAATCTATCACTTTTTATGGTGGAGTGTGAGCTGGGCTTAACGGCTTAGGCTAGTCAATTTGTGATAATAGCATTATAATACTATTACAATTAAAGGTGAGGTGGTTTTAGTGGCTGTCTCATGCCAATCGATAACGCTTTTTGAACAATGCCTTAGTGCCTTTATCTTGTTCGATTTAAGCTAAAAAACAGAGAGTGAATTTATGAGTGATGTCATCCCGCCATGCCCAAAGTGCGAATCTCCTTATGCTTATTCAGACGGTACATTATTAATTTGCCCAGAATGTGCAAATGAGTGGAACCCAAATGAAGAAGTGGTTGATCCAGACGCCATCATTTTAAAAGATGCCGTGGGTAATCTATTGGCAGAAGGCGACAAAGTGACTTTAATTAAAGATCTTAAAGTTAAAGGTTCATCACTTGTGCTTAAAGTCGGCACCAAAGCCGTGATCAACCGCTTTGTCGACGGCGATCATGACATCGATTGTAAAGTTGATGGCAACGGTCAAATGATGTTGAAATCAAAGTTTGTGAAAAAACAAAGCTGATAGCGATTAACCTAGTTGTTATAAGTGACCATTAATCAGCTTCAGGCTGATTAACAAAAAAATCCCCGCTGATAGCAATATCAACGGGGATTTTTTATGGACGCCAGTTCAAGTCCCGCCGCCTCATATGAACCCACTTCTGGGAAAGCCGTCAATAATCTATAAAAATGTTACTTTTTAGGATATTTTGAGAAATGCTAGGTGCTAGGTGCTAGGTGCTAGGTGCTAGGTGCTAGGTGCTAGGTGCTAGGTGCTAGGTGTCTAGTGGCGATACTCAAATGAAATCACTTCTATGACACGCGGTAAACCCATCCCTGGGCGCTCTGTGAAAACATCCATGTTTTCGAAGGTCATAGTCGCGATTACATCCGTCGTATCGTTATCTTCGATGTAACCTAGTGTAATCAAAAAATCTAACGAATTTTTGGGCTCGCCTTCTTTGAGGATGTTGATAATTTGGCTTTCAGTAAAACGTGTCTTTTTCATGTAATTCTCCATTTGGTTTAGTGTAAATGGAAAACTCTATTTAAAACATTCTGATTTTAAGGGAGGGTTGGCAAGGCCGTTCTTGGGTATCGCGCCATTTGGGATAAATGAAATTATTCATTTGATTGAGAATAAGTTGACTCTCAGAAGTTATCGATATATAGATGATTGTTTACATATCAGATTTATTAGTATCTACTTGTTTAGACAAATTTTTAAAGGGATTTTTAAATATGGAAAACTCAAGTATTAGTCGAAGGATTCAATCCGCTATAGATGCTTTACATCGGAAAAATGCTGAAGAAGCATTGTTAAACTTAATCGCTGCTTTAGATAAAACTGCTAAGTTGACATATCCAAAGACCAAACGTGTAGGAGACAGGATAAAAGCTTTTATTGAAGCTAATGAAGAAATTATTCATGCAGTGTCGAACAACCCTTTAAGAGGAAAAATTGTTTTTGGTGATATGACATTTCCCGAAATTGTATATAAATATATTCGATGTTCAATCGCGCATGAGGGGGAATTAGATGCAAGATTAGTTTTACATAATAATCAATTTTTTAAAGTTGGTGACGATGGTGTTTCTTTGGAATTACCAGTTTCATATGTCATTGGTTTAATTGTTGTCGTTATTGTTGCACCTATTAATAAACGGCAAAAAGTTAATCAGAACTTGTTAATTAACTTGGCGGGAAAGCTGCGTAGAGTAAATGATTTATGGGGTGAACCTGATAAGGTTTTGTATATATGATCATTTTAACCTTTTACTCCTAATTTATTTTACAAGGCTCAATAGTAAATGTCAGAAATAATTAAGTTTGTTACAGATGACTATCATTGTTTTTTACCATTGCACTATGTTATCGATATTGGCAACATATGCAATTTACAATGTCCATTTTGTTTTACAGGAGTAAGGTCACCTGGTATTAAACGTAAAACGATGAGTTTAAATAATTTTAAAATTATTTTCGATAAAATAAAACCTTTTGCTCGTCAAATTGATTTATATAGTTGGGGTGAACCATTTTTAAATAAATATTTTTTAGATATTGTTTTCCTTTGCTCTCAAAAAAATATCCATACCCATATTGATAGTACTTTATCATCAATGGATATGGATAGTGATTATTGTGAAAAGTTAGTTAAGTCTGGTCTATCATCAATTTTTATTTCATTGGACGGCACAACTCAAGATATTTATCAAAAATATCGAGTGGGTGCTAGCTTAGATCGTAGTTTACAAAATATACGTAACTTAATTGCTGCCAAGAAAAAACTTGGAAAAACGACACCTAACCTCGCAATTGCATTTTATGTTCATAAGTATAATGAACATCAAATAGAGTCAGCAAAAAGATTAGCAGACGAACTTAATATTAAGGTTTGGTTTAAGTTACTGGCTTGTAGTTCAGATTGGCAATCATCACTGCATAATACTAGTAGTCATTATTTTGATATTCCTGATTGGGTAACTCAATATTATCCATTGCCTCATCACCCTCAGTTTGACGATATTAAGTTCCATCAAAACGTACAGAATGTAATTAGTGCTTGCAGGCAGCCATTCAATAGTATGGTGATTAATTGGGATGGTTCAGTTACCCCTTGTACTACAGTAACTGGAGACCAATATGTTATTGGCAACATGTTAGAGAATGAACTTATCGATGTCTGGAATAATGTAAATTACCAAAGAAGTCGTAAGTTCCTTCTCAATTATGGTGCCCCTCAAAATACAGGTTCTGTTTGTCAGTCACAGTCTTGCCCTCTAACAAAAAAGTCTGAATTTGCTATACCAATATCCTTTTTATCCAAATAGAGGTATTATCGAAATAATTTATAAAATTCATTTGCAACTCTGGGGTGCGTTTAATCTTATGTCTGTCTCTCTGGGACTATTTAAACGGCTTTTAAATAAATTCAAAGAAACGGTTAGTGTTAAGGGTTTTTATGAAAGCCTGAAGTGATGGTCATGTATAGTAAAAATTTAATAACAAAATATGGATGTATATTCGTGAAAAATTACTCATAGTGCCTCTCATTATAATTCTTACTTCGTGCACAGCACCAACCCGGACTGTTCACGATGAGTTTTTTTGTTGATTCTGGCACTACTCCCGCAGAAAAGTCCCATACTTTGTTGATTGCTTAAATGATGGTTTTAATAAAGCACATTCGGGACTAACAAATTTTGAGGTGAGACAATCAATAATAGCAACTGGTTAAAGGAGTGAAACATACACGGGTTCATTGAACTATTTGCTTGTAAGTGCGGACGTGTTCAACGATGGCAAGGTTGTACTTAATGAAAGTAGTGCAGCGGGTTGGATTAATACAAAGGGTGAAAAAGAAGCGTTTTAAGTTTGTTTGCTTGAAATAATTAAAGAATTAATTCAATGCTTTATAGTTAAGTGCGTTGTTGAAATTTGTTGGTGTTAATATTGTATACACCAGTTCAACCTACTTACCTTCAAAGAAGTCTAATAACATCACAAGCAGATCATCTAAGTGATCGAAAGGGTTCTTGTACTCGTTTTTCATAGGTTCTCCTAAAGTTGTTATTCAAAACAGTAACCTAAAAATTATTTGCTTCAAGTAAGTCACTCTCATTAATTTAAATGGGAAATAAAAACGCGCAACCGGCTTAAATTCGGCAAGGAATTTAACGTTAATCATAAGGGGAACGCTCGCTAATAAATGTTTTGAAAAATTGATTTAGGATAAGGTTGCGGGGTTAGTAAAGTGTGGTAAGAAAGTTCTGCATTAAGCTAACAAAGAACGTTTAAAGTGATTTTTATAATCAGTTAAATGAAGAAAAGTAGTTAACTTCTATCGTTTATACTGGCAATTTCTCAAACCAAGTGGCACCACTCAATATGAGATTTGAGCAATGTTGTTTGTCTCAAACCAACCGATTTGATTTCTCAAACCTCGCGACCCGCTACAGATCCAAGAGGGGATTGCTGTTGATCCCCTTTTGGCCAGTGCAGGGTGGAACCTTGCGATTCTATTTCAAACGAAGTTTGAACATTTTGTGGTTGACGTCACTTTGTCGCTATTAGACAAAGAAAAAGGGCTTAGCATTGCTGCTAAGCCCTTTCGGTATTTGGTGGAGGCGGCGGGACTTGAACCCGCGTCCAGAAAGCCTACATCCTCGGCGCTACATGTTTAGTCTCTCTTTTATTTAACCAAGCAGTCTCCGAAAGACAGGATGCTACTTGGTGAGTCCGGTACTGTTTCGCGGTTCACCCCCGGACGGAGTTCCCTCGCTAGCACAATGTAAGGTGACCATCAAAATCCACTGCCCAAGTGCTAAACGTGTGGCTGATGGCTAGCTAGCCTAAGCTGCTAGAGAGTAGTTAGAGTCGTTTGCAACTATAACGGTGCGGCTTTTTACGAGGCCAACCGCCCCTCGACATGCTCCTTGGGTTTCGTGAATCCTGTCGAATCCAGAATCGCCCCCAATTGGTTATATCATAACGTGTTGTTTCGCGAATACCTAGTGACTATTAACAAAATATCATCGTTTGGTTATTATCCGTTCAGTCTACTCTTTTTCATGACACGAGACTGTTCAACTTTCCATTCACGCTCTTTGGTGTCTTCACGTTTATCGTGATCTTTTTTACCTTTACCTAAGCCAATTTCAACTTTTACCCAGGCTCCTTTACGCCAATACATCGACAGTGGCACTAAAGTGTAGCCTTGGCGTTCAATTAAGCCTGCTAGTTTGTCAATTTCGCTACGTTTTAACAATAGCTTTTTAGTACGGATTGGATCGCACACCACGTGAGTGGATGCAGTGTTTAATGGTTGAATAGTACAACCGTGCATAAAGGCTTCACCGCCTTTAATAAATACATAACAATCAGCGAGATTGACCTTGCCCATACGGATCGATTTTACTTCCCACCCCATGAGCTCTAAACCCGCTTCAATTTTGTCTTCTATGCGGTATTCAAAGGTCGCGCGTTTGTTGCGTGCGATGGTCGCTGGGGCATTTTTTGCTGATTTAGAATTCTTTTTTACCATTATATTTACCGTTGTGATTACTGCCGCGGCCTATAAAAAGGCGACTTGTAATCAGCTCTGAGCCCATTTAATAAACGCTATTATATTAAGGTTATAAATTAACACCATTGATATAAAAGATATGGGGGAGATTTATGATATTTCAACGATTATACCTAGTTTCTTGCCTATTGTGTTATTAAGGGTGAGATTTAGCGTTATGGCGGATGCCTTTTTTGTTTAACGTGATAAAATCCGCACATTGTTTTAATGATAGTGATGTCCGATGCCCAAAATTTCCAAAAGTATGCTGGTTAGATTTAGTGCCAAAGAAATGTATGATTTAGTCAACGATGTTGAGTCGTATCATGTGTTTTTGCCCGGCTGTGTTGGCGGTAAAGTATTAGAGTTTGACGGTAAAACCATGGTGGCATCGGTTGATGTGAGTAAAGCGGGGATCAGTAAAACCTTTACTACTCGTAACCAAGTTGTTGAAGCTAAATCCATTACGCTAGAGTTAGAAAACGGGCCTTTTAAACATTTGCACGGCTTATGGAAATTTACAGCGCTGACAGAAGAAGCTTGTAAGGTGGAGTTTGATTTGCATTTTGAATTTTCAAACGCATTAGTCGACTTGGCATTTGGTAAAATTTTTAAAGAGTTAATGTCGTCAATGGTGGTGGCATTTACCGACAGAGCGAAGGTGATTTATCGTGACAAGTGAAACAGACCAATTTGCCGTTGATGTGATTTATGCATTACCCAAGCAGCAAAAAATTATCACTGTGATGGTTGCGCCAGGTACCACGTTTATTGATGCGGTTATCCAAAGCAATATAGTGAAATTTTTTCCCGAAATCGATCTAGATAACATCAAATTAGGCGTGTTTAGCCGGGTTGTTAAACATGATGAAGTGATACAGCCTGGTCAGCGGGTAGAGTTATACCGTCCCTTGATTGCCGACCCTAAAGATGTGCGCCGCAAACGGGCTGAAAAAGCAAAAGATGAAGGCCGGATCAATAAAATCACTGGTGCGAAGGTCAGTTAATTGTTTAACGCTATACAAAAAAGCAGAATCAATTGATTCTGCTTTTTTCTTGGCTCTGATTGATTAACGATTATCAGGGTCGTTAGATTTTTCAGGCTGGTTGGTTAACGTTGGTCGCGTTTCTTCAACCAATGGTTTTGAGTCTGGGCGTGTTTCTGGCAGTAATGGCTTTAAATCAGGCTCATTGACTGTTGGCAAAGAGCTTAGCTCAAGCGGCGTATTAAACTCACTGCTTAGTTCGTAATCGCCTGTGACGCTAGCGATCTTATCATCCGTAAAATGAATGATTAGCTCTTTATGGGTAATGCTGGCATCACGGCCACTTTTAAAGTGGTATACATAGTACCAAGTGTCATCAGAAAAACTATCACGTAAAACCGGACGACCTAAAATGTACTCCGTTTGCTCTTTGGTCATGTCGATGCGAAGTTTTTCAACTTGCTGGGTTTCCATGTAGTTACCTTGCGGTATATCAGGCTTATAAATTAACCAGTCGAAAACACTACATCCGCTCATTGAGAGTGAAAGCGCTACTGCGCTTACAAGGGTAAGACTTTGTTTTTTGTTTATCATTGTCTGCGCTACTTCCTAAATTCTGTCGGTCATCATACCCAAGCTGTCCCTATGCTGACAAGGGCCGATTAGAAGATGTTGTGGCTTTGAGTGAATATCGCGACGTAAGTTCCTTCTTTTTTGTAATAATACCCATCCTGATTCATGGTTACTCTCTACGCGCAACATATTACGGTGAGACGTGACGTCAGTTTTAACGTCATCGTTTTGTAGCTGAAAAACTCAGTTTTATAAGGCTTTTCAGGCCATTTTTACATGTTGGAAAATAGCTTATCCAGTAATCGTGATGAGCACAATTCCTTCAAAAGCGTGTTTTGTACCACTTATATGTTAATAAAGTTGGTAAATAATCATTAAATTGTTTAATTTAAAAGCATAATCAATTGAAATATTCGTATAATAAATATGTGATTTAGTCTTTGTTTTATTTCTATTTAGTTGCTTTGATTATCAACAAAAATAGGATGACATATTGAGGTGTAACTTGCAGCTAACTGCCGTAAAAGGACAAGGTCAGCTAGTGTGTGTGGGGACTGGAGTACAACTTGCTGGGCAAGTAGGCCAGTTAGCCATGAGTTATATTGAGCTTGCTGACGTGGTTTTTTCATTGGTGCCCGATGGGTTCGCCGATAGATGGTTGTCAACCTTGAATGCTGATGTGCGCTCGCTACAAGGATATTACGCACAAGCAGGGGAAATAAAAAACCGTCGCAACACCTATCAGCAGATGGTTGATGCTATGTTAGATGAGGTACGAGCAAATAAAAGGGTGGTATGTGCTTTGTACGGCCATCCGGGGGTATTTTCTTGCGTATCACATTTAGCAATAGCACAAGCTAAACAGCTAGGTTTTAGCGCTAAAATGCTTGCAGGTGTTTCAGCTGAGGCGTGTTTATGGGCGGATTTAGGTATCGATCCCGGCAATAGTGGTTATCAAAGCTATGAAGCCACCCAGTTTATGTTGTACCAACATGTCCCCAACCCTTGTACTCACGTAGTGTTGTGGCAAATAGCGCTCGCGGGCGAACATACATTGACACAATTTTCCACAACCAAGCAGAGATTACATATTTTAGTTGAACATTTATCACAGTGGTATCCTATTGATCATCAAGTGATAATATATGAAGCTGCAAACTTAGCAGTGCAATCGCCAAGAGTAGAGCATATTGCCTTGGCTGATTTACCTGATGCTCGGTTAACGACCATCAGCACATTATTGATCCCGCCTCAGCAAGCATTAGCATTAAACCCTGCCATGCTTGCAAAGTTAGGCATCAGTGAAATGGATCTTGGTTAGAGAATACTTCTACAACACTAAGGGCACGATATGTCGAATTTAAGTCAATTTTTTACTCAGTTAGGGACAGATGCAGAATTATTAGAAGCGTATCAACACGATCCTATTGGGGTGATGCAAGCAAATGGCATTACCGAAGAAGAAATTGAAGCGGTAATGTCGGGTGACATAGCGCGTATCCGCCAATTAGCGGGTGACGAAGAGATGAAAATGTTCCAGATTGTTACAACACCTAAGCCGTAATACCTTGTTGATGCAAGTGTTCATTAAAGTCGTTATCACTGTGCTGTTCATATTATACAGCTCAGGAATTGTGCTCGCCAATGAAATGGATGATGAGCTCGATATTGTTGAAAACTTTATGCACACTGACACTCAAAGTGCCATCGCCAAATTAAATTCAATGTTAGCGCGTCAAGACCAGCTGTCGATGATACAAAAAAGCCGTTTGTACATGCTGCTTAGCTTAAAACATATCTATTTAGCCGAGTATGCTGCTGCAGATGACGCTTTAGACACCGCGTTAACTTTTAATCCGACTGAAGATATCATCACTCGTATATATTTATATCGGGTAACAACCAGTATTGGCTTAAAAGACTACAAACGCGCCTTTACTTTGTTAGAAACCAATTTAGCTCGTATTGATAATTATCAAGATAACAGCATTAAAATTGCGACCTACAACCGGCTATTAAATGTGTATCTTGAGCTCGAAGCTTATGATGAAATGTTGCGAATATCGCAATTGGCCCTGAATTTAAATCAAGGTGAAAATCCTAAAAACCAGTGTTATTCGATGTTGTATTATGCCGTGGCGAATCTACGCACAAAACAATTCGATTTGGCTTCAAATTTATTTACCGACACAGAACAGTACTGTAGTGAACATGGTTTCCCGTTAATTGCCGTAATGTCCACAAAAGGGCAGGCAATTGTTGCATATGAAAACAGCCTCTATGATAAAGCCGAATCATTATTATTAAACGCGTTAGCCAACTACAAAAAGTTTAAATTTGAAGTTGAGATTAACGAAGTTCACTCGTTTTTAGGCATGACCTACTTCTATTTAAACCGTTTTGAAGAAGCCGAGCAGTATGCTAATAAAGTCAATGACAAGCCGATAGCACCCAATAACCTGTTAGTAAAAAAGCGTGCTAATGAAACCTTATCGTTGGTTGCAGGAAAACGTGGTCAGTTTGATAAAGCTTATCAGTACCAAGTGGTTGCTAATGCACTGAGTTTACAGATATTAAACGAGCAAAAAGTGAAAGAAAACGCTTATCAGATGGCTCGTTTTGACAGCGTAGAGAAAAACCGAGAAAACAACAGTCTGATGCAAGACCACGAGTTGTTGATGAAGCAAAAAGATCTGTTTATAAAAGACAAAAGCTCGTCAATTATGTTTTCGACATTGCTCGTTGGTGTGTCAGTTGGTTTATTATTACTGCTGATTTCAGCCTGGCTGCAACGCAATCAATTTATGAAGCAAGCACAGCGTGATGGGTTAACTGGTATTTATAATCGCCGTACTGGCCAGGAGCTTGCTGAAAACGAATTTATTCAAACTCAAGCGGTAGCCGAGCCTTTTTCTGTGCTGTTGATGGATTTGGATTTATTTAAAAACATTAATGACCAATTTGGTCATGCTACAGGTGACTGGGCATTAAAAAAGTTTACCAGTGTGATTGAGTCGCTACTCAGGCCTAATGATGTATTTACCCGCATGGGCGGTGAGGAGTTTGCGATATTTATGCCCAAACAAGATCTTAAATCAGCAGCAGACTTTGCCGAACGCTTAAGAGCAGAGGTAGAGGCTATCAATACGCGTTTCTCTGGTCATGATTTTTCGATTACGGTGAGCTGTGGCATAAGCTGTGCCGACAAACACGACTTAAGTCTTGACCCCCTTATTCACCGCGCTGATTTAGCCTTATATTGTGCTAAGCATAACGGCCGCAATTGTGTTGTGTGCTACAACGAGTCAATGAAACACCCACAGAGTTAACTCCTCAATCAACAGACTGTATTGTTCTATGCTTCAGTTTAGTCGAGATTAAATCAATATATTTCCTCCACGGTGTCACTTAGTGCCATGGCTCCTGCACCATTTTGAATCTTAAAAACCTCTTACATGCACCATTTATGACATTTTTTTAAATTTATTTTTAAAAAAGTGAATTTTTTTTCAAAAAAACCAAACGACTGCAGCTTGTTGATCGGGTGACGTAACTCACACTTTTTATGTCAATTTGCTTATTTTTTATTACGTTAACGTAAGCGTCAATTTAAAACAGTTGTTTGAATTCGCTTCGCACGGTTGTGGTGTTAACCATATGTATTTAAGTGCTTTTTTGCCTTTACGCCTAGGTAAGCTCAAAACGTGAGCAAAATGTTTGATTAGGGGGTTTAGACTAAAGTGCTGTAAACTTTTATTTGCACGGTGTAATTTTGCAACAACTATTTTTACCATTATTAATTTGTGGTCAATTGGTAAGATGAATTTTTATAAGTGATTTTTTTAAATGCTTGCTGATTATTTATTTTATTTATAATCAGTTGCTTATCGTTAAATCTTGGTGTTGGTAAGACCAATTGATTGTGTTGTTCAGCCTAGTTTTTCATCCATTTTGGTCAACTCAAGACTGTTGCAATTACAAACGTTTCTGGTTAGTTTTTAGTACGAAACAAACATATGAAAGTTTGTTTGAGCGTTAAAGGGTGATTATTTATTTGCACAGAACAATATGGACATTGGTTATATGCACAGCGACTTAGCGCTACATAAAATAATCAATGGGTCACTACCCAAACCATATAGCGTCAGCGTCATTAAATGCCTTTAACAGTGACAAACAAGCGCATGCAGCACATAGGGAGCCAAATTATGACCGCCGAACAATTGGTAGCTCAATACGGTAAGACCACAACAGCAACAGAAGAGACGGTAAACACCGACATCACTTTTGTAGGCCCAACAATTGAAGGGCAGCAACAAGTGTTTAATTCTGGTGCAGTGGCGTTTTTAGATTCACTTTGTGCCAAGTTTGCTGCTGAAGTACCAGAGTTATTGGCAAAGCGTAAACAAAAACAAGCGCGAATTGATAATGGTGAGTTACCCGACTTTCTACCTGAAACACGTGCTATTCGTGATGGTGATTGGACTATCCGTGGCATGCCAGAAGATTTAACCGACCGTCGAGTTGAGATCACCGGCCCTGTAGACCGCAAGATGATCATCAATGCATTAAACGCCAATGTAAAAGTGTTTATGGCTGACTTTGAAGACTCATTAGCACCAAGTTGGCAAAAAGTGGTTGAAGGTCAAATTAACCTTCGCGATGCGGTCAATGGCGATATTTCTTTTACTGCGCCAGAAACCGGCAAACAGTATTCGCTTAATCCAGATCCTGCGGTACTTATTGCCCGGGTACGTGGTTTGCACTTAATTGAAAAGCATGTGCTTTATAAAGGTACCCCAGTACCGGGTGGCCTGGTCGATTTTGCCATGTATTTCTACCACAACTACCGTCAATTGTTAGCCAAAAACTCTGGACCGTATTTTTATATCCCTAAGCTAGAAAGTCATCTTGAAGCGCGCTGGTGGGCAAAGGTTTTTGCTTTTGTTGAAGAACGTTTTTGCCTAAAGCCAGGCACCATTAAATGTACCTGCCTAATTGAAACGCTACCGGCAGTGTTTGAGATGGAAGAAATCCTTTATGAGCTTCGTTCAAACATTGTGGCACTTAACTGCGGGCGTTGGGATTATATCTTTAGTTATATTAAAACGTTAAAAAATTATCCAGACCGTGTTCTGCCAGATCGCCAAGCCGTCACGATGGATACTAAGTTTTTAAGTGCTTATTCACGTCTACTGATTAAAACTTGTCACAAACGCGGCGCTCTCGCAATGGGAGGTATGGCGGCCTTCATTCCTGCAAAAGATGAAGAAACCAACGCCAAAGTTTTACAAAAAGTACGTGGTGATAAAGAGCTTGAAGCCCGTAATGGTCATGACGGTACTTGGGTAGCTCACCCTGGACTAGCTGATACCGCTATGGCTATTTTTAATGATTACATTGGCGGCGACAGAACCAATCAATTGCACATTACTCGTGATGTTGATGCCCCCATTTTAGCCAGTGAATTACTTGAGCCCTGTGAAGGTGAACGTACCGAAGAGGGGATGCGTTTAAATATTCGCATTGCACTGCAGTACATCGAGGCGTGGATCCAAGGTAATGGTTGTGTACCTATTTATGGTTTGATGGAAGACGCTGCCACCGCTGAAATTTCTCGTACGTCAATTTGGCAGTGGATTAAGCATCAAAAGAGTTTATCTAACGGCAAGTTAGTCACTAAAGACTTATTCAAAGCGATGCTGAAACAAGAAACTGCCAATGTGAAACAAGAGTTGGGCAGCGATCGCTTTAATGCTGGCAAGTTTACGCAAGCCGCAGCACTGTTTGAACAAATTACGACCTCAGATGAATTGGTCGACTTTTTAACGTTACCTGGTTACGAATTATTAACAGCTTAATGGCAATGTAATAATCCATTTATTGTAAAACAATTATATAGCGCAAGGCTGAATTGATTCACTTTGCCAACTTATTTACTCAGGAAGGAGCAATACCATGACTACACAATTAACTCGTCAGCAACAAATCGATGCTATCAAAAAAGATTGGGCTGAAAATCCACGTTGGAAAGGGGTTAAACGTCCTTTCACAGCAGAAGAAGTAGTGGCATTACGTGGTTCTATTGTTCCAGAAAACACAATTGCACAGCGTGGGGCTGCAAAATTGTGGGATTTGGTTAACGGTGGTGCTAAAAAAGGCTACGTTAACTCACTTGGCGCACTAACAGGTGGCCAAGCGGTACAACAAGCAAAAGCGGGCATTGAAGCGATTTATCTTTCAGGCTGGCAGGTTGCTGCTGACGCTAACTTAGCGGGCACAATGTACCCAGACCAATCGTTATATCCAGCTAACTCAGTACCTGCAGTGGTTAGTCGTATTAACAACTCTTTCCGCCGTGCAGACCAAATTCAGTGGAGCAAGGACGTTAATCCTGGCGATGATAACTACACAGATTACTTCTTACCGATTGTGGCTGATGCAGAAGCAGGTTTTGGTGGGGTGCTTAACGCATTCGAATTAATGAAATCTATGATTGATGCTGGTGCGGCAGGGGTTCACTTTGAAGACCAATTAGCCTCAGTTAAAAAGTGCGGTCACATGGGCGGTAAAGTATTAGTACCGACTCAAGAAGCGGTACAAAAACTAGTTGCTGCACGTTTAGCGGCTGACGTGAGTGGCGTACAAACTCTGGTTATTGCACGTACCGATGCTAACGCCGCTGATTTGATGACATCAGATTGCGACGAATACGACCGTGATTTTGTCACCGGCGAGCGCACAAGTGAAGGTTTTTACCGTGTTAAGGCTGGTATCGACCAAGCCATTTCTCGTGGCTTAGCTTATGCTCCTTATGCTGATTTAATTTGGTGTGAAACGGCTAAACCGTGTCTTGAAGAAGCGAAAAAATTTGCTGATGCGATTCATGCACAATACCCAGACCAATTATTAGCTTATAACTGTTCTCCTTCATTCAACTGGAAGAAGAACTTGGATGACGCCACTATCGCGAAATTCCAGCAAGAGCTTTCAAACATGGGCTATAAGTACCAGTTCATCACGTTAGCGGGCATTCACAACATGTGGTACAACATGTTTGATTTAGCCTATGACTATGCTCGTGGCGAAGGCATGAAGCACTATGTTGAAAAAGTACAAGAAGTTGAATTTGCTGCCGCTGAAAAAGGCTATACATTTGTATCGCATCAGCAAGAAGTGGGTACTGGTTACTTTGACCAAGTGACGACTTGTATTCAGGGCGGTAAGTCTTCAGTTACAGCGTTAACAGGCTCAACTGAAGAAGAACAGTTTTAATCGTTAGTTTTACCATTTTACAAGTTTAGTCACTTTGTGGCTGTTGTAACCCCGTGCGGCTCACCTACAGGTCGCACGGGATTTTTATCCAATCTGTTGGATCATAAGCAAACGCTTAGTTGTTGATTCTAATTGTTTGGGTACTTCCTACCCGTAAGCTTTTCCAACCACATATTTGTGATTGCGGCTCTTAGAGCCGTTTTTTTTGCCTTAACATCAGCGTATAAAAAGTATCGAACACTTCAATTTATTAGACCTGCGTACAACAAACAGCAATCAATTTACGACTCTTTATTGAAATTGAGTATACTCAAATTCAGGTTTGTTACATTTAGGTTAATTGTTTTTGAAGTCGATGACCCAACAAAAAGGTGCCGATTACTGGACTAAGCGTATCAGTGACCAAGAAATGCCTGCATTATGCTCTACCGTACGAGACTTAGAAAAGCTTGCTAAAGATGATGTGTCTTCGTTAGCTTTGCTCGGGCGCAGTGTGATGCACGATAACGCATTAACTTCACGTATTTTACGTGTGGCCAACAGCGCCATATACAATAAAGGCATTAACCAGGTTTCTACCGTTAGCCGCGCAGCGGTAGTGCTTGGTTTTGATACCATTCGTAATATTTGTATTACCGCAAAGCTATTAACTAGTCTGCTAGAAAATAAGCACTTATCTGAAGGTGTTTATACCCGGTTACTAAAGCTGATGGCACAGTCTTTTCAAGCCGCAATGCTTGCGCGGATGATGATGAGTGATCGCGGGGAGTCATTGCGTGAAGAAGTATTTATTGCGTCATTATTGTACCGTATTGGTGAAAGTGCGTTTTGGAGCATGGGCGGTGAAATTCCCGATCAACTGCATCGAAAGCTTTCTGTTATCGACGATAAAGCGGAGCAAAATGCCCTTATTAGAGCGGAGCTTGGGGCTTCATTTGTACAACTTACGCAAGGTATTGCTAGAAGCTGGGGCTTAGGCGAGGTGTTGCAAAAGTCGTTAGCACAACCAGATGAACGCATGCCTGAAATACATTGTATTTTTTTAGCGGATAAGTTGTCAGAATTGTTGTCGTTACCTCAGGTTGATCCTGTTGAATTACAGAAACGCTTAACCCAAGCGGCAGAAATGCTCGATATCAGTGTTGATGATATGACCCAGCGGGTGATTCAATGTAATCAGGTGACTCATAAGTTGGCTATCGAATATGGCGCGAAAGCCATTGTATCGTATTTACCAGAACCTTCGAGAGTCGCAGATGGCATTGTGTCACCGGTTATTGAGGCTGTCACTCGCCAAGTCGACCAAGGTTACCAGCTCGCAAAGTTGCGGCAATTAACCCAATATGCTGTGGTTAAAACCGATTTTAATCAGATTATGCAAACCACTTTAGAAGGCATTTTAAGTGGGGTAGGCGTTGATCGTTGCGGTGTGTTGCTATTGTCGCCAAGCCGTAAACTACTGCAACCTAGAGTGATGATGGGGGACGATGCAGAAATGCTAAAACAAGCGTTTGTGATAGCGCTCGATGATCACGCCTCGGTGTTTAGCCAATGTATAGAGCAAAAGCGCAGTTTTTGGGTGAATGCTCCTTCATCGAAAGACTGTACTGTTCAAATGGATGATGTATTGGTTGAAAAGCTGTCAAAATTTGGCTTTTTAATTGCCCCGCTGGCTATTGGGCATAAAGTATTAGGTTTATTTTATGCTGATCGGCACAGCACTCGTCGATATTTTGAACAGCAAGACAACGACAGTTTTACTCACTTTTGCCAGCTAGCTAATGTGTGTTTTGCCGTATCGATGAGCTAATCCTGAGGGGGGGTGAACAAAAGAGATGGCTCATCTTTGCGAATAAATGGCCATCTCTTTTTTGTTAATGCTTTACTACTGCATAATTAGGCTGGTAATGCGCTTTGCCTTGTCGTTAGGGATTGGAAAACTTAAATGATATTGGGCTATTTTCCAACCTTGTTCTGTGTGAACTAATGCGCCAGTGCCGCGACTTACACCATAGGCTGGGCTGAATAATTGCTCATCAAATAAAATGGTGTCGTCTATTTGCAATAAATGGCGTGATTGAAGCTCATAACGCCAGCCTTTTGTCGGCTGAGCATAACGTTCAAATTCAACCATGTTCCAACGCTCTGTATTGTCGGTGCCGATAAATACCGCTTGTGGATGATATAAACTGAAATAGGTTGCCCAGTCAGCACTTGCTGCACTTTCATGCAGCTTATTAAGCAGGGCACTCACTGCTTGACTGTCTTGTGCAGATAATCCCTGACTGTCGACTATATCAGTGGCGTGGTTGAGATCTTTAATCACGGCAGGGCTTTCTGAGCTCACTTGTTGGCTAATAGATTGATTTTTATTTTCTGTTTGTGCTTGATCTGCACTTAATTCGTCTGCCTGACTTGCGTGTATGTCGAACGCTGCGGCTGTCGTAACTAACATGGCAATAAAGCCAAGTCGGTGAATAATAGATTGCATAGTGTCCCTTACGTTAATAATTGCATTTTCGCGTTGGCCAATAGGGTTACCGTTAATGCCAATGGATTGGATCTAAGTGATAAAACTGACTTAACTCTCGGTATAGTTTTTGATGTTGTTGGTAAAACTCCACAGGGCGTTCAAAAAAGGTTTCGCTTATTACGGCAAAAAACTCTGCCGGGTTGGTTGCGCCATAATAGTTAAATAATGACGGCATATGGTGCGCTGCGCAATGCTGAAGTTGTTTAAATTCGTCGCCTAGCGTTTGCGACCAAGAACGATAAGCCGTAATGTCACCCAGTGGTGGGGCACCATTCGCGCTGCCATCTTCTTGGTCGAGCTGGTGGGCAAACTCATGAATCACCACATTGTTACCATCAAACGGATCCGCAGCACCTTCTAGCGTGCTATTCCAAGACAACACCACTTTGCCATATCCCCAAGACTCACCCAATAACACATTGCGTTGTGTTGACTGCACTCCTGCCATGTCAGTGCGATTGTTCTCAACAATAAAGGCGGCCGGATACACTAAAATTTGCTTCAGTTTTGGATAGTAATCGGTTTGTCGGTTAAGTAAAAGCAGGCAAGCTTGCGCGGCAATGGTGACTTTGACTTCATCATTAATGACAAAACCATTACAACCAACAAATTGTTTTTCTTTAATAAATACCTGTATATGCTTTTTTAATTGTAGCTGTAGATCGGTTGGCATGGCTTTAAAGTACGGAAATCGAGCTTTAAGTATGGCGCGCCATGCATGTGGAAAGGGCGTTGAGGTAATGCGTTTTCGTTGACGCTGTTTACGCCAGCGGCTACTACCAATCCATGCGATTGCTAGTATTGACACGGTGATCACAATGACAATCGCTTCCATTGACTTTCCTAATGAATACACTCATAAGCTATTTATGGGGGAGGCTTAGGTTAAATTCAAGCGAGAGACCTAAAGATAAAAATACTGGCATACAAATAACAGTGGTCAATTTGCTGCCAGCGAAGGGTGGGGAGAGAGGGTGAAAACGGTTTACAGTTTGCTGTGTTTAGTCGTTAAAATTAGCGTCAATACGTTTTTGTTGTTCAGGTGTTAATGAAAAATAATGAGCAATAAGCTGCCTAATGAGCTTTGATTTAGCCACTTGTCCTTTTTGGCTCAATACTGTTAATTGCTCTATTGCCGCCTCACTTAAGGTATAGGTACAACGCTTGTATGGCTTTTTTATCGCCTGAGTATTTGACTGCGTCGTATCAGGTTGTTGATATTTGCGTTGTAAAAAATCAACCACGTTACAAGACTCGGTCAGTACTTTGGGGGAGAAGTCTGAGTGAGTTTTTACGCCTGCGGCATATAAGTCGGCGGCTGCGATAAAGTCATCAACCGACACTGCGATTGGGCGCTCGTTTTTACATAACGAAGCGTTTTTCTTGAGATCGGCTAGTCCCATAATGTCCTCTCAATGTCGTTACGTTAGATACTTTGTTTCGTTGTTCAATAAGCTGTTTTGCATCGCTGATTTCGAGTAGTTCGCAAGCAATACTGCGCATTTCTTCGGTGGCTTTCCCTTTGGGTTCTAACTCAAACACAGATAGACCAGACTCTTCGCTGTCGTCGTAAATGTTTCGGCTATAGTTTACGGCTTCAAGTACATTGATGTCGTAAGTGCGGCAAACATCTTTAGCTTCGGTAATACGATTGGCTTGGTTGGGTAAGCTTGGGCATTGGGTAATGACAAATGATGCTTTCATTTTGGGATTTATCATTAAACAGGTTGCGACAATATCGTCCATGTGACTCACCGTTTTTAAGTCACGACGTTTGGGTCTCAATGGCATGAGTACATGTGATGCTACCGACATTGAAGCGCGCAATGCGAGGTTATCTTGGCCGCCGCAATCCACAATCACATAATCATAATGTTGTTCTAAGCTGAGTAGGTCGTTGCGGATTTTGCCGTATAATTGCACACAGTTGATGGTTGGTAAGTCTGGATTATTATTACGCGCTTGGATCCAGTCTGATGTGGTTCGCTGTGGGTCGCAGTCCACCATTATCACGCTAGCTTGTGCTTCGCGGGTGAGAAACACCGCAATGTTTTGTGCAAGACAGCTTTTACCGCTACCGCCTTTTTCACCGCCGACTAATATGATCATCGAAACTGTCCTCTTTATCAGGCCGCATACACCGCCAAAAGTAATACATAACTTAACTGTAAAAGTTCTGTTAAGTTTCGTCAATTAGCTGATTTTTGACGTTTTTTTATAAATGGCATTGCGAAATTTTATTGACGGTTTTTGTTGGAGTAGCAAAAAGTTGACGCTAATAGCGGTTAAGCGTCAATGTTACTTAAAAGTTAAATGTGAGAGTCACTTACCCCCCTTATTTAACCCGCAGCCGTGTTGAGTTGTCTGATATCACTGGCTTCAGTACGGTTGTAAATTTACTTTATATAGCTAAATTTGCTATTTAACCTGTTTTATATAGCTAATAAATATAGTCAATGTAAACATAAAGCAGGGCAAAAGCGTACATTGCCCGTGTTAAGATCGTTAAAAAACAGCAGAAGGGCCACGTGATGAATGAACAACAACTATTAGACGCGATTAATCAAACGATGCCATTTGGCAAATATGCTGGGCGTAAGTTGTTGCAACTGCCTGAACCATATCTGGTGTGGTTTCACTCTAAAGGCTTCCCTGAAGGAAAATTAGGTGAACAATTGGCTCTTATGTATGAAGTTAAACTCAATGGTTTAGAAGAGATGCTGCAGCCATTGTTAAAACGCTAATGATCAATGACACGCTATTCCATTAATACTTTTTGCATGTAAAACCCTGTGAAGCTGTGGCCGAGTTTGTGTTGGTAGCATACCTGTTTTAAGGCAAAGCCATGTTGTTCAAATAAACCTTTAGACAAGTATGAAGCGTCGACACTCAACAGGGGGTAATTCTGTTGTTGTGCCCAAGATTGTAATTGTTGATATAGCGCCCGTGCGATACCTTGATGTTGCCAAGTCGGTGCAACATACAAACAGTCAATGTAACCTTGCTGCTTAAAGTGAGTTTCAACCCCGATAAATCCAATCACTTGTTGTGCTGAATCTAATGCTAACCAGGCGCGGTTTCGTTGGTATTTTAATTGCCAAAATTTGTTTGAACGCGGCGATGATGACCAAGCGTCGAGTTTGGCTTGAGGGTATCTTGGATGGCGTATGTGCTGTACCGCCTGATGGTATAACTTGCTGACTTGATGTGCATACGCTGGGCTAAAATCAACAATGTGGTAAGGCAATGAATGTTGCATAAAAAAGACCAATCCTGAAGATTGGTCAATTATGGTATTTTTTAAGCGTAAAACGAACTATTTTTTGTCGATGTTGCCAACAAACATAATTTTATCAAAGGTTCTATTTAAGCTTGAACTCGCAAAATCGGTCATCCACATTTGCTCAGACACTTCGACAGTATCGCCTTTGCTAACTTGAGTTTGTGGACCAGCAGCCCAATAGGTTTTGTCTGCTTCTTTAATTTGAACGTAGGTGTAACCACCGCCATTCATTGTGTCTAGCACCTCGCCTTGATGTAATGCGCCTTGTGCCCAAACAGAAGAAATCCCTAACGCTAGGGTAGCGGCGGCAGCAAATGCGATTAATTTAGCTTTCATATTGGTTTCCTGTAATACGATTGAGAAGATACTTCAGCATTTAATCATTTAAGTGACATGTGGTCTGTGATCAAACGCCAATTATCGTGAGCGTATTACAGTTAATGCTAAATGAGCAGCGTGTTACTCATGCTTTGATTTGTCTTCTCGGTGGCTTATGTAATGCACATTAGTAAATAATTGATCTTCAATTAGATGTCCGTGCAAACTGACAAAGTCGATAAAGGCTTCTGGCAAGGTTTGACTGGTCATGGCTTGTTGCCAATGGGCGTGCAGTAAGGCGTCGTAACCTTCTTTACCCGCAGCGGTATAGGAGCTCGATACTCCGATGTACAGTTTATTGAGTTCAAGTGGTTGCCATTGGTCTTGTTTGTAAATTTCAATTTGCGTAATACGTTGACCTTTAGCTTGCTTGCCATCGTAAAAATAACGCAGTCCATAAGGGTAGGGGAAACTGCCTGCTCCCGTCCCCACAATACCATTATTTGTGGCACTGTTAATGGACGATTCTAACGCTTCGATGACGTATTTCCCCATAATTTGATACAGAGTTAATGGCAACTCAAACGGTAAAATACGCCCCACCACATCGGCCAGTGACAGTTGCCCTTTATTAAGCGACTGTCTCACGCCGCCAGCATTGTGCAATGCAAAATCAATATCGGGTTCAATTTTTTTGGCTGCTTTATACATACTGCGGCTAACCCAGGGGGCAATTTCACTGCCGTGAGGTAAATGTTTACTGGGTAAACGGGTATGGACAAAGTCGCGCGGAATGTGGGCCAATATTTGGTTTTCTAATGCATCTAATGCAGGGCGATATTGGCTGTGGATCACTTGATGAATGCCATCATCGTGTTGATCACCTTTGATGCTTGGATGGGCAAATAATTGCTCAATTAACTGTTGCGCTATTGCGGGTGACACTGTTTGCCCTTGAGCGTCGCTGACATGAATATGGCTATCAACCATAAAATAATTATTACCAATAAGCTCAGTGACACAGCCTTGTTGGTCGAAGATTATTTCGGCCAAGCCTAAGGTCTCTGCATATTTACCTGCATGTAAAATGGGCGTTGAGTTAATGGTTTCTGCATAAGGTATATTGCTTAAACCAATGTCACTCATTTGTCCTTGCAAGGTATGAGAGTGGCCACCTACAATCAGGCTAATACCATCCACTTGCTGGGCGAGCTCTCGGTCTTGGTCTAGCCCCAAATGGCTTAACACTATGATGTGTTTGATACCTTGATGATGTAAGCGTGCAATGGTGGCTCGGGTAGTATCAATGGCATTGACAAAGTCGGTGTCAGGGTCGGGTCTAGCAATCAAGCGCATTTGATCTAAGGTGATGCCAATAATTGCCATTTTTGTATCATGAAAAGGCTTTATTAAGACCTTGGCAGTTTCGCTGCTGTCATCAAAGTCGTACAGCATTGGATGACCGTACAACCTGCCGGCTTTTAGTCTATCTTCATGACTTAAGTCCATGTTACCCGCAAGCACTGGAAAATCGATGCGGTTTAAAAAGGCTTGTACTGGGCTATTACCTGCATCAATTTCATGATTGCCTAATACCATGGCGTCAGGTTTTAACAGGTTAAGTAAATGGGCGTTGGCTGCGCCTTGAAACTCACGAAAATACAGTGTGCCTTGAAAACTGTCGCCACCATGTAAAAATAAAAATGGCGTTTGCTGTAGGGCTGCTTGCTGCCTTGCTTGGTCGATTTGAAATCCTAAGCGAGCATAGCCTCCTGAGTTTGTTTCCAACTTATAAGATTGCTGCTCGGTAGTGAGACTAAATTGGACTGGGCTTGGTTCAAAGTTTGAATGCGTGTCGTTGATATGTGCAATGGATAAGCGATAAGAATTTTGCATTAGTTCCCTCTGAGTAATGACATCATCTTAACGTATCTGGCGTAATGCTGTCATCCGCAGTCATTTGAAAACAATAAAATATTAGTATGTACTGATTTTGAGCATAAAAAGAGTGGCCGGCTTATCGTGTTCATTTCGATAAGCGGCCATACTGTACGGCGCAATAGAGGGTCAGTATCAGTCTGCGCGACAGGTTATTCATTGCTATCTAACTTAGCTACAACGCTCTGCAGCCCTATGATCCTGTTAGATGTACAGTGAATTGTCAGTTAGTTGGCTTCGGTGTCGGCGTAAATCACTAATCCTTTATGTTTAATTCGTCGCTGCCAAAGCTTACGAGCCAATGCCTGCATGTCTGGGGCGATGTCTTTTGAGTCGACGATTTCTAAGCCAATAAGGGTTTCGATGATGTCTTCAATCGTAACAATCCCTTCGCTTTCACCGTATTCGTCAACCACTAATACCATTTTACTATTACGTTTTATCATGGTTTGAAATAAAGGCAGCACGCTCACTGACGACTGCACCACCAATAAGCTTTTTACAAGAACGCCAATAGCTTCGTTGGGCATTTGGCTTGCATGCAAAATAATGTCATTACGATTAACATAGCCAATAACGTTATCACGTTCATCTTGATAAACAGGAATGCGGGTAAATGGACTGCTTAAGTGCTGACGCATAAATTGTTCGTTGGTGACGCTCGTTGGCAATTTAAACATTACCGTTCTTGGGGTCATGATGTCGCTGACCGTCATGTCTTTCATCGCCAACATTTGGGTTAAAATTTGTGATTCTTGTTCGCTGAATTCACCGCTGTCTTTGGCCATTTGGTTCATGGCGCTGAGTTCTTGACGAATATAATGATGGCTATCACTTTTACCTAATAGACCGGTGATTTTCTGTGATAACCAAATCAGCGGCAGAGTAAATTTTTCCATCCAATATAAACACAGCGACACCGCTGGGGCGAGTTTGCGCCAATGATTAGCACCAATAATTTTGGGGATAATTTCAGAGAAAAATAAAATTAAAAATGTCAGAACCGCAGAGAATACCCCAAGCAGCTCACTGCCAAAAATAATCGCAGCCTGTGCGCCTGCAACCGAGGCTCCCATCGTGTGAGAGATAGTGTTTAAGGTGAGAATAGACACTAAAGGTGAGTCGATATTTTGTTTTTGTTGATGCAGTCGTGCTGCCGCGTGAGGGTGGTGCTCTTTAAGGTTAGCAATGTAACTTGGGGTGACCGATAGTAATACGGCTTCAAAAATACTGCATAAAAACGAGATAAATATAGCGAAAAAAACGATAAACAGAAGGGTTATCATAGGTTGAAAGTCAAAACTTCCTCATAGCAGGCCACATGGCCATGGGTGATATTACACCAATCTAGGTTAATACAAGCTGAATTTTTTGTCTGTATGATTGAAATCTAAGAGGTTAAATGGATTCACATTACGATAAGTGGCTGAGTTTGTCGTTAACGCAAGCTTACTGTGGCTAAAAGGTTATGCTACCTGTATAATTTGCCGCCCTGTTACAGGTTTTGGCGTTTTGAGGTTAGGCAGATGAGTGTAAAAAAAATCAATTTATTAGATCTTGATCGTAAAGGACTGCGTGCGTTGTTCACCGAAATGGGCGAAAAACCGTTTCGTGCCGATCAATTAATGAAGTGGGTTTATCACTTTGGCGTCAGTGACTTCGAAGAAATGAACAACATTAACAAAGCATTGCGTGCAAAGCTTGCCGCACGATGTGAAATTGTTGCGCCAGAAATTTCAAGCTTCCAAAAATCAAATGATGGCACTATCAAATTTGCGATTAACGTTGGCCAAGGCCAAGAAGTAGAAACCGTTTACATTCCAGAAGACGACCGCGCGACCTTGTGTGTATCATCGCAAGTTGGTTGCGCACTAGAATGTACTTTCTGCTCAACAGCTCAACAAGGTTTTAACCGTAATTTAAGCGTGTCTGAGATTGTCGGCCAGGTTTGGCGTGTATCGCAATTTTTGGGTTTTCATAAAGATACCGGCGACCGGCCAATTTCTAACGTTGTTATGATGGGGATGGGCGAGCCTCTACTGAACTTAGCCAACGTAATCCCTGCAATGGACATTATGCTAGACGATTTTGGCTTTAGTTTGTCGAAACGCCGCGTCACCTTGTCGACTTCTGGTGTCGTCCCTGCGCTTGATAAGCTTGGTGATGCAATCGATGTCGCATTAGCTGTGAGTATCCACGCGCCTAATGATGAACTGCGTGATGTGCTTGTACCTGTTAACAAAAAATATCCACTGCAAGAGTTTTTAGCGGGTATTCGTCGTTACTTAGAAAAATCTAACGCGAACCGTGGCCGTGTCACCGTTGAGTATGTGATGTTAGATCATATCAATGACAGCACAGACCAAGCCCATGAATTAGCTAAGTTAATGAAAGATACGCCTTGTAAAATTAATTTAATTCCATTTAATCCATATCCTGGTTCGCCTTATGGTCGCTCGTCAAACTCACGTATTGACCGCTTCTCTAAAGTCTTGATGGAATACGGTTTAACCGTCATCGTACGTAAAACCCGTGGTGACGATATTGATGCTGCTTGTGGTCAATTAGCGGGTGACATACGTGATAGAACAAAGCGTTTAGCAAAAAAACAAATGCAACAAAACCAGATTTCAGTCACAATGGATTAACTTGTTGTTTGCATAGATAATAGGCTCAAAAATGAAGCATGGAATGCAAAAAATTGTTGTGATGACCATAATGGCGCTGTCGGTTACCGGTTGTGTAACTGAACGCACCTATAGTGGTACTGATACCCCGGTGGCTGAACGTAAATTTGATAAAGAGAGTGCGGCCCGCGAGCGCATGCAACTTGGATTGAAATATTTAAGTCGAGGTAATAGCGAGCAAGCAAAATATAATTTAAATAAAGCCGTAGAGCACGCGCCAAATTTAAGTGAAGTGCATGTGGCGATGGCCTATTATTACCAAACCGTTGACGATGTGGTTCGCACTGAAGAATCCTACAAGCGGGCGATTAGCCTTAGCGACGCAACCGGTGATGCGCGTAATAATTTCGGGGTGTTTTTGTGTCAACAAGGTAAATTTGCTGAGTCAGAAAAAATGTTTCTTGAGGCCATTAATACGCCAAAATACACCCGCACAGCATCAAGTTACGAAAATTTAGGTGTGTGTAGTCGCAAAGCAGGCAATAAAGAAAAAGCGCGACAGTATTTTAATATGGCGTTAAAGTATGATCCAAGAAGACAAGTAACCTTATTAGAGTTAACCGAGTTAGCCATGGAAGAAGCTGACTACGGCGATGCGCGCAAACAACTCGCAAGATACCATCGAGTTGCAAGTGAATCTGCAGAAAGTTTAGCCTTAGGGATCAAGATTGAGCGGGCGGCAAATGACTTAGAAGCCGTAAAACGATTTGGCATTTTATTAATTGCGAAGTTTCCTGCATCTCCACAAGCCAAAAATTATAGAGCTAACTTGAATTAATGACTAAAGAATTCGAAGTAGAACAAGACGCTGAAAAAGCCGCTTTATTAAACAATGTTGTTACCGCGGGTGCAATTTTAAAAGCGGCTCGCGAAGCCAAAGGACTGTCTATTGAGACGGTGGCAACGCAATTACATTTACGGCCAAAAATAGTCAGTGATATTGAACAAGACATTTTTGATAATATTGCTTCCACCACTTATGTGCGGGGGTATATCAGAAACTATGCGCGTTTCATTAATGCGGATTTGAACGAAATTCAATTATGTTTAAGCCATCAATTGCCTGAAATTGTTCCTCCGGCAATGCAAAGCTTTTCACGTAAAACAACTCATCAGGCTCGTAACAGTCGGCTTAATTTGGTGACTTACCTTATTTTGGCTGTGCTAATTGCCATGTTTGTGCTTTGGTGGGTGCAAAAGTCATCATTGTTAACCAATGTAGATGTGTCGATGCCTACGGTTGAAGAAATTGCTGCAGAAGCCAGTATGCCTGAGTCGCAAACAATGGTGCCAACAGAACAAGCTGCACCAGTGAGTGATGTTCAAGAGGGGGCGCAGCAAAGCACTGTTGTCGATGACAATGGTGGGCAAGCGGTCGGTGCAGAAATCGATGCTTCGACTAGCAGCCTTGAGCAGCCTAATGTATCAAGCAGCGCAATGCCTACCAGTACGTTAACCCCAGCGGCGAACAGTACCTTAAATCAAGCTAGCACTGAATCAATTGTCAATCTTGATAGTGCAGCGTTAAGTGTTTCTGGCACTGAAGGTATACTCAAAATTGAGTTAAGTGGTGATTGCTGGATTAACGTGACCGATGCCAACGGAAAAGTATTAGTAGATGGTGTGAAAACCGCGGCTAAGTCAGTTGAAGTGCGTGGAACCAAGCCTTTTAAAGTGATACTCGGTGCCCCACAGGTTGCCAGTATCAGCCTTGACGGTGACCAAGTCAGCCTAGCTGAATTTGCTAACGGTCGAGTCGCAAGATTAACCCTGCCAAAAGCATAAAGTGCTTTAGCAACAAGCAGTAGAGCGTATTTGCATGTATAACGAATCCCCAATTATTCGCAGACCTTCCACACGTATTTACGTGGGCAATGTGCCTATTGGTGACGGTGCACCGATTGCCGTACAGTCGATGACCAATACAAAAACCACAGATGTTGAAGCAACTGTGGCGCAAATTAAAGCTTTAGAAAAAGTGGGTGCCGACATTGTACGCGTTTCAGTGCCAACGATGGATGCTGCTGAAGCGTTCAAAATCATCAAACAATCGGTTGATGTGCCGTTAGTTGCCGATATTCATTTTGATTACCGCATTGCGTTAAAGGTGGCCGAGTACGGCGTTGATTGCTTGCGCATCAACCCGGGTAATATTGGTAACGAAGAACGTATCCGCAATGTGGTTGAGTGTGCTCGTGACAAAAACATTCCCATTCGTATCGGGGTGAATGGCGGCTCACTTGAAAAAGATTTAATGGACAAGTACCGCGAGCCAACGCCTGAGGCTTTACTTGAATCAGCAATGCGCCACGTTGATATTTTAGACCGTCTTAATTTTGATCAATTTAAAGTCAGTGTTAAAGCATCTGACGTTTTTTTAGCGGTCGCATCTTATCGATTACTCGCAAAACAAATTCGCCAACCTTTACATTTAGGTATTACCGAAGCGGGCGGAATGCGTTCTGGTTCTGTGAAGTCTGCTGTAGGGTTAGGCATGTTGTTAGCCGAAGGTATCGGTGACACCATTCGTATTTCTTTGGCTGCCGATCCGGTTGAAGAAATCAAAGTCGGTTTTGACATTTTAAAGTCATTACGTATTCGAAGTCGCGGCATTAACTTCATTGCTTGCCCATCCTGTTCTCGTCAAGAATTTGATGTAATCAACACAGTGAATGAACTTGAACGCCGCTTAGAAGACGTCACAACGGCAATGGATGTGTCCATTATTGGTTGTGTGGTTAATGGCCCAGGCGAAGCATTAGTGTCGCATATTGGCTTAACCGGTGGTCATGCCAAAAGTGGTTATTACGATGATGGTGTGCGTCAAAAAGAGCGTTTTGACAACAACAGCATTGTTGACGGCTTAGAGGCCAAAATTCGCGCTAAAGCAGCGATGATGGCTAATCGTATTGAGATTGCCGACAAAACAGAATAATTCTCTAACCTGCTCGTTGTGTTTAGCATAGATTGAGCGGGTAAATTTACTTTTATTAGTGCAAGCTAATTTTAAAATTGGACCAGTAACAGTGGCAAAGCAAATCCAAGCAATTCGCGGAATGAATGACATTCTGCCTACTCAAAGCCCAATTTGGCAAAAAGTCGAAGCGGTGCTTCGCTCATCAGTTAGTGCATTTGGTTACAGTGAAATCCGCACTCCTATCGTTGAAAGTACCGACCTTTTTAAGCGATCAATTGGTGAAGTGACCGACATCGTAGAAAAAGAAATGTACACCTTTGAAGACCGTAACGGTGACAGTTTAACTCTTCGCCCAGAAGGTACGGCTTCAACAGTACGCGCGGGTAATGAACACGGTTTATTGTACAACCAAGAACAACGCCTATGGTATATGGGCCCAATGTTTCGTCATGAACGTCCTCAAAAAGGTCGTTACCGTCAATTCCACCAATTTGGTGTTGAAGTTTACGGCATTGGTAGCGCTGACATTGACGCTGAAGTGTTAATGTTATCTGCACGTTTGTGGGACCAACTTGGCATTAAAGAGCATGTTGCCTTAGAGCTTAATACCTTAGGTGATCCCGCTGAGCGTGCTGCATATCGTGATGCGTTAATTGCCTTTTTAGAGCAACACAAAGATAAGTTAGACGAAGACAGTCAGCGCCGCATGTATTCAAACCCACTGCGCGTATTAGACAGCAAAGACCCACAAGTACAAGCTATTTTAGCCGATGCACCAGCATTGATGGACTACTTGGGGGAAGACACAAAAACACATTTTTCAACTTTATGTGAACTCTTAGACGCTGTTGGTATCCAATACACCATCAATCCGCGTTTAGTGCGTGGTTTGGATTACTATAACCGCACGGTATTTGAATGGGTAACCACAAGCTTAGGCTCGCAGGGTACTGTGCTTGCTGGTGGCCGTTATGATGGCTTAGTTGGCCAATTAGGTGGTAAAGATACGCCTGCTGTTGGTTTTGCTATGGGCTTAGAGCGCATTGTATTATTGCTTGAGACGCTAGAGTTAACCAACGACATTGCCGCTGAAGTTGATGTATACGTCACAGCAATGGGTGACAATTGCTTAGTCGAAGCGATTAAAGTCGCCGCAGAGTTGCGTCAACAGTTACCAACGCTTAAAGTCATGTCTCACTGCGGTGGTGGTAACTTTAAAAAGCAGATGAAGCGCGCAGACAAAAGCGGTGCACAATATGCACTAATTATTGGCGAAAATGAAATTGCAAATAACCAAGTTGCCATTAAGCCATTACGAAATAACAACGAACAACAATTAGTCGCCCGTACTGAACTGGTGACTAAAATTGCAGAACTGATTTAAGAGGGGAAGCGTAAGTGGAAATTTATAGCACAGAAGAACAACAAGTCGATGCTATCAAGCAGTTCTGGAAAGATTATGGAACCTCAATTGCCGTCGGGGCTGTGGTAGGTCTTGGTGGCCTATATGGGTGGAACACCTATTCAGACATGAAAGTTGAATCAGCTGAAAAAGCTTCTGAAACTTTTCAGGCTATCGCTGAGCAATCAACGAATCCTGCTGCATTTTTAACTCAAGCAGAAACCTTTACTGCTGAGCACGATCAAGCCGGTTATCAAGCATTGCTTGAATTAATGGTCGCTAAGGCTGCCATTGATGCTGGTGACTTAACCAAAGCAGAAACCGCGTTAACAAAAGTGATTGCTGCAAAACCAGGCTCAGGTTTAGACATGGTGGCGACCATTCGTTTAGCACGTGTTCAAGCTGAACAAGATAACTTAGGTGTTGCGTTAGCCACACTTGAACAAGTCACTGACGAAGCATTTGCTTCGCAACGTGAAGAGTTAAAAGGCGACTTTTTAGTGCGTCAAGGTGATTTGGATAAAGCCAAGTTAGCTTATCAAGCAGCAGTAGATAATGGTGGTGCGTTAACCAGTCCTGCGCTGACAATGAAACTAGACAATCTAAACAAGGCATAAGGAACTTAGCCGATGAAGTCGTGGTGTAGAAATCTACTTGCCGTTGGGCTAAGTGTTGCTTTTTTATCAGCTTGTTCTTCAAGTGATGTTGAAGAAGAACCTGTTAGTGAATTAGTTGATATTCAAGCAACCGTGTTTCCAGTAATCAGCTGGGACACCAGTGTAGGCGAAGGTGTAGGTGATTATTACTCACAGCTTCGTCCTACGGTTCGTTACGGTAAATTATTCGTTGCTGATCGCAGTGGACTTGTGGTTGCATTTGATGAAATAACCGGCGAAAAGTTATGGTCGACAGACTTTAATGATACGTTCGAAGAAAAACTCAAAACCAAAACCAAAGGCATTCGCTTAGCTGCAGGTGTTACCGCAGCTCGTAAAAAAGTGTTTGTGGGTGGTGAAACCGGTTTATTGGTGGCATTAGATGAAGCTACCGGTGAAGTTGTGTGGTCTGCTCAGGCCAACGGTGAATTACTTTCTGCGCCAACGGTTGCCGAAGACGTTGTTGCTGTCAATACCGCTAAAGGTGCGTTTGAAGCTTTTAGCGTTGATACTGGCGACAAGTTATGGACGTACGAAAGCCAACTGCCTAACTTAACATTACGTGGTACATCTTCTGCTGCCTATGAAGCGGGTGGATTTTTTGTTGGTACCGCTGACGGTAAAGTGGCTGTTGTAGTGAAAAATAATGGCCAAGCCGCCTGGGAACAACCCGTATACAGCCCAAGTGGCGGTAATGAGTTTACCCGTATGGCTGACGTTGACATGACCCCGTTAATTCTTGGCGAAAACTTATATGTTGCCAGCTACAATGGTAACTTAGTGTCAATGGAGTTACGAAGCGGCCGTACTGTTTGGTCACGTAAATATTCAAGCTTTAATGAGTTAGCGGAAGCGGGCTTAAGCTTATATCTCGTTGACGACCATAGTCGAATTTATTCAGTTGACCGTCGTAACGGTCTAGAGTTATGGAATAACTCAACGCTTAAAAATCGTGAGCTGACTGCTGCTGCGGTTATCGACAGCTATTTAGTGGTTGGTGATTTGGAAGGCTATTTACATTTCATAGACCGTAATAACGGCGAGGTTGTAGGCCGTATTGAAGTCGACAGCGATGGTTTATATGCTCAGCCATTAGTGGTTGATGACAAAATCTATGTGCAAGGCCGCAGTGGTAAAGTTGCCATTGTCGTCTTAGACAAAGAACAAATGAATGCTGAGGACGATACCGTAGCCAGTGCAGAATAAGTCCTAGGACCATTTCTGGATTAATTAAGGTATAATATCTCTACTAGAGCCCCTGGAAGCGTTCCGGGGGCTTTTTATTGAAAAGTTTTTTAGAGGCAAAATCATGATCCCTGTAGTGGCCCTGGTGGGGCGACCAAACGTCGGTAAATCGACATTATTTAATCGTCTTACACGTACTCGTGATGCGTTAGTAGCTGATTTTCCTGGCTTAACACGTGACCGTAAATACGGCCGTGCATTTTTAGCTGGTTACGAGTTTATCGTTGTTGATACCGGCGGTATTGATGGCACCGAAGAGGGGATCGAAACTAAAATGGCTGAGCAGTCATTAGCTGCTATTGAAGAAGCTGATGTCGTGTTGTTTATGACCGATGCCCGCGCCGGTTTAACAGCCGCCGACTTAGCCATTGCACAGCATTTACGTAGTCGTGACAAAGTGACCTTTGTGGTTGCTAACAAAGTTGACGGTATCGATGCCGATTCAGCCTGTGGTGAATTTTGGTCTCTCGGTTTAGGTGAAGTATACCAAATGGCTGCTGCACAAGGCCGTGGTGTTACCAACATGATTGACTACGCGTTAACCCCTTATGCTGAAGCCATGGGCATTGTCCGTGAGCTTGATGAAGAAGGCGAGCAGGTTGAGCGTGAATACACCGAAGAAGAAGCAGAAGCTGAACAAACGCGTTTACAAAACTTGCCAATTAAGCTGGCCATTATTGGTAAGCCAAACGTGGGCAAGTCAACACTGATTAACCGTATTTTAGGTGAAGAACGTGTCGTGGTTTATGACGAACCAGGCACCACTCGCGACAGTATTTACATTCCAATGTCGCGCGAAGGCCGTGAGTACGTGCTCATTGACACTGCAGGTGTGCGTCGTCGTAGTAAAGTGCATGAAGTTGTCGAGAAATTCTCGGTGATTAAAACCCTAAAAGCGGTTGAAGATGCTAACGTGGTATTGTTAGTGATTGA
This sequence comes from Shewanella metallivivens, assembly GCF_028750675.1. Lineage (GTDB taxonomy): Bacteria > Pseudomonadota > Gammaproteobacteria > Enterobacterales > Shewanellaceae > Shewanella > Shewanella metallivivens. Next base: position 161,554 of record NZ_JAQQPZ010000003.1, on the reverse strand, counting down.
TGCGCGCGAAGGTATTGCAGAGCAAGACCTTGGTTTACTCGGCTTTGCCTTAAACGCTGGTCGTGCCCTTGTGATTGCTGTAAACAAGTGGGATGGTATTGATCAACTTGTTAAAGACCGAGTTAAAAGCGAATTAGACCGTCGTTTAGGTTTTATCGACTTTGCTCGTATTCACTTTATTTCTGCATTGCACGGTACCGGTGTTGGCCATTTATATGAGTCAATTGAAGAAGCATACGACAGTGCAACTCGTCGAGTGAGCACTTCGATGTTGACCCGTATCATGCAAATGTCGCAAGAAGATCACCAACCGCCATTGGTTAATGGTCGCCGTGTTAAGCTTAAATATGCCCACGCAGGTGGATATAACCCACCAATTGTTGTGGTACACGGTAATCAGGTCAGTAAACTGCCTGACTCATACAAACGTTATATGATGAACTATTTCCGTCGTTCATTGAAAGTGGTTGGTACGCCAATCCAATTACGTTTCCATGAAGGCGCTAACCCGTTTGAAGGTAAAACAGACAAGTTAACCTTAGGGCAAGAACGTCGCCGCAAGCGGGCAATGAGCCATATCCGCGATCGTAAAAAATAGCGATAGCAATAACAAAAAGCCTGACATGTTCAGGCTTTTTTGTGGCCCCAATATTAACAGGGAAATGCATGCGACAAGCAATAATGGCTTACCACCAAGATGAAGAAGAGCATTGGGTTGCCCAGTTAGTATGTGGCCATTTTCAACATGTGCGCCATGACCCACCCTGGAGTGTCCGTGAATGGGTCACTACCGATCTTGGTCGCAAACAACATTTAGGTATGCAACTGAACTGTAAAAAATGTGATCGTGAAGAACCTGTAGATGCTATTGGAGCGTCTTAGTTTTCGATTGTCTACAGCTCAATAGATAGCCGGCAATATACAGGCAGATAACACTGTCCATTGCCATGGATAACCAAAAGCCATGGGTAAAAGGTTGGCTTGAATAACCTATAACTAAACTGACAAAAAATAATTTTTCAATTAATGCTACCCAAAACACTGAGATGATCCAGTCATTACGAAATATCGCAATCAAGAAACTACAGCCCATCATCAATACTAAAAAGCCCCAATGCTGAATAAATATTGTGTCGCTAACAATATAGGGCAATTGGTTTAACTGGGCTAAAGCCCATTGAGGCGCGATAGTATAAAGCCCACCTAACGATGTACCAATACCGGCAATCAGCAGTGCTAAGGTTTGTGTACGTTTAAAAAATTCAGCCATGAGAACGCCCTATTCATAAATCCCTTTCATATTTATCTTGCTGCTCGGTCAGTCATATTACGAATACAACCCTAAACCATAAGTGATTGTTAAGTTTAAGGGGCAATAATGCAGTGGTTAACTTAATCTATCGAGGTGTATATGTATACTCAATCCAATTTTCCATTACTTCATCGTTTTCTTCACTGGGGATTGGCCTTGTCCATGCTGGTGATGTTATTAACCGTATTGTTGCGTTTAGGCTGGATGGAGAAAAATCATATGGCAGCCCTGATGACTCAAGGCTTAGCCAATATTGATGTCTTGATCACCGATAAACAAGCGGTAAGTATTGCGAAAGTGATCCGCGGGGTGATGTTTAAATGGCATATTTACTTTGGTTATGCGGTAAGTGTTTTGGTGTTTGCTCGCTTTGTGTATATGGCTAAATTTGGCCTGCATTATCCTTCGCCATTGAGCCGCCAATCGACAACAAAGCAAAAGTTCCAAGCATGGGTGTATTGGGTGTTTTATGCCGGCGTTGCCTTGTCGGTGATCACCGGGTTACTAATCAAATTTGGTCCAGAGGCCATAGAACATCAAGCAGAAACAATACATAAACTGGCGTTATGGTACTTTATTCCGTTTATCAGCTTGCACGTGGCTGGTATATTCATTGCCGAATCAACTGATGAAAAAGGCATAGTATCCAAAATGATTGGTGGCTAATGCGGGTGACATTACTGGCTGTTTGGCACTAATGTTCAAAATCTGTTTTTAGCTTAAGTAAACCTTAAGACTGGTAACCTAGTGTGTTACTTATCAAATCATAAGGTGAAAATAGAATGTCTAAAAAGTTATTTTCTCTCACAAATAAATTCAGTTTTACCCTATTGAGTGTGGCACTGAGTCTAAGCTCGGCGGCGTATGCAGCCCCGTCGTTAGAACATTCAGTATTAAACGCTCAGGGGCAATCGGTCAGTTTACAGCAATATGCCGGTAAAGTGGTTTATGTCGACTTTTGGGCTTCTTGGTGTGGGCCATGCCGTAAGTCATTTCCTTGGATGAATGCCATGCATGCAAAATATCAACAGCAAGGATTAGCAGTGGTGGCCATTAACCTTGATGTTGATAGTGCACTTGCTCATGAGTTTTTGGCTAAATTACCAGCCGATTTTAATCTTGTTTTTAACCCCGAAGGTGATGTTGCTAAAGCCTATGATTTACAAGGTATGCCAAGCAGCTTTTTGTTTAATCGCCAGGGGCAACTGGTACAAACTCATGTGGGATTTTATCAAGAAAATATTCCTGCATATGAGCAAGAAATTCAATTGTTGTTACAGGAGTCATCGCATGAGTAATCTGCCACATAACCCTTTAATCAAAACCGTGCTGGCACTAGCTATTGCCAGCAGTTTGCTTGGTTGTTCGAGTTTAGGTGTACAACCATGGGAAAAAGATCAATTTGCCCGTGAAGACATGGCGCTTAACAGCGAGAAGCTGGATTTAGCATTAGATGATCACATTTATTTCAGTAAGGAAGGCACCAGTGGTGGCCGTTCATTAGCCGGTGGAGGTTGTGGATGCAACTAACGTCAACACAAAGTATTGCGAGTGCATTGGCGCTAGCCAGTTGTAGCCTTATTGGCCAAAGCCAAGCGGCAGAGACCCTGCCTGCTAACGATGATTGGAAAGTCGATGCAGCGATTATGTATTACGGTGAGCAAGACCGTGTACAAGCTGCAGAAGCGATAGGCAATGTACAAAAAGCCTTTGGCGACTCGTCATTATTAGACCTAAAGATCGTAGTTGATAGCTTAACCGGTGCCTCTGCATCCGGTGCGGTTGCTCAAGCGCAAAGCCAAACATTTACGCGTCCATCAGGTAAAGGCGAATACACAGTGAAGGCGGGTGAAACGCCACTAGACGATACTTTTCATGATACTCGCGTACAGTTAAGTGCCAATTGGCAAGAGATCTTAAATCAAGATTGGACCGGCAATGTTGGCGTATATGCCTCTAAAGAGTTTGATTATTTATCAATGGGGTTAAACGGCGGGATAGAACGTAGTTTTAACAAAAACAACACCACACTCGCGTTGTCGGGGGCATTTACTCATGACGTTGTTGACCCTGTTGGTGGCCGTCCTGTGGCGTTGTCTGAAATGGTGTTTCGTTCAGACTATAACAGTGACGCTGAGTATCAAGCTGCGTTTGATCAAACCCGTTTAGAGGGTGACGATACCAAGCAAACGACGGATGTGATGATAGGCGTGACTCAGATCCTAAACCGTAACTGGTTGATGCAAGCTAATTATGGTTTGTCGAGTGTCTCGGGTTACATGACCGACCCTTATAAAATATTAAGCGAAGTAGACGTTAACGGATTAACCCAAGGTTATCGTTATGAGAACCGTCCAGATTCTCGCTTAAAACACAGTGTGTTTTTAATGACGAAAGGCGCGCTTGATTCTGGTGTGGTGGATTTCTCATATCGCTACAGTACAGATGACTGGGACATCACTTCGCACACGTTAGAAACGCATTATCGTTATTACTTTAGCCCGAGTTTTTATGGTCAGTTACACTTGCGTTACTACCAACAGCAAGCGGCTGAGTTCTATCAACCTTTCCTAATGGCCGGCGATGCGTTACCAGAATATGCCAGCGCCGATTACCGGATAGGTGATATGACGGCATATACCATTGGGCTTAAATTTGGCCAGCGTTTATCGGGTGGGCACGAGATGACATATCGTCTTGAGTATTATCAGCAAAACCCTGAAAACAACGGCACTGACATCCCGGGGCAATTACAAAACTATGATTTGTTCCCGTCAGTGAAAGCGATTGTTGCTCAAGTCAGTTATTCGTTTTAATGTGGGCCTAGTGTCATAATTTGAATAGTAGGCCATTATTGCATGAGTCATCATGGCCTAATGCTATAAACGAGAGTCTCATGGCCGCTAATTCGACAAACTCACAGGCAAATAACATTAGTATACAGCCCCGCGAGTGGGGCTTTTTAGGTTCGTTTAGGGCGATGGCTAGCCCCTGTGAAGTGTTGATGGCCGTTAGCGATCCGTACATTGCCGAGCAAATGCTGCAATTGGCGTTTCAAGAAGCGAAGCGTATTGAACAAAAATTTAGTCGTTTTATTGAAGGCAATGTTATCTGGCATTTAAATCATGCTAACGGTGTCGCAAAGCCCATTGATGCCGAGACCTTACATTTATTTCAATTTGCCCAACAATGCTATCAATTGAGTGATGGCGCCTTTGACATTAGTGCCTGTGCGTTAATGTCATTATGGCGTTTTGACGGTCAGCAGCGCTTACCAAAACACAGCGATATAACGCAGGCCATACAGCATGTTGGTTTATCGCGAATGACGCTGACCGATAACCATGTGTATTTGCCCTCTGGCATGAGTATTGATTTTGGGGGCATAGGTAAAGAATATGCGGTTGATAAAACCGCGCAGATGCTTGCAAAGCAATGGCCGGATTATTCGGTGTTGGTTAACTTTGGTGGCGATATTGCTTGCCCAATCAGCAAAGCCGATGGCTGGCAGGTCGGGATTGAAAATCCGCTGCATTTAGATAATGCCGCAGCGCTATTAACCATACGCCAAGGGGCATTAGCCACCAGTGGAACCACTCGCCGCTACATTGAAGTTGATGGCAGGCGCTATGGGCATATTATTAATCCTAAAACAGGTTATCCAGTTGAGCAAGCACCTTTATCGGTTACCGTGCTTGCGCAAAATTGTGTGATGGCCGGTATGTTAGCCACCATGTCGATGTTAAAAGGGCCAGATGCTGAAGCCTTTTTACAGCAACAAGGTGTCGATTTTAAAGTCTTTCGAGGTTAAAACAATGCGTGTATTGCTGGTTGAAGATAATAAGTTACTGGCTCAAGGCGTGGTGATGAGTTTGGCAAAAGAAGGCATTCAAGTCGACCATTTACCTTCCTATAAACAAGCCCAAGTGGCACTTGATAATGAAGACTTTAGCGCAATCATTTTAGATTTAGGTTTACCTGACGGTAATGGCGCCGATTTGCTCAAACTGTGGCGCCGCTCTGGCGTATCATTACCCATTATAGTGTTAACGGCCAATACCGATTTTGATACCCGCCTCGATTGCCTAGACATTGGGGCCGATGACTATTTAAGTAAACCCTTTGACGTCAGAGAGCTTATTGCTAGGTTACGGGCAATTATTAGGCGCCAACATGGGCTCGATAATAATCAATTTAGTTATGGCGCACTCAATATCGATTTTACTCGTTGCGAGGTGCATTTTCGTGGCGAATTGGTGTCATTATCGCGCCGTGAATACCAAGTGCTACTGGAGTTTGCTCAATCTGCCGGGCGTGTATTAACGCGTAATCAATTGGAACAGTTAACTTACGGCTGGGATGAGGTGGGCAGTAACTCCATTGAGGTGCACATTCATCATTTACGTAAGAAAACCGCCACAGAACTCATTAAAACCGTACGGGGTATCGGTTATATTTTGACTGACACGCTATAGTCATTGGTCGCCAAACTGCGGTGTAGATAAGGATATTATGTTTTCATTACGATTATTGTTAAGTTTATTGATGCTTGTTGGCATTGTGTTGACGGTGACATTTTCGAGCATGTTAAGTCATCGTGATGCAACCCATGAGGTCGAAGAACTGTTTGATGCCCAAATGGTACAAACGGCTAAAGTGCTTGAGCAATTTTATGTTAATCAGCTCAGTGCTTCGCAACTTAACGCTCTTATTAAACAGCCGGTGTTATTTCATGTTGCTGACTCGCAAATTGAAACCTTGGCCGAGAAAGCCAACGCTGTCACCTTGTCATATGAACACAAATTATCGTTTCAATTATTGTCAGAGCAAGGGCAAATATTGGCGTATTCTGATAGCTCAGGCGAGCAATTATTGACCCACTTTACTCAGGGCTATGACACCCGCATTGTTGACGGTAATTTATGGCATGTGTACAGTTTTTTCTCTCAACCTAAGCAAGTGTGGATTATTACCGCACAACGCGATGATGTTCGCCAAGAAATCGTCTCGATGATCATTAACAACTCATGGCGAGCCCCTTTACTCATTACCCCTGTGATGATGCTAATCATGCTATTAGTGACTTACTATTTGTTTAAACCTGTGAAATTACTCGAGCGAAACCTCGCTAATCGGTCAGCCCAAGATTTAACACCCATTAATTACGCCTTACCGACAGAGTTAGGCTCAACTCAAAAAGCACTCAATAACTATTTACAGCGCATTAACGAAACCCTTGTCCGGGAACGCCGTTTTAGTGCCGATGCTGCTCATGAGCTTAAAACTCCTCTAGCCATTATCAAGCTTCATAGTGATGGGTTAAGTGATGAGTTGTCGGTTCATGGAGAGTCGGTTCAACAAGCTACGTTGCCTTATATTAACGCTATTGATGAAGGGGTTAACCGTATCAGCCACACGGTAGAGCAGTTGTTATTGTTATCACGGGTTGATGCGATAGATGCCTTAAATCGTCAAGACTGCCTGCTTCAAGCGGTTATCGATAATGTGATTAATCAATTGTTGCATTTAATCGCCGATTACCAATGGCACATTGATATTCCCAATGAGTTAATGGTTAATGCCGATCCATTTTATTTGGAGCTAGTGTTAAAAAATGTCATTGAGAATGCTTGTAAATATAGCCCGACAGATTCTGTAATTACCGTTCGTGCTGAACAAACCCATGCGGCTATTCACATTTATGTGAGCGATCAGGGCAGTGGTATGACAGATGAGCAAATCAGTTTAGCTCAAAATCGCTTTTACCGGGTCGACGAAAATGCTTCGCAGGGGGCAGGGTTAGGTTTGTCGATTTGCCAACATATTATTAGTTTACATCAAGGTGAATTGACTTTACGCCGTATTGAGCCGCAGGGATTATCGGTATGCATCAGCTTACCTGCCATCTCATAAACGGATTGGCATAACATGCTTAGAGACTAAAAATAAAAACAGCATGAGCTCAAACTCATGCTGTTTTTATTTTGCGGCCCTAATGTTTTTCTCTTGTTTGTTTATTGCTGATTGAGTGGCTTGCTTGCCTCGATGAGTTGCTGCGCTGTTGGCTGCTCATGCTACGTTGAGAATTGCTTGAGCGCTGTGCTTTTTGCGGTGCACTTCGAGTGACAGAACGCACTTGTTTGGGCTCGCTTCTGCTTTGTTGTTTTACCACTTGCTGAACATTACGCGAAGCGGCTTGTGGTTGACGTGTTTGTTCTACTTTTGCTGCACGTTGTACTTTTTGCGTTGCAGCTTTTTTAGATTCAACATGTCGTGACTTTTGAGCCACATTGGTTACCGGTTTTGCCTCATACTTGGATTTATTATTCACCACATCGCGCTTATTACTGTAGCTCGAACGCATTGGCTCACCTTTACGATCAAACGATTTAGTCTGACGCTGCTGGCTTAGCTCACGCTTTAGTGTTGTGCTGCGATGTTCTACTACTTGATTACGGTTTACGCTCTTTACTGTTGAATGTTTATTGCGCTTGTCTTGTTTCGTGCTGTGACTCACTTGTTTACGAGGCTCATTAACCATCTGACGTTTTGTCTCACGTGAATAGGTCACTGGCTTATGGCGTTGCTCATAATGTCCATTGTAACGCTTACTCACTACTTGGCTGCGATAAGCCACACCTTTACGATGTTTCGGTTTATGTTGCCAATGCTGTGCACCGTGGCTGTAGCTAATTTTACGTGGCGTGTAATAACGATAGTTTTTATGTACCGGTACTGCAATGACACGGCGATCATGCCAATGGAAACCACTAAAAAAGAAGTTAAAGCTAATGCGCACACCAGCATCCCAAAATATCGCACGGTGACTTGGGCGGTAATGTACATAAGCTGGTGCATGCCAATATACTGGTGGGTATCGGTTCCAACGCCAGTTGCCATAAACAATGCGGCTGTCATAGTAAGGTACATACACTATTTCAGGACGAACAGATTCAATAATAATCCTACGCTCAACTCGTGTGACTTTAACTTGTTCAAGATCGGCTAGGTTATTGGCCTCATCTGCTTGCTGTCTTAACGACTGGATAGTGTCAAGTAAGCGGCCTTCGTCTTGTAAAAAGGCATCACCGAGGTTTTGAGTCCAGACTAAATCGTCATTTAAACGTTCAAGTACATTAGGGAAGGCCACCAAAGCTTTCACGCTTGGGTCCCAATCTTGTGACTCTACCGCGGTCATAATTTGGCTGGTATCGCGATCACCCTGGCTGGTTAACCAGCGTTTGGCTTGGACGATTTCAAGCGGGTAAGTAGACGCAATCAGTATGTGAGTTAATAGGCTGTCTGGATATAGCGCGATAGGCGCGAGCATTTGTGCTAATTCTGCATCACTAACGACTTCATCCACTGTATTATAAGTGTATGACTCGGTAGGTTGTGCGGCTTGCACACTTGCTAATGGCATGCAAACCAAGGCTAATGCAATCAGTGCTTTAGCGGGTGTTTGAATGGCTTTTTTCATGTTATCTCCAGTGTCATTGATGACTGTTAAACTCATCATAACGACCCGAAGATGAACATAAGCTGAAAGTTAACTAATGAAGGAGGAAAAACGGCGATGATTTTTATCTGGGCATTGATTAATGGGTAAATTCAAACTCAAATCTGGCGCCGCCCAAAGTCGATGATTGTCCCACCGTTAATGTACCATGGTAGCTATCGACTAAATCGCGCACAATCGCCAAACCAATCCCATGGCCTTGTGCGTAGGTGTCAGCTCGCATGCCTCGCTCAAAAATCTGTTGTTGCTTGTCTTTAGGTACGCCAGCACCATCATCCTCAATGCAGATATGTAAACTGTTGGGTAATTGTTTAACCGTGAGTAACACTCGGCTATTGGCCGCTTTGCAGGCATTGTCTAACACGTTGCCCAGCATTTCAGTTAAGTCTGACTCATCACCTTTAAAGCGCGCGTTGGCATCACCGTGATAGTCAATAGTCAGCTGTTGCTGTTGATAAATTTTACCTAAGGTGCGTATTAATCGTGCCGCAATATCATCAACACTGACCCCAAGGTGCCAACCCGTGCCAGCAGCACTTTGTGCCCGCTTTAGTTGATAAGCCACAATTTGATTAATACGATTAATTTGTTCTAACGATGCGTCATTTAAATTGGCTTGAGTTTGCATGACTGCCAGTGGCGTTTTTAAACTATGGGCTAAATCGGCAAGGGCATTACGGTAGCGTTTACGCTGATTTTGCTCTGTTTGCAGCAAGGTATTAAGCTGCTTAGCCACCTTTTGCAACTCTATAGGGTATTGGGTGCTTAGCTGCATCGACTTACCTTGCTCAACGGCACTGAGTTCTTGACTGAATTTGCCTAACGGCTTTAAGGTCCATAACAACCAACTCAATTGCACGCTAAATAACAGTGCCATTAAGATTAATAACCAGGTCCATAACGTCTTTGAAAATTGGCTAATTTGTTGTTGGTATTCTTGTTGATTTTTAATGATGTGCAGTGTCATGGTAAAAGGGTGCTCGCTGGTGGCGAAACTGACACTGTAACTGTAAATTAATTGCGGCGTGTCGTTAATTAACACGCTGCCGTAACTGTTTCTACCCGTTGCAGGCTTGGGTAAGTTGATTGGAGTATTTAAGCCTAAAAACGAATTAGAACTCCACAATAATTGGTTATCTTTAGTGGTTATCAGTGCATAAAGTCCGGAGCCGATAACATTAAATTGATTCTCGAGCAGATGCTCAGGCATGAGTAATTCATCGTTTTCCACTTCTGCCATGGCTAACACTGAATACACATAAGCTTTTAGTTGGTTTTTGGCGGCAACGTTTATTTGGGTTTCAAAGGCATTATTAACGGTAATGCCAATGATGGGCAATAACCCCAAAATAAGCAGTAACGCACTGACCACTATGCGAACTTTAAGCGAGCCTAATAACTTATTCATGCTGCCCTAATTGACGCAAACGATAACCTTGGCCTCGTAAAGTTTCAATGAGTTGGTATTGATTGTCTGGGTCGAGTTTTTTACGCAAGCGGCGAATAAACACTTCGATAACGTTGGAATCTAAATCGAAATCTTGATCGTAAATATGCTCAATCAAACTGCTTTTTGAATGCACAGAACCAGGGTGCAACATCAGGTATTCAAATAATTTGTATTCAGATCCGCTTAAATTGACGACTTCTTGGTGCATTTTAATTTCAAGGCTGCGGGTATTAATACTAAATGGTCCATTTTGAATCACAGGGCTGGCTTTGCCTGCTGAGCGACGTATTAATGCATTAATGCGTGCGACTAACTCTTCTAATTGAAATGGTTTACTTAAATAATCATCCGCTCCGGCATCAAGACCAATGACTTTGTCTTGCCAGCTGTCTCGAGCAGTTAAAATAATAATAGGGTAGCTAATATTTTGTTCGCGCAACTGGCTTATTAAGGTTAACCCATCAAGTTTAGGTAACCCGACATCAATTATCGCCACATCATATTGATATTCTTGGGCTTGGAATAAGCCTTCTTCACCATCAGAAGCAACATCGACAGTGTACTGTGCCTCAATAAGGTGCTGCTTAATGTTAGCTTGTAAGGCTAAGTCGTCTTCGACCAGTAATAATCTCATGGGCTAGTTCCTTCTAACTGAACCATTGGTGGCGTCAACAGTGACATAAAAAATAACGCCATCATTGGTAAGTAGTTTGACTCGGTACCCAGGGTGTCCATTCACACTGCTAGATTGAACTTTTAACACCTTGCCGGAGTAACTGCGCTTGGCAATTTGAATGGCTTGTTGTGCGCTAGTTACCACCAAATTATTGTTACTTTGGCGATTGTCTTTAAGGCCAGGAGCAAGCTCAAATGGGGCGACAGTACTTAACGATAAAACAGGCGAAGCGCCAGCAACGCTGGGTAATGAAATCAGTAACATCAAGCCTAAAAGAGTGGCTTTAAGTTTGAACATTCGCTGCATAGTGTTAATCCTATTTACCTCATTACCGCTAGTGTAAAAGATCCTTTTCTATATAGAAACATCTACTTAAACAATTGCACTGGGAGTCGATTCAAAATGAGTGGTTGGGTAAGTATACCGGCTGACAGATGAACATTAACTGAATGACAATAACGGCATGACGATAGGATAACGTGGGGAGTTAACTGTTTGGTAATGTTCAGCTTGTGTTCATTTTGAGTGCGGTTTAATGACTGCAACATTAATGGTTGCGAGGAATCACCATGAACCCATATTCAAATTACATCAGTAAAGCAACATCATTGAGTCATGTTAAATTAGGAATCAGTTTATGCGTAGCATGTGCTATGGGGTTAAGTTCTGCTGACGCTAATAGTGAAGAAGTCACTGCGATTCAGGTCAATGGCGCGGTAAGCCAGGCAAGATTATTGGATGCGCCCGTTAGCGACAATAATGAAACCCAAGTGGCGGCTTTGCATCAACAAGCGACGTTACTAACCGCTACAGCTGATACCCACTTAAAAATGACGCGCGAACAACGTATGGTTGTTCATCAAAAAGCAGCTGCTACTCAAGAAAACCAACAGTTACGGGCGTTAGCTCAGCAAAATCAGGTCATTTATTATGACTTCTCATTTTATGATGCTCAAACGCGTTTATACGAAGATTACGATTACGACGGGTTTTACCAAACCTTTAGCGTGACCTTCGATGCAGACATCAATAGCAGTGGTGGCGAAGTTCAAGCTGATGTTTTTGCTGAATTATATTTAAGCCAAAACGGTGGTCCTTGGATCCATTATTACTCGACTGACGTATTCACGCTCAACGCTGACTCAAGCTTTGATGATTATGAAGTATTAACCACTCTAGCTAACGGTTATCAAACTGATCACTACGATGTGTTAATTGACTTATACGAGCTAGGTTATGCCGACCCTGTAGCTACCATCAGCAGTGATGATCTTGATTCATTGTATGCATTGCCGCTTGAAAGTGGCGATCGTGATACGGTATATGTGGAAGATGTACATGGCGGTGCGTTGTCCTGGCTAATGGTTAGCTTATTCGGCGCATTGGCATGCTGTCGTCGTTTGATGAACAAAAAATAACGTAAACATCAGATTCACCTAAGGTAGAATGACGTTTTTTGAGGTCCTCAGTTTTTTACTTATTACATTAAAAAATAAGTATTTAGGAGAGTGTATGTTAGTTAAATTAAAATCATCGTTGTTATGTGGCTCTTTATTGGGGACGGCGCTGTTGTTGTCAGGTTGCCAATTACCAAACCCTTATACTGGCGAGTCTGAAAATGCTAAAGCGACCAATGGCGCAATTATTGGTGCGATTGGCGGTGCAGCAATTGGTGTTGCTTCATCCAGTAAGAAAGATCGTGGTAAAGGTGCATTGATTGGGGCTGCATCTGGTGCGGCTGTCGGCGGTGGTATTGGTTATTATATGGATGTGCAAGAAGCTAAATTGCGCAAGCAATTACAGTCTACTGGCGTTAGTGTCACTCGTGATGGTGATAACATTATCCTCAATATGCCAAACGAAGTCACGTTTGCCGTTGACCAAACCGTATTAAGTGAACGTGCTAAATCGGTGTTAAACAGTGTTGTTTTGGTTGCCAAAGAATACAGCGATACGCGCTTAAACATTATCGGCTACACAGACAGCTCTGGTTCTGAGTCATACAACCTACGTTTATCGCAAGTGCGAGCCAGTGAAGTGGCACAATACATTACTAGCCAAAACGTAAGTGGTTCACGCGTGTCAGCAACCGGCATGGGTGAATCAAGCCCGATTGCCAGCAACAATACCGCCGATGGTCGTGCGCAAAACCGCCGTGTAGAAATTGTGCTTACGCCAATGGCTCAGTAACCAAGTGACAATTGATTCAGCCTCGTGAATGATAACCCTAGATTAACTCTAGCTGAGGTTGATTAAACAAAAAGCCATCGCAAGATGGCTTTTTTGGGTTTAGATATTAGTGACTGATGACTTTCGTCACGGTCGAGGTGACTTCACCGTGTTTTAAGCGGGTGTGAATTTCATCTCCCAACATTAACTGTTGAGCATTTTCAACAACGTGTTGATTCGTGCTAGTGATTGAATAGCCACGGCTTAAGGTGGCCAATGGGCTGACGGTATCAAGTTTGTGAGCAGCCTGTGCAACGCGCACCGCTGCCTGTTTAAAATAGTCGCTGCTGGCGTCGTTAAACCGTTCGGTTAAATACTGTAGGCGCTGTTTTTCGAGTATTAAAGAGTTCGCTGGTGAGCGTTGTTGTAAACGATTATGTAATTGCTGGTGGCGCAAGGTTAAACGGCTCAGCTTATGTTGTAAGGCATTTTCTAAGCGCATTTGCATTTCATCGAAACGCTGCTCAAACTGTTGCAGTTTTCGTTGTGGCTCATGTCGCTGAAGTTGGTGGGTTAACTGGGTTAAGCGGCTGCTTTGCTGTAATTGATAATGCTTCATTCCTTGTTGTAAGCGAGATAACAACAAAATAAGCTTTTCAGCTTTATTGCCTTTATCTTTAGACAACAGTTCTGCTCCAGCAGAAGGCGTGGGGGCGCGCACATCGGCAACATAGTCACTAATGGTAGTGTCAATCTCATGGCCGACAGCACTAATGACTGGTAAAGCACTGTTGTAAATGGCATGAGCTAAGTGTTCGCTGTTAAAACACCATAAATCTTCCAACGAGCCGCCACCACGGGTCAGTAATAGTACATCGACTTCAAGGCGTTGGTTTGCTGTCTCTATGGCTTGGCAAATTAACTGGCTCGCCGCAGCGCCTTGTACCTGAGTGGGATAAACAATAACTTCAATTGATGGGTCGCGTCTGGCTAATACGTGCAATATGTCGCGCAATGCCGCGCCTGTTGCAGAGGTTATTACACCAATGCGTTGAATGTTTTGTGGAATAGGGCGTTTTGTTTCTGTGGTAAATAAACCTTCAGCGGCTAATTTGAGCTTTAACGCTTCAAATTCTTGTGCTAACAAACCGTCGCCGGCAGGTAGCATTGACTCTAATAGCAGTTGATAGTCACCACGAGGCTCATAAACGCTGATGGCGCCTTTAACTAACACTTGTTGACCATTAACGGGTTTAAAGCGTACTGATTGATTACGGCCTTTAAACATGGCACAACGGATTTGTGAGCGACTGTCTTTTAACGTGAGATACCAATGGCCAGAACTTGGTGAGGAAAAGTTTGAAATTTCACCATTTAACCAAATTTTTCCTATTTGACCTTCAAGAATATGCCTGACTTCGCCGTTTAATTGCGAAACAGTGTAAACATTGTTTTTTGTGGCACTCATGAGTGTTCTCATTCTAAAGGTAATAAAAATCTATTTTCCATTTACCAACGGTAATATGCAAGGTATAATCTCGCCGCAATATTTCACCTCAAATCCTACTTAACTAGGGAGATGTTGCCATGTTACGTTTACTGAAAGATGCACTAACCTTTGATGATGTGTTGTTGGTTCCTGCCCACTCGACCGTACTCCCTAATACCGCTGTTCTCAAAACTCGTTTAACGAATAAAATCGAATTAAATATTCCACTTGTGTCTGCCGCGATGGACACTGTAACTGAATCTCGTCTTGCAATTGCTATCGCGCAAGAAGGGGGTTTAGGGTTTATTCATAAAAACATGAGCATTGAGCAACAAGCCGAAGAAGTGCGTAAAGTTAAAAGCTATGAAGCAGGTATTGTGCAAGAGCCTGTTACCGTTACACCTGCTACCAGCTTAACTGATCTACGTATACTGACTGAACATAACGGCTTTGCCGGTTACCCTGTGGTAAATGATGCACACGAACTTGTCGGTATTATTACTGGCCGTGACGTGCGCTTTGTGACCGATTGGAGCAAAACCGTTGCCGACATGATGACGCCAAAAGATCGTCTAGTGACAGTACCAGAAGGTACCAAGTTAGATGAAGTGCAAAAGTTAATGCATTCACACCGTATTGAAAAAGTACTTGTTGTTAATGACAACTTTAAACTTAAAGGCTTAATTACCGTAAAAGATTTCGAAAAAGCCGAGCGTAAACCAAATGCATGTAAAGACGAGTTAGGTCGTTTACGTGTAGGTGCTGCGGTAGGTGCTGGCCCTGGTAACGAAGAGCGTATCGACGCGCTTGTTAAAGTGGGGGTAGACGTACTGCTAATTGACTCATCTCACGGCCATTCAGAAGGTGTTTTACAACGCATTCGTGACACTCGTGCTAAATACCCAGATTTACAAATTGTTGGTGGTAACGTTGCAACAGCTTCTGGCGCATTAGCGTTAGTCGAAGCAGGTGTTAATGCCGTTAAGGTGGGTATTGGCCCTGGTTCAATTTGTACTACTCGTATTGTTACCGGTGTGGGTGTGCCGCAAATAACCGCGGTGTCTGATGCTGCAGAAGCAGTGCTTGCGCTTGGCATTCCTGTTATTGCTGATGGCGGTATTCGTTTCTCTGGTGACTTAGCGAAAGCATTAGCGGCAGGTGCATCATGTATCATGGCCGGTTCTATGTTTGCAGGTACTGACGAAGCACCAGGTGAGACTGAGCTTTACCAAGGCCGTGCTTATAAGTCATACCGTGGTATGGGATCGCTTGGTGCAATGGGGCAAACCCAAGGCTCATCAGATCGTTATTTCCAAAGTGACAACGCTGCTGACAAGTTAGTACCGGAAGGTATTGAAGGCCGTGTACCATATAAAGGCAAGATTAAAGAAATTATTCACCAACACATGGGCGGTTTACGTTCATGCATGGGGTTAACAGGTTGTGCCACCATTAAAGATTTAAATGAAAAAGCACAGTTTGTAAAAGTGACTTCAGCAGGCATGGGTGAATCACATGTTCACGATGTGACCATTACTAAAGAAGCGCCAAATTACCGTTCAGGTTCATAATTTTTGTGAGGGCGACATTTGTCGCCCTTTTGTTAATCGCATATGGCCAATGTATTGGCTATGGCATTTAATCAATTTGTAAAGGTTACCCATGATTAATATTCATGATCATAAGATTTTGATCCTCGATTTTGGTTCTCAGTACACTCAACTTATTGCCCGTCGTATTCGTGAAATTGGCGTGTATTGTGAGTTATGGGCGTGGGACGTCAGCGAAGCACAAATTCGTGAGTTTGCACCAAACGGCATTATTTTAGCGGGTGGGCCTGAGAGCGTTACTGCTGACCACTCTCCGCGCGCACCAGAATATGTATTTACTGCTGGTGTTCCTGTATTGGGCATTTGTTATGGCATGCAAACCATGTCTGAGCAGCTTGGCGGTAAAGTGATTCAAGGTGTGGGCGAGGGCGAGTTTGGCTATGCTCAAATCGAACTGCAAACCACTTCTGCACTGTTTAAAAGCATTGAAGATGCCGTGAGCGCAGACGGTAAGCCATTACTTGACGTATGGATGAGCCACGGTGATAAAGTATCGGTGATCCCAGAAGGCTTTGTGACAGTGGCTAAAACAGAAACCTGTCCTTTTGCGGCAATGGCCAATGAAGAAAAACGTTTTTACGGCGTGCAATTTCACCCTGAAGTGACTCACACTCGTCAAGGTCAACGCATGCTTGAGCATTTTGCGTTAGACATTTGTGGCTGTGAGGCAAATTGGAAACCCTCATCCATTATCGAAGATGCCATTGAGCGTTTAAAGCAACAAATTGGCGATGATGAAGTGATTTTAGGCCTTTCTGGTGGTGTAGATTCATCGGTTGTGGCTATGCTGTTACACCGCGCCATTGGCGACAAGTTAACTTGTGTGTTTGTTGACAACGGTTTATTGCGTTTAAACGAAGCCGATCAAGTATTAGAAATGTTTGGCGATCATTTTGGACTGAACATTATTCATGTTGATGCTGAAAACCGTTTCTTAGATGCGATGGCCGGTGAAGCCGACCCAGAAGCGAAGCGTAAAATCATTGGTCGTGTGTTTGTTGAGATTTTTGATGAAGAATCTAAAAAATGCGTCAATGCTAAATGGTTAGCTCAGGGCACTATCTACCCAGATGTGATTGAGTCTGCAGGCAGTGCTACCGGTAAAGCGCATGTAATTAAGTCGCACCATAACGTAGGCGGTTTGCCTGACGATATGGAATTAGGTTTAGTTGAGCCGCTACGTGAGTTATTTAAAGATGAAGTGCGTAAGATCGGTTTAGAGCTCGGCTTACCTTACAACATGCTTTATCGTCACCCTTTCCCTGGGCCTGGCCTTGGTGTACGCGTACTTGGCGAAGTGAAAAAAGAATACTGTGACTTGTTACGCCGTGCTGATGCTATCTTTATTGAAGAGTTGCATAAAGCTGACTTATACAACAAAGTCAGCCAAGCATTTACGGTATTTTTACCAGTACGTTCAGTGGGCGTGATGGGCGATGGTCGTAAATATGATTGGGTTGTGTCGCTTCGCGCGGTAGAAACTATCGACTTTATGACAGCACATTGGGCGCACTTACCTTACGACTTTTTGGGTCGTGTATCGAACCGCATCATTAATGAAATCGATGGTATTTCTCGTGTGGTGTACGATATTTCAGGTAAGCCACCGGCAACGATTGAATGGGAATAATCCAAGCGGATTAACCCTTGGTTCTACAAAAAAGACGCTGCGGCGTCTTTTTTATTTGGTAGAATAGAAAGCATGAACTTTACCTAGGTTAATAGTGTGACAGATACTCCAAAGGCAGAGCGCCCAAACGAACCTTGGGTACATACCAAGGTTGATAATGACATCGAAGATGCGCCGATAGATCGTGCTCAGTTAGCCATAGATGAAAAGTGGATGCGCTTAGCAATGCAGCTTGCACAGCAGGCTGAATTAAAGGGCGAGGTGCCGGTCGGGGCGGTATTAGTAAAAGATGATGTGATGATTGCCAGTGGGTTTAATCTCAGTATTTTAAATCACGACCCTACTGCCCATGCAGAAATGGAATGTATTCGCCAAGCCGGTAACGTGCTCGAAAACTATCGTATGTTGGGGACAACCTTGTATGTGACACTAGAGCCGTGTTCAATGTGTGCAGGTGCAATGGTGCATAGCCGTATTGAACGGGTGGTTTATGGGGCTGAGGATTTAAAAACAGGGGCTGCTGGCAGCGTGATTAACTTATTACAACATCCGGCGTTTAATCATCAATTATCGGTCAGTGCGGGTGTATTAGCCGATGAGTGTGCGGCGCAGCTAAGTGCGTTTTTTAAGCGTAGACGAGCTGAAAAAAAAGCCCTTAAACAGTTAGCTAAACAGCAAACGGATTAATGGCTTTTTTTGAGGACTAGCGGTTAGCGTGAACGAAAAGTGATTAGACTTAAATTAACTTTCTGTTTGAACAAGTAAAAAATGAGCACGTTGACGATTTTGAATGCGTTTTTTTTGTACCTTAAGCATGACTCGGCGGCGTGACACCATGTTGCTCATTATTCTTCTTCTCATACCCAGACCTCAATCATTTTTACTGTGTGAAATGGTGTAGCGATAAGCGATAGCTCGTCGTAGAACCGCCATAGTATTTTTTCAATACCCTCAATGCAATGGTTTATTGTGAATGATTAGTTATGGCTTGTTGTTCTTTCAAGGTTGCTGTGCAGACACATTGGTATTAATTGGTGCTTCTTCAGCGATCACTTCAATGCTGTCGTTTTCTTCAATGATTTCCATTTGTTTAGTTTGGTTGTCTACCCAGACTAAGGTGTCATAATAACGGCGAATACTGTCAACATAATGTACCGCTTCACTGCCACGTGCATAACCATATCGAGTTTGCTTGTAATATTTTGATTGTTGCAACAGAGGTAATACTTTTTTTACGTCTCGCCAGGCGCTAGGGTCCATGCCCATGGATTCGGTTAAGCGGCGTGCATCTTCAACATGGCCCAAACCAATATTGTAAGCGGCCAAAGCAAACCATACTCGCTGCGAATCAGGAATAGATTCAGGTAAGCGGTCTAACATATCTTTTAAATAATATGCCCCGCCACGGATACTTTGTTCAGCATCTAAACGGTTATCCACTCCTACATAAGTGGCAGTCGGGCGAGTCAGCATCATCATGCCTCGTACGCCAGTAGGAGAGCGGGCAGTTGGGTTCCAGTGTGACTCTTGATAACTCGCCGCCGCGAGCTTACGCCAATCGAGTTCGCCAGCGTATTCTTCAAACATGCCGCGATATTCGGGCAAAATATTGTCAATAGCACGGATAAAGGCGCGAGTATCTACATAATCAAAACGCTTAACATGGCCAAAATATTTTTCATTTAAGTGCTCAAGGGTGCCGGCACGTTTCTCTTTGTGCCAAAAAGCTAACAATTGGCTCATTAAACGGTCACTGTCTTTCGGTGGCAATAACCACACAACTTCTACTTTTTCTTCTAAAATCATCCCCGCGCGCAATTCGGGTAAAAAGCGCTGATTGATCAGCAGACTGTTTGAGTCTGAAATCGTGTAGTTCAATTCACCTTTGGCGATAAGTGCAAATAGCTCTTCGTTGTCTTTATCGCTAACTTGGTTCCAGATTAACTCTGGATAATCTTTTTGCAGTTGAGTTAGGGTATTGACAGACGATGAGTTCGCCATGACGGTGATTTCACCAGACAAGGTGCCAATGTCTTTAGGCTCTGGTGTGCCTTCTTTGTAGACCAGCACTTGGTTGACTTTATACAGTGTTGGCCCAAGCTTAAATTGCTGGCTGCGATTAGGGGTTTTGGCAATACCTGCAGCAATAATGTCGATATCGTTATCTTTTAACGCTTTAAATAACGCTTTGCGATCTGTGTAAGGGATCATTTCTAATGGCAATGATAAATAATCAGCAAAACGCTGAGCCATTTCATAATCAAAACCGGTTTCACCTAATTCAGAATTAAGGTAAATCTGTGGGCCATACAGGGTACCAACCTTTAAAGCTGAACGCTTTTGTGCAGGCGCAGCAATATCGACCTGTTGAATATCAACTGGATGACAGGCACTTAATATGGCACATAGTAAAATGATGAATAAGGTTTTGATCATATTTATTAACTGGTTATCTTAAGTTGTATCGTTAATGTTCACGAGAGTAATACGAGAAAAACGAGTTTAATACTGTCGAATAGCCTTTAAATATGTAGGGGTAGGCGTTATTTTTCGCATACTTTATCAGGAGTTTTGCAAAACGCCTAGGCTTGTACAAAAAAACATCAAACAATGTACTGTTATTGTTCAGATGTAAAGTTGTCATACTATTCACTGTAGCATTCATCGTCAGAGATATTTTCCCTATCAGGAAACACTGTTTTCACCCGTGCTTGAACGTGATTTGTATGGTGCAATTCCCTATAATAGCGCCAATTCTGACCCTCCTATATAAATTATAAGGTGAATAGACGTGATGGAAATCATTCGCGGAGCCCCTGCACTATCTGCATTTAGAGTTCAAAAACTCATGGAGGCTTGCGAAAACGCATCGCTTCCAGTATCGCAAATTTATGCCGAATATGTGCATTTAGCCGATCTGACTGAACAACTCGATGATAATGAACGTCTACAACTAGAAACCATTCTTACGTACGGCCCTGCAATCGAGTCACATGCGCCAGAGGGAGCGTTACTGTTTGTTACTCCGCGCCCGGGCACGATTTCTCCTTGGTCCTCTAAAGCGACCGATATTGCCCATAATTGCGGCCTCAGTAAAGTGAAGCGTTTAGAGCGTGGTATTGCCTATTATGTTGAGTCAGCTACATTAACGACTGAACAGCAAAAGCAATTACAAGGATTATTGCACGACCGCATGGTTGAAGTGATATTGCCAAGCTTTGATGACGCCCAAGTGCTGTTTGCCCGCACTGAGCCTGCTAAATTTAACAGTGTTAATATTTTAGCCGAAGGTCGCCGCGCACTTGAAGTCGCTAACGTCAAGTTAGGCTTAGCATTAGCAGATGATGAAATTGACTACCTAGTCGAAAATTTCATCCGCCTAAACCGTAACCCAAATGACATTGAATTAATGATGTTTGCTCAGGCTAACTCAGAACATTGTCGTCATAAAATTTTCAATGCCGATTGGACGATTGACGGCGAAGTACAGCCTAAATCATTGTTCAAAATGATTAAGAACACCTTTGAAGTCACGCCTGATTATGTATTATCGGCCTACAAAGATAATGCGGCTGTAATGACGGGTTCTGTTGCAGGTCGTTTCTTCCCTGATCCTGACGGTGTATACAACTATCACACCGAGCCGATGCACGTATTGATGAAGGTAGAAACCCACAATCACCCAACCGCGATCAGCCCATATCCTGGTGCCGCTACCGGTTCTGGTGGTGAAATTCGTGACGAAGGTGCCACTGGTCGAGGTTCTAAACCTAAAGCCGGTTTAAACGGTTTTACCGTATCTAACCTTAAAATTCCTGGGTTTGTCCAACCGTGGGAAGGCAATTACGGCAAACCTGACCGTATTGTGACCCCGTTAGAAATCATGCTAGAAGGCCCATTAGGCGGCGCGGCATTTAATAACGAATTTGGCCGTCCGGCGTTAACCGGTTATTTCCGTACTTACGAGCAAGAAGTCTCAAGCCATAACGGTGTTGAAGTGCGTGGTTACCATAAGCCGATTATGATTGCCGGTGGTTTAGGTAATATCCGTGAAGAACACGTGCAAAAAGGCGAAATTACCGTTGGCGCTAAACTGATTGTGTTAGGCGGTCCTGCGATGAACATCGGTTTAGGTGGCGGCGCGGCTTCTTCAATGGCTTCAGGTCAATCAAGTGAAGATTTAGACTTTGCATCGGTGCAGCGTGAAAACCCAGAAATGGAACGTCGTTGTCAAGAAGTCATCGACCGTTGCTGGCAATTAGGCAGCGCCAACCCGATCCAGTTTATTCATGACGTGGGCGCCGGCGGTTTATCAAATGCATTCCCTGAATTGGTTAACGATGGTGATCGAGGCGGCGTATTTAATTTACGTAACGTGCCATCTGATGAGCCAGGCATGAGCCCGCTTGAGATTTGGTGTAACGAATCGCAAGAGCGCTATGTGTTATCGGTAGCACCTGAGAATTTACAACAGTTTGCTGATATTTGTGCTCGCGAACGTGCGCCGTTTGCCGTTGTGGGTGAAGCGACGGAAGAGATGCATTTAACGCTTGCCGATAGCCACTTTAATAACAAACCAATCGACTTACCGCTTGAAGTGTTACTGGGTAAAGCGCCTAAAATGAGCCGTGATGTGGTAACCGCTAAAGCAGTATCACCGGCATTAGATCAAACTAAGATTGAGTTAACCGAAGCCGTTAAGCGCGTGTTAACGCTACCAACTGTTGCCGATAAAACCTTTTTAATCACCATTGGTGACCGCTCTGTTACTGGCTTAGTCAATCGCGACCAAATGGTGGGTCCTTGGCAGGTGCCTGTTGCTGACTGTGCGGTAACCGCATCAAGTTATGACAGCTACACTGGCGAAGCCATGTCGATGGGCGAGCGCACACCGCTTGCACTTTTAGACTTTGATGCCTCTGCGCGTATGGCTGTCGCAGAATCGATTATGAACATTGCTGGTGCAGATATTGGCTCGTTCAAACGCATTAAACTGTCGGCTAACTGGATGTCACCAGCCGGTCATCCTGGTGAAGATGCCGGCCTTTATGAAGCGGTAAAAGCTATCGGTGAAGACTTATGTCCAGCGCTTGGGATTACCATTCCTGTCGGTAAAGATTCAATGTCGATGAAAACCGCATGGGAAGACAACGGCGTCAATAAAACCGTAACATCGCCAATGTCGTTAGTGATTACTGCCTTTGGTGTTGTGCAAGACATTCGTAAAACCGTCACTCCAGAGCTGCGCTCTGATAAAGGCGACAGCGCATTGCTAATGCTTGACTTGAGCAACGGTCAAAATCGTTTAGGTGGCTCATGTTTAGCGCAGGTGTACAGTGAGCTAGGCGATATAGCACCAACACTGGATAACACGGCAAATCTTGCAGGCTTCTTTGAAGTGATGCAAAAGTTAGTGGCAGACCAGGCTGTTATCGCTTATCACGACCGCAGCGACGGTGGATTATTTACCACTTTAGTTGAAATGGCATTTGCTGGTAACACGGGGTTAAATATTGATTTAGCTGGCTTAAACGGCACTGATTTAGAGCGTCTATTTAACGAAGAATTGGGTGCTGTTATTCAAGTGAGTGCCGAGCAAGCAACCGACATTGCCGCGCAGTTTGAAGCAAAAGGCGTGAGCTGCCATCACATTGGTGGTCTGCAAGTTGCCGATAAGATCAGTATTACTGATGGTGAGCGTGTTATCTTTGCTGACAGCCGCACTGCATTACGCACTTTGTGGTCTGAAACCACCTACCGCATGCAAGCCCTGCGCGATAACCCAGAATGTGCTAAGCAAGAGTTTGAGCTTAAACAACAAGCTGATGCACCGGGCTTAACCGTTAAATTAGGCTTTAACCCAAGTGAAGATGTTGCCGCACCTTATATTTTAAAAGGCGCAGCGCCTAAAATGGCTATTTTACGTGAGCAGGGTGTTAACTCGCACATTGAAATGGCTGCGGCATTTGACCGCGCAGGTTTTGAAAGCCGCGATGTGCACATGTCTGATATTTTATCAGGCCGCATCAGCCTAGAAGAGTTCCAAGGTTTAGTGGCTTGTGGTGGTTTCTCTTACGGTGACGTTCTTGGCGCCGGCGAAGGTTGGGCTAAGTCGATTTTATTTAACAGCCGTGCTCGTGATGAATTTAGCCGCTTCTTTGAGCGTGATTCAAGCATTGCTTTAGGTGTGTGTAACGGTTGTCAGATGTTGTCTAACTTAAAAGAAATTATTCCTGGCAGTGAGCATTGGCCACACTTTGTGCGCAACCGCTCTGAGCGTTTTGAAGCGCGTTTTAGTCTGGTTGAGGTTCAGCAGTCACCATCGGTATTTTTTGACGGTATGGCCGGTTCGCGTATGCCTATCGCAGTCTCGCACGGTGAAGGTTTAGCAGAATTTGCCAATGCTCAAGCGCTTGCTGGTGCTGAAGCCTCCGGTACAATTGCACTGCGTTATGTTGATGGCCACGGCCAAATCGCTACGCAATACCCAGAGAACCCTAATGGTTCGCCAAACGGCTTAACCGGTATTTGTACTACTGACGGTCGTGTCACCATTATGATGCCACACCCAGAGCGAGTATTCAGAACCGTTGCTAACTCATGGCACCCAGATGGTTGGGGTGAAGACAGCCCATGGATGCGCATGTTCCGTAATGCACGGGTTAAGATTGGCTAAGCATGTTTAGTGAACAAAAAAGCGACTCAATTGAGTCGCTTTTTTTATGACATTGTGAATCATTATCTGAAAAATAAAACACTAAAAAGTACTTATTCAGTCAATTAATACCATATAGGGTGTAACGAACTAAAGCACTGATAATGTCACTTAACTCAATGACAGTTATTTGTCTTCTTTTGAAGTAAACATCTCAGAAAAGACGTGCTTAGTTAATAGTATATTCAAATCACAGTGGCATACGATATCTCTGAACCGTGTGAATGGTAGATTTAGACTAAGGTGTCTAACACACTGCAAGGGGGGGGGATAAATCATACGTTCAGCATTTGAGGGGCTCAAATGCTAAAAATGATCTTTTGAATTAGTTTTATTCATGTTTACTGTGTTTTTCTTATTATCTACCAAGTCTGAATATCTCTACCTATCTGAATAATATAGTTAATTTTATATTGTAATGTTTTTGTATATTCAGGACTGCTAATCCATTTTGCGTACTTTATTAAATGGTTATGTATTCGTTAATAATATTAATCAATAAGGTATTTATGAGCATTTAACGTATTTAAAATGTTTGCTCCTAGCAATTGGGGTGATATTGTCAATACCTCTAGAGAGGGTGAAATCGGCAATTTGTTAGGTTTGTAAAGCTTTTTACTAAAACCCGCTCGGATCTATATCACAAAAATCATTATTTTATGCTTTTCAACAAGGTCGAGTGTGTTGTAAGTGATTGTTACAAAAGGATTAAATTGTTACTATGCAAAAAATCTAATGTTTGTCACAAATTTGATTAAAAAATCTGATCTCACCTGCTTGTATGCCGTAAGATATAGAACGTTTAGGATTGGGCTTGAAAATCTAAGCTAATGGTTTGATTCGTCTATTTTCATTAATAAACGCATTAACATTATTAACTTTAAAATAATGTTTTCAGGTATAACATCATCACTGTGGCAATGTGTCATTGCCGTATCGCATTTGGTCGAACTGAATGAAGTTAAGGAGTCGCCAATGATTATCGAAGAGGTTGTTGAGCTATCGCGTTTTCAATTTGCGTTGACAGCCATGTACCACTTTTTATTTGTTCCACTTACCCTAGGTCTTGCCTTTATTCTGGCAATTATGGAATCACTTTATGTGATGACGAATAATCAGATTTATAAAGATATGACTAAGTTTTGGGGTAAGCTTTTCGGTATTAACTTTGCCCTAGGTGTGTCTACGGGATTAGCTATGGAGTTCCAGTTTGGTACTAACTGGTCATACTATTCTCATTATGTAGGTGACATTTTCGGTGCGCCTTTGGCGATTGAAGGGTTAATGGCGTTCTTCCTAGAGTCTACCTTAGTGGGTATGTTCTTCTTCGGTTGGGATCGTTTTAGCAAACGTCAACATCTTGCGGTGACCTGGTTAGTGGCCATTGGCTCTAACATGTCAGCATTGTGGATTTTGATTGCAAACGGTTGGATGCAAAACCCTGTTGGTTCTGTGTTTAACTATGAAACCATGCGTATGGAAATGGTCAATTTTGCTGAGGTAGTATTTAACCCTGTTGCACAGGTTAAATTTGTTCACACCGTAGCATCTGGCTATGTTGCAGGTGCGATGTTTGTCCTGTCTATCAGTGCTTATTACATATTAAAAGGCCGTGATTTACCGTTTGCACGCCGCTCATTTGCAGTAGCAGCAAGCTTTGGTATGGCGGCGATTTTGTCGGTTATTGTACTGGGTGATGAATCAGGTTACGAAGTCGGTGAAGTTCAGCGTGTTAAATTAGCTGCAATTGAAGCCGAATGGCACACTGAGCCTGCTCCTGCTGCGTTTACTGCCGTTGGTTTCCCTAATCAAGAAACCATGCACACAGATTATGCCGTTAAAATTCCATATGTAATGGGTATTATTGCTACACGTTCTTTAGATGAAGAGGTGACAGGCCTTAAAGATCTTGTAAAAGAACATGAAGCGCGTATCCGTAACGGTATGGTGGCCTATGCGTTACTTGAAAAATTACGTGCCGGTGATGAAACGCCTGAAACCCGTGAGCAATTTGAAGCAACCAAAGTCGACTTAGGCTACGGCTTCTTACTAAAACGTTATACCGATAAAGTGGTTGACGCGACAGAAGAGCAAATTATTGCAGCTTCGTACGACTCAATCCCTACCGTTGCACCTATGTTCTGGACTTTCCGCTTGATGGTAGGTTGTGGTGTGATTATGTTATTTGTGTTTGCTGCATCATTCTGGCAAAGCACGCGTCATAAAATTGCTGAGAAAAAATGGGTATTACGAGCTGCACTTTACAGCTTACCCCTGCCTTGGATTGCGATTGAAGCGGGTTGGTTTGTGTCAGAGTTTGGCCGTCAACCATGGACTATCTCAGAAGTGCTACCTACTTTTATGTCGGCATCGAGCTTAACGCCTGCTGATTTATGGTTCAGTATTATTTCGATTACGGTTTTCTACACCATTTTACTGGTGATAGAGGCTTTCTTAATGTTCAAGTTCGCTCGTCTTGGCCCAAGTAGCTTAAAGACTGGTCGTTATCACTTTGAAACCCAAGATGCCTAATCGGAGGACCTGATTATGTTTGATTATGAAGTATTAAGATTTATCTGGTGGGCATTAATCGGCGTATTGCTAGTCGGATTTGCTGTAACTGATGGCTTTGACATGGGCGTAGGTGCGTTATTACCGATTATTGGTAAAGACGATACTGAGCGTCGTATTATGATTAACTCCATCGCCCCACACTGGGACGGTAACCAAGTTTGGCTAATCACCGCAGGTGGCGCCTTATTTGCTGCTTGGCCTATGGTTTATGCGGTTTCATTTTCTGGTTTCTATATCGCGATGATGTTAGTGTTGTTCGCGCTATATATGCGTCCAGTTGGCTTTGATTACCGTTCAAAAATTGAAGATCCAAAATGGCGTAAAACCTGGGATTGGGCATTGTTTGTTGGCGGCTTTGTGCCACCACTGATCATTGGCGTTGCATTTGGTAACTTATTGCAAGGCGTGCCATTTAACTTTGACGAATATCTACGTGCAACTTACCACGGTGGCTTATTCGGCTTGTTAAATCCATTTGGTTTGTTAGCCGGTCTTGTCAGTGTCACGATGTTTATGATGCAAGGCGCGTCTTGGTTACAAATGAAAACCGAAGGCGAGTTACGTGTACGTAGTGCTAAAGCATCGCAAATATGTGGTGGTTTGTTGTTTGTACTATTTGCTGCAGCAGGCTTATGGTTAGTCAATGGTATTGATGGGTATGTGATTACATCAACGCTTGACCTAGCAGGCCAATCAAACCCAACCACAAAAACAGTGGCAATTGAAGCCGGTGCCTGGTTAGTCAACTACGACAAATACCCAGTGACCATGCTATTCCCAGTATTGGGTTTAGTCATGCCTATATTGGTTATTTTAGCCAGTCGCTTTAACCGTAGTGGTTTTGCTTTCTTGTTTAGCTCGCTTGCTATCGCCGGTGTTATTGTGACTTGTGGTGCTGCGATGTTCCCATTTGTTATGCCATCATCATTAGAGCCTAATGTGAGTCTAACCATGTGGGATGCAACAGCAAGTCAAATGACCTTAAAAGTAATGACCATTGCTGCTATTATCTTCGTACCAACCGTATTAAGCTACACCATCTGGACTTATTACAAGATGTACGGTCGCTTAAATCGTGAGTTTATTGAAAACAATAAAACCTCACTGTACTAATTTAAGGAGCTATATCTATGTGGTATTTTGCGTGGATTCTAGGTGTATTACTGGCTTGTTCATTCGGTATCATCAATGCGTTATGGCTTGAGAACACTGAAAACATGGACCGTCAAAGCGAAGACTAATCTTTTGCTTTGCACTATCCAGTAACAAAAAACCGCTTTAGTGATAAAGCGGTTTTTTATTGGCTATAATTTAAACTATTTGTTTAATATTGCTAGGTATTTTGTTGCAGTTTGATTGTTAGGGTCGATACTCATTACTTGCAAAAGTATAGATTTAGCACTATCAACTTCTCCTACATTAACTAGGAATAAACCGAATTTAAGTAACACTGGTACATCTTCAGGGTATTTGTCTAAGTAGTCTAAATAGGCTGTCAGAGCTAATTGGTTTTGACCTTGTAAGTGTAAAGTTTGAGCATACTGTGGTAAGTATTCATCGTTGTATTGAACGATTTTGGATAAACTTTCTATAGCTTGTTCAATATGATTAAGCTTTAAAGATAACCTTATAATCAGACTAAGCTCCTGTTCCTCTCTGTGTGTGTCACTAAGTTGTAATATTGTTTCTAATGCATTTTCGAATGAGTTAGTGAAAAACTGATAATAACTTTTTGCAAGATAATACAATCGTTCTATTTTAACGTCTTGTTTACTAAATGGTTCTAAATACTCAACCATTTTTTTTATACCTATAAGATGTTTCTGATGAATGAGTATGTTCAACTTTTTTGTTGCATTATTAAGGTTTTCAATTAAATTGCTATTGGTTTTTTCATCTTTTTTTACAAATAGGTTTCTATATTCATCTGTTAATTTTTTCAGCGTAGTTCTATCATCTAAGGTTAAATTCTCAATGATATTTGAATTTTCACGTTGCCAAATTAAAACCCTGCCAAAATGGCGGTCATTACGCCATTGAGGAATAAAAGCACTAAAGTTTAATGGTTCAGCATACTCAGAAATTCTACTTTTTAGTCGAGCTTTAGCGCTTAAGGTTAAATCGTATAGTTCCTGAGCAACGTTACAAAAGACATCATAGTAAACTTTACTCTGATTATGAATATCATCAGAAGTCCAACTGTCAGTACTTTTAGTCGTAAGAAACTGTGAGAACTCGTAATACCCATAATACTTTATAATATATGAATATTTTTTATATTTATTATTGAACTCATTCTCTAAAGAGTCTAATTTTTTCACCATCGAAATCAAAGTGTTGTTATTTGACTTAATCTTGCTAATTTTTTTGCATAGAATTTTTGCTTGTTCTAGCTTAGTCAGTAACTGTTCTAGTTTCTTTATTGATACGTCTAAAGTTACTTTTACTTCATTTAACATTAACTTCTTTTCATTTGCATTCAGAATAAAGCGCTGCGGACAAATTAAATCTCTTTGTGCAGTGCTTATATCCGTTAATGTAATGTCACTAGCAACTCTAAAATCGACATTTTCTACAACTGCAGCATCAATTGAAAGATTTATGAAGGTGACATTAGGGTGGGATTTTACAAATTGAGAAAGATCATTTATCGCATGTAAAAGTTGAATAGGTGTTTCGGCCATTTCGCCTTTATAAGTTTTTACCCACTCAAAGATAGTGCCAATATCAGGTCCTAAATTAGCTCTGTATGTGTCTGAGGTATGAGTTTGTCCTGTTTGTGAGTGACAATAGTCTATTCCGCATAAAAGTATTTGAGAAAAGCCCATTTCCGTTGCAATATTTATCGCACTATTAGTAACGGTTGGACCTTCAGTTTTTATATTTCCATTATTTCTTTCATCATCCCAAGGAATTTGCTTACCTGTATAAAGTAGACTACCATTCCATTGAGCTACGATTTCTGCACAAGTATGATCTGCGCTAATTAATATACTTTCATCGCTTAAACTCATCATTGCTTCATTGACTTCAAAGCTATGATCTTGAGGATCAACCGTTACAATAATATCAGATTTTATACCTTCTTTAGATAATTTCCCTGCAATTCTTGATACTGAGAAAACGATAAGTTTATCCCTGTTTTCTCTTATCCAATTTAAATGCTCATTTAAAGAAGGCCCTCCACCCAGTACTATACATGTTTTACCTGAGAAGCTATTTGTTAGTAGTTTTGCTGGCATTAAATTTTCTGACAAGTTATCTAACTGTCGTTTAAAAAAAATTTTCTGAGTGAATCCGATACTGCTTTCAAAATATTCATGCTCTATGGCTTTTTCAATATCATGATTTAATAATGTGTAAATGTCATTGCTTGTTGCAGCTGTTGAATAATGGAGTTTGAATTTATGCTTAACAATAAATAGGTTGAAATCTTTATCCTTTAATATTTTCTTGAATTGTGTTGCACTGCAAATTGAAAATGAATTATTTATCGAGTCTGGGATATCTACATTAAGAAAGTTTAAAACCTCATCTAACTCTACAAAAAGGTACTTTGAACCGTCTGCTAAAGGATAATCCATAACATAGTTAGCGAGTAAACCAGAATCCATACCAACTATGATATGTAGCGTGTTTTCTTGCTTAAATTTTGAGTGGAATTTTTTGTTAAATAGAGATACAGAGTCAACCTTCTCAAAAATACGACGATTGACACTTGGCAAGTAATACTCGTTAAATGGAGAAACAGTAAAAATATTGGTAATAACCGATTGTTGTGATGACATACGATTCCTCTTTTTGTATTTTACCTAGTATAGTCAACTTAACGTCTACATGCTTTTTTAAGCAGTTTTTATGCCAAGATGTAGTGTGTTGGTGGCGAGATGTTTCTAATGGCTGTAAAATAGAGAAATATTTTTATTTATCTGCTTCCTGTATTTAAAAGCAATTCTAAGTTAACTAAACCAACATTAGTGGTTATAATATAAAGAAAAATTATATCATAGATGTCGTGAAATATTTTATGGGTTAAGTGTGATTAACTTGTTCAAGGTATTGCTGAGAGCAGATAAAATGGGAGATTCAACATGAACTATAAAACTGAACAAGAAGCTTTTTGGGCTGGCGAATTTGGTGATGACTACTTAGAGCGAAATCAAGGAAAGCAAATAATCGCTTCCAACATAGCATTATTTACCAAAGTACTAGCTCATATAAACTCACCTAAATCCATTATTGAATTTGGATCAAATGTTGGTCTAAATCTTGAGGCGCTATCTATACTTTTACCTGAGGTTGAGTTATCTGCAATTGAAATTAATGCTAAGGCTGTTGAAACCTTAAAACGCTTCAATAACTTAAAAGTTTATCATTCTTCTATTTTGGATTTTACTCCGAAATCGACTCATGAATTAGCTATTATTAAAGGCGTTTTGATACACATTAATCCATTTGAATTACAAAATGTATATGAGAAGTTATATGTGTCGAGTGATCGTTATATATGTATCTCTGAGTATTACAATCCAACACCCGTTGAAACCAATTATCGAGGTCATGATGGTAGGTTATTCAAACGTGATTTTGCCGGTGAAATGCTTGATAAGTATCCTGATCTAAAATTAGTTGATTATGGGTTTGTATATCATCGAGATCTTAATTTTCCTCAAGACGATATGACATGGTTTTTGTTAGAAAAATGTGCTCAGTAGTGCTCATCGCCCTTCTAAATTATGAGCGGAATATATACAAAGCTATTCATAGCTTACTTTTGTAGCTTCATCAATAACATATACATTACTGGCACCCACACTAGCGACAACATGGTAGCCAGTAATGTACCGCCAGCAATGGCGATGGCAAAAGGTGGCCAAAATCCGCCGCCAGCAATAATTAACGGTAAGAAACCGCCAATAGTGGTGATAGTGGTTGAACCAATATGGCGCCCGCAGCTGCTCACTGTATCGATAATGAGCGCCAAATTACCTTGCTTGGCATCGGGCACATCTTCTAATTCTGCTAAAATCACAATAGCGGCGTTAATCGCTAATCCCATTAATCCTAACAAACCGATAATCACCGTAAACCCAAATGGGTAGCCAAACACAAAAACCGCTAACAAGCCTAACCCCGCCGATTGAAACGCACTAAGTAGGATAATGGCCGTTAATCTAAACGAATTAAACGACAGTACAACCGTGGCTAGCAATAAGGTGAACACTAGGACGATGTTAGACAGTAAGTTGCCCACAGCTTCATTACGCTTAGCGCTTTCACCGCCCACTTCAAGGTGGTATCCCGCTGGAATATCAAGGTTTGCAATGGCATCTTTGGCGTCATCTAATACCTGAGCAGGTAAAACACCACTGGTGATATAGGCTTCAATGGTGTTGACCCGCTCACCATTACGACGCGGAATGGCGCCGCGGCTCACATTAACCTCATTATAAGAAAGTGCAGACAAAGGAATACCAGAACCCGACGGTGATACTAAGTTTATTTCGGCTAAACGGGTTGCTTGTTCGCGGCTGGTATCGCCTAGACGGACTCGTACCGGCAGAGACTCTGTTTGTTCTAAAATGCTGCCGCCAATAATCCCCGTTGTGGCCATTTGAATTTGGCTGGCTATATCACTTAAGCTTAAACCGCTCATTAAGCTGGCGTCTTCATTTACCTGTAGCCACACTTTTGGCGCACCAGAGCTTAATGTGGCACGAGTATGAATGACATCTGGGGTGGCATTTAAAATGCCTCTCACTTGTTCACCCAATGTTTTTAATGTGTCTAAGTTTGGACCGTATATTCGTAGCTCTACAGGGGCATTAAACGGTGGGCCTTGCTCAAGTTTTCGTACTAGTATTTGCGCTTGTGGGTATTCTTTATCTAACTCTTTTTGTAATTGTAAAATAAGCCTGTTAGCAGCAACAAAGTCGGTGACTTTAATCATGGCTTGGGCGTAGTTTGTGGCACCTTGCTGACGCTGAGTGAGGTTGTAGTAAAACGATGGCGTATTACCGCCCACAACCCAGGTGGCCGCGAGAATATCGTCAATTTTTTGCAGTTTGTTATCAATCAACTTTACTTGGGCGAGGGTGTTTTCGATGCTGACATGAGGTGCTAGATACACTTCTAGCTGAAACATGTCCCTGTCTGATGGCGGAAAAAATTGTTCGGTCATTTTGCCCGCCGCAAAAAAGCCAACTACGGGTAAAATACCAATAACCACCGCAGTCAATACTGGTCGCTGTAAAGCAAAACGTAAGCTTGCAGTGAATGCCTGGCTAGTTTTTGGAAATGCCATGCCTTGTTGGTACCAGGCGCTTGGTTTTTCACTGCGGCTAAAGCGGCCCGCAAGACCAGCAATAATAGTATGCGAAATAATATAAGAGCCAAGCAGGGCAAACATAACCGAAATAGCAATCCCGCCAACAAACTCACCTGCAGCGCCCGGCATTAGCACTATCGGTGCAAAAGCCAGCATAGTGGTAATGGTTGACCCTGCTAACGGTAGCCATAAATGATGTAAGGTTTTTGACACAGCCTCAAGTTTCGACATGCCTTGCTGGCGGCGCTGAGCAATGGCGTCAACTATCACTATCGCGTTATCAACCATAATGCCCAATGCCACGACTAAGCCGGTGACCGACATTTGATGAATGGGTAATCCGGTGTATTTCATGCAAGTTAGTGTGAACAATGCGGTCAATGGTAGCGATATTGCCACAATGATGGCGTTACGCAGGCCTAAGGTGAGCATTAACACTGCCAGGATAATAACGAAACCCTGGAGTAAATTAACCACCAAATCGCCAAGGCGATCCTGAGTGTAACCTTGTTGGTCAAACAGCCACTGTACTTCAATATTGGCAGGTAAGTTTACCGAAAACGCATCAATGGTTTGGCTAACTTGTTGTTGCCATAAATCTACCCTATTGTCGTTAAGCATACGGGCAGAGACCAATATGCCTTGTTGGCTATCAATTAGTGCAATACTGCTTGCTGGGGTTTTAGCCTGTCGAGTGATATTAGCCACATCACCTAAACGGATAATCTGGCCGTATTCATCGACTTTTAATGGCACCTGGCGAATACGATGTTGTGAATCGAGCTCACCAGAAACCTCCACTAAGGCTCTAAACTGATTATTATTAATCTCGCCGGCAGATATTTTACTGTCTGCATTGGCTAGAATCGCTGCAATTCCTGCTGGCGTTAGGTGCAGTTCACTGATTTTATTGCCATCAAGCTCAACCAGTATTTCCTCTTCAGGGGCACCGTAAAGTTTGGCAAAATCGGTGCCGTTCAGTAAGCGTAAGCGGCTTTGTAACTCTTTAGCATAACGGTTAAGAATGTCGACTCTAACGGGAGAGTTATCGGCCCATACTATGCCTAATATGGCCGTGCTGGCATAGCCGAGTTGATCATCTAACACGCCATTTTGCGCAGCTTCGGGTAATAAGAATTTACTGTCGGCGATTAAATCACGTGCACGCGACCATACAGGGTCGGTATCGATTACCGTGTCTTTCAATTCGAGCTGTATAACCGAAATACCTGGGCGAGATGTTGATTGAACTAATTTTAAATCTTCTAAACGGCGTAATTGGTTTTCAAGCACCTCGGTCACTAATGCTTCAACCCGCTCTGCAGATGCGCCTGGATATTGGGTAATCACTGAGGCAAAACGGTTAGTGATGTGTGGATCTTCAGTGCGAGGCAGGCTCGATATTGCTCCTAAGCCGGCAACAATTAACAGTGCAATAAATAAGCTTGTTAAGCGGCCATTTTCTAAAAACGCCTTAATCATAACGCCCCCACTAGCTGGGTATTAGCGAGAGTGACTTTTTGGCCAACGACTATTTTATGCAACCCGTCTGAGACGATTTGTTCATCGGCTTTAATCGCCCCGTTGATGAATGCTTGTTGCTCATTGGTGTAGATAATTTCGACGTCTCTGCGCTCAACTTGATAATGGTTTTGATCGTCTTTTGCCAATACATAGACATTCCACAACCCGCGTACTCCGTCAGTCAGCGCTGACATTGGCACCCAATACCCGGCGGTTAAGTTGTCTTGTTGATAGGCAAGGTAGGCAATTTCGCCATTGATCACTCTTGCTGACTCAGGTAATTGAATCCGCAGTTGCACGGTACGGCTAATGGCATTCACTTCTGCACTTATGCCGGCAATTTGGGCGGTAAAGGTTTGCTTGCCAACACGCACATCAAC
The DNA here is from genome assembly GCF_028750675.1 of Shewanella metallivivens. Lineage (GTDB taxonomy): Bacteria > Pseudomonadota > Gammaproteobacteria > Enterobacterales > Shewanellaceae > Shewanella > Shewanella metallivivens. The sequence continues at coordinate 126,178 of NZ_JAQQPZ010000003.1, read as the reverse complement.
ATGTTGTTGAGTCGTTAATTGCTGCGCTACATCGACCGGAACCCCAATATAAGCCACTGCTTGGCTATTCCCGATTAAGGTAAATACAGGACTGCCCAGGGCAATAACCTCACCAAGATTATGATAACGTTGGCTAATTGTTCCATCAAACGGCGCAAGTAAGGTTGATTTTTCAAGTTTTAAGTTGGTGGCACTCAAGCTTGCTTCTATTCGTTTTTGATTAGCTTGTAGGCTGATAACCTGTTGTTGGGTTTCATCGAGTTGTTGTGCTGATACATAGTTTTGCGTTTTTAATTTTTCAGTACGACGCAGGGTACTTTTGGCTAAATCGATGTCAGCTTGAGTTTGCAATAAACTGGCTTCAAGCTGTTGTTTTTCTGCAATTAATAAATCGATATCTAATTGCGCGAGCACTTGGCCTTTTTTAACGGTGTCACCACTGTCGACCACGATACTATTTAGCTTGCCAGGTAACTCAAAACCAATGCCTGTTGTGTTAGCCGAGCGAATCGTCCCTGTGTAAGTTTGCATTTGTTGGTAACGATCACTAAGGACTAATGGTTGCGCTTGTACGGACTGATACTCAACCGTATGCGAATGCTCCTTGACCTCAGAGCCACAACCATTTAACAGAAGTAAGCTTAACCCTAATGCTAAGCCTTTTGCATGTTGAGTAAATGACATTGCAGCAAACATAAGTAATCCCTTAAAGCGCTATGTGTATCGATGTTTAGTTCAGATCACGGCGTTAAAAAAATGCACGCCACACTGTAATATGTAACTTTTTTGTTAACTAGACTTGGTAGTCTAATTTTATAAAACTAGACTGTCCAGTCTATTTTTGGTTATGATAATTTTATCGTGCTAGCACAAACCGCTAATCGAAATTGCTTTTTAGTCACCCTACGGAACCCACATGACAAAAGATACTTCAACCAAAAATAATGACGAACCAGTGAATTTGAGCCGCAGTGAACAAAAGCGAAATCAAGTGCTTGAGTCGGCTATGGAGTTATTCTGTCAAAATGGCTTTCCGCTAACCAGCATGGATGAAGTCGCAAAACATGCGGGCGTATCAAAACAAACGGTTTACTCGCATTTTGGTTCTAAAGATGATTTATTTGTTGCCGCGATTGATTCAAAATGCGTTGCACATCAGCTCACTAGTGATACCTTAATGGATGCCGCTGACCCACAGCGAGTGATACTGCAATTTGCCAAACAGTTTGGGGAGTTGATTGTTAGCAAAGACACCATGACGGTATTTAAAACCTGCGTTGCTCAGGCCGATACTCATCCAGAGGCCTCTAAATTGTTTTACAACGCGGGTCCGAAACATGTTTTAGGGCTAATTCGTGAATATTTAACCAAGGTTAATCAGCATGGCGTATATTACTTTGAACATCCGCACGACAGTGCAGTAAGGCTATGCTTAATGTTGTTTGGTGAACTTAAGTTACGTCTAGAGCTAGCATTAGAGACAGATCATTTAGAGTTAAGCAGGCAGCAATACTTACAAGATACTGCGGAGATGTTTTTGAGAGCTCACAAAGTTACGCTAAAATAATTCAACTTAATTTGAACTGAATGGTTATTAAGTCAGTATTAGAACCAGTATTAAGTGACGCAATGGTCATACTCTTATTTAGAAAGGATGCACATCACTATGACGCTTTATAAAGCTCAAATTTCCCAAGCGAATGCATGCCGTTTGTTGCTCAAATCACTCTTATTAATGCCTGTTCCTGGTTTAGTACTATGCCAACAAGCCATTGCCGCACCTGAACGCTCACCATTTTCATTGACGGTTGCTCGTACCTCTACCGCCACAGCTGATGTCGGTGCGAATACGGGTCATGAACTTCAGCGTGACGCCTGGAAAACCCGTTTTTCAGCCTCCATGCCGTTAAATCGACAATGGTCGATAGGGGCTAATATTGGTTATGATAATTTAGATTATGACTGGCGGATTAACCAAGCCACCCAACTGCAATTAGCCGAGCAAGACTGGTCGACTGTTCATCAATACAGCGCGGGATTATCACTGACATATCGCCTAGATAACCATTGGATGTTTTTAGTCGCCCCGCAGTTAAAATATGCTTATGCCGATACGGCATCGTCATCTAATGCACAAAGTTACGGCGTTGTAGCATCCAGTATGTACCGTTTTGATTCAGGTAATATGCTCGGTTTTGGTGTGGCTTATTTGAATGATATTTCAGAAGTGCGTACCGTGCCATATTTAGCCGTTCGCTGGCAAATTAAAGACAAGTTAGTGCTAGCTAACCCGTTTCAAGCAGGTTTCAGTGGACCAGCTGGCTTAGAGTTAAGATATCAATATCGCCCAGATATTGATTTTGGCATTGGTAGCTCAAAACGTACAGAACGTTTATTAGTCGCAGATGATGACCAAACCATCGAGATTGATGAATGGGTCGGCTTTGTCCGTGCTGGCTGGAAAGCCACCGATAGCTTAAGCCTTAATGCTTATGCAGGTTATTACTTTGGTGGTGAAATCGAACTGAGCGATCCTAAAGTGACCGAAGACATTGAAGACCAAGCTGCGTTTGGTTTAGTGTTTAAATTGGCTTTTTAAGGTCGGGAAATAAATTAACGTTTAATACTGTTTTTAGAACAAAAAAAATGCCGCTGACATCAGCGGCATTTTTATTAATCATAAACGTTAAAAATAAGTGACTTCTTTGACTCGTTTAGGACGGTTTTGTTGTTCGTATAACTGCCATACTTGCTTAAAGTCTAACGCTAATTCAGTGACATAAAACTCACCAGAAGGGTAGGTTTTAACCACTTTAGCACCACGAATAATACCGCTGACACTCGATTTAACATTGTCGTCAGTTAATAACCACTCACTGACATCGCTATTCGCTGAAATCTTTTGACCGTAAACTTGTTCTGCTAACTCTCGGTATGCGGCAATTTTTGACGCTTGCATCGCCATTAAAACTCGGTGTGAAGCTTCAGGGCTGGGTTGTGTTGCTAAAGGGGCATAACCGACAGCGGTTAACGTCGGGAATGATTCTGGTGCCTCGGTTTCCCACTGCACGTATTTATCTTTACTGGCACACCCACTTAAAAATACCAGTATCATAACGCATAGCAGTTGCTTCATAGCTCATCTCCTAACACGGTATAACGGCTGTCGCCTTTTTTCTCATGGCGATAAAGTAAGCCGTTACGAGATTCGATTAATTCAGATGGTTGTAAATAACCCGACAAACTCGAAGCCGCGACAAATGACTGTACCGCAGAAAGCACGCGGTTGTTTGTTACATTAACCACTCGACCGTTGAACACAACGCCTTCTGGCGTCATTGACATTGTCGACACTAATACATGCGACACAGGTAAACCCGAGGGTAATAATTCCCAGTTGCGGCTCAACATAAACTCGCCTTGTTCTGTTGCACGTAAATTAATCGCAACATTCATGTCAACCAAATTAAACTCGCGGGCATGAAACGCAGCCAACATGCCTTGCTGTAACTGTAATGCCAACTCGTTGGTAGCATTTAAGTTATTAGACAGTACAGGGGTTGTTATGAGCAACGGCTGATCAGAGCGTAAGGCATCGTTTTGCAAAACCAATTCATTAACCAGCTTTTCAGCCCACACATTAATTTGCCCCTTAGGTGCTAACCCTGCACCTTGGATGTCGTAAATGAGCTGGTTTTGATAAACCCCATTTTCATCAGCAACCTTAGTGTATTTACCGTTATTTTCAAACGCTAAATTGTTTGCTGGATTCGGTGTTTGATTACACGCAGCGACAGTTAATATCGCCAACACTGCTGTGAGAGTAAACCTATTAATCATGATGGTTCCTTTTAAATGTCTGCTGTTTGTAGTGTCAATAGCTAAGATTTTATTTACTGTCATCAATAAGTTAGTAAACAGTTATCTTGCTTGTCACTACGATGCGCGACAAAGCAGCAAATGAACTATAAAACTTTATCGGCAAATACCTTAAAAGCTTTACTGTATTTAAGTCTCACCAAGACAAATTGTGATGATTAATTTAATGGCGCGATTTTTGCTTGTTAAAGATCAATGATTTTTAGTGCCCAACTGACGATTTTTTGACATTAGGATATCGTATGCCGACGCAAACACACCTTACTCAGCGCGCAACAAGCTTAAACAAACTTGTACTAGCATTAATGCTATTTGCGAGTCTATTTCAGGTGCAATCGACTTTCGCTGAGCAGGTCGAGGTGACAGGTCGAGCAAAAATTGTGAACGGCGATATCGACAAAGCCCGCGAAGATGCCATTAGCCAAGCGTTAAATTATGCAAGCTTAAAGGCGGGTGTTAATTTTTCGAGCGAGCAATCAATCGACCAGGGGCGATTAACTCAAGATGTTTTTCAAATTCAGCGTATGGGATCAGTGAATAATGTTGAGTTGATGAGCGAAATGATCAGCCAAAATACCATCACTGTGGTTTTACAGTTAGCACTCACTGAGCCAGAACCTAACGCGCAATGCAAAAGCCAATCATTAAAAGCCGCTATTATGTTGCCGCAATCTTATTTACAAGATCGCGCCCAATTACGTTACGGTCAATTAGCCAACTTTGAGCAACACATTACTGAAAAACTGGGTAAAACCATCAATGCTCAATCACGTTATAGCTTTGCGCGAATACATGCAGATGAAAAAATAGATAACACTAACCAATTGGTTAATTTTAGAGGTTATCGTATTCCTACTTGGTTAGGCGAAATAACCGAAAGCCAATACGTGTTACAGCCTGAAATTATTGATATTTCAACCGAGCCTGCACAAAGTGGCTTTTTGGGATTAACGGAAGATTATCCCATCAGGCAGTTCATGCTAAAACTTACGCTCTATCATGGCATCAGTGGTGAGGTCGTATGGACAGAAACCTTCGCCACATCAACAGAGTGGGAGTTTGAAAAACAAGAAATCGTGTCACCCGCGAGTCAACGTTTTTGGCGTTCATCTTATGGTCAAGCCATCAGTGAGATTTTTCAAACAAGTGTGCTTAATTTAGATCAACAGTTAAATTGCCGACCATTGTTGGGCCAAATTGTCGCAAGGCAAGGCGACAGAATTATCATTAATTTGGGCCGTAAAAATGGGGTGAAAATGGGTGATAAATTTCAGGTCGTTTTGCAAAAAAATATCCCCGATCGCCTAAATACAATGAGGCCAATAGCCACTAAAAGTCGGGCAAATATTGTCATTGATCAAGTTAGCGAAGACAGCGCCACATCGATATTTGACGGTATTGACAGCGCTGATAATATTCAAGTCAATGATATTGCGATTAAAAACTAATCATCAATATTATTTTAGTGTGTTTTTAATACCATTAATGCTGTTTTGAACTGCGTAGTAGATAAATGTTATCCAGAAACACCATTAACTCGGTTAAGATTTAAGCAATTAAATTTAAAGGGTTTAAATCAATTATAAACTCAGTATAATCAATGGGTCTCTCTATAGCTCAACAGGATAGAGCAGCCGCCTCCTAAGCGGCCGATCGGGGTTCGAGTCCCTGTGGGGAGACCATAACACCTCTTTTTACCTTAAAAATCAAACACTTAATAAAATCGTCAAAAGTTGTGCCGCCTATGTGCCGCCTCTGGAAACCACTTTTTTGGAATTTTTTTTAAGCATTCTTCAAAACTCCGCTTTTCGATAGTTTGAACCCAATCATGGACATTTAAGCGTATTTCCAATAGTTTTCTATTAAAGCTAAAACATGGAAGTATTGTGTAATGAACCTCAAGAAAGAGTCTGACCTACAAACTAAACCTCACAAGTCTGAAGTCGATAATCAGTTAGAAGAACTTCTAACCGAAATGCCTGAAGCGCTGAAGTTGCAAATGGTTAATATTTTAAATTCGTCAGAACATGCTAATCAAAAGCTGAAAGCCGATTTTTTAACCAGCTTGCAGTCATTCGACATGCTCACTCAAAAAGATTCAGCCATTAAACCTTTGCTTCCTGAAGGCACTACTGAAGAATCTGTCGCTAAAGCGCTGTCTAAAATTGATGATAGTCAGTCAATACTTGAGACTGAACAGCTTGAAGGTGCAGAGATATTTATATCACTATTTGAGTCAATAGCTGCTGAGCCATGTGATGATATTCAAGAGATTAGACGATTTGCGAATGCTGCCAACTTACATGAAGCATTTGGTGAAGAAGGTAGTGAAGCTCTCACATTTCTAAATGCGATCCCACAAGATAGTGCTGAAGTTATTCATGGTGCTATAGCTTGTCAAATGGCTGGTATGCCTAAGCAAGCCAATTTATTGTTTGAAATATTTGCTAAACGTCAATTTGTTGATGCTAATGATGGGTATCAGTCACTTCAAACTGATATAACCAAATTCAAAGGTTATGCAGAAGCTTCATCGAAAGCTGGAAAAGCAGGTCGAGATAAGCGTTATGCTAAAAAAGATAAAGTAGAAGCTTTTGCTATACAGTTTTATACTCAGAAAAATTATGCTAATCCCCACCAAGCAGCGCAAGCTATGGTTAACCATGTTATGGAATATGCAAAAAGCGTCGATTACGCTTTTACTTCATCATATCAAGCGATCAGGACAATCAATTCTTGGCTGAGCAAGCATATTAAATCAACTAAATAAAATGGATTTTTACTGTGGTTAATAAACAGATATCTGAAATTAAGTTTTTGTTTCCTAAGAAACAATATCCAATATATAGAGACTACATCGACTTACTTTTAACTATGATTAGTCGTGATGACAGTTGTATTAGTCAGTCTGATATTGAAATACTATCGATTGCTTTAGGTGATAAAACACATCAATTATTTCAGATGGTTATGTCTTCGGAAGAGGTTAGCGAAAAACTAAAAACCGTCTTTTCTCATTCAGTTAAGTTAAAAATTGAAATATTGAAATGGCTATATACTGCCAATACAGAATTATCGAATCATTCTAATCGTGATGTAGTTAGATTAGTGATCTCTCAGTATCAAGTTCAACTTGATGAGATAAATGCTTATGAACAACAGTTACTCCTGAAGGTTTTGGAAGAAAAAAAGTTCAAAGAGGCTGAAAGGGAGCAACAGCTCAAAAAAGAAGAGGCTGCAAGGAATAATCAACGTAGAAAGGAAATCGAAGCATTAAAAGCAAGCCATGTTGATTTTGAAGATTTTGAACTTTATGGCATCCAAAAAAACTCTCGTGTAGATAAACTTTTGACCCAACTTCGTAAAAAGACAATTACTCTTGAAGAGTTCAAATGGCTAGATAATGTTGGTTTTTCAACTGAACTTGTCGTACAGAAATATCACCTTCATTTAGCCCATCAGCATTTTCAAAACTGGAAACAGAAAAGCTTACCTTGGGAGCTGGTTAATGCTAGTGCCGCCTATCGTAAAGCTGAAGTGCTGACAAAAATAAAAAGAACCTTAGATGAATCATATCCATTCAACCTCCCTAAGAATGAAAAGAAATTAAAATCTGCTTTATTAACCACATACGGTGGCGTTTGTAGAGACTTAAAGGATTATGTGAATTCAATTAAACTTGGTTTAGAAGCACATAAAGTGACACCGTTAAATTTCAGGCCATGTACTTTGCTAGGCGCTGTTTACCTTTCAACGGGTGAATTTGACTTAGGGCATGAGTGGTATGACAAAGCAAAAGAACGAGGATTTAGCCAAGACGCTTACGATAATGATATTAAATCTGTTTATTTTAGGGCAAGTGATGAAATGAAAAATAGGTTAAAACAAAACCTCGTAGCTACTGGTCACAAATATAAATGGTTATAAATCTATACCGTCACACCCTGTGACGGTACTTTTACACCCCAAGTAATACCTTCACACCCTGTGGCGTGAATACTTCAAAAACTTCCGATCATATTCTTCACTTCGACATACACAATCTAATCGGAGTTAATATGAATACACTACTCACCCCTGCGGAAGTGGCGAGATACTTAGGCGTGACAATAGGCACTCTTTCAGTGTGGCGTTGTACAGGCCGCTATCCTCTTAATTTTATCAAAGTTGGTCGTCGTGTGATGTACCGCCAAAGCGATGTTGAAAACTTCGTTAACGGGAGGGTATATGAGCATACTTACTAGTTTTTTATTAGGTTGCATTTTTAGCACGCTATTACATATGAACAGCACTCTTGAAAGTACTGTTAAATCGCTTCGTGAATCGAGCCTGTACCCGTCAAAGGAACATGAACCTGTTAATGAGTCTGAAGATGATAGTAGCAATGTTTATGAAGTCAGCTCGTTACATAACGTAACAGAACATAAAGTTAAAGGAGGCAAATAATGGCCGCCTTTACTAATGAACAAGTCACATTCATTGAGTGGTTATCTCAAGATAACCACATCGAGGTCTGTATTGAGATATGTCCCGACCTAGGCAAGATGATCGGTTATGACTCATATACGGGTCATTTTCAAAAACGAACATTGTGTAAATTGAAGCTACAAGGCTTCTTAGTCGAGAGTACCCATTACATTGCGGGCGTAAAGTGGCAACGTTGCTCACTCAATCATCGTGGGCATGAATGGCTAAAGCAACATGGAGGCCAATCTAATGACTAGAGTTGAAATGGATAATGCTCGCTTTGTGGCTAAAAGACTTCATGGCATTCCTCAAATCTATAAGACTGTACTAAAGCAGCGTTATGATCGCTTTTCACACCATAGTGAAGCTAATTTAGATTTGATACAAACAACGAAAGCTATTTCAAAAATACTGGGTCACAGCAGTATTCGAATGACTAGCGTTAATATTAAATCTCCAAATTTTAAGCAAAAGTCTAAACACCATGCTCGCCAATGCGGCAATATGGTTATTAGGCATCACTCTAATGGTTTAAAGCATACCTATTTTGCAATTTCGCGCTATATAAATTGCCATCAAATTAAGCCGTGCCCATTAACGGATACTATTTTAAATCACCTCGAAAATGACTGTTTGACCGATGAAGAATATTCAAAAGTCATGGGGGTGATTAAGCGTGCTTGTGATCCGCTATGGTGGAAGCCAAAACTTAGACGGCTCCATAACAGGCAAGTTGAAACTATTTCGCGGCTCCTAAACCAAATTAATCGTCATCGTAGTATTTATGCCAGTGACATTACCGTTGAGAGCATTAAGAACCAATGGCTGAACAGTCGTGAACAGCTTGAGAATACCTTAGCCACTAATGAGCTTGATTACAGTGTAAGCCTCGCTGAATTATCAGACCTTAATGTGTCTAATCCTAAAATCCGTAAAGCTGAATTGATGGTTCGCATTCGTGGTTTTGAAGATTACGCTACAAAGCATGGCTATTCAGCTGTATTTTTGACAATGACTACACCCTCTAAATATCACCGTTGCTTTGCCAAATCGGGCGCTGAAAACCCTAAATGGCAGGGGGCTACACCTTTGGATGGTCAAGATTACCTAAACCGAACTTTTCAGCGTATACGCGCATCGCTTAACCGTGACAAGATCACTCCATTTGGTTTTAGAGTGGCCGAACCACACCATGACGGCACACCGCATTGGCATTTGTTGTTATTTGTTGAAACTGAGCAGCAAGAAGCGTTAGTGAAAACATTCCAAGAATATTGCCTACAAGAAGAGGGTGACGAACAAGGCGCAAAAGAGCGTCGTTTTAAGATTGAATATATCGATCCTAATAAAGGTTCTGCAACGGGATATATTGCTAAGTATGTAGCCAAAGGAATTGATGGTGAAGGGATTGAACATGACCTTTATGGAACTGAGTCTGTCACCGCAGCCACTCGTATTCGTGTTTGGGCTTCTTGCTGGGGTATTCGTCAATTTCAGCAAATTGGAGGGGTAGGGGTAACACCTTGGCGCGAATTAAGACGGTTAAGTAAAATAACTGATGAAAGCCTAGAGTGGGTGGAAGAAATTAGACAAGCCGCTGATGACTCCGATTGGGGTCGTTACACTGAACTCATGGGGGGTGTTTTTTGTAAGCGTGATGATCAGTTAATTAGACCTTTATACGAACATAAAAAACAAAAGCCTTTAAATCATACTTTTGATGACAATTGCCGCAATGCCTATGAAGACTCTAGGGATGCAGGCGTTCAATCTTTTTTAAACCCGTTAGATTTAACTGTTACAAATGCCGGAAATGCTAAGTGTCATCAGGGATTGAACACTAATGGCATTTCTGGAAATCCAGGAAAATTCCAAGATGCAAATGCGGAAATTAATGCGGGAATAAATTCTGATAGAAGCGAGGTATTACCTAAGCATTCCCGTAATTCAGTTCATGATAATGCTGAGCATAGTATCTATAAACTAAATCGATATGGTGATGAGCTTATCGTGCAGTTAAAAGGCATTGTGGCTTTAGGCTTTGAGATAGTCACTAGAGTACATGAGTGGACGTTAAGCTATTCACAAGCTAATGGGAAAATTGAGCCTAATCGCTCTAACTTGGAGTTCTGTCAATAAGTGTACGTAATCCGAAATTAATAGTTAAATGAGGTCGTAATAAAAATGTTCAACTAAGATAGAAAAAGGAGTATTGTTAGTGCGTTATAGAATATTCAACATATGCTTAAGGAAGAGTAATGGATCCATTTTCACAATTGTTTGCAGCCTACCTGCATACGGTAAGCAATAGTATTGCTGAAGTGTATGTTGATTCAATGAACACCACGGTTACCTCGCAAAGCTTAGTATACAATGATACTAATATCAGATTTCAGCATCAGCTATGGAAGATAAAACCCAATAGCGTTTGCTCAGACCTTGAGCAACAAGCCACTCAATTCTCTAAATGTACTCAACAAGCCAAGGCTATGTTCACTGAACTTTGCACTCAACTATCCAGCATGGAAAATCTGAATCAGAGAGGGCGAAGCTTATCTAATATGTACTGCAATGCATCTTTGAATTACAAACCTATGGTTGCTTATATCAGTGAGCCAAAGCAAAAGACTAAACAAGAATTGAAAGAAAAAGAATGTAATTTGATGATACTAATGGCAATGCAGGATAGTAGTGAAGAAGTGTTACAAAAGAAAGAAGTTGCATGTAGTAAATAAATTATGAGTCAGGCCTTCCAATTAATATAGAAGATATACTTTTCCAGCGTAGATTAAATTACGAATTGAGGGCTATTGTTATTTAGCTTTCTTCCACTAAAGATAAAGGAATATCACATGCATATACATGCAGTAAAAATAAAAAATTTTCGCAGACTTAAAGATGTAGTAATAGAGCTTGATAAAGACTTATCAATCTTCGTTGGCTCCAACAATAGTGGAAAAACCTCAACAGGGCATGCGCTTCAACTTTTTACTACAGCATCAAAAGAAAAGCTTTCTATACATGACTTTAATGTGGACTGCTGGTCTGAAATAACCTCTTTCGGCGATCAAGTTCAACATAGTAAATTACCATCTATGTATATAGATCTATGGTTTCACGTAGAAGAATCTGATTTGCATAGAGTTATGGATCTTTTACCCAATCTCAACTGGAACAACAGTTTGATTGGATTAAGAGTTGAGTTTTCTGCTGTAGATCAAAACCTATTACTAACTAACTTTTTATCCGCAAAAAAACAAGCAGAAAAAAATATCCGCAGAGGAGAAAATGAAGAAATATTGTATCACCCAAGACCAAAAAACTTAAATGAATATCTAGAGGATAATTTAAAAAAAGAGTTTGAATTTAAGTATTACATTCTCAATAGAAGCAACTTCACTGAAGAACTAATTGAAACAGAAGGTTACAAACCAAGCTTAATCCCTAAAGATAAGTCTAGAAGTGGGAAGGAAATATTGAATTCAATATTAAAAGTAGACTTTCTTAATGCTCAAAGACATCTCTCTGATAGTAATGATGGCAGCCGAACTGAAGAATTATCAAAACGGTTAGGACGATTCTATGAACGTAATCTTGAAAAGCTTGGTGAAGATTATGATGCAATGCAAGCTTTATCAATTTCTGAACTCACACTTAATCAGCATCTATCACGGGTTTTTAAACCCACTTTAGATAAATTAGGGGTTTTAGGGTACCCAGGTGTCAATAATCCTAAATTAATTATCAAGTCAACATTAAACCCCGCAACAGTCTTATCAAGTAATGATGGTGCAAAAGTATATTACTCCCTTGGTGAAGCAGGTAATGAAAATAATGTTATAACATTGCCAGACCGCTATAACGGACTTGGCTATAAAAATCTAATTTACATGGTAGTTGAATTGATTGATATTCATACTCAGTGGATGGATATAGAGGAGAATCGTCCCCCTCTACATCTAATTTTTATTGAAGAACCAGAAGCACATCTTCACGCACAATTACAACAGACCTTTATAAGGAAAGTTATTGATATTTTAAAGATTGAAGGTGAAGAATCTGCATTTTTGAGTAGCCAATTAGTCATAACCACTCATTCTACACATATTTTATATGAGAGAGGATTTTTGCCATTACGCTATTTTAGGCGTCATAAGACTGAATCTGAGCATTCCACGAAGGTTCTCAATTTGAATGGTTTTTACAAAAGTTTCCCTGATGATCAAAAACCAGTAAGAGATTTTTTGCAAAGATACATGAAATTGACTCATTGCGACCTATTTTTTGCTGACGCTGCAATTTTAGTTGAAGGAAATGTGGAGCGTTTACTATTACCTCTGATGATAGAAAAGAGTGCCCCCGAACTAAAGTCAACTTACATTTCAATACTAGAAATTGGTGGAGCATTTGGTCATAAATTTAAATCTTTGATTGAATACTTAGGAATTACGACTTTAATTATTACAGATATTGACAGTGTCGATAATAGCCAGATATATGAAGAAGATGAAGATGAAGATGAAGATGAAGATGAAGATGAAGATGAAGATGAAGCAACGATTAGAGGCAAGACTTGTTTAGTTGAAACAAAAAATTCAATCACCTCAAACCAAATGTTAAGGCAATGGTTACCATGCTTAAATAATATAAGTGACTTACTTCAAGCGACAGCTGAAGATAAAACCCAAAATAATGAAACAAGCTTGGTTAAGGTTGCTTATCAAACGTCAGTAAATATGACTTGGAATGATGTTTCCGCTAATAAAACTGGCCGTACTCTTGAAGAATCTTTTGCTTTTGAAAATATTAATTGGTGCCAAGATATTAAACAAAAAGATATTAAACTTCGTTTTCCAAGAAGTAATGATTACTCACTAGATACATTAGTTGAGAAGTTGCACAAAAGAATTAAAGGTAGCTCATTCAAAAAAACTGAATTTGCACTTGGATTGCTCATGAAGAATTCAGATGACTGGATGGTACCTTTATATATCAGTGAAGGATTATTATGGCTACAGGAACAACTAATACAAGAAAGTAATCAGGGGGTAGATAATGACTAGTAGAATAGACTCTCCCGACACGAATGCCGATTTGCAACTTAGAGAATGTCTAAGTCTAAGTCTGAGTCAAACGACTGGTTTTGTAATGATCGCAGGGGCTGGTTCAGGAAAAACAACATCTTTAGTTAAGGCTTTAAGCCATTTAGCTCAAACTCAAGGAAAACCACTTTTATCAAGAGGTCAGAAGATTGCCTGCATAACTTATACTGATATTGCAGTAAAAGAGATATGGGGCGATGTTGGTAACGCTTCCCTATTTCATATATCAACAATACATAGTTTTCTTTGGACCCTAATACGTCCATTTACTGAAGATATTGCTAGCTGGATAACAACAAAGCTTGAACATAAAATATTAAAAGCTAATGAAAAAATTGCTAATTCACGTACTAGAGAGGCTACCCGAGAAAGCCTAAGAAATGATATTGCTCGTTATAAACTTCAAATACCTAACATCTCAGCTGTTTCTCATTTTACGTACGGTACAGGTAGCAACTATCAAAGTGGTATTCTTGGCCACAGTGATATTCTAAAGTTAGGGCCAGATTTAATTCTTGCACAACCACTACTAAGAAAGCTCGTAGCCAAGAGGTTTCCGATTATTTTTGTAGATGAAAGTCAAGATACAAATCCACAATTTGTAGCTGCATTAAAATCAATTTATCTGGAAATTACCGGCAATTTCTGTCTAGGCTTCTTTGGCGACCCTATGCAAAAAATATATATGGATGGTATTGGAAAAATTGAGGTAGATGAAAGCTGGATAAGTATTAGGAAACCCGAAAACTTTCGATGTCCCCAGAGCATTTTGAGGGTTATCAATCAGATCAGATCTGAAGATGACAAGCTTGAACAAGTTAGAGGCAGAACTATAGAAATAGATGGAGTTAACCAGTTCATTGAAGGAACAGCGAATCTCTTCATATTCCCTTTAGAAGAGTCAAATACAGATAGATTGAGTAATGTAAGAAAGTATCTGTCCGAAAAAAATAACGATCCTCTTTGGTTAGTAGAAGCTGAAGGAGAAGATAGAAAAGTAAAAATTCTAGTTGTTGTTCATAGGATGGCAGCTACACGGTTAGGCTTTATAAATATATATTCATCTCTTAATGATAATGGAGATACCAATTTAAAAGCTGGCCTTAAAGATGGATCTGCATGGGTTTTACGTCTATTTATAAGAATACTTCTACCTCTCATTGAGTCAGCTAGAAATGGAAATCATTTTGAAGTTATTTCTTCCCTAAAGATTCATTCCCCCTTGCTTACTGCTATTAACAGCATTAGTACGGAGATTTCCTCTGTACTAAGTTCATTATCCGAAAGTATTTCGCAACTATTAGATCTGATGTCCATCGACAGTCAAATTAAAATAAGAGAGGTTCTTAATTTTATTATTGATAATCAATTGCTTTCAATAGATGAGCGGTTTTTACCATATTTAGACAACAGTTTTTCCGAAACTTCAGAATCAGATGGAATTCAAGCATTCTTAGCAAGCCCTGCTAAAGAACTTTGGAATTACAATAAATACATAAAGGAGATGTCTCCTTTTGCAACTCAGCAAGGAGTCAAAGGAGCTGAGTTTGAACGAGTGATGACAGTTCTAAGTGATGAAGAGGACAGTGGGAACTCTTTCTCATATGGGAAGTACTTTGGATTTACTAAACTTTCAGACAAAGACGAATCAAATATAAAGCAAGGTATAGATTCCGTAATAGATCGAACGAGAAGGCTCTTCTATGTTTCTTGTTCTAGATCGACCAAAGACTTAGCCGTTGTATTGTTCGCTCCTGATGTGAATTTAGCAAAAGAAGCTATAATAAAAAAAGCCATTTTCGATCGTAAAAATATACATATACTTCCATTTTAAATTTAATAATATCAAACCTTAGCTTATCCTCTCAAGCAGCTCTCTCTTTTCCTCCGTGGAGAGCTCTTCTATTTCCCGCACTAACCTATCCATTTTCGATTCGTGCTGAAAAGTCCCTAACAAGTGAGCGGTAGTAATTCCCAATTCAGCCCTAACTTGTTCAATATCTAAATGCGCATAAGTGCTGGCTGTGATACTGGCTCTTGTTTAAATCCCTAGGGCTATGGCCTAACAGCTTACTCGTCGTTTGAATGGTACCGCCTCGCATGACGCTCCAGCTGGCGATGGTTCGCCTTAAATCATGAATGGTGACAACTCTTTTGAAAGCGTAGGCCTTTTTCTGTGCCTCGAAGCTCTGCACGTTCGGTAATGCGATGCTAAAAGCTGCCTTTACCATCCTTTTTTATACGTGAACAAGTCTATGGGTTAAATAAAATGCTCAGCTATAGAAGGCTTTCGCTGCTAGGATTGTTTATAGCTAAATTATTTGTTAACACTTGAACTTTCATATGATTAAATGGATATTTAACGCTAAGTTAAGAATGATTGGATATTTATAGTGATTGAAATTATTTA
This sequence comes from Shewanella metallivivens, assembly GCF_028750675.1. Classification (GTDB taxonomy): domain Bacteria; phylum Pseudomonadota; class Gammaproteobacteria; order Enterobacterales; family Shewanellaceae; genus Shewanella; species Shewanella metallivivens. The sequence continues at coordinate 110,320 of NZ_JAQQPZ010000003.1, read as the reverse complement.
TGAAATTTGGAATGTCGTTTCTACAGCAATTTTAAATTTAGGCATGTTAAGTGTGCTGTTCTTTTTACTCGCTTTTCTTGTCAAAGGCAAAGAGGCTGTAACGGCTTTTAGAAATAGTTTTTCTAATAGTATGTTTAACTTAAGTATCATGTGCTTTAATTTGATTTTACTTCCAATGGTTGCTTTTAATGTCGATTGGATTTATTCGTTTGATTACTTGAGTGCTATCTGGGTTTCAGTTCCGGAAATATTAGTTATTTTGGTTGCTATCTTTTGTGGAGACTTTATAGGCTATTGGCGGCATAGATTGGAGCATACTAGATTATTATGGCCTTCACATGCGATGCATCATTCTGATACTCATATGACATGGTTAACCTTACAAAGATTCCATCCGTTCAATAGGTTATCAACAATGGTTATTGATTCGATATTTCTTTTGAGTCTTGGTTTTCCGCCATATGCCTTAATAGCGAGTAATCTAGTACGTCACTATTATGGTTATTTTATTCATGCGGATTTACCTTGGGATTATGGACGTTGGAATAAAATTTTTGTTTCACCAGTAATGCATAGATGGCATCATGCTGCCGAATCTGCTGCACACAATACAAATTTTGCGACTGTTTTTTCTATTTTCGACAGAGTTTTTGGAACATACCGAGTGCCAAGCTTGTGTAATGTTCCTTTAGGTATTTCATATAATGTTGGTGGAAACTTAATTGGCCAGCTGCTTTATCCATTAAAATTCAGATCATATTTTCCCCAACGTAAAAATCGACCCACAAATTCAGTTGGTAGTTAATAATCTCAATAGTTCCTGCTGCTCTTCATTCGAGAGTAGCTTAATCTCCCTCACTAACCTATCAACATTCGACTCATGTTGAAAAGTACCTAATAGGTGAGCCGTAGTAATACCCAATTCAGCCCTAACATGTTCAATATCTAAATGCGCATAAGTACTAGCCGTAATACTGATATCGCTATGGCCTAGCAGCTTACTGGTGGTTTGAATGTTACCGCCTCGCATGACGCTCCAACTTGCTATGGTTCTCCTTAAATCGTGAATGGTAACGTTATCACCTTTTTCAGCGCCACGAAGCTCTGCGCGTTCTGTGATGCGATGCCAGAAGCTGCCTTTGCCTGCCTTTTCGATTATATGGCCTGATTGACTGCGCTCACTCGGGAATACAAAACGCTCACCTTTAACAGCGTCTTGGCTGCGTCTAGTCAGAATATCCATCGCTTCTTTAGTGAGTGGCACAGCATGAGGCTTTTTAACTTTCATTTTACTGGTTGGAATCAGCCAAATGCCACGTTGATGATCTATCTCGCGCCATTCCATGCTAAAAACACAGCTTTTGCGCTGGCCTGTTAATAGCAACATCATCACCACATCGCGGTAAATAGGAAGCTCTAACTCTAAGGCTTCTAGTAGTCGCTTGACTTCATGCTCGGCTAAAATACGCTCTCGTTTAGTACCTGCTAGTTTTTTGATATGCACAAACGGGTTTAGCGGTTGGTCGTTGAACATTGACTTGAGCAAGGTTAGGCATTTATTTCTAATTGCGGCGGAATTTTTGGTGATAATGAGTTTAATGAAATTGTCAGCATCCGTTTTAGAAATGCTTTCAACTCTTAAATGACCAATGCGCGGTTTGATATGTTTGTTCCAAATGGAATGAACATCATCCAATGACTTTTGCCGACGTTCACCTGACTTAATCTTAATGCTGAACTCAGCAACATAGGCGTCAAATAATTGTTGAACTGAAATGGATAGGGCATCTTCAAGCGCTATGGCTTCTTTGGCTTGTCGTTTAGATTCGTTGGGGTTAATACCTTGGGCAATGTCTACCGCGATTAATTTAGCCTGCTTGCGTGCCTGCTCAATGGTCAAATTGGGGAAGAGGCCAATAGTGACGGCAACGTCTTTGCCTAAGTGCTTACGTCTAAAGCGAAAATACTTTTTTCCTGATGGCATAACTTCTAAAATTAGGCCTTTTACTGACTCTCTTTGGTCTAAATCGGCAATTCTATAGCGTTTTGGGGCACTTTTTAGCTGTTCAAAACAACGTTTATTGAAAGTAAATTCTTTACTCATAATCACTTAGCCTCAAAAGTTGTGCCGCCTATGTGCCGCCTCTGGAATCTATTTTGACTAATTTACAGTAATTTTGGTTAATGTCAAAAACGTGAATTTCGATTTAAGGTATTGATAAATAACATTTAGTTAATTTTGGTTAACTTTGGTTAAAGTCAGCCAAACTCACCTGTGGGGAGACCATAAATGTTTTTTGAGTTTTTAAGTATTTTCAAAACTTTGTTTTGATAGTTCGGATTCATTCATGGACATTTAGCGTATTTTCGCTCTTAAAGGCATGTAAGTTCGTTGAAACAGTCACTCTGTGAGTGCTTACTTTTTTAAACGCCACACTTAATTTACAAAAAATGAACAATAAAAAATGTTAATTATTAAGATTTATTGCATTACAGCAGATCATTTAATGACTAACCGATGTTCGATAAACACCTGTGCTCTTGCCTCAAGGTCGTTGACTATGAGATAAAAAGTAAACCTAATAATACAAAATCTAGTCTTTCTTGATGTGCAGTCAATTTTAATTATTTATATCTATAGTGAAGGCATTAATAAATGGATTAATTTTATATAGATAGTTTCAAATGATTAATATTATTACTGTAAGCTATAAATAAGTGAGCAATTAATTTTTTAACTTGTTAATAAGTATGTATGCAATTGTTTTTGTTAAGCTTTTTAGTATTTTTAGATTTATGATTAAACCAGAACCAAACCTTGGGCTATCTTCCCGTGATCTTATCTTTACCGGAATTTGAGATACATTTTTATTATTAATTAATGCCCAAGTTAGTAGCTCTGTTCCAATAGAGTCAAAGGTTTCAAATGTACCATATTCAAGATATATAGATTTCTTATATCCTTTTAAACCGCAAAGGGGATCGTTAATTTTAAAATATATTTTAAAAAAAAGACTATATAACTTTTCTGAAAACCTAGCTGTATATTGTCGCTTGCCGACAACAAGATCTATATCATTAACAAGTAACCTATTTATTAATATTTTTACCGATTTAGGATCGTGTTGTCCATCGGCATCCATTGTTATTAGATAATCAACGTCAAGCTTAGCAATTGCATGAGATAACCCTTCATTTATTGCTCCAGCATAGCCGTGATTTTTTGTTAGCTCTAATACTATAGCACCACTTTCATTGGCGACAGATGCAGTATTATCACTTGAACAGTCACTCACAACAATAATATTGATCTTATCATCAATTAAATCAAAAATTTCTTTTATGACAAAGTTTATTGTTGTTTCTTCATTAAATGCTGGAATTATAATTGCTATTTTATTTGATGCCATTTTATATACTCTCCAGCAGGAATGTTTTCTAAAGATTTTTTACCTATGACTTCACTTAAGTAATAGGGGGCTATACTGTCTTCAGGTGATGGGCGTAAACATTCTAAATTATCAGCTTTTAGTATATCACCTATTTTTACTTCGTTGCGTAAACGAATAGATCTTCGTTGAACTATAACTGTATCCTTTTCATTATCCTCAACTTTTTTAATGCTTGAGCCTAATGATAAATAAAGTTCTTTTGAACGTTCAACCATCTCATTCCATGAATTAGGATTCATAGCAAACTTATGATCAGGGCCTTCATTATTATTATTATCTGTAAAATGTTTTTCAATAACATTAGCTCCTAAAGCAATAGCTCCCAAAGTAGTAGAGTGTCCAGGTGTATGGTCACTCAAACCAAGGATTGCAGTTGGGTACATTGTTCTGAAGGTTTTTATTACATTAAGGTTGATATATTTAAAGTTTTCTAGGGAAGCAGTGTAATTAGTATTACATTGCATTATAACAATCTCACCAGTGTGAGAAAGAGCTTGCTGAATGGCCCTGTCAACCTCATCTAAAGTAGAGGCGCCACATGCTAAAAGGATAGGTTTTCCTTTTGATGCCATTTTATCAATAATATCTTGCCAAGTAATATCGCCAGAGCCTACCTTATAAGCTGAAACATATTGATCTACATAATCAACCAAATCTAACGAATAAGGACTAGTGAAAAACTCTACGCCTGCTACTTTAGCTTCATCCATTAATGATTGTGTCCAATCTAAATTAATTGATGCATCTTGATATACTTCGAATACAGTTTTTTTCCAGTTCTTTTGATGAGACTTTACATCAGTTAATGTTTCAAACCCATATTTACTGACAATAGTATCAGCTTTAAAATGCTGAAACTTTACAGCATTTGCACCTGCATTCGCAGCAAGATTAATCAACTCTATTGCTTTATTTAGATTACCGTTGTGATTAGCACCTATATCCGCAATGAAATAAGGTTCCCCTTGGCTTGATATTGTAGTCTTACCAATTTTGAATTCGCTAGAAAATTTATTTTTTGAAGTCATTTGCTACGCTCTCAATCTCATATTTAAGTGTAGGAAGTTTAAGTCCATATGTTTTTTCAAATAAACTGACATTCATTCTCATATCTTTAGGTCTATCCGTTGATAATTTAAAATCGTCTACACTTATAGATTTATATTTTATGTTTGGTAGACCGCATGATTTTAAAAAATAAAGTATAAACAACTCTTTCGACATGCCATTGTTTGAACCTATATTATATATTCCGGGTATTTTTTTCTTTATACAAATCAGTATAATATCACATAGTCTATCTATTGATATTGGAGAAAAGTATACGTCATTAAATAAGTGTAACTCTTCCCCTTTAGCTGCCTTTTGGTACATTGTATTACACAAGCCTTGAGCGCTAGAACTTAAACTTTTTCCAAAAAAGTTAGTGCGTAATATTATAGAGTTAACATTATTTAAGCATTTTTCTGCACAATATTTTGTCATTGCATAATTATTAATGATTCTAATATCTTCTTCAGCTGACATGTTGAAATTATAAAGGTGGTCCGTTGAGATTTGAATAACAAATGTTTTAGGTTTTTTTATTGCATAATCCGCAATATTTTCAACTATTTTTGTATTTGTCCTGTATGCTAACGATATATTTTTTTCACAAAGGTCTACATCAGTAAGAGCAGCAAGGTTAATTATTATATCAGGGTTTGTTGTGTTAAATATATCATGGCTATCTACTTTTGATGACATATCAGTTTGGTAGCTGCTATCTCTTGATTTTCGTGTCACGGTAATTAAATTAAAATTATTTTTTAATTTAATTGATAACGAAGAACCTAGCAATCCATTTGAACCTATAAGTAATATCGTTTTCATAGCATAGGCTTATTGTTTTTTAACGTGTATTTTAGCTCAGCCAAAGTCCAGTCATTATGAGTGTCAATATCTTGTGCATGATTAGGTTTTATTATGTATGGAATACATTTTTTTGTGATAAGTTTTGCTTCATTTAACGCGGAATAGGGCTTAAAAATATAAAACTGCCCAGCATCATGATAATTAACCTCTAAATCTTGACTTCTACAGTTGTAATTTTCTGGATTATTTGAAACTAAAAAACCTGACTTGTTTTTTAATGATCGCTGTATTGGATGGCTATATTCTAAAACTGAACAGATGCTTGAAGCTTGTTTATTAGATATTAATCTGTCAATTGCTTCATTAAGTATTTCAGGTGTTGTGAATACGGATGTGGGATATACACAACAAATATAATCATACACATCAGATTCTTTATCAATAACTTCTGATATGACATCGAATGTCGTTGCGAAGTCATCTGAATTCTTTTCGCTTCTCATATATGGAACTAAACAGTTGTACTTTTCCGCTACTTTTTTTATTTTTTCAGAATCTGTTGAAACTATAATTTTAGTTACTCTTTTAACAGATTTTAATGCTTGTATCGGGTAGCTAATAATTTCTTTTCCTAAAAAAGACTTTATGTTTTTATCAGGAATACGTTTGCTTCCTCCTCGAGCGGGTATAATTGCTAATATTTTTAACATTAAAATTAATCCTTTAAACAGTAAATTCGGGATCTACATGCTCTTTAATTAAAGCGCGTAAGCTTTCAACTGTTTCCCATTCGGTGTTTGTTTCTGAATTATACTTAAATCCAAAAGGTACTTTTATTGCATTATGATGTTTTATAAAATCTTCTTCGTTGTTCATAAAGCATACTGAAGGTAAGATTGCATAATAACGACCTAAATCAATTGTATTTAATGAGTCAGTATCAGTGATCATTTCTTCATGTAATTTTTCTCCTGGTCGAACACCGACTATTTTTATTTTACATTCAGGGGCAACCGCTTTTGCTATATCTAAGATCCTATAAGATGGTATTTTAGGAACAAATATTTCTCCTCCAAGATGGTTTTCAAGAGCGTATAAAACCATGTTAACACCATCCTGAAGTGAGATATTGAAACGAGTCATATTTTCATGGGTTATAGGGAGGATGCCTTCATTTTTTTTCTTTATAAAAAAAGGAATTACTGAACCTCGTGACCCCATCACGTTACCATAACGAACAACGCTGAAGCGGATATTTTTAGATCCTTTAATATTGTTAGCAGCTGCAAAAAGTTTATCTGAAACTAATTTCGTTGCACCATAAAGATTGATTGGGGCGCAAGCTTTATCGGTAGATAGTGCAACTACATTTTTTACTCCGCATTTTAGAGCTGCTTGAATCACATTTTCAGCGCCATCAATATTAGTGCGTATACATTCGGTCGGGTTATATTCAGCTGTATCTACTTGTTTAATAGCAGCTGCATGTATAATGGCATCAACCCCTTCACATGCTTGTATTAGCCTATTTTGATCGCGAACATCTCCAATGAAGAAACGCAGTTGTGGGTAAAGTTTGTGAGAGTATTTTTGTCTAATTTCAAACTGTTTCAGCTCATCACGTGAATAAATGATAATCTTTTTTACTTTTGGGTATTGCTCAAGAATTGTTTCGATAAACTGTTTACCGAAAGAGCCTGTTCCTCCAGTGATAAGTACTGTTTTACTATTTAGCATTGTTTATTCCTAATTTATGTAACCAATACAATGACTTTTACTAAATAAATAGAGCTATTTTTAGACTGCAAACTTATCAAATGTCGCTAACAAGCTAGTCTATGCGTAGGTGCCCGACGACTTAACTGTTTGCTTTAGCCCTTTATCATAAAGCCAAAAATTAACTAGTTCTACTTTAATTTTACCCAAGTAGAATATTGCAACTAACTGATTCAAATTGATTAAGAGGTGGCTTTAGCATGGCTACTTAACACTGTCACTGAGCAAAAAATCAACACATCAAGAGTATAGCTTAATATTATTTTATACATTATTCGTCTATATTGATCATAAAGAAGGAATTTTTTTAAATTACCACCACATAGCATCAGACTTGTCTAATGTAATTAACTTGTTTCAATGCCCTGTTATAGGCTTTATAATGCTGTTCATTTTTTTGTCCTGGAGCAGTTGTTTGTCACACTCATATATTCCGTTTGATCTTTATAAACGTAAGTGGATTTTTAACCATAAAGATTTGCCTGTGTCAGATGATGACAAGGTACTGATTAAGCCGTTGGCTGATAAAAGTGCCATGGAAGTCTGGAATAAGTGGATAAGCAATAAAAGCAGCCGTGCTGAACAATTTGCTAAAGGTGATTGGCCAGCAAAGCAAGATGCCTGGAATGCAACCGAACACTGGCAGTCAGCGTGGGATTCAAATGATAACGCATTGCCAGAAGCGATTATTGAGCATATTCAATGGCCAGATGAAGCGGTGGTTTATTTTTGCTATGAAAAATATCAAGTGATTGAAACACGCTGGGACGTATTTGTGCGTAACTGGAAATGCTTTTTGTTTTTTGATGACGGTCCAATTTTAATGGCGCCTAAACACAAACAAGCACTGATGTTTGAGCAAAACGGTCAATACAAATTGGGCATGCGTGGCTAATCGGCCTTGGCGCCTTTATGGGCAGTTCCCCTACCTAAAGCATAAAATACATAACGATAACGAGAATATATGAAACTTAATCAATTAATTGGGTTAGCTTTTGCTGTGATGTTGCCAGTTGTAGCTCAAGCAAAAGTCGTTGCCGACGTAGATATTGCCGAGCAAGCAACATTTGCAGAACAAGCTTTAGTACTTAATGGCGCAGGTGTGCGCAGTAAGTTTTTTATGGACTTATATGTTGGCAGTTTATATTTGCCGACAACAGCAGATCACTTAGACAGCGTACTTGAACAACCCATTGCGGTAATTCAGTTAACCATTACGTCGGGGATGATAACTTCAGACAAAATGCGTAATGCCATAGAAGAAGGCTTTGACGCGGCAACCGATAATAATATTGGTTCGATTAAATCGGATATCCAACACTTCAGCCAATTATTTGCTGACGAAATTGTTGAGGGCGACCAATTCACTTTTGTCACTCAAAAAGGTAAGGGCGTTACCAGTATTAAGAATGGTAAAGTGCAGGGCGAAATTGCGGGAGAGGCTTTTCGTCAGGCATTATTAAAGATTTGGTTAGGTGATAACCCAGCACAAAAGAGCTTAAAGCAGGATATGTTAGCGCAATAAGCGTTACGGCTTAGTTTTAATTAACAGTTGTTTTCGTTAAGCAGCGGTATTGCCCGCTGCTTTTTTATGGCCATCATTTAGTCATTACAATTCGCACAGCATTGACGCAGTGCTACGCGGTAAAGTCATTACCTAAGGTTGAAATCGTTGAAGTTTTACCTTTGTCATTATAGGTAAGGCTAGAGGCATTTCGGCTCACTTGCAGTGCTTGAGACAGGCGGTTGATGGTCGCAATATTGTGTTCGATTAAGTTCGCATTTTGTGCATTGATGTCTTTGCACTCAGCCAATATTGCTTTAGCTGATGCCACTTTTTCGGCCAATTCTGGCTGAGAGGTGAGTTTGTCATGTTCAGGATGTGCTGCGAGCTTTTCATCAGTGACTTTGAGTAAACTCATACGCTGCATTTTGTCTTTGGCCAACTGCAGAAGTTTGTCTGCATCTTGTTTTAGCAATGCATTTTTTTCGTCGCTGATAAGTTGTTTTAGCTGAGTCAGAGTTTGATGCTGAGCATCAAGAAGCACAGTTAGATCGGTCATATATTACTCTTTTATTTACGTTATCAACACTTTCCTATGATGCCATTAAGCACCGAAGAGTTCGTTGAAAATACCATAAAGAGTAACGAGTTACTGCTACTCTTTATCGAATGATAAGCCACTTAATTCAGCTTCAAAACTGGCAATATTTGCTGCTAGTTTTTCTGGGTCAACTTTGTAGCGACCTTCTGAGATAGCTTGTTTTATTTCAGCCACTTTTTTCTGATCGACTTCTGGCAATGCAGCCATTTTAGTTTGAGCACCTTGCAGCTGTTGAGCTTGCGAAGTGATGCTAACCGAATCAGTTTTAACCGGTGTTGCAGACTTTTGCGCCGCATCGGTATTTGTTTGCGAAGTAGACTGCGTGTCACGTGCGGTGCGCATCTGTGTATTGGTCGCAGTATTGTGCTTAATATCAATTGCCATGTGAGGCTCCAGCGTAATGAATCAGGTTTTCCTTACAGGCTATCGGCGCTCCAGGAAAAAACTTTAGTCTATTTTACATTCTTACTTCAACTTCGCCAACGGCAATTACTATGGCTTCTAATTGTTTGTTACTTTGACTGTTTTTAACACGGATTGATTCACCAATATTACCGTCACGTAAGGCCTCACCTAATGTTTTTATCTGTATGCTTTCGGTTTTTGCATAAATTGAAATCATGTCCCCCTTACACACAAAGCACAGGTTATTGCCTATTAGTGGTGAATCCTTAGCAACTCTGCGCTTAACACGCGAACCAATTAACGCTTTTACATCAGAAAAAAACTGACCTTTTAAACTGTATTGATCGATATACTCAATACTTAAATGATGATAATCAATAATTTCATCGGGTGATAATAACTCTGCCGCTACGACTACAGGGTACTGAATACTCACTCTTACAGACAAATACATTTGCCACGGATAATCATAATCGGGTGTTTCACAACCTATTTTTACGGTGTTATTTCGAGATATTTCCCTGTCGCTGGCTAATTCGACTGATATGGGAGGGTAACAGCGCGGTGGAGTGAGTCTCCCTTCGAGGTTTTGAGGGGTAATATCAACCTTAGCATTTGAGTCTACATCTATTTTTTCTTCAACCGCCTCTTTAGCTAACTGATAAATGGTCGATAATGAGGGAGCGACAGCTTCTTCGCTGGCAAATGCGGGCAAAGAAAGCGAGAGTGAGCACAAAAAACATAAAAAAATTACTTTCATAATGAAGATACTAGCTTGTTTTGCCAGAATACACCTATACTTTGAAAAGCCATAAATACGCAAACCATAATGGCGTATTGGATAGACAAAAAGCGGGACGGTATAAGGACTAACCATCAATGTTACCCTCCGTCAATAAAGTACCGTATTGTCTTGTAAAGTAGTTTAAAGCAAGTTGTATGCCTATTTTAGATTGAATTAGTGGGTTGGTATTGTCGTCCGGAGCGTGCATACAATGATTAACACGTGTTAGCGACCAATAAAGGGTGTGGCTAACCAAGTATCAATTATAATGAGCCACGATAAACGACCAAGCTTACTATAATTTTAATAACAAATTTTATCCTTTAGGGTGACAGTTAACTACAAGGCCGCGATATGTCGAGCATTTTAGAATCAGTAAATAAACGTACCCAGCTTGTTGGGCAAAACAGATTAGAGTTACTGCTATTTAGACTTAATGGCCGTCAACGCTTTGGCATTAACGTGTTTAAAGTAAAAGAAGTTCTGCAATGTCCGCCATTAACAACATTACCTAAGTTAAACCCATTTGTTAAAGGTATTGCTCACATTCGTGGTGCAACCATTTCTGTGATTGATTTAAGCGCAGCAACGGGCGGTCGTCCGTTAGCCTCTACCGAAAATTGTTTTATCATCATTTCTGAATATAACCGCAGCGTACAAGGCTTTTTGGTGAGCTCTGTAGAGCGAATCATCAACATGAATTGGTCGGCGATTATGCCTCCTCCTCAGGGGGCTGGTCGTTATTCTTACTTAACCGCAGTGACTGAAATTGAAGGTGAGTTAGTTGAGATTTTAGATGTTGAAAAAATTCTTGATGAAATATCTCCAGTAAAAACAGCCATCAGTAAAGAAGTGAATGAAACACTGACTATCGACAGAGAACAGCATTACCATATTATGGTTATTGACGACTCAGCGGTTGCGCGTAAGCAGATTATCCGCTCGTTAGAATCATTAAACCTACAAATTGATACCGCCAAAGACGGAAAAGAAGCGTTAGATAAGCTTAAGAGTATTGCCAGTGAAATGGATGACGTGTCGCACGAAATTCCGTTAATTATTTCTGATATCGAAATGCCAGAAATGGACGGCTACACTTTAACCGCTGAAATCCGTGACGATCCTAAATTGAAAAACATCAAAGTGGTACTGCATACATCGCTCAGTGGGGTATTTAACCAAGCAATGGTTCAAAAAGTAGGTGCAAATGATTTTATCGCTAAATTTAACCCAGATGAATTAGCCGCTGCGGTAAATAAGCATTTGAGTTTATAATGACAATGGTTGAGTTGTTAAGCGTATAAAAGCTTACTTATTTTAGGATGATAATGTGACAGATAAATCACTTGCTGAAGCAGAGTACAATCAATTTAGGCTGTTTTTAGAGCAGCATAGCGGTATTGTGTTAGGCGAGAATAAACAATATTTAGTGCGTAGCCGTTTGGCTCCTTTGATGGGTAAACATAATTTACCGTCATTATCAGAGGTGGTTAAAAAGTCGATGAAACCGACTGAACGTCAGTTACGTGCTGAAGTTATTGATGCGATGACCACTAATGAAACATTATGGTTTCGTGACCGTTATCCTTTTGAGTTATTACACAACACACTATTACCTGAATACAGCAAGCTCGGGCGACCATTAAAAATTTGGTCTGCTGCCTGCTCATCGGGTCAAGAGCCCTACTCGTTGGCAATGACGGTTTTAGAGTATCAACAACGTAAACCTGGCGCATTAAGTGGCGGTGCATCAATTCAAGCTACGGACTTATCACCATCAATGCTTGAGCGCTGTAAAAATGCTGAGTACGACAGTTTAGCGTTAGCACGTGGTTTGTCTGATGAGCGAAAGCGTCAGTTTTTTGATGCTTTACCGTCAGGCAACATGAAAGTGAAAGATAATGTAAAGCGTTTAGTTAATTTTAGAGCACACAATCTCCTTGAAAGTTATAGCTTATTAGGTAAATACGACATTATTTTTTGCCGTAATGTGCTGATTTACTTTGCTCCAGAGGCAAAAGCAAAAATCTTGCGGCAATTTGCTGCCGCGCTAAATCCAAAAGGGATTTTATTTTTAGGTGCGTCAGAATCTATTGCCGGTTTAACCGAAGAATTTAACATGGTTCGTTGTAACCCAGGTATTTATTACCAGAAAAAAGTTTAGCTAAATTAATGGTTTATAATTTATCTCATGCCGGCGTTCGTCGGCATGTTCGTTTTTAATATCGTTTATCCTAATATTTAAATTGTTGGCATAACCCTTGCTTTAATTCTATCAGTTAGCTGACGGAGGCAATTTTATGGCGATTAATTTCGATAATGCATTAGGTGTTCACCAATATTCTTTGGGCGTGCGTGCGCAAAGAGCTGAAGTGATTTCAAGTAATATCGCCAATGCCAATACTCCTCACTACAAAGCGCGAGACGTAGACTTTGCATCGGCTATGCAAGCGGCCACGTCTCAGCAAAAAGGCTTAAGCATGAGCCAAACCACAGAAAAACATTTTGATTTAACGTCATTAACGCAGCAGCACGTGCAATATCGCGTGCCAAATCAAGCTGACACAGGCGATGGCAATACCGTTGATACGCAAAAAGAACAGACTGCATTTATGCAAAATGCGCTCGAATATCAAATGTCACTGGGTTTTCTTGAAAGTAAATTTAGTGGCATGCGTAAAGCATTGCGAGGTGATTAATCATGAGTTTATACAATATTTTTAATGTTTCTGGTTCTGGAATGTCAGCGCAATCTGTCAGGCTCAACACCACTGCCAGTAACATAGCCAATGCTGACTCTGTTTCGAGTAGCGTCGATAAAACTTACCGTGCGCGACATCCTGTGTTTGAAGCTGAAATGGCCAAAGCCAACAGCCAACAAAATCAATCGCCAGGGGTGTCAGTCAAAGGCATTGTTGAAAGCGACAAACCTCTAATAAAAGAATATTCGCCAAGCCATCCGCTGGCTGATGGTGATGGGTTTATTTACAAGCCAAACGTTAATGTAATGGAAGAAATGGCAGACATGATTTCTGCTTCGCGATCTTACCAAATGAATGTGCAAGTAGCAGATGCGACAAAATCCATGCTGCAACAAACATTGAATATGGGTAAATAGTTTGATTTTTCAAGGAGGCAGCTATGAGCCTAATTAATTCTTACAGTCAGTCTTTACCGCAAGCATCCAGTAGTACGACCAATACGAGTGCGGTGACAAAAAGTTCGGTACAAAGCACAACGACAACAACGGGTAACTCGTTCCTTGATTCGATTAGGTTACCTGAAGAAAGTGCGATACCTGAAGCGAATGATCAAATGCTGAAACAGGAAGACTTTTTCGCATTGCTCAGCCAACAGTTATCAATGCAAGACCCCTTTGAACCAGTCGATAACGATCAAATGATTGCCCAAATGGCATCGTTTTCAACCGTTGATGGTATCTCTAATCTTAATGATGAGATTTTAAATCTCAACACGGTAATGAGTTCAAGTCAGGCTTTACAAGCCTCGGGCTTAGTGGGGCGTAAGGTACTTGTTCCATCTGATACAGGGGCTATTTCAGCTGAAAGCCCAAATATTAACGGTGTTATCAGTACCCCATCGGCTATCGATAAAATCACTGTTAGTGTTGAAGACCAATCGGGGCAGGTGATTAAAACCTTTAGTGTCGACGGCAGTGCAGGCGGAAACATCGATGTGTCATGGGACGGTTTAGATAAAAATGGTTCTCCAGTGGAAGAAGGCTTGTATTCAATTAAAGCCAGCGGAAAAGTGGACGGTGAAGCACAAGAGTTAGCGGTATCTACTTATGCTCATGTTAGCAGTGTGTCATTAGGCACTTCAGCAACAGGGGCTATTTTGAATTTGCGCGGTGTCGGCGGTATTAAGTTAACTGACGTACTTGCCGTATCTGAAACTTAACAATATTTACTGAGTGCTGAACTAGCCTGTAGATTTTGAATTAAACATTTGAGGTGAATTATGTCATTTAACATTGCTCTGAGTGGTATCTCTGCCGCGCAAAAAGACTTAAATACAACAGCAAACAACATTGCTAACGTCAACACAGTCGGCTTTAAAGAGTCACGTGCTGAGTTTGCCGACGTGTATGCCAACTCGATTTTTTCTAACAGCAAAACGGCTGTCGGCGGCGGGGTAACAACCACTCAAGTTGCGCAGCAATTTCATCAAGGCAGTTTACAATTTACCAGCAACTCATTGGATATGGCGATCAGCGGCGGTGGCTTTTTTGTTACGTCGTCGGGTGTAGGCACTCAAGATTTATCTTATACTCGCGCTGGTGCATTTAAAGTTGATTCAGACAACTATATGGTTGATGCAGCAGGTAACTTTTTACAAGGCTTCCCTGTCGATGATGAAGGGAACTCTACTTCAGTGAGTTTAACCACAACCCAGCCCATTCAAATTCCTGATACGGCAGGTAGTCCAGTTAAAACTGGGCTTGTTGAGATGCAAATGAACCTTAATGTGGGTGAAGAGGCGTTAGATCCAGCTTCCTTTGATCCTGATAACTCAGATACCTATAACAACTCAACCTCGGTGACCATTTATGACTCATTAGGTGAGTCTCATATCATGACCACTTATTTTGTTAAGCCAACTAATGCATCACTCACCGGTGAGAGTAATTGGGTGGCATTTTATGCAGTAGACGGTGAGCCTGTTAGTGTGGATAGCGTCGGAACATATAACACTGATACTGACGGCGATGGTGTTTCTGATGGAACAGGTACAGCCAGTGCGGGGACTTGGAATGGTTCGGTGTTGACATTTAATGATGTAGGCGCTTACACCGGAAGCGATCCTGACCCTATTACGACGATAACTCTTGGGTCTACGGGTGCTGGAGTGCTAGATCCGGGCGCCGATGGTACGCAAACCATTGAAGTGAGATTTGATAGCCCAACTCAATATTCGTCGCCATTTGAAGTCACGGCATTAAGCCAGGACGGTATTACCGTGGGCCGTTTAACCAATGTGGGTATTGGTTCAGATGGTTTAATCACCGCCAGTTACAGTAATGGTTCAACCGTACCGTTAGCCCGTGTTGCCTTAGTGCGTTTTGCTAACGAGCAAGGATTAACCCAGGTGGGTAATACGTCATGGAAAGCCAGTTTAGATTCAGGCGAAGCATTAGCCGGTGAAGCAAATAGCGGTACGTTTGGTGGTATTCAGTCATCTGCACTTGAGCAATCTAACGTAGATTTAACCACCGAATTGGTAGATTTAATCTCGGCTCAGCGTAATTTCCAGGCTAACTCTCGTACCCTTGAAGTGAACAATACCCTAAACCAAACAGTACTACAGATCCGTTAATCTTTACTCACTATGTTTGATTAACACACAAGGTGTTGCCGTTATCGGCAACACCTTGCCATGTTAAGTTTACCTCACATCTTTTACCGTACTACTGCTGTTTTTTTGACTCTTAGTCACATCTTCCTATTAGCTTAACTCCTTTATATTCAACATATTAAATTTAGAGCTGTCTAAGTAAGTTTCGTTGGCACGATGCTTGCTTTATCACTGCATATGTTATTTTTGTAGAAAGTTTGACGGAGCAGCAAATGGACAAATTTCTTTATGTTGCCATGACTGGCGCTAAGCAAGGCATGAATGCCTTAGCGGTCAGTGCTAACAACCTTGCCAACGCCAATACTGACGGTTTTAAAGCTGACATGACGCAAGCTCGTGCTATGCAAGCGTTTGGTGAAGGTTTGCCGAGTCGTGTTTTCTCGATGATTGAAAGCCCTGGCACTAACTTTGAAAGTGGCCCCATTGTCACAACAGGCCGTAACTTAGATGTTGCCGTTAAAGGCGATGGTTGGTTAGCCGTTCAAGCGGCAGATGGCTCTGAAGCCTACACCCGTGCCGGCAGTTTAAAATTTGACAGTACAGGTTTGTTGCTTAACAGCAGTAATCGCCCCGTGATGGGAGATGCAGGGCCAATCGTATTACCGTTGCCAATTGAAAAAGTCGAAATTGCCGCCAACGGTATTATCTCTGTTAGGCCACAAGGCGCGACAGCAGAAGTGATTGAAGAAGTTGCTCGCATCAAACTGGTTAACCCAGGTAACAATCAAATGATGCGCGGTGAAGACGGTTTATTTCGTCTCATGGCCGGCGGCAATGCCCCAAATGACCCTAATGTTGAAGTAGAAAGTGGCGCGGTTGAAGGCAGTAACGTCAACTCGGTGCATGAAATGGTCGCGATGATTGACATTCAACGTCAATACGAAATGCAAGTCAAAATGATGAAGAACGCCGAAGAGATTGATCGCGCGTCGACTTCCTTGATGAGAATTAGTTAGGAGTAATAGTTATGATTCCAGCGTTATGGATAAGTAAAACCGGTGTCGATGCCCAACAAACCAACATCTCGGTTATTTCTAACAACGTGGCTAACGCCAGTACGGTAGGATTCAAAAAAAGTCGCGCGGTGTTTGAAGATTTGTTGTATCAAACCGTCAATCAAGCCGGTGGTGTCAGTGCAGACAACACCAAACTACCTAATGGCCTAAACATTGGCGCAGGTACTAAAGTGGTTGCCACCCAAAAAATGTTTACCCAGGGCAGCATGTTAACCACCGACAATTCATTAGATTTAATGATTGAAGGCTCTGGCTTTTTTGAAGTGCAAATGCCAGACGGCACCGCAGCTTACACCCGTAATGGGCAATTTAGTTTGGACGATACCGGCCAAATTGTGACCCCAGGTTCAGGTTATGTTGTGCAGCCAGCCATTACGGTGCCTGACGATGCAACCAGTATCACGGTGTCTGCTGAAGGTGAAGTGTCAGTGCAAATCCCGGGTACCGCAGAAAGCCAGGTTATTGGTCAGCTCACCATGACAGACTTTATCAATCCGTCAGGGCTAGACCCATTAGGGCAAAACCTTTACACCGAAACCGGTGCCAGTGGTACGCCTATTCAAGGTACTGCCTCACAAGATGGTTTAGGCGCTATTCGTCAAGGGGCGCTAGAAACCTCTAACGTTAACGTGACAGAAGAGCTAGTCAATTTGATTCAAGGTCAACGTATTTACGAGATGAACTCAAAAGTGATTTCAGCGGTTGACCAAATGCTGTCTTACGTTAATCAGAACCTCTAAGGAGTTATCATGATTAAATATATTACGTTAGCGTCGATGATTTTATTGGTTGGCTGCAGCTCTACACAAAAAAAGCCGATTGCTGATGACCCATACTATGCGCCGGTTTACCCTGATACGCCGCCGACGCAAGTTGCCGCTTCGGGATCTATTTTTCTTGATACTCAAGCATCGAGCTTGTACTCCGACATTCGTGCTCATCGCGTTGGCGATATCATTACTGTTACGTTAAAAGAGTCTACTCAAGCGAAAAAAAGCGCAAATAATGAAATCTCTAAAGGCAGTGACCTTAATGTCGAACCCGTTTATGCCGGCGGTAAAAACGTCACCATTAATGGTATTCCACTTGATTTAGGCTATTCCGATAGCATCAACACCACCCGCGAAGCCGACGCTGATCAATCTAACAGTTTAGACGGCAGCATTTCGGCCAACGTCATGCAGGTGTTAAGCAATGGCAACCTCGTTATTCGCGGTGAAAAGTGGATATCAATTAACAACGGTGATGAGTTTATTCGCGTTACTGGCATTGTTCGCAGCCAAGACATCAACCCAGACAACACCATCGATTCAACCCGAGTGGCCAATGCCCGTATTCAATACAGTGGCACCGGTTCATTTGCAGACTCACAAAAAGTGGGTTGGTTGAATTCGTTTTTCATGAGCGACTGGTGGCCTTTTTAAGGAGTAAGACATGAAAACCAAATTGTTGATGTCGCTTATGACCTCATTGTTAATCCTTAGCGCCCCCGTTCACGCTGAACGGATTAAAGACATTGCTAATATTCAAGGCGTAAGAAGCAATCAGTTGATTGGCTATGGTTTGGTGGTGGGCTTACCTGGCACGGGTGAAAAAACCCGTTATACCGAGCAAACCTTTCGCACCATGCTTAAAAACTTTGGCATTAACTTGCCTGACTCAGTTAGACCCAACTCAAAAAACGTTGCCGTAGTTGCTGTACACGCCGACATGCCAGCGTTTATTAAACCGGGTCAAAACCTTGACGTTACCGTGTCGAGTTTAGGCGAAGCCAAAAGTTTACGTGGCGGTACGCTGATTCAAACCTTCCTAAAAGGGGTTGATGGCAACGTATACGCTATTGCTCAAGGCAGCCTTATCGTGAGTGGTTTTAGCGCCGAAGGTTTAGATGGTTCACAAGTGATTCAAAATACCCCAACGGTAGGCCGTATCCCCAGTGGCGCAATTGTTGAGCGCAGTGTGGCTAGCCCATTTTCAAGCGGAGATTACCTGACATTTAATTTACGTCGCTCAGACTTTTCAACTGCAAAACGCATGGCCGATGCCATTAATGATTTACTCGGCCCAGAAATGGCCCGCGCCATTGATGCAACTTCAATCCAAGTGAGTGCGCCGCGTGATGCATCACAACGGGTGTCGTTTTTATCAACCCTTGAAAACATTGAGGTTGAGCCTGCTGATGAGTCAGCCAAAGTCATTGTTAACTCACGTACCGGCACCATAGTAGTGGGGCAGCACGTTAAATTATTACCCGCTGCGGTGACCCATGGCGGCTTAACGGTCACCATCGCTGAGGCTACCCAAGTGTCACAGCCTAATGCGTTAGCCGGTGGCGATACTGTAGTGACCACCAACAGCACTATCGATGTGTCAGAAAAAGACCGTCGTATGTTTATGTTTAATCCAGGCACCAGCCTTGATGAGCTTGTCAGAGCCGTCAATTTAGTGGGCGCCGCACCATCTGATGTACTTGCCATACTCGAAGCATTAAAAATGGCAGGCGCTTTGCATGGTGAACTTATCATCATCTAAAAATTGTCGGTATGACTATGGAAAAGTTGTCAAATTCATCGAACTTTCTGGATCTAGGAGGACTAGATTCACTTCGTGTCCAAGCCCAGAAAGACGAGAAGGGGGCACTTAAAGAAGCGGCAAAGCAATTTGAAGGTATTTTTATTCAAATGCTGATGAAAAGCATGCGAGATGCCAATGCCGCGTTTAAGTCAGACAATCCGATGAACAGCCAAACCACAGAGTTTTTTGAGCAAATGCGCGACCAGCAAATGTCGGTAGATCTCTCAAACAAAGGCATGTTGGGGCTAGCAGAGCTAATGGTGCAACAACTAGACCCCGAAAACAGCCCAGTTACTCCTGCCTCTGTACTGCGTGGCGACAGCGACAACAAAGTCAATCCAAGCATGTTTGTGGCGCAACCAAGTGAGCTAGACCAAAACACATTAGCCAGCATTGCGTCAAATCAACACGTGGCAACATCGCACCATGCCATTGACGACGCTCAACTAGAAGCGGCAATGCCACAACAGCTTGCCAGTGTATTGCGCGGTGAGCAGCTCGCGAGCCAATCGTTTGCCAATACACAGGCCACAATACCGGCGATTTCGGCGGTAAACGCTGGCAATGATTTGCCGCAAGAAACCAACAAATTAAAAGCGAAAGGGGTTGCGGTAAGCGAATTTACCAGCCCACAACACTTTATTTCAACCTTATACCCACATGCTGAAAAAGCCGCCAAAACATTAGGCACCTCAGCTGAAGTATTAATTGCTCAATCGGCCCTCGAAACCGGTTGGGGTCAAAAAGTGATTCGCCGTAACGACGGCACCATGAGCCACAATTTATTTAACATCAAAGCAGATAAACGTTGGCAAGGTGAAAAAACCTCGGTGAACACCCTGGAATTTGAAAAAGGCATTCCTGTGCAACAAAAAGCAGATTTCAGAATGTACGACAACCTTGAACAAAGCTTTAGCGACTTTGTGTCATTTATTGGCCAAGGTGACCGATACGAAGATGCACGTAAAGTGGCCAGCGAGCCGACTCAATTTATTCGGGCATTGCAAAAAGCGGGCTATGCCACCGACCCACAATATGCCAATAAGGTGATTAACGTGATGAAGTCGGTAAAAGAAGGCCTTAAATCTGTATTACCTCTGGAGACTAAATAATGGCGATTGATCTACTTAGTATCGCACGTACCGGTGTCGCGGCATCCCAGTCTCAACTTGGGGTAACCAGTAATAACATCGCCAATGCCAATACCGAAGGTTATAACCGCCAAACGGCAACTCAGGCCACGTTAGAGTCGCAACGTCTTGGCGACAGCTACTATGGTACAGGTACATATGTGTCAGACGTAAAACGCGTTTATAACGAGTTTGCCGCACGCGAGTTACGTATTGGCCAAACCAGTATGGGCGCAGCTGAAACCTCATATTCAAAATTAAGCGAACTCGACCAGCTTTATGCGCAAGTGGGTAACATGGTGCCTAATGGTATCAATGATTTTTTTGCCAGCCTTAACAGCGTAGCCGACCTGCCTGCCGACTTAGGTATTCGTAGCAGCAGTTTAGGCGCGGCCGAACAAATGGCCATTGGCATAAATCAAATGCAGTCGCAACTGGATAACCAGGTAAAACAAACCAATAGCCAAATAGAGTCGGTGACCACTCGCGTTAACGAAATCAGCAAAGAGCTGGCTAACATCAATTTAGAGTTGATGAAAGATCAAGGCGACAATAACCAAATTTTAGACAAACAAGACGCACTGATATTAGAGCTGAGCGAATACGCGCAAGTTAACGTGATCCCGTTAGATACAGGCGCTAAGTCGATCATGTTAGGCGGGTCTGTCATGTTGGTGTCGGGCGAAGTGGCAATGAGCATGGGCGTGAGTGCCGGCGACCCATACCCTAACGAGCCTAAAATTACCGCCTCTATTACTAACAAAACATTAGATGTCGACCCCAGTAAATTAGGCGGGCAGCTAGGTGCCTTGTTTGCTTATCGCGACGACACTTTAATCCCTGCCAGCAATGAACTGGGCCAATTGGCCTTAGGTGTCGCCGACACCTTTAACCAAATGCAATCTAGCGGTTTTGATTTAAACGGTAATGTTGGCAGTGATATTTTTCGAGATATCAACAATCCGCTAATGGCAGCAGGCCGCGTTGGGGAGTTCTCCAGCAATACCGGTACTGCGGTGATGTCGGTCAATATTGACGATGTCGGCGCCTTGTCTGGTAGCAGTTACGAGCTAAGTTATACCACCGCAGGCGATTTTGAATTAACAGATACCCAAACGGGCAGTGTGACAACGCTAACCCAAACCGGCAGTCAGCTTGTAAGTGACGAAGGCTTCACCATCAATATTGCCAGTGGTGCGATGAATGCTGGCGATAGATTCGAAATTCGCCCAACCGCCGGCGCCGCAGCGGGTATCAGTGTCGTCATGACCGACCCTAAAGGCATTGCCGCCGCAGGGCCAACCTTAACCGCCGCCACAACAAATTCAGGTAATACTTCAGTTAGCTTAAACAGCATGGACTCAAGCGCGACAGGTTTTCAAGGCGTTGGCTCATCAATCACCTTTGAGCTAAATACTGCTGCCAATACTTATGAGGCATTCAATAGTGCAGGCACTTCATTAGGCACAGGCACTATTACTAATAACAACATTAATGCCTTTGGTATGGACTTTGATATTACATCAAGTACCACCGCAACCGCTGACAGCTTTACGTTCGACTTAACGTTTGCCGAAGGCAGCAACAGCAATGCCGTCGCCATGGCCAAATTGTCGGACGTCAAATTAATGAACAACGGCACCGGCACCTTAACTAGCGTATTTGAAAACACCAAATTAGACATTGGTAGCCAAACCAAAGCCGCAGAAGTGAGTTTAAGCTCGGCAGAAGCCATTTATCAGCAAGCTTATGACCGGGTGCAAAGCGAATCTGGCGTTAACCTAGACGAAGAAGCCGCCAATTTATTGCGCTTTCAACAATCTTACCAAGCCGCCGCGCGCATTATGTCTACTGCGCAAACCATTTTTGACACCTTATTAAGCTCGGTTCGCTAGGAGATAAGCCATGAGAATTTCTACCGGACAAATGTTTCAGCAAAGCACTAACAGCATTTTAGAAAAGCAATCAGCCACTAATAGCATCATGGGGCAGATTTCGAGCGGCAAAAGAGTCGAAACCGCAGGTGATGACCCTGTAGCGGCGATTGCTATCGATAATCTCAAGCAAAAGAATACCTTGGTTGATCAATATGAAAAGAATATTGATTACGCGACAAATCGTCTA
The DNA here is from genome assembly GCF_028750675.1 of Shewanella metallivivens. GTDB lineage: Bacteria > Pseudomonadota > Gammaproteobacteria > Enterobacterales > Shewanellaceae > Shewanella > Shewanella metallivivens. The sequence continues at coordinate 87,724 of NZ_JAQQPZ010000003.1, read as the reverse complement.
GGCCTAACAGAGACTAAAATTGGTAGCACAGAGTCTTTGATGGACTCAATGCGTGAACAGTTATTGCGTGGTGCTAACGGCAGCCTTAGTTCAAATGAGCGGCAAATGATTGCCGATGAAATGAAACAAAGCTTAGAAGAGCTGCTTTCTATTGCAAATAGTAAAGATGAATCTGGCAATTATATATTTTCGGGTACTAAAACGAATAATCAGCCATTTGCTTTTGATACTAGTGGTGAAATTGTTTATAGCGGTGATTCAGGTATCAGAAAAAGTGTGGTTGCATCTGGCATTGCAATGACGACAAATATTCCAGGTGATACTGCATTCATGAATGCTGCAAACCCACTTGGTGATTACGGTGTCAATTATTTGTCTTCTCAGCAAGGTGAGTTCAATTTGTTGAGTGTAAAAATCATCGATGAAACAACCCATATTGCTGATACATATACATTTAATTTTATTGATAATGGCGCTGGAGTTGATCTGCAGGTGGTCAATTCTGCAGGGACTGTTGCAACAACTATGACTAATTTTGACGCAACAAGCGCGGTATCTTTCAATGGCATTGAAGTGAAATTAACGGGAACACCGGCAGCTGGCGACTCTTTTACGATTGAGCCTAAAGAGACTGTAAGTATTTTTGATGCTTTTAATCAAGCGATAGCTTTCTTAGAAAGCCCTGATGCGACAACAACACCTCAAAGTAAATCACAATTGGCACAACTATTGAATGATATAGGCAGTGGTCAAAATCAAGTCAGTACGGCAAGAAGTATCGCAGGTAATAATTTGAAAGGTTTAGAGAGTATCTCGTCAAACCATTCAGAAGAAAAGATTATTAATAGCAGTGCACTTTCTATGCTCGAAGATCTCGACTTGGCCGAAGCCATTACTGAGTTTGAGAAGCAACAACTCGCACTTAATGCAATATCGAGTGTGTTTAGTACGGTAGGTTCGCTTTCATTGTTTGATTACATCTAACAATAAGCAATCACGTTAAATTGTAAAATTTAGCCAAGCTCCACAGTCTTGGCAACAAAACTAGGAATGAGGAATGACTTATGGCTATTACAGTAAATACCAACGTAACATCAATGAAAGCGCAAAAGAACTTAAATACATCGAGCCAAGCGTTATCAACATCTATGGAGCGTTTATCGAGTGGTTTACGCATTAACAGCGCCAAAGATGATGCAGCAGGTTTGGCTATTTCTAACCGACTAAATTCTCAAGTTGGTGGGTTAGAAGTGGGTATGCGTAACGCCAATGATGCTATTTCAATTGCGCAAATAGCTGAAGGTGCGATGCAAGAGCAGACTAATATGTTACAACGTATGCGTGATTTAACCATACAATCGGCAAACGGTGCGAACAGCACAGAAGATTTAGCAGCGTTGAAAGCTGAAATGGATCAGTTGGCTGAGGAAATACAGAGTATTGGTGATACTACTGCATTTGGTGACACTAAATTACTTTCTGGCAATTTCTCTACAGGTAAAGCTTTTCAAGTAGGTCATCAAGATGGTGAAAATATCACTATAATTGTTGAAACTAGTAATGCTACATCTTTATCGGTGAATAATCTTGATAATGCTACATCAGCAAACAGAGCATCTGCGCTAACCGCTATTGATGCCGCAATCCAATCGATTGATAGCCAAAGAGCTGACTTAGGTGCGAAGCAAAATCGTCTTGCATACAACATTAGTAATAGCGCAAATACTCAAGCTAACGTTGCCGATGCGAAAAGTCGTATTGTGGATGTGGACTTTGCCAAAGAAACTGCAACAATGACCAAGAATCAAGTGTTACAGCAAACAGGGTCTTCAATGTTAGCGCAAGCTAACCAACTACCACAAGTTGCTTTATCATTACTTGGGTAAATTAGTAGATAAACCATCAGTCTGCCCAGTTACTTAGAGTTGGTGGTAAGTAACTGGGCTTGTCATGTTTTTTTTCTTGTCATCCCATTTAATTGATTACGTTATCTTGCCACTGCTTTGCAAATGCTATTAACAAGTATCTCTTTAAGCTACTTTTTTATTGGTTGATAAAAAAGTAAAAAAAAAGCTAAAGATAAAAACATTTGTGCCGTTAAATATATTGTAACGAGCAAGACCTGTCTGACTTGACATAAAGCAAACAGGCAATCTCAAGTCAGAAACAATATGAGGAAGCAATCATGGCTATTACAGTAAATACTAACGTGACTTCAATGAAAGCACAGAAAAACCTAAACTCGTCAAGCAATGCGCTTGCCACTTCTATGGAACGTTTGTCGTCAGGTTTACGTATTAACAGTGCGAAAGACGATGCTGCAGGTCTGGCTATTTCTAACCGCTTAAACTCTCAGGTCAATGGTTTAGAAGTGGGCATGCGTAATGCTAACGACGCTATCTCAATTGCGCAAATTGCAGAAGGGGCAATGCAAGAACAAACCAATATGTTGCAACGTATGCGTGATTTGACCGTGCAATCAGCTAACGGTGCAAACAGCACAGAAGATTTAGCTGCGTTAAAAGCTGAGATGGATGAGTTAGCATTAGAAATTACAGAAATTGGCAACAATACTGCGTTCGGTGATACCAAGTTACTCGACGGAACATTCTCTGGAGGTAAAAACTTCCAAGTAGGTCATCAAGATGGTGAGAATATCAGTATTGATGTAGCGACAAGCGATGCAACATCCTTATCAGTAAATGCACTTAATAATGCTACATCAGCTAACAGGGCATCTGCGCTAAGTGCTATTGATGATGCAATTGCAACAATTGATAGTCAAAGAGCTGACTTGGGTGCGAAACAAAACCGCTTAGCTTATAACATTAGTAACAGTGCTAACACTCAAGCAAACGTTGCCGATGCTAAGAGCCGTATTGTTGATGTCGATTTTGCTAAAGAAACATCGACAATGACTAAAAACCAAGTGTTACAACAAACGGGTTCTGCTATGTTAGCTCAGGCTAACCAACTACCTCAGATCGCTCTATCGCTACTGTAGTCAACCAGCTTTAAGTTCCATAGCTTTAGGGAGATCCAAGTAGGGTCTCCCTTTGTTGTTAAAATGCTTCCAGGAAGCTACATTTTTTAGGTTATACTGAGGTGCATGATGGAAATCAATAATACCGCACAATTTGCCAGTAGCTCTGATGTTAGTAGATTAGATTCTGCTGTACCATCAGCTTTTAACCAGTCGATTTTAGAACAAAAAAAACTTGATGTATCATCATTGGATAAACCTGTAAATCAATCAGAAGTTACAACTCAAGTGACTGAAACAGAACCTGATGAGGAGCAATTACAGCAAGTTGCTACAGATTTAACTGATATGGTAGCAATGATGCAGAAAGGGTTAAAGTTTTCTGTGGATGATGATTCAGGGAAACGAGTCATTAAGGTACAAGATATAGAGTCAGGTGACATCATCAGGCAAATCCCAAGTGAAGAAGCATTACAATTAGCACAAAAAATTAGTGAAGTGTCAGGTGTATTGATGAAAATTGAAGTGTAATCTCCTTTAATGGCACTAAAAGTAAAGTTGGCTTAATTTATGCTTTGGTTAATTATGCTAGTTGGTTAGGTTGGTTTTTCAGTAAATAATAGGCATAACGAGAGGTTTTTATGGCGTTAACAGCAACGGGTATTGGTTCAGGTCTTGATGTTTCAAGTATCGTCAGTGTACTTGTTGACGCTGAAAAAACACCAAAAGAAGCACTATTTACTGAAAGAGAAACAGCGATTAGTGCTAAAGTGTCAGCTATTGGTACACTTAAAAGCGCTTTATCTACATTCCAAGATGCTGCTGAAAAGCTGCAAAGCGGTGAGTTTTTGAATATTCGCACTGTATCCACAGGAAACAGTGATTTTTTTACTGCTACAGCAGATCAATATTCCCAACCTGGTAGCTACTCAATCATGGTTGAGCAACTAGCCCAGTCACAAAAGCTTGCTGGAGCAACGGTTAGTGATGCCACAGCAGGTGTCGGTGAGGGAAGTCTAGATTTTTCTGTTAATGGTGAAAGTTTCTCTGTCGCTATTACTGATACTGATAACCTTGCCGCCATAGCATCTAAAATAAATAATGCTTCAGATAATTCCGGTGTAACGGCTACGGTGATTAAAAGTGACGCAGGTAGCCGATTAGTTTTTACCTCGACTGAAACCGGTACAGATAATCAAATCACTGTGACAGCTACAGATACAACGGGTACTGGTTTATCTGATATGTTCTCTGGAACGAATCTAGAGTCCTTACAAGATGCGCAAGACTCAATTATATATGTTGATGGGCAAAAGTTAACCTCACAAAGTAATACTATTGATGATGCTATTACAGGCGTGACATTATCTTTAACAAAAGCTGAATTAGGCACTAGTTCAACACTGACAATTGCTCAAGATACCGACTCGGTAAAAACTAACATAGAAAATTTTGTTAGCTCATATAATTCTCTAATTACTAAAATGGCTACTTTGTCTTCTTTTGATGTTGATGAAGGTACCGCTGCAGCATTACAAGGTGATTCTATGATTCGTTCATTGGAATCCCAACTCAGAAAAATGGTGAGTGAACGTGTTAGTGTTGATGGTGTTGAGTCTGCATTATATGAATTAGGTATTTCAACTGACCGAGACGGAAAATTGTCTATTGATGATACTAAACTAACAGATGCTATTACCAATAATATGTCATTGATTGAGGGCGTCTTTTCAACGGCTGATACCGGCCTTGCGTATAAATTTGATGATTTAGTCCAAAGCTACACTAAAACCGGTGGTACTATTGATAGTCGAAATAATACTTATACCTCAGAAAAAAGTAGAATAACCGATCAAAGAGAAGCTTTTACTTTAAAAATGGAACAATTAGAAGCTCGTTTACTTAAACAATTTAATGCAATGGATCTTATTGTTTCTGAATTAAACTCTCAAGGGAGTAGTTTGACCAGTAGTTTAGCATCGCTACCTGGTGTCATAAGTTCATAAAAGGAGCTGTCTTTTGGATAATAACCTTGAAGCTACCAATGCCAAAATTGAAGACTTATTGAATCAGATAGAACAAACTGCGGCTGAAAATGATGAATCTGATAAGTTGGTATTATTATTGCTAGAAAACATTAGAGAGCGTCAAATAAGTATCGATTCAATTATAAATGATGCTGTAGATGACACATTTGCCCCATCTTTATCTCGGCAACTGAAATTAACAGAAAGCTTTAGTAGTAGGGCATCTAAAATTATGTCACATAGACAAAATTTATTGAATTTGAAACGCACTCATCAAAGACAAGTTAAGGTATACCAGAATATTGATGCAAATAGGTAGGTTATTATGAGAAGTTCTTTAAAATCATATCGCAAGGTGTCACTTGATAGCGAAATTTCAGTAGCATCACCGCATCGTATTGTTCAGATGATGTTTGCTGGTGGTCTAGAGAGACTCGCTCAAAGCCGCTATGCTATTGAAAATAAAAACATGTCGGATAAAGGCGTTTTTATTGGTAAAGCAATTGGGATTGTAAATGGATTAAATAATAGTTTGAACATGGACGCTGGCGGAGAGATTGCTGGTAATTTGAGTCAGTTATATGATTTTATCATTATGAAGGCCACCGAGGCGAATTTGAATAATGATGTTCAAGCTATTGATGATGCTGTTAGTGTGTTGAGAACACTCAAAGAAGGTTGGGATGCGATTCCACAAGATCAACATCACTTGACCTCTGAGGCAAGCTAAACGTTACAGCATACTGTATTTAAACTAAAAAAGGCGCTTTGCGTCTTTTTTGCTTTGTGGCGTTTGTGAATGGTTTTGGCTTGCCTGAACTGATTATAATTCTGTTATCACTGGTTAAATGGGCAATTTTTTGACTGAAAAAACAGCGTTTCCATAAAAAATGTGGCTTGATGTAGATAATATGTAACTGTTGCTTGCTTATGCCACGCTGATAATACAATATTTATGAGTAAACTCATTTTTCTTGCTGCTAAAATGGCAGATTAACGAGCCGAGTTAGTAATAATGATAGAATATTGTCAATGTTGTCAGTTTTTTGGCGACTTTTTTTGCTACTATTTTTGATACAATGTACTTTGGTTTATGTGGCTGTTTGCGGCATAATTATCCCGGATAAAAACCTATAACAAGAGCTTTTGGCCTTCTGAATGATGCAAATAGAACAAAGAATCTTAATTGTCGGTACCCCATCAGAGCGCGTGACTCGTTTGTGCTGCATTTTCGAATTCTTAGGTGAGCAGTGCGAAGTCGTCTCTAATGAATCTTTATTGACCTTGATTGAACAATCGAGGTTTCGTGCCGTGGTTATCGTTGATGAAGGCATAACAGCCGACAGCATTAAAAATATCGCTTCTATTGCACCCTGGCAACCTCTGTTAATATTGGGCGACACAACGCTGCAATTATCTAATATTCTTGGGCAAATAGAAGAGCCATTCAATTATCCACAATTAACCGAACTACTGCATTTTTGTCAGGTCTTTGGCCAAGCCAAACGCGAACACACCTTAACCAGTGGCAACCAAACCAAATTATTTCGCAGTTTAGTTGGCCGCAGTGAAGGTATTGCTAACGTAAGGCATTTAATTAATCAGGTGTCTGGTTCTGACGCTACCGTACTGGTATTAGGCCAGTCTGGTACCGGTAAAGAAGTGGTTGCGCGTAATATTCATTATTTATCTGAGCGCCGAGATGGACCGTTTATTCCGGTTAACTGTGGTGCTATTCCGCCAGAACTGCTTGAAAGCGAATTATTTGGCCATGAAAAGGGCTCGTTTACTGGGGCGATATCTGCCCGTAAAGGCCGTTTTGAACTAGCCGAAGGCGGTACACTGTTTTTAGACGAAATTGGCGATATGCCGCTGCAAATGCAAGTAAAGTTGCTGCGTGTATTGCAAGAACGTGTATTTGAGCGTGTTGGCGGCAGTAAAACTATTCCTACCGATGTGCGTATTGTGGCGGCGACTCACCGTGATTTAGAGTCAATGATCACTGAAAATGATTTCCGTGAAGATTTATACTATCGCCTCAATGTGTTTCCAATCGAAATGCCGGCCTTGAGCGAGCGCCGAGATGATGTGCCTCTGTTGTTGCACGAGTTAGTGAACCGAGTCTTTAATGAAGGCCGTGGCAAGGTACGCTTTACCCAGCGCGCCATTGAATCATTAAAAGAGCATAACTGGTCGGGTAACGTGCGTGAATTATCTAACTTGGTTGAGCGTTTAACGATTTTATACCCAGGTGGACTCGTTGATGTAAACGATTTACCGCATAAATACCGTTACATTGATGTTCCCGAGTATTGCGTTGAAATTAGCGAAGAGCAACTTGAACGTGATGCTCTGGCGTCGATATTCAGTGATGATGAACCGGTTGAGTTACCTGAAACGCGTTTTCCGAGTGAGTTACCGCCAGAAGGGGTTAACCTAAAAGATTTACTGGCCGAGCTCGAAATCGACATGATCCGCCAAGCATTAGAGCAACAAGATAATGTCGTCGCCCGCGCCGCTGAAATGCTCGGGATTCGCCGTACCACCTTAGTTGAAAAAATGCGTAAATACGGCATGAGCAAAGAATAACCATTAGCTTGTGATTGCTTTGATTGGTTATTAGCGATTAATCTAAAAACACATCTACGGATGTGTTTTTTCGTTTTTAGAGCTTAGACGGCAGACTGTGGACTGTATACCTAAACCCTCGATGCGCACTACCCGCGCAGGTCATTCTCGAGTGCTTAGATCCCAGCTTTATAAGAGTTACCGGGAGAGAGCCAGGTGTTTCTGTTGACGTTGATTTTAGCTCCCATTTCTTAGACCGATAACCTAGCACCCAAATCTTAGCCCTCCTATTCTCGCCTTGGCACACTAAATGCATTAAGGTGATTAAATGTAATTCTTTTGACGGAGTGGCCATGTATTCAGCTCGAGTGTTATCAAATCCGCGTGTCGCGGAGGTTGAGTTGCCGATGACAGCATCGTTTACCACCACACCTTATGCAGCGTCACAGTCTGATTATCGGCCAAGTGACAATGCAATCCGTCAAAGTATTGCGCATGCGAAAGCACCGGTATTTGCGCCGGTTGTAAGTGCTTATTCAAGTAAGGCTGCCAATATGTCGAATCAAATGGCGCATATTCTTCAGGCTATGCCATCAGGCGTAGTGATTATCGATGGTGATGGCGTGGTTACCCTAGCCAATCCTGTCGCGACAGAGTTATTAGGTCGCCCATTACAAGGGGCGCGCTGGTTTGACATTATTCACCGCGCATTTGCGCCGCAAGATGATGATGGACATGAAGTGTCGCTTAAAAATGGCCGCAGAGTAAAACTGGCCATTACGCCATTAGCGCCCGAGCCTGGACAATTAATTGTACTGACAGATTTAACTGAAACCCGTTTATTACAAAAGAATTTATCGCATTTACAGCGCTTATCTTCACTCGGTAAAATGGTGGCAACGTTGGCACATCAAGTGCGTACGCCATTGTCTGCGGCGCTGTTATATGCCTCCAATCTTGCTAGCCCCAAGTTAACTGATACGGCGCGCACTAAATTTCAATCAAAATTGGTGGACCGTTTAAATGAGTTAGAGCGTCAAGTTAATGACATGTTGCTTATGGCTAAAGGTCGTCAAGATAGCATGGCTGAGTCGGTTACCCTCGATGACATTATTACCCAGGTAATGGCAAACTGTGAGCCAATAGCAGATAAAAAACACTGCCAGTTACAAGCTGAAAACACTTCGCATTCGACCATGCTTGCTAACGCTAATGCGTTAAGTTCGGCGGTGAATAATTTGGTGATGAACAGCATTGAAGCGGGCGCGACTAAAATTAAAGTCTCTGCCAGTGAAACCGCAGAAGGTCTATTATTAGATGTAATCGACAATGGTAAAGGCCTTGACCCTGCCATGCAAAAACAAGTGTTAGAGCCATTTTATACCACTAAAAGCCAGGGCACTGGCCTTGGGTTAGCCGTGGTACAGTCTGTGGTTCGTAACCATGGCGGACAAATTCAATTGTCGTGCAAACCCGGCATGGGTTGCCATATTCGATTGATTTTTCCGCACGCTAAACAAGCACAGCATCAGGAGGTGGCACATGGCTGAAGCACATATATTACTTGTTGAAGATGATGCTGATTTACGTGAAGCACTGTTAGACACTTTATTATTAGCACATTATGACTGTGTTGACGTGAGTAGTGCAGAAGACGCTATTGTCGCCTTAAAAGCCAATCAATTTGATATGGTGATCAGTGACGTGCAAATGGACGGCATTGGTGGCATGGGGTTGTTAAGTTACATGCAGCAACATCAACCCAAAGTGCCGGTACTGTTAATGACAGCTTATGCCACAATTAATAGTGCCGTAAGTGCCATGAAGTTAGGCGCGGTTGATTACCTCGCTAAACCCTTTGCGCCTGAAGTGTTGCTAAACCAAGTGTCTCGTTATTTACCTTTAAAGCAAAACCACGATAATCCTGTGGTTGCCGATGACAAGAGTTTAGCGTTACTGGCTCTGGCTCAGCGTGTTGCAGTGTCTGACGCCTCGGTGATGATCATGGGTCCAAGCGGCTCGGGCAAAGAAGTGCTAGCACGTTATATTCATCAACACAGCCAACGTAATGGTCAGCCGTTTATTGCGATTAACTGCGCCGCCATTCCAGAAAACATGCTTGAAGCAACACTCTTTGGTTACGAAAAAGGCGCATTTACTGGGGCGTATCAGGCATGCCCGGGTAAATTCGAGCAAGCCCAAGGCGGCACGCTATTATTAGACGAAATATCTGAAATGGAGCTGGGCTTACAAGCCAAGTTATTGCGTGTATTGCAAGAGCGTGAAGTAGAGCGTTTAGGTGGTCGTAAAACCATTAAGTTAGATGTGCGGGTGCTTGCCACCTCAAACCGCGATCTTAAAGCCATGGCAACGTCTGGCGAGTTTAGAGAAGATTTATACTACCGCATTAACGTGTTTCCGTTAACGTGGCCAGCACTGCATCAACGTCCAGCAGATATTTTACCGTTAGCGCGTCATTTACTGGCTAAGCATGCTAAAGCATTAAATATGACGTCAGTGCCAAAGCTTGACGATGCCGCTACCCGACGTTTGTTAACCCATCGTTGGCCAGGTAATGTCCGCGAACTTGATAATGTGATTCAGCGGGCATTGATTTTACGCGTTAATGATGAGATTGGGGTGAATGATATTATTATTGATTCTGCTGATGTCAGTTTAATGCCTGCCGAACAACTGGATAATGACAAACCCCATGATGTTGAAGCCCTAGGCGATGAATTGAAAGCCCAAGAGCACGTGATTATTTTAGAAACCCTGAATCAATGTCAGGGGAGTCGGAAAATGGTCGCTGAAAAATTAGGCATTAGTGCGCGAACTTTGCGTTATAAAATGGCAAAAATGCGTGATATGGGGATTCAATTACCGGCTTAACTTTGTTTTTTAAAAAATTAAATATTTGATTTATTTAACTTTAATCGTATTTGACTTATCTGCGCACACGTAGATAAGTTGTTTTTGTTCGATGTTACGCCTTTCGTTTTAAATCTTGGCATCTATATTGCTTTAACTCCTTATAAGATTATTGAAGTCGTCAAAAAATCGACAAACGGGAGTGACATCATGCAGATTAGCGCAAATCCACTATTACAAGAAATGCAATCGCTTCGTGGCGAAATAGCGCCTTCTATTGGCTCGTCTATTGCTCCTAACTTAACCCAGCAAGTGAATAACACCACAGGGGCTGATTTTAGCCAGTTGTTATCTCAGGCTGTGGGTAGCGTGAACGGACTTCAACAAACATCATCAAATTTAGCATCACGATTAGACATGGGTGACACCACGGTCAGTTTGTCTGACACGGTCATTGCCCGTGAAAAAGCCGGTGTGGCATTTGAAGCCACGGTGCAAGTGCGTAACAAGTTAGTTGATGCCTATAAAGAAATCATGAGTATGCCTGTTTAGCCGCTGTCGGTTTTAAGCGCTAGGTAATTAATCACATCAGACAGATAGCAGGTACATATTGTGAGCACAGACATAATGGTAGGTTCAGATTCAACAGTTGACGCCGGTGTCCAACAAGAGAATAAGTCTGGGTTAATGGGCGGTGTTGGCGGGGCTGACATGATGCGCCAGGTGATCATGATTTTGGCGTTGGCAGTGTGTCTTGCGTTAGCGGTATTTGTGATGATGTGGGCGCAAGAGCCTGAATATCGTCCTTTGGGTAAAATGGACACGGCAGAAATGATCCAGGTACTTGATGTACTTGATAAAAACCAAATTGATTATCAAATTAATGTTGATGTGGTTAAGGTACCAGAAGATAAATACCAAGATGTAAAATTGTTATTAAGTCGTGCGGGTATTGAAAGCACTACCCAAGCGAATGACTACTTAAGCCAAGACAGTGGCTTTGGCGTCAGTCAGCGCATGGAGCAGGCCCGCTTAAAACACAGCCAAGAATTAAACCTTGCGCGCGCCATAGAAGAGTTAAAAAGTATTAGCCGCGCCAAAGTGATTTTAGCCCTACCTAAAGAAAACGTGTTTGCTCGCAATGCCTCAAAGGCTAGCGCTACTGTGGTTGTGAGTGTTCGCCGTGGTGGATTAGGCCAAGAAGAAATTGATTCTATTGTTGATATCGTCGGCTCTGCAGTGCCTGGGCTTGAGCCGTCTCGCGTGACAGTGACGGATTCAAATGGCCGCTTACTAAATTCGGGCAGTCAGGATGGTACGTCTGCTAGAGCACGCCGCGAGTCTGAGCTGGTACAACAAAAAGAAGCTGAGTACCGCAGAAAAATCGAATCCATATTAATGCCCATTCTCGGGCCTGAAAACTTCACTTCGCAAGTGGATGTGAATATGGATTTTACCGCGATTGAGCAAACCGCTAAGCGTTTTTCACCTGATTTACCCGCTATTCGCAGCGAAATGACCATTGAACGTAACTCAACAGGTCAAAGTGCTGGTGGCATTCCTGGGGCGTTAAGTAATCAACCGCCAATGGAGTCTAACATTCCGCAAGTTGCAGGCGAGGCGGGCAGTACTTCAACAACCTCTGGCGATATGTCTAAAGAGGCGACCCGTAATTATGAACTTGATACCACCATTAGCCATACTCGCCAGCAAATAGGTGTGGTGCGCCGAGTGAGCGTGTCGGTAGCCATTGACTTTAAACCCGGACAAGTAGATGAAAATGGCCAGGTGTCTCGTGTGCCTCGTACTGAAGAAGAGTTAACCAACATTCGCCGTTTACTTGAGGGGGCTGTGGGCTTTAGCACTCAACGTGGCGATGCGCTTGAAGTGGTCACCGTGCCGTTTATGGATCAGTTGATTGAAGAGTTACCTGAGCCAGACATGTGGGAGCAACCTTGGTTTTGGCGTGCCATTAGATTGGTGTTAGGCGCATTATTAATTTTAGTGTTGTTTTTAGCCGTGGTTCGTCCAATGCTTAAAAAGCTCACAAATCCGCAAGGCACCGAAATGCCGCCAGAAACACGCCCAGGGCATGAATTAGCTGAAATTGAAGACCAATACGCTGCAGATACCTTAGGTATGCTCAATACCAGAGAGGCGGAATACAGTTATGCTGATGATGGATCAATTCAAATTCCTAATTTGCATAAAGATGATGATATGATTAAAGCAATTAGAGCACTCGTGGCCAATGAGCCTGAGCTTTCCACTCAAGTAGTTAAGAATTGGTTACAAGACAATGGCTAATGAAAATGAAAAAGCACCCGCAAAAGCCGCAGCTTTTGACCCTGAGTCACTAAGCGGTATTGAAAAAACCGCGATTTTACTCCTGAGTTTAAGTGAAGCCGATGCCGCGTCAATTTTAAAGCACTTAGAGCCTAAACAGGTTCAAAAAGTGGGTATGGCGATGGCGGCAATGGAAGACTTTGGCCAAGAAAAGGTCATTGGTGTACATAAGTTGTTTTTGGACGATATTCAAAAGTTTTCGTCAATTGGCTTTAACAGCGAAGAGTTTGTGCGCAAAGCGTTAACCGCAGCGCTCGGTGAAGATAAAGCCGGTAACTTGATTGAACAAATCATTATGGGCAGCGGCGCCAAAGGGCTTGATTCGTTAAAATGGATGGATGCACGCCAGGTGGCTACCATTATTCAAAATGAACATCCGCAAATTCAAACCATTGTGTTGTCTTATTTAGAACCGGACCAAGCGGCAGAAATTTTTAGCCAGTTCCCTGAAAACACGCGTTTAGACTTAATGATGCGAATTGCCAATCTTGAAGAAGTGCAACCAGCAGCATTACAAGAGTTGAACGACATCATGGAGAAACAGTTTGCCGGACAAGGCGGGGCGCAAGCCGCTAAAATGGGCGGCCTAAAAGCCGCTGCCAATATTATGAACTACCTCGATACTGGCATTGAAAGCCAAATCATGGAAACCATGCGTGAGTCTGATGAAGAGATGGCGCAGCAAATTCAAGACATGATGTTTGTGTTCGAAAACCTTATCGATGTAGACGACCGTGGCATTCAAGCCTTGTTACGTGAAGTGCAGCAAGATATTCTAATGAAAGCCCTTAAAGGTGCTGACGAAGCCCTAAAAGAGAAAATCTTGGGCAATATGTCTAAACGTGCCGCAGAACTGTTACGTGATGATTTAGAGGCGATGGGCCCTATTCGTATCAGCGAAGTGGAAGTGGCGCAAAAAGAAATTTTATCCATTGCACGTCGTTTAAGCGACAGTGGTGAGATTATGCTTGGCGGTGGCGGTGGTGAAGAGTTTTTATAACTGTTAACTGACCACTCTAGCCTTATCTCGCTAGCTTTTGATACCGTTTGATTACGGCAATACTTTGTTGCCATGATAACCGACAGCGACAACTAAAGAGACTCCTATGTCTGAATCCAAATCGTCTAAAAAAGTGCTTAGTGTTGATGATGAAGTTGAATTCAGTCATTGGCAGCTGCCTGATATCACCCGAGATCAAAGTCAAGACCCATCAAATATGTTTGGTCAGTCGTCAAAACCATACGAAGCCAAACCCGTCACGGCTGAAAAATCAATGGCGCCGCCAACCATGGCACAGATTGAAGATATTCGTGCTGCTGCTGAACAAGAAGGGTTTGAGCAAGGCAAGCAAGACGGTTATCAGCAAGGGTTAGAACAAGGTCGCTTAGAGGGCTTAGAGCAAGGCCACAGTGAGGGCTTTGCTCAAGGTGAACAACAAGGGCTAGAAGCTGGCCAAATCCAAGTTAATCAGTTGCTTGAGCAACTGTCTCAACTCATTAGCCAGTTTGAACAACCGCTTGCGGTTTTAGATGCTGAAATTGAAGCAGAATTGCTGGCCATGACCATTAGCTTAGCTAAGTCGGTAGTTGGGCATGAATTAAAAACCCACCCAGAACATATTTTATCGGCCCTTCGTCAAGGTGTTGACGCACTGCCTTTAAAAGATCAGTTGGTTAAATTACGCTTAAATCAACATGATGCTGATCTAGTTTCACACAGTTATTCTTCAGAACAACTGCAAAAAAATCAATGGCAAATCGATATTGACCCAACCTTATCAAATGGCGACTGTGTCATTGAGAGCGTGCGCTCATCGGTAGACTTACGGGTAGAGCAGCGCATTGAACAAGTGTTTACTGAGTTAGCACTGCAGGCAGATCAATTGGCCAAAAATGCACAGCAATTAAAAACAGCAACACCCACATATCAAACAACCACAGTGGATGATTTAAGTGCTTACCAGCAAGCACAAACTCAAGCTAAGCAAACTGAGCCAGAAAATTCACAACCGCAACATCTCGCGCAAGCTGAGCAAACCCCAGATGCGGCTGCAACAGAACTCGAACCTGAGCTAGAACCAACATTAGCGGCAGAGTCACAAACTTCTACTCAGCGTGCTGAACAAGATGTGACGCTCACAGATGAACCCAATGATGCTAAGGACAATGGATGAGTTCGCGTCAGCAACAGTTACTCAATAAATTTGCCATTCACCATAAGCAAGTGTTACCGCTTCGGCCTGTTGCCAGCGGGCAGTTAGTGCGGGTTGTTGGGTTAACACTCGAAGCCACCGGTTGTCGTGCGCCAGTAGGCAGTTTATGTTCTATTGAAACCATGGCGGGCGAATTGGTTGCCGAGGTGGTTGGTTTTGATGATAAATTACTTTACTTAATGCCCATTGAAGAACTGCGCGGGGTATTACCCGGTGCGCGCGTCAGGCCGTTAGGTGAGCAGTCGAGTTTACAGGTTGGCTTATCATTACTTGGGCGAGTGCTAGACGGCAGTGGCGCTCCATTAGATGGATTGGGGCCACTTAATACCGATCAGCAAGCGGCTCGCCACGGCCCCAATATTAATCCGTTATCACGCAGAGCAATCACAGAACCTTTAGATGTGGGCGTAAGAGCCATTAACTCAATGCTCACCGTCGGCAAGGGCCAGCGTATGGGCTTGTTTGCCGGCTCTGGTGTGGGTAAAAGTGTGTTGTTAGGCATGATGACCCGCGGCTCAACTGCCGACATTATTGTGGTTGGGCTGGTGGGTGAGCGTGGCCGAGAAGTAAAAGAATTTATTGAAGAGATTTTAGGTGAACAAGGTCGTGCGCGCTCGGTTGTGGTCGCCGCGCCTGCGGATACATCGCCATTAATGCGACTGCGTGCTTGCGAAACATCGACTCGTATTGCCGAGTACTTTCGTGATTTAGGCTATGACGTATTACTGCTCATGGACAGCTTAACCCGTTATGCTCAGGCTCAGCGTGAGGTTGCTTTAGCTGTGGGTGAGCCACCGGCCACCAAAGGTTATCCGCCGTCAGTATTTGCCAAATTGCCGCGCTTAGTTGAGCGCGCAGGTAATGGCGGGCCTGGACAAGGCTCAATTACCGCGTTTTATACCGTATTAACCGAAGGTGATGATCAACAAGATCCCATTGCCGATGCGTCGCGGGCGATTTTAGACGGTCATGTGGTGTTGTCGCGTCAACTGGCTGACTCTGGCCATTATCCTGCCATTGATGTTGAAGCATCGATTAGCCGTGTGGCGCCAATGGTCATTAGTAGTGAGCATTTAGAGGCCATGCGCCGAGTCAAGCAAATGTATTCGCTTTATCAACAAAACCGCGATTTAATTTCTATTGGGGCTTATGCGCAAGGTAGCGATCCGCGTATTGATAATGCCATTCGCTTACAACCTGCCATGAATGCCTTTTTACGCCAAGGCTTTAAAGACCCAGTGAGTTTTGATGACAGTAAAGTGATGCTGACTCAAATTGCTGCACAGTGCCAAGGTTAACCCATGGCTAAAACAGATCCCCTTGTAACAGTACTTAAATTAGCGGTCGAGGCCGAAGAGAAAGCCGCATTGCAGTTAAAAGCGGCCCAGTTTGAGCGGCAAAAGCGTCAAGGACAACTCGATGCATTAAATAATTACCGCCTAGATTACATGAAACAAATGGAAGGCCATACCGGCACAACATTGCGTGCAAATCAGTATCATCAATTTCATCAGTTTATTCGTCAGGTAGACAGTGCGATAAATCAACAAGTGGCGGTTGTACAAGACGGTGAGAAACAAGTAGGTTATCGGCAGCAACATTGGCAAGAAACCCAACAAAAACGCAAAGCCGTTGAAATGCTACTCGCTAAAAAAGCCACCAAAGAACAATTGGCAGAATCAAAACGCGAACAAAAAATGTCTGATGAGTTTGCTATGCAACAATATTTTAGGAATAAAATGAAATAGTGTACTCGCTGTTATTGCGCTCTCTACCTCTGCTTGATTTCACTTTTCAGTCACTTCACTTTCTCTTTGCCCATCTACCATCATGTACAGAAAATAAGTGGCACCTTAATTGCTTAATGTTATTAATTGATAGCAAAGTCGTCAGCGAAGTGACAGTCACCAATGGTGTTTTAGCCGTATTTATTGTCTGGGGTGATGAGGGGAATGAATCCCCCGCTGGTGAAAGTAAGTTAAACCCGTTGTTGATAATACAACAGTAAACTTGATTTGATTAAGTGGAGCCCATTATGCAGCAAATGAGCAATATCTTACTTAGTAATAGCAGCCAATCTGCTGATGTAAGTTCGAAGAATAATATACAAGATATTGAAAACACATCATTCTTGTCTGCTTTTTATCAAGCGAATGAATCAAGTGAGCAATCAAAAAACACCAGTGCGAATGCCGCCGATACAAATATCGAAGTACCAATATACGATGCCGATATCGAAAAAGAACTCAATAAAACGGCCGAGCAACTTGTTGATGAAAATGCTGACGCTGATATGATTTTTGCGCAGTTAACCATGGCAGACTCAATCGGTAAGCGTCACTCTGGTGGCGGAAATCAATTGCCGCATATTGACAAGTTCGGGGTATACGTTGAGCAAAGTGCTCAATTAGAACCGGTTGTTGATGCGCCAAGTGTGGTTTCTTCATCTGCGACTCCTGTGACAGATAACTCATTCGAACTTGATCAAATTAACCTTGATACTATTGAGATTGAAGGCGAATTATTTACCAATGCGATTGATCTTGCGCCGCAGCTTAGCTCGTCAAAAGAGGTGGTGGCGCAACTGAGTGAACAAGAGCTCAGTGATTTAATGGCCTTTAGTCATTTATCAGCAAAAGAATTGCAGGCTTTAGATCGCGATCAGTTAAGTGCAATCATTACTGACTTTAATTTGCAGGCTCCTGTGGTCGATGAGTCAATTTTAGCGATGGCAGACATTGACTTTGAATTAGATGATACTGAAGAGGTATCGCTGCAACTGCTTAATAGTGATGAGCAAAGTGAAATAGACAAAGCACTTGGCGCCACTTTTACTGGACAAGTCAAAGAGAATACCGCGTCAGTGTCACAAGCTGTAACTGATAATATTGATGGCATTGATTTTACAACAGCGTCAAAAGACAGTGATATTAAAGCTTCGGCAACAGCTTCAGATGATGTTGATGTTACAACCGCTAACATGGACAGCACAGATGGTGACGATATGGATATCATTTTGACGCAATCAACGTCTCCGGTAACCGCATCGTCATCATCAAATTCCGCGTCAGTGTCAACACTTGGCGTAGAGGCTTCAGCGTCTAAAGTTGATTTACAAACCGCTTCGACTTTAACCGCTGACCCTAAATCAATTTTAGGCGATAAAACCCGTATTGACGGTAATATTCAAGCAGATCCTAGCAATAGTAAGGTTTTGGCAAAGGCTGAATTTTCTGTGGTACTCGACTCCGTTGCCGCTAAAGTATCTGCCAATGAATTAAGTAATACAGCCAGCGTTACCACAAATGGCTTCGACTTTATGGCTGAAACCGGCGATTTAGAGACTAAAGCATTGCAAAATCAAAGCAGTTTTACCCCAGCACACAAGAGTGAGGTACCACAGTTTCAACTATCGTTAAGACCGCAAGCTCAGGCAGAGGCGGGTACGCAAATGCAGGAGATGATCCAGAAGTTTTCGCCGGTGATGAAACAGCAGTTAATCACAATGGTAAGCAATGGTATTCAGCAGGCTGAAATCCGCCTTGATCCACCAGAGTTAGGCCACCTTACCGTTAAAATTCAAATTCAAGGCGACCAAACCCAGGTGCAGTTTAACGTTGCGCAATCACAAACTCGTGACTTAGTTGAGCAAGCGATTCCTCGTTTACGTGACATGTTAGCCAGTGAAGGGTTACAACTGACCGATAGCCATGTGTCTCAAGGGGGGGATGGGCGTGAACAGCAACAAGGACAAAGTGGACATCAGGGCGCAGCCACAGACAGTCAATTGGATGAAATTGCAGCACAAGAAGTGAACTTGATGACAAATTCGTCAAGGAGTTTACATTCTGCTATAGATTATTATGCTTAAGCAGGTAACCTATATGAGATAATACGATTTTTTTATAACAATGGGTGATTGAGTTTGTCATCATATTGATCACATTGTTAATTGGGAACCATCATGGCTGAAGAAGAATTAGAGTTACAAGATGCCGCAGAGGGTGGCAAAAAGAAAAACAAGTTGGTGCTGTTTGGCGGTATTGGTTTAGTGGTGGTGTTATTGGCTGCGGGTGCTGCTTGGTTTTTTATGGGCTCAGACGATGCAACAGCTATTGAAAACCCCAACGAGGCAGAGGCTCAGATAACAGAGCCCGAAGTGATGGCTCAAGCCGATTATGTTGGCATGCCAAGACCTTTTTTATTTAATTTACCCGGTGTTGACCGTGCACGTTTAGTTGAAATAAAAGTGCAGCTGATGGTGCGCGGTGAAGATGACAGCGTGTTAACCAAAAAACATATTCCTTTAATTGAAGATGCATTACTCACCACTTTTAGCGGTGCTGATGTGCAAAAGCTCAGTACCCAAGCAGGTAAAGATGAGCTTCGTCAATTAGCATTACTTAATGTGCAAAATACGCTGCAACCAATAACAGGCAAAAAAGTGGTCGAAAAAGTCCTGTTTACTGGTTTTGTTATGCAATAACCAAATGCATTAACTGCTAAGGCTACGATGTGAGTGATTTATTAAGCCAAGATGAAATCGATGCGCTACTTCATGGAGTAGATGATGTCGATGAGGATGAAATTGAGGAGAGCAGCGAAGAGGCGCGCTCTTATGACTTTTCGTCCCAAGACCGGATTGTACGTGGACGAATGCCCACGCTTGAAATCGTCAACGAACGTTTTGCGCGTCATCTTCGCATCAGCATGTTTAACATGATGCGTCGAGCGGCCGAAGTGTCAATTAATGGCGTGCAAATGCTTAAGTTTGGCGAATATGTCCATACGCTATTTGTACCAACCAGTTTGAACATGGTGCGCTTTAGTCCATTAAAAGGCACGGCTCTGATCACCATGGAAGCACGTTTAGTGTTTATATTGGTGGATAACTTCTTTGGTGGCGATGGACGATTTCATGCCAAAATTGAAGGCCGTGAATTTACTCCAACAGAACGCCGTATTGTCCAATTGCTGTTAAAGATTATTTTTGAAGATTATAAAGACGCTTGGGCACCGGTGATGGATGTTGAGTTTGAATATCTTGACTCAGAAGTCAATCCTGCAATGGCTAACATTGTGAGCCCGACTGAAGTTGTGGTCATTAATTCATTCCATATTGAAGTTGACGGCGGCGGCGGGGATTTCCATATCACCATGCCTTACTCGATGATTGAGCCTATTCGTGAACTGCTTGATGCCGGTGTACAAAGTGATAAGCAAGATACCGACATGCGTTGGTCGCAAGCGTTACGTGATGAAATCATGGATGTTCAAGTCGGCTTTGATGCCAACATTGTAGAGCATGAAGTCACGTTGCGTGATGTGATGGGGTTTAAAGCGGGTGATATTATTCCAATAGACCTGCCAGAACATATTATGATGCGAATTGAAGACTTACCCACTTATCGTTGTAAGCTAGGCAAGTCACGAGATAATTTAGCATTAAAAATCAGTGAGAAAATAGCTCGACCTGAAACGGTTAAATCAGAATTACAACTGGTAACACGTAAAGGCAAATCTCGTGATATTTCAGATTTATAAGGTGATGTAAATGAGTACAGAAGATACTGGTGATGATTGGGCTGCAGCAATGGCTGAACAGGCTTTAGAAGAAGCGCAACAAGTTGAACTCGATGAGTTAGTTGACGACTCTAAACCTATCACAAAAGAAGAAGCCGCTAAACTCGATTCCATTCTTGATATTCCGGTGACTATTTCAATGGAAGTGGGTCGCAGTTTTATCAGCATTCGTAATTTACTGCAGTTAAACCAAGGGTCGGTAGTTGAACTTGACCGTGTTGCGGGTGAACCTCTTGATGTCATGGTGAACGGTACCTTGATAGCTCATGGCGAAGTGGTCGTAGTTAACGATAAATTTGGTATCCGTTTAACAGATGTGATTAGCCAAACTGAACGCATCAAAAAGCTTAAGTAATCTTTTTTATCGACAACAACACAAGGGATTACCGTGGCGAATATGATTTCAATGCTTAGTGTGATGGCCCAAGCACTGACCGATGTCGATGCGGCTAACTCAACCACTACCGCAGTACTCACTCGCACTAGCGAGGCGTCAAACACCGCGACTTTAGCAAACATGGTTGGCGGGTTAATTGTGGTACTCGCCCTCATTTTTGTATTGGCATACATCGTTAAACGGTTAAATCTTGTCCCCTCAAACGGCGGAGTGATTAAAAGCCTTGCGGTAACGCCTATTGGTCAACGTGAGAAAGTGGTGTTGATTGAGGTGAACGGTCAACAATATTTACTTGGGGTGACTTCGCAACAAATCAGTTTAATTGATAAGTTAGACACCCAAGTTGACGTACAAACCAGCTCATTTGCCAACCGTCTTAAACAAGCCAAGGAACAGCAATAATGAATAAATGCACCAGTTTATTGGTGATCACCATCGTCTCCATGGTGGCAATGTTACTTGCGCCAGAGGCATTGGCACAAGACGGTGTGCTGCCTGCTGTGACCGTAACCACAGGCGCAGATGGATCTACTGAGTATTCGGTTACGTTACAAATTTTGTTGCTAATGACCGCAATGAGCTTTATCCCTGCCATGGTGATAATGCTCACTTCGTTTACGCGAATCATCGTGGTGTTGTCAATATTACGTCAGGCGTTAGGTTTACAGCAAACGCCATCAAATCAAGTGCTTATTGGCATTAGTTTGTTTATGACTTTTTTTATCATGGCGCCAGTATTTGACAAAATCTATGTTGAGGCTGTTGAGCCTTATGTAAATGAAACCATGACACTCACCCAAGCTTATGATGTGGGTAAAGAGCCGATTAAAACATTCATGTTGTCGCAAGTTCGCACAACAGACTTACAAACTTTTATTGAAATATCGGGTTATAAAGACATTCAATCACCCGAACAAGCGCCAATGAGCGTGGTGATCCCCGCATTTATTACCAGTGAGCTAAAAACCGCTTTCCAAATAGGCTTTATGTTATTTGTGCCATTTTTAGTGCTTGATTTAGTGGTCGCCAGTATTTTGATGGCGATGGGTATGATGATGTTGTCACCGATGATTGTGTCGCTACCGTTTAAGATAATGTTATTCGTGTTAGTTGATGGCTGGGGCCTAGTGATGGGTACATTAGCTAACAGTTTCGGAATATAAGGCCGATATTTATGTCTCCTGAATCGCTCATTGATATCTTTCGAGAAGCACTATCAGTTATTGTTCTGATCGTGTCAGCGATTATTTTACCCGGCTTATTTATTGGTTTAATTGTCGCGGTATTCCAAGCGGCAACCTCGATTAACGAACAAACCTTAAGTTTTTTACCTCGCTTATTGATGACCTTATTTGCCTTGATGTTTTTAGGGCATTGGTTGGTGCAAACCATGATGGACTTCTTTATTGAGATGGTGAATCTCATTCCCATGGTAATAGGGTAAATCATGGATATTTTGTTTGATGAAATCAGTCAAACAATTGCTGCATACCTGCTGCCATTTTTTCGTATTTCGTCAATGTTGATGGTGATGGCGGTATTTGGCGCTAACACTACACCCTCTCGGGTCAGACTGTTATTAGCGGTGGCCATTACCATGGCTGTCGCGCCTGTTTTGCCGCCTATGGATAGCATTGAACTGATGGCATTTAGCTCAGTGTTTGTCATTGCTCAGCAAATTTTGATTGGTGTGACGATAGGGTTTATTACATTAATGGTGATGCAAACCTTTGTGTTAACAGGGCAAATTATTGGTATGCAAACCAGTTTAGGTTTTGCTTCAATGGTCGACCCTGGCTCTGGTGAGCAAACGCCGGTAGTGAGCAACTTCTTTTTATTATTGTCGACGTTAATATTTTTAGCCGTTGATGGCCATTTGCTGATGTTTAGAATGCTGGTGGCCAGCTTTGAAACCATTCCGGTGTCAACTCAAGGTATCGCTATTGCCAATTACCGCGCTTTGGCAGAGTGGGGTAGCTTTATGTTTGGCTCTGCATTAACCATGTCAATTTCTGCGATTGTTGCCCTGTTATTGATTAACTTATCGTTTGGTGTGATGACACGAGCTTCACCGCAGCTCAACATTTTCTCAATCGGTTTCCCTGTAACCATGGTCAGCGGCTTGTTGATTTTATGGTTAACTTTGAGTCCTATCATGGCGCATTTTGATGAAGTTTGGCAGGCAGCACAGGTATTGATGTGCGATGTATTGCAACTTCAATGTCAAACAGATGCTGTTGTCGTATTTTAAGGAGGCGGCATGGCAGAAAATGATAGTAGTCAAGAGCGCACAGAAGACCCCACCGGGAGGCGACTTGAGCAAGCACGTGAAAAAGGCCAAGTCGCTCGTTCAAAAGAGTTAGGCACTGCAGCAGTATTACTCGCTGCATCGGTGGGTTTTGCAATGACGGGGCCGTCAATCGCCATCAGTCTGTACACCATGATGAAACAAATTTTCACAATGGAGCGCGACCAAATATTTGATACCAACTCGATGTTTCGTGTTTGGGGAGTGGTCGGAAATGAACTTGCTTGGCCGTTGATTAGTTTTATTGCCTTGCTGGCATTGGTGTCGTTTATTGGCAATATCGCCTTAGGTGGTATGTCATTTTCGGTCAAAGCCTTTATGCCAAAAGGCAGTAAATTAAACCCCATGAATGGCTTTAAGCGGATGTTTGGAACCCAAGCATTAGTTGAGTTAGCCAAAGGGATAGCTAAATTTTCTGTAGTGGCATTATCTGCTTATTTTTTATTACGCTTTTACTTTTTCGATATTTTAACCTTATCAAGTGATCATCTGCCCGCTAATGTATACCACGCGTTGGATCTGTTGGTGTGGATGTTTATTTTACTGTGCAGTTCGATGCTATTAATTGTGGTGATTGATGTGCCATTTCAAATCTGGAATCACAATAAACAGCTTAAAATGACCAAACAAGAAGTCAAAGACGAGTACAAAGATACCGAAGGTAAGCCAGAAGTGAAAAGCCGCATTAGACAAATGCAGCACGAGATGGCACAGCGACGGATGATGACAGAGGTACCTAATGCTGATGTGATTGTGGTTAACCCAGAGCATTACGCAGTGGCGGTTAAATATGATGTTAGCCGTTCATCAGCACCCTTTTTAGTTGCCAAAGGTGTGGATGATGTTGCGTTTAAAATTCGCGAGATTGCTCGCGAACATAATGTGGCGATTGTGTCAGCGCCGCCACTCGCGCGGGCGATTTACCACACCACCAAGATAGATCAACAAGTGCCCGAGGGCTTATTTACTGCCGTTGCGCAGGTTTTAGCTTATGTCTTTCAACTTAGGCAATATCAAAAAGGTAAAGGTCGCAGGCCTAAACCTATCCCACTCAATCAACCTATTCCTGACGATTTAAAATACTAAATCAATTAATCTTTGTTGCTTTACTATATATGGCTTAATTTTTGCTTCGTAGGTTTATTCGCGTCAATTAACAGTCCTTTGACGCCGTAGACTGACACAAAGGGTTCCTCTTTTATGGATGCAAAAGCAGCTTTTGGGCAATTTAAACAAATAAGACCAGCCACGTTTAAAGGCATAGGTACACCATTATTGGTGCTTGCTGCGTTGGGCATGGTGGTATTGCCAATCCCCGCTTTTCTACTCGATATCTTATTTTCATTTAATATTGCACTGGCTTTAGTGGTATTGCTGGTGGCGATTTATACTGACCGTCCTCTTGATTTTGCTGCATTTCCTACCGTGTTATTGGTTGCAACGCTGCTGCGATTGGCATTAAACGTCGCCTCTACTCGAATCGTATTACTTGAAGGGCATAATGGCGGCGATGCAGCAGGTAAGGTGATTGAGGCCTTTGGTTCTGTGGTGATTGGTGGCAACTATGCTGTGGGTTTAGTGGTCTTCCTTATTCTTATTATTATTAACTTTGCAGTAGTGACTAAAGGTGCTGGGCGTATTTCTGAAGTTAGTGCCCGCTTTACCTTAGATGCAATGCCCGGCAAACAAATGGCCATTGATGCTGACTTAAACGCTGGCACTTTAACCCAAGATCAAGCGCGCATTCGCCGTGCTGAAGTCACTCGTGAAGCCGATTTTTACGGTGCGATGGACGGTGCGTCAAAATTTGTTAAGGGTGATGCGATTGCCGGTATTATGATCCTTGTCATCAACATTTTAGGTGGCTTTGTTATTGGTATTGTTCAACATGATCTTGATTTCTCCAGTGCGGTTGAAATTTATACCCTATTAACTATTGGTGATGGTTTAGTCGCGCAAATTCCAGGTTTGTTATTGTCGATTGCCGCGGCATTAATGGTAACCCGTCAAAACGAGTCTGGTGATATGGGCCAGATGATGATGAGTCAGATGTTTGACAATCATAAGTCGTTAGCTATTGCTGCAGGGTTGTTATTTATCATGGGCGTTGTGCCTGGCATGCCCCATGTGGCCTTTTTAACGTTTGCTTTCATTACTGCGGGTGCGGCTTATTTTGTTTACAAACGCAATATGGATAAAAAACAAGCGGCATTAGCGGTGGCGACAAAAGGTCCTGCAGAAACCAAAGATAAAGAGCCAAAAGAATTGAGCTGGGATGATGTTCGCCATGTGGATACAATTGGCCTTGAAGTGGGATATCGATTGATCCCACTGGTCGATAAATCACAAGGTGGTGAATTATTAGGCCGAATTAAAGGTGTACGTAAAAAATTGTCTCAAGAACTCGGATTTTTAGTGCCAGCAGTGCATATTCGTGACAACCTTGACTTATCGCCTAATGCGTATCGTATTTCATTGATGGGTGTGGTGGTCGGTGAAGCCGAAGTGAGACATGATTGTGAACTGGCGATTAACCCTGGTCAGGTATATGGCAAGCTGGATGGTATCGAAACCCGTGATCCTGCTTTTGGTTTAGAAGCCGTGTGGATTGCACCTGAACAGCGAGAACATGCACAAACGTTAGGCTACACCGTTGTGGATACCGCGACCGTTGTTGCAACCCATATTAGTCAATTACTCAGTAATAATGCTGCTAAGTTGTTGGGCTACGAAGAAGTGCAACAATTAATGGATATGCTCGCTAAGAACTCGCCAAAACTTGTGGATGGTTTTGTACCTGACATCATGCCGCTGGGGTCGGTGGTTAAAGTGATGCAAAATCTACTTAACGAAGGGGTGTCGGTACGTGATTTACGCACCATTGTACAAACCTTGTTAGAGTATGGCGGTAAGAGTAATGATACCGAGGTGCTGACCGCTGCGGTGCGTATCGCGTTAAAACGCATGATAGTGCAAGAAATCTCAGGACCAGAATTAGAAATCCCTGTCATAACATTGGCACCTGAATTGGAACAGATGTTGCATAAGTCCATGCAGGCGACAGGTGGAGAAGGGCCAAATATTGAACCTGGTCTCGCAGAACGCATGCAGCAGTCACTTTTAGACGCTGCCCAGAAGCAAGAAATGGTAGGACAACCAGCCATATTATTGACATCTGGCATGCTAAGATCCACTTTGTCACGATTTGTTAAATACACTATTCCAAATTTACGGGTGATTTCTTACCAAGAAATTCCCGATGAGAAACAAATCAGGATTGTTTCTGCGGTAGGTCAATAGTGATAATGTCAGTTTAAAGAGGTGCGTACGTGAAAATTAAACGATTTTTTGCCAAAGATATGCGTGCAGCATTGGCTCAAGTAAAAGACACCCTAGGGTCTGACGCTGTCATTATGTCAAACAAAAAAGTCACTGGTGGCATCGAAATCGTTGCTGCAGTTGACTACGACGAGCCAAAAGCGGCCATTGCCTCTCAAGCACCCACAACCAGTTTTATGGATGTGAGCGAAGACAAAGTATCACTAGGGGCTAAACCCGCTGTCAAAGCGCATTCAAAAGTCAGTCCGCCTCCAGCCGCTGACTCATTGCAAGCCCTACTTGAAAAGCAACACAATCGCATGACTCAACAAATGACCGCTACCCGTCATGATGAGCCTGAACTGCCTGAATGGGCGCGCCAATTAGAAGGGGCGAAAACCCCTAAGCCTAGCCCAAGTGTGGCGCCAGTTAATCAGCTAGATAAATCTAACAAATCCAATAAGAACCACTCTGCTGAAATGGATTCATTACGGGAAGAAATGGCGTCACTGAGAAGCTTATTGACTCATCAAGTGTCATCGTTAATGAAAGATCATAAAAAGCGTACAGATCCTGTGGGCGCAATGTTAGAAAGTAAATTAGTCGCTGCAGAGTTTTCTCCTGCGGTTGCTGCTAAACTAGCCGGATTAAGTCAGCATTATTCCCCCGCTGACTTAGTTAGAGCATTACCGCAAAGCTTGGCTAACCTACTGGATAACCAAGGTGATGATATTGTTAAACGTGGCGGTGTTGTGGCGTTTGTGGGGCCAACGGGTGTAGGAAAAACCACTTCACTTGCCAAAATTGCTGCGCGTTTTGCTGCACACCATGGCCCAGAGCAAGTGGCATTAATTACTACCGATCATTATCGTATCGGGGCATATGAGCAATTGGCGACCTATGGTAAAATTATGGGCTGCCCAGTAAAGCAAGCACATGATTTAAGTGAGTTAGAGCAAATTTTGTATCAATTTAGAAATCGTAAGCTAGTGTTAATTGATACCGCGGGTATGGGACAACGTGACATGCGTCTCTATCAACAACTTGATAATTTGACAGCAAATAGTAGGATCCCTATCCGCAGTTACTTGGTCATGTCTGCCACAGGGCAACGTCGTGTGTTACAAGATGCCGTTGAGCACTTTAAACGCATTCCATTATCAGGTGCTATTTTGACCAAATTAGACGAATCCGTCTCAATTGCAGGTGCATTGAGCGTATTGATTCAAAATGAGTTACCATTAAGTTATGTGACTGACGGCCAGCGTGTTCCTGAAGACATGAAAGTGGCTGATACGTTAGAATTAGCTAAACAAGCCCTAACAGCATTAAACGATACAGAACAACAAACGTCACAAGACACGGCATGGTCAAACGACAGTGCCTATGCATTTGAGTAAAGATATGACTCGGGATCAAGCAAGTGGTTTACGTATGATGAATCAACCAAATAACGATAAAGTTAAAGTCATTGCCGTCTCCGGTGGTAAAGGTGGAGTCGGCAAAACAAGCGTGTCAATTAATACCGCAGTTGCATTAGCCGAAAAGGGCAAACGTGTATTGGTGCTTGATGCTGATTTAGGCTTAGCCAACGTCGATGTCATGCTCGGTATCCGAGCAGAGAAAAACTTATCACATGTATTATCTGGCGATGCAGAGCTAGATGACATCATTGTGCGTGGGCCTAAAGGCATTGGTATTGTACCAGCAACCTCAGGCACCCAAGCCATGGTTGAATTGACTCAAGCGCAGCATGCAGGATTAATTCGTGCATTTAGCGAAATGCGTACTCAATTTGACATACTAATCGTCGATACTGCAGCCGGTATTTCAGATATGGTGTTGAGTTTTTCACGAGCTTCGCAAGATGTGCTCATTGTTGTGTGTGATGAGCCTACATCCATTACTGACGCCTATGCCTTAATTAAAATCTTAAGTCGCGAGCACGGTGTGTTCCACTTCAAAATTGTGGCAAATATGGTGCGTAGTTTGCGCGAAGGTATGGAATTATTTGCTAAACTCAGTAAAGTGACAGATAGATTTTTAGATGTGGCACTCGAATTGGTTGCTACTGTTCCTTTTGATGAGAACTTACGTAAATCTGTCCGTAAACAAAAATTAGTTGTTGAAGCTTTCCCCAAGTCTCCATCAGCGATTGCTTACCATGGTTTGGCTAACAAAATTATGACTTGGCCTATTCCACAGCAACCGGGTGGTCATTTAGAGTTTTTTGTTGAACGTTTAGTACAACGTAAGTCAACAGAAGAGGAAAGAGCGAGTGAATAAAGCCGCAGCGTATACTCAGTTCGATAACAAAACATCGATTGTTGAACAGTATGCACCGTTGGTGAAAAGAATTGCTCATCATATGTTGGCAAGATTACCAGCATCAGTGCAACTAGACGACTTATTGCAAGCCGGCATGATGGGGCTACTTGAAGCGTCATCAAAATTTGATGGCAGTAAAGGGGCTAAGTTTGAAACCTTTGCCGGTATTCGTATTCGCGGGGCAATGATTGACGAAATCCGTCGTGGTGACTGGGTTCCGCGCTCTGTTCATCGTAACAATCGTCGTGTTGCTCAAGTCATTGATGAACTAGAGCAACAGTTAGGCCGTGATGCACGTGACACAGAAATAGCTGAAAAGCTTGATATGTCTCTTGATGAGTACCATCATATCTTAAATGATGTTTCCGTGGGGAAAATCATAGGCATAGAAGATCTTGGTGTTTCTCAGGATGTGTTAATCACAGATGACGAATCACCAGATGAAACATTTGACTCTCTTGCTGAGACACAATTCCAATCTGCGCTAGTCGAAGCAATTAAAACATTGCCAGAAAGAGATGCGTTAGTGCTGTCGTTATACTACGACGAAGCATTAAACTTAAAAGAAATTGGTGCCATCCTTGAAGTCAGCGAGTCGCGAGTTAGCCAGATATTAAGTCAGGCTATGCTCCGGTTAAAAGCGAAACTCAAGCATTGGACACAAGAATAATAACTAATTATAGAGCAAACGATTGTTAGCTCACCGGAGGAAACCTTGGACAAGAATATGAAGATTCTTATTGTTGACGACTTTTCAACAATGAGACGTATCATTAAGAACTTGTTGCGAGACTTGGGATTTAATAATACTCAAGAAGCAGATGACGGCTCAACGGCCTTACCGATGTTACAAAAAGGCGATTTTGACTTTGTTGTAACAGATTGGAACATGCCAGGAATGCAGGGGATTGATTTACTTAAAGCAATTCGAGCAGACGATTCACTGAAACATTTACCCGTATTAATGGTGACCGCTGAAGCTAAGCGCGAACAAATCATTGCTGCGGCCCAAGCTGGCGTAAACGGTTATGTTGTTAAACCTTTTACCGCAGCTACGTTAAAAGAAAAGTTAGACAAAATCTTTGAACGACTCGCATAAGCAAGGATAAGTCATGCAGGCATCATTATCGGGGTTAATCACTCTCGAACAGGCCCAGCAACTTGTTGAACTGCTTTCTGCGGGAATGCAAGAACAAGCTGACGAAGTCATTAGAGAACTGGCTTCTCCGCTTCAGCGCGAGCTGTTTGAAGAAGTCGGTAAACTGACACGCCAATTGCACAGTGCACTCAAGGATTTTCAAGTCGATAACCGTTTGTCTGAATTAGCTAACACTGAAATTCCAGACGCCAAAGAAAGATTAAACTACGTTATTGATATGACAGAACAAGCTGCAAATAAAACCATGGATGCAGTTGAAGAATGTCTGCCTTTGGCCGATACCATTATTAGTAACATTCAATCAGTGACTCCAATGTGGGATAAATTGATGCGCCGTGATATTGAGCTAGGTGAATTCAAATCACTTTGTTACGACGTTCAACAATTTATGTCAAACAGTGAGCACGACTCTAACCGACTGCGTGAATTGCTTAATCAAATTTTGATGGCGCAAGACTTCCAAGATTTAACCGGTCAGATGATACGTCGTGTGATTGAATTGGTGCGCGAGGTAGAAAGTAATTTAGTGTCCATGCTAACTGTATTTGGTGAGCATACAGCTGAATCATTACCGAACGTTAACGATAATAAGATAGAGGCAGAAGGCCCAATCATGAACGCTGAGTTGCGCGAAGACGTGGTCACGGGTCAGGATGAAGTTGACGATCTGCTATCAAGTCTGGGTTTCTAATTAGGAGTCAATTTAATGTCCTTTGATGTTGATGAAGAGATACTCCAGGACTTTTTAATTGAAGCTGGTGAGATTTTAGAGCTTCTACAAGAGCAGTTAGTTGCTCTTGAAAATAATCCTGATGACAGTGATTTATTAAATGCCATTTTCCGTGGCTTTCACACGGTAAAAGGGGGCGCAGGCTTTTTAAGTTTGACTCCAATGGTTGACGTTTGTCACGAAGCTGAAAACACATTTGATCTGTTACGTACAGGTAAGCGCGGCGTCAATGCAGAATTAATGGACATTATTTTGCAAGCCGTTGATGCAATTAATTCAATGTTTGCTCAAACACAACAGGGCCAACAGCAAGATCCTGCAGATGCTGAACTACTCTCAAAATTAAAACTATTAAGTTCTGGCGCGCCATTACCTTCAGAAATGGGCGAGGCCGCTGTAGCACCTGAGATTATTGAAGAAGCGATCGACGTTGTCGAACCTGAATACGTTGAAGACATTAACCCTGAAGTTTCAGAGTCAACATCAAGTATTGATGAGATCGATGAGTCTGAGTTTGAAGCACTGCTCGATGCGCTTCATGGCACAGGTAAAAGCCCCACATCAAATGCATCATCAGCAACAATCGAAACGCCTTCATCAGCGGCATCGTCAAGTAGTGACGAAATAACCGACGACGAATTTGAAGCCTTACTTGATGAATTACATGGTTCTGGTTCGTTTAAAACCAAAGATGAACCGGCTGCAGAAAAACCAAAACCGGCTGAACCCGTTGTTGAACCTTTGGTTGATTCTGATGAAATCACGGATGACGAGTTTGAGCGTTTATTAGATGAGTTGCATGGCAAAGGTGCCGCTCCAGCCGTTGGCAAATCACCAGCGCCAGCATCAAACAATGCGTCTGCGCCACCTAAAGCGACTGAAATCGTTAAACCTGCAGCGCCAACTAGCGCCCCAGTGAAAGCGACTCCTCCAGCCCCTAAAGCTGAAGCGGCTAAAGATAAAGCATTAGCCCCCGCTCCTGCTAAAGCACCAGCAGTTCCACAAGGTGAAACAACCGTTCGTGTTGATACCGCTCGTCTTGACGACATCATGAACATGGTTGGCGAATTAGTGTTAGTTCGTAATCGTTTAGTGAGCCTTGGTATTACTCGCGAAGACGAAGAAATGTCTAAAGCGTTAGCCAACCTTGATTTGGTGACGGCTGATCTGCAAGGCGCCGTAATGAAAACCCGTATGCAGCCAATTAAGAAAGTATTTGGTCGCTTCCCGCGGGTTGTTCGAGATTTAGCACGAACCTTAAATAAAGAGATCGATTTAATCATGATTGGTGAAGATACCGATCTTGATAAAAACTTAGTTGAAGCGTTAGCCGATCCATTAGTCCACTTAGTGAGAAACTCCGTTGACCATGGTATTGAAATGCCAATTACGCGTGAGGCGAATGGTAAACCTCGTTCAGGGACTATTACTTTATCTGCCAGCCAAGAAGGCGACCATATCCTGCTTAAAATCGAGGATGATGGTGCCGGTATGGACCCTGATAAATTGAAACAAATTGCGATTTCCCGCGGGGTATTGGATGAAGATGCCGCTGCGAGAATGACAGACAACGAAGCCTATAACCTGATTTTTGCGCCGGGTTTCTCAACTAAGGTTGAGATTTCCGACATTTCAGGGCGTGGCGTTGGCATGGATGTAGTTAAAACACGTATTAACCAGTTAAATGGTACCGTGCATATTGACTCCATGAAGGGCAAAGGCACTGTGCTTGAGATCAAAGTACCGTTAACTTTAGCTATTATGCCAACCTTAATGGTTGATGTGTCGAAACAAGTTTTCGCCTTACCATTATCAAGTGTTAATGAGATCTTTAATTTAGATCTAAGCAAAACCAATATTGTAGATGGTCAATTAACGGTGATTTTCCGCAATAAAGCCGTACCATTATTTTACTTAGAGCAATGGTTGCACAGTAAAAAGACGACCTTTAAACATGGCGATAAAAAACATGGTCATGTTGTGATTGTGCAATTAGGTACAATGCAAATTGGTTTTGTCGTTGATGCATTAATTGGTCAGGAAGAAGTGGTTATCAAACCGCTTGGCAGCATGTTGCAAGGTACTCCTGGTATGGCAGGCGCAACGATTACTTCTGACGGTGGTATTGCCCTTATTCTGGATATTCCTGGTTTACTAAAACATTACGCCAAAAACAAAAAATAAAAATAAAAGTTCCATTATTTAAGGAATTAAATGGCCATAAAAGTATTAGTTGTAGATGATTCTAGCTTTTTTCGACGTCGAGTCAGTGAGATTGTTAATCAAGATCCTGATCTCGAAGTCGTTGCTGTTGCTGTCAATGGCAAAGAAGCCGTTGAGATGGCTGCAAAGCTAAAGCCTCAAGTCATCACTATGGATATCGAAATGCCAGTGATGGATGGGATCAGTGCTGTCCGTGAAATCATGGCAAGCAATCCAACCCCTATTTTGATGTTTTCTTCATTAACCCACGACGGTGCTAAAGCAACGCTTGATGCATTAGAAGCAGGGGCGCTCGACTTTTTACCTAAACGTTTTGAAGATATTGCCACCAATAAAGACGAAGCTATTAGTCAATTACAACAACGTATTAAAGCGTTGGGACGTAGACGAATGTACCGTCCGGTTAGTGCGTCTACGCCAAGCTCAATAGACACTCGCCGGGTAAGTGCTTTGGTTCATTCAACGCCAACTACAGCTCGTCGACCATTAACATCCCGATCTAACTCTGATGTGGCATCGACAACCCCTAGTGCAACGTTAACAGCTCGCCGTGGTATACCGACTGGGGTAGAGCGTCCGAGTTCAGTTCCCGCGTCTACCTCTAGCATTCGTGCTAGCGGCAAGCAATATAAAGCCTTGTTAATCGGTACATCTACTGGCGGCCCGGTAGCGTTGCAAAAAGTGTTAACTGAGTTTCCTGCTAATTACCCGCATCCTATTGTGTTGATTCAACATATGCCGGCTGCGTTTACTCCAGCTTTTGCTGCACGATTAAATACGCTGTGTAAAATCAATGTCAAAGAAGCCGAAACCGGCGATGTGATGCGTCCTGGCTGTGCTTATCTTGCGCCCGGCGGAATGCAATTGATGATTGAACGTAATGGGGGCGCTGGACGCTTAAAGGTTGTCTCAGGTACCAGCGACATGAATTATAAACCCTCGGTCGATATTACTTTTGCCTCAGCATCAAAAGCTTTTGGCAGTGATGTGTTGGCAGTGGTGCTCACCGGCATGGGCGCCGACGGTCGCGAAGGGGCCAGAATGCTCAAGTCCGTCGGAGCAACCATTTGGGCCCAGGATGAAGCAAGCTGCGTGGTTTATGGTATGCCGCAAGCAGTTGCGTCAGCTGGTCTGGTGACTCATTCGATTGCGCTTGAGCACATGGCTGATGCTATTTTAAAAGAGACCAGTCGTGGCTAAGTCAACCAGTGCTTTTTCGACTAAGCTGATGCTAATATTGTTTTTATGCTGTATTACTATCATAGTATTGGCAAGCTTGTATGTTGATTCTAGACGTAAAATGGCATTAATGACTCAAGAAATTGAGCAGTTAAAATCATCACAAGTGTTATTGATGGTGCCTGAAGAACAAGCTGCTAATATTGCTAGTTGGTTAAGCCAACATCCTGAACAGACTCAAGCTATTATTGAAACCGGTACTCAAGATGAAGCGCAAAGTGTGTTAATTGGCCCTGGGGTTAATAATGCCGCCGAGTCTCAAGATAGCCACTTGCTACAATCGCCTGACAGCGCACAGACATTTCAAACTCAAGAAGTTATAGTGTCCGAAAATGCGCAAGGGGTTAAAGTGATAAGCTTACCTAATGGCGGTATACGGGTGACCACCCGTGATGATAAACAGCAATAAACATTCCATCACATAATGATAAGTTGAGAGGCTTTTTTTGAAAGTATGGACGGTAGCAAATCAAAAAGGTGGTGTGGGTAAAACCACCACAGTTGCAAGCCTCGCGGGAGCGTTAGTCAAACGTGGTCAACGGGTGTTAATGATTGACACCGATCCGCATGCCTCTTTAGGCTATTATTTAGGCATTGATTCAGAAGAAGTGCCAGGTTCTCTCTACGATGTATTTTTAAATCATCAAGCATTAACCCAAGAATTAATATTGCAAAATGTCATACCCACGCAAATCGAAGGTTTAGACATCATACCTGCTAACATGGCATTGGCGACGTTAGACCGCTCATTAGGGCATCAAGAAGGCATGGGTTTGGTGTTACGTAATTTATTGGCGCTAGTGGAAGATAAGTACGATGTCGCAATCATTGATTGTCCTCCCGTACTTGGCGTACTCATGGTGAATGCATTAGCTGCAAGCCAACATATTATTATTCCAGTGCAAACCGAGTTTTTGGCGATTAAAGGCTTAGAAAGAATGGTAAAAACCATGGAAATCATGGGGCGCTCTAAAAAAACACGTTATAGCTATACTGTTTTACCCACAATGTATGACAAGCGCACTAAAGCATCTCCCATTGCGTTACAGTTCTTACAAGATAAATACGGCCAAACCCTGTGGCCTAATGATGTGATACCCGTTGACACTAAATTTAGAGATGCCAGCTTAGCGCATTTACCTGCATCGCATTATTCTGCGACAAGCCGTGGGGTGAAAGCATATAATCGCCTGCTTGATTTTTTATACGCTCGGGAGTTTGCCCATGTCAAAATCGGTTGATGAAACTGTTTTTGATTATTTCAGTCTTTTATTACAGGAGCCGAGTCAGCATTCGGAATCTGTTGCCGATGCTGAAGCTTTATCTCAATCGGCAAAGGTTAACGCAGCACAAGCTAAACCGACGACTCCAGATAAAAGAACACTTGATACACCGCGTAGCAGTAATCAATCGGCTTTAGTCACTAGTGCACAAGTATCGATTACTCAATCAACCACAAACAGAGACTTTGCCGAACCAGCATCTGTTGTGGATAAACTCGCACTTGAAAAACTATTGTCAGTGGTTTCTAAGCCTGCAACTCCAAATGTAGATATAAAGCAGCAAATAAAGGCCAGTGCGGAACGTGTTCGTCAGGCAATTAGTCAAACTGAGATCAAAACCCTTGAGAAACCTGCGACAGATAGTGCAAACTTACAAAATAAATCACTAACGAATAAAGAAATCAAACCGTTAGTCGATATAAAAACTGACAATAGCGAGCTAGCTGAACTAAAAGAAGCTATTATTAAGCATGATAAGCTTGCTGAAGAGAAGGCATTACAGCAACAGGCGCAAACCCAAACAGGGGCAACACCGCCAAGTATTACTCATAATCTACAAGAAGTATTAGACGATGAGTTTCAGGTGTTATTCTTTAATGTTGCAGGGTTAACCTTAGCGGTGCCACTGGTTAGTTTAGGCGGTATCATCAAGATCGACAGAATTAATCACATTATTGGCCGTCCATCATGGTTTAAAGGTGTGCAGACACACCGTGACAGTAAAATTAATGTGGTTGATACTTGTGCTTGGGTTATGCCCGAAAAATATACACCGGAGCTGGCTGAAACAGTAGATTATCAATATCTTGTTATGTTAGAAGACAGTGCTTGGGGATTAACATGTGAATCACTGGTTAATGCCGTTAAAATAGATAAATCACACGTCAATTGGCGTGAAAAACCGGGTAAGCGCCCATGGCTTGCTGGGGTAGTAAAACAACAAATGTGTGGCATTTTGCATGTTCAAGCATTAATCGAAATGCTTGATGCAGGTTTAGGCTGTCAGGATTCGATTGACCGAGGTTAACTATGAGCGATTCTAGAAGTGTAGCAGCGGTTGCTGCAGGTAAAGACGATGCAGTATTACAGTGGGTAACATTTAAGTTAGACAATGAAACCTACGGCATTAATGTGATGCAAGTTCAGGAAGTATTGCGTTATACCGAAATTGCTCCAGTGCCAGGTGCACCGCATTATGTATTAGGGATTATTAACTTGCGCGGTAACGTGGTCACGGTGATTGATACTCGTTCACGCTTTGGTTTGCAGTCTGCAGAGCTTGATGATTCAACTCGTATCGTGATTATTGAAGCTGAAAAACAAGTGATTGGTATTTTGGTCGATAGCGTTGCTGAAGTGGTTTATTTACGTCGTTCAGAAATCGACAACGCCCCTAATGTAGGCACTGAAGAAAGTGCTAAGTTTATTCAAGGTGTGAGCAACCGCGACAATGAGCTATTGATTTTGGTTGACCTTGATAAATTATTATCTGACGAAGAGTGGGTTGAATTAACTCAGCTTTAATCATAACCTTGTCTCAAAAAGCCAGCCTAATCATGTGTTGGCTTTTGCTTAGCCAATAGCGCAATAAAGGTATGTTAATGGGTGATGAATTTTTAATTGCAGCTTTAGTTGGCGTTATTGCTTGTCTTGGCTTTGTGCTTTATTTACAAAAACAATCCCGAAAACTGAAAAATAAAGTCGATGCGATAACGGTATTAGTTAAAGAAAGCGATCGTCAGCGTGAAGCTGTAAAGCGTGAATTGCATGAGCTCCGCAGCGGTACTATCGGAGTTGGCCGTCGAGTTGTTGAATTAGAAAAAAGGCTATCTCAACAGTCAGAGATGCTTGAAGAAGCCAGCCAACAAGATCCACAAGCTAAGTTATATTCTCGCGCTGTTAAAATGGTGGGCTTAGGGGCTGGTGTGGAAGAGTTAATGCAAGAGTGCGAGTTACCTAAAGCAGAAGCTGAACTGATTTTGCGACTGCATAGAAAATAATCATTACAACGAGTGAAATAAAAACGCCATCAAATTTGATGGCGTTTTTATTTCACGATGATTCAGTATCTACTTGCGGTGCATTTTAGCGACAAACATACCATCACTGTCTGCAACTTGCGGCCATATAGTGAGCATGCTGCACGATTCACCTGTAAATGGGTGGATCACAGGCACTAATTCAAATTCATTGGTTTGTGCTAAAAATGCCTCAACCACGTGCTCGTTTTCGCTTGGTGACAATGAGCAGGTTGCATACACTAATTGCCCTCCCGATTTCACGGCAGCAGCACTGCGAGTTAAAATATCCAATTGTAGCGCTGGCTTATCGGTCACCGCGCTTGCATCATCTAACCAGCGCATATCAGGATTGCGTCGCCAGGTCCCTGTACAACTACAAGGAGCGTCAACTAGCACACCGTCAAATGTGTCTGCACTTACCGGTAAGGCATCAGATTTCCACGGAGCGACATTAATGTTGTTAAAGCCCGCGCGTTTAGCTCGTTTGTTGAGTTCTTCTAATGGCTTATTACGGATATCAGACGCGGTAATCGTGCCAGTGCTTTGTGGATCTTGTTGTAACATTAACGAGCGTAGCTGTAAGGTTTTACCTCCTGCGCCGCTGCACGCATCCCACCAGATGTGATCGGTTTGAGGTTGACAGATTTGGCCAATGACTTGCGAGGCTAAGTCCTGGATCTCAAGGTGCCCTTGCTTGTAGGTGTCAATTTCATTGAGGTTAATGCTTTTATGACCCAAGCTAATGGCGTCTGCAAAGTATTGACTGGCCATGGCGTCAACACCGGCTTTATTCAGTTGTGCAATGGCAGCGGTGGTCTTCATGCTCTGCACACGAGCCCATATTGGCGGGCGACTGGTCATTGCTTCAACTACGGCGAGTTGATCTGTTGAAACAACAGGACACGTTTGCCAGAACCAGTTGGGCAGCAAATCGCTAAGTTGACAGGCGGTTAGGCCTGATAACGACATAAATAACGCGAGTTTGTCATTAATACTGTCGCTGTTTGTAGGCGGTATTTCTGTTGGCGTCCATGCGGCTATCGTGTCCCATGCTTGAGTGATATCGTGCCAAGCGTGTTGCTCAAGTGCGGCGCAAGCACTTAACTGTCTAAACCAAGTTACGTGTGGCTGCTCGCTTTGTAACTGACTTAACCAGCCCCACCAACGAAACAAACCAAATAAACTCTCACGGATGACACGTCTGTCTTTTGAACCATGTTTTTTGTGTTCACGAAAATATTGGCCAATAATCCTATCGGCAGGCATTTTGCTGTTCATGACTTGGTTAAACAGCATTTCGATAGTGGTGGCATAACTCAGTGCACGTTTTTGCGCGGGAGTACTGGCATCAATAACAATGCTGTCATTAAATACTGACAGAAAGGGTTTAGCAGAATGTGTTTGACTCATTAAATAACCTGATGTGGCAAAATAGCAAAAGTATTGGTGCAACTTAATGCAATATGCCGTTAGTTTACCATGCCTTTAGGCGAAAACCGCATAGGTCTGCTGTGTTAG
Source organism: Shewanella metallivivens (assembly GCF_028750675.1). Classification (GTDB taxonomy): domain Bacteria; phylum Pseudomonadota; class Gammaproteobacteria; order Enterobacterales; family Shewanellaceae; genus Shewanella; species Shewanella metallivivens. The sequence goes on along the minus strand of NZ_JAQQPZ010000003.1, from coordinate 48,609 downwards.
TTGCTGCGGCTAAAAATGTTGTTTGCATTAAAAATCTAAAGACAATGCAAAACACAAGTAGGCCATCAATGAGCGCGTTTGCTCAAACTCGTTACTGCAAAATTCGACAAAGTTGTCACTGCAAACTTGTGCTTTAGTGACGGGCTTAATGGCGATAAAATCTTTACGTTTAAGCTCATCAATTAATGGGTGTTGGCTGTCAAATCCCCGTGGCGGTCTGATCAAACTGTCACCCGTTAATTCAAACCCAGCTTGCTTTAATGTCGCTAAGGCTTTTTTATAGCCGTTAGGGTTTTCATCAATGCAGTGTCTAATGGCGTTTAATGCTTGGGATTCGGGGTGCCAGATACCTGCAGCAATAAAACATTCATCATTGGCCACATGCACATAAAAGCCCGGTGCATGCACATCTTTTGCTTGAAAATGCCTAAATTGAATACCGACATTGGTTTTGTACGGTGTTTTATCTTTACTAAAGCGGCTGTCCCGTTGTGGGCGCATTAAACTGCCACCGACTTTTTTAGGTATTGCGGTAAACCGAGGCGAGAGAGCTAAAATGGGGCCTTGCATGGCTTCAATAAAATTCAGTGCAGGGGTGCGAACGCTGTCTTCATATTGCGACTGGTTTATCTTGAACCATTCTCGGTCATTATTAGCGGTGAGAAGGGCTAAAAAATCAAAGCTTTGTTGGCTAAACATAAAATACCTTTTATGAAATGCATGACATATTGAATAATGCCACATCATAATCAATCTGATTAATGAGTGACACTGACGTTACTCATTACCCGGTCTTAAATGTGGACAAAATTTAGTTTTTTTATTTTTAATGCGGTGTTAGTCGTCACATATTAAAAGTTAATGTATATTTTTGGTGCTTTTTTGTCTGGCTCATTGTGCCTATAACTTGCTGAGTTTTTGATTTATTTTTAACATAGGCTCAATGTTAGTTTGATATAAATAAAGCGTTAATGGTAAAATTAACTCAAAGGTTGTTTTATCCCTTCTCTTGTGACTTTTTATTTCTCTATTTTCTCATATGTAACGCTATTCACTGACTCCTATCACCTTGTGATGGATTAACATGTTAGTGTAATAACTGAGCGTGAAACTGTATCAGAATATATTGAGCAGAGTCACAATGATGACAATTAAGTCACAGATTAGCGATATAACAGTAGATAATCGAACATAGATTATATTGATAGATTACACTCTGGAATGAGAATTCCTCTACAAGAAAGGATTGACCATGACTGAACACTCCCTCGGTATTGTGGGTTGGCGAGAGTGGGGCACTTTTCCTGAGATTGGCAACGAAAGAGTCAAAATCAAAGTGGATACTGGCGCAAAAACGTCCTGTTTACATGCGTTTAAAATAAAGCCTTTTCAAAAAGAAAAACAAAAGTGGGTTAGAGTCTGGCTTCACCCAGAGCAAGACTCAGTCCGAGAAGTAGTGTGCGAATTCCCTGTATTTGATCGCCGAGCAGTCAGTGACTCTGGTGGTCATGTGACTAACCGCTACGTGATAAAAACGCCGATTATTATCGGCAAACAACAATTTGATATTGAGCTGACGTTAACTAATCGAGACCACATGAAATTTAGAATGTTACTCGGCAGACGCGCGTTAGAAGGGCGTTTTTTAGTTAATTCGGCAGAGTCGTTTTTAGCAGGAGAATAACAACATGCAAATCGCCATTATGTCGAGAAACCGCAACCTTTACTCGACTAGTCGACTAAAAGAAGCCGCTGAAGCTCGTGGTCATGAAGTTAAAATTATCGATCCATTAAAGTGTTATATGAATATCAACATGAATGCGCCTAGCATTCATGTTCGCGGTGAAGAGTTGCCTAAATTTGACGCGGTGATCCCACGTATTGGCGCATCTGTGACCTTTTATGGTACTGCGGTACTTCGTCAATTTGAAATGATGGGCACTCACCCGTTAAACGAATCCGTTGCCATTACTCGTTCTCGCGACAAACTGCGTTCTTTACAGCTTTTATCTCGCAAAAGCATTGGTTTACCCGTAACGGGTTTTGCAAACCAGCCAGCTGATGTGCCTGATTTATTGGATATGGTTGGTGGTGCACCCTGCGTGATTAAATTGCTAGAGGGAACGCAAGGCATTGGTGTGGTGTTAGCCGAAACTCGCAAAGCTGCAGAGTCAGTCATTGAAGCCTTTATGGGCTTAAAAGCCAACATTATGGTACAAGAATACATCGCTGAAGCTGGTGGTGCAGATATTCGTTGTTTTGTGATTGGTGATCGTGTTATTGCTGCCATGAAACGTCAAGCATTACCCGGTGAGTTTCGTTCAAACTTGCACCGTGGCGGCTCTGCCAGCATTGTAAAATTAACTCCAGAAGAGCGCTCAACAGCACTTCGCGCAGCTAAAACCATGGGATTAAATGTTGCTGGTGTTGATATTTTACGTTCAAAACATGGCCCGTTAGTGATGGAAGTTAACTCTTCACCCGGTCTTGAAGGTATCGAAAAAGCCACTGGTATTGATGTGGCAGAAAAAATTATTCAATTTATTGAAAAAAACGTTAAGCCTACTAGCTCGAAGACTAAAGGAGTCGGTTAATGGTAAAAAAGCACGAACCGTTTGTTATTGGTGATGTAAGCGTAAAGGCAGGCACTCAATTGAGTGTAAAATTGCCCGCTGCAAAACTGTATAACGATACGCCAATGGATTTGCATGTGGAAGTTTTCCACGGCACTAAGCCTGGGCCGACATTATTAGTCTGCGCAGCTATTCATGGTGATGAGTTAAATGGCATTGAGATATGTCGACGCTTGCTCGGTCGTGTGAATGCTAAAACCTTAACTGGAACCTTATTAGTGGTGCCGATTGTCAATGTGTTTGGCTTTATTCAACAATCACGTTATCTGCCTGATCGCCGTGACTTAAACCGCTGCTTTCCTGGGTCGGCTAAAGGTGCTCTGGCCAGTCGTTTAGCGCATTTGTTTAGTAGCACGTTAGTTAAACGTGCAACTCACATTGTTGATTTACATACAGGGGCGATTCACCGCGAAAATTTACCGCAAATTCGTTGTGATACCGATAATGAAACCATGTTGGCTATGGCTAATGCGTTTGGTGCGCCTGTGGTGATGTCATCAAAAGCGCGCGAAGGCTCGATGCGTGGTTTCGCTAACAGCCTTGATATTCCGTGTATTTTATACGAAGCGGGTGAAGCATTACGTTTTAGTGATATGTCGATTAAGTCAGGCCTCAATGGCGTCATTAATGTGATGCGTTGTATTGGCATGCTAAAAGGTAAAGTTAAGGCGACGACCAGTGTCAATGCAAGCCGCAGCTATTGGGTTCGCAGTGAAGCTGACGGGTTGGTTAATATTAAGCTCAAATTAGGTGAGCGGGTGTCGAAAGGGCAAGTGTTAGCCAATATTGTTAACCCTTTAGGCGGAGAGCCATGCCCGCTTTTAGCGCCGTCAGATGGCATTATTATTGGTAACAGTAACATTCCGGTGACCAATGAAGGTGAAGCGTTATTTCATATCGCTCAATTTACCGGTGACGAAATTGAAATCATCAACGATAACCTCGATGATTTTATGCAGGAATACGCTTAACGCATTAGTGTAAAAAGATGGATAACATGTGTGCTCATGTTATTCATCTTTATCGCTATCATTGGCATGTTTTTAATCTATTTTGGTTTCTGCTATTGGATTTTATCTGCTTTATAGATTCCCACCCCCTCATCTCATATTTTCTTGAGAACTAAAAATTTTAATTGCTCAATGCCTTGTGTAACCCTTATTCTAAATTAACCTGAGCTCAGGTTAATTTAAGTGTTTCATTTTCGATGAGGTTAATGTGAATTTACCCAATGTAGTCTTAAAACAAGCTAACCAGGCTTTAGCCGTCACGCCATCCAAAATTGTTTGCATTGGGCGTAATTACGTTGACCATATTCATGAGTTGGGTAATGACATTCCCGATGACATGGTGGTGTTTTTAAAACCTAATTCGGCCATCACAGACACCTTAAACAGTGAGTTGGGTGAACCCCTGCATTATGAAGCCGAGCTGTGTTTTATGGTAAAGGATGGTCAATTTAGCGCCGTTGGTGTTGGACTGGATATGACCAAGCGTGAATTACAGGGCAAACTTAAAAAGCAGGGCTTACCGTGGGAGCGCAGTAAAGCGTTTGACGGTTCTGCATTGTTTAGCGAATTTATGCCCATCACACCAGCGCAGCAAGATTGGTGTTTTCAATTAACCATTGATAACGTAGTGACTCAACTTGGGCATCAGCAGTTAATGACTTACCAGCCCCAAGCCATGTTTACTGCCATCAATGAGTTTATGAGCTTGAACGACGGCGATATTGTGATGACCGGTACCCCAAAAGGCGTTGGTGTTGTTTTGGCCAATACATCGTTTGAAATTAGTCTGTGGCCAAATGTGCCGTTTGAGGTATTTGAAACAGCGCTGTCTGGTGATAAATCGATGGTAGAACTGTGTGGTCAAGCCATGTTAGTTAAGCAGTGGCAAGCCGTTTAATCTTTATACCATTGCGCATTAATAAGTGACTACTCAGAATGCGTCCAGCGGTGTTTGATTAAGGCGTCGCTATGCAGTCATGGTTGTTCCCTTTCAAATAGCGAGAACGTAAAGCAAAAGCGGCTGGGGCATTCCTTTTAGGCGAGTTTTAAAAGGACTTATACTGCGTTGCATGACGTCGAAAGATTCAGTCATTCGCCTTGTTTAAGCCCTTTTAAATTCTCGTTGAGAGATCACTTACTCACGCGCAATGGTATTAATGCTTTCAAAAAGACCCTCTTAGCAAAGAGGGTCTTTTTTCATTCATCGTACAGTTTGGCATTATTTCAGTAATGCAACGGCTTCCATATCAAGCTCGATATCAGTGCAGCCTTTCGCGCAATAAATGCCAGGCGCTTTTGCGCTTGGCTTGGCATTTTTACTGTTGGGTGGCAATTGCAATGTGAGTGGCTTATTGCAGTCGGCACACGTGGCGCTGTTGCCTTTTAGCATGCGTTTTATCAGGTTTTTTTGCTGGTTGAATGACGCTAATGTGGTGTCATTTACCGCTGAAAAATCGAGTTTTTGTGTGTCGCTCATTATGCTTCCTATTTATGGCTATTTCACCTGATCCGCTGGGCGCCAACGTTGTAATGCAACGGGCAGGCTCACACCTTGTGCGGCAAGTAGATTGACTCGTGCTAAGTAAGCTGCGCCATGCATTAAGTGTTTTGCTAAATCGACAGCATGTCGTTGAGTATAATCGTCTAAGTAACTGCCTTTTGCCCAGGCGTTAAATGCACCAAGTGCAGGTCCGGCCCAGATTTGATAATCCATTTCACGGCCTGTTTCCCCAGTGTTTGACCAACGGCTTGATAGCCCAAGGTACCAGCGGAAAATTAATGCCATTTTGCGCTTAGGGTTATCTTTAGCGCGCTCGATTTGCTTAGGGTCTCGCTCATTAAAATGTGCCACTGTACCGGCCCAAATATCATCTAAGCTTGAGCGAAACACTTGTTTTTCAAGTTTTTCACGCTCATCGCTCGGGATGGCTTCTATTGACTCATAACGAGTATAAATTTCGTACAACTTGTTAGCGCGCATCGGGAACAAGGTGCCGCGTTTGACCACTTGCAGTTTAACACCCATTTCGAACATATCGGCTGCTGGCGCCATGGTGACATCGGCCATTTCTGTGGTGGCCAATAATTTACGCGTATGCTCACTGGCCCCGGCTTCTACACAAGCCTGGTTAATTGAACCTGTGACAATAAATGCTGCGCCCATGTTAAAGGTTGCTAGTGCAGCATCGGGCGTACCGACACCACCACCGGCGCCTACGCGGATAGGTGTTTTGTAATTGTACTTGGCTTGTACTTCATCTTTAAGCGCCAAAATAGTGGGTAATAAGGTCACTAATGGACGGTTATCGGTATGACCACCAGAATCGGCTTCAGCGGTAATGTCATCCGCCATCGGCACTAATTGTGCTAACGCCATTTGCTCTGGCGTAATAAGACCTTCATCCACCAGTTGTTGCAGTATTTTTACCGGGGCTGGCTGCATAAACTTAATTGCCACTTCGGTACGGCTAATTTTAGCGATAACTTTGTTGTCTATTTGAATATCACCTTGAACATCACGGCTTAACCCTGCTGCGCGGTAATAGACAATTTGCGGTGTTAAGCCCAAAAAGGCTGAGGCTTCAACGGTGCGTACTTTGTGTTTTAAAAATAGCTCAACGCTACCGCGCTCAAGCGCGGGTTCACTTGGGCTATGGATTAAGTTAAACGCATAGGGCCCATTTGGCAGGGCAGCTTGAATGCGCTTAATGGCTTGCTCAACGCGCGAGGGAATGAGTCCCGCGGCGCCAAAGGAGCATAAAATACCCGCCTGACCTAATGCGATAACCAGCTCTTCAGAGGCAATACCATTGGCCATGGCTCCAGCATAATAGGCGTATTTAACCCCATGCACACGGCGAAAATTACTGTCACCTAAACTTTGGGTGCCAAGGGCTGGGGCAAAGGCGCTAACGGGCAGGGCGTGAGCATTGGTGATGGTATCTGTCATCACTTGTGCTTGCTGTGCAACGCCTAAACCTTGCTGAGCATCATTGACCACATAACAGGCTTGCGACAAGTCTTTAAGCTTTTTGTTGATCCCAGTTGGGTCAAAACTAACGTGCTGCTGGCTCACTTGCCAAGGCCATGGAGAAAGCTTTTCGTTTTTTAATTGGGTTGTCATTATGTTTTCCTTGAAAAGCTAGGCTTCTTCAATACAAATAGCGATGTCTTTTACTTCGTAAATGCGTAAACCATCTTTACTTAAATTGGCGTCACCAACAATGATGCGTTTGCCGTTTTCGTCTTTGACGGCACTGATGTGCACATCTAACGACATTTGTTTGTTCAGTGGGTTAATTTGGCCACGGTATTTCCATTTTATGTCAGACAATAGTTGGCCGAATTTAGGATTGGCAAAACCCGCTCCCAAGTCGTTAGTAATCGCGTAAGTTTGCATTAACTCGATGATAGCTTCAACGCCTAATGAACCCGGCATTACCGGATCTTGATGGAAATGGAATTGGAAAAACCAATCACTTGGGTCAATGGTGCGCGAGGCCGCCAAATAGCCTTGTTGGTATTTACCGCCATTGTTAACGATTTCAGCGGTGTCGATAAAGTTAAGTTGGCCACCGGCTAAGCGGTAATGTGGTTGGTGCACTGGCGCATTAAACAGCCGCGATTGCTTATCGAGTAAATTGACAATGGTGTCGGCGGCAACATTGTTGTCGACATGCCAGGGCTGAGTGATTTTACCGTTATCAATGCCAAGCTGGTTTTTAAGCGCGTCAGCTTTAAAGTAGCCAAATACAGCGCCGCCAGTGTAAAACGGCTCGCCATCGACACTTAAATCAAAGGTAAAGTTTTGAATAATATTGCTGCCTGCAATCACGGTAGATAATAAGCGTGAGTCATTAACAATGGTTTTGCCGCGTAAATCCACATGGCGTAACAAGGTGCCGTGACCATCTAGGTTACGGAAAAACAACTCCTGCCCAGGGAAGCCTAGTGTAGTGCCCATATAGCCTGAAATAAAACCATTAGGTTGCAATGATATTTCCATTAACACCGAATAAGGCATCACCGCTGGGTGGCTGTTTTTAGCAAAATACCATGCATTTGCGGGCACTTCGTATTCAGCCACACAGGATGACGGTTTTTTCAGCTCGCCGCGTTTACCGTTAATGTTGATTACCCGAGTGGTCAGCTGTAAATCACCGCATGGGGTGCGCGGTGGGATTAAGCCTTTATAGATGCTAAAGTCTGGCCCAAAGCACTTTTCGATATCGCCAGTGGCAAACTCAAACATGTGATACGGCGTAAATGGCAGGGTATCAGGCACGCGGTTTGCGTATTTAGAATCAGCACTGACTTGCGGCGCTTCAACGTGTTTAAGCGGAATAACCCCTTTGTTGGTTGGCGCGCTGGTGTCGGCAATTTTCGCCATTAACGGGGCGGCATCTTGCTGGCTGACAGCGTTATTGACGTCGGTGCCAGACACTTTAGTTGGCTTGATACTCGAGCCTGTGTTGGCATTCGTGCTCGAATGACTTAAATAGCGAGTGCATTGGGCTTCTTCTTTTATCATCACCCCAAGGTTTTGGAAGTCGACCACCACTTTGCCATTGAGCAAAATATCAATATTGGCTTTGGCGTATGGCCGCGGCGAAGTACCGATTTCGGTGACTTCCATCCGGTAAGTTAATTCACCGTGTTGTGGTAATACCTGGCCACGGCAACGTACTTTTTGTGAGGCATTTTCGAGCGGCTGGAAACGGCCGTTTTCAACTAAGGTATGCATACCAATGTGCAACATAAAGAACTGCAATAATTGGCCACAGCCTTCAGCCATTAATGAGCCAGCCATCACCTGATCGTCTTTAAAATGACACGGGAAGTACCAATGGTCTGGCGCTAATTGTTTGTGGCCTTCAACTAATCCTAGGCCCCAGGTGCCGCCATGGGTTTGTAAGTTGCTTACGCGCTCGATCATTAAGAACTTTTCTGAGGCAAAACACAGCGACTTTTGCATGCCCGTTTGCAGCTGGTGGCTCACGTGTGCGCCGCCAAAGCAGCTGCCAATATCGCCGGTTAATAAATGATGAATTTGGCCATAATCAAACGCTGTTTGCTGACAGTGTAGCAAAGGAGTAAACGTCGGTTTATTTGGGTTGTTAAGCACTTGCTGACGCAGCTTAATTTCATCTTCTGTTTGGATAACCCCTTTACCATCGGCTAATTCTTTGTCGGTAAAGAAGCCCGCACAACCGCCATCCATTTTTAAAATCATCTTGTCGCCGACAAAGCATTCGTACGAGAAGAAAAACAATAAGGTGTCGCCATTGCGGGCAAAGTTGTTGATTTTAATGTCATAGCGCAAGGTATCGCCGCCGCGTGGTAAATCGCCTAAGAAGGTAAGCGTGCAATCAAGCAAACGATACACCCGCTGGCCTTTGTTTTCAAAATCGATGCCTAAATAGCTAATTAACATTAAATCGCACTGGCCCGACTCAACTGCAACTGCCCAAGGGATTTGACCATCAACCAGATACGGTGCATCAACCGGGATGTCGTACTCTGTGGTCATTGAGCAAGGTTTGTATTGATTTATGGTTGCATCAAGTTTGGTGACTCGCGACACCAGTAAATAGTCGGTGGTGGGTAAGCGCACGCGCCGCGAGTAGCTGTCGATAATGGCGTAGTCTGGGCCAAACACCTTGGCGATATCGCCTTCGGCATATTCCACTAAATCGGCATAGTTCCAAATACAGGGTTTATCTGCCGGAGTGGGGGCTATATAAGTCGGAACTTGCGCATAGTTAGGTTTACGTTCTGCCAGTACCGATTGTGGTTTAACGTAATGCTCAGCGGGCACTTTGGCAGTTAACGCGGGTGCTATTTTTTGCGCTGTTGCAACTGACGTTATTGAGGCAAGTTGTGATTTTAACAAGTTATCGGCGACTTTTAAGCCTGCCTCACGGCTGGCTAAAAACGCGAGGTGGGCTTGTTGTGCCAGCCATTGGTTTTGCTCAAAAGCCGTTAAGTGTGCAGGTGGAATTGCCTGGCTAATTGCTTGAGTCGAATGAGTGTTGTTTGGTGTTTGCCCCGGCGTGCCAGGGATTGGTGCAAAATGGCTTGCGGGCATAGTCGGCTCGTTTATATTCATGTTTGTTGGGGCTTGTTGCACGGTTTCGCGCTTAATCGACGCGCATTGGTTAATCATTTTGTCGATGGCGGCAACTGGCGTGTCGACAATATGTTGATAGATATCGCGGCCACCTAAACTCACTTGTTTAATTAAACTCAGCTTGGCGCTTTTTGTCAGTTGCTCTGTAAGCGGCTGGGTTAAGCGGTTAGCAAGGGCCTGTTGCTGTAAGGTATTAAGCGATAAACCAATGCGAGAGTATTGGTTTTCACTGGCGCTGATCACCTGCGCACTGATGTCAGCTTGTTGTAGTTGCTGGCTTTGGATAAGTGCATTGAGCAAACTTGCCATGCCAGAGGCGGCAAACGTGTGCCCAAGCAAAGGTTGTACGCTTGATATGCTGCTGGCGTCAGCAAGTTGAGCCAATTGGCGAGTTAACTGCTGCCCCAAATCTGACTGTTGGCAAAGCGGAGCAATATTGAGTTCATTGATATCGCAGGCTTGCTTTAGTGTGACCTGTTCTTGCTTAGCAAACTGCACGCTATTAATACTGGCGTAGCTGTCGTTGAGGTGCGTTTGCTGTAATACAATGGCGCCAGCACCTTCACCAATTTGAACGTTATTGGTTTGTAAGCCTGCTAATTTAAGATTAGCACTGTTAAGCAAACCGTTTTCAATACTGCCAGACAAATCAACCGCAGCAATAATGACTGCATCGAGAGGCTCTTGCAGTGAGCCCATGGCAAATAAGTTTTGCGCCACATCAATACAGCGATTAACCGATTGTTCAGCGGCCGAAATCGTAAAGGCGGGGCCGTTAAAGTCCCACAATGACGAAATCCGCGACGCCATAATATTACCAATAAAGCTGGTGTATTGGTTTAGTTTGGCCGCATCGAGCACGCTGTCCATGGCGATGGCTTCTAGGGCTTGGTATTCATCGTCACTGAGCTCAATACCCTGGGCGGCTAGGCTTTGCGCAAGCTGGCTGTGTAAGTTCACGCGGCCACGAAATTGATGTAGCTCAAGTTCGGTTTCCATGGCCACTAACACGGCCACTTTACTGCCTGGATTAAGTTTGGCGTTTACAATGGCTTCGTCGGCGACTTTTATTAATAACAGCTGCTGCGAAATTAATCGATCGTCTTCATTAGGCGGCACTTTAAAGCGTAAAAAGTCAAAATCGAATTGATCAATGTAAGCCCCTTGTGGCACTTGCTCTAAACCGTATTTGGCCAACAACTCTGGATGCTTGTTAATGCCTTTCCAGCGTTGAGTGGGCAATGGTGTAAACAAGTGTTGCTTGGCGCGAATACGCTCAGCCAGCTGATTAATGCTACTGCATTGGCCAAAATGAGCTGCCATGCCGGTAATGTGCATGGGTTGCTCACTGGCGTTAACTAATTGCGTTGGCGTTGACGATGTTACCGCTGTGTCAGAGTAGGACTCTAATAGCAAATGCGCGTTACAGCCACCAAAGCCAAATACTGATACACCCGCATGGCGTGAATTGTTACCTGCTTTATCTGGCCAAGGTTGCACCTCGCTTGGCAAGGTTGCCTGACCAAATAAACCATTAGGTGAGGTGATAGGTGCGCTGATATTAATACTCGGTGGTAGTACACCTTCGCGCATGGCAAAAATCATTTTCATGATACCAGGCATGCCCGCAGCAGTAAGCAAATGCCCGAGGTTTGATTTAGCCGAGCCAATTAACGGTGTGGCACTGCCATTGAGTTTGCCTTCAAAAAAACGCTCCATTGAGGTTAATTCAACTTTGTCGCCTAATGGTGTTCCTGTGGCATGGCATTCAATCACTTCAATGCTGGCAGGGGTAATGCTTGAGTCAAATGCCGCAGCTTCGCGGTAGGCTCGCTCAAAGGCTTGTACTTGGCCTTTGCTGTTGGGGCTGAGCACAAACTGGCCCTTACCGTCGTTTGATAAACCAATGCCGCTTACGAGGGCATAGATATGGTCGCCATCGCGCTGGGCATCTTCAAGGCGCTTAAGCACTAATACACCAGCGCCTTCACCGGCAAACAAGCCTTTACTGTTGCTGTCAAACGGTGCAGAAATGCCATGGTCTGGATAGGCATGAAAAATTGAAAATCCCATATTGATAAAAAAGGGATCTGCGCCCGAAACTGCGCCAGCCAGCATGATGTCGGCTTTGCCCGTGTGCAAATAATCACAGGCGAGTTTTAATGCGTAAACTGAACTTGCGCAAGCTGCGTCTAGGCTTAATTGCGCGCCGCCAAGCCCTAGGGCATCAGCCACTAGCTTAGAGGCATTGTGAGCCACTGCGCCATTGCGCCAATTGTATTGCTCTGTTTGGGGCGACAAGCCAAAATCTTGCAGCACAAAATGAGGTTGCTGTAATTTGGTTTGTAAGGCTTTTTCGACCACGCTGTGGTACAGCGGCACAAACAATTGGTTTGACTTTGCCGTTGGGAACGACAAGGTGCCCATGACAATGCCGGTGCGCTGCAAACAGGGGTGGTTAAGGTCGTTAATCCCGGCATCGGCTAAGGCATTACGTGCGGTATCGGTAGCCCATAAAAAGCTGTCGTCTAGGCCTTCAAAGGCACTGCTGTTGATACGGTAACCATTGGGATTAAAGCTAAAATTTTGAATATAGCCGCCTTTATCACAATAAAAACGGTCAGACTGCCCTTGAACACCAATATAGTCGCTTGGGGATGCATTGAGTTTGTGCGCACTAATTTGGCTACGAGAGTCTTTTTTATCAATTAAATTTTGCCAAAACCTTGCTGGAGTATCGGCATCAGGGTATTGATTGGCTAAGCCTACAATGGCTATTTTGGGAGTAGCTTGAGAACTCAATGAGGTTCTCCTTCTGATAAAGTGTCACTAAAACCAAGAGGTGAATGCTTGGTATCGATGAATAATGTGTCGTTAATTACGTCTTGTAGACTTTGAATAAACGGGGTTAATGACATCGGCACTCTGTGGGTCATTAACTGGGCTAAACATTTTAATAAACTGCTGATGTCGTCAGCGCCTTTAGCATTAACGGCTAATGCCTGCGCTGGCACCTGGCTTGTTTGTTGGCCAATAATTTTATCGATTAAGGTGGCGGTTTGCCTGTCGGCACCGACCTCAACAAATAAGCGACTCCCTTGACTAATCGACTGCTTGATAAGCTGGCTAAAATCCAGTGGATGGCAAAAGGTGTCGGCAATTGACTTGGCAATAGCATGGGATGTTAATTCAACGGGCTGTGTTTGGGCGGCCGATAAAAACTGAGTGGCTGTCGGCAAGGCTGCGGCTAGAGGCTGTAAGTAAAACTGTTTTACATCGTCAACAATATTAAGTGCTGCTGGGGTATGCATTGCAGTGACTCGATTGGCGGCAATACCGCGTTTGCCGGCTTGTTTTAGTAAGGCTTTAATGCTTTCTTCGCAGCCAGCTAACACTAAGCTGTCGCCCTGAATAATGGCAATATGAACACGTGGGTAATTGGCTAAATGCGGCCTGATTTCGGCAACCGAGGCGCGGGTCACAAAGCTGTTCCACACTATGGGTTGATCATTGGTTAATTGCCAGGCTTGTCTGACACAACGCAGTTCGCCAGCAATGTCTTGATTAAAAATACTGCTGTTTTGGGTGGCGTTAATTAAGTGGTGTGGTGCATGCCATACCCCTAAACTGGCCCACATGGCGGCTTCGCCCATTGAGTACCCAAGGGCGAATGCTGGGGTAATGGCAAATTCATCCTGCAATATTTTACTGAGCATATAACTTGCGCCCACACCGGCAATGGCAAGCTCGCTCAGGCTCATGTGGCTATTGGTTTTTTCTTGCGTGGCATAAATGGCTTGAGTTTGCAGCATTGCGGGGAGGTTGCCCTCAGCCTCTAACTTAGCAAAAACGTGAGGGAACACATGACCGAGCTGGCTAAACATCTGCGGATAAACCGTGCCGACACCTGGGTAGACAAAACTGAGCCCTTTGGCACCTAATGGTGAAGCGGTAAAGCAACTGCCTACAGGTGTTTTGTAGTGAAAGTTTGTGTTGTTAAGCGTTGAGGCGTTTTGAGTTTGTTGAGTATCAAGTGCCTCAAGCATGGCAGATGCTTCTTGCTGTAAACCGCTTTGACTTGTCGCCATTAATACCAAGGCATAAGGCGCTTGCGATTGGTATTGTTGCCATTGTTGGTGGATAAATTTAAGCAGGCCTAGCTCATCGCATGGCTTGCTTAATGCGTCGCAAAGGGACGTTAATCGTGTGTGTAACTGGGCAATATTTTGTGCTGATAGTGGCAACATTAAGCGGTTTGCGGCCAATAATGGTTTAGCACTCAGTAATTGACTGCCCTGAGTGAACACGAGTGCGAGTACACCGATGTTACTTGGGTAACACAAGCTGGCCACGCGACTTTGGTGGGCTGGTGTAAACCAATAGTCTTGACTGTTGGGTATACGTCTACAGGTAATGTCGTTAATCAGTGCGATGAGTGCATTGAGTGCATTATTAGCCTGAGTTAACTCTACCACTTGAGGTTGAGTATGTTGTCTTTTGGCATGAGCCAGTGCCTGATTAATCGCTTGTTCGCTGTTGTCACCACAGCCTATTGCGTTTAAATAAGCATGAGCATGTAAGCCGTTTTTAGCCGCAGTGATTGCCTGCATAATCCACAGTTTATTGCCCAAACTTACAATATCGCACTGCTGATTGCCAAGCAGGCTTGCCGCGTTGATCAGCACAGCTTCTAACGTCTGAGTGCCTATCGCTTGATCCTCTACCGCCAGTTTTGAGAGGGATAAATAGTTTGCTGGTTTGGTATTAGGCGCAGCCAACAACAAGGCCAAGCGCATTGGCTTGGCTTGTTGCTGTTTGAGATCAGCTGTTAACGCTGCTTGTTGGTCTGCGGACATCGCATTGACTGAAAGGGTCACACACTGTCCTTGCTGTGCTGGTTTGCAGGCAGATTCTCATGTTGATTCTCATGTTGATTCTCATGCTGATTAATAAAGGCCTGATTCAGCGTTTTGCTAATGGTGATTTTAGCCTCACGCATTTGACAGCTTAAACGTCCATCTTGATGGTACAAGCTCACATTGGCCACGAGCATTCTGCCGCTGTGTTTTATCACCTCAAGTTGAATGTAGCCCTGATCGCCGCTAGCAAATGGTGCCACAGTGATAAATTGCCCCATTGATGATGGCAAACTGGCGGCATCGTATTTAAGCCTTGCCCAAACCAACATGGCCTGCAATAGCAAGTCTTCGGCAAATATTTGGCTACCACCGGACACTGCCGACGGTGCAAAGCCTGGGCAGTCGTTAGGGTTAATTTGCGCTAACTTAACCTGACACACCAGTTGCTCATCATCAAAGCTCAATACTTGCTTAATACCCTGCAAACGCGGCCCATGGAACAAGGTGCCGTTTTGATACAAGGTGTTGCCAGCGTGTATTGCGGGTATCTGCGCGAGCTTTTGCAGCACGGTTGCCGGTAACGATGACTGAGCAACAGCGGTGGGCGTTAGCGCGTCATTGACGACTAATTTTGCCTGATATTGCGGCTTCATCGCTGCGTCTGGCTCATTTAACGCCCTGCTTGAGATTAGCGCGTTCAAGCCCGCGCCAGTTTGGGTGAGTTGCAGTTGCAGTAAGTGGGATTGATCGGTGTCAAAAATAATCCCTTTAAGCAATTTATAGTCAGCAATACTCACTGGCACATGGCACAAGGTTTGCGCGGTTTCACGCATCCACTGAATCGCACACACTGTTGGCAACACTGGGTTGCCGGCAATGCGGTGATCGTTTACAAATACAAGCTCACTTGGTTGCAGTACCCGAGTCACCGTCACGGTTTGGGTGTCAGCAGCCCAATAAGGCGCAGAAAACGTCAGCGAACCCTCTGCGTGTGGCAAAGTGTTCGCATTAGGCTTTTTTGCAGTTGTGTCCTGTGTGGCCGAGCCTTGCATGTCTGAACCAATTAGCATCTGCACGCTTTGCGGGCTTAATAAGCTATGAGCAAATAAGTTAGCGCCTGCTTGCAGTGGAATTACGTATACACCACGTTCAACAAACATCTTTTTCAGCGCTGAGCTCACCATGCCACCATCCCACGGGCCCCAGTTAAAGCTCATGACTTTGGCTTGCGGTAATTGGGCGGCCAATTTTAATGCGGTTTTATTGAGAATTTCATTCGACATCGCATAGTCGCTTTGACCTGTGTTGCCATAAAACCCAGCCGCCGATGAGAACATGGCGACTAACTTGATGTGCTGTGGATCAAGTGCGTTAATGATACTTGCTACGCCAGTCACCTTGGTGCTATACACCCGATTTAGTTCATCCAATGTTTTGTCTTGAATGTGTTTATCTGCCAATACCCCCGCGCCATGAATGACGCCATTAATGACTCGGTTTTTACCGTTAGTATCAGTTAATGCTGTAAGTGCGGCTTTAACGGCATCTGGGTTGCTAACATCCATTGCCACATATTGGGCACTGGCGCCCACTTCAGTAAATGCGCTTAAGGCTCGGTCAATCTCTAAGCTACTTTGTACTGGCCACACTAAGGCATCAATTTGCTTTGGTGTGGGCTTTTCGCCTTGGGATTGAATGTAACTAATGGCGGCAGCTTTAAGCTCTGAGGCTTGTTTGCCTTGGGCCCAAGCTGGCATGTCTTTACCTAGGTGCTGACTGCGACCGGCAAGTACAAAGTGCGATTGGCATTGCTTGGCTAAGGTGAGTGCACATTCAAACGTGACACCTTTTGCACCACCAGTGACTAATAGTGTGTCTTGTTGGGTTAACACTGCAGCAGGGTAGTGCGAGGTGTCGGTTTTTGCTGCAACCAATGTTGCGCGCCCTTGCGGGCTTATGCCCACTTCGGTAAGCCGTTTAGCATTGGGCGCAGCAGCATTAACATCAAACAGCTCAGCAATAATGGCATTGGCAAAGGTTTTGGCGTCAATGTCATTGGCGATATCAAGCGCGCGGCAAAATACATTTGGCCATTCATGGCTTAGTGTTTTGGTTAGCCCAGACAAGGCTGCTTGGTTTAATTCTGCTTTGCTGAGTGCTGCGCTATTAAGGTAGCCAAAGCCACCATCAATACGGCTTACGGTAACGTAGCTTAAGCGTGATTGCAGTGGTTTTGAAAATTCAGCATGCAGATGTTTCGCCCACAAAAAGGCGTTATCAACAGCGGCTTTTGCTGCCACATTGCAACTGACTAAATCTTTGCTGTTTGCGTTAAACTGCGGTTGTAAATGCACAAAGCCCGCAATAGGGTGCGTTGCAGTAATTGCCTTAATGACCTTGGCGATTTCGGCATCATCAATGCTGCTAAGTGTATAACTGCTAATGTCGCTGCTTAATGGTGAGTGAGCAACGCTGATGGTGTCTGGATTACGAATAACAGCGACGGTTAAGCCTTTGGCATGGAGTTTTTCAGCAAGTACACCGGCATTATGACCGTCATCTGTGATGACAATGCAGCTGTCTGTTGAATAACATGCTTCTAGTTTATCCGCCGCTGGCAACTTTTTTAGCGCGACCCCACTGTGTGGTGGTAATGCTGATGTGTCGAAAGGGTTTGGCGTTGGCGCAGTAGTGATGCTCGCAGCGGGCATGCTGAGTTGACCTTGCATATAGCTGACGATTTCGCCCAATGTGCGGCACTCGGCTAAATCCTCTGGATTGAGTTCAGGTAAGCCCGGCATTTCATCTTGCACTGTGCCTAAAATCTCCACGCGCTTGATTGAATCGATACCTAAATCAGCTTCCATGTCCATGGTGAGCTCGAGCATTTCGGCTGGGTAACCGGTTTTATCGGCCACGACTGCCATCATGGTATTGAGCACAGTTTGTGTGCTTAAGCCTGATGTTGGCACTGATGTTTGATTAGACGCTTGGACAGGTGCTGCTTCTGTTGCTTGCGCTGTTGGCGCAGTTGAAGCTGATAAGGTAGATTGCATGTAATCAACAATCTCGCCTAGGGTGCGACACTCAGCTAAATCTTCTGGGTTGAGTTCAGGTAAGCCCGGCAATTCATCTTGTACAGTGCCTAAAATCTCGACGCGCTTGATTGAATCGATACCTAAATCAGCTTCCATGTCCATGGTGAGCTCGAGCATTTCTGCTGGGTAACCGGTTTTATCGGCTACTACTGCCATCATGGTATTGAGCACAGTTTGTGCGCTTAAGCCTGATGTTGGCGCTGATGTTTGATTAGACGCTTGGACAGGTGCTGCTTCTTTTGCTTGCGCTGCTGACGCAGTTGAAGCTGACAAGGTTGATTGCATGTAATCTACAATCTCGCCCAATGTGCGACATTCAGCTAAATCTTCTGGGCTAAGTTCAGGTAAGCCCGGCAATTCATCTTGTACTGTGCCTAAAATCTCCACGCGCTTGATTGAATCGATACCTAAATCGGCTTCCATGTCCATGGTGAGCTCGAGCATTTCGGTTGGGTAACCGGTTTTATCGGCCACTACTGTCATCATGGTATTGAGCACAGTTTGTGCGCTTAAGCCTGATGTTGGCAATGATGTTGGCGCTGATGTTTGATTAGACGCTTGGACAGGTGCAGTCACTGGCGCTGCTGACGCAGTTGAAGCTGATAGGGTTGATTGGATGTAATCAACAATCTCGCCTAGGGTGCGACATTCAGCTAAATCTTCTGGGCTGAGTTCAGGCAAGCCCGGCAATTCATCTTGCACTGTGCCTAAAATCTCCACGCGCTTGATTGAATCGATACCTAAATCGGCTTCCATGTCCATGGTGAGCTCGAGCATTTCGGCTGGGTAACCGGTTTTATCGGCCACTACTGTCATCATGGTATTGAGCACAGTTTGTGCGCTTAAGCCTGATGTTGGCAATGATGTTGGCGCTGATGTTTGATTAGACGCTTGGACAAGTGCAGTCACTGGCGCTGCTGACACAGTTGAAGCTGATAGGGTTGATTGCATGTAATCAACAATCTCGCCTAGGGTGCGACATTCAGCTAAATCTTCTGGGCTGAGTTCAGGTAAGCCCGGCAATTCATCTTGCACTGTGCCTAAAATCTCCACGCGCTTGATTGAATCGATACCTAAATCGGCTTCCATGTCCATGGTGAGCTCGAGCATTTCGGTTGGGTAACCGGTTTTATCGGCTACTACTGTCATCATGGTTAGCTGCACGGTTTCTGCTGATAAACCTGTTGATGCACTGCTAACTGCTGTAGGTTGAGCGACCTGAGCAATAGGCACTGAAGCAGCTGGCGCTGGTGTCGGTGCTGGCGTGACAGTCGCTGGCGCAGCTTGAGTCATCACGGGTGTTTGTGGCGCTGCTACCATCTGTTGAGCTGCAAGGGTATTGGTAAGCGTCGTTGCAGGGGTTGCAGATGCTTGTCCTTGTAACATCGCCAATGCTGCCTGACTCGTTTGCGCCTGTAGCGTTAAAAATTGGGTGTGGCTTTGCAGTGTTTGCGCCTGATGCTGGTGGAATAACTCCATCGAACGTTGCAAGCTTTCTGGGATCGCAACTCCAGATGATGCCATTTGCGCCTGGGCTGTCATCAAGCTATTAAACGTATCGCCATATTGTTGAGGAATGGCTAAAAACTGCTGATGCAACGTCGCGGCTTGTTGCTGGGCGGCAAAAAAAGCACTTAAATTGTCATTGCTGACGGCGTTATTAGCTTGTGCGCTTGTTTGACTAGCGTGTGCTGGCTGTGCAACAGTCGCTTGAGCAATAGGCGCTTGCGCAGATGCCGTAGGCGTACTCGCCACTTCAACATATTCGGTTTTGATCACTTGTTTTTCCACTATTTTTTCCACAATTTTCTCAACAGGCACTTCCACCGTCTTACTGGTTACTTGGCCTTGTTGTAATGATTTTTGCATTTTACTTTGGGTGGCAGGGCTGATGTAGTTTTGTGCTGTCAGCTTAACGTTCATTGGCGACACGTTGGCCAGCTCTGCTATAGGTGCTTGATAAGGATCCACCTCAGACAGTGGTAAACCTAATACTGCTAATTGGATTGCTGCTTGGCGTAATTGAGTATCACTGCTGCCTTTAGGGTTAGGGTTTAGGCTAACAACACTGACAGTTTCTGGTTTGTTACCTAACGTTGCCTCAACCAGTTTTTGTAAAATATTTTTTGGTCCAAACTCAACAAATACTCGGGCGCCAGCGTCATACATGGCAACCAATTGCTCACTAAAGCGTACCGACTGCAGCATATGCTCGCTAAAGGCGGTTTGAATGGCTTTGCCATTACCTGGGTGAAGCTTGCCAGTACCGTTGGCGAACAACGCCACTTTAGGCTTAGCAAATTTAACCTTGCTAATGGCCTTGGCAAAAGGCTGCTGAGCATGGCCCACTAATGGTGTATGGAATGCGCCTGATACCGGCAACGCAATGGCTTTAAACCCTAACTCAGCTGTAACGGCTTTAGCTGCCTCTGCGCAAGCTTCTGTTGGGCCAGCAATCACTAATTGCGTTGGCGCATTGTAGTTAGCCACTTTTACGCCATCAAAGGCACTAATGCAGCTTTCAAGCTGGTTTACACCTTGCTCAGTTGCTTGTGGCGGCACAATAATAGCGTACATGGTGCCTGGGTCTTGATCGGCGGGTGTGGCTGCCATGGCCTGACCGCGAGCAAAGGCCAATTGATAATAATCAGCTTGGCTAATCACCCCCGCTGCACACAAGGCCGATAGCTCACCAAAACTGTGGCCGGCGACCATGTCAGGGCTAAAACCAGCTTGAGTGAATAGTGCATATTGGCCCATGCTGACGGCACCAATGGCGCTTTGGGCATAAGCGGTATTAGTTAGTGCCGCTTGTTGTGCGGCGATGTCTTGAGCTTCAAAAGCCGGAATAGGGTACATAATTTGCGACAATGGCGTTTGTTTATGCTGGGCAAACACCTTGTCTGCCTGCATTAACTGCTGGCGCATTTCAGGGTAAAAACACGCAAGCTCAGTCGCCATGTTAACGTATTGTGCCCCTTGGCCTGCAAATAAGGCTGCCACCTTAGGTGCGGTATTGTTATCGCCTAAACTTGCACTGCGATAACTTGCGCCAGAGGGTAATTGCCAGTTATCGGCATCATTGTTGGTTAACTGGTTAAGGGCTTGAGTGAGCTGCACAGTTAGGTCGGCAATTGAGGCCACAACTAAGCCTAATCGGGCCGATGTTGGCGCAACTTGAGCAATAGCAAAACGTTGCCCAAGTTTTTGCAGTGCCAACTCTTGGGCGTTCGCCTGGCTGATATCAATCGCATTAATCTCTGTTTGCAATTGAGTCAGTTTACCTTGCAGTTCAGCCTTGTTATCTGCACTTATCAGCAAGCTTTGCGGCACCGTGCGTTGACGATATTTGTCATTGCGGGCATGATCTTGGCGATATTCTTCTAATACAATGTGGAAGTTAGTGCCACCAAAGCCAAACGAGCTGATACCTGCTCTGCGTGGGGTGTCGTCAGTGCGAGGTAACCAAGGACGCGTTTCGGTATTAAGATAAAACGGTGAATCACTGATGCCCAGCTTAGGGTGTGGTTTGCTGACGTTAATCGTTGGTGGCAATACTTTGTGGTGCAACGCCAAGGCCACTTTAATGACTCCGGCTGTGCCAGCGGTAGACTTAGTGTGACCGACTTGAGACTTGACCGAGCCAAGTGCAATATGCTGTTGGGCGTCATTATCTTCAGCAAATACTGACTTTAAGCCGTTAAACTCAGCCACATCACCTGCTGCGGTGCCTGTACCGTGTGCTTCAATAAGGCCGACGGTGTGCGGCGCAAAGCCTGCGTCGTCGTAAGCGCGTTTTAATGCTTTAGCCTGGCCTTCTGGCCTTGGTGCATAAATGCTCTTAAATTTACCGTCAGATGATGAGCCAATACCTTTAATTACCGCATAAATTTTATCGCCATCACGTTCAGCATCGTCAAGGCGCTTTATGGCGATCATGCCAATACCTTCGCCGATCATCATGCCTTTTGAGTCGATATCAAAAGGTTGAATAGTGTCGTTAGTGGTAAACGCTGGGGTTTTTGAAAAGCTCATGTACATTGACGGCGAGTTGTCGGTACACACACCGCCAGTGATCATCATGTCACTGCGCCCTTCAACCAGTTCGGTAATCGCCATACGCATGGCAGCAAGTGAGCCTGCACAAGCGGCATCGACAACACAGTTCATGCCGCCTAGGTCAAAACGGTTAGCAATACGTCCAGCAATCACGTTACCAAGCGACCCCGGGAATGAATTCTCTTCCCAGTGGATGTATTGGTCTTGAAACTTTTTAATCAGCATTTCGCTGTCTGCGTCACTAATCCCGCTGTTTTTGAATACTTTTTTTAGTACTGGGTATTGCAAGCGACTGCTTAAACTGTGGTTAATTTTTTGGCCGCCGCCCACACCAAGGGTGATACCGATGCGGTCGGTATCGTATTGTGCATCAACGCCTGCGTCGGCTAACACTTCTTTGGCAACGACCAATGACAATAATTGCGAGGTGTCGGTTAATTCTAAAATATTAGGCGGCAGGCCAAATTCCATCGGATTGAAATCAACTTCAGGTAAAAAACCGCCACGCTTACAATAGCTTTTATCGGGCGCAGATTTATCGGCATCGTAGTAATCGTCTGCGTTCCAGTGACTGTCTGGAATATCGACAATGGCATCGATTTTTTCGCTGATTAAATCCCAAAATTTATTCAGGTAACGCGAATTGGCAAATATGCTCGCCATACCGACGATGGCGACAGGCATGTCTTTTAAGCGCTTGTTGAGGCGTTTATCTTGATGACTGGATTGGCTCATTTGAGTCTCCGTTTGATAACTGAGGTTCAGCTATCTGATGTTGGGATTCAGCCGCATTGGCAGCTGACTGACTTACTCCGGGAAAACGAGCAAGAAAAGTGTGATAGTTACGTACTAATAATTTTCGTAAATGAAACGGGCCGTGCTTAAGTACATAAGCCATATAACGATTGCTCGCTTGGGTATGGCTGTCTTGATAAATGTCTAAGTAGACCCAGTCTGTGTCTGCATCAAGGCCCAGCAATACAGAATAAGCTTGTTTTGGACTGTATTGCTTGGGAATGCTTAATGACTCAACTTGCACCACATTATCGACACTGGGTATGGCTAAGGTGTCTGCCAGAGTTTGTGGGTTGACGGCATAGGTCACTACGTCAGTGCCCTGGGTAATGGGCAATTGATTGAAATAACGCTCAGGTACAAATGCGCTATCTACTTCGTCGAGTTTAGATACGCCGTGACGTTTTAAGCATCGGGCAAGGCCTGAGCGGGACACATTAGGGTTAATAAATTTTTGAGTAATGCTTAACAGCCTGTCTAGCGGCATTTTGAGTTGATAACGCAAACCGACCACGACATATTCTTGCATTGGCGTTAGGGTGGTGTTGAGTTTATGCGGGGTGTTGGGCGTATTATCAATTGAGTCACGTTTACGCCATTTACGCACAGTGGCTTCACTGATATTAAGGATTTTAGCTAATTGGCTCACGCTATATTCGGATTGCTGAATAAATTGGCGCATCTGTGGCGTTGTGGTCGCATTACGGTGTTTTACCGTTTTGGGACGTGGCCGAACCCCACTATGATTGGGTTCTTGATGTGAATTTATCTTTTTTGTCATCTAGACAGGGGTTCCAAATAATCTAATGGGACGTTGGCTCTCGAGACTTGCTCAAATTAGCAAAATATCCATTTATGTGTATTAAGAACAAGCAGGTTACCTGAGGTTTCACTTCGATACAATCACCCGAGACTAAAAAGAATGTGACAGAATGATTGAGTGATGATGCAAGTGCCTTAGTGCACTTATTTAGTGACTCTATAATTGGCGGGATATTATATAAATAGATTGTCTTTTGGTCAGATTACTATAGCTTGGTTAGTCTTACGTTTTGTCACTTATTGCAGATACTTGGCCGAGCATGACAACAAGGCCTCCCAATGACACATTTACGTTTAAGCTACCAAACGGTTGAGTTTGGTAAAATTGATATTCATCTATGCACTTTGCGCGATAAGCAAGAGTTTTCTGATCCAGATGGTGTAGCTGAAAAACTGGGCATTTCATCAGCTACCTGGCCGCTTTTTGGTGTTGTTTGGCCGTCTAGTTTGGTGCTTGCTCATCATATTGGAGGGTACCACACTGGAAATAAACGCATTCTTGAAATCGGCTGCGGCATGGCTCTGAGCAGTTTGTTATTGAATAAAAGGCATGCCGACATAACAGCGACAGACTACCATCCAGAAGTGGGTAAGTTTTTATTGCGTAATACTGAGCTCAATCAAGATAAACCGATTAGTTATGAACAAGCTGATTGGGCCAGTAGTCAAGATCATTTAGGTTTGTTTGATTTAATTATTGGCAGCGATTTACTCTACGAAGATGAGCATGTTGAGTTGTTAGCTAATTTTATTAATGCCCATGCAAATGATACTTGTGAAGTGATTTTAGTAGACCCCGGCCGAGGCAAAAAAAATAAGCTGTCGACCAGAATGATTGCATTAGGTTTTAGCGCTGCCCAACAAAAACCGTTACACACAGACTATTTACCAGAAGCATTTAAAGGCCATATATTGACCTTTTGGCGTTAAAACAGCTTGGCACTGGGTCGCTCTTTTCTGTCCTTATTGATGGCAAATCAGCAGCTGGTTGCTACATGATTGCGCTGGCTCGTGATGAGCACTGCTATTAACAGCAGGTCTTTTATTGCTGCTGTTAATAGCAATCAGCACAAAAAATGTGATCATGCTTACTGGTTAACATCGCTTATCACCTCGTTAGACATGTTGACGTTAGAACAACTCGCTCGCTGCAATTTCAGCCTTGTGCTAAGCGATTTTTCCGACGCAATCTCTGATCGCTTATTTATTCTGATTGGTATACGTTTTATGCTCATTTAGCTTGGGAAAAAGTCAATGGCCCAAATGGTGGTCATGACCGCCACTTTTTCAGCTGGGAAGGTGATTGAACGGAGCACCAAGGTTAATTGACGCTCTAATTTTGCATCATTTAACTCACTTGATTTAATGGTCACCTTGCTAATACTGCCATTAGGTTGAATGACAATTTCAAACATCACTTTACCTTTTAAGAACGGATCTTTTCTAAGCGCACGATTGTAGAGCGAATAAAGCCGCGACTTATTAGCCTCTAATGTTCTCCTCAGTGCCGCTTCTGAACGTTGACCAGCATGACTTGCCTGACTGGCCTTTTCTGCTGCTGCGCCTTGGCTGGCTAACACTTCTTCTTTTGCGAGGCGAATTTGCTGGGTTTCGTTACCGCTAAGTGAGCCAGATGACACTGTTTGGCTTATGGTTGATTTTGCCAAACTGTCGGTTTGTTTATTGGCCGCGCCGGCGAGTAGGTCACGTTTTACTTTAACCTCTTGGCTTGTGGTTTGCTCAAGCTTACGCTGCGCCGTTGGGGTAACATCAAAAGCGTCGCGCATCGAAAATAGCTCATCTTTCATGGCGGCTAAGCCTGATGTGCTGGCTTTTTCTTTGGCGGCCTCACGGGTTGTGGGTTGCACCACTTGAGGTTTTACCACTGGCTCTATCGGCTTTTCTACCACCTTGTCTTCTGGCGGAGTGGGTTCTGGCTCAGGCAGAGGTTCCGGCTCTGGAGGCTTCACGTCAGGTTTGACTGGTGGCGGTAGCTGCTTTTCTTGCAAGATGATTTTGGCCAATTGCGGCGGTACCTGCTCTTTCACTTCACGTGGCAGTTCAACTTGTTCAAGCATGGGCACCACAACGGCAAACACCAAATAAACCAACAGCAAGGCCCACAAAATCAGTTTAAACAGTTTGTCTTGTTTGCTGGGTTTAAATAAGTCGCCTAAATCATTAAAGCTATGAGTAGTTTGATGCGGGTGAAAGGTTGCTGTTGTCATATTAGCCCTCACCATTAGCTTGCTTTGCTTGTTGTTCAACCGCTAACGAAATATCACGGTATCCCGTTGCTGCACAGGCGGCCATTATTTGTTTTAACACCACATAAGGTGTTGCTGCATCGCCAATAATAGTGACAGCTCGGCCGTTTTGTTGTTCGGTTTCCGTCAGCTTGGTACGTTTACTGGCTTGATAGGTTAGCTCGGTGGTTAAGGTGTTAATAAACTCAGGGTTTTCTTGTTCAGTTAACCCTTGTCCATTTTCACTTTTTTGCCAAATCGCCCGCTCTTGTACTAACACAGTGTCGGCGATGACGGTGATGACCAGGTTTTCAACGGGCAAGGTGTCAGCGACAGAGACCGGCAAGCTGATCTTTTCAATATTTTGCAATACGCGCACTTCAGACTGGTTCACAATTAAGAAAAACACCAAAATCGTGAAAATGTCCATTAAGGCGACAAGGTTAAGCTTGCTACCCGCCTTTAAGCGTTTGTGATGTTTTACTAATCTGCGGCTTCTGGCCGATTGCTTCATCATTGCTTGGCTCCTACTGCTTGTCCAATAGCGGCCTGTGGCTCTGAGTCGCTGGCCGCGGGAGCATCACCAAGCGAGATCATTGGAAACAACTCAGCATCAACTAAATTAGCCGCAACCACAGCTTTGAACGAACGCACTGTGTCCATGGCCGACACTATGGTTTGATAGTCGATGGCTGGGTCGAGCAGTAATACGATGTCGTTTTTATCGATACCTTGCTGCTGAAAGGTCAGCTTTAAGTCTTGCAGGTACACCGACAGTGCAGCAAAGTCGTAACCTGCGTCTGTGACTTCAAAGCGTTTTAGCGACATGCCTGCTGGGTAATTTAATTCCAGGCGAGCAGGGGTGATCACAAGTTCGAGTATTTTAGGTTCTTGCTCATCTTGGGCTTGCTCCGCCTCAGACAAAACTGGCAATTGCAGATTTAAAATACGCACTTGTGAGAACACCAAACTCAGCAGTAACACTGGCACTAGCACAATCATCAAGTTCATGAATGAGGTGATATCCAGTTCTGCATCTTGGGTATTGGGGCGACGGTGGCGTCTCATACTCATTAGCCTCGGTTGTTATCCGTTTGCTGGTTAAATGACAACGAATTAAGCAATTTGATGCCTGCCATTTCAATTGAGTCAACAATGGTGGCAGTTTTAGTTTGCAGGCTCGAGTGAAATAAAATCAGTGGGATAGCGGTGATCAAACCAAATGCGGTGGTGTTCATTGCCACCGAAATACTCGATGACAATAAGTTGGCTTTTTCAGCTGGGTCGGCGCTGGCTACGGCCGAGAAAGCGGCAATGAGGCCCATGATGGTACCAAGTAGCCCGAGTAACGTTGCGATATTGGCCAGTGTGGCAATAAAGGGAGTGCGTTTTTCAAGGCGCAGCATGTATTCCATTACGGTTTCTTCCATGGCGTATTCAACATCTTCGCGGCGACTGGCACTTGATATACGGGCAATACCTGACTGCAATACATCAAACACTGGCGCTTTATGATTTTGTGCATGTTGGCTAATGGTATTGATGTCGCCGGTTTTGAGGGCACTTTTAATCAACGAAAAGGCTTTTTGGTTAGTGCGATGCGCTGAGCTTAAATATAACCAGCGTTCAATGGTAATGGCCAAGCCAACCACTAGCACTAATGCGATAGGGTAGATAAATGGGCCGCCATTTTGTAAAAACGCAATGATATGGTCGGTAAAACTCATGTGATGTTCCTTCTATTTTTGTTGTTTGTCACCAGATGTTTATGGCTGCATGGGGACAATGTTCTTGTGGCTCAGGTTGTGAGTGTATGCTGATATTTATCTGTATTTATTTTATTGAGGTTACTCTGTCTGTTGATTGCTATTGGCAAAGTCTCTCACCTGTTGCCTAAATGCTTTGGGGTTAATGGGTTTAAATTCAGGCAGGGTAAGCCGCATGTCTTTGTTATTAATGTCTATCGGATTGGTGATCCCTTGCCACGGCATGATATACAGCACTTTAGGTTGCTCTTGTGAGCCTGTTACCTGGCTTTCGATCACCACAGGCTTGTTGTTGACTGCCGTTGTGTTTGGCTTGTCGGCTTCATTGGCAAAACTTGATTGAATAGCCGCCGCCCAACACCATGTAACCGCAATGAGTTGCAGCACTTTTATTGTGTTCATCTTAGCCTGCTCCATTGCTGTTTTCGGGGAGGGTTAACCCAGCTCGTTGAATTTTAATTTCCACACCAGCAAGCCAGCGTTTTGCTTGCTCATCATCGGGCTGATTGGCTAAGAAAGCCAAATAAAACTGCCTTGCTTGTAATAACTTACCGCGATAAAGCTCTAATAATATGGCTAAATTGATTTGAGCCTGAGGGTACTGTGGCCACAATGCTAGTGCGGTTAAGTAGCCTTGTTCGGCTTGGGCATATTGACCTTGTTGCCTAGCAAGGTTCGCCTTAATTTGATGCGCATATGGGTTACTGCTATTAGCCTTAATGGCTTGGTCTAATAGTGTATCTGCTTGCTCAAAAGCTTGTTGGTTAATCGCTATGATGGCTTTATTGACGTAAGCCCCCGACAATTGTGGCTGCGCTGCGATGACATGATCAAATAGACTGTTAGCGTTTTGCCATTGCTGATTTTTCATGGCATTAATGGCTTGTTGATATTGTGCTAATACCGCGGCAGGGACTTCAGCTAAGCGTTGCGGTGCTTGTTCAAGGTACACGTTGCGCTGATCTTGCTTATCGGCAATAGCGGTTAAAGTATGATTGGCGTCTTTGTGAGTGATATTAACCATGTCGACAATGTTTTTTTCGGCTGTATCCGATGACTCTGCAAGGTTTGGCGTATTTGCATCATTGCTATTTGGCGCTGTGCTGCAACTGGCTAACAACGTCACACAGAAAAAGGCGATAAATGCACTTTGCTTAATGGGTGAGGTTGATAATGATTTAATGAATCGCATCGATAACCTCGTGTGTTAATTCTGATTTTTGGTACAGGGCAGGTGACATCTCTGCCAGGCGAATAAAGCTTTTATCAACCCATTGATCAACAATATCTTCCCACGCCCGCTGGGTGTTACTCATGTGGATGTCGATGGCTTTTTCTTCAAACGGATAAGCTAGCTCTTCAAGTAAGATTTCGTATTCTTCTAAAGCTAACTCATCTAAGTCACTCGGGCGCTGAGAGTTCATCATGTCGGCAGCCAGTTGGCGATACATTTCTGCCAGATTATAAGTGGCATGCGGCACATATTTAGCTAATTGAAAATTGAGTACTTGTTGATAATAAGCAATGGCTTTTTTCATGGCGTCTTGTTTACGCTTTAAGCTTTTTTGTAGTGGCGCATTAAGCTTAATGGCCGCAAAGCTACGTTGCTCTGCTTCGCCTAACGCAAAGGCGGCAATTGAGGCGATTTCGACCTGGCGGGCTTGAATGGCGTTGGCATCACTTTGCCATTGCTGGCGATCAAAGCTGAGTATTTGCCTAAACCAGTAATACTGTTTGTTGGCCTCACCGCTTTGGCGATAAAACTCACTCATTTTAAAGCGCACTTCCTGTGCCACATCAAATGGTTGTGGGTAGGTTTTTGCATAACTTCTGAATGTGGTGAGGGCGTTGTTGCGATCGCCTGCTTTTAAATAATATTCGGCTGCGGTGTATTGTGCTTCACGCTTTAATGGGCCTGGTTGTTCGTTGGCGACAATAATCAATAATTGTTCGGCTGCTAAATCCCACTGGCCTAACGCTTCGTATGATTGGGCTAATTTTGCCGGGATTGCCGCGCTAAACTCATGGTTTGGATATTGTTTTTGAAACGGTTTTAACACATCAATGGCTTGTTGCCAGCGCTGTTGTTCTAGTAATAGGTTAGCGGCATCCAGTTCTGCGTTTACTGCATATTGTGATTCTGGCACCACCTGAGCGACGCGCAATAACTGATTAACCGCTAATAGAGGCTCAGTTTGTTTAAGGGATTGAGCCTGAAAGTAAATACTCGAGGCCAATAAGTTGCGCATTTCACTCCAGGCCGTTGTGCTGCTGTTTGTGTATTGCAGCGCGAGCCCATAAGCGTCTTCTGCTTGTGCATATTGTTCTTGTTGATACAGGCTATTGGCGTACAGTTGGCTAACAAACTGAACTTGTTTACGGGCAATGTCTGATAAGGGGCTCGCTGTTTGTACAGTGCTAGTGTTTTCCGTCAGAGGCGTTATACCGTGAGCTTGCAAGACAAAATCGGTAAAGTATTTCAAGCTAACGTAGTCTTGGCTGTCAAATGAATATTGCGCCGCATTACTGGCCAATTGCAAGGCGCGTTCATCTTGCGGATATTGCTTAATAAATTGTTTATCTAATTGATTGCGTTTGCTAACCAATGGTGTGACAACCTCAGTTGCATTGGGGCTTTGCTGTGTTATCAGTTCACGAATGGTCACGGTTGTGGCGTAGGCCGACTGTTGCTGGATTTGGCTTAAGGCTATTGTTACTTCGGCTTCTGTTGGGTCATACGCAATGACGTAATAGCTGTCTAGGGCTGCTTGATATTGCTTTGCTTCAAAGTTAGCGTCAGCAAAAAGATACTGGTCGTGAATAATATCTTTGCTGAGTAATGGCTTAGCCAGGGGTAATTGAGCCAGTTGCAAATAAGTGTGTAATGCAGTGGCTGCGTGGGCAAAGGCGTTAATGCGCTCATTGCCTTGCAAGGTTTGTGCGTTGGCATATAAACGGCGGCTGTGCTCGTCACTAAAGCTCAGTAAATTCGGTAGTAATTCACTTTGGTGTGCCGTTGAAGCATTTAGCCAAAACGCGCTGTTTAAGCCGTATTGGTTGACATAATCATTTTTGAGCTGATGCATGGCGGCAAATTTACCCTGCTGCTGGAACAGGTCGAGCAAGTCCAGTGAAAAGCGCGCCGCCCAAATATTGTCTGGGGCCAAATCTATGTAAGCTTGATAGGTGAGCTCAGCATCATGATTGAGCTTCTTGTCGAGTAAAAAGGTGGCTAAGTTGGCAAATAACACATGTTGATATAAGCCAATATAGGGCAGTGATTGATTGTCATTAACCAATGCCACCAATGACTGTGATTGCAGTTGCTGGCTTAATGAAATACTCAGTACTCGTTGCGTATCAATGGCGAGGTTTTGCGCGCGACTGCCCAGCTTTTCAAAAGCAAAATCATCAGCGGTTAAACTGGCCACTTGTGGGGTGTTTTGTTGGTTAGCTACCAGTGCTTCAAACACTTGTAAAAAAGCGTTATCTGCATTGGCCAGTCGGTTGAGCTTAAATTCAGACCAACCGAGCATATACAAACTATTGAGCTGATATTTGTGATTATTGTTGGCTGTTAATACTTGTTTATAAGCTTGAATAGCCGCAGTGTAATTTTGCAAATTGTAGTAAATCTCACCGCGCCTAAAGTTCAGTTCAGCCAGATAATCGGTTTGTGGGTATTGGCTTAATAGTAATTCAACCTGCGCCAAGCTAGCGTCTAGATTGCCATGTAAGTCGAACGCTTTAGCTAATTGGTAGCGTAAATGTTCATTTTCAGCGCGCTGCGGATAGCGTTGGAGTAGCTGTTGGTATTGCTCAATCAATTGTTGTAATGCGGCATCATTTTTACTGAGCTGGGCCACTACCTGACTGTCGGCTTGTGTTGGGTCGGTTAACTCATCACCTAAGTCTGCATAAGATTGGGCTTCAAAGGATTCTGTATTAATTTGCGCCAGACGATATTCCACATGCGTGCGCACTTCTGGATCGGGTTCTAAGGTCAATAATTGTTGATAAATACCGGCCAAAGCGGCGCTTCGTTGCTGTTGGCTCATTTCGACGGCGGCGACTTGTTCGCTGCTCGTTTTATTGGCTAAATCACTCAAACTGGCCCGTTTGGCCTGTTGGTTATAATCAGTTTTCCCACTACTAAAACAACCCGATAACAGCATGCCACTGACGATAATCAACACGCTTGATGCATATGATGAGGCAGACATTAGCGCGCTCCTTGTGAAGCGGTATCAACACCAAGAGCTGCTGGGGTCGATGTATTTCCTGCTTGCGACATTTGCTCTAATACATTGGCCATTTGATGACGTGTCGTCAGTAATAATTGCTGTAATGTATATTGCTGTTGCTGGGTAAAGATACTGATCTTGCCACGGATTTCACGGCTGGTTTTGAGACTCAACGCTTCGATATTATGAGTCATCTTGTTGATGTCGATTTGTGTTTGCTGTTGGCGCTCGTCAAAGGCAGACAGTAAGCGCGGGTTCGTGGATAAATCACTAAAACGACTAGCTTGCAGCTCAAGTAGCTCGAGTTGTTCAGATAATTGCTTAAGATTTTGTTTATGTTGCCAAAGCTGTTGTGGAAATGTGCTTTGTAACTGCCATTGCAACACACCTTTTACTCTATTGAGTCGCTGTTGTTCATCATCGATATGACGTTGTGATACTAATTTATTCAGCGTGGACTGGCTTGCATCGATACGATTTAACCATTGTTGCTGCGTTGGGTTGGCAAACACCTGTGGGTTTTGTTCGATTTCTGCTTGGGCGATAATATTCGCGATACGCTGTTTTTGCGCCGTTAAGCTTTGAATTGTTTCGCGGTAAGCCAACTGCTTTTGTTGTGCTATCACTTTAGCCTGGCGTTGATTGTTTAACGTTAATGTGTCTTTAAGCCATTGGCTATTTGCTTGCTGGGTTTTGACATTGTCACTGAGTAACTCAAGGCTTAGCAGGGTTTGATAGTCGGTTGCCAATAAAGGATCTTGTAAGGCTTTTTTAAGCCAAGGGGCATCGGTGTTAAAGCGCTGGGTTAACATGAGCGCGAGCACATCTGACTTTGGTGTTAATAACAGGTGTTGCTCATCTTCAGCCTTAGTCGCAAAGTCCATGATGTTTTTGCTGTCGTTGAAGGAGCCAGCGAATTGTTTTATCTCGGCAATTTTTTGTAAATACAACTGCTCAGCTTGCTGATATAAGGTTAAGGCTTGTGCTAACGATTGCTGCTCGCTCACTTGTTTGGCGCTGAGCAATGCGGCTTGCCAGGCTAAATTTGAATAGGGGTATTGTTGCTGCAATAGCGTTAACAATTTGAACGACATGTCATATTGCTGTTGCTGCTGGGCCGAATAAGCAAACAAAAAGAGCGCCGATTCGGCATAAGGGCTTTGCTGGGGAAAATCAACTAACTCCCTGTAGGCTAAATCATATTGCTGATTGGCAACATAGAGTTGCGCCAGTAATAATTTGGCGTAGTCGTTAACCGCTTGCTGTTGCAATAATGCATCTTGTACTTGTGGGGTGAGCTCGTTGTTTTCGTCAAAAATATCGGGCTGTGCAAATGGGTTAAACAGCTTTTGCCAAAAATTAATCTCTGGAGCTTGCCATTGCTGGTTTTTAAGCTCAATTAAAATGGGTTGAGCTGCGCTGTATTGTTGTTGCTCCATGTAAAGTAATGCTTGGTTTAAGGCGATGTAGGCTGCAGAGGAATTAGTCTGTGTTACGTCTTCTTCAATGGCTGAGTTTTGTACTTGTGCCGTCAATGGTGCTGTC
This sequence comes from Shewanella metallivivens, assembly GCF_028750675.1. Classification (GTDB taxonomy): domain Bacteria; phylum Pseudomonadota; class Gammaproteobacteria; order Enterobacterales; family Shewanellaceae; genus Shewanella; species Shewanella metallivivens. Next base: position 15,402 of record NZ_JAQQPZ010000003.1, on the reverse strand, counting down.
GCTGGCCAATAAGCTAATTGGCTTAATATATGGTATTGCTCAACATATTCAGGCAAAACGGCAGTGATTTTGCCTAAGGTGAGCTGGGCGCTGACGTTGTCGCCTTGATCAATTTGTTGCTCGGTTAATTGCAGTAAGGCAATTAGCAATAATTCTTGCGGTGATGTGGCCGATGTCGCTTGGCTGCGATTGCTGTTTGTTTGGTTTTGTTCAAATTGTGCCAAGGTTTGTGTGGCTTGCTCGTGTAAACCAATAGCCACTTGCAGCCCTGCTTCAAACAGTTGGCTACGATCAGAATTTATCCCCTGACGTTGACGGTTAAGGCTAATTTGCCTTAATGCGGCGCCGTAATCACCGGTAAAATAAAAGTATAATGCTTGGCGATAGAATTTATCTTCTAAGTCAGTTTTTACTGCAGTGATCCCCTCTGTTTGCTCTGCTGCATGGGCTGCAGGCTGGGCAAACAAGGTTAATGCGCAAGTGAGTAGCGCAGTAGCGCTCATAGGGCGCAAACGTTGGCCAAAACTGAGAGCTCGTTGAGCCACGGATTGAAAGATAACGGCCATTATGATTTACAACGCCCACTGTTCGACTTTGATATCAGCACGATAGCTTGATTCACTGTCTTCTACTTTAAGTTCAATCATCACGGTTTCATCGGTTTTATCAAAGTTATGGGTTATGGCGCGCTGTACTGTGCGACCTTCAGCATCGTTACCGGTAAAAACAGCAGTTAGCAGGTGCGGGCCAGTTTTGATATTACCCAGATAAATACGTTGAATGCCGCCTTGTTCTAATGCTTTACGTTGACGCTCGGTATACAAAAAACCGCTCACATTATTGTCGTCAATTTTAAGTTCTACACTGTCAAGCTTAAGAAAACGCCCAACATCAACCGACACAAACACGGCAATTTGAGTGCTAGCTGGAAACAGTAAATCTTCTTCCAAAATAAACAAATCACGATTGAGCTTTAATACCTGACTTTTAATGTCTTCAAGTTCAGATGCCAGCGTGCCTTTGGTGGTATCTTCTGCGTGAACAGGCATGCACAATAAGCCAGCAAGCAGCAGGGTAGCGGCAAATAGACGGGATGAAAAAGCATAACATTTATGCACTGTAGTCATAGGGGTAAGGCCTTGGTAATTGCGTCGTAGGAGCAATATTTTATCGATAACGTTAAATACACACATTAAAAGTACACGCTAATAAAGGCGCGAACCACATTGGCTGAGAAGCCATAAAACGGTTCATTACCGACTCCGCCTTCAGCATTAGGGTTCCTAAAGTTATTGTATTGAAAGTCAATATAATCCCATTGTAAGGATGCCTCTGAGCGGATATCGCCAAATGACATCGACGCGGGCAGCATATAGGTGATCCCTAAACCATAGGTAATGTCGCTAAAGTCACTTAACTCTTTGTCGCGCGCCATATAATTTTGCGCGTCACGATAAGGGAATAAATCGCTGTAAAACTCCGCCTGAGTTTGCTGGTAGTAACGCACTTTTAGCTCTAGTTCTAAACTGTCACCAATAGGATGTCGGTAACCTACTTCAACATCGCTGGCGGTGATTTCCCAACTGTCGTTAAAATGGCGATAGTGAAAAAACAGCGCGGCGCGGTAAGGTAAAAAGTAACTGGCTGATAATTTTGCCGCAAACGAATTGCGAGTTTCTGGGTAGACTTCGGCTTGGTATCCCACTCCAGATGGAATGCTGTTGTCGAGATAACGCACAGTACGATAAGGATTATTTAAATAACCACTGTCGGCAATGGCTTCAACGTTGAGGCTGGCGGTGAGGTTACGAGTTAAAATTTGATTGATACCAGCACGAATACGATATTGCTCGCTTTGTTCTTCAAAAATGTCATCACCATTGCGTTTAATTTCGTTATCGCCGTAAGATAGCCCCAAATTAAGGTTGGTTAAGTCGCCAAAGGTGTCTTGAGACACATTAATGCTAAATGACTGGGCTAAATAATCGTCTTCATTACTTTGACGTAAATTAAGCGACATTAAGGTTTTGTCGTGTAAGTATTCAATTCCGATTTGGCCTTCGTGGCGTTTTTCGCTGTACGGGCTGGCGGTACTGATCACATCGACTGACGCAGATGAGATACTGTCTAGATAATAGTAAGCGGTAATCGCCACCGATTCAGAAGCCTTTTTTCGCAGCATGACTGACGGACCATCAATGGTCATGCCGCCACCTTCGTAGCTGTGATACAACACATCGGCGCGGTCAGGATCTAGCACCGCTGCTTGCGCCGTTAAGCCACTCATTGCTAAACATAATGTCGCGAAGAGTTTAACGCTGTTATTAAGCCATTTAGTTACAACCACAACCACCCCCTCCGGTGCCTTCTGCGCCACGAGCCGATTCACGGCCTTCAAGTACGTGAGCCACATGCATGCTCGCGCTTGGATGACGATTCAGGCGCATAATCGGGTCGGCCAGGTTTTGTCGCTCATAGGGTTTAACCCAGGGTTCAATGCCCATGCTAGAGCAACCACTTAGGCCAACAAGGCTGAGTAGGGCGATAGCTTTAAGCGTTAATGCGATAATGCGAGTGGGTACTGTGAATGTCAGCATCGATTTACTCTCTGATCAGCTGTTTAATGGCTGCGGCGTATTTTTGCTCGTAACCATCTTGATAACCTTGAAACACAAAGCGAACCTTGCCATTGCGATCAATCATCACCGTCGTCGGCATGGCTTCAACCTGATAGGTTTTAGACAAGGAGTTGGTTTGGTCAAAAAAGATTGAGAAGCTTAAATCAAGATCGGCTAAAAAATCTTTACCGGCCTGGTTTTCTTGCTCAACATTGACGCCCCACACTTGCACGCCTAGGTCTTGATACTTGTCTTGTAGCTTCTGCAGTACCGGCATTTCTTTACGGCAAGGGCCGCACCAAGATGCCCAAAAGTTGATTAAGACTATCTCACCACGTTGTTCAGCTAAATTAAGGTTAGTGCCTTGCTGATTTTTTAAGGTGAAGTCGGGTGCCGCGTCGCCAATTGTGAGGGCTTGAGCTTGCATCGACACGATTTGCATCGACAATAACAATGCCCCTAAGGCAATAAGACTTTTACCGCTAAATCGACTGAACAACATTGTATTTCCTTATTGGTTTTTCTTATAAGTACTGATTTGAAATCAGTAAAACTTAAAAATAAAACGACACACCGGTGGCAAAGCTTAGATTGTGTGTGGTTTTAGATTCACCAGTGACCTCGGTATTAAATAGGTAATCACTCATGCTTAAATCCCATGCTATCCAGTCCGTTAAAAACACCCGATAGTTGGCCGTTAAGTTAACGGTAAATTGCTCGTCACCGGCAAAGTCGGTGTTCCCGCCACCGAGTTCAATTGAAAACACGCTATTAAACACTGTGTCTTTACTGAAAAAGATTTCACCAGGCAGCAAGTTATAGCCAATGTTTAAGCCGTAATACGTTAACTCGCGCTCGTCATCGGTTAGCAGCGGTGCAGCATTGGCCAGTTTTTCAAAACTGGTTTTGCCCGCTTTAGCTTGGGCGTAGCGAGCTTTAACATAAAAATGTTCGCTGATGTGATACCCAAGATGCGCACTAAGCCATGAGCTAGACTCAAAATCTTCAATCGACATGATGCCGCCTTGAATACCCACTTCAAAATTTTCTGTGTCGAGCAGGTCGTCAAGCACATCGCGGCGCTCAACATCGGCTTTAACCGTGCTAGCTGTATCATCAGCGGCAAAGGCAGCTGAGCTTGGGGTTAATGCGGTCAACGCCAATGTACTGGCGGTGAATAACGGCATTAAAAAAATACGCTGAATCCTATTTTCCATGTTTGGATCTCTTCATTTTCATCTCGGTCGGTTAAGGCTAACGAGAGTTTGTATTCGGCGCGTAATATAAAATTACGGGCAAGGTGGTATTTAACGCCTGCAGCAGCGCTCATGAGTGTGCTACGACGTGATTCAGTGTCGGCTAACACACTATGCGGTTCGGTATTAATGACTCCTGCACCAACACCGATGTAAGGCACTACGGTTAAGTCGGGAATGGGGTGACTAAGTAACATGACTTCAAGTACATCACTGTCAGAAATGCTGCCCAAAGCTTTACCCGCTGAGAGTTCAGCACTAAAAACAGGCGTAAAGGCATAACCGGCAAACAAGTTATAAAAGTTTGCCCCTTCTAGGTCGCCATACATGACCCCTGCTTCAAAGTGACGGTTAATCACGTCTTGTTCTGTGATTTGTGTGGTGCTAATGGCTTGATCGTTTTGGGATAAGCCTAATAAATTATCTTCATGAAACCAGCCTTCAACGCCGCGTTTGTCTTTTACTTTTAGCCAAGAGGTGCGTTTAAGCAATACGCTAACCATCTCGTTTTTTTCAATGATTGCTACCACAGGATAACCCGCACTCGGCCCTGAATGCAGCTCAACAAAAGGAACGTCGATACGTAAACTCAGGTTGTCGTTAGCCTGCACTATTGGGCTTAGGCACAATAATGTCAGTAGCAGGCAAGTGTTGCGTATGTATGTCAGCATAATTCCCTATCGCAAAGTTTATTGCGCCAACCCAGACGTTGGCGTTTGCTTTGTTAGTCCTGTGAGTAAAATGGCGTGTTGTAATATTGAGCGCCAATGTCTAACCATTCGTTGAGTAATTTGAGCTCATCTGCCGACAACATATTTTGGTGTGTGGTGTTGTTCATCACCTCAAAAAATGTGCTGCTTGCGTTTGCACCGTTAGTCGACAAAATAGCGGGTACATTGACCGTGGTTAACACTGGAATAGGGTTACCATCTGCGTCGAGAATTAGCTCGCCATTACTGTCAACCTGATACACCACGTTGCCGTCAGCATCGAGCACTTCAATTAATCTGTCGATTAAAATACCGTCGACTTCTTCTTGTTCTACATCGTTAAACAGCAGCTCGCGGTATGAGGTTAAATGGGCTGGCTCATCGCTAGACGCCGAATTCATTAACGATAATTGCCCTGCTGGCACCTGGGCTGCGCCGTCGGCATCAACAATATTGTGGCAACTGGTACAGGTGTTATCGGCAATAACCGTTTGGGTTGCTGCATCAATAACAGGTCGGGTTAAATCCCACAATGGCTGAATGTGCTCGACATAATTGATTTGTATGCGGCAGTAAGCTGTCCAATCGTTAAAGCATTCACTGCCATTGGGTGCCGGTGTAGCTAAGTTATTGTAACTGTATTCGATACTTGGATTTACAGCAGACAACACTGGGTTTGTCCAAATGTCGGTGTATTTTATGCTTGCAGTTAGCTCTGCAAGGCCATTGACCATTTCATCGGCTTCGGCCATGGTTTGCCCTTGCTCTGGAATGATGTTGCTGCTGGCATTAGGGTAAGCAAAACCGCCGGTCGCGCCAGGGTTAATGCTGTCTGCTTGTGCGTCTAATCGCCCGTGAGGCAACTGACTGTTTGAGGTATGACAGCCGATACATTCTAAGGTTTCACCTGGGATTAATGTTATCCATTGACGATGACGACCGCCGATACGTTGGCCATCTGCATCTAACACGCTAATGGCTAACGGCACGTTGGCTGGGACTTTAATTTTAATTGAACCATCGGGTTGAATAGGGCTATAACCAATAATCTCGCGCATAAGTTGATTATTGCTGCGGCCAAAATCCGTGTTTGGAATGTCGCGCACCTCATCAGGCGGCATCGGCACGCCACGCACAATGCGTAAAAAACGTGCGGGTAAATTAGCGGCAGGTGTTTGTGATGGGTCACTTAACTGACTGATCCCACCGGCATTGGCGGTGCTGTCGATCCCGTCAAAGTCATACACGCTGCGAATATGGATTGAGCCAGCTAACTCTTGGCTAAGCTGCGAGTCGAGCTCATTACCGACCACTTTATCGGCAATAAAGGTTTTAGGCTGCGAGCTTGGTTGCAATACTACTGACTCAGTTAATACGGTTCCTTGAGCGGTTGTGGCAACTAACTGTTGGGTGTTTTCGGCGTTATCGAGTAGCCATAATTCGTATAACGGATCAGCTTGAATCAGGTTTTCATCGGCCAGTTGCTCAGCGGTTAACTGACCGCAAGCACGGACCATATCGTTGATCACCACTCGGCATAAATCCCAACTCATTAAGTATCGTTGACTGGTGTCGGGGAGGGGAAATAGATGATTTAACCGACCCGTTTGAGCAAGTTCTGTTGAAAATGAAAAGCTAAAGTCGGCGAGTTCAACGTCAGTAATGGCACTTGCTTGCGCTGCAGATGTGGCAGTGGCTTGCTCTGCATCAATATAGTCATCAATATTAATCAGCACGGGGCGTTTTTGGATAACACTGTCGTCTTGCGAGGCTAACAACATCAAAATCTCACCACTAGGTAACTGTTGCGGCTTGATAAAATCAATGGATTCGTTTTGGCCATCTAAACTGAGTTGATGCGAATGCCAGCCAAATACTAACTCATTGTCACTGCCATCTGGGTTCATGCGGTATAAATTAACCCCGTGATTAGCCCCCATTCTGTCCCAACGGCTGTATAAAATTTTACCGCTTTGCAGTACCAGTGGATAAAAGTCGTGGCTTAAATTGAACGTAAGCTGTGTGATGGCGCTGCCATCGGGATCCATAACGTGGATGTTGAAGGTTTCATTGTCGCGGTTTTCGTCCAATGCGGTATATTGTGGTTTACCCTCATCGAGTAAAATGGCACGTGATAAACGCTGCCGTGTTGAGGCAAAAATAATTCTGCCGTCAGGCAAAAAGCTTGGCATTAAGTCATCGGCTTGTTCTGCGGTGACATCACTGCTTATGACGCGTTCTAGCGTTTCATCTGCAACGCGATAACGCCAAATATTCCATTTGGGTTGCTCATCATCGTCTGCATTGTCAATTTCTGGGGCGCGGATGGCCATTAACATTTGTTGGCCGTCGTCTGAAACGGAAAGATCGCGAATATCAATAAGCTGATCTTCACCAAATAAGTTGGCTGTTAAGTTAGTGGCAGGAGAGTCGGCAAAGGCATTTCGTTTAATTAATAGTTGCGCACCAGGATTAAAAAAAGCTGGGTTGAGGGGAGTAAATTGTGCGGGTGATTGTTCGACAGCAGTTAAGTTTCGCTCGATATAGGCTACCGGATATTCAACAAGAACGGGATCAGGCTGTTCATCTTTTATTGCTGTTTCAGTGTTACACCCCATTAACAATGTAGTTACTGTCAGCACGATTATGTTATAGCCCCAAGTCGGCCTCATTTGTTTTCCTTTACGGTTATTATTATTGTAATGACTACTGTAAATATCTTAGTGAAACCGGATTGCACTTGACATTATTGCCTTGTAGGCTCAGTGTTTCAAGACTTTTATGCAAATTGTTTCAATACTTTTTTTTGACGGTTTTAGGCACTTTTTTGACGTCAATCAATTGGCTGAGAGTGTCAAAAAAATTAACAAAATAAAAACTTTTAATGTGGCGCATTGAATGATTTAATCAGCAACATTCGCGATAACAATTGCTTAAAAAATACTCACGACAAGTGTGTTCAATAGCGTCGGCTAAAGTTATCTGACGTTCAAAAACTGAGCGCCTATCTACGCCAGAGCAAGTATATGGCTAAGAAGTCAGTGTGAAAAAGGAGACAGTATGAAGGATCGACTTCGTACGGTAACAAGCCAGCGCTTATTATCTTATTTGGGAAAAACCATGCAGGTTAAGCATTTTATCAATCTATCGGCAGTTGGGGCATTAAGCCTACTCTCTGCCAATGTGGTTGCAGGTAGTTTAGAGCAAGCTAAACAATTACATGACCGCATTGCCGGTGTTGTCGCGTCGGAAACAACCTTGCAAAGCATGGCGACATTACTCGATGACGGTAAACCCATTGAAGCCGCTTACTTGGCAATGGAAACTCCTGCGTTTTACTCCACCACACTGAAACTATTTGCTACGCCGTGGACCAATATTGACCAAGATATTTTTGCGCCATTAAATGACTATTCTGCCACTGTGATTGGGGCCGTGAGAGACGATGTTGATTTTAGAGAAATCTTGCAGGCTGATATGGTGTATGTGGGCAAAAACAGCCTGAATTTACCGGCTTATAATCGAAATAATAACGACCATTATCAAGCCTTAGAAGATCAGTTTATTGATTTAAAAGAGGGGCTTGAACGCACCACGCAATCGAGTTTAAATGGGTTGCCTTCATCTGCCACCGCTGGCGTGTTAACCAGCAGAGCGGCTGCAAAAGAGTTTTTTTATTTAGGCACAAACCGCGCGATGTTCCGCTTTACCTTAATGAACCATTTATGCACAGATCTTGAGCCGCTAAAAGATAATACTCGTCCAACGGATAGAATACGCCAAGATGTTAGTCGCAGCCCGGGTGGCGACAGCCGCTTGTTTATAAATAATTGTTCAAGTTGTCACAGCGGCATGGACCCATTAGCCCAAGCCTTTGCTTACTATCAGTATGAGTTTAATTTGGATCAAGATCCTAGCGGTGAAAATGGCGCGATTGTTTATAACACCAGTGGCCAGACCGATCCTGATACCGGCACTCGCGTTCAAGGTAAGTACCACATTAATGCTAGCAGTTTCCCCTATGGCTTTGTGACCCCAAACGATGATTGGCAAAACTACTGGCGTGAAGGCCCCAATCAAAAACTGGGCTGGGACAGTGGTTTGCCAGGTCAAGGAAGTGGTGCAAAGTCCTTAGGGCAAGAGCTGGCTAACAGCAATGCGTTTGCACAATGCCAGGTAAAAAAAGTCTTTAAGTCAGTCTGTTTGCGTGATGCAGAAAGCCAAGCCGACATTGCACAAATTAACGCAACAACCGCTTCTTTTAAGCAGAATGCGTATCAACTTAAGCGAGTGTTCGCTGAAGTTGGCAACTACTGTATGGGAGAATAGACATGGAGTATGTATTGATTAAGCGCCTTGCTATTGTCTCATTATTTGTTGGATTGACTGCTTGCGGCGGCGGTGATGTCGAAGAGAATCCACCTGCGGTGCAAACCCCTACCTCAGATGTTTATACCGGACCTGCAGCCGCGACCGCAGACATTCAAAAATACAAGACGTCGTTATGGGACAACATATCAACTCAAGATAAATGCGGAGCCTGCCACACAGAAGGTAATCAAGCCCCGTATTTTGCCAGTCGTAATGATGTTAACGATGCTTATGCCGCCACCAACCCGTTGGTTGATTTAACCGATCCTAAAGCATCGCGCTTAGTGACTAAAGTTGCTGGAGGCCATAATTGTTGGCTTGCCAGTGATTCAGCCTGCGGCGAAACCATGACCCAATGGATAAAATTGTGGGCCGATGAACGTGTCAGCACTGCCAATACCATTGAGTTAACTGCCCCGGTGATCCGCGATCCTGGTGCGAGTAAAAACTTTCCGGATGACAGTAGCCTCTTTAGCCAACACGTTTACCCAATCGTGAATCAATATTGTGTGTCTTGCCATAACGAAAGTGCGCCAGCTGCGCAGTCGCCGTTTTTTGCCAGTAATGATATTGATCAGGCTTACGAGGCAGCAAAAGGGGTGATTAATTTAGATGAGCCAGCACAATCTAGGCTTGTTGTACGTTTGGGTTCTGAATTTCATAATTGCTGGGATAATTGTGTCGATAACAGCATTGAAATGCGTGATGCCATTATTGCGCTCAGTGAAGGCATTGAGCTTGATGAAATCTCGCCAGATATGGTGGTGTCTAAATCATTACGCTTAACCGACGGCATTACCGCCTCAAGTGGCGGCCGTTTTGAAACCGACGTGATTGCCCTTTATCAATTTAAAACAGGTGAGGGCACAATAGCTTACGATACCTCTGGTATTTCGCCTGCTGCTAATTTAACCCTCAGCGGCGATGTAGACTGGCTAGGAAGTTGGGGATTGTCGTTTACCAATGGTAAAGCACAGGCGAGTACTGCAAACAGCAAAAAAATCCATGACTTAATTACTGCAACCGGTGAGTTTTCGATTGAAGCCTGGGTAACCCCTAATAATGTGACTCAAGAGGGACCTGCCCGTATTGTCACGTATTCAGCAGGTGATGATGCTCGTAATTTTACCTTAGGACAAACCCAATATAATTATGACTTTATGCTCAGAACTGACGCATCAAGCAGCAATGGCGAACCGGCGTTAAGCACCCCAGATGCAGATGAAGTGCTGCAAGCAACTTTGCAACACGTGGTCATGACCTATAACGCCACTAACGGCCGCAGTATTTATGTCAATGGTCAGTTGATTGATGTGGTTGATGAGGACATTGCGCCATTAGCAAACTGGGACGACAGTTTTGCATTAATTTTAGGCCGAGAAGCGTCAAACCAACATGTGTGGCAAGGTGATATTAGGTTACTTGCTATTTATAATCGCGTATTAGCGTCCGAACAAGTGCAGCAAAACTATGAGGTTGGTGTTGGTGAAAAGTTCTTTTTACTGTTTTCGATAAGTCATCTCATCGATTTACCTAATACCTATGTGATGTTTGAGGTAAGCCAATTTGATAATTACAGTTATCTATTCAGCAATGCTGCAATTGTGAATATTGATGGCACACCAGTGAGCGACAGTTTTGAGGTAAAAGGCTTACGTATTGGCATCAATGGCAAAGAAAGCCCTCAGGGTCAATCTTATGTCAATCTTGACCTGTCTATTTCTGCGGGACAAGCGATTGCAGAGCCGTTTTCAATCTCTTCATTAGGTACCATTATTGCACTTGAAAAAGGCGCAAGTCAGGATGAGTTTTTTTTAAGCTTTGAACAACTAGGCGAGCACAGTAATGTAGTGTTACCTGGGGTATTTGTTCCCCCAACCGAGGTGCCTGCCACGACAGAATCAGCTCAAGTGGGTGTGCGTAATTTCGCTGAAATTAATCACAGTATGAGCGTACTAACCGGAGTGGCTCAGCAATCAAGTAAGGTGTTTGACACCTATGAGCTGGTTAAACGTCAATTACCCAGCATTGAGAACATTGAAACCTTTATTTCAGCGCAGCAGATGGGCATTACCCAATTAGCGATTGCTTACTGTGACACGGCAATTGAAGATAACACCATACGCAGTAATTGGTTCCCTGATGTAGATTTTACTGTTGAGCCAGGTGTGGCATTAAGTGCTGCGCAAAGGGGTAACTTACTTAATCCATTAATTAATCAATTAATGCCGTTATCTTTGGGTAATCAACCTAATCAAAGCGATGTGTATGCAGAGTTAGATAGTCTGGTGACTGGTTTGTCGGTGTGCAGTGGGACCTGTAATGCCGAGCGCACTCGCACCATAGCCAAATCAAGCTGCGCAGCGGTATTGGCCAGCGCTGTTATGTTAGTGCAATAGGGGGGCAGATGATAAATCCATTAATCTGTATACAACCAAGACTGACACTATTGCGCTTAACAGCAGATAACAATGTAAAACTGATACAACAAGGATCCAACAATGCCTAAGCCAAAGCACTTTCATCCAGACAGTCCATTGTTGTTTGCTGATCATCGTAAACCCATGACAAGGCGTGAGTTTATTTCAACGGGGTTATACAAGGGTGGTGCCGCCGTTGCGGGATTATCTATGTTTAGCATGTTTGCTAATCCTAACAATGCGCATGCTGCTTTGTCGCCAGATCTTGAAGCATTAAGGGGCTCTTGCGGTATTAGCGTTCAAGGTGCAGGTAAAATTCCGTTTATTAGTTTTGATTTGGCTGGCGGCGCTAACATTGCCGGCTCAAATGTATTAGTTGGCGGCGCGGGTGGTCAGCAAGACTTTTTATCTACAGCGGGTTACAACAAGTTAGGCTTACCCGGTGATATGGCGCCATCGATTGCTAATCCTAATGCTGGGATGTCTGATTTTATCAATACCGATTTAGGCCTAGCATTTCATTCTGACTCGGCATTTTTACGCGGTATTTTAGAAAAAGTGTCTCCCGACACTGCATCGCGCATAAACGGCGCCGTGATCCCCAATCGCTCAGACAACGACACCGGCAACAACCCGCATAACCCAATGTATGCCATTGCGGCGGCAGGTGCGAATGGTTCGTTAATGCCGTTGGTCGGGTCGCGTAACTCCGATTCGGGCGGCAACTCAATGGCACCCACCAGTTTTATTGATTTGAGTAAACGTCCAACGAAAATTGACCGCCCATCAGATGTGACCGGCTTAGTGGATGTGGGTGATTTATTCAGTTTATTGTCGCAACGTGATGCTGTGGCGGTAATGGAGAGTATTCAGCGCATCAGTGCACAAAAAATGGCGGCGGTAAATACTCAGGTGACTCGTGATGATGTGATTAAAGATTTAGTCAATTGTGGCTATGTTAAAAGCGCTGATTTAGCGGATCGCTTTGGCGACCCATCAACGTTAAATCCGTTACTTGACCCTGATATTGTGGGCCCAGGTGGCATATTTGGCATTAACGAGTTTGACTCAGAGTCAGAGTTTCAAAAAACGGCGTCGATTATGAAGCTAGTAGTGAACGGCTTTTCTGGCGCTGGTACGGTCACTATGGGTGGGTTTGATTATCACACTGGCGAGCGGGCAACCGGTGAGTTACGCGACCTACGTGCAGGGCGCTGTATGGGAGCATGCTTAGAGTATGCGTCGCGCCGCAATATGCCGTTAATGTTGTATGTGTTCAGTGATGGCTCAGTTTCAAGTAATGGCCGTATTGATGACTCAATAGAAGGCCGTGGTAAAGGCGAGTGGACGGGTGATAACTCTTCAACCGGAGCCTCATTCTTTTTGGTGTATAACCCTTCTGGAAAACCCCAATTAATGGGCGGCAATGACGACCAAATGGTGCAAAAACAACAAATTGGCTTTATGCGCTCTGATGCGTCAGTTGATACCGCGTCAGCCCCGTCGGCCAATAACGTGAATTTATTAGTGGAAACGGTACTGCTTAATTACATGGCATTACACGGCGAACAAGGCCAATTTACCTCCGTAGCCCCAATGCAAGGGTTAGGTAATGCCACTATGCTCGATTCGCTAACCGCGTTTCAACCGATAGTGTAGGGAGTGTTACTGCGCCAGAATTTTATACTGGCGTATTAAAGACACTTTTTAATATATCGCTAGCTCGCATGGATACGGCTGAATCACCTCAAGTTCAAACGCTTCTGCGACACGCTGCCAGTACATCCTTGTAAGCTCGGCCATGACGTCCATGTCATGGACGGTCACAGCCGCGCTTGCTCTCGACGCTCTATCTCTGCGTTGCTGACTGTGTATTGACGCTAAAGTGTTGAAAAATATTGGCTCATGGATGCGGCTGAATCACCTCAAGTTCAAACGCTTTTGTAACACGCTGCAAGTACATCCTTGTAAGCTCGGCCATGACGTCCATGTCATGGACGGTCACAGCCGCGCTTGCTCTCGACGCTCTATCTCTGCGTTGCTGACTGTGAATTGACGCTAAAGTGTTGAAAAATATTGGCTCATGGATGCGGCTGAATCACCTCAAGTTCAAACGCTTTTGTAACACGCTGCAAGTACATCCTTGTAAGCTCGGCCATGACGTCCATGTCATGGACGGTCACAGCCGCGCTTAAACTTAAGGCTTAATATCTTCGTTGCTGGCTGTGTAGCGGCAAAGATGTGAAGAGAAATATCAGCTCATGGATGCGGCAGAATCACCTCGCACAAAGGGGGAATATTAACTCCAAGCATCACATGCGAAAAAATCAAAAGTGTTAAAAAAACATCAGCATGAATACTTTTATGTGGCATGTACTAATTTTATGTACAGGTATAATGGTTTCTCATCGATTTACGCTAAAGAATGATTAAAAATTGGTCTTTAGTTGTATCGTTTTAAAAATAAAGAAATTGTAATTGTCTGATATTGTTATCTTTAATTTTTCGTCAAGTGAAAGTGAATTCTACTTTACGCGCAAGCTTGGTTTGTTTTTGTCTGTTAAACAAAATTAATTGCTTTACTTCAGTAAGATAGCAAATGTAGGATGATATTAATCAATAACTTAAGCTGCCGAATTTAAATTTATTTGGCCGTTCAATAAGCTGTTTATGTTTCAGGAGAGTTAGGTGGCAGTTTGGCAAGTTCCTATTGAGTTCGTCCCTGCCAAGTGGGCTGAAGAGAATAATTTTGAGGTTGAATCTCTCTATGGTGAGGATGGCTTCGATACAACTTGCGCTTGGATCGAGAACCAGCCCACTAAAGACCTCGATACTATATTCTCACCTATATTGCCAAAAGTAGATTCAAAGGATGAAGATTTATCGCTCTGGGGAAATGATAAAGTGCACGATATAAGTGTGTGGCACGAAGAAGGCGAAATACTTTCAATTGGGTTTAGGCTCGACCTTAGAGAAAACATCATAAGTATTATGTCTGCTCTCTGTGAGGCAGCCACTTCACTAAATTGTGTGTTGTTTGTTCCAGGGCAAAAGGTAATCCTTAACCCAAATGTGTTCGAGCTCAAACAGTACATTCTTAAATCAAATGCAGCTAAGTACGTGAACGATCCAGAGGGTTTTCTTAATGGGCTTAGCGAGTAAAAACATAACAAGCAAAGGCAGCATCGCCCTACGGGCTGGACGCGCTAACGCGCGCCGCTGCTTTGGGCGTTAGGAATATATTTGGAAATAACTAATGTCGGAAAAATCTAAACATAAAGCATTGATCGGAAAGCCACCAGAAGATATGGCGCATCTTGGATACTTATTTACGGAACGTGAGAGATCTTATCTGAACAAGTATGGCGCATGGTTAGATGCACTTGCGAATTCAAGAATTAGCCCAATTACAGCTAAACAATCCGAATTCCTAAAATCTGTACGTTGCGAAAAGCAACCCAAAACCGAAGCTGAAGTTATTTGGGCCAAATGGTCAAAAGCACGTGAAGAATTATTGCAGAAGCGAGCTGCAGCCAGATCAAGGAGGGAAAATGAAGAGTCCAAAAACATGTCTTCAATTTCCACGAAGAAGCCCTTTAGCTTTATTTGCAATGCATGCGGAAGCAACAGCCCAAATTTGTGCCGCTGTAGTGAATAATATTCCTAACAAATAAGGATAGGCCGCGCGAAGCCGCGTCCTTATCCCAAGAGCTAGAACATAGAGCTAGAACATGGCCACCCACTCCAAGCAATATCATGGCCACCCATTCTAGCTGGCTAAATAATAAACACTCAACTACGCTTTATTTACCTTTCACAAACGGTAATTAAAGATAAAATATTATGGCCACCCATTCTATAAAATATCATGGCCACCCATTCTATCTGGCTAAATAATAAACACTCAACTACGCTTTATTTACCTTTCACAAACGGTAATTAAAGATGGCTAGACCAAGACAGACAATCGTTAGCCTGGAAGATACACCTTACTACCACTGCTGTTCTCGTGTGGTGCGTAAGGCAT
>NZ_JAQQPZ010000002.1:566655-567227 GCF_028750675.1 Shewanella metallivivens | reverse complement strand
TTAGCGTCAGTATTAGAAACTCACGGCTATTTCAATGAAGAGTTTGAACAGTCGGTAAACGCCCGTGGCAAGGTAATCGATATCAAGGTATTAGGTCACGACGAAGTCGGTTCAGTGGTGCAAATAACCACAAATAATTCGCTTGTCACCTTAATGGTCAGCAATCAAATCACAACAGTGTCAAGTCCGCACAGTATGACGGTTAATCAAAAAGACTACCAATGGACTGGCCCTTACGCTGTTGATATTACTGCTATTAAGCAGGAGAAATAAACATGAGTTACCAACCTTTATTGTTAAATTTTGACGAAGCCGCGCAACTCAGAGAATCGTTAAATACCCAGACGTTATTAGGTAAAGCGTTAACGCGTGATATTACTCAAACAGACGAATATATGGCATCTGTTGGTATTGAAGTGCCTGGCCATGGCGAAGGTGGCGGTTATGAGCATAACCGCCATAAGCAAAATTACATTCACATGGATTTAGCTGGACGGTTATTTTTAATTACTCAAGAAGATAAATACCGTAACTACATTGTCGATATGTTGACCGCTTATGCCACTGTGTAC
>NZ_JAQQPZ010000002.1:0-566650 GCF_028750675.1 Shewanella metallivivens | reverse complement strand
ACTTGAAAGTAATGTCAGCCGTGACAGTAATCCTCCAGGTAAACTGTTCCACCAAACATTGAACGAAAACATGTGGATGCTCTACGCATCGTGTGCCTATAGCTGCATTTATCACACGTTAGATGATGCTCAAAAACAACATATTGAAGACAACTTACTCAAACAAATGATTGATATGTTTGTAGTCACTTATGCACATGACTTTGATATTATTCATAATCATGGTTTATGGGCCGTGGCCGCAGTGGGTATTTGTGGTTATGCGATAAACGATCAAGCATCAGTTGATAAAGCACTATATGGGCTTAAGTTAGATAAAGTCAGTGGCGGCTTTTTAGCGCAATTAGACCAATTGTTTTCTCCTGATGGTTACTACATGGAAGGGCCTTACTACCATCGTTTCTCGTTACGTCCAATTTATCTTTTTGCCGAAGCCATTGAACGTCGCCAACCTGAAATTGGTATTTACCAATTTAATGATTCTGTGATTAAAACCACTTCATATGCCGTTATGTCGACCGCGTTTCCAGACGGCACATTGCCTGCGCTTAATGACTCATCTAAAACCATCAGTATTAATGATGAAGGTGTGATCATGGCCACCAGCGTGTGTTATCACCGTTATGAGCAAAACGATACGTTACTTAGCATGGCAAACCATCAACAAGATGTATGGGTGCATATTTCTGGCTTAACCTTATCTAACGCAGTAAGCGACACCAAAGACATTAAACCCTTTAGCTGGGGCAGCTTGTTTGTGACAGACGGTCCAGAAGGTGAAAAGGGCGGCGTCGGTATTTTACGTCATCGCGATGCTAAAAACGACGATACCATGGCACTGATTTGGTTTGGTCAACATGGCAGTGATCATCAATACCATTCCGCACTCGACCACGGCCATTACGATGGTTTGCACCTCAGTGTGTTTAACCGTGGCCAGGAAGTATTGCACGATTACGGTTTTGGCCGTTGGGTGAACGTAGAGCCTAAATTTGGTGGCCGTTATATTCCAGAAAACAAATCATATTGTAAGCAAACCGTTGCTCACAACACGGTCACAGTGGATCAAAAGACTCAAAATAATTTTGATACCGCTAGGGCTGAATCTAAATTTGGCCAAAAGCACTTTTTTAAGGCCGATGACTCAAGCTTACAGGGCATGAGCGGCCGTATATCCGGTTATTACGATGGCACTGAAATGCAACGTAGCATTATTATTGCCGAGCTCGCAGAGTTTGAAAAGCCGTTAGTAATTGATGTTTACCGTATTAAGGCAGATCAACCACATCAATACGATTTACCAGTACATTATTCTGGGCAAATAATCCGTACTGACTTTGACTATCACACCGAGAAAACATTGACAGCACTCGGCGTCGATAATGGTTATCAGCATTTATGGAATGTAGGATCTGGTATGGTCAGCGGTAGCAGCTTACTTAGCTGGTTGCATGGCAATAGCTATTACAGTTTAGTGTCGAGCGCCACATCAGACAGCAAAGTGATATTTGCGCGAACAGGGGCAAACGATCCTGACTTTAATTTACGCAGCGAACCTGCGTTTATATTACGTCAATCTGGTCAAAACCATGTTTTTGCATCAGTACTGGAGACCCATGGTTATTTTAACGAATCAATTGAAGCTTCGGTTGGTGCTCGCGGTTTAGTCAGTAAGGTTACCGTGGTTGGACATAATGACAGCGCAACAGTGATTAATATTATTACCACGAGTGGTAATTGTTACACCATCGCGATTTCAAATCTCAGTGGTGAAGCGCTAGAAGGTCAGCACACGGCAGAATTCGATGGCCAAGCATATCAATGGCAGGGCGCTTTTTCGATAATTTAAAGCAAAATAAACAGGTTGAATAACAAAAAGGTTGAACAAGATGTTCAACCTTTTTTTACTTGGGTGAAACAAATATTACTGGTTAATACATTATATTAATCAATCTCTTACTTAAATATTGTTGTTATGACAATTGATAAAAACTCACTTGAGTATAATCACCCGCCTCAATCCCATCATGATTACAAGCTGTACCCCAGATACGGTGCTCAGTTCCTTGGTTACATTGATTATATGCATCGGCCTTGAAGTACATCGTATCGTCAGCAAAACAGACATCATCACTATGCCCTGGTAATCCTTTACTTAAATCAGTTGTAAAGACTTTCGTTTCGGCAAAAGACGTGCTTGGATTTTTAGTAAACGTTCACGTCATGGTATTTTCAACGACATTAATTTTGTAGGTAAAGCGTTTACTTAACTTGATGCCATCTTCCGGTGCTGAATGGTTACCGTTTAATGAGGTTTGCCCCAAATAGGATGGGGAACATCATAACGTTGTGAGACAACGTTGCGGGGTAACCTCGTAATTCTAAAATAATGACCCAGTATCAAGTAGCGGCAATTTTCGCTAATAAATGTTAACTGGTTCGGTTTTGGCACCACGAATTTAACCGACTACCACTGAGTGTTCCTAGGGATTTACTGTCATCACCGCTAGTGCTCAACCAGTCTACCGCCACAGTTGCTGATAATTGGCTGCAGCCAAATTTACCGATATTTGTGTAATGCCAACAATGCACACACTCGAGAGTTTATCCATCAGAGATATTTTCATATTGATTCTCACTTTATTCATTTCTGCACTAAAAATATGCTCTCATTAGTCATACAAATAAAAAGGTTGCAGTACGATGTATTGACAATGCTGCTAACAATTTCATCAAATAAATGAATGTTGATTGATGCTTGGTAAGATTGTGTCAAATTGAATGTATCACTTAACATTTTACTTATAATGTTGAAATAACATGCTTTATGTTTTATGTGATATTGCCGCAGACATTATTACTTAACAGAGAGCATGGTATATTGTTATACCTCCCACACAAATTCTGGCACTGAATACCCATAACAGATTAAATTCGATCAGAGTCACTAAATTAAGTTATTGTAGTACAAATAGTCTGGTTAAAATTTTATACTGAATTTATCAAAAATTACAGAAGGTCAAAAAATGGAACTCAATACCATTATTGTCGGGATCTATTTTCTATTCCTAATCGCAATCGGTTGGATGTTTAGAACGTTTACTACCAATACCAGTGACTACTTTCGGGGTGGCGGGAGCATGTTGTGGTGGATGGTGGGGGCAACAGCCTTTATGACGCAATTTAGTGCTTGGACATTTACGGGGGCGGCAGGTAAGGCCTACACCGATGGTTTTGCTGTGGCGTTTTTATTTTTAGCCAATGCGTTTGGTTATTTAATGAATTACGTTTATTTTGCGCCTAAGTTTCGCCAATTACGAGTAGTTACTGTTATTGAAGCCATTAGGATGCGTTTTGGTAACACTAACGAACAAGTATTCACTTGGACGGGAATGCCAAATAGCGTGGTATCTGCAGGCATTTGGTTAAATGGATTAGCCATTATTGCTTCAAGCATATTCGGTTTTGATATGACGACTACCATCGTATTAACAGGTTTAGTGGTATTAGCAATGTCTGTTACCGGTGGTTCTTGGGCGGTTATTGCTTCTGATTTTATGCAAATGGTGATCATTATTGCTGTGACATTAACATGTGCAATATCTGCCATGGTTTACGGTGGTGGTCCGGTTAATATTATAGAGAGCTTTCCTACAGAGTCGTTTGTCACTGGTGGAGACTTAAATTACCTGAGTATATTTACATTATGGGCAGTATTTATCTTTATCAAGCAGTTTAGCATTACCAACAATATGTTGAATTCTTATCGATATCTTGCGGCAAAAGATTCAAATAACGCCCGAAAAGCCGCATTATTAGCTTGCATTTTGATGACGCTTGGTCCGGTTATTTGGTTTATGCCAAGTTGGTTTATAGCTGGGCAAGGGATTGATTTAGCCGCTGCGTATCCTGAGGCTGGCAGTAAAGCTGCAGATTTTGCGTATTTATATTTTGTTGAAAATTATATGCCTATTGGCATGGTGGGCTTGCTTATTGCCGCTATGTTTGCTGCGACTATGTCATCAATGGATTCTGGATTAAATCGTAACTCAGGCATCTTCGTTAAAAACTTTTATGAACCCATCTTACGACCTCATGCTTCAGAAAAAGAGCTAGTGACCGTTTCTAAACTGACTTCAACAGCTTTTGGTGTGGCCATTATTTTGGTTGCATTATTTATTAACTCTCTAAAAGGGTTAAGTTTATTTGACACTATGATGTATGTGGGAGCATTACTCAGTTTTCCGATGACAATCCCTGCATTTTGTGGTTTTTTTATCAAGAAAACCCCTGATTGGGCTGCATGGGGCACGCTTATTATGGGGGCTTGTGTATCAATTGTTGTGGGGTTCATTATTACTCCTGAAATGATTGAAACTCTGTTTGCATTAGACAATAAATTAACCACTCGTGAATGGGCAGATCTAAAAGTGGCTATTGGCTTAATAGGGCACATAGTGTTTACCGGTGGGTTCTTTGTTATGTCGACATTATTTTACAAACCATTGTCTGATGACCGTCAACGTAACGTTGATGCTTTTTTTGACAACCTTGCCACACCATTAGTGTCAGAGGGTACAGTGCAGAAAAAATTAGATAACAAACAACGTAAAATGCTAGGTAGCTTAATTGCCTCTGTTGGCATTGCGATTATGGCCATGTTCGCATTACCTAATCCGTTTTGGGGACGAATGACATTTGTATTATGCGGCCTCATTGTATTCGCCGTTGGTTTGCTGTTGGTTAAAGCGGTTGATGATAACGTTGAGTCGGTATCAGATGCTGAAACGGCTTAATAAATAATGTGATTGCAATATAAGGCGTACAGCATGACAGTGTTAAATAAAATGCCCTTAATGGCATGTATTATTTCAGTATTAAGTTCACCAATCATGGCCAGTGAATTTGTTTTTCTAGAGCCACAAATATTAGCGTCCAATCGCGCATTGTTACACTCAGATGATGTAACGATGTCAATGAAACACAGTTATCAATTGCTGCTTGAAGAAGCTGATATTGCAATTCAGGCTGGTCCTTTTAGTGTGACCCATAAAGGGATGACACCACCGAGTGGTGATAAGCATGATTACATGAGTATCAGTCCATATTGGTGGCCAGATGAGAATAAAGCTGACGGATTACCGTGGGTCCGTCATGATGGCAAAACTAACCCTGCTTCTAAAACTGATCAAACAGACTCAAAACGGATAGGCAATTTTACACGCAGTGTAAGAGCTATCGCATTGGCATATTACTTTAGTCAAGATGAACAATACGCTCAGAAAGGAATCCACTATATTCGAACTTGGTTTATTAATGAACCGACTAGAATGAACCCCAATGTTAAATTTGGGCAAGGTGTGCCGGGCGTTGCGGATGGACGACGTAGCGGTATTATTGATACTAGAACCTTGGTAGAACGCATGCTTGATTCGATAGCAATATTATCAAGCTCGCCTCATTGGACAGAGGCTGACGAGTTAGCAATTCATCAATGGTACAGTGAATATCTTGATTGGATGATTATCGATGATCTTAGTGGGGGGCCCAAAGGCGAAGCTTATTCGGCCAATAATCACGGCACTTGGTATGATTATCAATTAGCGGGTATTGCTTACTTTTTAGGTAATAAAGCATTGGCAAAACAAATGGTACAAAAAGGTAAAATGCGTATCGACACTCAATTTGAAGCTGATGGTTCGCAACCTCATGAAATTGAACGTACTCGCGCATACCATTATCATTATTTTAGCCTCGACCCATTAGTCGGCATTGCACAGTTAGGCGACAAGTTAGGTATTGATTTGTGGAAGTATAAAAATGAAAAAGGAGGCTCGTTAATTGAAGGTATCTTGTTTATGGCCAATTATCATGACCCCGCAATAAAATGGCCTTACAGTCAAAAAGATAAACGTCGCCGTGTTGAACGCATGACACCACTGTATTTAAAAGCGGGCATTGCTCTAAATAAAGCTGAATGGATTAGGTTAGCCACAGAAACAGATTTTAGTTCTTTTACAGTTAAGAACGATTTATCTGAAGTCTGGGCGCAACGAGATATTGAGTTACTTTATTTGAAAAAATAGCCAATAAACCTTTATACATCTTAAGCTTATGGCGTTGATCCGGAATATGTTTTTAATGTTTACGTTCATTTTCGGTTATGGCGCCATTGTTTAATGGCTACACTATGTTGTTTACTGTCGCATGATATTCAATAGCCTCAAGACAGTCGTTACTGGTAATGGCTTATCCCTTCCTAAAACCAGCTAATATTGACAAAAAACACAGCATAAACGTGTGTAAAACTTGCCCCTTAGGAGTTTCATCCTTTACCACTCGGTTGGTGCGCTAATACATAATATGCTTACATCACCGCATTAACGTGCCTAGTACTGAACACCCGATGATGCTCTGAAATATGCATCTTCAGGTTGTTTGGGTAACGCTTATCTTTACATCAATAAATTATTAGATATAAACTAATCTAAATTCAAATCGTTGAATAATACGTCAATCACATGCGGCAAAAATATCAATGAACTGCACGTTTAGAGTGTTACAAATTCAGTGAATTACTGGATAGGAGATCCTTATGGTTGATCGTGATATATTTGACCTGGTTGTTCAATTTGAATTGGTCATAACTCATGTGTTTACTGCTGATAATTTAGCAGATGCAAATGGCGATAGGGAATTAATGTCAGCACATTTTGAACAAGAAATTACAATGGCATTTGCTGAATGGGATATTGATATCCAACTTGATAAAGACATTAAGCATTCTAATGAACAACACCATAGTTTCATGGGGTATTTACAACGTAGCTTTGCAAATATCGATGAATTTAATTCTACTGAATACAGAAATAATAAGGGAATAGCAGATGTATCACAACGAGACAACTTACAAGAGAAATCTATTAGTCATCATTTAGAAAAAATGAAGAATGAGGTCATTCAATGTTGCGAAATGATCACTTTTGAGACAATGCTAGTATCGTTTAAGCTGTTACACCCTCTATGAATAACATAAAAACGCAGTTGAACAATTCAACTGCGATTTTGTATAACCTACATCAAAGTTAATGTATCACTGATTATGTCTTGGTCAGTGTTAAAACTTTGTTTCTTCAACTGAGTATTTCAAGTTATAAAAGTGCGCTTCGCTTTGGCCGTTTTCAAACTGATTGTACACTCCAGCTTTAAAATAACTACGCATGTGAGTCCAGTAATCGAGGTTATGATCGACAACGTTGTCACCATTAAAGTCGATGAGCAGTCTTCTATCACCGACGGTAATGTCAAAGTGGACTGGGTTTATCGGATCATGTTCGCCTAAATCATAGCGTGTATACGCTTTTTTACAGATTTGTTTTTCACGGTTACCAAAGTCTTTTGAACAATTTACCGCGTTATTTTTAACAATTGCCCAATAATGATTGGTTATACCTCGACGCTCGCCTTCCCAAACGATACGAACGAGTGGGTGAGGGATGTAACCCGCACCGTGTTTTCCATCATCGTGTGTTCCTTTATTATGAACTTGTAAAAAGGTCATTTCATCACGATTAGGGTCACTATTTTTTATTGCCGTCATAGGATCTTTTAACATTAAATCAGCGCTTAACTTATAAATTTTATAAGGATTGTCTGTTTTAAAGTTCTCTAAAATACGCAGTTCATTTCTAAGTTTATAACCTTGCATTTTAAAGACTAATGCCTCAGAACCTTTATCTACATAAAAGTTTTCATCCATTACACCTGCAAAATTACTGTCTGTGGCAACTTCATTTTTGCTACCTTCTTTGGCGTTAGGTGTTGAGATTTGTAATTTTGATACGCTTAAGATTGAATGGAATTTTGAGTAATCAGCAGGAATACCTTGCTCACCATTACTTGGCATCACTTTGATTGGCTCATATGTACTCATACAGCCGGTTAGTAATACACCTGACAACATTAACATCGTTGTAGATTGTTTTAGGACCATAATGTTTCCTTTATATGCATGAATTTAATCAACAATCACCTTGGCGCTGAGCTGTCTTTGATGATTAATGTCAATTAAACGTTGAAGCCTACAGCAAGATTAACTTGTGTAGGCTGCATTTTGTGTTTAGAAACGGTATTTATAACCAACTTCTATTGCATTATCACGTTTACCATACCAATCATAACCCCCATTTCTATCAGATGTATGGCTCGGTTTATTTAACTCTTGTTTAAATTTAAATTTGCCGTAAAAAGCATGTTCACGAGAGTTAGGCATACGATATTCAGCACTAAACTCATGCTCCCAAGCTGTTTGTTTATTGTTGTCAAATATATGCTGTTCAACACCTGAACTATTTAGATTTGATGATAGTTTTTGTAAGAAAATGGCATCCCAAACAAATGTAAATGCATCCCATCTATAAGTTAACCAAAAGTCATAGCGCATTTCTTTGTTTGTATCATCACGGTCACCTTCACCAATTCTTATTCTTTCTAAATTAGTTGAGTAACGAGCCCTGATTTTTGTACTTAAGTTTTTGCTAACCCGGTAACCATAATAAACACCTGCACGGATATTTTTTGCATCTTCTTTTAACTGATAATCAAGAACTGGACCTGCTTGGTGTTTTTTATTACCCCATGTCCATTTGTAATCCGTTTTAAAGTTCATTTCATATTGTTCTGGTGCAAACCCAGCATCAACTTCAGACTCGCTGCGGTCATATAGCCATACTTGTTCAAAGCCAAATTGAAAGCCGTTCCGCATACGATGTGCAAATTCAACTTTTGGCTTATCAGTCCGGCCTTCTAATAATTTGTGTTCCCATTTTATTGATATCGTACTTGTGCCAGGTCTTACATCATCTGAATCATCTGCTAAAGCATTAAAAGCAAGTAACCCCAGAACACCAGCACCTACGGCAACATATTTATTCATATTCATATCCCAATTTTGTTTGAAACACCTCTTTGAGACTCAATAATTGAGAAACAAAGAGGGTTAAATTATTAATTTTTAGTTGAAAGTGTTGCCAGGGAACTGGTTTGTGCTTTCGCTTTCTAAGCGAGCGAAGATAGCGGCATCACGTGCCCCACTTGAACCAACACTATTGACAATGTCGAATGTGTATCCGGTAAATGTGTTATTACTGACCGTTACATTGCAGTTGTTTTCGTTGTCAGCATCTTTGATCGCGCCGCTGCTTGAGTCGCCAATTTTAATTGCTGCGGTTTCTTTAGCGTCGGCACCGGCAATAGAAAATAGATTGCCATCGATTAGGGTTCCCATTTTGCCTTTAGACGAGCTACAAGTGAGTTTAACTAAGTCATTTTGTAAGCCAGAGTCTTGCGTTGTAAAACTGCTGTTTGTGAGATTAATAAAGCCATAAGAACGGATCCATGCACCTTTGTTTTCAATTTGATCTTGCGAGGTGATCAAAGTGGTATTAAAGGTGAGGTCAGTTAAGATGATTGGCATCTCATCTTCGCCCACTTTTTGGATGTTGATTACCGCTTCTTTTGCATCATCAGTTGTTCCACATAACGCAATCGCATCGTTAGCGAACGTGATATTCGAAATTTCGGCGCCAGCTGCACCATCAACCACATCGATGCAGGTGTTTCCAGAAATGGTTGCACCTTCTTGTCCGACTAACTTTATGGCTTTGTCGATAGTGATAACACCCGATGAATAATCATATTGATCGCCTGCACCTAAAGTGATTGTTGCGCCAGATTCTGCAGCAACAATTGCTGCATTTATTTCAGCCACATTTAGCGGCAACACTGGCTCTTCAGTTGGGGTGCTTTCTAAAATATTTTCGGACTCTGTCGTATCACCAAACACATCATAAAGCGCAGTCGAGTTATCTTCAGTGGTACTGATTAATGCACTAAAGTTTGTGAATGTATTAGCTGTAAATGTGGTTGCACAATTCTTATCTTCTTGACCTAAGTTACTTGGTACCCCAATGGTGGCTGCTTTGGTCATGCCTGAAGCATTGAACTCTGCTAATGCAAAAGTGTTGTTTGAAAATATAGATCCTCGTGGGTCTGAGTTGCTGCCACCACGAGAGGCTGAACTGCCACAGTTTAAATATAAAATATTCTGCGCATCAGCTGATTTATTAGCAAAAATGCTATCAGAAATATCAACTAAACCACGTGAGTAGATCCAAGCGTCACTAGACCCAGTAGGTTCAATAAATTCAGCACCATCAAAATTAAGTTTATCTAGGGTAACACCCAGTTTATCTTTACCTACTTTACCAATGTTAATAATTGAATTAGATGAACTTCCTGACGTATCACCACATACGTCTAGGGTGATTTCTGTAAAGGTAATATTAGATATTTCGGTGCCAACTGCTGCATCAAGTACGTCAATACAGGCTGTACCAGTAATTAGAGCGCCATCTTCACCCACTAATTTAATTGCTTTATCAATGGTGATTGTTCCAGCAGAAAAGTCGTAGTCATCGCCTGCACCTAAAGTGATCGTACTGCCTGCTGTTGCCGCTAATATAGCTGCGTTAAGTTCATCGACATTTTTAGGATCAGTGGTACCAGTTACTGGTGGGGTAGTAGTGTCATCAAGATCATTAACTAATGTATTGTCAGTTAGCACTGTATCGCCAAAGACATCATAAAGTGCGGTTGATGGATCGCTGGTTTCACTGATTAAATACGTAAAGTTTTCGAATGTATTATCTGTAAATGTAGTCGCACAATTTTTGTTATCTTGCCCTAAATTACTTGGTACACCAATGGTTGCGGCTTTAACGACACCTGCAGAGTTCAACCCAGCAAGTGAGAAAGTATTACCTGTAAAAGTTGAACCTCGTGGGTCATCATTACTGCCGCCGCGAGAGGTTGAACTACCACAATTTAAATACAAAATGCTTTGTGCATTTTCTGATTTATTGGTAAACGTGCTGTCTGAAAGGTCAACTAAACCACGTGAATATACCCAAGCATCACTTGAACCTGTTGTCTCTGTAAACGATGTTCCATCAAAGGTCAGATTATCAAGCAGTACAGCAGTTTTACCTTTGCCTACTTTTCCTATGTTAATAATTGAGTTTGAAGTACTTTCACCACTACCACATGAATCCATGATAATGTTTTCAAATGCGATGTTTGAAATACGAACTTGATTACCATCATTAAGAGTTTCAACAGCTTCTGTTGGAATGTCGATACAAACAGCACCGGTAAACACTGCTTGGTCTGTCGTGGTATCCCCATCAACTTCAAGAATATTTCCTAAAGCATCTGCAGAAATCAAGGTAATCGCTTTATCTAATATAATTGTACCTGTGTTGGAAAAATCTCCAGTGGTACTTAAACCAATAAAATCACCGGTTTCGGCCGTATCAATTGCGGCAATGAGTTCGGCAGTTGTTGAAACAAATGCCGTGGGTTCATCAGGTGTGGGTTCTGGTGTGGTGTCTGTTATTGTTTCTGATGTGGAAGGTTCATCATAAAAATCACAACCACTTAAAGCACCAGCAGATAAAGCAATACAAATTAAGCTAGCTAATGTACTTTTTTTCATTGTAACATCTCTCTAGTTAACACTTCTTTTTATGAAGTGAAGTTTTAATATAATTGGATGAATTGATTCGATTATTTTTGAATTCGATATGATGCGCCTGTATCGTTAACCGTCAGTACCGTTAACCCTCTAGCACCACCTGTGTAATTTGTTGCTTCTAATAAGCCATTTTCACCGCGAACCAACTCAGGCTTTAAGTCAGTAATGATGCCTGGAATGTTTGGCAAAGTTGTTTCTGCTACTTCGCCGTAATACAGTTCATTTTCGTAAACGGGATTCACTAATGGCGCATTACCATCATCGCCTTTAACCGCTAAGGTTTTTTTCTGGTCTGCAAAAGAAAGGTTGTTTCTAAAAGTGATATCTGTACCTGCATAAACCGTCGAAACTTTGGAGTTATCATATTGGCTAACACTATGCACTTTTGATGAATAAAGAATATTTTGACGAGAATCGATAATCGAATTATTTTCAACTAATACTTTGTATGGGGTTGCTTGTTTATTGAGGCCTTTACCTTTAACGCCGCCACCTAGTTTTTCGCCATTTTGGACGTCAGTAATACCGGTATTAACGGCAATACCACCACGCACATTACCCGTTCCCATAACGCGCTCAATGTAATTGTTACGAATAACATGGCCTTCATCGTAAAAACGAATACCACCGGTATAGCGTTTGGCATTACCAATAATCACATTGTTTTCAACGGTATTGTTTTTACCGTGACGTAATGAAATCATTGATGCACTGTCTACAATCGTATTACCTCTAAGGATATTTTCGCCAGACTTAAAGGTGATCAGTTCTGTTTCACCGTCGCATTGCAGGAATAAATTACCTTCAACTAGGGTTTGAGAGGGGTAAATAGAACTTTTTGAATCGCCAACTCGGATAGCTTCCCAGCTGTTTGAGTTATAACGCTCAGCGGCTTTAAAATCGAATTCGTAGAATTGATTGCTTTTTTGGTTAAAAAACAGGTTTCCTTTGATGACATGGTTATCGGGGGTTTTGTCACCTTTAGCTTTTTGAATACCGATTAATGTACCGCGCTTATGTTTACCTTCAAACGTGTTGTTAATTAATTGATTATTTTTTCCATAAATAGATACCCATAAATATTTGGGGTATTCGTCACGATCGCCCATAGGTTCATATTCGTAACCATCATTAAAGAAATAGAATGTTGAGTTAGTCACTAGGTTGTTATTTCCACGAAAAACAATACCGCCCATACGTTCTGCTGGACCCCCTTCAGTAAACACAACACCGTCTAGTGTGATGTTATTACCTCGAAGGTTAAGTTGAGTTGAACCTGTAAACCATGTTTTACCCGGTTCACTTGCTTTTATCGTGACATTGTTAGCTGTAATGTCGAATCTGCCCAAATTGGCAAATTTGCCTGGTGCGATGTCAAATGTGTCACCGTCTTTTAAATTGAGTAGTTGGGCTTTTAATGCTTGGGCATCAGCAGTTGTCAATGTATTACTGCTAATAAGCAGTTTAGAGTTGGTTTCTAACGCTGCAGTATTCACAACTGGATTGTTAGGTACCTCATTTGACGTATCAGTCGAAACACAGCCGCCTAGTAAGCTGAGGGCGATTGCTCCTGCTAATAATGTCTTTTTCATATTTATCCCCTATTTGTATTATAATAAGCTCTGAAAGCATTCTCTCTTTTTAGGTGATAGTTTTCTGTGATGTGAAACAAACTTTTACGTCGTTGTAGTAAATATGTGCTAAAAAATAACAAAATTTATATAAATAGCTAAAATATCTAATTTTATTTTTCCGTTAACTTTAGGGTTAGCTTATATGCAATAACATTTACGCGATAGTTTGACCTCTGTCACAGAGTTTTTTGTATGCGTTATCGGTATTGTGCCTTATGGTATTGTAATACTAATAAGGGGGTTGTATGAAGGCGTTTAAACTAAAATGGCTAACATTAACCACTGTATTGGCACTGTCTGCATGTGGCGGTTCAAGTACTGATGGTCAAGATGTGTCAGACACACTACCTAATAATAGTGGTAGTGAGTCTGACGATTGCAACGACTGCGGTTGGAATATCAATCAATGGAAATTAACACTGCCTGTGAGCCAAGATGATTATTATGGAACCGGTGGGAGTAGTGCCGCTGAATTGATCCCAGCAGAGTGTAGTGGCAAAGAAACACTGACAAATGACACTTCGCTTGAGTATTTTTGGCGGGAAACGTCTCCTGACATATTACATTTTAAAGTGAATTTAGATGAAGTCGGCGCCACAACCGACAATTCGAGTTATGTGCGCTCAGAGTTACGCGAGCTGCGCTATTTTGATACTGAAAATCGCTGCAGTTCGAGTCATCAAAATTGGTTTATTACCGGTGAGCATCAACTGTCAGCCCGTCTTATTATTGCTCAATATCCTTCCATTATTGGTGTGGCGCCAAAGGTGGTACTTGGTCAAGTCCATGGTTATGAGATTAAGCAAGCGTTGGTAAAGCTATTATGGGAAGGTGATGATAAACCTGTACGAGTTATTCTCAATGATTCATTTGCACAGGATAATCAAACATGCAGTGATTGCCAGCCGTTTAGTATTAACCTTGGGGTGGCGAAAGCGTATGAGCAATGGCAATACAGGATCAGCGTTAACAAGCAAGGCATTGAATTACAAACAAGCGTTGCTGGGGTCGACACCATTAAAACGTTAAAGTGGGGTGAAGCGGTGCTTGCAAATGATGGAAACTATTATAGCTTGTCAAAAAACTGGTTGAATGAAAGCTACTATTTTAAAGCGGGCATTTACCCGCAAATCATTGTGGATAGTGCATATAGTAACCAAGTATTTGAGGTGGGCTTCAGTGAGATAACCGTAACACATCAATAACGTCGAGGCAGTGTGTCAATTTGCCGGTTGCGCATTGCCCTTGTTGTATTGGTTTGGGTTATTGACTCATCTTGTACAGTTGTCCAAAAAGAATGTTATTGTGTGGCTGTAGTTTTTTTTGTTGTGCTAGGAATAATTCAGCTGTTGATACCGCATCGGCCAATGCATTGTGATTATTGTATTCGGGTAAATTGTAACGTTCCCTAGTGGTGGCAAGAGTTAAATCGATGTCTGGGTTATTGACCGACATTGCCATGTGCTTTTCGATACTAAGAGTGTCTATCCACAGTAAAGGTAAACTTGATAACTCAAAATTACGTAACATGTATTTTTGTAAAAATCTTGCTTCTACTAAGCAACCATGGGCAACCAGGATTTTACCTTTTGAAGCGTGAAACAAGGCTTTAATTGCATCGTGTATCGATTCGCCTTCGTTCAGCATTTGTGGGGTGATGTGATTGATCACCGCCGTAACCGGTTTGATTTGCGATTTTGAGTTAATGTAATGATGCTTACATGAGGCAAGGTCAATTTGAGAGTTGATTATTTCTACCCAGCCAATCGATAAAATTAAATCATTGTCGACATCTAAACCTGTAGTTTCAAAGTCGAGCACTAAATAGTCAAATGCTTCAGCAGTATCGTTAAGCGTGGGTAGCGTTTGCAGTAAATTGTCGTGAATAAATTTGGGTATACTTTCATTGAGCAAAAATTGCTGACGTTCACGCATTATTCGCATTAATGGATGAAAGTAATGAATAATCGACTTCATTAACGACTCCCAAATCTTACTTTTGCGGCCTCTTGTAAATCGGCAATAATTCTAAAAGCATCTTTTAGATGTTTGCGTTCAAAGCTGCCAAAATGATCTGGGTTAATGTTGTTATTGGGTTCTTCACCTTGTTTCAATGCGACTAATTGGTGGTTAAACCTAAACGATAAAATAAATTTATACGCACCAATGATATTTTTAAACGAGTCGTCACTGAGTATGCCTTTTTCGTTAGCGGCTTTAAAACGCTCATCGGTTGCAGATAAATCACATTCAACGGCTAGACCATAAATTCTCGCAAGATCAATAATTAAATTAATCGCGTACTTTTTTACATCGAGTGTTTTCTTGTTTTCACCTGACTTTTCCAATACCAATTTATTAAAAATCCCCAATGGCGGATTGGTGTTCACTGCATCTTTTACCAATGAACTTAAAAATTCGCGGTTATTTTTAATGTTGCTATACAATTCGTTCCGCAATTCTGTTTCGTAATGAGGGTTTCCATAGATAGTACGGATTTCTAGAAACACACTGATATTGAGCAAGCATTCATACTCTGGATTGGCAACCCATTTTTTATAATATGCTTTCCAAATCGATACTGTTTGGCACCATTTAGATGTTGATGCCATATAGTGACCAGAGCAAAGAGAGTAATGGCAACTGGCTAAGCCATGGGTGACGAGGTTAGCCAAATGTTTAAAATAAATTTTGTCGTTGTCGGTAGCATTGTCAGCTAACACGATTGCGTTGTCTTGGTCCGACAGCATATGGACTTCATTTCGCGCATGAGATCCAGCAACTATCCAAGAGAATTCACAAGGCGGTGGACCTAATTTATCAATAGCAATTTGAATCAACCGTCGATTATAGGCATCCATAATCATAGTCATCACTTTACCAATGGTTTCAGGAGCAACTTTGCCTTCGACTAAAGCTTCAAAAATAGCTTGTCGCTCAGAGGTGAAGCTCGCTAAAACGGAAGTGCTACCAGCATATTTGATTTTATCAATCAAGAATATTGCTTGCATACGGTGATTTTGTACTAGGTGTGTTGTTGTTAATAACCCAATGACTTTATTGTCTTTTACTACAGGTAAATTGCGAATGTTATGCTGCATCATTAATGACGCTGCATGTAACACGAGATCGTCTGGATTGATAATGTATGGCGATAACGTCATAACATCTTCAATGGGGCGGTCAACCGCTACACCATCAGCAATGACACGTTTTGTCATGTCTCGGTCAGTAATTAAGCCAACGATTTCGTTGTTTTTATAAATGACCGCACATGAGGTTCGCAGTACATTACGCATTTCATGAGCGACCTGTTGAATGCTCATATCTGCAGTCACAATGGCTATTCGTCCGGTTGCTATATCACCTACACGACGTAAAAATAAGCCTTTTTCTTTATTAGACCAAACAACATCGAGTGCAGACTTTAAGCGGACTTGAGCTTGCGAGGCAAAATGCTCAGCGATATGCGGTGATTGCTTAAACAAGGTCTGTAATGCTGAGTGCGGAATTAAATACAGTAGGGTATTTTCAATTGCAGTGGCGTAATAACCTTCATTATCATCAACGGCGGCATTCAAAAAGGTGAAACCAAATAAATCTTCAGGCCCTAAACGAGCTCTTAATACGCCATTGGTTTTTCGTTGTTCCATTGACCCTGTGCGAACAATGTACAGTGATGTTTCTTTATCTTTTTCTGCTAAATCGACTTTTTCGCCTTTCGCTAGATAGCTTATTTTGACATGAGTACAGAGCTCTCTTAACTTTTCTGTATCAATTTTATCAAATGGGTCTATTTGGCTAATAAAAAGTGAAATATTAGGTAAAAGTGACTGTGGCATAAAAAGTCTCTTGATAGGTTAATTGTCAATCTATCATAAAGTTATAATTCGCTGGCTATCACAATGATGTGTTTAATTGAATGAATAAATAGTGACTGTTGATGTGCTCGCCGCTGGGTTAAATTAATAAAAAACATATCGAAACGAAGTCATAAGGTGACGATATGTTTTTTAAAAATTAATTATATTGGTAATTTGTCTTTAACCGCTTGCAAATGAGTTGATGAAGCTAAACGGGCTTTGTCACTATTGCCCGCCATAATCGCACTGTAAATCTGACGGTGTTCTTCAATACAGGTACTCCCATCTGTAGATGAGTGATGAATAAAATTTGCAAACATGGTGGTTAAAATATTACCGAATGGCAGATAGAAAACATTACCGGTTGAGTTAAATATTAAACTGTGAAACTGAGTATCAACAGAAGTCCATTTTGCCTGGTCAAATACATCAGCGTTGGCAATGTCGCACATTTGCTCGAATATTTCAGACAGTTTCATTCGTTGTTCAACGGTAGCATTGCGCGCGGCGAGTGCACATGCTTCTGGTTCGATAGCATTACGTAAGCCAAGAAATTGTGAACAAAATTCGTCATTGTCAGAAATGCCATCCATCCACTCAATCAATTGTGAATCTAAGAAATTCCAGTAGGCACGTTCGACCACTTTAGTACCAACTTTGGGCCTAGATTTTAATAATCCTTTGGAGGTTAACAGTTTAACCGCTTCACGCAGTGCTGTTCGGCTCACCCCAAATTGTTCACACAAGTCAACTTCACTTGGTATCACTGAATTCTGTGGTAATTGACCAGATAAAATCTTTCTTGCAATTTCACGAGCGACTTGCACATGTAAGCTTCGTTTAGAACCTGCAATAGACTCAAAATCACCATTCATAATCTTTCCAATTGGCTATATATACTATTTAATACAATTGTACACCCAAAAATTGGTATTACCAAATAGCTTATTTATTAAAATGTGACCTTGGTTGTTTTGTTTATATAATAAATCACTTTTTTTGCATAAATTTGGTTTACTGAGATTCATTATCATCTAAAGTGTAGGTTATACAAGGGTTATAGCAAGATCTTGCTCATCGGTTTATATTCATATTTTGTAAATATATGGCATGAATTTTTAAATGAGTGTTTGATTTATCGCTTTAACGACCAATAAAAATCTTGATTCAATCGGTATTTGCGTCTTTAATTTAATCTTATTGTATTACTATTATCAAGCGGCTAAAATCATGTTGTATTTGGATTAAATCTCATCTGAGATTTTTTTTGATTTTAATGTAATCTATTCAATAGGTTGTGGTTTCAATCTGGTGTAATAAGGTGTGCAGTGTTTACAACGTTTCTATCAAATAATTATATAAGAAAAAACATTGCCTTAGGTTGGCCATTAGCACTTAACGCGTTGTTGATGCAATCAATGTTAATGATTGATACCTTATTGGTGAGTCCTTTAGGAGAGGTGTCGCTTGCTGCAATGGGAATTGCGACGACCATAGTGTCGTTTATTCTTGGCATTCAAATGGCGCTGGCTAATGGTACTCAATTGGTTATGAGCCGAGCTGTAGGGTCAGGTAGCCCAACTAAATTGTCCAATGCTTATTGGTCAGGAATGTTAATCAATCTCAGTGTCGCCATTGTTTTTTGGTTATTACTAACTTGGCTCGATCAAGACCTGATACGCCAACTGACCGACAATCAAACCTTATATGTTGAAATCGGCGCATACTTAAATATTGCCAAGTACCTTGTGTTATTTACTGCTATTACTCAAGTGATAACCGCAATGTTCAACGCGATAGGCAGTAGTAAAACACCATTTAAAAGTTATTTGATAGAGTTGCCCATCAATGCCATTGCGTCATATCTTTTAATACATGGCTTTAACGAGTGGCAAGGTCTCGGGGTCATTGGTGCTGCTATTGGCAGTGTCACAGCCATTAGTTTACGTATGGTATTTCTCTCAGTATGCTTAAAATATCAAGCTGAATTAACATTGAGTTTTAGCAGTCAATTCAGTGTATTTATTAATAACATGAAATTACATTTTTTTGAGATTTTTCCAGTTGCGGCAAACGTGACTATGTTATCAATTGGGGCGACGATTTATCAATTATTGTATTCACAGCTTTCAATTAATGCTTACGCTGCGATTACCGTATTAATGCCGTGGATAAGGGGCGGAACTCAGTTTATTACGTCTTGGGCCCATGCATCAGCTATTACCATTAGCCAGGCTATAGGGTCTAAAAAACTCGACAACCTAACAGCCGATGTAGATATCAGCATCATTATGGCGGTGGTGTTATCTGTGTGTTCTTGTGGGCTATTCTGGGGGTTAAGTTTTGTTATTGCAGACATTTATCCTGGGTTAGCTTCAGAAACCTATTTAGCTCTCACTACCATTGCTCCGCTATATATATTGTTGCCGTTTATTCGGGGTTATAACACAGTCCATGGTCATATATTGCGTGCATTAGGTAAAACGACAGCAGTTTTCAAAATTAATTTTACAGGACAATGGTTAATTTCTATTCCACTTTGTGGGGTGCTCATTTTATATTTTGATGCATCTATTTTTTGGGCTTTCGCAGTAATGCCATTTGAAGAGGCAGTAAAAGCATTGCCGTTTAGGTACTTAGCAAGAAAAACATTAAAAGAGTTTGACCATAAGCAAGCTGAAAAATTGATTTGATTAAGCCTAAATAACACTTTATCAAGCTGAATAAAATGACTATTTTAGGTACACAAAAGAAATGGAATGCCTTTTATAACTCAATTACAATGCTCAATATTCGTATACAAAATTGCCTGAGTGATAGCTAAGGGTTAACTCGAATTGAAATCAACCATTATTCTTCTTGCTGCGAGTGTCATAGTCTTAACCGGTTGCCAAACAGCTACCTTAAATGATGCTCAACCGACGAAATTAGCAAATAACAAGGTCAATACAAAACAGATTAACGTCCCAAGAGCATTGGTCAGGCAGCAAAGTAAACAAGCTGACGACGTATGGGAGCGGATCCGTATGCAAATGGACATGCCAATCCCTGATGAGTTTTTAGTTAATCAATACCGCGACTGGTTTATTCATCACCCTGAGCATCTTGAACAAATTTCGCAACGTGCCAAACCGTTTTTATATTTAATTGTTGAAGAATTTGATCATCGAGATTTACCGATAGAAATTGCCTTGCTGCCTATCGTTGAAAGTTCTTTTAATCCACTCGCATATTCTAAAGCTGACGCTTCTGGTTTGTGGCAATTTACCTTACCCATGGCCACTCATTTTGGCTTAAACATGAATTGGTGGTATGACGGTCGTAAAGATGTGCCTGCGGCAACATCTGCAGCCTTAGACATGCTTGAGTATTTATATCAAAAAACAAACAACTGGTATTATGCCTTAGCGGCCTACAATGCCGGAGAAGGGCGACTAAACCAGGCAATTAAGTACAACCAGGAACGTGGCTTAAGCACTGATTTTTGGGCGTTAAATTTACCAACAGAAACCAAGCAATATGTTCCTCAATTACTTGCCATTGCCGATGTGATAAAAAATGCGCAAGCCTATGGTATTAAGCTTCAACCCATTCCTAATAAACCTATTGTAGAAGTGATAGATGTGGGAGGACAAATCGACTTAGCTGTTGCAGCAAAACTGGCTAAGATGCCCGTTTCACACCTGCAAAAACTTAATCCAGGTTTTAACCGCTGGGCAACCTCACCGCATGGACCACATCAACTTGTTGTGCCAGTCAGTAAAGCACAAAAATTTAAACAAGCTCTAGCCAATACCGACGTCAATGAGCGGGTGCAGTGGTATAAATACATTATTCAGCCGGGTGACAATATTGGCATTATTGCCAAACGACATCAAACAACAGTGGCCAAGATAAAACACATGAATGACATCAACGGCGATAAAATTATTGCTGGAGAATTTTTATATATGCCACATACACAATCCCAAGTGGATCCAGATACGCATTTGCCCGCTGTAAAATCAGTGCTTATTACTGTAAATCAACCTAATAATGCTAATAACATTGTTAAACCAATGGCGGTGAGTGCTGTTGTGTCGCCTACAGCAGATCACACGGTAAAACACGGTGACACACTGTGGAGTATTGCTAAAGTGTATAATGTCAGTGTTGAGCAAATTATTTATTGGAATAATATGCTTCATAAAGACAAACTGATTGTCGGAAAAAAACTAAAGTTTTATCAATCGAGCACTCATAAATCGGCACAAGTTCTATAGCTTTCGCGCGTTGTTGAGTGGATTATTTAATTCGTATAGCCATAAACTGCGCGCTTGATCTCACCTAGCCATCATTTTGTAAAAAAAACATACCCTACAGCATACTTTTTTTATATGTTGATGTAAGTTAGTTTAATAAATACAGCTAATGTTATTTAAAGAGGGCATTGTTGAGATGTTAAAATTGCACGTTATTCCTTATTCTGCACTTTTTACGTTGTTAGTCAGCTCTTCGGCTCTCGCAGAAGAAGCCAATTCATTAGATCTCAGTTTACAAGAGCTGATGAATGTAGAAGTCACATCAGTATCAAAGCAAAAGCAGCCTCTTTCAAATTCTCCCGCCGCCATTTATGTGATTACTAATGAAGCCATTCGTCATTCTGGTGCAACCTCTATCCCTCAAGCTCTACGTGATGTACCTGGACTTCATGTTGCACAAATGGACTCACAAAAGTGGGCTGTCAGTAGCCGTGGTTTTAACGGACGTTACAACAACAAACTGCTCGTGATGATAGACGGAAGAACCCTCTATTCGCCAGCATTCTCTGGTGTTTATTGGGAGGTACAAGATGTATTGATGGCTGATGTTGAGCGTATTGAGGTGATTCGTGGACCAAGTGCTGCATTATGGGGTGCTAATGCAGTTAATGGTGTGATCAATATTATTACCAAACACAGTGCCGATACACTAGATGGCTATGCAGAAATTGGAGCGGGTGATTATGAACAAGCCTTTGCTGGTTTACGTTATGGCACGCAATTATCAGACAGTGCAACATCAAGAGTTTATATTAAAGCAAATTCAAGAGATTCGTTAGAGCATCAGTCACAAGACTTAGAGAGTAATCTGGTTGAATCTGCCGCCTCGGTGAGTAAAGACAATAGCTGGAACCATCTACAAATGGGCGGCCGTTTAGATGCTCAGCTAGAAGCTGACACCAGTTTGACAATCAGTAGTGACTTTTACACCACCAAAATGGAGCAAGCATCAAATATCGCTTCAGTTGAAGCACCCGCTTATCGTGACTTTTATGATGAAGAACTTAAAAGCGAAGGTGTTAATTTGTTAGTAAAATACACTAAAGCTTTATCTGCAACATCAGAATACAGCCTGCAATCATATTTTGATTATACTAATAGAGATGAACAACTGTATCAGTTAAAAACCAACACTTTTGATGTGGATTTTCAACATCAATTTATAATGGGTAATGACCATAATATTTTGTGGGGTTTAGGGTACCGCTTTATTGAAGATGATTTACATTCAACGTCAATATTAACCAGTACAGAGTCGCCCTCGACCAACACTCAGTTATGGAGTGCATTTATTAGTGACGAATTGACACTAATTGATGACAAATTATGGCTTACCGTAGCATCCCGATTTGAACATAATGATTATACAGGCTTTGAATTTCAGCCTAATATCCGGTTAATGTGGCAAATAGATAACCAAAATAACCTTTGGACATCTATCGCGAGAGCGGTAAGGACGCCTTCTAGAGTCGAAAATAATATTTCGGTTAATGCACTTAACATTGCTCCTACTCAGTCATCGCCCTTAGTCAAAGTGCTTGTGATAGGCTCTGATGATTATCAATCAGAAGAAATTACCTCCTATGAAGTGGGTTATCGGTTTATGCCGATAAAAACTTTGTCTTTTGATACTGCCATTTTCTATAACCAATACGACAAATTACGTAGCGTATCAGAAGGAACCACCGACTTTAGTACTTATCCTGACTATGTGACTCAATCTACTGTTTTTGAAAACCAATATGATGGTTATAACTATGGCGCAGAATTATCGGCTTTATGGGCTATAAATGAACAATTACAGTTAAGAGCTAACTACAGCTACATCCACAATGAATTCGATGGCGTGCTTGCCCAAAACACTAAAGCGCCAGGACATATGGTATCGAGTATTATTGATTGGAAACTACATAAAACACTCGATGTTAATTTGGTTTGGCGTTTTATTGACAATACAGAATTAATTTCAGGTAACGGAAGCACTACTAAAACTATTGAAAGTTATCAAGGTGTTGACGTTGCAATAAATTGGGCGATGTCACCCAATGTTATGTTATCGGCTTACGGTAAAAACTTATTTTATCCTGCTCACCTAGAATATGAAGCCGAAAGCATTTTGCTGCCTTATCGTGTTGGCCCTAGTTATTTTGTTAAAGCTAGCGTTAACTTTTAAGCTGATTGATGAAAATTATGACGATTTATAGGCAATTCATTTATGGGTTACTGACTGTATTTGTCCTGTATTCAGGTTCATCTATGGCAGAAGACGCTTTTGAATTAAAAGCGGCTTTTACCTATAACTTTGTAAAATTTACCCAATGGCCGCAAACACGCACAGAGCAGAAGTCGGCTTGGCACATATGCTATTTTGGTAAACAATACCGAGACAGTTTTATGGCTCTTTCAAAAAAGAAAATTGGCAACCAATCAATCTCGCCAATAGAGTTAACCGAAACCAATCAAGTCAATCAATGTGATGCCATATTTATTGATAGCAATTACCGTGAATTAACCCGCCGTTTATTTTTAGCCGTTGATGATAGAGCCATTTTAACGGTATCTGACATTTCGGGTTTTACTTCACAAGGTGGGATGATTGAAATTATTGAACAAGACCAACGTTTATATTTCAAAGTGAATCAGCAGGTGTTAGAAAAGTCGGGCTTAACCATTAGCTCACAAGTGTTGAAATTAGCTGTTGAGGTTAAACGATGAAAATAAAAAACTTTTTCTCGATTAAAACAAAATTGATTTTTTCAATGCTGTTGATTTCTCTTATTGTCATTACCATTATTTCAACATCTTTAATTAATAAACAGTATGAAATTACCCAACAAAAAGCCCAACAAAACCTAACCGTATTGAGTGATATCGTAGCCAGTAATAGTCTTGCTGCAGTGATCTTTAATGATCCTTCGTCAGCAGAAAAAACCTTGTCAGCATTGGTTGCTCAGCCAGATATTGTGCATGCGGTTATTTATGATGCCTTAGGCGAGGTATTTGCGGTTTATCAAGGCAAAAATGGCACTGATAAACCACAATTAGAGGCAATAAACAACTTAACGTCACTAAAACAAAAACACCTTAGTCTCGATACTGTAGGTGTACATTCTTATACCCCATTAGTTTCAGAAGGGGAGTTTTTAGGGGTGTTATATATCACCGACAATATGAATACCTTGTCAAAACAGCTGGACGAATATTTACTGTTAGTTTTTTCAACAGGTGTTTCTGCTTTCATGGCCAGTGTATTGGTGATGTTGTGGTTACAATCTTTGTTTACTAAGCCGCTCAATACCTTGTTGTCGGTTATAGAACAAATATCAAATAAAAAAGATTACTCACAACGGGTTCATATTGAATCAAATGACGAGTTTTCAAAATTAGCCGACAGTTTTAACGTGATGATAGCTGAGGTTGACGCCCGAGGTCAGCAGCTCGAAACCATTAATCATGAGCTTGAAAATCGAGTTAACGAACGTACATTTGAATTACAGCAAACCTTGGAAATCGCTAAAAATGCTAATTTGGCTAAGTCTGAGTTTTTAGCAGTCATGAGCCATGAAATCAGAACCCCCCTGAATGGTATTATTGGATTTTCAGATTTACTGAGCTCATTTAAACTCGAACAAGATGTGTCCAATACCGTACATTTGATTAATGAATCAGCGCAAACCTTATTGCTATTGTTGAATGAAGTATTAGATTTTTCAAAAATTGATGCCAACAAAGTAGATTTAGATATTCATGAGTTCAATTTATACGAACTCGTGAGTACGACGTGTAAATCGCATCAAGCCGTAGCAGAAAAGAAGCATCTCATTTTTGATCTCGATATTCAGCCATTGTCTCAAGACGTCTTTTTAGGCGACTCTGTAAGAATTAGGCAAATTCTTAATAACCTATTATCAAATGCACTAAAATTTACTCGCCAAGGCGGGGTTAAGGTCAAGGTACGACAACATATTGAAGGTTCAGAGACCTTTATTACGTTTACGGTTAAAGATACGGGGATGGGCATCGCCGCTAATAAATTAGAATCTATTTTTACGCCCTTTACACAAGCAGATAATTCAATTACCCGAGAGTACGGTGGAACCGGTTTAGGTTTAGCCATTTGCCAACAACTTATTGCATTAATGAATGGCCGTTATGGGGTAGAAAGCACGCCAAATATTGGCAGTACTTTTTGGTTTAGCATTCCGTTGATACAAAATAATTGTCTTGTTCAGAATGACCGACAAGATGTCGTGACACTTGAACAAAATACAGCAGGTTATCGTAAAGCGTCAGTATTAGTTGCTGAAGACAATGTGATTAACCAAATGGTGGTTAAGCGTTTACTCGAATCATTGGGGCATACTTGTGAAATAGTCTCAAATGGAATGGAAGCAATTGCAGCTGCAAGCGAAAAAAAATTTGATTTGATCTTTATGGATTACCATATGCCAGTCGTGGATGGCATAGATGCGACTCAAACGATAAGTCATTTGGGGCCAACCAGCATTAACTATTCCACCCCAATCATCGCGCTTACCGCAGATATACAACCCAATGTTAAGCGACGTTTTAGGGAGGCTGGCGCTAAAGATACACTTCTCAAACCTTTTACGCGTCAAAATCTAACAGAGTGTTTTAATAAATGGTTGTTTGATGGCGCTCAATCAACATCCCTAAGCCAAAATGGTGATACTGATGAACCACCGATATTCTCTGATGACCCGTTGAACGATATTATTCAGATTTCACCTGATGATGCGAAGGAACTTGTACAAAATATTGTCGAGATATATTTGCAAACGGCGCCCGAGTTGATTAACCAGATCATTGTTGGCATGACTCATAATGATGCCGATAGAGTATTTAAAGCAGCGCACTCACTTAAGTCTAGTTCAGCAAACTTAGGCGCAATGAAAATGCAAAACCTAGCCAGCCAAATTGAACGGTCTGCTCGTAATGAACAATTAAATGTGCTTGGCGATATTACTGATACATTAATGAATGTATTTGACCGAAGTAAACAAGCCTTGTTGCATAAGCTAGAGGAACTCTCGTAATGGCATTATCTTCAGCTCGCGAGGTAATATTGTTAGTGGATGATGATCCGGTGATGCGTATCCTGATGCGTAAAGCATTAACATTGTCTGAAGCATCGATTATCGAAGCAAGTAATGGTGAAGAGGCCATCGCTCAGTTTAAGCGCTATTCTCCTGATCTTATTTTGCTTGATGTCTCAATGGAAAATATGGATGGTTTTGAATGCTGTTCAATTATTCGTGCATTACCAGAAGGTGAAAACGTAGCAATTATTATGGTTACGGCATTAGATCAGCCCCAAGACATCCAAAAAGCATTTGATGTGGGTGCAACAGACTTTATGACAAAACCGGTAAAATGGCCACTGCTCAGCCATCGGATCCAATATGTTCTAAAAGCGAATAAAACCATAAAAGAATTAAGAAAAAGCAAAAACAAACTGGCTAAAGCACAAAGCATTGCTCATTTAGGGTCTTGGGAATGGGACTTTAAAACAGAAACATTAGATTGTTCTGATGAAGTTTATCGCATGGTGGGGGTGGCACCAAAGCAAGTTGAAATGACAATGGGCTATCTTATCGAAATTGTTCACCCAGAAGACAGAGAGTTTGTAAGAACGACAGTATTAAATGCGCTACAAACTAAACAGCCTTATGATATTGAATACCGTGTATTGAACAGCTCTGGTGAGGTGATAACCGTACATGATGTTACAGATATTACATATGATTTTGGTGAGCCTAGGCTTAACGGTACTTTACATGACATTACAACGCGTAAAAAAACCGAACAAGAAATAAGCTATTACGCCTTTTACGACACATTAACTGACTTACCTAATCGGCGTAAATTTTTAATGCAGTTAGATTTAGCGATTGCAAATGCACAACGTCATACCACCAAATTAGCGCTTTTATTTATTGATTTAGACTATTTCAAAAAAATAAATGACACATTAGGTCATAAAGCAGGTGATGAGTTATTGTGCCAGGCGGCGCAGCGGATAAAAGACTCCATCAGAGTCTCTGACACCTTAGCAGTCGGTGAGCGTTCGATGTTTAATGAACAACATATCGCTCGGCTCGGTGGTGATGAATTTACGCTGATTTTATCTGATCTTGCTGATTTTGACAGCGTTGCAGTTATTGCGCAGAGAATCATCGACTCACTCTGTAAACCTTATTTTATTCAAGGCTTACAAACGTTTATTTCAGCCAGTATTGGTATTTCTTTTTACCCTGACGACGGTACAACGGCAGATATATTACTTCAACATGCGGACACTGCCATGTATGAAGTAAAAAACAATGGTAAG
Source organism: Shewanella metallivivens (assembly GCF_028750675.1). Classification (GTDB taxonomy): domain Bacteria; phylum Pseudomonadota; class Gammaproteobacteria; order Enterobacterales; family Shewanellaceae; genus Shewanella; species Shewanella metallivivens. The sequence continues at coordinate 538,907 of NZ_JAQQPZ010000002.1, read as the reverse complement.
AATGGCTACCAATTGTTTTCACATGAAAAGCATCAATCACTTATGATGCGGCTTCAAACAGAAGCAGAACTTCGTGAAGCAATACAATGCGGTAACCAATTAGAACTTTATTACCAACCTCAATATAATGCCGTGACCTCTCAAATTGTAGGTTACGAAGCACTCTTACGCTGGAACCACCCAACAAAAGGCATTTTATCTCCAATTGATTTTATGGCCGTAGCAGAAAGCAGTGGCTTAATTATTGAGATAGGGAAGTGGGTGCTAATTGAATCTTGTAAACAAGCCAAAATTTTGCAAAACAAGCACATTGAATTTAAACGTATGGCGGTCAATCTATCGGCTTTACAGTTTAATGATGAAAACATTTATGACTATGTGAAGTTTGCTATAGAACACACTCAGGTTTCGCCGCATTTACTTGAGTTGGAAATTACTGAATCTGCGATTATTCGAAATATAGACGATGCAATTTTATTATTAGTTAAATTAAAAGAGTTAGGCGTAAAACTCGCCATTGATGACTTTGGTACTGGTTACTCGTCTTTAAATTATTTAAAAAATTTCCCAATAGATACTTTAAAAATTGATAAATCGTTTATTGATGAAATTGTCACTAATCAAAAAGACACTGCTATTGCTCGTACTATAATTCAATTAGCGATAAACCTTGAGCTCACTACTATTGCCGAAGGCGTAGAGTACACCGAGCAATTTGAAATACTCAAAAGCCTTGGCTGTAATGACATACAAGGATACTTGTACAGTAAAGCGTTGCCTGCAAAACAATTATGGTAATAATCACTCGATAACGGCGTCATAACTCCTCACATATTTCGACATCTGAACCCCACAAGATTGTAACTTTACAGTTGATATCAATAGGACCAAAAACAAAACGGGTGCCTTTTGTATACTTAATATGATCAAATCTTGGTTATCCATTTTAAGACGCAATTTGATTTGCAAAATGCAATTCAAATTGCGTCTTAAAGTGCGACACCACTGCTGCACTGAGATTTACAAGATGCAGGCATAAAATAGTATTTACAAAACAATTATTTAAAGTTGGTCGCTTTTGTGGCGTATTAATTGCTATTAATATAGAGTTGTTGTCATCAGAGGTCGCTATGAAGATTAAAGTTGAATTATTGGAATTTATCCAATGTGTGCTAGCGAACATTCTGCGGCAACATGATAAAAAAATCGCACCCTGCCTGATTAATAAAACAGGTTTTTATAGTGTGGTTTATCAATGTAACCCATCGTTTATGCACCAACAATTAAATGAACTGATTCAACAAGCATTGAACGTTGCACAGCATCAACTTGTGGTAGTGGTGACTAATAAAAATAAACATCTTGAGTTGTCAATATTTGCAGATGATAACCAAGAGGTTGCGGCGCAATGTACAACGCCAGAAAAAGTGACTTATTCGCAAGCAATTAAATTACCTTCACACACTATCGCGGTGCAGGCAACATCGAGCCAAATAAACACCATTATGGCGTCATTGATATCGCATTCAATGGTTAATTTTATATCTTCAATAGAGCAAGCCGACCAGTGTATTTCTTTAATAGATGCTAAAGATATAGTGAAGAATGTACCTGTTTCAGCAAATGTCACTACAATCCAATTTTGCGAAATAAGCAAAGTATCAAATACTGATATTTCAGACACCAATACATTATTTTGGCCTTTTTATGATACGGACATTATCAACATGATGGACACTAAAATCACACCTGAACCTTTGTGTATTCTCATCGCTGATGACAGCATTCCTAGTTTAATTGCGACAAAAGCCATGTTAGAAAAATTAGGCTGTAAAGTGGTTACCGCAAATGATGGAACGCGAGCACTCGCGCTTGCACAACAACAACAGTTCGACCTGCTTTTATTAGATGAAAGGATGCCGGGTTTATATGGCAGTGATGTCGCTAAGCAACTTATAGAGCAAGACGGCGTTAATCGATTAACGCCGAAGGTATCGTTAACAGGATTAACTGAACCTGAAGAAATTACACAGCTTTTTAGTAAAGGTATTACACATTACCTTGAAAAGCCCGTGACAAAACTAGCACTCGAGCATTTTTTAACTCAATGGCAAGCATAAATTGTTTAAAAGGGAATCAATCATAAAAGGACAATTTCACATGACTAAACTAGCAAATAAAGCCTTGGTATTAATTGGTTATCAAAATGACTATTTCTCTAAAGACGGCATTTTACACAGTGTTATTGAACAGTCTTCAAAAGTAACAGGTGTACTTGAAAACACCATTAGTTTATTACGTAACCATGGAAGAGATTTTGGGATTGTAGTGAATACGCCAATATTTTTTACCACTGATTACAGTGAATTGCACAATCCTGTAGGTATATTAAAAGTGATCAGTGAAGTCGGGGCTTTTAAAGAGGGGTCTTATGGTGCTGAAGTGATCCCAGAACTTAACGAATTTAATGATTTTATTAAAGTGATACCGGGTAAGCGTGGGCTTAACGCGTTTTCAAACACCGCTTTAGCTGAAACATTAATACACGCTGGCGTTGAAGAAGTGGTACTAGCTGGCACGGTTACATCTATTTGTATTGATTCAACTGCGCGCTCGGCAATTGACCTTGGATTTAATACCACCATTTTAGATGATTGCACATCAAGCAGAACGCCATTCGAACAAACATTTTATTGCAAAGAGGTGTTTCCTCTTTATGCAACGGTTTGTCGTTCGACAGATTTACGCTAATTAACGAGGAATATTCCACATGGCGGCCGATCCTAATGATGAACTGCAAACACAGATCCAGTATGCGTTAGTCGAAAAACTGTCTCTTGCACAAAAGCGTCAAACTAAGTTACTCGAATTATTAGATGAATGTATTTTCGAGTGTAATGAACGCCTCGAATTTACGTTCACCAATCCTGCGTGGCAAACTCGATTAGGCTACGACAGTGATTCATTAGCCAACATGAACCTTTATAGCCTTATTCGTTCGTTAACTCATCAAGCATTGCTTGATGTAAGTTTGCAAAAGCTGGCCGATAAAAATCATCTAAAACCTGCCATTATTGAAGTGCAGTTAGCCCTAAAAAATGGCCAGCACCATTGGTTCGAATTACGGATAGTGCAGGATGGTAACGGAGGTTACATCGGTTCGTTATTTGAAATCCAACAGCATAAAGATATTCAAGCACAGTTATTACACCAACAGAATTACGTAAAACGCCTATCTCTCGTTGCAAGCCATACACAAAACCTAGTGGTTATTACTGATAGAGAAGGGAGAGTTGAATGGGTAAATAAAAGCTTTGAAGAAAGAACAGGCTATTTACTTAACGATATTATAGGCCAGAAACCTGGGCAACTTCTGCAAGGTAAACAAAGCGATAAAGCAGCCATTAAATCGATGTCAGATGCATTGGCACAAGGGCGCTGTTTTCAAATTGATATTGTTAATTATACCCAAGCAGGAGATCCATATTGGGTAAATATCAATACCAGTCCTGTCGTAGATAGTACCGGCAACATTAGTCACTTTATTGCTGTGCAAACGGATATCACTGAAAGCAGGGCGGCATTGACTGCGTTAAAAGAGGCTAAGTTACAAGCTGAACAGTTGTCCGAAGCCAAGAGTCGCTTTATGGCGAATATTAGCCATGAAATTCGTACCCCATTAAATGCTGTGATTGGTTCTGCTGACATCTTATTAGACAGCGGTCTCACGCGTGAACAAAGCCGTTTTACAGAAATGATCAGAACCAGCAGTGATGCATTGCTTAGCATATTAGATGACGTATTGACGTATTCTCGTTTTGAAGCCGGTAAAATCAACATAGTTAATGACCCTTTTAAATTAGACAATTGTATTGAAGAGGCCATTGATATTGTTTCTGGTGAAGCATTAGAAAAAAGCCTATCTGTTGTGTTAAATGTCATGCCGAATGTCCCCCTGTCAATCATGGGGGATAAAGCGCGTTTGAGACAAATATTGATTAACCTATTAGCGAATGCAGTGAAGTTTACCCATGAAGGTGAGGTGCTCATTAAGGTTGATTCTTTTAATCGTAATGGAGAGATGATTTTACAATTAGCGGTGCAAGACACGGGCATCGGCATAGCTGAAGATAAAATAAGTAATATGTTTGAAGCTTTTGTGCAGTCTGATACTTCATCTACACGGGAGTATGGCGGGAGTGGCTTAGGTTTAGCCATTTGCCGGCAAATATGTGATGCAATGGGCGGAAATATCAACGTTGTTTCAACGATTAACAAAGGCAGTGTTTTTACGGTTGAAATCCCTTTATTGGTGGAACCTAGAGTATGTGATTCTAAAGCAAGCATCATTAAGCAACGTCAGCGTTCACATTGTTGGGTCATTGGAGCGCACACAAGTTTGAACCCAGCCGTATTTAATATGTTACAACACTATGGACTCAGTTATTCATCGTTTCTGCATCATTCTGAGCTGCCCAAAACTATTGCCGATAATGTTGATATCTTACTGCTTACCGATCCTATGCAGTTGGCTGGATGTAGAAAATATATTAATGAAGTTAATCAACTTATAACAAGACAAGTGTGTCTGTTCTGCATTAATTTAACAGGTAAAGTTAACGATTTTAGTTATCACAACCAAAATGAAATTTTACTTAATGGGCCATTTAAATTATCGCACCTTAATTGGGCTCTGGAACTCATTGATGACCCGCTTGTTAACCTTGATCTAGTTCATCAGTGTAATAGTGTATTACCGAGCACTGTGAGCGATGCTTATTATGATAAGCATGTGTTGATTGTTGAAGACAATATCAATAATCAAGTGGTGTTAAGTGAAATGCTTTCACAATTGGGTTGTAAAACCCATTGCGTAAACCATGGACAAGCCGCAATAGATTTCTTAATTGAAAATCAAACAGATTTAATACTGATGGACATTCAAATGCCTGTAATGGACGGGGTGACAGCGACAGAGAAAATCCGTTCAAGTCGTCAATCTTATAGCCAAATCCCTATTGTAGCGGTAACGGCCAATGCGATACACGGTGACAAAAAACGGTTTATCCAAGCTGGAATGAACGATTATCTAGCTAAACCGATTAATCGAGACATGTTATACGATCTGTTGGAGCGTTATTTAAATCAAAGTCATAACGTTAAACGCAGTAAATTAGAAAAATTACAATATACCTTACAGCAACTTGCTCATTTGTAATTAACATCCTTTAATGCTATCTCAAAAGGAATCATATGGAACCGGCCACAGAGACACATGATGAAGCCAGCAGGCTAAAAGCGTTACAACAACTTGAATTACTTGATACAGCTCCTGAAGAGCAATTTGATCATATGACGCGTTTTGTTAAAACATATTTTAATGTCCCTATTTGTTTAATTAGCCTAATCGATAAGGACCGTCAATGGTTTAAGTCTTCTCAAGGTTTAGATGTGTGTGAGACGGGAAGAGCTGAATCGTTTTGTGGCCATGCGATCCACTCAAGTGAAGTGTTTGTCGTAGAAGATACCTTAAGCGATCCTCGTTTTAGGGATAATCCTTTGGTCGTTAATGATCCTCGTATCCGATTTTATGCCGGGTTTCCCTTACAAACACCGGGGGGACATCGTATTGGCACATTATGCATTATTGATACTCAGCCAAGGGAATTTAGTTTTAGTGACAAACAGCATTTGCGAGATTTTGGTAAAGTTGTCGAGAATCTTATTACCCAACAAAGTGTCGAAGTTGAAATCGACAAACAAAATTCTTCTGTACAAGGTTTTATTAACCTCATCACCAACAAAGCACCCATTTGGAGTCACAAGACTGTGGCATTTAGCTTGAGTGCTGTTGTGTTTACATTAAGTTTATTTTTGGCCTATTACACCGATAACCTACACAGTATTTCACACATAGAATTGATTACTGAACAAAGTAAATCGGATGTGTTAATTGATTCTTGGATACATTATGGTTTGTTTGTATTGGCAGGATCCAGTTTAGCAGTATTGATTTATTTTTTACTGCGGTTGCCTGGTAACCTGAGTAAGATTCTGCATATTTTATCAGTTAACCAAATCAGAAATGAACGTCGATTTAGGGATGCAATAGAAGCTCTAGAAGATGGTTTTATCATTTTTGATAACCAACAAAAAGTGGCTGTTTATAACCAAAACTTTATTTCGTTATACCCAGAATTAGCTGACATTATTCGAGAAGGGACACGTTATAAAGATCTTAGCAATAATCAAACAGTGAGAGCATTAGTTAAAGATCCTGAATTACTCGATATCGATAAACTTCGAATAAATGCACCTGAACGAATTATAGAACTCACCGATGGCCGCTGGATAAAAATGGTGGAACGGCCGATGCGTGATGGCGGTATAGTAGGGTTTCATATCGACATTACCGATTTAAAACGCAATGAACTGCAGTTAATTGAAGCTCGTCAAAAAGCAGAAATGGCTAATTTAGTTAAATCAAAGTTTTTAGCTAACGTGAGTCACGAAGTCAGAACACCATTGAATGGCATCATGGGTTTACTCGATGTGTTGCTAGAAGATGAAACTTTATCGACTCAACAACAGTTTTATCTGTCTACTATGCTCGAGTCTTCTAATAGTTTATTAAAAATTTTAAACGACATATTAGATATCAGCAAAATTGAAGCAGGCAAGTTAGAACTGATCACCGAGCAATTTAATTTAAATGAAACCTTAGATTCTGCCTGCCGATTAATGTCGACCAATGCTAAATCAAGTGGTTTGGCATTAGAGCAAAGCTTGCCAGACAGAGACTTAACTTTACTTGGTGACCATGGGCGCTTACGTCAACTTGTACTCAATATTCTCTCTAATGCAATTAAGTTTACGAGCAAAGGCAAAGTCTATTTAGAGACAAACTATGAAATAATATCTGATACTGATGCCAATGTCGTTATCACTATTCAAGATACAGGTATTGGCATCCCACAATCGATGTTACAGCATATTTTAGAACCTTTTACTCAAGTAGATAGTTCAGCGAATAAACAGCATTCTGGAACGGGATTGGGATTAGCCATTAGCAATAATTTAGTTAAATTAATGGGCGGAACATTAACAATACAAAGTGAAGAACAACTAGGCACGAAAATTATCATTAATTTACCTTTTAAGCTTGCAAATACGATTGAATTTAACTCACAAGCTATTATCGATGAACTGAACGTGAAATCTAAAAGTGTTAAGGTATTATTGGCAGATGATGATATGACAAATCAGCTAGTTATGAAGGCAATGTTTGCTAATCTTCACTGTCATGTTGATTTTGTTCAAAATGGTGTTGAAGCCGTAAAAGCCGCACAAAAAGTCCAATATGACATCATTTTAATGGATATCTATATGCCTAAAATGGATGGAATTAACGCTTCAAAATGCATTCGCGCAAACTCTTTATCATCTGCAACACCCATTATTGCTTTTACCGCCAACGCAATGGAAGGCGATAAACATCGATTTTTAGATGCAGGGATGGATGATTACATCTCAAAGCCCGTCAATAAACACAATCTTTTAAAAACACTGTCTAAATATTGCTAGCTCAATACTCTCAGTCAACATTGCTTACTGCTGTTGGGTCACTATTTGCTTTGAATTATGATTTGCAAAATGCAAACATTCTAGCAACTTGCAACATTGTTATTATTTAAAATGACAAACTCATAAAAGTGATAAAATAACATTTTGAAATCAATTGCTTAATTGACGCCGCTTGATGTGGCTATTGGCTCAAGTCTTGCTCTGTATTTATTACATTTACAATGACTGTCTTGGAGCTAACTATGTATGCCAAAAAAAATACTGTTATAAACGAGGATGCGAGTAATTCAAACTGGAATAAATTAACCGATGTCATTGATGTGGCACTAAAACAGCATTGTTTTAGCATGGTATACCAACCTCTTATATCAGTTCAAAGCGGTAAAATTGTTGGATTTGAATCATTAGTACGCTGTGAATCACCCACATTTGGGGTGATATCACCTTGTGATTTTATTCCTTGTGCAGAACAAAGTGGTCAAATTTTAGAATTGGGTAGCTGGATTTTTCAACAAGCATTATTAGATCTAAAACGCATGCGTAATCATGGTATGGAAAACATTTGTTTATCGTTGAATGTATCTCCAGTACAGCTTTTACATACCAACGTATATGAACAGCTTATGTCATTAATTATTGAACTTAATATCCCACCTTCGGCAATCAAATTAGAATTAACAGAAACTGCATTAATCAATGACCCTCAGACAATTTGTAAAGTGTTTAATGCCTTTAAGCAGGAAGATGTCCAAATTTGGTTAGACGATTTTGGTACTGGCTTTGCGTCATTAAGCTTATTGCGAAAATTTAATATTGACGGACTCAAAATTGACCGTAGTTTTGTCAGTGGAATTACCGATAATAATGAAGACTTTACTTTATGCAGTGCCGTTATTGCTATGGCGCAGCGCTTAGGGTTGCATATTGTGGCAGAAGGGGTTGAAACTGAAAATCAATTACATATTCTAAGCCAACTTGGCTGCGATGTCGTCCAGGGGTATTTATTAGGTAAGCCACAAACCTTAGAGAAAAGTTTAAGTTTATGGCGCTAACAATAAGATTACACACTTCTGCGATAGGCTTCTACTCGCATAATGATTTGCAAAATGCCAATCAATATGCGAATTTATTGATAAGCTTTCTATTTTTCATTGTATAAAACCGTTGTAAGATATTATATTTGTTGATTTTATTTTACTTCGCGATTTGGCACGCCAATTGCGAATATCCTTGTATAACAAGTTCACCTTAAATATATGATGAATACGGGGTTCAACATGTCACAACACACCGAGTTCAGTGCGTACCCTATGATGCAACTCAGCACACTCGACAAGTTAAAGTCTGATCTCGGTAGTGATACCTACCAACACTTGCTTGTGTTGTTTGAACAAGAACTCAAACAATTGCATGCCGATATCAGTGCTGCCGTTGATAATCATGCTTTCCAAGCCATTAACAATGCTACCCACATATTAAAAAATACGGCAGCCTTATATGGTGCAGAACGATTATCTCAAAGTGCCAGTTTTGTTTATCAACTTAACGCTGAACAATCATTTATACCTGCCACATTAACGTTAATTAACATTATTGACGCGACTTTAATCGAATATAAAGTACATATCAGCTCGATAGCTGAATAGGGAGTTGCCATGGATACCACTAATAAGCCACTGGTGTACGTCGTAGAAGACAGCTTGTCGAGTGGCGCTTTGTATTGCAGCCAGTTGCAAAAAGCCGGTTTTGAGACTGAACATTTTGTGGATGGGTATTCTGCATTAGTTGCCATTAAAGCGAAGATGCCTGCAGTATTAGTTCAAGATGTATGTTTACCTGATATTAGTGGTTTAGAAGTCCTTAAATATGTTAATAAACAAGAAGTTTCAGCCAAAGTTATTATCATCACTTCTAATAGTTCTATTGATATAGCCGTTGATGCGATGCGATTAGGTGGTTATGACTTTATCGAGAAACCGTTTACTTCTGAGCGCTTAATCACCTCGGTTTCAAACGCAATTAAACAACAACACCAAGAGTTAGAAATCGTTGAAGTTGAACCCGAATCGACGTCACTTGATAGACAAAATTTTATTGGTGAATCCTTGTCAATGCACACGGTATTTCGCTTATTAGAAAGTGCAGCTCGCAGTAAAGCCAGTGTCTTTGTTACAGGTGAAAGTGGTACGGGTAAAGAAGTCTGTGCATTAGGGCTCCATCAAGCCAGCGCGCGTAATAATGGGCCTTTTATTGCGATTAACTGTGCAGCAATACCAGCAGAATTATTTGAATCTGAATTTTTTGGCCATGTAAAAGGTGCCTTTAGTGGTGCGCTTACCGATAGAAAAGGGGCTGTTGAGGTGGCTAACGGTGGCACACTATTTTTAGATGAAATTTGTGAGATGCAATTAAATCTTCAAGCCAAATTATTACGTTTTTTACAAACGGGTACCTTTTGTAAAGTCGGCAGCAATGAAGTATTACAAAGTGATGTGCGGATTGTATGTGCAACCAACCGTAATCCTGCCGCTGAAGTCGGCGAGGGGCGTTTCCGTGAAGATTTATATTATCGCCTCAATGTGATCCCTGTAACGTTACCGCCATTGCGCGAACGGGGTGATGATATTTTATTATTAGCTAATCATATCTTAATGGCAAAATCAGCTGAAAATAACAAAAAATTTCAGAGCTTTAGCGAAGATGTAAAACAAACGTTTAGACAATATGATTGGCCCGGTAACATTCGTGAATTACAAAATGTGATAGAAAATATCGTAGTGATTTATGATGGTCAAAGTGTCCAACAAGACATGCTACCCAATAATTTTGGTCATAGTGTTGTCAATCAACAGCAGCATCCTTTGCACAATCACATCTCACAGCCCCATTCAGCTAAAGATGTGAATACAAATGTTAAAGTACAACCTGAGCCAAACAACAATATTATACAACTGTGGGTCGTTGAAAAAAATGCCATTGAGGATGCCATAAACCAGTGTGATGGCAATATACCGCTTGCAGCTGCGTACCTCGGTATAAGTGCATCGACGATATACCGAAAAATGAAAAGCTGGGTTGAAAATTAAATTAAAAAATATGTTATTTGTTGGCGATGACGAATTTGTGTCTTAATTAAATCTCTTGGGTAATTTGATTAAGACACAAATTAATGAATAAGTTTTAGCAGTAAACTTAATTTATCAAAACCAGAAAATCGTTAACAGGTAAGCTTATAATGTTTAACAATTACTCAATTACCATGCCTCCAATACATAATGGTCAGTAGATCGTTAACTTCTGTACTCTTCATCTCATCCAGCTAAACCAATTCTATTCTGCTTTAGTGCTAATACACGCCAATTACCCATCAATGGCTTTCAATAACATTACACAAGCGAGTGTATTGTTAATGGTGCTATGGCTATATATCCGCGATCACTCTTAAACTTCATCAAATAATGTCCATTAACAATTAAGCCCTCGTATATTTTTCATCCTTTGCAAAATGCGAATGTAGCGTTGCATTTTGCAAGCCACCCTCAGTGTTAAAGCACAACCCAAACCTTTAATTAGATAAAATGATTATTAAACAATAACTTAATATTTTGTCAGGAGTTGGCACCGTACCTGCAATACCTTAATCGAGTTCAAAATAACTCTTAATTTAAAACAACACTGAGGTGACATATGAAAAAACTACATATCACAATCGCAGCATTATTATCTTCTTCAGTAGCGATGAGCCCATCATTTGCAAGTGAAATACGTGGTGATGTTGATGTATCACTGGTTATAGGTGAAGGCTGTGCCGTAAACGGTACCGCAGATGCCGGTGCCGGTATTAATAAATTTGGCTCAGTCGACTTTGGTGAACAAAGTAATTTAGACCTGTTTATTGATGCCGAGTCTGCTGGCTCAGCAGGAACAGGTAGTATCGAGCTCACCTGTAATACCAGCTTAGCCTATAGCGTAGCGCTTGATGATGGTTCAAACCCGCAGGCCGGCCAACGTCGTGTATCTCGCGGTGGTTTAGATTTTGTGAACTATGAGCTTTATCAAGATGCAGCGCGCTCTGTGCGTTGGGGGGAAGGTCCACAGTCACAAGCTTTAACCGGAACTGGCGCTGCGCAACCATTAACGATTTATGGTCGTGTTTTGGCAGGACAAACCACCCCAGCAGCGGGTAACTACTTAGATACTGTACGTATGACCATCTCGTGGTAATCAACCTGCAGGGCGTCATTTAATCTCAGTAAATGACGCCGCATTCTTCATCAAACGAGGATGAAACAATGATGACCAAGACATTAATCGCACTACTTGCTATGACCCCGCTAATTGTTGTTGCAGAACAAGCGCAAGATGTGAGTGAAATCAGCATCCAAATAGAACAAGGTTGTGTGCTAGACAACGGCAGCGGTGCCACGGCATTTGGTGTGATTAATTTTGGTGAACTGAGCAGTTTAACTTATGGAGCACAAGCCACGTCGACACCCGGAAGTGGTTCTATTGGCTTTAGATGTTCCCCCAATTTAAGTTACCGAATTGAACTTGGTAATGGGTTAAACGGCACCGACAGTAGTAACCGTAAGTTACTCAATAACGTCACCGGTGAAATGGTGCCTTATCAACTATTTCAAGACCCTGGACGTTCGCAAGTATGGGACAACGCTAATGCGATAAGCGGGACTGCCAGTGGTTTGTTTGAATGGCTGCCAATCTATGCAGCTATTGCGCCACAAGCAGTGACTCCCTCTACAGGTAACTACCAAGACAGCGTAGAGGTTGTACTTATTTTTTAAGGAGAAACAACATGAAGCATTTAGTATTGCTTATATTAGCCAGCTTAATGGTCATAAACCCTTTTAGCCTTACCGCTGCCGAATTATTGATTTCACCGGTAAATATTGATATTGCCCCAGGCGAAAAAGCCGCTTTACTGAAACTGCAAAATAACAGTAACACCACCATGAAGATTCAAGTTCGTGTGCGACATTGGGATACACACAACAACACTCAAGACAAGCCTAAAGTGGTGGTCAGCCCATCATCCCTCAACATTTTACCGGGTAAACAGCAGGTGGTTCGTATCGTTAATACTGGCCCTGCAAGTGACATCAATAATGAACGCTTATATCGAGTATTTTTGGATGAAATTCCTGATATGCAAAACACATCAGAACAAGGCTTATTGCTGCAAGTGCGTTATGCCTTACCTTTGTTTATTGGTGGTCCAGACTTGTCAGTGGCACGCACAGATAATTTTGAGCAATTAACCAGTATCTGGAACCGTGCATTAAGCTATTCATACAATCACAAAACCAATCAGTTGGTCTTCAACAATCAAGCAAACGGGCACGCCAGAATCTCTAAAGTACGTTACAGCAACGACGGCAACACACAGAGCGTTGTGTTTGGTGGCTTACTGGGTTACGTACCAGCCAACACTCAGGCAGCGTTTGAAGTATCACCCGTTGCGATTACCTCTTCGTCGAAACTATTCGCAGAAATCAATGGTGTCGATGTGGAGATTAACCACGATGGGAGGTAACGATGAAAAAACTAACCAACGTTATCTTAGTCGCAGCATGCTCATACACCAGTGTAGCCTCAGCTGAAACCTTATATTTGGATGTGTATCTTAATGGCGTCCAAGTTAACCAACTAATAGAATTTAACCGTATTCAAAATCATTTTTGGAGTAGCGAAGACGTTTTGGGCACCTCATCATTAGCTGAGTATGCCAGTGGCTTAAATGGTCGTGTTGATTACTGTAATTTACAAGCCGTCACTTGTGAATATAGTTACGAAACACAACGTCTTTATCTTACCGCTGACATAGATTTGTTTCCTGCTCAGGTGATTAACAGCAAAAAAAGAACCTCTATCCCGATTACGCGCTCTAGTGGTGCGTTAATGAATTACGATATCTATTATCGTGATTACCAATCTGGCACAACCACAGTCGATTTATTGCAACAGTGGCGCGCATTTGGCGATTGGGGAGTCGTTGAAACCACAGGTAATTATCGTAAGCAACTGGGTGGCAGTCATAACAGCTTTGTCGACGAAGGAATGATCCGCTACGACAGTTTTTGGCAATACAATGACGAGGAAAATATGCGCTATTGGCGTGTCGGCGACATGATAAGTGGCGGTAACCCTTGGGCTCGTCAAGTCAGAATGGGGGGGATTAAGCTGTCCCGACGTTTTGAGTTAGACCCACAGTTTATCAGTTACCCTTATCCTGAATTCATTGGTAGTGCGGTATTGCCATCAGATATTGAAGTCTTTGTAAATAATTACAAAATGTACTCTGGGAATGTTGAGCCTGGTAACTTTATTCTAGACAGTGAACCTACAGTTAATGGCTTTGCCAGCGCCAGTATTGTTACCACCGATATTTATGGTCAAGCAGTTAGCCGTGATTTGCAATTTTATGTTGCACCAGAGTTGCTTAAACAGGGAGTGTACGACTACGACCTTAACCTAGGGGTACTAAGACAAGGTTTTGGTCTTGATTCATTTGATTATGACTCAAACCTAACCGCTATTGCCGATGTTCGTTATGGCTTAACCGACAGCATGTCGGTGTCATCGCATGCCGAACTGAGCAAAGATGTTTACAACTTAGGTTTTGGAACTGATTTTACACTAGGTAATCTAGGGGTATTTTCGTTTGCGGCTGCCCATGGCCAAGACAAAAATAGCAGCGGTTGGTTAGGGCTTGCTGGTTATCGTTTTCAGGCTAATAACTGGGGGGTTTCTGCCCAACTCAAGCAACAGCAACAAGGTTACCGTGACACAGGGTCAACCCAATTTGTGTCGCAAATCGAGCGTGAAGTACAAGCCAATGCCGCATACTCATTTGATAATGGCGTTTCAGTGGGGATGGGGTATTTTGATATCACTAAGTTCGATGATGATGACCGTCGCCTGGTATCTGCTTTTTATAATCAATCAATCGATACAGCCTCTATTTCAGCCAGTGTTAACTGGGATCCCGATCGTGACGATGTGAGCGTTGGCTTGAATTTTTCGATGCCATTTGGCACTCGTTCCCGTGCTAGCGTAAGCCATGTGCGTGACAATAAAGGCGAAGACCGTACCGTAGCCTCAGCTTCATTTGCTCGCAATGGCAATCGTGGTTTTAGAGGTAACGTCAGCAATGTTGTAGGCACCAGTGATTTTTCAGCTAACGGCAGTTGGAGAGGTGACAAAGTTGAATTAACTGGCGGTTACTACAACCGTGGTGGTTCAAGTGGCCATTGGGGCCAGGCCTCGGGCTCATTAATTTGGTCTAATAGTCGTTTCTTGTTAGGTAATCGGGTCGCCGATACGTTTGCCGTGGTATCAACGGGCGGTATTGCAGATGTGCCAGTATTAATTGAAAACCAGCAAGTCGGTGAGTCAGATGATGACGGCATGTTATTGGTTACCGGGCTTGCATCATATAACCCAGTCAATATCAGTATTAACACCAAATCATTACCGCTAGACACCAACGTGGTGAACGATCAAATACAAGTGATGGCAGCAGAAAACCACGGTGTAGATGTTGATTTTGAACTGTATCAAACCAAAGCAGCCATTGTGATTGTAAACGATGAGCAAGGTCAGCCTATTCCGGTCGGTGCATTAGCGACCCTAAATGGTGAACAAAATGGTGACTTTGTCGGTTGGGACGGTGAGTTGTATCTTGAAAAGCTACAGGATAACAATACCTTAACGCTTGTATGGGACGGTAAGCAGTGCGTACTTGAGTTTGCCTACAGCAAGCAAGAAGATGACATTCCTGTCATTGGCCCATTGGTATGTGCTACTGAGGATGCCAATGCACTGGTCATGATTAATGATCAACAAGGCCAACCTGTACCAGCAGGTACCTTAGCCATCATTAATGATCAGCTTGAACCAAAAGTTGTCGGTAAAAATGGTCAATTGTCATTATCATCGCTTAGAACGCAAAACATCATAACCCTTAACTGGGCTGATCAACAATGCTCCGCTGAATTTTCTTACCGTAAAACAGATGAGCAAACACCCGTGATTGGTCCAATTATCTGTGAACCTAAACAATTTATTGCGACTGTGATTGTAAACGACAGCAAAGGTAACCCTATTCCTGCAGGTGCCAGCGCTATCATTAACAGTGATAAGCAACCACAGACAGTAGCGCATCACGGAGAAGTTTATCCGCAAGCGCTACAAGCGCAAAATCAGATGGTATTGCAGTGGGACAATAAACAATGCTCAGTTGAGTTTAGTTATACCCAAATCAATCATCAAAAAGCCATCATTGGGCCTTTGGTATGCGAACAATCTGACAGCATGGTTAATGTAACATCGCCAGAAGCCATACATACTCCAAAGTCTGAAGTGGTTAAAGTGATCAATACGGTTGCTATTGATGTTGAGCCAACTCATGTGATTGAGAAAACTCACTCAGATGAACAGACCCAAACCCTAGTAAATCCAGAGGCTGCAGTGAACACTCAAGCCTCTATGATTGAACAACATCAGGGCAGCATAGATCTGGAGTTCATTACAGTTACAGTGCAACAGGTTGCTTCACAGTTAGTATTATCTGCTCAAATACATGAAACAGCATCAACGACAAAAGAGGCGGTTAAGCAAACTTACACTGCAAACACCCCAAGGTTAATCCTATCATCGAATGCGGATAGTCAATTTAATCCAATAAACAATGCGTTACTTACACAGAACAAGGTAAGTGACGTTTACTTATTAACGAATGACATAGCGTCTAAGGCGGGCATGCCAAATGCCCCCAATTGGGACAAAGCGAGGTGGCTTGATTACACTAATATCGATCTTGTTCCTCATCATGACTCGACACAACAAGCACCACCCCAACCAGATTTATTCTTTAAACAACGCGCAAATAACATTACACAGCAAAGTAAAGGAGAGACAGTATGAACATAATTAGCAAACTGTGTTGTACAGCAGTCATGGTGTTCACTTGCCAACAAGCTTACGCAGACTGTGTAGTGGGCGGTAACAGCAATCAAAACTTAGGCGCGTTTAGCTCTGCATCAATTTCTACAGGTATTATAGAAACCTCATTCAGTTCAGATTTTAGTTGCTCAGGCTTTGTTAACCTGCTGGACTTTAGCGAAATTGATGCCACATTAGTGGGGGCTGATTTTCAATTAACAGCTGCCAATGGTGATGCAGTGCCTTACACACTGTATACCGCGCCTGAGCGCTCAGATCCTTTCACCCTTAATGAAACGGTGAGTTTTGGATCATTTAATTTACTGGATTTATTGGGCCTGTTTGGCGATGACGGCACGATACCTATTTATCTGTCTACAGGTACGGCGAATGTCGGTGTAGGCACGTATAACGACACCATATCGATACTATGGCAATGGGATTATTGTTCTGGTATTGGCTTATTAGGGATCTGTTTAGGTCGCGACAATGGCAGTGCAACCGTGATGATTAATGTGCAACTTAGTGTTACCGAAAGTTGTAGCGTTCAAACATCAGATGTCTCGCTTGGTACGGTGTCTTATCTGGGCAGTGCTCACAGCGCCATATTGCCATTGGATATCAATTGCACTAAGCAGCTGAGTTATCAATATTATGTTGATGGTGGCGATAACTTTAATGCCGGCCAAAGGAATATGGCATTTAACAGCGAGACCATCGCCTATAAAATTACCACGACCGACGGCAACACCCTAATAGGACCAGATTTGTCGGCCAGTGTGGCAGGTATTGGTGTGGGTAATAACCAGGCGTTTCAATTTTTGGTTGAAACATTGGTGGAAGATAGGTTTCCACTCCCTGGTGTTTATCGAGATCGGGTGAGGGTGATTGTTGAGTTTTAAGTGATAAAAATAAACTCGGTGCCATGGATGGCGTCAATAATGACTTAATCATCACCCCCACATTATTTCTGCGTATCAAACATTATTCACACATTATCTATTGGAAACTATTTTCCTCAAAAATGAATCACTACACTTTTAGCAAGCATAAAAATCAATACGTTGATTGTATGTCTAATGTTAAGGTGCTTCATGTTGCCGACAATAATACTTCAGATCAGCCATAACGCTCTCAAAGCATAAGTTTAAGTCTATGATTAATTGTTCATTAATACTATTAATGTTTGCAAGCGATTCTATTTGTTGACAAATATCCGCTAAACCTAAAGCCGCAATCGACTTTGATGCAGACTTTAGTCCATGTGATTGAAATGATAAATCAACATAGTTTTCGCTTTCTGTGTAGGCGTTAATCAGCTTAACTTGTTCACCTGCTGATTGTATAAACGCATTAAATACCATGCAATGCACATCAGTGTCTTCACCCAGCATCGACACTAACAAACCGATATCGAGTTGAGCAAACTTGTCATTCATCGAGGCTGATGAATGTTCTTGTTCAATAGGGGCGTTAATGGTTATTGATGAATGCTCGATTAATAGTGTTTTAAGTTGAACCAACTCGACAGGTTTAGTCAAAAAACCATTCATGCCAGCAGCATAACAATCATCAATATTTTCTTTAATGATATTGGCTGTCACCGCAATAATGACCAAAGCATTATATCGGTCATCTTGGCGTATTCTTTTTGTTAAGCCTAAACCATCTAACAGCGGCATTTGTATATCGGTCAGTAACACATCAAATGGTATATCTTGTAATATTTGCCAGGCTTGTTCACCGTTGCTCACAAACGTTGATTGCACACCTAATAGGGTTAATTGCTGTTTTAATACTTGCTGATTGGTAACCTGATCTTCTGCAACCAACACGTTTAAGATAGGCAATGCATCAACTTCTGTATGCAACGCATTGTCATTCGGAAATTGTGTATTGGTTGTCTTATTAGATTGTTCAAAACTATTAAATAATAAACTAAAACAAGAACCTTGGTTGACTTCGCTTTGAACGGTTATCTCACCTTGCATTCTTTCTACTAATTCTCTGGTGATAACTAATCCAATACCAGTACCATTTATTTCGCTAGTTTCAGCGCCTAAACGATCAAATGGTTTAAATAATCGCGACTCTTCGTCATCAGTTAAACCATATCCAGTATCGGCAACGCTGATTCGGCATTGATTATTGTTTAACTCACTACAACGAATATAAATCTTACCTTGTGGTTTATTGTACTTAATGGCGTTAGACAATAGATTTAACATGATCTGCTTGAAACGGCGCTCATCTACATAAAAACACAAGCCTTCAAGGTTGTTAAGTCCCTCAAGGTGAAGTGAAATTGATTGCGCATTGATTAACTCAGTAACTAATTCAACAGACTCTTCAATAACTCGTTTAATTGGCACATATTCAAAATTGAACTGCATATTACCTGACTCAATAGCAGTCATATCAAGTACATCGTTGATTAATAGCAACAAGTGTTCACCAGCACGGTAGATGCTTTTGGCATTATTTTTTTGGATTTGGCTCGCCGATTGATCATAATCATACAGCTGAGATAAGCCTAAAATGGCATTAAGAGGGGTACGTAGTTCATGGCTCATACTGGCCATAAAATCAGATTTCGCTTTACTAGCAGATTCAGCCTGTATCCTTAAACTATTGAGTTTTTGCTGACTTCCCGCAACCTCATTGACCATTTGATTAAATCCATTAATCACGCTGCCAACTTCATTGTGTTGCTGCTTGTCTACATGACAGTCAAAATCACCTTTAGCTAAGCGAGTGAATGCATGCTCTAACGCACGTAGTGGGGAAGTGATTCGATAGTCTACTAGCCATGCAAGGCCGACTAAAATGAGTAACAAGATAGAAAATTGAATATAAATCAGCGTGTAATGTAATTTAGATGACTCATTAATTTCAGCTGTAAAATTAACCACCAAGGTAATTGTTGCAAGCGGCTTATCTAAAAAAATAATGTCTTGGCTCAATAACATATCACCACTTTCAAAAGCGCCAACCCATGAGTCTAGTGGATACAATTGATTACCCGTTTCAGCATCTACTATTTTTATGGCTTTCCAATTTGGATGTATTTCAAGTTGATTATTGATTTGTTCATACAGCTCAGCATATTGTCGGGTCAGCAACGGCGTAGTGATAGAGGTTGATAGTTGTTGCAATGAACGCTGAGCCGTTTTGGATAAGCCATCGTTAACCCACCGAGCTTGTTCGGGTAAGGTATAAAACACAAATAAACAAATCAGCATTAGCCCAAACGAAAAAACCGCCAAAAAACTCTGTGCCCGTAGACTTCGCCACCAATTAATTTTCGACATAAAATGAGCGTAACCCCCATTGTGTTAATTGCTGGTATTCTGCCAACGTTGCCGTACTGGGTTGAGTAATCGGTATCCCTGCAAGTAAATGCTTATATTTTTCACTTTGACCGATAGTTAAAATAGCTTGTTGAATATTGAGTTGAACAGCTGTATCGACTCTAGGATGCGCAACAATTGGATGACGACTGATTTCACGTGTTTTATATAGAATGGTTAACTTATCTTGTAAATTTTGCGGCTGTTGCTTCAAGGTACCCAACACACCACCGCCAGCTTTTGTAGTGCCTAAGGCAACATTAAGATATACCGAGGAATGGGTTTGTACATAAACGGGTTTTATCGATAAGTCATATAATTGTGCTAAATCAGCTCGCATTAATAATGAAGCACCTAACGCATTTGGGGCAGGGAAGGCAATCTCTTCATTTTGCAATTGACTCAAATCATTAATGCCACCGTCTTTTTTGACAACCAATACGCCTTGAAGCTTACGTCCTGCGTCTTTTATTAACGGCATATACCCTTGCTTTTCATTGGCGATCACACTGTGCCAAGGATTCATGTAAGCAAAGTCATAATCTCCATTGGCAAATGCTTGTTCAAACACAGGGATTGATTCAACAGTGATCAGTTTAATTTTAATACCCGTTTGTTGACTCACTTCGTTAAGCAAAGGCTGCCAAATGGCATTTAACTTTTGTGGCTCATACTGCGGAACTACGCCAAAGGTATATTCTTGCGCAAATAACCACGAGCTTTGAATTAAACAAACTATAACTAGTAAATACTTCATTATCTCTCCCGTTAATCGCTTGCCATCGTCATCATTTTAGTTAGGTAATACTTAACTCACCATAAAATCATGATTTGCAGTAAACATAAGCCTTAAATTACAGATAGTAAACGTTAAGGCCAATGTTGCCTCTGTTTCAGCTAAACGCCTTATTCATTAATACTAATCACAAAATAACAAGCATTAATAATGCCAATTTATAAATATAGATACGTGTCAAGCAATTTATTTTAGATTACACATTGGGGAATATGTCAAAATTATTGAAAATACAACCGTATACTAGTCAATGTTTTAGTGATGAGATAATGTTGTCACTCACCTTACTTGCAAACAATAGAATTGTCGCGGATCAGGGTTTATTTAACACTGTGTTTGAGTGAAATCTTGATATTCAATAGGCAGAAATATGGATTTACAACTAACCATACACACAACTCACTTTGGTTTTGACTATGATATAGAGCTTCATAGTTGGCATAAAAAACTATGTGCTTATAGGGTATTCGCGGCTAAACCCAAAGAATTATTAGAAGGTGGATTAGGCTTAGGGCTTAACTTCATCACTCAGTTTTCATCAGGTGCTGAATGGTTAGCGCAGATCCCTAAACAGTATTTAGCCGTGACAATGGCTTTTCCTGAACACCAATATCAGCTGTTGTGGCTTGCAGCTAATAGTGAGCAAGCCGCTCAATTGTTATTAATTAGACCGTTAATATTAGTGCTTATTTGTGAGCATTATCCCATTGATAATGCAAAGGCATTAGCCTTAAGTCATCTAGGACAACGCGACATTCTCAATAAGCTCGGCTATGACAACGCAAAAGCGACACTTAAATTTATAGACAAATTGTCTCTAAAATTTGAGCGAGATATCGAGGTAAAATATTTAAAAAAATTGTTAGACAAAACAATGTGTCGCTACAAAGTGTTTAAACATCACCACACAATAAACTATGCAACCATAAGCCTAGATAACCGATATCCATTTTTAACCTGCACAAAATTAGGCCATGCCATAGCAAATGATAAAAATATCAAAAGAGGGCCTTTACGTGCATGTCTAGCTGATACGATTGCACTTGGTTTAGCACTCGGGATAAATGAGCCTGCAAAACGAATTGGCCAACTGTCGACACTGGATGAGCTTGAAAGATTACATCAACAATGGATAGATATCCGTAATGCTACTCGGCTATCCGAATCCAGACCGGTTGACGCTGATACACCATATCCACAACTTATTTCGAGTGAGCCAAATTTTGTCGCAATTGATAATTATGATGCTTTGCTTAGAGAAGGAATGGACCAAAAGCATTGTATTGCTGTTTATCACAACCGGATTGTCGCAGGACATTATTGTGCATTTAAAATGGAGCACCCACAAAGAGTGACCATTGGGGTGAAAGTCAATAAACGAATAGGCATGCTTGAATTGGATCAAATCTCCGGGATACGTAATGCAATGGCAACCAATGAAACACGTGAATTAGTCTATGCGTGGTTTGCGAGAGTAAAGAAAACGTATATGCAGAGATTTAATCATGAGCCTGAACTGAGGGCTTAACACTATTGTCTGGTTTCTAATTTTTTAGATTTAAGTGACTGTATCTGCATGTAATCATTGGTGTTTGAGCTATTTTGTGGCAAACTAATTTTTAATTGCAGTTTGTTGCTGTGCTAGAAGGACCTAGATTTCATATGAGCATCAATAAAGCCAAGCTTTCCGAAACCGATATCATTAGCAAATTCATCATGCCAGCCATTAAACAAGCGGGCTGGAATGACATGTCGCAAATTCGCCAGGAAGTGAAGTTACGCGACGGTAAAGTGATAGTGCGTGGGCAAATGGGCGTGCGTAAAACGGTTAAGTCTGCTGACATTGTGCTATATCACAAACCCAGTATGCCACTGGCCGTTATTGAGGCTAAAGCCAATAAACATGAAGTGGGTAAAGGCATGCAACAGGGGCTAGATTATGCCCGTTTGCTTGATGTGCCTTTCATCTTTGCTTCAAACGGTGATGGTTTTATCTTTCATGATAAAACCCATGCAGTCACAAACAGTCTCGGGACTAACGAATCGCACCAACTCGAAACAGAAATCCGCTTAGAAGACTTTCCAACGCCGCAACAGCTTTGGACTAAATACTGTATTTGGAAAGGCTACACCCCAGCGCAATTACCCATTATCAATCAAGAATACTATGACGATGGTACGGGTAAGCACCCTCGTTATTATCAACTGCAAGCCATTAACAAAACCATTGAAGCCATTTCATCCGGTAAAGACCGCGTGTTACTTGTCATGGCGACCGGTACGGGTAAAACCTATACGGCGTTTCAAATTATTTGGCGATTATGGAAGTCTCGTGCTAAAAAGCGCATCTTGTTTTTAGCCGACCGTAATATCCTGGTTGATCAAACTCGCATTAATGATTTTCAGCCCTTCGGCACCTCAATGACCAAAATTACTGGGCGTACGGTTGATCCTGCATTTGAAATTCATTTAGCGCTTTATCAAGCATTAACCGGTCCAGAAGAGCACCAAAAAGCCTTTAAACAAGTCGACCCAGACTTTTTTGATTTAATCATTATCGACGAGTGCCATCGTGGCAGTGCTTCTGAAGACAGTGCCTGGCGTGAAATTTTAGAGTACTTTAAAAGCGCGGCCCAAGTTGGCCTTACCGCAACCCCTAAAGAAACCGATGAAGTCTCTAACACGGATTATTTTGGTGAGCCTGTTTATACCTATTCACTCAAAGAAGGCATTGAAGATGGCTTTTTAGCGCCGTACAAAGTGGTGAGAGTCGATATTGATGTCGATTTACAAGGCTGGCGCCCCACAAAAGGCCAAATCGATAACAATGGTGAAGTGATAGAAGACCGCATTTATAACCAAAAAGACTTCGACCGCACCATGGTGATAGACGAGCGTACCCAACTGGTTGCCGAAACCATTACCAACTACTTAAAGCGCACCGACCCGATGGCCAAAACTATCGTGTTTTGTAACGACATTGACCACGCTGAACGAATGCGTCGTGCTATTGCCAATCTTAACCCTGAGCAAATGACCAAAAATGAAAAGTACGTGATGAAAATCACCGGCGATGATGAAATAGGTAAAGGGCAGTTAGACAACTTTATTAATCCCAAAAAAGCCTATCCTGTTATTGCCACTACCTCTGAGCTTATGACCACAGGTGTCGATGCGAAAACCTGCAAATTAGTAGTGCTAGATCAAAACATTCAATCCATGACCAAGTTTAAACAGATTATTGGCCGAGGTACCCGTATTGACGATAGATACGGCAAGCTCTGGTTCACTATTTTAGACTTTAAAAAAGCCACTGAATTATTTGCCGACGAGCGCTTTGACGGTACACCCGAAAAAATCATTAAAGTAACCCCTGAAGACATCGAAGATGAAAATGTTGATATTGATACTGTTGACGACGATCTAACTGGTAATAACGGTGCGGCAGACAATCAAGGTGAATACCAAGATGACGAACCAGATGCGACTCAAAATGACACTATAAACGACCCCCAAGGCGATGGCAGCCTTGATGGAGAATGGGACGAAGGCGAAACCCGCAAAATCAACAAATACCGCGTGTCAGGTGTGACTGTCAGTAAAATAGCCGAGCGAGTGCAGTATTACGACAGCGACGGTAAATTAGTCACCGAATCTTTTAAAGATTACACCCGTAAAACCATGGCCAAGCAATTTAGTTCACTAGATGAATTTGTGAAGCGTTGGAATGAGTCTGACCGCAAACAAGCGATAATTGATGAGCTAGCACTAGAAGGCATTATTTGGTCAGCTTTAGAGGATGAAGTCGGTAAAGAAATGGACCCCTTTGATATGATTTGCCACGTGGTGTACGACCAACCGCCATTAACCCGCAAGGAGCGCGCAAACAATGTACAAAAGCGCAATTACTTCACTAAATACTCAGCCACAGCACAAGCCGTACTGCAAAATTTACTGGTAAAATATGCCGATGTCGGCGTGCAAGAAATCGAAAACATGCAAGTACTTAAAGTCGCCCCGTTTACGGAATACGGTAATTTAAGCGAGATCGTTAAAAAAGGCTTTGGTGGCAAAACCGAATACGAACAAGCCATCAGTGAACTAGAAGCGCAAATTTATCAAATTCACCAGCAATCAGCTTAATAGAAATGACAAAGGGCAGTTAACCACCCCTTTGCTTGTAAAATTGGTCGTCGAATTAGTTGTTGATTAGCTGTCT
This sequence comes from Shewanella metallivivens, assembly GCF_028750675.1. Lineage (GTDB taxonomy): Bacteria > Pseudomonadota > Gammaproteobacteria > Enterobacterales > Shewanellaceae > Shewanella > Shewanella metallivivens. The sequence goes on along the minus strand of NZ_JAQQPZ010000002.1, from coordinate 513,997 downwards.
AGTTCACCTGAAAGTGCTGTGATACTCATCGTAATGTCATCATTTAAGCAGCTATGAATAACATATTGGCTGCGAACCTTATCAAGGTTGAGGCCTTGATAACTAGGGTGCTCTACCAATATATCAAGGTATGAATCTAAAACTTCCTCTTTGGTTGTTTTCCGTTGTAGTTGCTTCTTAATGTTCTCTGCAAGCTTTTTCTCTGCTTCATCATTATTATCATCATAAAGAGCTTCATAAACTAACCCTGCAAAGTTGTTAATACTGAGGTTTAGCTTTTGCAGTAACTCTTTTATTTGTTTCTGTTTTATTTCTGTCCCCATGAGTCCCCACCTCCTATGTCATTCTGTGCATGTCTTAGCGAAGACACCAATAATATTAACTAGTAAAAAGGAATTGAACATGACTAAAAGTAAAACTCCAATGACACCAGAAGCCGCTGCTCGTATTCAGTCTTCTGAAGCAATTAAAAATGGTGGCAAAGTCGAAAAAGGTACTTTTGCACCCCGAGCACAGCGCGCTTCAGAAACTAACCAAAAGTCAGGCAAATAAGGAGACTACCTTGAGTAAATCAACACCAACCTCAAAAGCACCAGCAACACCACGTCCAAGTAACAATCCCAATTACCCAAGCACGACGGGTAAACCTTCTGGTAATGGGCGAGGTAACGTTCCAAAGAGTAAATAAAACCATTTAACGTTAAATTTAGCAAAAGCGGTCCCTGAAGGTGACCGCTTTTTACGTATAAAATTATCGACAACTGTTAGCATAACGTCGAAAAATAGAAACAAAGCCTTTCGCATCATCTTTATAATCAGAGTAGGGATAATCTTCTTGCGCTCCTTTGAGAGCGCATAGGCAAACATCGCGCTTGCTGAGATAACGGCTTTGAGAAATAGAATTTTTACTTCCATTAATACAGCTGTCCAACAAAGCATATTCAACCGCTATCGGATAACGATCTCCGTAACCTTTGACCTCGTCATTCAGGGTATGAACGCCAACATAAGTTAAAAGGATCATCGCTGTGCCTGTGATAAATTTTCGTTTAGAAAATTTAACTCCCTTGTAATCCTTTTCACACTTTTTACAGAGTATATTTTCGGCGAACTCGATTTCGTTATCGTGTTGACAATGAGGACATTCAATAAACATATTGCACCACTAACATTCTTCCTTGCTAATTAGTTGTAATAAAACATATTAAAACATAAAAGTCTGCTTTATGCATAGCCTACTTCATAGTTCAGAAATAAATGTATACTACTTATTTTGTAGTTGTGTGCTTCGGATATACCGCAAATTGTAATTAGTTTGGTTTTTTAGAGAAATCCAACACTATATCAGTGAATTGGCATGATGATTTTGCTACTATCCCAAGCAATTATCATGTTTTGAGAGCAAGTTCATGTCTATCAGTTCAGCAATTAAATCCATCCAAGATATTATGCGTAAAGATGCCGGTGTCGACGGTGACGCCCAGCGCCTTGGGCAAATGTCTTGGTTACTGTTCTTAAAAGTATTTGATGCCCAAGAACAAGAGTTAGAGCTAGAACTAGACGATTACCGTGAGCCAATTCCCGCGCAGTTTTTATGGCGCAACTGGGCGGCTGATAATCAAGGCATTACAGGCGACGAGCTACTTGAGTTTGTTAATGATGAGCTGTTCCCACAGCTTAAAAACCTCACCGCGCCGATAGATAAAAACCCCCGTGGTTATGTGGTGAAAGAGGCGTTTTCAGATGCCTTTAACTACATGAAAAACGGCACGCTATTACGTCAGGTGATAAACAAGCTTAACGAGATTGATTTTACCGACTCAAACGAGCGCCACTTGTTTGGTGATTTGTACGAGCAAATATTAAAAGACTTACAAAGTGCCGGTAACGCTGGTGAGTTTTATACCCCGCGCGCTATTACTAAGTTTATTGTGGCGGTAACTGACCCCAAACTGGGTGAGTCGATTATGGACCCAGCGTGTGGTACTGGCGGATTTTTAGCCTGTGCATTTGACCATGTTAAAGCCAACTACGTTAAAACAGCAGATGATCACCAAACCCTGCAACAGCAAATCTTTGGTGTCGAGAAAAAGCAGTTACCGCATTTATTGTGTACCACCAACATGATGTTGCACGGCATTGAAGTACCAGTACAAATTAGACACGGCAACACCTTAAACAAACCGCTTTCAAGTTGGGACGAGCAAGTTGACGTTATCATCACCAACCCGCCATTTGGTGGCACCGAAGAAGACGGCATTGAAAAAAACTTTCCAAGCGAATTTCAAACCCGTGAAACCGCCGACTTGTTCCTGCAACTTATTATTGAAGTATTAGCAGCGCCTTCAGCGGGTAATGAGCCATCAGCGCTTAAAAGTGGCGGACGTGCAGCAGTGGTGTTGCCAGATGGCACCTTGTTTGGTGAAGGTGTTAAAACCAAAATCAAAAAAATGTTAATGGATGAATGTAATCTACACACCATAGTGCGTTTACCTAATGGCGTGTTTAATCCCTACACCGGCATTAAAACCAATATTCTGTTCTTCACCAAAGGCACGCCTACCAAAGAGGTGTGGTTTTACGAGCATCCCTACCCGGCAGGGGTAAAAAATTACAATAAAACCAAGCCGATGAAGTTTGAAGAGTTTGAAACAGAACTTGAATGGTGGGGCAACGAGGCCGATGGCTTTGCATCGCGGGTAGAAAACGAACAAGCCTGGAAAGTGTCAATCGATGACATCATTGCTCGCAACTATAACCTCGACATTAAAAACCCTCATGTGGGCGAAGTCATTAGCCATGACCCACAAGAGTTACTGAACAATTACGCCAAACAACAAGCCGATATTCAAGCACTGCGGGATCAACTAAAAGGCATTTTGTCAGCCGCATTATCGTCACCATCAACAGCAGACGGTGAGGGCAAGTAATGGCTGATCTATCAACACCTACCAACGACGGTCAATCTGAGCAAACAGCAGAAAGCTTAATCACCCAGAACATTGATATTTGGACAAGCGCCATAGAGCAAAAATCTTCAGCAGGGCGTGGTACCTCGAATAAATTTTCACTCTATGGTATTAAAAAACTGCGTGAGCTGATTTTAGAACTGGCCGTACGCGGTAAGTTAGTGCCGCAAGATGAGAATGACGAACCCGCTTCAGTATTGCTTAAGCGCATCGCTGCTGAAAAATCACAATTGGTTAAAGAAGGTAAGATAAAGAAACAAAAGCCTTTGCCAGAGATTTGTGACGATGAAAAGCCGTTTGCACTGCCGCAAGGTTGGGCGTGGACTTGTTTAGCAGAACTCGCAGAAATAGGTCCAAGAAATTCTAGTTTTGATGATGATACAGAAGCTTCTTTTGTGCCGATGCCTCTAATTAGTACCAGTTATAAAGGGGATCATGGTTCTGAAACAAGGTTATGGAAAGAAATAAAAAAAGGATATACACACTTTGCTGATGGTGATATTGGATTAGCAAAAATAACTCCTTGTTTTGAGAACAGTAAAGCAGCTGTTTTTTCTGGATTAGTTAACGGTGTCGGAACGGGAACAACGGAACTGCACATTGCCAGGCCAATAGAATCAACAGTAGATCCACTCTTTATTCTTTTATATTTGAAAGCACCAATGTTTCTAAAAGTCGGCGAAACTAAGATGACTGGTACAGCAGGTCAAAAACGAGTTCCTAAAGATTTTTTTGCATATAATCCACTACCATTTGCACCACTCGAAGAACAACACCGTATCGTCGCTAAAGTCGACGAGTTAATGAGCTTGTGTGATGCCCTTGAAGCACAAACAGAAGCAAGCATTACAGCACACCAAACCTTAGTAGAAACTCTGCTAAATGCACTGCTACAGCATAACACTAATCAGCCAGCAGATAGCCATTCAGCCAGCCTTGAGTCTGCACTTAATGATAGTTTTGCAGACAGCTGGCATCGTGTCGCCGAACACTTCGACACGCTATTCACCACAGAAGCCAGCATCGACACCCTAAAACAAACCATCCTCCAACTCGCCGTCATGGGCAAGTTGGTACCACAAGATGCTAATGATGAACCAGCCGCCAAGCTACTAGAGCGGATCAAAGCAGAAAAAGCTCAGTTGATTAAAGACGGTAAAATCAAAAAACAGAAACCATTGCCCGCCATCACCGACGAAGAAAAACCGTTTGAATTGCCTAATGGGTGGGAGTGGTGTTGTCTGCAAGATATTACTCTGCTGATAACGGACGGAAAGCATGGTGATTGCAATAACTTAGATAATTCTGGTTTCTATTTTTTATCAGCCAAAGATATCCAAAATGGCAAACTGATTTACGACAATGCTAGGCAAATTGTTGAATCAGAGTTTGCAGAAGTTCATCAGCGCACTAACTTGGAAGCTGGTGATATTTGTATGGTAAACACTGGTGCTACGGTTGGTAAGATGGCTATAGCCGAAGAACATTCTTATACAAGCAAAAGCACGTTTCAAAAGAGTGTTGCAGTTATTAAAGTTGCTAATCTTTTTATATCAAATAGATACATAGCATTATTCCTTGAATCTGAAACTCCTAATCTATTAAAAAAATCTGGGGGAAGTGCTATTAATAACTTATTACTTGGGGATTTAAAGAAAAAATTATCACCCCTACCACCACTCGAAGAACAACACCGTATCGTAGCTAAAGTCGATGAGCTAATGGCACTTTGCGACCAACTTAAAGCCCGTTTAAGTGACGCCCAAACAACTCAACTCCACCTCACCGACGCCATCGTCGAAAGACAATTTAACTAATAACTTTAAGGGAAATAGAGTTAATGATAACTAATTTTGAAATAGAAAATTTTAAATCTTTTGCAGGGAAACAATCGCTAAAGTTTGCTCCAATAACATTGATATTTGGTCCGAATTCATCTGGTAAAAGCTCTGTAATTCAATCATTGATGATGCTAAAGCAAACGATGTTGTCTAAGAGTGATAGTGAGCTGGTGCCCTCCGGGGATTTTATTAACTTAGGGACGTACAACTCACTCGTTCATGGACAGAACATTGATAATAAAATGTTTTTCTCAATAGAATATGATAGCCAATATGAGGCAGAGGAATATAAACTTAAGCATGGGCATGAAATGCTATTTGCTAATAGTGACTACAGAACTATTTCATTTAGCTATAGTCCCATTAATCATAAACCTACTTTGACAAATTACGGATTTAATTGCCGTAATAAGCATATTGAAAAAGTAGATTTTCAACTAACGAGAGTAAGAAAAGGCTCTAATGGTGAAACTTTTGCTTTGGACAATTCAGATAGTTTAAAAAAGAGTCTAGCAAAACGACATAAAATCTCACCTAAAGATTCTTCTTGGTTAGATTTGACAGACTCTTTAGGGAAGTTTTTTAGAGTTAGTCGCTCATTAAACGTTCCTGTCAGTACGGCAAGAGTAGAGAGTCACTTAGTTAGCTATACAAATAGAGTTGTTGATGATATTGCTAATGTATTCGATCAGTTGAAATACCTTGGGCCATTAAGGAGTTCACCTAAAAGATACTACTCAGACGAAATTGGTAATTACCAAAAAGGTCAAGGAAAAAGTAATTTAGGCAATGCAATATTTAATTCGACAGATGAAACTAAACTTAAGCTAAATTCGTTTTTATCTGACTTTAAAATACCTTATGAGATTGAAGCTGTTGACTTAGGTAATATTAATACTGGGCAGCTTATTTCAATACAGCTTAAAGACTTACGTAATGGGGCCACCATTACACCTAAAGATGTAGGCTTTGGTATTGGACAAGTTCTTCCTATTATACTTGAGGCCGTGATATCTAAAAGCAAGCTAATCTGTGTTGAACAACCCGAAATTCACCTGCACCCACGTTTGCAGGCTCACCTTGCGGACCTATTTATTGATTCCGTTTCCGAATCGCAGAAAAACCAATGGATTATTGAGACGCATAGTGAAGCGCTCATGCTACGTATTCAAAGAAGAATTAGAGAAGGAAAAATACCAAAAGAGCTGGTTTCTGTGTTGTATGTCGATGTTGGAAATTCTGGTTCTCAAGTCACTCAAATCGAATTAGATGATGATGGTGACTTTACAACAGATTGGCCTGAAGGCTTTTTCGAAGAAAGATTAGAAGAAGTTTTTGGGGGATAAATGATTACACCTTTCTATTTTGAACAAGAGTTATTTGATGATATTTCCATCAGGACTTTACCTGTAGTAAATCATGCTATTCTCGATATGTGGCATAAGTGTGGTTGTTTAGCTTTTTGTAATGAAAACAAGGATGAAATAATAAAAGCTATTAATTCTGTACCAACTAAATATAAGCAAAAATGGGTGACAGCTTTAACTTCAGATGGCTTTAAAAAGTATCAAGTTCAACTTGTGAAAAGTAAATTGTCTGAACTTGATGATATTGCAGATTTTGAAAGATGTTTTTATTCTAAGAAGGTAGTTACTGGCATATTGACTAGTGATTACGACGAGATTTTTCATGAGAATAGATTGATAGTTAATGGAATTGATTTGGAGGTGATCACTCCAAATAATTTTAATGAATCTATAAATTTCGCTAAAAGCAAAATGTCATGTGAATCAGACATCAATGCTGGCTCAAGTTTTAATGATGTGTGGAATGATAGATTTAGTAGTTTAGTCGCACATTCTAATAAAATAACGATAATAGATAGATATTTAGCTTTGAATTTGGAGCGTGATATCAGAGATGGCCATAAAACTTCACTAGAGTGTCTTTTTGAAAGGCTTTCATCTTATGGCACTAAATATAGTATCGATATTTTTTCTGCTTGTGACATTCATAATCAATCGGTTAGTGCCGATAAGATAAAAGATTATATTAATGCTGTCTTAAAAAAGAAGCCTTATTTCAGTGAAATAAATTTACAAATCAAATTTTCACTTTGTAAAAATAAGATTTTTGGTGAGGAGGCTCATGACCGTATGATCTGCATTGGTCAACATGTGGTTCAAATAGGTAAAGGAATGGAAATTTTTAGAGCAAAGGATATTGAAAACAATACTTTCACTATAAAACCTAAACATCTGTCATTCTTTAACACTGCTTATACAAACTTGAGCCGTAACAGAGAGTGGAGATACATTCCGTCCTAATTATAGTAATAAATATTAATAAATTAACAAAAAAATTTCGAGTATTTAGATGCTAAATTCAGAACAAATTCATGAAATATTACTTAGATTAATAGGGACTAATGATAAACATAATCACCCTTCCTATGCTCATGAGCACTGTCTCTATAAAGATTCGTATATTTATGTTAAGCATAAACCAGATCTAATAGTGAAAAAACAACCACTTGTGCTTCACCCTAGTATCATTCATTTGAAAGGCGAGGTTGATGCAATAGAAGGCGTAGAGACTGATTGGCAGCCAACTAAGAACACCAGTTTTCGTCGGTATCCAAAGCTTAATGGCACGTCACAATATGGTTATGCCTTTAATGTTGAAAGTGAAGGTGCTATCCAGCAATTACTTTATTTAATTGGAATTTCCAATGGGCATCCTGAAATGAACAAGACCAAACAATCAACTAAAGCAGGTGGCAACATGGCTGCATTAAACCAAATTTTGTATGGACCCCCTGGTACTGGTAAAACCTACAATACCATTAACCAAGCACTTGCTATTGTTGATCCAGCTTATTTAACTGAATATGAACATGACCGCCATAAAATCAAAGCCCGTTTTGATGAGCTAGTGACGAAGAATCGTATTGGTTTTGTTACCTTCCATCAAAGCTTTAGCTATGAAGATTTTGTTGAAGGATTAAAGGCTAATAGCGATAACGGTGTACTGTCATATAGTGTTGACCCTGGTGTGTTTAAATCGATATGTGAACGAGCAAGTTCAAGCCATTTACAGGTGGTATCTGTCGATGCTTTTGATGATGCAGTTATACAGCTTCAAGAAAAATATGAAGAAGCTGACGACCGTATAGAAATGGAAACTGTACGTGGAAAGAAGTTTGAAATCGAATATGTTGGTGGCATTACTTTTAAAATATTCCCACACTCAACTGAAAGCACAGACCCTAAATATGTCGCCTCAATAGCGAATGTGAGAAAGCTTTATCTAACAGGATCGAAACAAGATATCTACAACACCTCCTATGTAGAAGGTTTTTTACTCTACTTGAAGAAACACTTTGGACTAAAAGAATATGTGCCTGAAGTTGCTGACCATGAAACTACGCAACAACCATTTGTCCTTATCATCGATGAAATCAACCGTGGCAATATTTCAAATATCTTTGGTGAGTTAATTACGCTAATCGAGCCTAGTAAACGTTCGGGTTGCGCTGAAGCTTTATCAGTAAAACTGCCTTATTCGAAAGAGTCATTTTCAGTACCTTCGAATCTGCATATTATCGGTACTATGAACACCGCAGATAAATCGCTAGCTCAAGTCGATATAGCGCTGCGTCGTCGCTTTGAATTTGTTGAGATGATGCCACAACATGGCTTACTTTCAGGTATTGCTATTGATGGTATAGATGTAGCGAAGATGCTAAAAACGATTAACCAGCGTATTGAGTTGTTGTATGACCGTGAACATACCATAGGCCATAGCTTCTTTTTACCATTAAAAGATGATCCATCCATTGAGCGTTTGGCACGTATTTTTGAGTTAGAAATTCTTCCTTTATTAGAAGAATACTTTTTTGAAGACTGGGAACGTGTAGGGCAGGTATTGGGTGACCACCTAAAAACCGATGCCAGTTTACAGTTTATTGAAGAGAAGTTTACTGATAGCTCAGTATTACAGTTGATGGGAAATGATTGGTCACAAGACGGCATTAGACCTTATCAACGAAATGATGCTGCATTAAGTAATCCTGACGCATATAAAGGCATTTATGATGCGCAACAAGGTTAATAATGTCACTGTTAGAGAGTTTGCCTTATTAACTAATGGCGGTAATAACCACAGCATAGATTGCCACTCAATCCCTAAATCAGCGTTTGAGTGGTTATTGGCTAATGGTGTCAGTAATGGCGATAGTCAACGTGAATTGGTTAAAGCTAAGCGATACGGTAAATCTATTGCACTTCAGGTCATTAACTTTGTTGGTGTGTTAGAAACACCTTGTAAAACACGAATCGAGATTTTACCTAAAACGTCAACTGATACTTGTGACCCTGTATCAGCCCGTAAAATCTTGCTAAAGATGTTAGCCAGCGTTGAAACGTTAAAGTTAGAAGAGTTTCAACAATCTCAATTGCAGCTTTTGAAGCAACCGCTTTATGAGCTACTGATTACGCATTTTTTAAAAGCCGTTTCAAAGCTTGTACGGCAAGGTATTAGAAATGAGTATCAGCGAATTGAACGTGAATCGCCTTACCTAAAAGGGCAGTTGCAAGTTGCTAAACAACTCAGGCAACGTCCTGGTAAGCAACATCATTTTCATGTTGCTTATGATATCTATAATGCTAATCGGGCTGAAAACCGTTTACTGCACTCTTCATTGAAGCAAGTACTTAATTGGTCTAAGTCGAGTGCAAATCAACGGTTAGCTCGCGAATTACTGTTTGTATTTAATGATATAAATTTGTCTACGAATTATGCTTTAGATTTTAGACAGTGGAAGGATGATAGAGGACTTGCTCATTACCGGCCTTTAAAGCCATGGTGTGAACTGATTTTGAGTTATCAATCACCTGTAGCAATGGTCGGCAATCATGATGGGTTATCTTTCTTATTTCCGATGGAACAGCTATTTGAGCGTTATGTTGCCAAGCAGCTAAAGCGTCAGTTACCTACACATTTAAAGTTAAGAGAGCAGGTGTCTAGCCATTGCTTAACCCACCATAACGGCAATGATTGGTTTAGGCTAAAACCTGACATTGTGGTTTATGATAAATCAAAAGTGGTTACTGTGATGGATACCAAGTGGAAGCTTCTTGATGCTTCACTTAATACTACAAAGCATAAGTACAACTTGAGTCAGTCAGATTTGTACCAGTTATTTGCTTATGGTGAAAAGTACCTTAGAGGCCAGGGTGATCTGTACTTGATTTATCCTAAGTATATTGGCTTTATTGAACCTCTGGCAAACTTCGACTTTAAACCAGGGTTAAAGTTGATTGTGGTGCCTTATGATCTTGAAACTGATGAGTGTCTATTAGTGAGTCTTAAAGAGCCGTTGAGTGTAGTTGTATGAATCATATTGTTGAAAATAATGTCGCTGGGGTTCGGAGTGACAGTACCGAAAACTTAAATCTATGGATTCTGTCTTTGGGAACTACAAGAGTTTTGAACAATTTCAACATGACCATTTCAAATAAACAGTTATGACTAATCACAGAACCAAAGTAACGCTTACTAAAACACACTGACAATCAAACCAAAAACATACCGCAGGATTTGAAAAAGTCAGGTGGTAAAAACTTGCATCAAAAAGCGCTCTGATTAGATTGTTGCACCGTAACAGGGCAAACAAATCGTTAATACCAAAATAACCATATGATTCTAAATACTAAAAGGCCAGATCCACGAAGTGAGACAAAACTCATTTGGTTTGAGAAGCCACACAACAAGGGATGATTACAAAAACATATAAACTCTATTTAACATAATATACATTGTGCGCATATTTGGGTTTATGTTAAATTTACAGGTATATGCGGTTTATACCTTACCGTCATAGTGGCTGTATTTATGTCGTCCCATGGTTTATGGATGGCATTTTTATGCCTAAATTACCGTTTAAAATCGTGCTTACATTGCATGCTTTTCTTTTTTACCACTCATACCAGCCAATTATTCAATCTCAGCAAGATGATTTAAAGGTTTATTTGCCGCACTTTGGTGGCGTTCTGTTTGTGTGGTGTGCAAATACTGAGATGTGGTGTCGATACTTTCATGGCCTGCATCGGCCTGAACGTGTGATAACGGCCGGCGGTTGATATTAATGTCGTGCGTGATCCCTGTGTGACGAATATTATGCGCACTGAGTTGTCTCATTAAACGACTGTCGTGTTCAAATCCATCTTTGGCAGCATTGTCTGCAGCAAGATTAATTAATTTATCGATTTCATCTCGGATCTGTCTTATGCCTAGATTGGCGTTAATCACTCCGGATTCTCGGCCATGTGCAGCGGCTTTATGGCGAACAAATATTGGGTGTTGATCGTTGATGTCTGGTAAATCACTTAAACCCAGGTATCGTCGGTATTCGATTAAGCTGCTTAATAATACTTTGGATATGGCAATGTTACGTGCTTTGCCACTTTTAGAATATGGCACATGAAAATACCACACTCTGGAATGTGGATCTTGCCGAAACTGACTCATTATGGGTGCATAGCCTGCACGCGCACTGATTTCAGATATGCGTAAATAGCAGCTATATAACAGTGTAATTAAAAATAAACTGCGCTGATGTTGCTCTGGTTGTGTTTGCGATAAATGCTTTACGGTACTGACAACATAAGACCATTGTAACTCGGTAAATGCATGGTGATTACAGTCTTCCTCTAGGGTGAATTTACGTTTAATGGCAAATCTACTGTGCTTTAACCAAAGCTGTGCTGGGTTGCGCTCTGTGTATTCTTCACTAATTAAGTACCCGTAAAATGATGATAAAACGGCTATTTTGGTTTTAAGTGCATTATCACTTAATTGATATGGCAGACATTTACCGAACTGTTTTTTACCAATAAACGGCCGCCATTGGGGATTTGGTTGCCGTTCTCCACTCGCTTTGTCGAGTTTAAATTGTGCAACATTAAAGTACCCAATCAAATGGTTTGGTGGCGACTGGCAGTAATCAATGTATTTAGCGATGTCTTTACGTGTAACGGCTATTGGCGATAGAGCGACTACGTCAAAGCACCAATGTAAAAACGTGGTGAGTTCGCTTCGGTATGCTTTGTAGTTGTTTTCTGATTGCTTCTGCTCAAATAACCAGTCTGCACAGTGTTCAATAATTAGGCCTGCATCTGTCACTTTATTGATAGAAATACGCGTTAAATACTGATTTATAGTGGGATTACCTTGCAATATAAAATCTGCAGCGTCAAAAAGTGGTAATACTGGAGGCAATAGCTCAGTTGTCATAGTGAATACATAGTAGAGATTAGGTTATTGTTTTAATAGCTATTATAGCGTTTTATCGCTAATGCCGATAACGTTATTTATCGGCATTAATTGATTCGACATTTATGACTCTAGATAGTCTATTATTGTAATCGGCATTTTGGTTGAGTTTGGTTGATTGCTGTTTTTACTACATGATTGCTGACATTGGCTATTTTGACATCCCACTCTGTGCTGGCAACTCCATAAGCATAATTGCCACAAGGTTTGTTTGCTGTCTCTGTCTAAACACTGTAAATCAGCAGCACACAAATGACCTGCTTTTATTAATTGAGCCAGTTTGGCAGTGTCGATTGTTACATTGACTCTAGACATATCGCCTTCTCATTCAAATTGTATCTTATATCTCATAATACATTGTTGAGAATGATTATCAATTAGATTGTTATGCCGTGCTTGTTTTTGTGACTTAAACCACTCACCTAGCTGAAGATATTGTAACAATAGATGCACCTGGTTTAACGCTAAGCTAAGGCAATTAAAAAATGCTGTATATAAGGTTGTGTATTAGGCCATGTGATTGACGATAATATAACCGCTATTATTCAAAATTATTGCCATCAAATAATGTGTAGTCGTTTTAATGACATATCGTCTTGTGCCCTACTACTTTATATATGCATTATTATGAACATGTTAACTCTGTGGATTATCTGCTAAAAAGTCATAGATAAGTGTACGTCGCTGCCCTTGGTAGTCAAAACTGACAAACACACGCCATACCATGTAACCACTGCTGCAAGAGCCAAATATAAGTGTGCCGTGTGCTTGATTGTTTTCTATTGCAGATAATGTCACAGGTATTACTCCCATAAACATATCGCGCCCTTCTATTCTTATTGAAATATTAGTGATCGCTTGATTAAATTTGAGCGTAAGATTAAGTGGTTTTTCACTTGGAGTGTGCACTGGATCGATCATCAAACCGACAGTTAAATCAGCAACTTTTTTATAACATTCACCTGCTGAAAATTGACACAGTGTTGTGTCAAATGGAAATTCAGAATGTTGATTTATTTTTTTATTATCACATGCTATTAAAAACATTAAGAAAAATACAACTGAAACTATTTTGTTTATTTTAGGCACTGTGATTAACCTTTAGTGATAAATTGAACATTTTAACTGGCAGATATTGATCTAGATCAAATTTGAGTCAAGTTGCGAAGTATCTTTTTTGACTCAGCTCAAGTATCATTACATCGCCTCGTGATAGAGACAACAAAAACGAGGTAACACCTTGACAAACTGTTGTAAAAATAACCATAGCGGTTCGTTTTGTAACCATTTGTCAACTTAACTGGTAAAGCTCGCTTTACTAAATATTAAAAGTAAAAGTAATAAGCCGTGGAAGCATTATGATGAACCATTCCCAGTCTACAGGCGCTGATTACAACTACACTATTGTTCGCCAATTCGCACTCACCACAGTTTTGTGGGGAATCGTTGGTATGGCAGTCGGTGTATTGATTGCGGCTCAGTTAATCTGGCCACAACTGAACTTTGAAACACCTTGGTTAACGTTTAGTCGTTTACGACCTTTACATACCAATGCGGTGATTTTCGCGTTCGGAACATCAGCCCTTTTCGCTACATCCTACTATGTTGTGCAACGCACTTGTCAAATCCGTCTATTTGCGCCTAAATTAGCCGCATTTACGTTTTGGGGTTGGCAGGCCGTTATTATTGCCGCTGCAATCACTTTACCAATGGGATACACCCAAGGTAAAGAGTACGCAGAATTAGAGTGGCCAATTGATATCGCGATTGCGGTAATTTGGGTCAGCTATGCAATCGTTTTCTTTGGCACAATCGCTAAACGAACTACGTCACATATTTATGTGGCAAACTGGTTCTTTGGTGCCTTTATTATCACTGTAGCTGTATTGCACATTGTTAACTCAATGGCAGTACCTGTAAGTCTGTTTAAGTCTTACTCGCTGTACTCTGGTGCGGTCGATGCAATGGTACAGTGGTGGTACGGTCATAATGCTGTAGGCTTCTTACTGACTGCTGGTTTCTTAGGGATGATGTATTACTTCGTACCTAAGCAAGCTGGACGTCCTGTTTATTCTTATCGTTTATCGATTGTTCACTTTTGGGCATTGATTGCGTTATATATTTGGGCTGGTCCTCACCACTTACATTACACTGCCCTACCTGACTGGACTCAGTCTTTAGGCATGGTGATGTCATTAATCTTATTCGCGCCATCTTGGGGCGGTATGATTAACGGTATTATGACTTTATCTGGTGCTTGGCATAAGCTACGTACAGACCCAGTATTGCGTTTCTTAGTTGTTTCATTGTCTTTCTATGGTATGTCTACCTTCGAAGGCCCAATGATGGCAATCAAAACGGTAAATGCGTTATCTCATTACACTGACTGGACCGTTGGTCACGTTCACTCTGGCGCGCTAGGCTGGGTTGCAATGGTGTCAATTGGTTCGCTATATCACCTAGTGCCTGTGTTATTTGGCCATGGTCGTATGTATAGCACTTCGCTAGTGAATGTCCACTTCTGGTTGGCTACTATCGGTACTGTTTTATACATCGTTAGTATGTGGATTTCTGGTGTTATGCAAGGTCTTATGTGGCGTGCAGTAAACTCTGACGGTACGTTAACGTACAGTTTTGTTGAGAGTTTAGAAGCTTCATACCCATTCTACTTTGTGCGCTTTCTTGGTGGTTGTTTCTTCTTAACCGGTATGTTGATTATGGCTTATAACGTGCTACGCACTGTTAAAGCACCTAAAGAATCATTACCAGCGTTAGCAGAAGCTTAAGGAGCAGATTCGATGAAATTTAATCATGAATTAATTGAAAAGAATGTGGGTCTGCTTGCTATTTTCACTGTGATTGCCATTAGCTTTGGTGGTTTGGTGCAAATTACGCCGCTGATTTTCCAAAAAGACACCACTCAAGCCGTTGAAGGGTTAATACCTTACACTGCGCTGCAGATTGAAGGTCGTGATATCTATGTGCGTGAAGGTTGTTATAACTGTCACAGCCAGATGATCCGTCCATTACGTGCAGAAACTGAACGTTATGGTCATTACTCTGTTGCCGGTGAATCAGTTTGGGACCACCCTTTCCAATGGGGTTCTAAGCGTACGGGCCCCGATCTTGCTCGTGTGGGTGGTCGCTACAGCGATAAATGGCATGAAGTGCATTTAATCAATCCACGTGATGTGGTACCACAATCAAACATGCCTGCTTTCCCTTGGTTAGCTGAAAACACGCTAGACGGCAATTTAACTGGTGAGAAGATGTCTATCCTACGTAACCTGCACAAAGGCGGTTATAAAGGTGGTGATCTTTACACCGACGAAGAAATTGCTGGCGCTCAAAAAGCGGTTGAAGGCAAAACTGAATTACAAGCACTAATCGCGTATTTGCAATCTTTGGGTCACGCACTCAAGTAGGAGGCAATAATGGATTACGGTACTTTTCAAGGCATTTTAACCATTATTGTAATGGTGACTTTTGTCGGCATTTTTTACTGGGCATACAGTAAGCACAGCAAGTCTAAATTTGACGAAGCGGCTAACTTAGTATTTTCAGATGATGAACTGGCAAAAATGTCTAAAGACTCAGGAGAGCAGAAGTAATGATTATGAGTAACTTCTGGAGCATTTGGATTTCTGTACTGACTATTGTGGTCATTGTTGGTTGTTTTATCCTTCTAAAAGTGGTGAATAAAAACTACACCGGTGTTGAAGAAGGTAAATCAATGGGCCACGAGTTTGATGGAATTGAAGAACTAAACAACCCACTACCAAAGTGGTGGGCTTATATGTTCTACCTTACTATCGTGTTCGGTGTGATCTATTTAGCTCTATACCCAGGCCTTGGTAACTACAAAGGTTTGTTTGGTTGGACAAGTTCTAACCAAAGCATTGGTACTGAACAAGGTCTTAAAGCTGACTCAGCTGCAGCACTTGAAGCAGCCAAGGCAGAAAATCGTTTGTCACAATATGACCGCGAAGTCGCGCAAGCTGACGAAAAATATGGTCCTATTTTTGCTGCTTATCTCGCCACGCCGCTAGAAGAGTTAGTTAAGGACGAAGAAGCATTGAAAGTGGGTGGCCGTTTGTTTTTACAAAACTGCGCTCAATGTCATGGTTCTGATGCTCGTGGCTCAAAAGGCTTCCCTAACCTAACTGATGACGATTGGTTATATGGTGGTGATTTAGCCACAATTAAAACCACGTTAATGAATGGTCGTAACGGTATGATGCCGCCTAAAGGTGGTTTACCTATCGAAGACAGCGAGATTAAAGGTCTAGCTGAATACGTCATTAAACTGTCTGGTGGTGAGCACGACGAAGCATTAGCTGCACAAGGTCAAGGTTCATTTATGAAAGGTTGTTTTGCATGTCATGGTATGGATGCAAAAGGGAACAAGTTCATGGGTGCCCCTAACCTAACAGATAACGTGTGGTTATATGGCGGTAGTCGTGGCGTCATTTCTGAATCGATTGTTAATGGCCGTGCGGGTGTCATGCCGGCTTGGAAAGACATTCTCGGTGAAGAGAAAGTCCATGTGATTGCAGCTTATGTTTATAGCTTATCAAACAAATAGTTAACAATACTGATAAAAAGGCCTCGATTTAATCGAGGCCTTTTTTTTAAGTGATTATTAAGCCGTTACGCGTTAAAATAGTGCGGTTAATTTAATAGGTTTTTAGGAAGAATTATGTCTAAGCAAGTCCCTTGGTATAAACAGTTTTGGCCTTGGTTTTTAATCGTTTTACCAATGTGTGCAGTGATTGCCAGCTTAACCACATTAAAAATTGCGTTAGATAATTCTGACTCATTGGTGGCAGATGAATACTATAAAGAAGGCAAAGGCATCAATATGGACCTGCGTAAAATAAAATACGCACAACAAATTGGCATGAAATTCTTAATTAAAGTGACTGATGAATCCCTATTGATCACCCAACAAGGTGGCCCAGAATATCGTGCTGCATTAAACGTAAAGTTTTATCACCCTACCATTGAAGAAAAAGATTTTAATATCCAGGCAACAGCCGATGCCAATTATGTTTATCGCATTCCGTTAACGGAGGCCATTAGCGGCCCTTGGGAAGTGCGTATTGAAGGTTTTGACGGTAAATGGCGTATTCAACAACGTATCGATATTAAAGATGACGTTGAATATTGGCTGAACTAATCCATGACACTCTGTTTTCATTGTAATGAACCCGTTACGACCGGAACGCAATTTACTACAGTCATCAACGGGCAAGCACAGCCTATGTGTTGCCCGGGTTGCCAAGCTGTATCGCAAGCGATTATGGATGCAGGCTTAAGTAGTTATTATCAATTTCGCAGTGAACCGGGTAATCGACAAACTGCATTAGTGCCAGAGCAATTAACGCAATACAGTGCCTATGACCTCCCTGAAGTGCAACAAGACTTTGTACATAAACAAGGCGATATTGACTCAACGTCATTATCGATTGACGGCATAACCTGCGCGGCATGTGCTTGGTTAATTGAACACAAATTAAAACCCGTTGCCGGTGTCAACAACGTCCAGGTTAACTCAACGACTCAGCGAGCATTAGTGAGTTGGAACAATAAGACTATTCAGTTAAGTGAGATTTTACAGCTTATTAGCCAAATTGGTTATCAAGCGGCGCCTTACCAAGTTGATGAACAAGAAAAACAGTCTAAAGCTGACAGTCGTAAGTTTTTACTGCGTTTAGGTTTAGCCGGCTTTGCAACCATGCAAGTGATGATGTTCGCCCTTGCCTTATACACTGGCTACTTTACAGATTTAGACGTTGAATTTAGGGATTATTTCCGCTGGGTCAGTTTAATTTTTGCCGCACCAGTTGTGCTGTACTCTGCACAACCATTTTATTTTAGTGCGCTGCGAAGTTTACTCAGTGGCAAGCTCAATATGGATGTGTCGGTCTCGATTGCCATTGGCGGTGCGTTTATTGCCAGTTGTATTGCCACGGTACAAGGTAATGGTGAGGTGTACTTTGAATCGGTATCCATGTTTACCTTTTTCTTATTGCTTGGGCGTTATTTTGAGCAAACTGCACGACAAAAAGCCTCTATTAACTCGAGTAATTTACATAAACTTATTCCGCTGACGGCTCACTTAATTCAAAACGGTCAAACGACTGAAATCGCGGCAAAACAACTTCGTGTTGGTGATGTGATTTTAGTTAAACCTGGTGAGGTCATTGCTGCTGATGCCGTTGTTGTTTCTGGTCAGTCGAGTGCCAATGAAGCTATGCTCACTGGTGAGCAAATGCCAATAACCAAACAATTAAATGACCCGGTTTATGCTGGTACCATCAATGTTGAACAGCCTTTACAAGTTAAGGTGTCGGCTTTAGGGCAAGATCAACTTGTTGCTGAAATTATCCGTTTACAAGAGCTCGCGTCTAATAATAAGCCTGCTATTGCATTGGTTGCCGACAGACTGGCGAGGTATTTTTCTGCAACAA
This sequence comes from Shewanella metallivivens, assembly GCF_028750675.1. Classification (GTDB taxonomy): domain Bacteria; phylum Pseudomonadota; class Gammaproteobacteria; order Enterobacterales; family Shewanellaceae; genus Shewanella; species Shewanella metallivivens. The sequence goes on along the minus strand of NZ_JAQQPZ010000002.1, from coordinate 495,379 downwards.
TTTTATCAATAGCATTAGTTACTTATATTGTTTGGCATTTTATATCTCCCGAAGATGCATTTTGGGTTACCTTATCGGTTTTAGTGGCAACCTGCCCTTGTGCACTTGCATTAGCAACACCTACTGCCGTTACCTGCGCAACGGCTATTTTTACCCAATTAGGTATCATTACTCGCAAAGCTGGTGTATTTGAAAAACTGACACAAATTAATCATGTCGTGTTTGATAAAACCGGCACCTTAACTTGCGGACAATTGTCGATTGGTGAAGTCATCCTAGAAAATGATTGTCAACCTGAGTACATTCTTGCGCTTGCTGCGGCTATTGAACAAGGTTCATTGCATCCAATTGCTCAAGCATTTGCACCTTACTTTGATAATCGCTTTAATGTGACCGACATTGAACACCATGTCGGTTTGGGCATTGCCGCTTGTGTAGACAATCAACGTGTTAGGATAGGTAAACATGCATTTGTAATACCCCACGCGTCTTTATCTGATCTCAATGTGCAGCATTCTCAGTTGATTTACATGTCGATAGACAATCAGTTAGTTGCCACTATTGAGTTGCTCGACCAATTACGCGTAGACAGTAAACATACAGTCGACAAATTAACTCAAGCTAAAATCGACTTAAGTATTGCCAGTGGTGACAATTCTGGTCATGTAGAGTATTTAGCCAAAACCTTAGGGATTACAGATGTTCACGCTGGATTGTCACCTCAAGGTAAACTGTCATTAATAAATCAATTACAACAAACTAAAAAAGTGGCTATGTTTGGTGATGGTATTAATGACGCGCCTGTTTTAGCAGGAGCTAACCTGTCTGTCGCGATGGGCAGTGGCAGTGCTATTGCTAAAAACAGTGCAGATCTGATATTGCTTGGCGATCACTTGTCACGTTTTAACGATGCGATTACAGTAGCTAAACAAGCACAACGAATTATTCATCAAAATTTATTATGGGCGTTTGCCTATAACGTGATTATTTTACCTTTAGCGGTAACGGGCCATGTTGCTCCCTATCTCGCCGCTATTGGTATGTCTGTTAGCTCACTGATTGTTGTGTCTAACAGTTTAAGGCTACTTAGGATAAAGCTATGAGTATCATCTATGTATTAATCCCTATAGCAATGTTGTTTGTGCTTATTGCTGTTGCTATCTTTTTTTGGGCGGTTAAATCTGAACAATTTGACGATTTAGACCGTCAAAGTGTGTCAATTTTATTTGATGATGAGCAAATAACACCATCTGCTAATGCAGACAAAAAGCCAACAAAAACTGAGTAATCGTTATGATTGAATATAATGTTGGTGGTGCTTTTTTAGTTGGGCTCATGGGTGCAGCCCATTGTTTTGGGATGTGCGGCGGCCTGATTGGTGCTTTTTCAGCTAATATCCCTAATCGTGGCACAAATCAATTAGCCAACCAATTAACCTTTTTGCTTAGTTACAACCTTGGCCGAATTACAAGCTATACCCTTGCCGGTGCGTTTGTGGGTGCGAGTGCATCTGCGCTAGGTCACTTATTTGATGCAGATACCTATTTATTAGTATTGCGAATTTTTGCCGGGATCATGATGATATGTACCGGACTATACATTGCGCAAATTTGGTCTGGTATTGTTCATATTGAACGATTAGGCAAAATTTTATGGCGCTATTTACAGCCTTTAACGCATAAAGTGTTACCCATTAAGCACCCTCGACAAGCACTTTTGGCAGGAATGGTATGGGGTTGGTTACCCTGCGGCTTAGTTTACAGTACCTTAACATGGTCAGTTGCTTCTGGCAGCGCACTTCAAGGTGGTCTGATTATGTTTGCCTTTGGCCTTGGCACATTGCCTGCTTTACTCGCAGCTGGCGTAGCGGCTAAAACACTCGCTAATTGGGTACAAAAGAAAGCGGTTAGACTGTTGAGTGGCTTATTGTTAGTGCTCTTTGGTTTACAAACACTTTATATTGCTTTTAGCCAGCTAAACTAGTTAGTAATAACAATTTGGTTTATTATGTTAATGTTTACATCAACTGAGATTGGGTATGACTTCAGATCTAAATAAAGCTCGTCGACCATCAACCAGCGGTTGTGCAATTCATTGCCACGATTGCAGTATGGAATCTTTATGTATTCCTTTTACGTTGAATAATGATGAGCTTGATAAACTAGATAATATTATTGAGCGTAAAAAGCCCATTCAAAAAGGTGATCTCATCTTTAAATCAGGTGATGGTTTAAAATCCCTGTACGCAATCCGCTCAGGGACCATTAAAAGCTATACTATTACAGAGCAAGGTGATGAACAAATTACAGGTTTTCATCTTGCTGGCGACGTTATTGGGTTTGATGGTATACATGCTCAACTGCATCAAAGTTTTGCTCAAGCGCTCGAAACATCAATGGTATGTGAAATCCCATTTGATACTCTCGATACCCTCGCCGGTACCATGCCTAAATTACGTCAACAAATTATGCGCTTAATGAGCAGTGAAATCATGAGCGATCAAGAGATGATTCTATTGCTTTCGAAAAAGAACGCTGAAGAACGTCTTGCGGCATTTATCAGTAATCTTGCCAAGCGATTTGGCAGCCGTGGGTTTTCAAATAAAGAATTTAGATTAACCATGACACGCGGTGACATTGGTAACTATCTCGGTCTGACTGTCGAAACAATCAGCCGTTTACTCGGACGTTTTCAAAAAGCTGGCTTGATAGAAGTCAATGGCAAATACATCAGTATTGTCGACAACGACGCACTTGCTCAATTGGCAGGCAGCTCTCGTATTGCAACTTAAAATGAATTTGTATGATCTACCTCATGGTTTATTTATTAGGAAACGGTAATACTGTATTTAGTTAAAATAAAATAAATTCAACAGCTTTGGAGGTTATATGAAGGATTATAAAAAGATTTTAGTGGTGATTAATCCAACGACTGATCATCAACCTGCATTAGCACGTGCAGTGGAACTGGCCTCTAAAAGTAATGCTGAAATCACAGCATTTTTATCCATTTTCGATTTCTCTTATGAAATGACCTCAATTCTGTCTAGCCAAGAACGTGAAGCGATGCGCCAGGGCGTTATTGATCAACGTATCGCTTGGTTAGAGAGTGCCATTAGTGGGTTTAGCAATAAAAAGCTCACCATAAACACCGAAGTGGTTTGGCATAACCGTCCTTTTGAAAGTGTGATTAATTTTGCTATCAATGGCGGCTTTGATTTAATCGTCAAAAGCACCCATCAACATGACAAACTTAAAGCCGTAATATTCACGCCTACTGATTGGCATTTAATGCGTAAATCGCCAGTACCTGTATTAATGGTTAAAGAACATGATTGGCCAGTAGCGGGTAAAATTGTTTGTGCGGTAAATGTGGTCAGCGAAGATGATGATCATCAAACGTTAAATGGCAAAATCATTTCCCACGCCCTTGATTTAGCTAAAAAGTTCTCCGCTAGCGTTCATCTAGTGAATGGTTATCCCGGCACGCCAGTCAATTTAGCAATTGAACTGCCTGACTTTGATGCCAACATCTATAACAATACCGTGAGAATGCAGCATGAGCAACGCGTGCAGTACCTTGCTCAGGCGTATAACATTCCACTAGAAAATTGCCATGTGGAAGAAGGTTTACCTGAAGATGTTATTCCTGAGCTGGCCAGTAAATTAGACGCAGAACTTGTGGTCCTTGGTACTGTCGGTCGTACTGGTTTTTCAGCTGCATTGATAGGTAATACGGCTGAGCATGTCATCGATAGTATTAATTGCGACTTATTAGCGATTAAACCTAACGGATATAAATCTCCTTTAGAAGAATAGTCGATATAGAGTAAGGTAAACTCTTTACCCTGCCCTCGATTACTGGAATAATACGCGCCCTGAAACACTTGGTTACTGGGCGCATTTTATGTCTGACGTTGAAGTCGAAACACTCGTTAAAAAAAATATTACTCGCATGAATAAACTGCAAAAGCGTTTGAGACGTGAAGTGGGTTCAGCGATTGCTGATTACAACATGATTGAAGATGGCGATCGCGTCATGTGTTGCTTGTCTGGCGGTAAAGACAGTTACACTATGCTAGATATTTTAATGAACCTTCAACAACGTGCTCCAATTAAATTTGAAATCGTTGCAGTTAACCTAGACCAAAAACAACCTGGCTTTCCTGAAGATGTGTTACCTGCTTACTTAGATAAGTTAGGCGTGGCATATCATATCCTCGAAAAAGACACCTACTCTATCGTTAAAGAAAAAGTGCCTGAAGGTAAAACCACCTGTGCATTATGTTCACGATTACGCCGTGGAACCTTATATGGTTTTGCACAGCACATTGGTGCAACCAAAATCGCCTTAGGGCATCATCGCGATGACATTATTGAAACCCTGTTTTTGAACATGTTTTATGGTGGCAAACTCAAAGCGATGCCACCTAAATTACTGTCTGATGACGGTGCTAATATGGTGATCCGTCCATTAGCTTATTGCCGTGAAAAAGACATTGAAGCTTATTCTGTGTTGAAAGAGTTTCCTATCATTCCGTGTAACTTATGTGGTTCACAAGAAAACCTTAAGCGTGGAGAAATTAAAAACATGCTTAAGCTTTGGGATAAACAAGCACCTGGTCGTTTAGAAACTATTTTTACAGCAATGCAAAATACTGCACCTTCTCAAGGTGTTGACCGTGAGCAATTTGATTTTATCTCACTCATGCGTAACCCTGATGCCGTTAATCATGGTGACGTGGCTGATGCTGATTTACCTGCATTTGATTTCGTTGATATCAATAATAATGGCCATATTAATTTAGATGTAGGTAACCGAATTGATGTTGTGGCAACATTTAAACCATAATCAAAGCTGTTGATATAAAAATGGCGTTGCAATTGCAACGCCATTTTTTTATGAATAACATCTTTTATTTACTGTTATTTGTTCAACACTAATGGGCTAACCACACTAGGCTTGGCAGTAAAACTTAATTGCGTTAACTGGTTAATTTGTGCAAGCTCGAGCGTAAATTTATTTGTCATCTGCTGCTCTTTGCCATCTATACTCACGGTGACATTTTCATTTGCAAAATCAAAATTGATACCATCAATAGGCTTTCTAAAATACTTCATTGGAAAGCCTTGCAATCCGTCTAACAACCGATTCATATCAGTATTTAGCGCTAACAATTGTGCTTGTGTATAGTGTTGTTGAGTATCACGAGCGCGAACCTGCATTGCAATTGCACATTGGCTTGCATCGCCAGCGACTTCAATATTAACTAAACCACGATCAGACTTTAATTGTGCATCAAACGGAATAAACAGTCGTTGTTGCTTACTATAAGTCAGAGGGTAAGTGGCATTTTCGGTGGTGATACTGCCAGACTTTATGGTGCAATCTGAAGTGATAGGAACACTAAAAGTAAGCTCAACAAGTTGGTAATTCTGTTTATTGACTTGCTTTAAACGATCGTAAAAACCGACATATTCTAAAGAAACAGTGTCGGCCATACTGTTGCTGATGATCAATATAGATGAAAGAAAAATAAATCCGTTAATAAGCGGACGACTACGCATTGGCTTTAGTTCCTGTTAGGTATGGTTTGTTATGTTTTAACATTTCAAGAAGTTCATCGATGTATTCGTGTTTGCGTTCTGAATAATTAACCAAACCGAACACTAACTTTTCTGCTGTCGGTTTGATTTTTTGCTCCCTTAAATCCGCCCTAATAGAGCGAAAGAGACGATATGCAGAATGGGTGTTTAGGTTAATCATATAGGCAATAATTGAGTCTTTTGGCGAGTCGAATACTGCGACCTCATGAGTTTTACCTTGATCGCGCGAGTTTGGTACCAAACCACAACCTTCCGTAAAGCACCATTGACCAAAAAAATTAAATCCTTCAGTGGCAAAGCGTGAGCTGCCCCAACCACTTTCATTAGCCGCTTGCACTAGCACCATGTTAACCGGAATAATATCAATGCGTTTGAGTATAGGATTCAATGTTTTGCGTGTAAAAGATTTTACATCATATTGGTATTTATCAAGAATGGATTGTAAGCGTTGTTCATCTGCAGAACTTAATCCAATACCATTATCGATTTGTTCAAGTATTGCTAAAACAAATTGACGGTCATGTATGATGATTTGATTTTGCGCTTCAATCGCTGGCCGTAAATAATTGAAGAAAGTTAGCTTTTTAGTTGGTATGTCATTGATTTCAGTAAAGTCTGGCATTTTTCCTAAGTCAATATTTTGCAGTTGACCGAGTATGTTTTTTTCAGGGTTTTGTGGTGTTTGTGGGATAACAAATAATCTGATTGCCAATAACGCAAAAATCGCTAACCCTAACGAAAATGTAATTTGACCAATATTGCCTATCTTCAAATTGACCTACCTATTACCTAAAACATTAAAAAAACTATGTGATTATAACCATAAATAGCTGATATTGCAGTATTCCCTAATGGATTGCCCTTAGGGTATTGAATAGAATAACTTAAGGGTCACGAATCCATAAAATTAATTACACATTAATGACATGGAACAGGTAAAATTGAGCGACGTAAAAGAGTCTTATTGATAATAGGTATGGCATCTTCCATTCAACACCTCAAGGATTTGAGAGATAGCCCATGTTGAATCAAAAATTAATGCACATTAATCATGTGGTAGCCATTGGCGGCGGGCATGGTTTAGGCCGAATACTAGCTTCGTTGTCTTCGCTTGGCCCGCGGTTAACCGGTATTGTTGCAACCACAGATAATGGGGGGTCAACCGGCAGGCTCAGACAAGATCAACAAACTATTGCTTGGGGGGATTTACGTAATTGCCTATCTCACCTCGCTCATAGGCCATCATTAGGTAGCATGTTGTTTGATCATCGTTTTACCGGTAACAATGAATTATCCGGACATAACCTTGGCAATGTGGTGTTACATGCTTTAGACCAATTGTGTGTGCGTCCGCTTGAAGCTGTTAATTTAATCCGCGGCCTGTTAAAAATTGAAACCTCAATTATTCCGATGTCAGAAGCATCAACTCACCTAGTCGCACTTAGCCATTGCGGTAATAGAGTGTTTGGAGAGTTAAATGTTGATGGTATGAAAGAAGCCCCAATAGCTTTAACGCTTGAGCCACAAGTTCAAGCAACGTCAGAAGCCTGCTCAGCCATTGAACAAGCACAATTAATCATTCTTGGTCCTGGTAGTTTTTTAACCAGCATCATGCCACCATTATTACTCCCTGAAATTGCTAATAGCCTTCGAAATGCCCATGCTCATGTCATTTTAATTGATAATTTAACCGCAGAATATTCTCCCGCCAGTACGTTTAGTATTGAAGATAAAATTGTGTGGTTGAACCAAGTTATCGGTAAAAATGTTATCGCTGATGTTATTCAACATGGCATCAAGGTTCAACTCGCAAGTCATTACAGCCATGATGTTAGGTTTAACCAATTTCCACTTATTAGCGATCATCATCCAGGTTTACACGACAAACAAGCATTAGCGGACGCCATTGAACAGGTTTGCCAGTTTCAATTAGCACAGTTACATTTGCCCAAATGCAGTTAGTTTGATGCGACATTGAGTGTGACTACAATAAAAAAGGCTGCAGTAGCAGCCTTTTTAGATCGAGCGTTGAGCTTGTCAACACATCAATATTACAGTACTTGTGCGATGGCCTTACATACTGCTGGCATGTTGTTTTTAGTTAAGCCAGCAACGCTAATACGGCCCGAACCAACGATATAAATTGCAAACTCATCTTTTAAGCGTGCAACTTGCTGTTTGTTCAGTCCTGAAAAACTAAACATACCGTTTTGGCGTGAAATAAAGCTAAAGTCTTGCTCTACACCTTCAGCTTTTAAACTATCGACAAACAACGTACGCATTTCTGCAATACGTTGACGCATTTCAGTCAATTCAGCCTCCCACTCTTGACGTAATGTTGCATCAGACAAAATAGTGCTGACAATTAAACCGCCATGTGCAGGAGGATTAGAGTAGTTTGCACGAATGGTCTTTTTGATTTGACTAAAACTGTTTGTAGCGGATTCTGCATCTTCTGCTACTACAGTCACTGCGCCAATACGTTCATTGTATAAACCGAAGTTTTTTGAAAATGAGTTAGCAATTAACAGTTCAGGCACCACGGCAGCAACTGCACGTAGACCTTGAGCATCTTCATCAATACCAGCACCAAAGCCTTGATAAGCAAAGTCAAATAATGGCAATAGCTCTTTAGCCAAACACACTTGGGCCACTTGTTGCCATTGCGCTAACGATAAATCAATACCGGTAGGATTATGGCAGCATCCGTGAAGGAGAACGACATCACCTGCTTGAGCTTGTTCAAGATCCGCTAACATGGCTTCAAAATCCATATCATGGGTTTCAGCTTTATAATAACGGTATTCTTTAACTGTTAAGCCAGCGGTTTCAAAAATATTATTATGATTAGCCCAAGTTGGATTGCTCACCCAAATGGTAGTTGATTGAGTGTTACGCACTAAAAATTCAGAGGCGACACGCAATGCACCTGTACCGCCTGGTGCTTGTGCAGTTGCTGCACGTTTATCGGTAATGATTTTACTGTCTTCACCAAACAATAAACCTTGAACAACTTGGTTATATGCTTGAACGCCTTCAATACCTAGGTAGTTTTTGCTCTTTTCTGTCTCAAGTAGAATAGCTTCTGCTTTTTTAACTGACGATAACACAGGGGTTTGCCCTGCTTCATCTTTGTAAATACCTACGCCTAAATTGACTTTATGAGCACGAGTATCGGCTTTAAACGCATCTGTTAAGCCTAAAATGGGGTCTGCTGGAGCAAGAGTGACTTGAGAAAAGATCATTACAACTATCCTAAGTAAGGTGATGAGACGAATTTTGCTTAGTTATACCACTCTATGGGCAAGCTGAGTAGTGAGTTTTTTGATTGTTGAGACAAAATCACGTAATCGATTTAAATATCTGCAATATTGACGCTGCTTTGGGGGCTGGAGTGATGATTGAGGAATGACGAGGACGATAAACAAGTGAAATGGTAATATAAAAAAAGGAACCCTAAGGTTCCTTTTTCTAAAGCGTTTCACTAATTACTTAGTTAATGCTTCTTTTGCTTTTTCAACTAAAGTTGCAAATACAACTTTGTCGAATACAGCGATGTCAGCCAAAATCTTACGATCGATTTCGATAGACGCCTTTTTCAGACCGTTGATGAAACGGCTGTAAGACAGACCATTTTGACGTGAAGCCGCATTAATACGTGCAATCCATAATTGACGGAATTGACGTTTTTTCTGACGACGGTCACGGTAAGCATATTGACCAGCTTTAGTTACTGCTTGAACAGCAACACGGTAAGTACGGCTACGAGCGCCATAATAACCTTTAGCTAGTTTAAGTACTTTCTTGTGACGAGCACGAGCGGTTACACCACGCTTAACTCTAGGCATTGTTTATCTCTCCTTTAATTAAGCGTATGGTAGTTGACGTGCAATGGCTGGCACATCAGACTTAGCAACTAAACATTTAGCACGTAAGTGACGCTTACGCTTAGTGCTCTTCTTGGTCAAAATGTGACGTAAGTGTGCTTGTTTGCGCTTGAAACCATTAGCGGTTTTCTTAAAACGCTTTTGTACACCCTTGTCTGTTTTCATTTTAGGCATTTCTAAAACTCCGCATTGGGACGTTAATAAACGTAAGGCGAGCAAAAGCCTCAAGAGACTTTTGCTACTTTTAGGTTGCCCTACTATTTCTTTTTAGGTGCTAGCACCATAATTGCTTGACGACCTTCCATTTTCGGGAAAGATTCGACAACCGCATACTCTTCCAAATCAGCCTTGATACGGTTCAAAAGATCCATACCTAGGTTTTGGTGTGCCATTTCGCGACCACGGAAACGCAGCGTAATCTTCGCTTTGTCCCCATCTTCTAGAAAACGAATCAGGTTGCGTAGTTTTACCTGATAGTCGTTTTCATCAGTGCCAGGACGGAATTTTATTTCCTTAACCTGAACCTGTTTCTGCTTCTTCTTTTGTTCTTTTTGAGCTTTCGCTTTATCAAAAAGGAACTTACCGTAGTCCATTATGCGACAGACAGGAGGCTCAGCATTAGGGCTAATCTCTACGAGATCAACACCTGCTTCATCTGCAATACTCTGAGCTTCTTTAATGCTAACGATACCAATTGCTTCACCGTCCAAGCCCGATAAGCGGACTTCAGGTACACCAGTGATTTCATCATTGATTCTATTAGGGGCTGGCTGTCGCCCTGCTGTTCTTTTGATCTTTATGACCTATTCCTCCAACAATTTGAGACTACGGAGCGAAATTTGTTGACGTATCATCGAGGCGAAATCTTCTAATTTTAACTTGCCTAAATCAATACCATCACGTGTACGCACCGCGACTTCCTTATTTTCCATTTCTTGATCACCAACGACCAACAAATAAGGCACACGTCTTAGTGTGTGTTCGCGTATTTTAAAGCCTATTTTCTCATTCCTCAAGTCAAAAGATGCTCGAATACCCTGATCTTTGAAGAATTTTACAATATCTTCAACATAATCAGCTTGTTTATCGGTAATATTCATCACAACGACTTGCATAGGAGCAAGCCAAGTTGGGAATTTACCTGCGTATTCTTCTATCAAAATGCCTAAGAAGCGTTCTAACGAGCCTAAAATAGCACGATGGATCATTACTGGCGTCTGGCGACTGTTGTCTTCAGCAACATAAGTTGCACCTAAACGCGAAGGTAATGCGTAATCGAGTTGTACTGTACCACACTGCCATGCACGATCTAAACAGTCATGTAAGGTAAATTCGATTTTTGGGCCATAAAACGCGCCTTCGCCTGGTAATATCTCAAATTCGATATTATTTGCGGCTAATGCTTGCTTAAGTGCTTCTTCTGCACGGTCCCACATTGCATCATCACCAATTCGCTTTTCTGGACGTGTTGATAATTTTACAACGATGTTTTCAAAACCAAACGTAGCATAAGTGTCATATACCATTTGAATACAGGCACTGACCTCTTGCTGTACTTGGTCATCAGTACAAAATACGTGTGCATCATCTTGAGTAAATCCGCGCACGCGCATTAAACCGTGCAATGAACCAGATGGTTCATTACGGTGACAACAACCAAATTCAGCCATACGTAATGGTAAATCACGGTAAGACTTTAATCCTTGGTTAAATATCTGGACGTGGCCTGGGCAATTCATTGGTTTAATCGCATATTCGCGACTTTCACTGCTTGTTGTGAACATCGCTTCTGCGTATTTGTCCCAATGGCCTGAGCGTTCCCATAAAGAACGATCCATCATTAATGGGCCTTTCACTTCTTGATAAGTGTATTGACCTAGCTTTTGACGGATAAACTTTTCAAGCTCTAGGAATAAGCTCCAGCCATCGTTATGCCAAAACACCATGCCAGGTGCTTCTTCTTGCATATGATATAAGTCAAGTTGCTTACCAATTTTACGATGGTCACGTTTTGCCGCTTCTTCTAAACGCACTAAGTGTGTTTTGAGTGCTTTTTTGTCTGCCCATGCTGTTCCGTATATACGTTGCAGCATTTTGTTATCAGAATTACCACGCCAATATGCGCCGGCTACACTCATTAATTTAAAGTGTTGGCAAAAACGCATGTTTGGTACGTGCGGTCCGCGGCACATATCCACATATTCTTCGTGATGATATAATGCAGGGGTAGCATCTTTACTGATATTTTCGTCTAAAATGGCGATTTTGTATTCTTCACCGCGCTCACTGAATGCATCACGCGCTTGTTGCCAAGATACGACTTTTTTTATCACGTCGTAGTTGGTCTTAGCTAACTGTTGCATACGCTTTTCAAGCGCTTCAATATCTTCTTGAGTTAACTTGTGTTCTAAATCGATATCGTAGTAAAAACCGTTGTCGATAACAGGGCCAATAGCCATTTTTGTTTCAGGCCACATTTGTTTGATCGCGTGACCTAATAAATGCGCACAAGAATGGCGAAGGATTTCAACACCCTCGTCGTCTTTAGCCGTAATGATAGCTAACTCTGAATCTGCTGTGATTAAGTCTGTTGCATCTTTAAGCTCACCGTTAACACGGCCAGCAATACAAGCCTTGGCTAAACCAGGACCGATATCGAGTGCAACATCAAGAGTTGATACAGGATTGGCAAACTCACGTTTGCTGCCATCAGGCAATGTAATAATAGGCATGAAATGTCCTTGTCCAGTGGTGACCCACACGTAGGGCCACATGGTAATAAAGTATGTTCAGTTGAACGAATGACACGTTAATGAAATCAAGACAGTACAGGAGTCTTAGTTACCCAGAAACGTAGGCGGTTATTCTATGTGATAAGCGCTTTGTGGCGCAACCATACAAAGGTCAATATGGAATATATTTATAACAAAAGATTAAAAAGAAGTTCTTTTGTCAATAACTCCCCAAAATAAGCCATAAAAAAATTCAATAATTTACAGATAATTAGACTGCAGCGAAACGATAAACTGGGTAGCAAGCTGACAACATCACGGTATTGATTGAAATAATTTGATGTCAAAACCCTTTGCTTTAAAGGTGTTCATGTTATTTTTTGAAAAAAATAAATAATTAAACCCATTTATTTCACCTCATAGCAAATCAACCTTATGGTCGATCCACATTCCAAAATCCTCACTATAATGTGATTATCGATACCTCTGTGGGAGATAGTTATATGAGATTATTATCACGCACAATTAGTTGCCCTCACTGTGGGCATAATCAGCATGTAACCATAGATGCTAGCGCGGGTGATCAAGAATATTATGATGATTGCAGAATCTGCTGTAATCCCATCCATATTCGCATGCATTTAGATGATAATCGCCGGATGATTGAGCTGCATGTCGACTCTGATGATGAGCAAATCTATTAGGTGACCTTCTTGAAAAATTAACGCCATTATTGAAAAAATAAAGGCGTTAATCACTATACAAACCGTTTATTCAATAAGCACTAGTTATTGAGTAACTGTTTTTTCGCCAGTATGCGCTCTACAGTGTCAACGATAACTTGTGTTTGACTGTCGATTTCAATATTGATTTTATCACCGGCTTTGTAATGGCTTAAGTTAGTTAACTTTAATGTTTCAGGAATTAAATGCAGTATAAAGCCATCTTCACTGACCTTACCTACTGTCAAACTACAGCCGTTGATACCGACAAAGCCTTTATAAAAAATGTAATTCATCCATCGAGGGTCGACGTTTAATTCAATATTGTAATGCTCGGCCGTATGACTGACTGTTTTTACAGTGGCTTGAGTATGGACATGTCCAGATAGAATATGACCACCGATTTCAGTACCAAATGTTAATGAACGTTCAATGTTTACCGCATCGCCAACACTAATTTTGCCAAGATTGGTTAACGTTAATGTTTCTTCCATTACATCAAAGAAAACTTTATCATTTAGCACCTTGGTGACGGTCAGGCAAACGCCATTATTAGCAACACTTGCTCCCGTCACTAATCCCTGTGTCAATTCTGGTGTCATCTTGACTTCAAATGTTTTAAGACCCGCTTGCTTTTGAATAGAAACCACTTCGCAAGTGGCTTGTACGATACCAGTAAACATATTTTTGTTCCGTTATAGGCTTTTTAATGAATAATACAGGTTTTCAAATTAAGCGCTTAATAAAATTAGCGCTTCCGGTACTTATTGCACAAGTGACACAAACCATGATGGGGTTTATTGATACCGTTATGGCGGGTCGTGTTAGTGCCGTTGATATGGCCGCTGTGGCTGTAGGTACTAGTTTATGGTTACCTGCTATATTATTTGTTCAAGGGTTATTGATGTCGTTTACACCGGTGTTTTCACAGCATCATGGTGCAAATAACCAACAAGTCATTCCTTCATTACTTTTTCAAGCCAGCTATATTGCCATAATTGGTGCGATTGGGGTGATGATCTTTCTCTCATCTTCTACTTATTTACTCGACTTAATGGATTTAGAGCCGCAGTTACAATCTCTCACCGTGGGTTATATCGACGCAATATTGTGGGGTGCTCCAGCCTTTGTTCTTTACCAGGTTTTGCGGGGCTGTAGTGAGGGGATTTCATACACCATGCCTACAATGGTAATTGGGTTTATTGGTTTAGCCGTTAATATTCCTGCTAACTATGTCTTTATTTATGGCGGATTTGGGATCCCAGCAATGGGGGGCGCGGGATGCGGCGTAGCTACAGCAATTGTATTTTGGGCAATGTTATTCGCAATGATTGTCTATATGTTAGTCGATAAGACATTTAAAGAACTTAAGCCATTTAGTCAATTCTACCGTCCACATTTATCCAGTATGTGGTCAATGATAAAATTAGGTATGCCAATTGCGCTGTCAATATTTTTTGAGGTCAGTTTATTTGCCATCATCGCATTATTTTTAGCACCGTTAGGTGCTACCGTGGTGGCGAGTCATCAAATTGCCCTTAACTTTTCCTCCATCGTCTTTATGTTGCCGTTATCTATTGGTATAGCGGTTTCAATTCGTATTGGTTACTACCTTGGCCGCGATCAACCAGAGGTTGCTGCATTAGTATCAAAAGTAGGATTGGGACTATCGTTAGTATTAGCGGTTTGTACAGCATTCTTAACGGTTACCTTTAGACACGAAATCGCTCTACTCTATAACGACAACCCTGAAGTGGTTAAACTTGCAGGCAGCTTAATGATGTTAGCTGCTTTTTATCAAATATCAGACTCGGTCCAAGTTGTTGCAGCTGGTGCATTACGAGGTTATAAAGACACCCGTAGCGCATTTTACATCACGCTTTTTTCATATTGGGGTATAGGTATGACTGCGGGGTATTTATTAGGTTATACCAACTTATTCGGTGATCCATTAGGTGCTAAAGGGTTTTGGATTGGGCTCATCGCTGGATTAACTGTCGCAGCTATACTGTTTGCTATTCGATTAAAGTATATTCAAAAGCATGGTATTAAATTTCAATTAAAGGGTTAATGTGGCTGTTTTACAAGGTATATTGCTAACAGATTGCTTAACCTTGAATCAAGTTGCACAGCAAATCACCATTTAGTCATAAAAATGCTTTTTTTGCTTGCAAGCAACCACCTATCCCACTTACTATAGCGACCGCTTTGAAACAAAACATAATCTATGTTGATGTTAAGCATTACACCCGTAGCTCAGCTGGTAAAAAAGAGTAGCACTACCTACTCATTTGATAAGCTGTGGTAGGGGTCGGTATTCTCGATGTAAAAAGCAGTCCACTCGAGTATACCACTCTTCTGATAGAGTCTAAACAGTCAGATTTTATTAAAAAGTAAACAATACACCCGTAGCTCAGCTGGTTAGAGCACTACCTTGACATGGTAGGGGTCGGTGGTTCGAGTCCACTCGGGTGTACCACTCTTTTCAAAGAGTCTAAACATTGAAATTCAAACAATACACCCGTAGCTCAGTTGGTTAGAGCACTACCTTGACATGGTAGGGGTCGGTGGTTCGAGTCCACTCGGGTGTACCATTTATTGCTTTAATTCCTTGAAAAACATCAGATTACAAATAATCCTGAATTTATATTTAGTTTACGTTTGTGCCTAAACAAAATAATTCGTTCCTTAATCACGAATGCTGCAGAAATTTTCAAACACACCCTACCCCAGCCCACCGCTTAGTGAAGCTTTAATCACGCAATCAAAATTTGTTACTGTGACGTCATAAAAGTGCGTTTTGCAATTTTGTGCCCATTTCGTGCCAAACATGTTGGCATAATAATATTTGACATTAAACTCATACTTATTTTGTTTTTGTAATCGACATGCCACTAATGGAGAATTTGCCGATAATTCATAGAGCTGAACTGAGTAACATAGTAGACTAATTAATATTCTAATCGCTCACTAAGTGAGATTTTCATGGCTTTTCTTGTAGATATTCACACTCATACCATCGCTTCAACTCACGCTTACAGCACAGTTCATGATTACTTTTCGGTGGCCAAAAGCAAAGGGATAAAATTGTTTGCGATAACCGATCATGGCCCAGATATGGCTGATGCGCCCCACTTTTGGCATTTTGTGAATATGCGTGTGTTACCAAGAGTGGTTGATGGAGTTGGTATGCTGCGTGGCATTGAAGCTAATATTAAAAATATATCTGGCGAGATTGATTTTTATGGTGATTACTTACAGCAGCTCGATATTGTCTTAGCGGGTTTTCATGAGCCTGTTTTTGCTCCTGCTACGCGAGAAGCGCATACACAAGCATTAATTAATTGTATTGAAAGTGGCAATGTCGATATTATCAGCCATCCAGGTAATCCTGCCTACCCTATTGATATTGAACGTGTAGCCCAAGCTGCGGCTAAACATAACGTGGCATTAGAAATTAACAACTCATCATTTTTAAACTCAAGAAAAGGCAGCTTAATCAATTGCACTGCAATAGCAGAAGCCGTAAAACACGCTGGTGGATTATTAGTGATGGGGTCAGACTCTCATGTGGCATTTAGCCTAGGTGATTTTGACAAATCATTAGAAGTTATTTCCGCGGTCGATTTTCCTATTGAGCGATTATTAAATCGCAGCCCAGTGGCATTGTTAAGTTTTTTGGCCTCTCGAGGCCATACCACGCTAGATGAGTATAATGTATTGATTGATTAGCAATTTAATCGATCCATTCAATACCCTGTAACGTAATGACTGCTTTAATACAATTTAACGCTGTTTTAGCTGTTGAGACAACATCAGTTTGATTAGGTCATTACGAAGGATCCCAAATGCATTATACTCAAGCCCACATTGGCGCACTCGACACACGCACGCGTGCACATTTTATTAATTCGTTGTCGGGATTTAAGAGCGCCAATCTCATCGGTACGCAAGATGATCAGGGCCACACCAACTTGGCTATAGTGAGTTCGGTGTTCCACTTGGGCGCTAACCCACCACTGGTGGGCATGATAATACGACCTCATAGTGTGGCACGGCACACGTTTGAGAATATTTTAAAAACGGGATTTTACACCATAAACCAGGTTAATCAGTCTATTTATTCTCAAGCCCACCAAACTTCGGCTCGTTATGACAGAGATGAATCAGAGTTTGCTGCCACAGGGTTAACTGCTGAATACTTATCGGATTTTCACGCGCCTTTTGTCAAACAAAGTCGACTTAAGTATTCCGTTAAGTTTGTAGAACATCAACATTTAGCCGTGAATGGGACCGAATTAGTGATAGGTGAAATCAGTGATATATATGTTGATGATAACGCCGTTGAAGATGATGGTTTTATTGATTTACAGGCATTAGACACAGTGGCGATTACTGGACTTGATAGTTATCACATAACGACTAAATTAGCCCGTCTGCCTTACGCTAAAAATAATACAGGATATTTTTAGATGCACTCATAATGAAACATCCCATTCAAATCAGATTGAATGGGATGTTTCATTAAGGTCAAGCAATAATGACTTAGTGGGTATTTTTCACTGGCGTAATAAAACGCGCTTTGACCGCTTCAGCCATGAGCTTAGGAGGAATTAAGCCTTGTTCTAATACAAAGTTATTGAAGGCTAGACGATCAAATTTGTCACCGAGGGCTAATTCAACATCCGCTCTGATCTCAAGTAATCGAGATAAACCATAAAAGTAGCTGCCAGCTTGACCTGGCATACGCATGGTATAACGATCAACTTCTTGTTTTACAGCCGCTTTTGAAAACACCACATCTTCACTTAACAAATGATAAGCTTGCTCTTTAGTGGTTAAACCTAAGTTTAACATGGGGTCTAACATTGCTCGAGCATTGCGTAATAATCGATGTTGCAATGCAATCAACTGACCTTCTATTGGTAAATAAGGTAACATTTCTGCTTCAGCGTACAGTGCCCAGCCTTCAACGTTAACACTGTTAAACGCGTAATAGACTCGGGCTAATGACACTCCTTGCTCAAGCATTACTGCAAATTGCAATTCATGGCCAGGGCGTCCTTCATGAGCGCTTAAGGTGTAGGCTACAGCATCAAAATTAAAGTCATCATAGGCGGCGTCACCTGTTAACGCAGGGTTACCCGTCGTTAGAATAAACTGACCTTGCTCGCCAGTGTTGCCAATAAACGGTGGCGGTTGCATATGCGGTGCTGGGCTGCCAGCGGCCTCAGCATCTGTCGCAAGGCGCATAATCATATTACGTTTCGGTAAATCCACCACATGTTGCTCACTAATAATGGTTTCTAGTTTGCTGTTAATTTGGCGGTAATGATCTTCGATTTTGTCATTTGCTAGCGAATTCTTTTTTAATAGTTTAATGACATCACGATAGTCAGTTGATGGCATATCAAACTTTTTCGCTACCAAGGGAGCTAAAGCCTGCATATTGGCTTTGGTGATCATATAACTGGCTTTAGCACGCTCAATCAATAAATTAGGATCAATATCGATACCGACATTTTTGAGTTTTAACGCATAGATTTCATCGGGTAATCGATAGTTGCTACGTGTATGGGGGATAACTGTTGCTTGTGCCCATTGTCGAAATTCGGTGATTTGTTGGTTTAGCAATGCTAAATCAGTTTCGGCTTTAGACAAGTTATGCTCGGCAAATAACTGCTGTAATCCTTCAAGCAATTTATCCGTTCTGCCCAGTGCTTGCTCTACTTCTTCTTTGGTTGGTCCGATAAGCTGGTCATTGGTTAACGCAGCTTCAAATAAGGTTTGTGCTTGATGGGTTAACGCTGGTTGACCGGTTTTGCCGACGTAACAGGCTAAACGTGTTATTGCCGCCTGTTTACGTGTTTCAGGCATTTGCCCATCTAATAACGCTGATACACCTCGAAAGATAATCAACGGCACATCGACCCAAGGCAACATGTATTTATCGTCTAGCGCTGCGGTAGCAATAGATTGATCAATATCATCAATAATAATATTCAGGTCTTGACGTACAGGCAGTAACGTTTCGGTGTTAAGCGCAGCGAGCAAAGTTTTTTTACTGGCTTTAAGAGTTGTTAAATACTTATCTTGTTGTGCCCGACTAATGTTGCTGCACAGTTCATCAGCTTCAACAATGCCTATCGAGCTAGCCATTTCTGGTTGAAACTCACTGGTTAGTTTGATTTGTTTATTAGTGTACTGATTACTCACATCAACCCAAGAATCAGCAGCGGCCGTCATTGGGAGTAACACAATCAACGGAATGATTGAACTGAGCACTTTGCCTGACATGTTCCAAGTCCCTTTTTGATAGATAAATAAAGTCTCACTATACCCGAATTAGCATAAAAGTAAGCACTACAACGGAGTTAAGGGCTAAAGAAAAGTAACGAATTGGTTACAAAATATATTGTTAGCAATGCATCATTAGCTTTTGTAGCTACCGTTTTAAATTGGTCAATTTAAACGATGCCACAATTAATTAGCACGCTCTAGTGGACACAAATTGATGAGGATTTACCCTTGGATTTTGTCGCTATGTCAATGCGTTCAACCGACAGATGACGATATAAAAAATGTGACCGATGCTGTTTTTCAGTGATTTAAATAGATATTGCAATCATAAATATGACTACAATCATTTACAGTATTGGAAATACGGTTATTCATTCATAAATTTTAGACGGAGAACACATGAAAATAAGTGCTAGAAATCAGCTGAAAGGAACGGTTAAATCAATCGAAATGGGTGCTGTTAATTCTGAGGTGACAATTGAATTATCTGGTGGTGAGCGAATTGCTTCGATTATCACTAACCAAGCTGTAAAATCACTTGATTTGAAAGTCGGTTCGACGACATACGCGATTGTTAAAGCGTCAAACGTTATGCTAGCTGTCGATTAATTATTCTGTAGAGACGGCCTGTCCTATCAAGGTTAGTGTATCTCATCTTTTGCAATATAATCTCAATGAGTCCTTTGTCTTGCTTTGTAATAAGCAAATAGACAACAGGGCTTTTTTTGCCTTTGAATAACGACAATCATTACGTCCTCTTTAAAAATGAGTCAAAAAAAATCGCAACGCATCCACGTTACGATTTTATTGAGACGGCAACGATTTACAATCTGTTATTACAGCACACGTTTAAAATACAAAATGTTCACTGTCTAGCGCCATCATTGAATCTACGCCATTTTGAATACAGGCTGCATGACCTTTTGCTCTGGGTAACATACGTTGCATATAGAATTGTGCGGTTTTGATTTTTGCTTCATAAAACGCAGTTTCGGTAGTTCCTGCGGCCAATTTATCTTGCGCTACTTTTGCCATTTTTGCCCAGAAAAAAGCCAGGGTGACATAACCTGCATACATTAAGTAGTCAACCGACGCACCGCCGATTTCATCAGGGTTTTTCATGGCTTTACCGCCAATCAGTACGGTTAATTCATGCCACTCTTTGGCATAGGCCATAATAGGTTTAATAAACTCAGCCATGGCAGGATTGTCCATGTTTTGCTGGCAAAATACGGTCACATCTTTAGAAAACGGCTTTAACACTTCGCCTTGTGTACCAATGATTTTACGGGCTAACAAATCAAGTGCCTGAATACCGGTTGTACCTTCATATAAGCAACTGATTTTTGTGTCACGCATCAGCTGCTCCATGCCCCACTCTTTAATAAAGCCATGGCCACCGAACACTTGTACGCCGTGGCTAGTACATTCAAAACCAAGCTCAGATAAAAACGCTTTGGCAATTGGTGTAAGTAATGCAAGTTTAGTTTCTGCATCGGCTTTTACGGTTTCATCTTTTTCTGCATGGCCAATATCAACGAGTTGCGCTAAGTAAGACACTAACGCACGACCACCTTCTGCAATCGATTTTTGCGTTAAAAGCATCCTACGAACATCTGGGTGTACAATAATCGGATCGGCTGGGCCATTTGGATTCTTTACGCCACTAATGGAGCGCATTTGTAGGCGATCCTTAGCGTATGCAAGCGCACCTTGGAACGATGCTTCAGCGGCGGCAACACCTTCGTTAGCTACACCAATTCGGGCTGCATTCATAAAGGTAAACATGCATTTTAAACCGCGATTAGGCTCACCAATCAGATGACCAGTTGCACCATCAAAATTGATCACACACGTCGCGTTACCATTAATCCCCATTTTGTGTTCAATAGAGCCACAATTGACACCATTACGGTCCGCAATTGTGCCATCTTCATTCACATTAAATTTAGGAACGATAAATAACGAAATGCCTTTATTACCTTCTGGAGAGCCAGGAATTCGGGCAATAACAATGTGAACAATGTTGTCTGATAAATCATGCTCTCCCGCGGAAATAAATATTTTAGTACCGCTTAACGAATAAGTGCCATCAGTTTGTAATTCAGCTTTGGTGCGCAGCATGCCTAAGTCAGTACCACAATGTGGCTCAGTTAAACACATAGTGCCGGTCCATTTTCCGTCAACAAGGTTTGGCATAAATTGTTGCTTTTGGGCTTCGGTGCCGTGGGCTTCAATGGTTGCTAATGCGCCGTGGCTTAAGCCTGGGTACATTGCAAAACTGTGGTTTGCACTTGAGAATAATTCCGCAATACTGATGTTTAACGAATGAGGTAAGCCTTGACCACCAAATGCTTCAGATTGTGATAACGTTGGCCATCCACCTTCCACATACTGCGCATAGGCTTCTTTAAATCCATCAGGTGTGGTGACCACCCCATCCTTCCATGTACATCCTTGTTGATCGCCGATTTGGTTTAGTGGCGCGACCACTTCTTCAGTTAATTTTGCTGCTTCGCCGATAATGGCATCAACCATATCAAGCGTGGCATCTTGATAACCTAAATGTTGATAGTGCGCCTCACACTCGAGCAATTCTTGCATCACAAACTTAACATCACGGATGGGGGCTTTGTATTCAGGCATTGTTGCTCTCCAAGTATTTATCAGTCCAATTGCATATAAATGAGTTGATCAAACTAACCAACTATAAAGGTTAACCTTGATGCTAAGTGAACTGTAAATATTATCCAAATGCATATTAATTATATGTTCACATTCGCGAAATCTATAGTTGAGGCTTAGTAAGGACTAGAGTCACTTACTTAAATTAACCTTACTTGCAGCGTTAAGACAACTCACAATGCCTCTTTGACGTAAAATTTGAGTAAAAACACTTATTTACTGACACGTTATTCTTTAAATGAATAGTAGCTTATTAAAATAATTGATTTGTTTAATGTTGCGACTCGTCCTAGCATGAATTTGCGGTTAATTGTTCACTATAAGTGGTAATTTCGTATTTTCAGGTAAATTTGGGTTAAGAAAGTTACTACCTGAAGGTTCCCCCTTGTTGTTATTGAATAAAGCTGTTTTACAAAGATCGATATTTATACATCACAAACAAGAACGCTTAAGCGTCGTATATCTCTTTGGTAATTCAACGTATTAGTTAGCTTGTTTAATAACGATTAGTCTTTATCTGGGGAAATAAATGAATAATAAGTCACAGATTTTCAAATACTCTATTCTTTCACTTGCGGTTTTTGGGGTGCTGACTTCAACAGTTAACGCTGCCGAAGAAGAAGCGGTAAAGCAAGATGAGGATATGGAACGCATTATGGTCACCGCGTCTAAACGACCTAAAGGATTACAAGAGTCTCCTGTTGCAGTCACTGTGGTCAGTAGTAAAGCCATTGAGCAGGCAAAGGTTATGGACATCGATGATTTACAAACGTTAGTGCCCACCTTACGCGTCACACCGTTACAACGTTCAACCAATACCAATTTTGCCATTCGGGGTTTTGGTAATGGCACTAATAATACCGGTATTGAACCCTCTGTTGGGGTATTTATTGATGGAGTTTACCGCTCACGTGCAGCCGCACAAATTGGCGATTTACCCAGGCTGCAACAAATTGAAGTATTGAGCGGCCCACAAAGTACCTTATTCGGTAAAAATGCATCAGCAGGCGTCATTAGTGTGACCACGCGTGAACCTTCTTATTATGAACATGGCAAAATTGAAGCCGGCATCGGTAATTACAATCAACAAGTGATGAAAGGCTATTACACCAATGGCATTAATGACAATTGGGCCTTTAGTGTATCGGGTGGATTCAATACTCGCGATGGCTACACAGAATCGGTTTCTGGTTTAGAAGATGTTAACGACAAAGATCGTTGGAACGTGCGCGGCCAAGCCCTTTTTGAACCGACTGAAGATGTCAAATTTCGTCTCATTGCAGACTACAGTGAAATTGAAGAAGCATGTTGTACCGTCGAAAACTCAATAAATGGCCCAACAACTGCCGCAGTTCGAGCACTGGGTGGGATGGATTTGGATGAAACCAGTTCATTTGCTTATCAATCTACCCTCAATTCTGACCCCATCAACAAGGTGAAAGACGGTGGCGTGTCGCTGCAACTTGATGTTGATTTTGACGGTTACTCATTCACCTCAATCAGTGCGATACGTAATAACGAATCTGATTTTATGAATGATGTAGATTACACCACATTAGACATCTTGACTGAAGGCGGTTACACCGACATAGACACCATCACCCAAGAGTTTCGCTTAACCTCTACAGGTGAGCAGAAGCTTGAATGGATGTTTGGTGCATACTTATTTCATGAAGAAGTCACCACTGGCGACACCTTATATTACGGCAATGACATCCGTAACTATTTTGATGTGTTAATGGCTGCGGGTGGAGCTCCGGGCCTACTCGGTGGTGTTGAAGGAGTATATGGATTGGATCCAGGCACCTTTTTCTCTAATACATCGGCTGTCAGTTCAGACTTTGAGCAAGAAAATGACGCCTATTCATTATTTGCCAGCTTTGATTACCACATCAATGATCAATTTACTGCCATATTTGGGGTCAGTTACACCAATGATCAAAAAGAAGTGACCATTGCGCAAAATAATACCGACGTATTCTCGTCGTTAGATTTAGCCACCGAGCCAACGTTATTTGGGGTACCTATTGGCAGTATCCCCACATTAGCGCCAGCAGTGCCTACCTTACAAAGCTTACAATTTTTGCCACCCATGTTAGGCCTACCCAATGGCGTTGAAAACAATAAAACCGATGACAGTAAAACCACTTGGTCGTTGCGTTTATCTTACGAAATTAACGACAACATTAACGTGTTTGCTACTGCCGCAACAGGGTTTAAGGCTTCATCGTGGAACTTATCGCGATACTCTAGCCCATTTGCGGCAGATCAAGCGGCATTAACTACGGCGGGGATAGAAGAGCCAAACCAGGTGTACGGTGGCCGTTATGCATCGCCTGAAGAAGCTATGGTGTATGAGATTGGTATTAAAACCCAATTTGAAAATGGCTCCTTTAACGCTACCTTATTTGACCAAACCATTGAGGGCTTTCAATCATCAATCTTTATCGGCACCGGCTATGTGTTAGCGAATGCGGGTAAGCAAAGTACCCAAGGCTTTGAATTCGACTCCAACTATAACCTCAGCGACGATTGGTCATTCACCTTAGCAGGCACCTTCCTTGATCCCGTTTATGATTCGTTTGAAGGGGCATCGGGTTTAGAGGGGCCGGTTGATTTATCCGGTGAACAACCAGCAGGCATTCACGAAGTGAGTATTTCTGCCGGTGTGGTGTATAACTTTGAGGTATTTAACGGCGCAGATGGTTACCTACGTGCTGATTATTTATATGAAAGCGACGTCAAAGTAGCAGAAAACACACCTGAGTCATTAACGCGCGAAGTCAATACCGTAAACGCGAGCACTGGCCTAGCATTTGACAATGGCGTGAGTGTGCAACTGTGGGTACGTAATTTAACCAATGACGAGTATTTGTTGTCGGCTTTTCCACCGCCTATTCAAGCAGGTAGCTTTAATGGTTATCCAAATCAACCCCGTACCTTTGGAGCCAATATTGCTTATCAATTTTAATTAGCTCCATGTTTAAAAAATGTTCTGCGGTATCAGCAATTTCTGATGCCGCAGATGTTGAACAACAAGCAATATTAGTACACAGAATTACACTATCAACCACATGATTAATTACAATAAGAGTTGTCACTATGTCTATAGAATCTATTTTACAAAATCGTTATTCCGTTCGTGCATTTCAACCCAAGCCTGTACCAGAAAATGTTTTAAAACAGATTTTTTCCAGTGCTCAGTTATCACCCTCAAACTGTAACGTACAACCTTGGCAATCTTGTGTGGTTTCAGGTGCGACGAAAGATAAATTAAAGGCAAAATTTATTGAAACGTTAATGAGCGGTGCAACCCCCAATCCTGACTTTAATTGGTTACCGCAATATCAAAGTGTACACCGTGAACGTCAATTTGGTTCTGCAAATGCACTATACAGCTCAGTGGGTATTACCCGAGAAGACAAAAAAGCCCGTCAAATGGCCATGGTACGTAACTGGCAGTTTTTTGATGCGCCCCATGCGGTATTTTTTACTATGGATAAGTACCTGGACATTATGGGTGCGGTCGATTTAGGCATTTATGCGCAAACCTTATCATTAGTGATGGCAGAACATGGCGTGGCAAATTGTATGCAAGGTGCATTAGGGCAATTTCCCGATCCGGTTCGTGAAATCTTAGGTTTACCCGATGAGCGTGGCATTTTATTTGGTATGTCTTTTGGCTATGCCGATGATAACGCCGCTGTTAACCGTACCCGTACTGAACGTGAAACCTTAGAGACTGCAGTAACATTTTTTGACTAAACAACTGCGATTTGAGCTGACTTAACGCTAATTGGTTTTAACATTGAGATTGCATATGACACTCACACATAACCATATACTAATCGATGATATCAATATTCATTATGTTGAGTCAGGCCCTCAGACCGTTCAACCATCGATAGAAACGATTGTTTTTTTACATGGATTCCCAGAGTTTTGGGGAACATGGAATAAACAACTCGCGTTTTTTGCCAAACAATATCGGGTTATTGCACCTGACTTACCGGGGTACAATCTCAGCGAAAAGCCTCAAAATATTGACTTTTATGCCCTGCCTAATCTGATTAATATTATCAGTAAATTCATTACTGCATTAAGTCCAGACCATCCTGTTACGTTGGTGGCGCATGATTGGGGTGGCGCCATCGCATGGCCATTAGCAGCGTTTAAACCACATCTTTTACAGCAATTGATCATACTAAATGCCGCTCATCCCAGTACTTTTACTCGCGAAATGATCAACAACCCTCGCCAACGGAGTAAAAGTAATTATATTCATGAACTTATAGGCAGCGATGGTGAACGATTATTAACTCAACATCATTACCGTTATCTCACTGATAATATTTTTCAGTGTCAAACGAGTGCATTTTTTACCCCTGAGATCATCGACACATATCGCCATGTTTGGCAGCAACCGGGCGCGATTAATGGCATGCTGCAATATTATCGTGCAATGCCACAACTGGCGGAGAAAGAAACCGCTCATAAGCAAAGTGAACATCACTCAACCAGTGCAACTCAAGTTAAGCCCACGAGTGAAATCAAAATCCCCAATATTCGACTAAACATACCTACGCTGGTGCTTTGGGGCGAGCAAGATTTGGCATTCGTTAATGAAAACCTCGATGGATTACTCGATTACGTAGCACATTGCACTATCAAACGATTTCCCAATACCAGTCACTGGATCCAACACGAACGCCCCGATGAAGTGAATCAAGCAATCAATGAATTTATAAACCCATCAAAATAATAACCATAAAGGTGTGTTATGACAGAGATTGAACAAAATCAAATCCGAGCATGCGTATTTGAAGTCGAAAAACATAATTTAAGCACAACTCGGATCATCGACTTATCGGTATCAGCCCCCTTAGCCCATAACGAAGTGCTTTTGCGGATAGACAAGTTTGCACTCACAGCAAATAACATTAGCTATGGTATTACCGGTGATGCATTGGGTTACTGGCATTTTTTTCCATCAAGCAAACCACAACATTGGGGACGTTTACCCGTCATGGGCTATGCAGAAGTTATCGCATCAAAACATGACCAAGTATTAATCGGCGAAAGAGTATGGGGCTTTATGCCTATGGCAACGCATTTCATCGTTTTAGCTGGCCAAGTTAATCAGGGAGGCTTTAGCGATATCAGCCCATGCAGAGAAGTTTTGTCACCGGTATACAGTAAGTTTGACCGTGTTAGTGCCAATCCATTTTATCAACCACAAAACGAAGATTACGACATTTTACTTAGAGGATTATTTACCACCTCATGGTTAGTTGATGATTTTATGTGCGATAACCAGTATTTTGATGCCGAACAATATCTCATCACCAGTGCATCAAGTAAAACCAGTATTGCCCTCGCCTTTAACATTAAGCAACGGGGTGATCGCCCCGCGATAGGCATAACTTCGGAGGCCAACATAGCATTTGTAGAAAGGCTCAATTGCTATGACAAAGTCATCAGTTATCAACGCATCCAAGACCTAGCAAATAATGTCAGCTCAATACTGGTGGATATGGCAGGTGGCAAAACCATTTTAGCTGCAATACATCATCATTTTGCAGATAAGCTTAAATACTCCTGTCGCATCGGCGCGACACAACATCATGACATTGAGCTCGACCAAACCGCTCAAAGCACTGAACTTCCAGGCGCAACCCCTACCTTCTTTTTTGCACCAACACAGCTGAAAAAGCGCACTCTAGATTGGGGCGCTGGCGAAACCATGAAGCAAATGAGTCTGGCTTTATTACAATATATCGCTTTTTGTAAAAGCGTAATTTCAATTAAACACACCCACCAACTTGATAATCTAAATGATGTTTATCAAAGCGTACTGGCTGGCAGCGCAGAGGCGTCTATCGGTCAGATAATCTTACCTAACAAGTCATGAATTACGTGTATGAACGGATGTTTCTTTAACTAAACAAGGTTTACTCGAGGTTATTATGGACAACATGGAACTGATAACGTTAGTCAATACACAAGTGATTCCTATATGTATTTTTTTGATTATGATGGGAATGGGTTTATCGTTAGTGGTTAACGATTTTAAGCGAGTCGTTAAATATCCTAAAGCGGTGGCCATTGGCTTAACCAACCAATTATTACTGCTCCCTATCATTGGGTTTGCATTGGCCAATATTATGCCGTTAGAACCTGAATACGCCGTTGGAGTGATGTTATTGGTATTGTGCCCCGGTGGCACAACGTCCAATATGTTTTCACACTTGGCTAAAGCCGACGTGGCCTTATCGGTCACTATGACCGCTGTAGCCAGTTTAATTACTGTGTTCACAATACCAGTGGTGCTCAATTACTCCCTTATTCACTTTATGGGTGAAGGCAGTGAATTTCAGTTACCCATTATCGCCACCATGATAAGCCTGATGAAACTGACTATAGTCCCTATTGCACTAGGCATGTTAGTGAGACGATACGCCCCAAAGATAGCAGAAAGCACCCAGGTGCATGTGTCACGTTTTGGTATTTTATTTTTAACCTTATTGATAATTTTTTTGACGTATATTCAACAAGATATTGTCATTCCTGCATTAATTGCAGCAGGACCAGTGTCAGTCATCCTTAATATTTCAACCATGCTTTTAGGCTACTATTCGAGTAAATATTTCGGGCTTAATTTTGCGCAGCGAACATCAATCACTATCGAAGTCGGTCTGCAAAACAGTACGTTATCTATGTTTATGGCACTAACCCTACTCGCCAATTATAAAATGTCATTCACTCCGGCTATTTACACGCTAACCATGCTATTTACTGCGGGTATTTTAGTCGGTATGTTGAACGCTAAGTATGTAAAAGCGAGGCAGTTAACTCGTTCCGTGGTTAAAAACTAACAACAATAAACAAACCCATTAGGTGCAACATGAAATTAATCGATATAGCGATAGAAAATAATGTTCATATCATCAGCTTAAATAATGGCAAAGTGAATGCCATATCGCCGGAGGTCATTACCCAATTAAATCTCGCGCTAGATGATGCAGAGCAACAAAATGCTGTGGTGATACTCACAGGACAGCCTGGGATGTTTTCAGGCGGATACGATTTAAACACCATGAAAAAAAGCCCAGAAGAGGCAATGGCACTGGTCACTGCAGGCTCAACGTTATCTCGCAGAATGCTGGCCTTCGCCACTCCCATTATTGGAGTGTGCAGTGGTCATGCTATTGCTAAAGGTGCCTTTTTATTATTGAGCTGTGATTATCGCATCGGCTGCAGTGGCACGTTTAAAATTGGGTTAAACGAAGTGGCCATCGGCATGACAATGCACCAGGCTGGTATTGAAATTGCGCGTAATCGAATTCCTATTAATTACCTCTCGCGCGCGGTCATTAATGCTGAGCTTTTTAGCCCAGAAGCCGCTATAAACGCAGGCTTTCTAGATCTCGTTGTCGCCCCTGAGCAACTCATGAAAAGCGCACATGCAGTAGCAAGCCAAATGCAACAACTGAATATGAAAGCCCATCACGGGACAAAATTAAAAGAACGTCAGCACATTCTAGCAGCCTTAGATGCTGCAATAGAACATGACGCATTAACAACGAAAATAGTATAAGGATATCACCATGAGTCTACAGGAAAGCTATAACACTCTTACCGTTGAGATTAACAATAAAGTCGCCCATATCGTGCTTAATCGACCAGATGAACTTAACTCAATGAATGTCGACTTTTGGCATGAATTTCCAAGCGTCATTCAGGAGATTAACCATCAATCTGCGGCTCGTGCCATTGTGATCTCATCAACTGGCAAGCATTTTAGCGCCGGGATGGATTTAGCCGTGTTTAGTGCAAACAACAATGATGACAATATCGAATTAGGCCGTAAACACGAGCAATTACGCCGATTAGTTCTTAAATTACAAGATTGCTTTAATGTCCTTGAAACAGTCCGCATGCCGGTACTTGTGGCCATACAAGGTGGCTGCATTGGTGGCGCCGTTGATATGGTCACTGCAGCCGATTGCCGTTATTGCACCAGCGACGCGTTTTTTAGCATAGAAGAAACCAAACTCGGTATGACCGCCGATGTGGGCACATTACAACGTTTACCAAAGCTTATCTCTATTGGCTTAGTAAAAGAACTCGCCTACACGGGTCGCAGAATGCCTGCGGCAGAAGCCAAGCAAGCCGGTTTAGTTAATCAAGTGTATGACGACCATGGGTCAATGCTTAGTGCTGTTTTAGGCATCGCAGCAGAAATGGCCGCCCGCTCGCCCTTAGCTGTCGCGGGTTGTAAAGAAATGATTAACTATGCCCGTGATCACAGTGTCGCCGACAGTTTAAATTATATGTCGGTGTGGCAAAGTGGCATGTTTCAACCACAAAACGACATGATGGAAATCTTTACAGCCAAAGCACAAAAGCGCGAACCGCAATTTGCTGAGCTGCTTCAAATTGATCCAACAAAAATATTTTAAGCATGGGATATTATTGTGCGATTGCCAATTAATTCGTTTTATAAGTGAATAAATTTAATCGACAATATCGCTAACTCTGTAGAGCAAACAATGACAAAACCCTTAATTAATCTTGTGCATGCAAACGGCTTTCCAGCGGGAAGCTATAAAACATTGCTTACTGAATTTGAAAACGACTATCGCACTGTTGCCCACAATCAATTTGGCCATAATGCGCGGTACCCCATACACAACAACTGGCAACACCTTGTCACTGAATTAATTGAATTTATTAAAAAACAAAATGAACCAGTGATTTGTGTTGGGCACTCATTTGGTGGCGTTATTTCATTTATTGCCGCCTGCCAACACCCAGAGTTGTTTCGTGGATTAGTGATGTTAGATCCACCCGTTGTCACCGGCGCGTTTTCGCATTTATTGCGTGTTATTAAGCGTACGCCTTATATTGATAAACTTTCCCCTGCCGGTAAAGCAAAAACACGGCAGAACCAATGGCCAGAAAACACCAATTTGGTTGAATATTTTTCACAGAAGGCTTTGTTTAAAAACTTTGATCGCCGCTGCCTACAAGACTATGTACATTCGGGAGCGATACGACGAAATCAACGATTAGAGCTGACCTTCTCTCCAGCCGTAGAAGCGGATATTTTTAGGCATTTACCGACTAATCTTGCTAAGTACAAAAACAAGTTAACCGTACCTGCAAAACTGATTTACGGTGAAAACACCACAATCTTTCCGATTAAACATTTTTATCGTTTTGCCAAGCTCAATAATATTGAATTAATCGCATTGCCAAAGGGCGGCCATATGTTCCCATTAGAACAGCCTGAAAACACCGCAGCCATAGTCAAAGAGATAATCAAAGATTGGTAAAAAAACGTCGTACAAGTGAGTCAATAAATAGGAGCACGCCATTATGAAAATAGCCACATTATTTACTGCCCTAACCTGTAATCTGGTGTTTATCGGCTCAACGATGGCTTTGCCTCTTGATAAAATTCAATTACCTGCAGGATTTACCATTGATCTATATGCCGAGAATGTAGAGAATGCGAGACAGATGGCCCTTGGTGAAAACGGAACTGTTTTTGTAGGCAGTCGCAAAGCAGGCAAGGTTTATGCGCTTATAGACAATGATAATGACTTTAAAGCCGATAAAAAAATCATTATTGCGAAAGATTTGTTTATGCCATCCGGACTTGCTTATCATAACGGTAGCCTATATGTCGCTGAAGTGGATAAGATCTGGCGTTACCCAGCTATTGAGGCATCACTACCCATTATTGCGAAACCCGAATTAGTTTTCGATAAACTGCCCAGCAAAGCCCATCACGGCTGGAAATTTATTGCCTTTGGGCCAGATGGACACTTATATATTCCCGTAGGCGCACCCTGCAATGTATGTGAAAGTGATTTACCTTTTGCGTCCATCTTAAAACTCAATGTCGACACTAAACAAACCACGATTGTGGCTAAAGGTGTGCGTAATAGTGTTGGGTTTGATTTTCATCCCGTTACGGGCGAGCTATGGTTTACCGACAACGGCCGCGACATGATGGGCGACGATTTACCCGACGATGAGCTTAATCATGCTACTCAAATTGGGCAACATTTTGGTTTTCCCTATGTGCACAACACAAACATTAATGATCCTGATTTCACAAACGCCAAAATAGCTAAACTCAACACGCCTCCGGTATTAACGTTAGGCGCTCATGTTGCGGCATTAGGCATGGAGTTTTATCAAGGTAGTCAATTCCCTTCAGCTTTTCAGCAATCAATCTTAATTGCCCAACATGGCTCGTGGAACCGCACTAACAAAGTCGGCTATCGTGTTATGCAGGTTGAGCTTAAAGACAATAAAGTCATTGCCTACAACCCCTTCGCTACCGGATGGCTTGAGGGTGAGCAAAGCTGGGGCCGCCCAGTGGATGTGATGACCCTTACTGACGGCTCAATCTTAATATCAGATGACTTTGCCAATGCAATTTATCGGGTGAGTTATAACAAGCAGTAATGTTTTTCAGGCTTAATCTTAGATGATAGTAAACTTACTAAGCCACTTCTTGTCGTCCCAGCAGAGCTGTTGAGCTGGGCTCCAAGTGTTTGTTGTGTTTTTTAGTTTTGGCTAAAATGTGTGTGGCTAAGATGTATGTGACAGGCAATGATAAGTTAACGTGTTCTTTTGTGTAAAGGATTCAAGTGCCTCAATTTCAGGTTTGATTTGAGTAATTCCAGTCATGACTTCTGACTAATTTTAGATAGAATTTAGCTTAAGGCACAAGTTTTGAATTGTTTATAAAAGTTTACCCTGACCTCACGAAATTACTTTAAGTCATGATTGACGCAGACAATTTTGTATACACGGCTACCAAGACGGTAACCGCGTGGGCACCTTTATAAACCTTATTTTGACCACCAAGCAAACGGGGTTTAAGGTTATTTAGATGTTACAGGTTCTTAAAT
Source organism: Shewanella metallivivens (assembly GCF_028750675.1). Classification (GTDB taxonomy): domain Bacteria; phylum Pseudomonadota; class Gammaproteobacteria; order Enterobacterales; family Shewanellaceae; genus Shewanella; species Shewanella metallivivens. The sequence goes on along the minus strand of NZ_JAQQPZ010000002.1, from coordinate 462,516 downwards.
CCACACTCTTTATAGCCACCAGTGCACGCAGACCACTTGTACCGACTTGTTGCATGACATGTGTAAAAACCGGTATTTGTTCTACCTGGGGCAAGCGAAGAATCACTACCACAACTCCATTTCCCATCTTTCTTTTCTATGCACATCTTCACATAAATCGTTTGCGAGCAACCGTTCTTTACTTTAATTTGCAATGAGTCTGGAGAGCCACAGCTATTTCCCCAGCTATCGTCGAGTAATACACAGTGCTGCGCATCCGCAGCGAAAACACTAGCTGATAGCCACAAACTGATAATCGAAATAATGCCAATTAATTTTGTCATACTGTTACCTTTTGTTCGCCCAAATAAAGAAATGCTCTAGGTATCGGGCGAATTAAACACCTAACAGCTTATTGAGCGGCTCTCCGATAAAAGCCGACCTTTGTGTTATTGATTAACATCACCCTACATTTCCTATATCTCTGAACTAAAGCAATTTAATGACTCTTACACTCAAATAAAAACTTAAATTGCACCTTAAAAGGCTCAAGATAAAATGTAAAAATAAACCAAACAACAATAATATATTAAAATAGCTCTAATTTTCTCAACATAGTCTTTTAGATTGATTTTTGTTCACCGATTCTTAATATGTAAGCGCCTAGGCAAAAACACATGCTTTTCACTAAGTGGCTAAATTTACATTTTAAAAAATGTCATATATGGCCATGTTGATGGTATTAAGCTAATAAATTTACTTATTGATAGAAAACCGATATTGACTGAATACGAATGTAATACATATCAAAATCTGGCATTAATCGATACATTGTAATTTGAGTATGTTGGTAAGTACGGTATTTTTATGGACGTTAAACGAAGTCAATTTTCACACAAAAACACATCATTTGTTCTTTTTTTGCTTTTTGTATGCTCTGGCGTTGCCAGTGTTCATGCAAATGCCGAAGAACCAATCCCTTATCAATCTGACTGGCTGAAAAATCATTACTCAGAACGAATTGCACATTTTACATTACAGCCTTTGCGATCAAATGATATTGTATTTATCGGCGACAGTATTACAGAGCAAGGGCTAAATTGGGCAATTAGGTTTAATGATCTGCGAGTGAGAAACCGTGGTATTAGCGGTGACACGACCTATGGTGTTTTGGCTCGCCTAGACGAATTAAAAATGACACAACCTAAGGCGATATTTTTAAAAATAGGTGTAAACGATATTTATAATTTTTATTATATTAAACAAGTAAAAAACTTATCGTCTGTCAGTGAAAACATCGAAAACATCGTAATACAACTAAACGAAGCCCTGCCTAATACGCCTATTTTTGTGCAAAGTATTCTGCCTGATCATCGCGCTTTTATCACTGACATGGTGCAAACCGTTAATCAACAAATCAAAATGATTAAACACGCACGTTTTACCTATATCGATTTACATGCTGCATTTTTATCCTCAAATGGCACAATGAACAAGGCTCTCACTACCGATGGGACACATTTAAATCAAGCAGGCTACGCACTATGGGCGGAGCAACTGGCTCCAATAATGGCAGAGTTAAAATGAAGTATATTTTTATCATCTATTTTGCAGCTATAAATTTTTGCCTTGCAGATGAAAAACCCATACACAACTACCCAAACGGGGCAACAAAAGCCGTTATATTCAGTTATGATGATGGTGTTATTCAAGATAGAAAATTGGTTGAATTATTTAATCAATATCGTGTTATTGGTACATTTAACTTAAATTCTGGGTTGTTTGGTAAAAAACTACCTTGGATGAAAGCCTTTACTGGCAAAGAAGGTGAATACATTAACCTTGATGAAATCAAGTCGCTTTACAAAGGCCATGAAATTGCAAGTCACAGCTACTCACATCCTGGCTTTGCTGGCTTAAACGAAGCAGAACTCAAATTTCAACTTTCTCGCGATCAACAAATTTTAGCGCCGATTAAAGGCAGCCCCTTAAAATCATTTGCTTACCCTTTAGGTTCGTACGATAGCGCCGCCATGCAATTAGTTAAACAAACTGGATTGACTAATGCAAGAACCACAAACGATACCCATAATTTTGAACTACCCAAAAACCATATGGAGTGGAACCCTACTGTACACCACGAAAAAGCAATGCCATTAGTTGAACAATATATCGCACTTAAAAGCGAAAAACTGACCGTGATGATGATATGGGGCCACGCTTGGGAGTTTGATAAAAAGACCCAAAATAATAATTGGGATTACGCTGAAAAGCTTATTCGGACTATCTCAAACAAAGATGATATTTGGTATGTATCGGCAGCAGAGTTTATTCAATTTTTAGAAAATACCAAACAGTAATATAGCCCCACTAAATCGATACAGATTAATCTCATGCTTACCTTACGTATTAGTGGCTAAACGAACGTTGGGACAACACCACCATCAACTATCTGCTCTACCACTAAACTCGCCCATGCATTATAAATGGGTGCGCCTGGGTGAAACCCATCGCTCGCCATCACTTGGCGCATAAATTCCAGCATAGATAGTTCTGGTTGTGGGTTGTCTAAGGGCAATGTAATCATGGAAAATTGACTCGTTCGATTGCCCTGCTGGTTAAGTTTGAATATTAATTGCTGCAACCTGCGATTAAACTGATTTGCACGTTTGCCTAAACTCCACCGAAGTGGATTGGGCAATGCCGGAAACAACCCCAATGGCGGTAAAGCCGTTACGAGGATCAGTTTAGGTTGATAACGCACTCTGATGAGTTCAAAAAATTGCTGTTGTTGCTGTACCCACTTTCCACAACTCACCGATGAGGTAATATCGTTAACCCCTAATGACGTGACGATAACATCAAAATGCGTTTGCCCGAGTATGGGATGACTACACTCAACCGGCTCATTGAGTGCTTGTAAGGTACTTGATGTGGTTGCCCCTGTTTTAGCAAATAAAGCGTAATTGACATCTACTTTGGGGCTTAATTGCTCAAGGATTTGGCCCAATAACGCCTCACTTTGATTTGTCACCCCAACGCCTGCTGCTGCAGAGTCTCCTAAAATCAATAATTTTAACGTGGGGTTTGGCCCGGTTTGACCGACACGTTCGCCTTCTGGCTCTGCAAGTCTTGGGGTTGTGCGGCGCACTTTGAGCCCTTGTAATATCAACACTGGGGCCAACATAATCGATAATCCGTGATACAACATAGCTGTCCTTAATATGAATTAACTAACCTGATATGAGATTAACTCAAGTCTTTAATGGCCCGGCCTATGCCATCGACTGTCAAAGGGTACATTTTGTTGCCAACCAGCTTTTGAATAATCGAAATTGAATGATGCACCTGCCAGTATTGTTCTGGCTGTGGATTTAGCCAGGCCACTTTATGAAAATGACCAAGTAACCGATTCATGTAGTCTATTCCGGGTTTTTCATTCCAATGTTCAACACTGCCACCTTTGGCAATAATCTCGTATGGCCCCATCGTAGCATCGCCAACAAAAATCACTTTATAGTCAGACGAAAAAGTCCGTAACACTTCTTCTAGTTCGATGGTTTTATCAAACCGGCGATTATTGTCTTGCCATACTCTTTCATATAAGCAGTTATGAAAATAAAAAAAGCGCAAGTGTTTAAATTCGCTGTGCGCGGCAGAAAATAACTCTTCACAGGTATGAATGTAATCGTCCATTGAACCGCCGATATCAAAAAACATCAGCACTTTTACCGCGTTATGACGCTCTGGCTCCATGTGTACGTCGAGCAGGCCGCCATTTTGAGCGGTTGAGCGAATAGTGGTATTAATATCGAGTTTTTCACTGGCACCTGTTCGTGCAAATTTACGTAACTTTTTAAGGGCCAATTTAATATTACGGGTGCCAAGCTCTCGGTCCTGGTCAAAGTTTTTAAACTCGCGTTTATCCCAGACTTTAACCGCACTGTAATTTCGGTTTTTATCCTGACCCACTCGTATGCCTTCAGGGTTATAGCCATAAGCGCCAAAAGGCGATGTGCCACCTGTACCAACCCATTTATTACCACCAGCATGACGTTTTTTTTGTTCTTCTAAACGCTCTTTCAGTGTTTTCATTAGCTCTTCAAGACCGCCAAGTGCGTTAAGTTGGTCTTTTTCTTCTTGGCTTAAATGTTTTTCAAACTCTTTACGCAGCCAGTCCTCTGGTAAAATATTGTCAAATATATCAATATGTTCGATACCTTGAAAATACTCAGCAAAGGCGTTGTCGTATTTGTCGTAATAGATCTCATCTTTTACCATGACAATCTTGGCTAAATTATAAAACGCTTCAACGTCAGCAAACACCACGCCTTTTTTAAGCAAAGCAATAAGATCAAGTAGTTCACGCAAACTACACGGTACTTTGTGTTTTTTTAGGGTGAGAAAAAAATCAATAAACACAGCTATACTACCTGTTTCTGCGGCTCATAAAGGCCAGTTTTTCGATCAACGACACATCTTGTTCATTCTTTAATAATGCGCCAAACAACGGAACGATGTCAGATTGTTTATTCAGTAAGGTCTGTTGTGAAATGTCGTCCGATATCAGCAGTTTTAACCAATCAATGAGCTCAGATGTTGACGGCTTTTTCTTAATGCCATTGACGTCACGCAAATCGAAAAATACCTCTAATGCTTGCTGTAACAACTCCTGCTTAACATTCGGATGATGCACATCGATGATCTTGGCCATTTCCTCTTTGGTCGGAAACTTAATGTAATGGAAAAAACAACGTCTTAAAAAGGCATCGGGCAGCTCTTTTTCGTTGTTAGAGGTGATGATAATAATGGGACGTTGTTTTGCTTTAATCACTTGTTGAGTTTCATAGACATAAAATTCCATTTTATCGAGCTCTTGCAGCAAGTCGTTAGGAAATTCGATGTCGGCCTTATCGATTTCATCAATCAATAAAATGGGGCGTTGTTCTTCTTCAAATGCCTGCCATAACTTACCTTTCACAATGTAGTTGCTAATGTCATGTACACGGGCATCACCTAACTGGCTGTCACGCAGGCGAGATACGGCATCGTATTCATACAAACCTTGCTGGGCTTTCGTGGTCGACTTAATATGCCATTGATACAGTTTACAGTTAAGTGAGCACGCTAACTCTTCTGCTAACTGTGTTTTACCCGTGCCAGGCTCCCCTTTTATCAATAACGGTTTTTCGAGCGCAATGGCGGCATTAACCGCTAATGTGAGGTCGTTTGATGCAATGTAGTTTTGGGTACTTTTAAACATGGTTAACCTTTCTATTCATTCGTTATTTTTGTTTATACTTTGAATCATTAAGCAAGCTTGATCGCAACTGGAGTGCCATTAAACGCCGCGTTTCCTGTCAGCATATCAACTCGTTTAGCATCTGTTAAATCATTAATGCTCACGCCAGGTTGAGTCTGGGCAACAGACATATTGGTGCCTTGCTGATTATGACCCCACCCTTGCGGCATGGTGACAACGCCTGGCTGAATATCATCTGTGATGACCACTTCTATGTTAATTTCTCCCACGGCTGAGGTAACAGTAACCACTTGTCCCTGCTCAATACCCAGTGCTTTGGCATCAAGAGAATTGACCTCTAAAGTACAAGGATTTTTTCCTTTAATTAACCGCTCTGAATTTTGGGTCCAAGTGTTGTGGCTTTTCACTAATCGTCGGCTGATTAAATCAAATGGATATTGATTATCACGTGTGGTTTGAGTCATGACCGCCTGCAAGCGCGGTAAATCGTCGCGATACACCTGCGGGAATAAATCAATCTTGCCATTAGTGGTTTTAATTCGCTCTAATAAACATGGCATTAATGGGCCAATGTCAATGCCGTGTGGATTATCGATTAATTTTTTCAAACTCATGCCCTGCTTGCCATATGGACCTTGTTTAAGCTCCATATCCAAAATCATTTCAGGGGTAACTTGCTGCATTGGGTCGTCGGCACCAATATTGAGCATGCGTGCAGAAATCTCTTTCAATATTTGCCAATCGTTACGTTGATCGCTGTGCTTTTCAAATAGCGGCGCAGAATATTTAACCGTGTTTCTAACAGAAAACGAGTTAAAGAAAATATCAAAATGTGAGTTTTCGACACCCGTGGTGCCCGGTAAAATAATGTCAGCGTATTTGGTGGTTTCATTGAGGTAGATATCAATCGACACCATAAAATCAAGCTCGTTAAATGCCGCGGCAAGCTGATGACCACTCGGTGCAGATAATACAGGATTACCAGCAACCGTAATCAAACTTCTAATTTGGCCTTCACCCGGTGTTTGGATTTCTTCAGCTAACGCTGCGACTGGAAATTCACCATTAAAAAACGGTAATTTACGCACGCGTGATTGATGTTGACCAAATGATGTTTTATGACCCGCATGGTGATTACGCAATAAATCAAAAGCTGGTTGTGGAAACATTGCCCCACCAGCGCGATCAAAGTTACCAGTAATGATATTGAGTACATTAGTGAGCCATAAACAGATACCACCAAATGACTGGGTTGATGCCCCCATGCGGCTATAACAAACAGCTGAGTCTGCAGCTAACATTTGCGCTGATAAGGATTCAATCTCCTCTGCAGCAATGCCCACTAATGGACTGACAACATTTGGCGAGTAATCTTTCACTAGGTTTTCGACGTCATCTAACCCTTCAACCTTGTCGCTTAAATGACGTAAATTGACCTTGTTATGCACAAATACACAATGTATCAATGCCAGCAGTAAAAAGGCGTCTTTTTCAGGGCGAATAAACACATGTTGATCGGCTATTTTAGCGGTGCGGGTTTTTCGCGGGTCGACAACCACGACTTTGCCACCGCGTTTTTGGATGGCTTTTAAGCGACCAATAACATTTGGTGCGGTCATCATACTGCCATTCGACACGACAGGGTTTGCCCCAATAATTAACATAAAATTAGTTCGGTCAATATCAGACACGGGGATTAACATGCCTGCGCCAAACATAAAATTTGCGGCCACATGATGCGGTAATTGATCGGCAGAGGCTGAGCTAAACCGATTAAGGGTGCCGAGTGATTTCATAAACGGTTTGAGAAATAACGCATTGCCTAAACTGTGAGCGTTGGGATTGCCTAAATACACCGCTAATGCATTTTTGCCATGTTGTTGCTGAATACTTTTGAATTTATCGACAATTTCAGTCAACGCATCATCCCAACTAATGGCTTGCCAACCTGAGGCCGTGCGTTTTATTGGGGTTTTTAAACGGTCGTTATCCGTATAAAAATCTTCTAACGCTAATGCTTTGGGGCAATTGTAACCTTGACTAAATGGGTCAAGTTGATCGCCTTTAATAGAGATAATTTGCTGATCTTGATAGCTAATTTCTAAGCCACACATGGCCTCACAGATATTGCAATTTCGATAATGGGTATTGATTTCGCTCATATTGTTTACCTGCTGGCCAGATGTTCAATCAATCAGCACAACCAGATGTCGGTTGTGCTAATGAATTAATGATTAAATTTTAACGATTAATTTGCCTTTGTTAGCACCCGTAAAGAACAAATTAAGTCCGGTCATTGCTGATTCAAGTCCCTCTAAAACATGCGCGCGATGCTTAATCTGTCCATTCATGACATAGGGTGTCAGTTTTTGTAATAAGGCCGGAACATCGCCAAAGTGGTCTGGCATAGTAAAGCCTTGGATAGTGAGGCGCTTTTTGATCACCTGGATCCAATTAGGGCCTAAATCAGGCACAGCTTTAGCATAATCAGCAATCATGCCACACACCACTATGCGTCCATGGGCATTCATTCTGGCGAATACATGATGTTGAATAGGACCGCCCGTGTTTTCAAAATAGATATCAACACCCTTTGGCGTTAGCTCCACAAGCTTGGCTTCTATATCATCTGTTTTGTAATTAATGGCACCGTCAAAACCTAATTCGTTTACAATCCACTCTGCTTTTTCATCGCTGCCAACAACACCAATGACCGTTAATCCATCCGCTTTCGCCAGCTGTCCAACAATAGAGCCCACTGAGCCCGCCGCACCTGAAACCACAATGGTTTCGCCCTTTTTAGGTTTACCCACATTAAAAAGTCCTTGGGTAGCCGTTAAGCCTGGTAACGCAAAAACTGACAATATGGCTTCATCGGGTAATGGCGCGGTCACTTTGTTTAACCCTGGGCCATTACTTAAAAAATATTCTTGCCAACCCATCATGCCCATTACACGATCACCCACGCTAAAGTCTAGATGCTTGCTTTCAACCACTTCACCAATCCCTGAGCTGCGCATCACCTCGCCTAACTCAACGGGTGGAATATAGCTTTCTGTGTCTGGGCTCATCCAGCCAAACATGGCAGGATCAAGTGACATATGGCTCTGTTTAACGAGAAATTGACCATCGGCAACGATTGGCATCGGCTTTTGTACTACTTCAAATAATTCTGGGCCTACTGGGCCGCCTTGTGGACGAGCGATAAGATTGATTGCAGTAAATGTGCTCATGTGTACACTCTCATTTTCTGTTAGTTAGGTGCCTGTATTAGGCGTTATATAAATATTTTTAGCTAAAAAGCTGGCTAATATGTTTAATGCTGCTGATCTTCTGGTTACGATAAAAATGTTTAAAGTGAAACGCTAATTTTTCACTATCAACAAACACTTGCTTCCAATACTTAATTCGTTGCTCGGGTGTTAATTCAATAAAGTCTTTGCGGTCGGGAATTTTTTGATATGGCAACGATGCAACAAACTCGGCAGAGGGGCAAAGCAACACGGTTTTATCGTAATGTTGTAATCTGACATTGCGAGACAAATTTTTATCAAACCATCCCGCTTTTAAGGTGGAGCTAAAATGTGGGTACAAGGTTAAGCCTTCATTTTGAATAGTAAAGTCAAAATGATAATCGATAATGCCGCCATCTCGGTACATACCGGGTGGACAATCAGGAATATCCTTAATCCCTTGCATCACCATCGGGATAGAGCCTGACGCAAGCAAGGCGCGTTTGATATTTTGCTCAGATAAACCTACGACGGTAGTCGGAATACTATCTGGGTCATTTATCACTAAATCACTTTGATAATGTTGAAAAATAAACCGTTCATACTGGCTTTTAAGTAACGGCCTACTTAGCGCATTACGAATAAAGCTATTGGTTAACCCTATACCTTGTTTAAGGTTGTTTTCTGAAGCCACAAAACCATTGCATTTAGCCACTATAAAATGCGCTTTAAATACTGGATTATTGACGATTTCATCGGCGCCTGTTGCGCCAAATAATTGTTCGAGTAACTCAAATGCCTTGGTTGTAATCTCCAGCGGTTGTGGCTTTTTATCATCTGAATACACGGTTTCACTGTAGTTTTTAGCCAAACGTTCTATGGCGGCAACCGGATTTTTTTGTGCAAAACATGCAGCACGAAAGGCCCCCGCACTCGAGCCTATTAGGTTTAATGGCTGTTGTCTGTCTTTAAAAAAGTCGCCAAAAAGATATTTGTCTAAGCCAAACAAGGTGAACCACTTGGGGCCACCGCTGGCACCTAAAAATGCGCTAAATAGCTCAGGAGAAAAGCCATCTTGTTGTATTGTTTTTAAGGCCGTGTCACCGGCATAAATTTCTAACATATAATAATGGTTACTGACTCTTACAGCGACGCAATGCCAAAGTGAATCTGGTTAACGTGAAGATTCTCCGCGGCATGACGATTAACTGTCGTTGATTTAGGAAAAAAGACACACTGAGTCGCTATACAACCGACTCAGTGCTGTGGATTAGCTATGCCTTACTACGCAAGTCTTTACGCAATACTTTACCGACATTACTTTTGGGTAATTCGTCCATAAACTCGATGATTTTAGGGCGCTTATAATTGGTGAGCATTTCGGCGCAATGATCAAAAATATCTTGCTCAGTAAGATTGGGATCTTTACGCACAATATACACTTTTACCCGCTCACCAGTGGCATCGCATGACACCCCCACCGCAGCGGCTTCAAGCACACCTTCATGGGCCACAATGACTTCTTCAATTTCATTTGGGAATACATTAAAACCCGACACAATAATCATGTCTTTTTTACGGTCAACGATTCTAAAGAAACCGTTTTCATCCATGGTGGCAATATCCCCCGTGGCTAACCAACCGTCTCTTAACACTTCATCGGTGGCTTTTTGGCGATTGTAATAGCCTTTCATGACCTGCGGGCCTTTCACCCACATTTCGCCAGGCTCGCCCAAGGCAACATCTTCACCATCAGCGCCAACTAAACGAATATCAGTAGACGATGCAGGTAAGCCAATAGAGCCATTGTATTTTTCTTGATTGTACGGACTCATCGTGACTAATGGTGCGCATTCTGTTAAGCCGTAACCTTCTAATAATTTAGAGTGAGTCACTCGCTCCCAATGTTCAGCCACAGGACGCTGTACAGACATACCGCCGCCAAAACCCATTTTAAGTGCGCTAAAGTCTAATTGATCAAAACCCGGAGTATTAAGCAAACCATTAAATAAGGTATTGACTCCCGTGATAACGGTAAATTTATACTTGGCTAACTCTTTAACAAAACCAGGCATATCGCGTGGATTCGTGATCAGTAAATTTTGACCACCAAAGGGTAAAAAGGCCAAGCAATTAGAGGTTAATGCGTAGATATGGTAAAGCGGCAATGCCGTAACCATAAACTCTTTGCCAATTTCGTAGACATTTTTGGTCACCGCATTTGATTGTTCAAGGTTGGCCACCATATTACGGTGCGTCAACATCGCACCTTTTGAAGGGCCTGTCGTACCACCGGTATATTGTAAAAAGGCTAAATCAGCACCCGTTATGTCGACAGGCGTAAATGTGCTTTTACTGCCTTTGGCCATGGCATCATTAAACTTAACCGCATTAGGTAAAACAAAAGGTGGAACTTGTTTTTTAAGATGCTTGATTGCGCCATTAATTAACGCGCCTTTAATCAAGCCTAACCTGTCCCCAACACTGGTGGTAATAACATGTTTAACGTCTGTATTATTGATAACAGCCTGTAATACATGGGCAAAGTTTTCTAGAATGAGAATGCCCTTTGCACCCGAATCTTTAAGTTGGTGTTCTAATTCTCGTGCGGTGTACAAAGGATTAACGTTAACAACGGTTAACCCTGAAATTAAAGCACCAAATAAGGCGATAGGATATTGCAACACATTGGGGATCATAATGGCGAACTTGTCACCTTTGACTAAGCCTAAATCGTTTTGCAAGTAAGCCGCAAATTCTGTCGCTTGTTGTTCGAGTTGTTGATAGGTTATGCTGACATCCATATTGATAAATGCCGTATTACTTGCATATTGCTTGGTATATTTAAAAAACAATTCTGCCAACGAATTGTATTTATCTGGATCGATTTCAAACTCAACCCCAGGCGGGTAACTCTTTTGTAGCCAAACTTTTTCCATAATACTGTCCCCTTTATTATGATGCGAAAACTATCGCCGTTTTTATTATTATGATGACCTTCAAACAAGCAACTAAACGCTTACAACACTTCAAACAAACCCGCTGCGCCTTGACCGCCACCAATACACATACTAATCACCACGTATTTAACTCCGCGACGTTTACCTTCTATTAATGCGTGCATCACCATGCGTGTGCCACTCATACCATAAGGGTGACCAATTGAAATGGCCCCGCCATTGACGTTGAGCTTGTCTGCCGGGATCCCCAATTTGTCTGCACAATAAATGACTTGTACCGCAAAGGCTTCATTGATTTCCCACAAACCAATGTCATCCATGGTTAAGCCATTGCGTTCAAGCAACTTAGGAATGGCATAAATCGGCCCAATGCCCATTTCGTCAGGTTCACACCCAGCAACCACCATACCGCGGTAAACACCTAATGGTTTAAGGCCGCGTTGCTCTGCTAACCCACGCTCCATAACAACAACTGCCGCTGCGCCATCTGACAATTGCGAGGCATTACCGCCAGTAATTGAACCATTGTCTTTTACCGCTTTTAAGCCGGCTAAGCCTTCAATAGTGGTTGACGGACGATTGCCTTCGTCTTGAGTTAACGTAACAGGTTCTTGGCTAATGTCACCTGTGTTTTTGTCCATGACCAATTTAATGCAGCTTACCGGTACAATTTCATCATCAAATTTTCCCGACGCCTGAGCAGCAGCGGTGCGCTGTTGTGACGTGAGTGCATAGGCATCCTGGCGTTCGCGCGAAATGTTATAACGATTAGCCACTATTTCGGCAGTATCAAGCATGGGCATGTAAATGGCTGGTCGGTAAGCTTTAACACTTGGGTCTACGGCGCGGTGCATGTTCATTTTATCGTTTTGCACCAAACTGATTGAGTCACATCCACCGGCCACAACAACGTTAGCACCGTCTGCGACAATATGGTTTGCGGCAATAGCAATCGACATCAAGCCTGACGAGCATTGGCGATCAACCGTCATGCCAGCCACAGACACAGGTAACTGAGCAGCCATAGCCACCTGGCGACCAAAGTTCATCCCCTGATTACCTTGAGTCAGCGCGGCACCAAAAATACAATCATCAATCTCGTTGGGATCTATACGTGCACGTTCTACGGCGGCTTTTACTGCTACAGCTGATAATGTAGGCGCTGATAAATCATTAAATGCCCCACGGTAAGCTTTGCCAATAGGCGTGCGGGCGGCTGATACTATGACGGCTTCTCTCATGACAAATCCCTTTCTTGTTATTATTCAATCATTGATTCACTATAAAAATGGTTTGGTGACGTTCTAATCTGCAATGTCTAATGACATATCTATTTAACCTGAGCTCGGGATAAGGGATGAACTTATACTATTTAAAATCAACATGTTACCCATTCTCACTTTCAAGCTTGTCATTTGTTCTGCTAACAAGGCGAATTGACGCGTCAATAGCTAGCCTATTGTAAGTCGATTCAACGCAGTGAGCAGGGCAAAGGACTGTTTGAAAGGCATTTATTATCCCGAGCTCAGGTTATTTACGCCACCTTAATATATTCGTGCTAAGACGACACGGTTTGCGATTTCATGAACGCCATGGCTTTCATGATAAACTTTTCACCTTGTTGCGCACCCGACACTAATGCTTTTTGATTGTCTTGCGCGGTTATCTGGTTCCAATTGTCGCGTACAGCTTCTGGGCTTTGTTTTGCGGTGGGAATAAAGCAGCCGTCGGTTTCAAAAATACTGGCACTTGAATAGCCGCCAGCGCCAGCGCATAGAATAAACCGGTTAGGTGCGGCTTCATCACACAAGGTCAGCATGCCGGCTGTGACGGCCTCTGGCGCAAAGGCTTTAACGATTTCTTCGGGCATTAAATCTTCGGTCATACGGGTGCCCGCGGTGGGAGCTAATGCATTAATACGGATATTATTTTTTGCACCTTCAAGAACTAAGGTATTCATTAAGCCAAGCACTGCCATTTTGGCTGCGCCATAGTTAGATTGGCCAAAGTTGCCGTACATGCCGCTAGATGAGGTGGTCATTACAATTCGGCCATAATGTTGCTGCTTCATGATTTCCCACACTGCTTTGGTGCAGTTAACTGACCCCATAACGTGTACATCCATCACCAGCTTAAAATCATCTAATGTCATTTTCGAAAAAGACTTATCACGTAAAATGCCAGCGTTGTTAATTAAAATGTCGACACGGCCCCATTTGTCCATGGTTTGCTGCACCATGTCTTGCACTTCATCAAAGTTGGCCACATTAGCGCCATGACTGATGGCCTCGCCGCCCATGGCTTGAATTAATTCAACCACCTCTTGTGAGGCTGCAGAAGAGGCGCCGCTACCATCGCGCGCACCACCAAGATCATTCACCACCACTTTAGCGCCGCGTTTAGCTAAAGCTAATGCATGTGAGCGCCCAAGCCCGTTACCTGCGCCTGTTACGATAGCCACTTGTCCTGCAAAACTAATAGTCATCTTGATTCCCCTAATTTGCTGTATCATTTTTATTGTTATAGGTAAGCGTTGTGTTTCATTTTGTGGTTAACGTGATACTTAACCCTTGTTTGTTCACTTAACCATTTGCACCGAAATCCACTCAGCCACTAATGCTGGGGTATCTACGCCTTCTATTTCAATGGTCACTTCAGTTGATAGACGAAATTGCCCAGGCTTTTTTTCTTCTATCGACAAGGTTTTAGCATGCGCTCGAATCCGGCTATTAACGGTAACCGGTTGCAAAAATCGCACTTTGTCGAATCCGGCATTTAATCCCATATAAAAGCCGTCGATGATCACGCTAAACTCCTCAGCAAAATGCGACAGCATGGATAACGATAAAAACCCGTGGGCAATGGTTGACCCAAAAGGCGTGGCTTTAGCCTTTTCTTCATCAACATGAATAAATTGGTGATCTAAGGTGCAATCAGCAAATTGGTTAATCTGCTGTTGATTAATTTGATGCCAATGAGTTGGCGCGGCTTGGTGGCCAATATATTGAGCAATGTCGTTACGATGGATCACTGTTGGCATTTCCGTTCCCCTTGGTACTGTAACAGTACGTTCCATGAATGAAATTTAAGCGATATCTCATGCTAATTGGGGTAAACGAATTAAACAAATGAATAGTTTTGATACTTAGTTATTATCAATATGAATAGTAAATGCTTTTTAGCTGCACGCTTAAAAACAAAAACATTACCCATTTGATGGATAATGTTTAATGACAAATCAACTTAAATTAATATAAATCAATTATATAGTTAAAACCATTCTGGCTGCATATCAAAGCTGGTACTGTCGGTGTGTATTAACAACTGCGACCACAAATTGATCTCTGGTAACTCAACGCGGTAAAAATATTGTGCAGCTTGTAATTTACCCTGATAAAAATACACATCGTCCTGGTGGGGCTGCTCCGCTAAGGCTTTAGTGGCTACAATACTTTGCTTTAACCATAACCAGGCAATAATGACATGGCCAAATAGCTCAAGGTATTTAACCGAGTTGGATAACGCCAAATCAATATTTTTGGTGGCCATGGCGCTTAATACCGCCTCAGTGGTGGTTGAAAGCGTGGTCAGAGCCTCACTAAGCTGCTCAGTCATCTGCTGCAAACCATTGTATTGCTTAGCTTCATCAAGGGTTTTGCGCATTTCATTTAGTGTCGCCTGATAACCCAGCATTTTATTCATTGGCACTTTACGGGTGAGTAAATCTAACGATTGGATCCCGGTAGTCCCTTCATGTATGGGGTTTAAACGATTGTCACGGTAAAACATCTCAACAGGATGCTCGTTAATATAACCGTGTCCCCCCATCACTTGTATTGCCAGTGAGTTGGCTTTAGGCCCATATTCAGATGGCCAGGTTTTAATGATGGGCGTTAAAAAATCTAATAAGGTATGGGCATATTGTCGCTGCTCTTCTGTGGCGGCAGTGTGTTCATCATCGCTTAATTGGGTGCCGTATAACACCAATGCCATTGCACCTTCAGCATAGGCTTTTTGTGCCAGCAGCATCCGCTTTACATCTGCATGCTCGATAATATTGACCATAGGTGATTGCGGATCTTTACACGAAGGTAAGCGTCCTTGAGGTCGGTTTTTTGCATAATCAACTGAATATTGATAACCGGCCACCGCCAGAACCGCACCACTGGTACCCACCATAATGCGGGCTTCATTCATCATGTGGAACATGTACTTAAGGCCACAATGTTCTTCACCAACCAAGTAACCCACTGAGCCATTTTTTTCACCAAAACTCAGTGCTGTAGAGGTTTGTGCCCGGCCGCCCATTTTATGAAACAAACCTGCAAGCGCCACTTCGTTATCTGCACCAATGGATCCGTCATCATTGAGTAAAAACTTTGGCACAACAAACAATGAAATCCCTTTTACCCCTTTAGGCGCGCCTTGAATTCGCGCCAGCACTAAATGCACTATGTTGTCGCTTAAATCATGATCGCCACCCGAAATATAAATTTTATTGCCGCTAATTCGATAAGTGCCGTCATCAGCTTTTACCGCTTTGGTGATTAAGTCACCTAAAGACGATCCACTGCCGGGTTCGGTCATGGCCATGGTGCCCATAAAGCGGCCCTCTCGCATCGGCTTAACCCAAGTGTTGATAAGCTCATCACTGCCATGTGCTTGTAATAAATTAGCGTTGGCAGTAGTCAGCATGTTGTAGCCCATGCCCACACCGCCCGCTACGGTTAAAAACGATGATGCAGCACTGGCAATAATGGGCGGCAGTTGCATGCCGCCAACGTCGTAATCGGCAGTGGCAGAGCCGATACCGGAATGATTAACAGCATCGATTGCGGTTTTTAACTCAGGAATAATATGCACTTTTTTGCCATCAAACGTGGGCTGATGGGTATCAAGTTTTTGGCGAATAGGAAGAAAATGTTTTTCAGCAATGACTTTTGCCGTGTTAATGACTTCATTAAAGGTTTGGCGATCATGATCTTGGTAACGTTCGCGGCTTGCTAACCCTTCACTGTCAAACAGCTCGTAAAGCATAAACTCGAGATCGCGTTCATTCATTAATGTTGCAGGCATAATATTCTCTTCTTATTTTTACGTATTCCAAAGGTGACGGCTAATATCACCGCGGTTTAAAATGCAGACACGCCGCCATCAACGGCAATACATTGCCCTGTCATGTAGGTATTGCTTGGCGATAACATCATGAGCATGACCGCAACAATTTCTTTCGGCTCACCTAATCGATTCATTGGCGCACCACGGGCCATTTTCTTTTGCTTTTCTTCGTCAGCAAAGTTGGTCACCATAGGTGTTAAGGTAAAGAAAGGACAAATGGCATTGATACGAATGTTGTCGCGGCCATATTCAACCGCACCGGTTTTGGTTAAGCCAATTACGGCGTGTTTAGCCATAGAGTAGGCACTGCCTCTGGCTGCGCCGCCTAAACCAGCCATTGAACTGACATTTAAAATGGCGCCCTCACCCTGTTTAAGCATTTGGGCTATTTGATGGCGCATACCAAACTGAACCCCTTTAACGTTAATGGCAAATTGGTGGTCCATTATCGACTCATCAATAATGTGCAGTGGCATAAACTCGTGAGCTATCCCGGCATTGTTAACCCCAATATCAACGCGGCCAAAATACTCAAGCGCGGTATCGACCATGGCTTTACAGGACTCATCTTTTGATACATCGCATTTCATTGCGACCACTTCAGCGCCCGTGGCAGCAATGTCATCAGCCACTTGATGCACGCCAGTTTCATTAATGTCGCTTATCACTAATTTTGCGCCACGCTTAGCCAGTTCCTGCGACAGTAGCTTACCAAAACCTTGTGCAGCACCTGTGATGACGGCAACCTTGCCAGTAAAATCTAATAATGGATCCATGCGAGTAACTCCTGTCATTGATGGTCTTGTTGTTTTGATGGTTATTCAGCGGTGTTGATGACTTGTAATGCCATTTTTGCCAGTGGCGCAACAAACGAACCGACTTTATTGGCGTTTTCGTTAGAGGCATTTCCTTCGGTGGCGCGTTTAGCCACACCTTGAGCAATTGCGGCTAAACGGAAAAAGCTAAACGCTAAATAAAACGCCCAATTATCGATACGTTCAATGCCCATACGCTGACAATATTGGCCAACATATTCTTCTTCGCTCGGAATGCCCAAACTGGCTCTATCGACATCCTTTAAGCCGTCAATCGTCCCCATGCCTGCAGGCATTCGCAGTTGCATACATTGATAAGCTAAATCGGCAAACGGGTGGCCTAGGGTTGAAAGCTCCCAATCAAGCACCGCAATGATCTCAACGTTGTTTTTGGCAAACATCATGTTGTCTAAACGAAAATCACCATGCACAAGACACACACGGCCATCATCTGGCGGTAAGTTGTCTTCAAGCCATTGGATCAACACATCCATCGCAGGGATGGTTTGCAATTCAGTTAAGCGATATTGCGAGGTCCAGCGCCCCAATTGACGCTCATAATAGTTACCTGCCTTACCAAAATCGCTTAGGCCAATGGCTTCAACATCGACACTGTGCAGTGACGCGAGGGTTTTATTCATCGCATCGTACATAGCGGCTCGATGTTCATTGGTGTCAACCTCTGCTAACGATGCACTCCAGTACACCTTGCCATCGCAATATTCCATTAAATAAAACATCGAACCAATCACACTCGTGTCTTCGCACAGGTGATAAACCTTAGCAACCGGCACAGCAGTGTTTTTGAGAGCATCGAGTACGCGGTATTCGCGATCAACCGCATGGGCCGATTTTAATAACTTACCCGGTGGTTGGCGGCGTAATACATACACGCCAGACTGTGCAGTCACTTTATAAGTAGGATTAGATTGCCCACCCGAGAACTTTTCAAGGCTAATAGGCCCTTGAAAGCCATCAACATGTTGCTGCAAATAAGCACTAAGCTTTTCATTATCAATTGGAAACGTATGTGGCATTTGTCAATACTCTTATTATTTGATCAATGAGAGTCATCAATAATAATGGCAGGCCAACTCACCCCAGCGCTTGTTGGCCTGCCGGCAAAGTTATTGCGTCACTTTTTTCACTAAATCACGACCAAGTTGCATCATGTGCACCTGATCAGGGCCATCGGCTAACCGTAGGGTTCGCTGACCAGCCCAGGCATGCGCTAAAAAGGTATCTTGGCTAACACCCACGGCGCCATGACATTGAATGGCGCGATCGATAACATCAAGTGACATGCTAGGGGCGACAATTTTAATCATGGCGATTAAATCTTTCGCCGCTTTGTTGCCTTCTGTGTCCATTTTTTGCGCCGCTTTTAAGGTCATTAACCGTGCCTGTTCAATCTGACAGGCAGATTTGGCAATGTCTTCGCGAACCGATTGCTGCTTAATCATCGGCTGACCAAAAACAATGCGTTCACTGACGCGTTTGCACATTAAATCTAAAGCACGCTGTGCAATGCCAATTGAGCGCATGCAGTGATGAATTCGTCCTGGGCCTAATCGGCCTTGGGCGATTTCAAACCCTTTACCTTCTCCCACAATAATGTTGTCAACTGGCACCCGCACGTCGGTAAAGGTCACTTCAGCGTGGCCTTCAGGCGAATCATCGTAGCCAAACACTTGCATTGGCCTCACCACCTTAACGCCCGGGGTATTCATTGGTACAAGCACTTGAGATTGTTGAATGTAGCGATTGGCATTATCTGGATCGGTTTTGCCCATCACTATCATGATTTCGCATTGTTTACGACAGGCGCCGCTGATGTAAAACTTACGGCCATTGATAACATATTCGTCACCATCGCGAACAATACTTAACTCGATATTGGTTGCATCACTTGAGGCGACCTCAGGTTCGGTCATGGCAAATGCAGAGCGGATTTTGCCCTCAAGCAGTGGCTCTAACCATTGTTTTTTCTGGGCTTCACTGCCGTATTTAGCCAATACTTCCATATTGCCTGTGTCGGGCGCGGCGCAGTTAAACACTTCGGGCGCCCACATGACCTTACCCATAATTTCAGCTAATGGTGCATATTCTAAATTGGTTAATCCGCCACTGTATTGACCGTATGCCACAGGTAAAAACAGGTTCCACAAACCTTGTGCTTTTGCTTTGGCCTTAAGCTCTTCCATTAACGGCGGCGTTGACCAAGGTTCAAGGGCAACTTGCCTGTGCATTTCGTCCTCAACCGGATAAACATGCAAATCCATAAACTCGTTGACCTGGTTAATTAACCCTTGAACTTTTTCGCTGTATTCAAAATTCATATGCTGTCCTTTTACTGGAACTTAGTGCGTAATAAGTGGCGCTAATCAATCGCTGCAAATGGGTTAGCTCAGCGACATCAATGATTTTTTGTTAAACGGCTTAATCTCATTGATGGCATTGGTTTTAATTTTATTTACCCATTGCGGATCAACCAATAACGCACGGCCAATGCCAACTAAATCAAACTCGTCGTTATTTAAACGCACCAATAATTCATCAATGCCCGTAGGGTTTGAAGTGCCAGACAAATCAGCATTGCCTTCGCCAATAAAGTCAGCGTCAAGCCCAACGTTACCCACGGTGATGACAGGTTTGTTGGTCAGTTTTTTAGTCCAACCGGCAAGGTTTAGATCAGAGCCTTCAAATTCTGGAACCCAAAAACGGCGAGTACTGGCATGAAAGATGTCTACACCCGCATCGCTTAATAAGCCTAAAAAGGTGGCTAGCTCTTCAGGGGTTTGACACAGTTTTGCGGTGTAATCTTGTTGTTTCCACTGAGAAAAACGGAAGATAATCGTAAAGTCTTCGCCCACTGCTGCGCGGATGGCTTGAACAATTTCAACGCCAAAGCGAGTACGATTTTCTAGCGAACCACCGTATTTATCATCGCGTTGATTGGTGCCTTCCCAAAAGAATTGGTCAACGAGGTAACCGTGTGCGCCATGAACTTCAATCGCATCAAAACCAATGTTTTTTGCATCAAGCGCAGCTTGGGCAAATGACGCGACGACTTCGTCAATGTCAGCTTGTGTCATGGCAACGCCATTAGGTGCACCAGGTTTGTATAATCCAGATGGGCTGTATGCAGGAGCTTCTTTGTCTGGGCCTATACCGGGCTTTCTCACTGCGCCAACATGCCAAAGCTGAGGCGCAATTTTGCCGCCTGCAGCGTGCACTTCGTCAACCACATGCTTCCATCCGGCTAACGCAGCCTCGCCATAAATGGCGGGTACGTTTTCATAGCCGTTGGCCGCTTTATGGGAAATAAAGGTGCCTTCAGTAATAATTAATCCCACATCCCCTTCTGCACGGCGACGGTAATAACCTGCAACCTCATCATTTGGGACATAGTTAGGCGAAAACGCGCGGGTCATTGGTGCCATTACCGTTTTGTTTTTAAGCGATAATGATTTATTTGAAAACGATTCAAATAGCTTATTAATGCCAGTGTGTTGAGTGCTAGTCATCATTCATTCCTAAAAGTGTTCTTATTATTGATATGGATATTGTTGAGCTGCATTAACCAATCAAATAGCCACCATCAACATTGATGGCAGTACCGGTTGTATAACTTGAAGCGTTTGAGGCCAAATACAACACAGTGCCAGCCATTTCGTCAGGCTGCGCAACGCGCTTCATCGGCACGTGATGCATCATTTGTTTTAAAATGGCAGGATTGTCTACCAATGCTGAGGCAAATTTTGTGTCTGTACCGCCAGGCAGTAAGGCATTAACACGGATGTTAAATTGGGCACATTCTTTGGCAAATGCCTGAGTCATTGAGATCACAGCGGCTTTAGTGACTGAATAAATGCCCTGATAATCACCAGGAATAACCCCATTCACAGACGCCACGTTAATGATCGAGCCGCCGCCACTGGCTTTCATTAATTTTGCGCCTTGCGTCGACATAAAAAAGTAACCGCGAATGTTCACATCAACGGTTTTTTGAAAAGCAGCTAAATCAGTATCAATAATGTGACCAAAATAGGGATTGGCCGCCGCATTATTCACCAGAATATCTAACTTGCCATGTTGCTCCGTAATGGCTGCAAAAATAGCATCAATTTGATCGAGTTCACCAATATGACACGCTATGGCCTGGGCACTGCCGCCATCGGCAATAATTTGGTCTACAACGGCTTGGCATGCTTCAATTTTACGACTAGAAACAATAACGTGGGCACCATATTGCGCCAATACTTTAGCCACACTCTCACCAATCCCTCGGCTTGCACCTGTAACCAACGCCACCTTCCCTGTTAAATCAAACAAATTACCAGTATTCATTTTATGTCCTTGTTGTCGTTATCATGTGTAGCACCGCAGAGGGTGTAAATGCTTATCTGTACCCTTACCTAAAAGTTATCCACTCTTCACCAGCTTGTTCTAAGTGGCTGTAGTTATTGAAATAATCAACACTTAACAATTTTTCCGAAAACAATATCTTAGTGACGCTGGTGTTTCTGGCTTGCTGATTAATGGCCAGGGTTTGTTTATCATTTAGCTGCAACATGTGCTGCAATATGGCTGAAATAGTACCGCCAGAGGTAAACACTAAAATGTCTTTGGCTTGCTTTGCATTACCTTTAACATCAGGTTTGCTACTATTTAATGCTCGCCGAGAAGCGAGCTCTTGTTCAATAATATCTTTCAAAGCGCGGATGCAGCGGCTTTTAAACTGTGGCCAGCTTTCTTTGTATTCCAAATCATGTTTGCCACTCATCCACCGAGTTAATGCCTGATAAAATTCGTGATGAAGGGCTTTTTTGGGATGCTCATATTCCTGTAGTTGCTTGGTTTTTTCTGCAAAATGATGCCATTCACCATTAAACTTTTGCAAAATATCAACATGATCAAATTCATTAAAACCTGAATGTATCACCATAGGCGCAGCGTCAGTTTCTAAGCCTTTAGCAAAATGTGACAAGGTCTGGCCATGGCGTAATAAATCGCCACAATAATATTTACTTGGCAATGGTCGTGAACGCCAATATTGGCCAAGTATCGCAGCTTGATGACTCCCCTTGTCAGACAGTTGATCGTAATCACTACTGCCAAATGAGGCTTGTCCATGTCGGATCAAATAAATCGTTGCCATTGTGAGTCTCTAACTTAATTGTTGCGCGACTGAAAACCATAATGCGCTGAATCGAATCTACTTGACTATGCTAATCCCAAGCTCTAAATTGAACAAATGAATAGTTCTAATACCCTACTATTTGTCATTTAAATAGTTGGTTGTGCATATCATGTTGTTTATTAGCGAGATAACATGCGTTGTGACAAGTGAGTTAATTTGTCATTAATTCAATGGAGTGAGCATGAAAATTGATTTGAATTTGTTTGTGGTGTTTGATGCCATATATTGCGAAGGCAATATTACGAAAGCGGCATCAGTACTCAATTTGTCGCAACCCGCGGTCAGTCATTCTTTAGGTAAATTACGTAATCATTTCGATGATCCTTTGTTTATCAGACAAGGTAACGAAATGCGGCCCACTCCTGTGGCCAAAAATGTGATTGATGACGTGCGAGAAGCCTTGCACCAGTTACAAGTGTGCTTGGTACAATCGAGACAATTTGAACCGCTGACGTCTCGCAAAAGCTTTTCGTTGTCATTACATGGTTCGTTAGAACCCTATTATTTACCCATTTTGCAAGAACACCTTTCGGTCGAATCGCCTGCAATCCACTTAAACAGTAATAAACGCGTGAACCGCAGCGAGTTAGAAAACAAATTGGCCAGTGGTGATATTGATTTAGCCATTGATGCGTTATTACCTGTTAGTAGCAACATTTGCCATACCCAACTGCAACGCGATCAATTAGTGGTAGTGGCTCGCAAAGACCACCCAGCACTGTCCACAACGCTTGATTTAGACACCTACCTGAAACTTGATCATGTATTGGTATCCTCTCGTTCGACAGGACCGGGCTTAGAGGATTTTGAGTTATCACGAATGGGTTATCACCGCAAAATAGCACTGCGTTGTCAGCAGGCTTTATCTGCTTGTAAAGTTATATTAAACAATGACATGCTACTAACCTTACCCAAAACCGCCGCTCAGATGTACAGTGAAATGCTCGACATAGCCACTCATCCCATGCCAGTGGATTTACCCGAAATAGGCATTCATTTGTATTGGCACGTTAATGTCGATAAAGAACCCGCTAACAAATGGCTAAGAAATAAGATGATACTTGCAGCGTCCAATGCCGTTAAATCAACAAAAGATTAGTACCTCGCTAGCCATTAATATCGTATTGACTATTGCTCAGGATGATTCACTCGTCTCGAATATTTTTTGAGCTGGAGAATCATCCTAAATAATACTGACTCGTCAATCCATCCACTATTAGCAGCATCCAATTAACTCAAATGCTGGGTGAAAAAAGCTAACGTTCTTTGCCATGCCAGTTCTGCATTTGCTTCATCATATCTTGCGGTCGAATCATTATGAAACCCATGATTGGTTTTGTCATACATATACAAGGTGTAAGGCACTTTAGCTGCGATTAAGTCTTGCTCATATTCTGGCCAGGTTGCATTAACACGTTCATCAAGTTCAGCTAATTGAATGAGTAACGGTGCTTTAATATTGGCCCTTAATGTTTTTTCAGCCGGTGTGCCATAAAACGGCACCCCAGCTTGCAATAAATCAGGTTTATATGCAGCAAGATGATTGACAATATATCCGCCAAAACAAAAACCAACCGCGCCTAATTTGCCATTACTGCGTGGATTGGCTTTTAAAAACTCAGCCGCTGCGACAAAATCCTGTTCGATTTTAGTTCTGTCCAGCGTGCTTTGCATTTGACGGCCTTCATCATCGTTACCAGGATATCCCCCTAAGGGAAACAATGCGTCGGGCGCTAAAGCGATAAAACCCGCTTTGGCTAATCGCCTCGCGACATCTTCAATGTAAGGGTTTAAACCGCGGTTTTCATGTACTACCAGCACCACAGGTAAGCGCCCTTCTTTATTAACCGGTTCAACTAAGTAACCTCGGCCATTACCATGTCCATAAGGCGAGTCAAAATTAACGTACGTGGCCTTAATATCTGCATCATTAAACGACACTTGTTCAGCCAATGCATAATTAGGTAATAAAGCAGACGTTAACACACTCATTGAATAGCCAAGTGCCACTAACGAACCAAGCTTAGCAATAAAGGTTCGACGATCCATGCCACCATGAGCATAAGCGTCATACCAGTCAAACGCTTGTTGCGGAATCATGTTAGATTTATCTTGTTGCATAGGTTCCCTCTACTTTAAATGTGGCTTGTCGTACATACAAAATATAACAATAGTGTAAGTGTGATACGAAGATAAGAAAATTTACGTTCAATATTGAAAACGATTTCGAGTTTGAGATGGATTCTCAGCAAATAATTTTGTGTAGTCTTTGGTAAATTGTCCTGGATGCCAGAAGCCCCAATTGGCTGCAATCACTGCAATAGGCTTATCTTGCTGCGGTTTTTTTAGCTCTCGCCTAACATTATTGAGGCGGGTTAAGCGTAAAAATCGTAATGGATTAATCCCTAAAATAGACTCAAAACTGTATTGTAAAGTGCGGCGACTCACATGGGTATGCTGACACAATTGGGTGATGGTTATCGCCTGGTGAGGATGCTGCTGAATGTAGTCTTTTGCCTGTTCAACAACCGTTAACCTATGATGATAACTTGGCGCAATCTGTTGGTTTACATGGTTATCAGTTAGTAATGTTAATACCAGAGTGTTGAGTATATCTTGTTGTAATTGCGTGTGTAAGCCCAAATGATTATGGCTGATAAGCTGCTCAATCGTGGTGCGTGTTTGCGCAAGTATTGTAGGATTTGTCGCTAAGCGAGCACAGCATTGATTCGAGACATCTTTAAGCGTTAACCCTTGAATATCAGCCATTGTTAACAATGTGTCTCGATTTATCACCACACCATAAATATCGAAATCATCTGGGGTGATCAATTCAAACTCACAATCACTACTACGGCACATAAAATGATGTGACTCTACTTGTAAGCCATTTATTTTACTGTCGGTAGATAGTGCTGGAATGCCAAGCCATAACGATTCAGGGGCAATATTACACTGCTGCCTGAGTGCCCGCTGTGTAAATTCTTTAAATACGTGTGAATCTGGATAATCAATCCCTTCTATACAACCATAAAACTGACCATTACTGGTTTGATCATAAATTTGCTGCCACAAGGTTAAATTATGTGCCTGCTCATCAACGTCAGTCGTTTGCACTATGTGCTTTTGTGGTGCGTCATGCACGTTGTCGAACTGCATTGGGGCCTCCTTAACTCACATCTTACGCATACCATTTAACAATATTTGACAAAAACCTAACTTTATCTAGCTGAAAATAAACATTAAATCGACTTTTGCCAAAATTTGATAGTCAGTTGGTACGCTTTAAGCTGCGCTAAAACATCAAAGTCATTGGGTTAATCAACATCAGAGCAAAAGCTATACCACAACATAAAGTATTGAGGTTACGAATGGGTCATTCTTATCGCTACACATTAGGTAGCCAAACTTATCAATTTGCCAACTTAGCTGAGCTTATGGCAAAAGCCACACCTCATCGTTCTGGCGATCGTTTAGCGGGCGTTATTGCACACTCTGCAAAAGAACGGGCGGTAGCACAAATGACATTGGCAGACTTACCGTTAAAAACCTTTTTGAATGAGGCATTAATTCCTTACGAACAAGATGAAGTTACCCGGCTGATCCTAGATGATCATGACAGCAAGGCCTTCAGTCATATTAGTCACCTAACCGTTGGCGACTTTCGCAATTGGCTGTTAAGTGATTACGTTACCCCAGAAATCTTGGCGACAGTAAAAATGGGCATTACCCCAGAGATGGCTGCTGCTGTGAGCAAAATAATGCGCAATCAAGACTTGATTCTCGTTGCTAAAAAATGTCATGTCACAAGCGCATTTCGAAACACTATCGGCCTACCGGGTCACCTCTCTACCCGTTTACAACCCAATCACCCAACCGATGATGTTAACGGTATTGCAGCGTCAATGTTAGACGGTTTGCTCTATGGCAATGGCGATGCCGTTATTGGTATTAATCCCGCCACAGATAACGTGGCGCAAGCGATTAAATTAATGACATTAATGGACGAGGTTATCCAAAAATATCAAATTCCGACTCAAAGTTGTGTACTCACCCATGTCACCAATACCATTGAATGCATTGAAGCCGGCGCACCGGTTGACTTAGTGTTTCAATCCATCGGCGGTACAGAGGCTACTAATAGTAGTTTTGGTTTTAACTTAAATACCTTAGCTGAAGCTCAACAAGCTGCACTGAGCCTTAATCGTGGCTCTGTTGGCCAAAACGTCATGTATTTTGAAACCGGCCAAGGGAGTTCATTGTCAGCCAATGCACACCATGGGCTAGATCAACAAACCTGTGAAGCGCGAGCTTATGCTGTTGCACGCAAATTTAAACCATTGTTAGTTAATACCGTGGTGGGATTTATCGGCCCTGAATACCTATTCGATGGAAAAGAAATCACCCGCGCAGGATTAGAAGACCACTTTTGCGGCAAATTACTCGGTTTACCTATGGGTTGCGATGTGTGTTACACCAACCATGCTGAAGCAGACCAAAATGACATGGATAATCTCCTAACCTTATTAGGTGTCGCGGGGTGTTCATTTGTGATGGGTATTCCAGGCTCAGACGACATAATGCTTAATTATCAAACTACCTCATTTCACGATGCCCTGTATGTACGCCGTGTATTAGGTTCTCGCCCATCACCTGAATTTGAACAGTGGTTAATGCACATGAACATCATGCAAAACACCATTTTATCTACAGATTTACCCAGCGCGTTTGCTAAACCATTGCGTGCGTTACAAGGAGGCTGCTAATGAAACCTCCTTCAGATCAGCAAACGGTTTACACATCCACAAACCCAAAAAAATTACAAAATGGGGCCGTCATTGCTAACCCATGGCGAGATTTACGCCAATTTACCGATGCTCGAATAGGGCTTGGCCGCGCGGGAATCAGCTTACCAACAGCTGAATTATTAGCCTTTCAATTGTCACATGCGCAGGCTCGTGATGCCGTTAACTTACCATTAGAGGTAAGTGCGTTAACAGCCCAGCTTAACGCCATTCCGTTATTAGCGAATGCGACTCCTGTATTAGTTGTAGCAAGTCAAGCACATGATCGAGTGACCTATTTACAACGTCCAGACTTAGGCCGAAAACTGGCAGATGCAAGTCGTCACTCATTAGTTAAACATCTCAATCAGGGCGAAGCACCAACACCACGATTCGATTTGGCCATTGTAGTCGTAGATGGCTTATCGTCATTAGCGGTTCAAAGCCATGCTAAACCCTTTATTAATGCATTGTTAACACGACTGAACCAACAGCAAAAACCACTTACCCTCGCCCCTATTACAGTCGTTGAACAAGGTCGTGTGGCCATTGGTGACGATATTGGTGAAATATTTAACGCCCAAATAGTCATAGTGCTTATTGGCGAGCGCCCCGGCTTAAGTTCCCCAGATAGCCTTGGCTTATATATGACCTGGTCCCCAAAAACAGGGCTAACAGACGCTTATCGTAATTGTATTTCTAATATTCGTCCCGCGGGTCTCAGCTTCAATGAAGCCGCAAAAAAGGCTGAATACTTAATAAATGAAGCCAGAAAACGTCAACTTACAGGAGTAGACCTAAAAGATCGCACTCAAGATGATGTGATCGAAAATCAACAACAAACAACTAATTTTTTAATCGCAGAATTATAAATAATAAACCAGGAGAAACATCATGTCAGATAACCAAGAGTATCTTGCCAAACGGCAATTAAAGGGCGGCACCGCAGGCTGGATTTTACTAGCAGGCTTAGGCGTGTCGTATGTTATTTCAGGCGATTTCGCAGGTTGGAATTTCGGTATCGCCGAAGCTGGTTGGGGTGGCTTTGCCATTGCCGCTATCTTAATGGCAGTGATGTATTTAACGTTAGTCCTTTCATTGGCAGAAATGTCAGCGGCAATCCCCGCTGCGGGTGGCGGATACAGCTTTGCACGTCAAGCCATGGGACCTGCTGGTGGCTATTTGACGGGGTTAGCAGTATTAATTGAATACGCCCTAGCACCTGCTGCCATTGTTATTTTTATTGGTTCTGCGGTACAAGAACTGCTTGGCTTTAATGGCCCTTGGGTTTATGCGGTGTTTTATTTAGTGTTTGTTGGCATCCACTTAGCCGGTGTTGGCGAGGCATTAAAAGTAATGATGGTAATCAGTGGTTTAGCGGTACTGGCCATTATTGCTACAGCAGTGGTGTTAGTGGCTAATTTTGATGCCAGTAACTTGTACGATGTTGCCGTTACTGATGCAGCCGGAGCCAGTGAATTTTTGCCATTAGGTTGGTACGGTGTATGGGCAGCATTACCCTTTGCGATGTGGCTGTTTTTGGCTGTTGAAGGTGTACCATTAGCCGCCGAAGAAGCTAAAAACCCAGCAAAGGATGTCCCCAAAGGGATTATTGGTGCAATGATATTTTTATTATTTACAGCCTTGCTCGTGGTGGTATTAGTACCAGGCGTTGGCGGTGCTGCAACAATGGGTGCGAGCGCTGTACCTTTAGTTGATGCATTAAAAGTGACTGGCAATGACAGCTTAGCCACCATAGTCAACATTCTCGGTTTAGCAGGCTTAGTTGCTTCATTTTTCTCGATTATTTATGGGTATAGTCGCCTAGTCTTTGCGTTATCTCGCGCCGGTTATTTACCACGTGCGTTATCGATTACCACTTCACGTAAAGTCCCTGCTCGCGCGTTAATTGTTCCTGCAATATTTGGCTTTATTGCATCACTGAGCGGTGAAGGCGACTTGATGCTAGCAATGGCCGTTGTTGGTGCAACAGTATCGTACGCATTAATGGCGCTTAGCCATATTTTACTTCGTATAAAACAACCAGAATTAGCTCGCCCATACAAAACACCCGGAGGTGTAATCACCTCTAGCATTGCCTTAGTATTGTCATTAATTGCACTAACCGGTGTGTATGCATTTGATCCACGTGCATTCTTGTTCACCATGGGGTTGTTTGTGATTGGTGCGACTTATTACTTTGGCTACAGTTCAAAGCGACTCGTCGCTAAAAATGCTGATGAAGAGTTCGCGATGTTAGCTGCCGCAGAATCTGATCTTTCGATTGCCAATTAAGCTCTAAATAAATAAAACGAGTACAAAAAAAGCCCTGATGATTCAGGGCTTTTTAGTATCAATGAGATTATTTACCCCAAGGGTTACTTGGATCGGCTGAGGGAGCTCTGTTAGATGATTTACCAGACGTAACGCGCTTTTCATAACCGCTACTATTACGACTACCATGGGCTTTAGCTGAACTTTTAGGGCCTTTAGCGTTACGATTTGCTTCAAAATTTTCGGCCGCTTGGGCGTGCATTCTCGCGATAGACTCAAAAGTAAGCTCCATTGGCTTACGCGGCACTATACCTGCAGCAAAACCCCGTTCACGTGGCTTGAGATCAAACTGATCGCCTACTGCTTTAGGCATGCGCTTATATCGATATAAATAAAAATTTTCGACTTTTTCACGGGCCCATTCGGTTTTTTTCAAAAACTTAAGGCAACCTTCAATCGAAGGATTTAGGTTAAAACATTCGAGTTTCAATGCGGCGTATAAAATTTTCCAATCATAACATTCAACCAGTTCTGTTATTAATGTTTCAAGCTTAAGTCCATGTAATGGATTGTTTTGTTGCTCTTCTACCATGGGTATTTCCGATGTTGTCTTCGCTGCCAACGTGGCACATAACACTATAATAGCAACAAAGCATACTGCGCCGCTAATTAATCAAATCACCGCCAAGTATTTAACGTTTACGAACAACATTGAATGTCATTTAAATGCGTTCAAACTTCAAAATATAATCGGCTCACTTCATGGGCATTTATCGGCCGTGAAAAGAAATATCCTTGGGCGACATCACAGCCATGTGCAACGAGGTAATCAAGTTGCTCTTGCTGCTCAACGCCTTCTGCGGTGACTTGCTTCCCTAACGAATGTGCCATGCTGATCACTGCATTTATCACAGCTTGATCTTCACTGGATTCAATTAAATTACGAATAAATGATTGGTCAATTTTTAAAGTACTTGCGGGTAGTGACTTAAGGTAACTCAGTGACGAATACCCTGTACCAAAATCATCAATAGCGACTTGAAAATCAGCCTTGGTTAACTTTTGTAAAATCTCAATGGCTTGCTCTGGAATAGCCATCAAAGCGGTCTCGGTAATTTCTAATTTAAACCAACTCGGTTTTGCCCCAGTTTTAACCACTAAACTGAGTAAATCTTCCGCAAATTTAACGTTCATTAGCTCAAGAGCCGAGATGTTCACCGACACTCTTTTAAAATCATATCCTCGTTTGTGCCATTCCACTAACTGTAAACATACGCTATTGACGACCCAATCACTTAACGTAAATATTAACCCTGTGTCTTCTGCAATAGGGATAAATTCCGCTGGTGAAATAACACCTAATTCAGGGTGTTTCCAACGCACAAGCGCTTCAAAGCCGGCTAATTGACATTCAGGCAAACGCATTAAAGGCTGATACACAACAAAGAGTTGAGGTGTCAACAGATCATCATTTACAAATAATGCTTTACTTAAATTTTGCTCGATGACATGACGTTTTTTATTGTACAACGCCATTTCTTTATTACAAAAAGCCACACAATTAGGGTTCTTTTTCGCTTCATAAAGAGCAGAATCCGCATGACTAATCAATGTCTCGGCATTAAGACCATCTTGAGGGAACAAACTTATCCCTACCCGGCAGCCAATAATGATGGTTTGTTCAAGGAACTCAAAATGCGGTTGAAATGCTTCAATCAACTCAATAGCCATTAAATTTGCATCTGCAGCAAGAGTATTCGGCAACGAAATACAAAACTTATCACCCGCAAAACGCGACACGACAAAGTTACCCTTTACGTGTTGTTCAATTCTCGAGGCAGCCTGATTTAAAATATAATCGCCTGCAGTATGACCAAAATTGTCATTAATCACTTTAAATCGGGTCAAATCTAAAAATAATAATGCCAAAGATTGGCCGTTATTTTTACAATTTTGAATGTCATCATCGAGTAACTTTTTAAAATAGTAACGATTAACCAATCCAGTCAAATCATCATAGTGTGACAAATAAAACAGTTTATCTTGTTGCAGTTTTCTCGCAGTAACATCATGTGCAATCCCTTCGCACCCAATGCATTTGCCATTGTCATCATACATGGGGCGCTCAAGAACTTCGAAGGTATGAACATTGCCTTTTGTATCATTTAACTCAATTTCAAACGGTGCCAGAGACTCACCTTGTAAAATACGTTCGACATAACTGGCAACATCCTGATTTTTAGGACTGTCTGTTAAAAATTGATGATAAAATCCCCCTTTACCTGAAACTGGATGCCCAAGGATATGTGTTAAAGATGGGCTGACATAACTGACAAAGCCCTTGGTATCGTGTTGATAGAAAATATATTCATCTTCTAATGACTCAACCAAACCCCGATAACGATTTTCACTTTGTGTAAGCTGTTGGGTGCGATCAGCCACTAATTGCTGCAAATTATCTTTAAGATCTTTTAGTGCTAAATTCGCCGCTTCAGCATTTTGATTAGCTTTAACCAAATCACGGTTATGTCGCTTGGCTTGTAAACCCCAAATGCTTAAAAGCAACATCAACAAACCAGAAATTAAAGCAAACTCAATGAGCTCAGTATAATCCTTAGGGGCTTTAATATTGGCGCCCCATGCTTCATTCAGGGCTTTTTTTTGTTGCGAAGTGAGTGAATCAATCCCTTTTTGAAAAATACTCGCCAATAACGGCTTAGTTTTACTTACCGCAATGGCATCATTAGCGTTATGTTTTTCGTAAAATGCAGCAATTTTTAAATCGTTATAGGCATACTTTAATTGAAAGTAATTGGCGGCGGCTAAAAAGCTAATGGTGGCATCGGCTTGCCCCGCAGCAACTAATTCAAAGGCTTCACGCATAGTATCAACATAAACAGGTATGATATTCGGGAACTCTTCCCCAACACTGTCGGAATATTGATACCCTTTAACCAAAGCAACGGTTTTATTAGCGATATCTTCTCGGTCGGTAATGTGGTGATTATGCACTTGCGTGATCACCACTAAAGACTTGTAAATGATGGGTGTAGTAAAAAAGTAAGCTTGTGCACGCTCAGGTGTTTTTACCATTGTTAAAATAGCATCGATATTGCCTTGCTGTAAATTTTCAACAATGTTTTGCCATTTATGCTCGTCATCAATGACAAAATCAATGCCTGTTTTAACACTGATTAATGATAAAATATCAATCGCTAGCCCTACAAGTTGATCATCTTCATTAAAATAACTGTAAGGTGGGAAATAGCCGTCAACACCAATATTAACCACAGGGTTTTCAGCTAACCATTGTTGTTCTTGTTTGGTTAACACAATGGAGGATTGATCATTCTCGTCAATATTGTGTGCAATCAAAGTCGGCGACAAAAAAAGGAGCAGCATTCCCACAACAAGCAATGTAATCGCATTAGTTTTGACTCTCAAAACCATAGTTAGCCGTACTCCATTGAATCTAAAAACAGTGAAAACATCACATTAACAATAAAAAATACACATTATGTTAAAACACAAGGTCACAAAATACCGGCGTCATCATCCATAATAAATGAAATACACAACGTAAAATTAGTAAGCTGTAATATATTGAGATTATAAGCGTAAAACAGTTGGTTAACGTGAAAATAACTCAGCACGGCACTTGTTTTACTTATTGTTGTGAATCATTTCTCAAAAATGAACATTTTTTATTAATTCAAACAAACAGCTGTTTGGTTTTCTGCTGGCTGTTATTAAATAAGTCACTCACAAACATGCCAGTTAAACAATAATTAAAAATCTTTTTCACACAAAGGAGAATAGTGGTGGCTACAACTCATTAATACAATGTTGAACACCACAAAACACTCAGGGCTAATTCTAAAAGGTATTTAACGTATTAGGTCTATCGATAACTGGTGGGTTTGTTAGTTATAGGTCAATGGCGATACCCACTACAATATTAATTGATGAACAAGGCATCGTGCGCTGGATAGATCAATCAGACGATTCTCGTCTTCGCGCCAGCAAAGATAAAGTCCTTGGCGCAGTAAATCGCATTTTTAGCTAACTCATTCTTAACCAACAGCCGCACATTATGTGGTTGTTGGTTCATCTCCTAAAACCTAAGTAACATAGATAATAAATCGACAATCGAGCACTTCCCTGTATAATCCGCGACCTTATGTCTTAAGCCCTATCAGTCTTATTTTCACAACGCTACTGTTTGTCGATAACGATGCTGTACCACTCTATGGAAACTTGTTTTGATTTCTACCGCTAATATTACTATGCAGTTTGGCCCTGAGCCGTTGTTTGAAAACATTTCGGCGCAATTTGGCCATGGCAATCGTTATGGCTTAATTGGCGCGAATGGCTGTGGTAAATCCACATTCATGAAAATTCTCAGTGGCGCGTTAGCCCCAACCTCTGGCAACGTATCTATCACACCAGGTTTAAAAGTGGGTACATTAAGCCAAGACCAGTTTGCCTTTGAAAAATACAGCGTAGTTGATGCCGTGATCATGGGTGACGTTGCGTTATGGAAAGTCAAACAAGAGCGTGATTTCATTTATAGCAAAGCCGAAATGACCGATGAAGATGGCATGCGTGTTGGCGATCTTGAAAGCGAATTTGCTGAAATGGACGGCTACACAGCAGAAAGCCGCGCAGGTGAAATTTTATTAGAAGCAGGTATCGAAGAGTCATTTCATTTTGGTTTAATGCAGCAGGTCGCTCCAGGTTGGAAATTGCGTGTGTTATTAGCACAAGCATTGTTTGCCAACCCAGATATTTTGTTACTCGACGAACCCACCAACAACTTAGACATTCATACCATTAGTTGGTTAGCAGAAGAGCTAAACAAGCGTAAGTGCACCATGATCATCATTTCGCACGACAGACACTTTTTGAACTCAGTGTGTACTCATATGGCCGACATCGACTACGGCGAATTACGTATTTACCCTGGTAATTACGAGTACTTTCTCGAGCAATCAAGCCTTATTCGTGAGCAACTATTAGCCGGTAATGCCAAAAAGAGTGCTGAAATCGAAGAGTTACAAGACTTCGTTAACCGTTTTGGTGCTAATGCTTCTAAAGCCAAACAAGCCAGCTCTCGCGCTAAAAAAATGGATAAAATTAAACTTGATGATGTTAAATCATCTAGCCGTATTACCCCATCAATTCGCTTTACCGAATCGAAAAAACTACATCGCCAAGCCCTAGTGCTTGAAGAGTTAGGTCATGGTTTTGATGAAGTCTTATTTGAACATGGCGACCTCATCTTAGAGGCGGGTTCTAAACTGGCGATTATTGGTGAAAACGGCGTCGGTAAAACAACTCTACTACGTTGTTTAGTCAATGAAATCCAACATAATCATGGTCGCATCAAGTGGTCAGAAAATGCCGCCATTGGTTACTGCCCGCAAGACAGCAGTGCCGACTTCGATAATGACATGACTTTATTTGATTGGATGTCGTTATGGCGTACACCAAAACACAATGATTTAATGGTTCGCGGCATGTTGGGTCGATTGTTATTTACTGAAGATGACGCCAATAAAAAAGTGCGTAATTGTTCAGGTGGTGAGAAAAACCGTCTATTATTTGGTAAGTTAATGATGATGGATATTAACGTACTGGTAATGGACGAGCCGACAAACCACATGGACATGGAAGCGATTGAAGCATTAAATCAAGCCTTGAAATTATTTGAAGGCACTTTGATATTTGTGAGTCATGACCGCGAATTTGTATCTTCACTTGCTAACCGTATTATTGATTTAAAAGATAAAAAACTGATTAACTTCCAGGGTACTTATGATGAATATCTTGCAAGCCAAGCAGAGGTCGAAAACAAGTCATAACGGCTAATAAGCTTGCGATTCATCGCAGTTAGCGATGTAATGAAGGCCTTTATTGATGGCGTACTTAAGCCACAATAGAGGCCTTTTACTTTTAAACCAGATGACCATCGCGGTTTAGCAACATCGTATAGACGTTTACCCATCCTTATTAACGGACTAACAAAGCGAACCTATCATGAAGAGAAAAATCGAATTACTGGCACCCGGTGGAGACGTCGATGCAATCAAAGCGGCAATCATAGCCGGCGCCAATGCCGTATATTGTGGCTTAGATACCTTCAACGCACGTAACCGAGCGGCTAACTTGTCGTTCGATGACTTAATCGGAGTGATCGCCCTAGCCCACCAATACCAATGTGAAGTCTTCTTAACCATGAATATTGTTATTCTGGAAAACGAAGTCCCCACCTTAGTTAAATTACTTAATCAACTGGTTAATACCGGCATCGACGGCATCATAGTGCAAGACTTAGGGTTATTTAACCTAGTCAGCAAACATTTCCCATCATTAGCCATTCACGCCTCAACCCAGTTGACGACACATAATGAAGGTCAAATTGGTTTCTTAGCCACCATTGGCGCCACGCGTGTCAATTTATCGCGTGAGTTAAACCTGGGTGAAATTAAAAGCCTCACCACCGTGGCACACGATCATGGTGTACTCACTGAAGTGTTTGTTCACGGCGCATTGTGTATTGCTTTCTCTGGTCAGTGTTATTCAAGCTCAGTGAGTGTCGGTAACTCAGGTAACCGCGGGCGCTGTAGCCAGGCGTGTCGTGACGAATATGAAATCACCGCAGCAGGAAATAAGTTTCCGTTGAATTTAAAAGACAATTCAGCCTATTTCGATTTACCCGAATTAGTCGATGCTGGGGTTGATTCATTAAAAATTGAAGGCCGAATTAAAGGCGCGCAATACGTCCACACCGTGGTAGACACTTGGCGCAAGCAAATTGACCAGTTTGTCGACACCGGCAAGTTATTGGCCGACGACTCAAACCTATATAAAGTGTTTAACCGCGATTTTACCAACTCATTTCTAAAAGGTAATCTCACCAAAGACATGTTTATCGACAATCCGCGCGATAACAGCTTTAAACATGCCAACGACGTCAGCAATGCTATTTCTGTGGTGCAAATCCAGGAAGCACAACACACATTATCAACCGCTAAAGATGCCATCGTTGAATTGGTTGCTGAAAAAATTAACCATTTAAGCATCGCAAAACCGTCTTTAAACCTCGCATTTGCGGGTAAAGCGGGCCAAACATTATCGATTACGGTCACCACGCCAGAGCAGCACTTTGTGCTTGAATCAAGCTCTGCGCTCACACAAGCGACGGAGTCATTTATTGATGAAGCAGCAATTGAAAAACGCTTTAAGACTTTAAAAAGCACAGGTTACTCGTTACAACCGTTTAATTTCGATAACCTAGATACCGATTTAACACTGCCGTTTAGCCAACTCACGCAGCTTAAAAACCAATTATTACTGCAACTTACACAGCGGGAATACATTGGCGCAGTTACATTGCCCAAGTTAATTAAACACCCAAAAGTAACCGAGACACCAACCTTATCATTGCTAATCAGCGATGAGAAAGACATTCATTTATGCGATGTTACCGATGCCGACATTTACTTTAAACTGCCAGAAAGCTTTAAGAAAAACGACAATAAATACATCGACATATTTTTACGTAACCCAAGGTTAATCCCGTGGTTTCCGGCCGTATTGATTGGTAAAGACTACACAGAAGCAGTGCGACTGTTAGAAGCGGTAAAACCTGCACGTATTGTCAGTAATAATACCGGCGTGGCATTTAAAGCCTGTGAAATGGGTATAGAATGGATAGCTGGGCCATTTTTAAATACCACTAACTCATACGCATTACTGACACTGCAAGAGCATTTATATTGCGCCGGTGCGTTTATTTCTAACGAGATTAACCGTAATCAAATTAGAAACATCGCCAGACCGAAAAACTTTAAATTACTCTACAGTATCTATCACCCCATTTTGATGATGACCAGCCGCCAATGCTTTTTCCAGCAAACGGTAGGTTGTAACAAGCCCAGTATTGAAGAC
Source organism: Shewanella metallivivens (assembly GCF_028750675.1). Taxonomy (GTDB): domain Bacteria; phylum Pseudomonadota; class Gammaproteobacteria; order Enterobacterales; family Shewanellaceae; genus Shewanella; species Shewanella metallivivens. The sequence goes on along the minus strand of NZ_JAQQPZ010000002.1, from coordinate 424,934 downwards.
GGCTGCATGCTTAAATGTGAAAAAGCCACCACCATTACTAATGTTAAAGGCATTTCATTTGCGGTCGACAAACAAAAAGGTGGCTACCCAAGCATATATAACCATGAACAGTTTTTAAATATTGAAGCAGTAGAAGACTTATCCCACTTATTTGATGAGTTCTTTATTGACCTAACCAACATAGGTTCAGGTTCAAAAGCAGAAATAGACAAACTGCAATTGGTTAACCATTTTGAAAACGTGCTAAAAGGTGTCAGCGAAGCCAAAGTACAACTTAACCAATTAGTGACAGTGTCAACCAACGCACAATATCAACAAGGGTTATAAAGCCGACCGCATTTAGCCCACCCCATTGATTCAGTATCAACTATATCAACCTAAATGGTAACAAGATGGCTGAACGGATGGGGTATGTGATACGCTTTTGATCGATGTAAGTTTAAGCAAATCAATAGCTAAAAATCACAATATAAATAAAAAAGTTAACAAAAAAGAAGTCACGATATGAATAATGACATCGAAATAGTCGATCTGCTCCGTGAGCGTATTCCCTCTTTTGAATGCAAACCTGGCTGCCATGATTGCTGCGGGCCTGTCACCACTTCATCTGCTGAAATGGCCAGATTACCCGTTAAAACCGATGCGCAGCATGACGCCGCACTAGCGGAATGGAACTGTGTGCATTTAGGCCCGAATGGCTGCGAAGTCTATGAACAACGGCCGCTCATTTGCCGACTCTTTGGTACGACCCCTCGGATGCCATGCCCCGAAAATCGTGCTCCAGAAAAAATGATCGACAGCAAAACAGAACAACAGATCCATCACTATATTGCCAACACACGCCAGGTATTGGTGTAAAGCTTTGATTTAGTCAGCGTAAATTAACCCAATACCAGTGCGATCATCGTAATAACAGCGTTAACAACAGCAAAAAGAGAACACATCATGACACTGCCTGTGCTCTACTCATTACGAAACTGCCCTTATGCAATGCGCGCAAGGTTGGCAATTTATGCATCTGGTCAGCAAGTGTATATTCGTGACTTAGTGTTAAGCAATAAACCCGCTGAGCTACTAGCCGCATCACCCAAAGCCACCGTGCCGGTATTAGTGCTCAAAGCCAACACAGTGACTGGCCAATGTGATGTTATTGATGAAAGCCTCGCCATTATGCAGTGGGCCTTTTCTCAAACAGACCCCAATAACTATCTTCACAGCCAATCAGCTAACGCATTACCCGAAATGCTTGCGATGATCACTCAGTTTGATACAGAGTTTAAAGGGCTCCTTGAGCGATACCGCTGCGCCAAACGATATCATGAACCGACACTCACTACCGATAGACAAGCTTGCGAGCAATATATCAGCAAGCTCGAATTACGCTTAACACAACATCAATATTTAATGTCAAACAACCCTAGCCTCGTCGATTTAGCCTTAATGCCGTTTATTCGTCAGTTTGCACGAGTTGAGCGTCAATGGTACCGACAAGCACCTTACCCACATTTACGCCACTGGCTTAACCACTATTTGCAAAGCAACATGTTCACCAAAGTCATGGCCCAATACCCATTATGGCTAGAGTCAAAACAAGAGCATATTTTTGGTAACAGCCCATCATCACGATAACCGTCTTTCTACAAACACATCACCACCAGAGATAAACAATCCTCATGATTGTGCCAAGTGGTCAACACTTTCGATTAGATTTTGTCATCAAATCCACAATCCCATAAATAATCGACACGGAAAAATTGCATCAATACATCACCAAACTAACAAACAAATCATGCGAAATTGGCATCGTTCTTAGGTCAAAATATCGCCTTGGTATACCGCAATTTAAACGTAAGATGATTTACACGATGTTTATTGTCTGTCGCAAATGCTTTGTGACACTGAAATTAGACACAGGTAATACCAATAATTAAAACGCGGTCAACCAAACACATTACCAAAGCGACACACTTAAAATTAACGAATGTAGCGATTTCGTTAATGCTATCTGGGATTGTGTTTTTTCATTCGTGATAAATACCTACCCATTTAGGGTTAAAATTGGCCGCAAACCCTTGAAGTAGTGCCCAATAAGACAAATGACCACGACATAGACCTTGGTATGACAATGTTAATAATTTGGTAATATAGATTGCATTCACCAACTTCGTGTTATATAAATGTTGCTGTTGAATAAAACAACAAGAATTGGTAGACCGGATTGTCATACCAAATATAAATTCTTTGGGGGGAATTATGAAGCTTAATAAAATAAGTGCATTGTTTAGTAACTCTAAATTTAAAGCGACTAACATTACCATTTTTGGTGCCACATTAACGGCAGTATTAACTATGCCTGGCGCATTTGCTGCTGATACTGAGCAAACAGCAGAAGAAGTAGACACAAGCGAAATTGAAGTCATAGCAGTACGCGGAATTTTTGGCAGCTTAAAAGCCGCTAACCTATTAAAGCGTACAGACAGCCGTATTGTTGACGCTATCGTTGCAGAAGATATTGGTAAATTACCTGATAATAACATTGCTGAAGCACTTCAACGTATTACTGGTGTGTCAATCGAATCCGACTTTGGTGTCGGCGAGTCAGTGACCATTCGTGGTGTATCTGAAAACTTAATACTCCTTAACGGACGCTCTACTGCAGGTCCTGGACGTGGCGGTATTAGCCTAGATGACTTCCCTTCAAGCTTCTTAAAAACAGTTGAAGTCATTAAGTCGCCTACACCAGAAATGATTGAAGGTGCACTTGGCGGTACAGTTAATATGCAAACTGTACGTCCACTTGAACTTTCTGAGCCACTCGTTGCCATCACACTTGACGGCGAATATGCCGACAAAACAGAAAACGTTGCGCCTAACTTCACTGCAGCAATGGGTGATAACTGGGACTTAGGCGACAATGGTACCTTTGGTGCATCGATTAACTTGTCATATCAAGATCGCGAATTACGTCGTGATGAATTCTTTAACAAAGTCACTTTAGAAGACGACATTGATATTGATGGTGACGGCACAGTTGATGTATCTGGCGGCCCTAACGGTAAATACTTACGCCGTACAGAAAGCACTGTTGAACAAAAAACCGAAGAGCGTGAACGTACCGCTTACGGCATATCATTACAGTGGGCACCAGTAAACGAAGACCTTAACGTTTATCTCGACATGAATGCGACAGAATTAGATGGTGGCCAAGCTGCCTACTCTATTCTTGACGTCGGTGGCTCAGTATCACCACGTAGCGACTCTTATTATGACAGTAATGGTCAGCTGCATAATTATGATTTAACCGGCGTACTCACCATTCCTAAAACTTGGAGTGATTTTACCACCAACGAAACAACCTCTCATGCCATTGGTGCAGAATGGGTTATTAACGACAACTTTGAAGTGTCTGGTGAATATTCAATTTCAAAATCAGAAGAGCGCCAAACGGCTTCAGAATTCAACTTACGTCCAATTGAACGTACAGAGCCAACATTAGATTTAGTGACTCACACCAGTACCGGCAGCTCAACGAGTGGTAGTGGTATTCCGTCATATGTGTTTGCTGACACCGGCATGCTTACCAACCCAGACAACCTTGTTTTCCGTGAGTTTTACCACAAAACGCTAGATACAGACAACGAAGAACAAGCGTTACGTTTTGACCTTAAAATCAATGATATTGGCCTCGACTTTGTCACAGCAGTTAAAACTGGTGTTCGTTTTACTGACCGAGACTACACTGCAAACCGCTTTGACCTTAAGCCAAACGGTAACACCTTAAAAGATGCTTATAAAAGAGCCACCAACGAAGACGGTTTATACAGCCCTACTTGGATTGATAACGCCATTATCGCTGACAGCTTTAAAACCATTAACATGGACAACTCTTTTGACCAAACAGGCATTGCCGGACAAAACGACTTACTGACCTACAATGTTTACGATGCTGAAAAACTACAAGATGCTGAAGCAACCTATGCATTAGTACAACAAATGTTAGCAGGCACATCTTATGCGATGGACGGCTCATTAGCTGACAACATGGTAGAAGACACAGGTGCTTACAAAGCCATTAATGAGAAAACCAGCGCAATCTACGCGCAATTCCATTTAGACTTTGAAGACATTTCAGCCGTTGTCGGTGGTCGTTATATTCAAACAGAATTGGAATCAAGCATTGTCGATTCAGTTGATGCCAACGGAAACAAAGTACTTGATACCGGTAAAAATGACTACTCAGACTTTTTACCAAGCTTAAACGTGACTTATAGCTTGTCACAAGAAACCTTAATACGCTTTGCGGCAGCAAAAGTCATGCGTCGTGCTGACTTTGATGAGTTAAGCCCTGCACTGTCTATCGATAACTCGTTAGTAACCGGTACTCAAGGTTCTTACCAATTAGATCCTTACCGTGTAACGCAATATGACTTATCAGTAGAACACTACTTTGGTGACGGCGGTATCGTATCTGCAGCACTATTCTATAAAGATGTTAAATCGTTCACCCAAACCGACAGTAGCTGTTTAGCCGACTCGAGCACCATTTCAGGCCAAAACACCACACAGTGGAACAATATCTGTTTACTTGATACTGCAGGTGAAAGCCAAGGCGACATCATCAATGCAACCGAAGACCAAGGCTTAGCCTATGTCGATGCTGAAAAAGCAGCGGGTCGTACCGGTATTGTGATTGAAACAGACGTTAACGGCGGTAGTGGTGAAGTGCGCGGTTTAGAGCTTGGTTATCAACAACAGTTTAACTTTTTACCTGGTATTTGGTCAGGCCTAGGGGTTAACGCTAACTACACTTACGCAGACAGTGAGCAACCAGACGGCAACCCATTGCTGAATATCTCGAAGCATACTGCTAACACTCAAGTGTACTGGGAAGGTGAAGACTTACAACTACGCCTTGCATACAACTGGCGTGACCGTTATTTAGATGACCAAAGCACTAAGCGTGTACAAACTGTAGGTGCATTAGGTTACAACGTATTTAACCAAAACGACCCTACAGCAGACAACTACGACCCTACTGTAGGTAATAGTTACCGTGAAGCACGTGGACAATTCGACTTCTCTGTTAGTTACGACATCAACGAGCACTTTACCGTTGTTGCCAACGCAGTAAACTTAACAGGTGAGCCAATTGAATACACCACAGAGCTAGGCTCAGTGTGGGCATACAGCGAAGCTGACCAACGATACACACTAGGCGTTCGAGCTAAGTTCTAATAGCCAACAACATAAAGAGCCTATCAAGTTGATAGGCTCTTTTGATTAAAGTGTTTGTTTTTACGTAATGGTATTGTCACAACACCTTATGCCCTAACCTAACATCGTCATCGCATTTGTGCGCAAACAAACTGACAATACACACTGATAATATCAAGCCTTTAGCCATTAAAATAACCGTTAATTAGTGCTAAACGACACTATAAACCCATAAAAGATGACGCGTTAACCTTGTTTGCACAATTTATAACTTGCTGTAATGAGTATATAAAACACACAAAATTGCGACTAAGTTAAGTTTGTCAGTCCAACTGTTAGTAATTGTTTGACAACAAGAGTTAGGTCTATTACCATTTTGTAAGACAGCTTGGTAAGCAGGTCAAAATCCTGCCACTATACGGGTTCAAAAAATTCGAAATAACAAATCGCTAAACCTTAAGGTTATGTAAATAACATACACATAGAAAACCAACTTAAGGGGCTGCAATTTACAACACTCAGTTAAGCAAAACCAATATATGTAGGAGTTAGATATGACAAAGCCAGTCATCGGATTCATCGGTCTTGGCCTTATGGGCGGCAACATGGTTGAGAACTTACAAAAAAGAGGTTATCAACTTAATGTAATGGACCTCAACCAAGATGCAGTAGCAAAGTGTGTTGCACGTGGCGCAAACGCAGTCACCTCAGGTAAAGCACTTGCCGAAGCAAGTGACATTGTCATGTTGTGTCTAACCACATCTGCAGTCGTTGAAAAACTTGTATATGGCGACGACGGTATCCTAGCAGGTATTAAAGAAGGTGCTGTACTCATTGATTTTGGTACATCAATCCCATCATCTACACGCAAAATCGGTGCAGACCTTGCCGCTAAAGGCGCAGGTATGATCGACGCCCCACTCGGCCGTACACCTGCACACGCAAAAGACGGTTTATTAAACATCATGGCCGCTGGCGACATGGACACCTTTAACAAGGTTAAACCTGTACTTGACGACCAAGGCGAAAACGTCTTCCACCTTGGTGCATTAGGCGCAGGCCACACCACTAAGTTAATTAATAACTTTATGGGCATGACCACCGTTTGTGCTATGTCACAAGCCTTTGCTGTAGCAGAACTTGCCGGGGTTGACCGTGCACAACTGTTCGACATCATGTCAGCCGGCCCCTCTAACTCACCGTTTATGAAGTTTTGTAAAAACTACGCGGTAGATGGCGTAAGTGACTTAGGTTTCTCAATTGCTAACGCGAATAAAGATTTAGGCTACTTCTTAAAAATGGTAGAAGACTTAGGCACAGAATCTAAAATTGCAGAAGGCTCATCAGCTAATCTACAAGCTGCATTTGATGCAGGCTTAGGTAACGGTAACGTACCTGAAATCTTTGATTACTTTGTTAAACTAGCAAAATAGTACTATTGCATTGCCCAATAAAGGCTTAATAAATGCAACATTGAAAAGGTCTTCGTAATGAAGACCTTTTTTTATTTTCCAGATATCAAAATATCAACAACGCGCTGTCGATGGCTTGGGTTCATATTGCGTGACTTAATTTATCGACCGTAGACGCTCTAAAAAACGACCTTCAAACTAAAGCCCAATACCACACGCCCTCATAAGATCACTATCATTGCCTTAACCGCTAAAATGGCACTTTAATTATCGAACTCGACAAAGCACGCTAAGACACATGATAAACATCGCGATTAAAACCGATAAAATGCGTTTACGCCTGCTCAACACCTAATATCAATCCTTATTAAAATGTGATCTATTTTAGGCTGCCTCGAATACCTCGCTGATAACTTTCGCTAAAAAAGCAAATTCTAATGCAGATTGGTATAAACCTTTGGTCTTGGTTTTAGCCTTTTTTTTATGCGAATGCCCCTAACTTATTATTTCATTTTTAACAAAGATGATTTGCTATTAGTGCTATAAATACAATCCTCATGTTTTGGTAACCTATAGCCAATTCTTTATGAGGGCTCACAAATGACAACTTCTCTTTTTCAACCCATCCAACTTGGCGATATCACCCTAAAAAACCGTATTGTCATGCCACCAATGACTCGCTCTCGAGCTAGCCAACCCGGTGACGTAGCGAATGATTTAATGGCAACTTACTATGCACAACGCGCCACAGCAGGACTCATTATTTCAGAAGGCACCCAAATCTCAGCCATGGGTAAAGGTTATGCTTGGACTCCGGGAATTTATACCGCAGAACAAATTCAAGGCTGGCGCAAAGTGACTGATGCCGTCCATGCCAAAGGCGGCACCATGTTTGCCCAGTTATGGCATGTTGGACGAGTCACACACCCAGACAACATCGGCGGACAGCAACCTATTTCATCGTCTGCACTAACAGCACAAAACGTCAAAGTATTTATCGACAACAATACCGATGCCCCCGGTTTTGTTGATGCCGCACAACCACGCGAAATGACCATAGAAGATATTCAACAAGTCGTTGCACAATTTAAACAAGCGGCCATTAACGCAATAGAAGCAGGCTTTGATGGTATCGAACTGCACGCTGCCAATGGTTACCTTATTAACCAATTTATTGATTCAGAATCCAATCAACGCACCGACCAATACGGCGGCAGCTTAGAAAATCGTTTACGCTTTCTTGATGAAGTGGTCGGTTCCATGGTTGAAGCCATAGGAGCTAATCGTGTCGGCGTGCGTCTAGCCCCGCTCACAACACTCAACGGCACAGTCGATGCAGACCCAATCAACACATACACAGCAGCGGCGGCATTACTGAACAAACATAACATTGTGTATTTACATATTGCCGAAGTAGATTGGGACGATGCGCCAGACACCCCCGTCTCATTCAAACAAGGTTTACGTAACGCATTTGACGGCGTACTCATTTATGCTGGCCGTTACAATGGCGATAAAGCCCATCAAGCCATTGACTCAGGCTTAGCCGATATGATTGGTTTTGGTCGCCCTTTTGTCGCCAATCCCGATCTGCCAGAACGCATTAAACAAGGTTATCCATTAGCCAAACACGTGCCCGAAACCCTTTTTGGTGGTGGCGAAGTAGGCTTAACAGATTATCCAACCTACAACGTACAAGACCATTTACTGTTTCAACCTTTTAACGGCTCATCACTCAACACCAACAACCGTATTGTCATGGCCCCAATGACACGCTCACGCAGCTCACAGCCAGGTGATGTGCCTAACCAAATGATGGCCAATTATTACCAGCAACGAGCCAGTGCAGGGTTAATTATTAGTGAAGGTACCCCCATTTCATCAGTGGGTCGTGGTTACTCAATGACCCCAGGCATCTATACCGCAGCACACATTGAAGGCTGGAAACAAGTCACTCAAGCGGTACATGCAAACGGCGGTAAGATATTTGCCCAACTATGGCATGTAGGTCGTCGCAGTCATTCAAGCATTTCAGGCCAACAACCTGTTGCAGCTTCAGCGATTAAAATCCCCGACCAAGTGTTTGGTCCATTGCCAGAAGGTGGTTTTGGCATGATCGAAACCGAACAACCAAAAGCAATGACACAACAAGATATCAACAATACCATTAACGACTTTGTTCAAAGCGCTAAAAATGCCATTGAAGCTGGATTTGATGGTGTCGAAATTCATGCAGCACACGGCTATTTGTTTGACACTTTTTTACACTTAGAAAGTAATCAGCGCCAAGATCAATATGGTGGCAGTCAACAAAATAGAATGCGCTTTTTATTAGAAACGTTAACCGCAGTAGCCGATGCAATTGGAGGCAACAAAGTGGCTGTGCGACTCTCACCGCATGTCATTGAAGGGTTTACAGAAGAAGATCCAGAAATTGTTGAGTTAACGCTAGCAGCATTGGCAAACATGGTGAAATTAGACTTAGCCTACGTGCACTTCTCTGAAAACATCTCACGGTACCTTAACGTGCCAGAATCGTTTCGCCAACAAGTACGCGAGGTTTACCCAAACCCAATCATGATTGCAGGCAAGTTAACCAAAGAGACAGCACAAGTACTGCTCGCCAAACAGTATGCAGATTTAGTCGCATTTGCCACGCCTTATGTCACTAACCCAGATTTGGTTGAACGTTTCTACCATAACTGGCCACTTGCTGAATTTGACGCCGACGCACGCCTCACCTTGTATGGCGGTGATGCAAAAGGATACAGCGACTACCCGCAATACAAGGCGTAGCTAACGAGCATATAAGCCTCTATCAAGCTTTGTTTATTCCACTAGCGCTATGCTAAAAGCCCAAAACCACCACGGTTTTGGGCTTTTTTTTAACGGGTTAACGTTAACCATCAAAATCTTCACAACAACACCTTATCCTTTAAGCGCTATTGAACAAGTTAAAAAAATACAGAGTGTAATACAAATGGTCACTAAGCAAGATTATCAATACCGCCATGCAAAAGCGTTGCTGCTAAATCTAAACCGATCACACGTCATAACTTTATCAACATATTGCGACTTCAATTAGCACGACTATCTGGTCAGCATAATCAATACAGGGTATGGTTACAGCCAATGTGCACACACTAAATGGACCTTAATTGTTTACTTACAATATCAATGGCAAAGCCAGCCGCCACTTTACTTATGCAAACCTCATAAACTGCGGCAGCACGGCACAATTGCATCAAATTGAAAACTTACCTAAACAACCTGATACTTGGCGCGCACTCAGTGCATTGGCGACTAAATTACTCGACCCTATCGTCGACCAATTTGGGCCAATCACCTTAACTTATGGATTTTGCTCACCAGAACTTGCGCGGCTAATCGCTAAAAACCCAAACCCGCACATCGCTCCACAACTTGACCAACATTGCTCGCACGAAACCAATAAAAATCAAAAAATCATCTGCGACCGTTTAGGTGCGGCATGCGACTTCACCTTACTCAATAGCCCTGCTGGCACACCCATTGATATGCAACAAGTTGCAGCATGGATTTGTGAACACCTTAAATTCGACCGTCTCTACTACTACGGCAAAGACCGCCCGCTACACATCAGTATTGGCCCACAAATGAATCAGTTTATCCAAACCATGAAAACCAATGCCGACACCGGCCACCGAGTACCCTCCAAAAAAGGCCGAGGGCTAACCGCGATCAGCGTAATTAAACAGGTTGATTATTGATGCACCGCACCTGCAATTTTCAGCGCTAGCCGATTGCCCCGTCATCCCTGCAATGCCATACCATCCGTCATTCCTGCAATGTTTTTAAGCAGGAATCCAGGTGTTCGCTCTAGCTCTTACGCAACATAAAAAACAAAATCAACACTTAGCTCTTAACACTGTGACCCCCAATACAAGCACTTGAGGATGAGGGCCTAGAACCACAGTAACGCCCCATTGGCTAAAAGAGCTAAATGTTAACCACAGGATAATTAGCATCACCCCACAACTCTTTTGGGTGATCCATCATGATATTGATAATAATTGGAATAAATTTAGATAATAAAGCAACGCCATCTCGAATTTGGTTACGATTTGCCGAACTTTGCCAGGTCGCGCCACCGTGAATAAGTTGATTTCTTAAGGTGTATAGGCGCTGTAAAATGATGGCCGTTAATGTGGCAGTCGATTTAGTTGCAAGGGCATAATTTGCAGCCGCCTTTGCTTTAGTAAAACGCGTTTGCCATTCCTGTTCAGGTATTTTTCCGTTATGAAAATCCCAAAAAGGTTGGAACACAAACTGATTATCTAATAGCACCCTAATGCTAGATGAAAACTCACGCCAAAGCAGAGTATAAATCTGGTTGTTTGTATCAAGGTCAACTAACTTATTAATAAACTTCGAAAATGCTTCAGACTCTGTATGCCTTAACACCTCTGTGTCCTGCGCATAAGCCGCATTAAACGCAATCCAAAGAAAAATAAACTGGCTGTCTTTATCATCACAATGTTCAGACTTGTCTAACCAACTAAGAGACCGATGCACTCTTAACGCAAGCCCTTCACAAAATTCACCACGAATAAGCCGCTGTTTATCTTTTAATGTTTGAAACTTCATTCCAATATCCTTATCCGAAATCATGCTCTGCGTAAAAACACGCTGATAACACCGAGATTGTTTACAAAAACAACATTACACCATCAGAGCAATATAGCCATTATTATTTATCGTTGTATCGCATTGTTAATAATACAAAAAATCTTATCATTAGCTAAAGTTCATTATTAATCAACAGATCACTTTGAGTCATTATCGATGTGTACCACCACTCAATTAACCACATCAGATGACTCCGATGGTTTAAGCGCTAACGACGGTATTTAAATGCGGTTTTGTTTAGTAAATACCAATTCAGTGCTTGAGCCATTTGTTATATTTAAGCTAGAATCAAATTAATTAAATCATAGGCTTAGTTATGTCTACCATCGAGTTTTACAATCAGCATTCCCAAAGCTTTTTTGACACAACGGTTAATGCCGATGTGAGTGAACTCTACCAACCATTTATAGAATGTCTTCAACAGAATGCACGTATATTGGATGCTGGTTGTGGTTCAGGCCGTGATAGTAAAGCGTTTATTGAAATGGGTTTTACTGTAACCGCCATTGACGCAAGCAGTGAACTGGCTAGCGCCGCAGCTAAATTTATTGGCCAACCCGTTTTGGTGTGTCGTTTTGACGAAATAGACAAAACAAATCAATTTGACGGGATTTGGGCCTGCGCGTCTTTACTTCATGTTGAAGCAAATGCCCTACCCAGTACATTTGCGACTTTAGCCAGCACACTGGTAGCAAATGGTGTATTTTATTGCTCTTTCAAATATGGCGTACAAGAGCGAACTCATAATGGGCGTTCCTTTACTGATGCAAATGAATCTTTGCTTCAGCAATGGATACAAGGCTCAGGTTTACACATTAAACAAACCTGGGTTACAACCGATGTTCGCCCTGGTAGAGAAAACGAAAAGTGGCTGAATGCCATTCTTATTAAGACCTCAAAGTAGAGAAACAACATGAAGTTAGCAGAAGGACCTGTATTAACTAGCGGTGGTTTGGACGACCCGTTTTTACCTAAATTATTGCAAGCAATCAACCGAGCAAGCAGTATTGAAATTTCCGTTTCTTTTATTCAACGTTCTGGGCTGGATTTAATTTTTGATGCCTTGTCAGATGCATTAGAACGCCAAGCAACTATTGATATTGTCACTTCTGACTACCTTTACATTACCGATCCAGTGGCATTACGCCACCTAATGATTTTGCAGTCTCGTGGTGCTAAAACCAAAATATTCACTTGTAAAAGTGGCCAAAGCTTTCACATGAAAACCTACATTTTCATTCAACAGCGAAAGGATCAAGCAGACAAAGGTTGCGCTTATGTGGGTTCCAACAACATCAGTAAAGCCGCATTTACCCATGCGTTCGAATGGTGTTTACGACATGATTTGATTGAAAACCAAGATCCCAATGATTTTAACTATATCCGCCAACAATTTTTGCAGATTTTTAACCATCAGCAATCGATTCATCTTAACGATGAATTTATCAATCGCTATGCCGACAAACGTAAAAAGGTTAAGCCGCCACTTGCAATTGTTAATGAAGTGGAACCGGAAGAGCCTGCGCCAAACTCTGCCCAGCAAGAAGCTTTAGCAGCCCTTGCAAATACACGTCGGCAAATGCAATCAAAAGGCTTGGTGGTATTAGCAACTGGCATGGGTAAAACATGGCTAGCGGCATTTGATGTGCAACAATTTAACGCTCGTAAAGTGTTATTTGTTGCGCACAGAGAAGAAATTTTACTGCAAGCAGAGCGCACATTTAAGTCATTATTACCTAAACTTGTCAGCGGCCATTTTAATGCAAAAACCAAAGTCGTTGATGCCGATATTGTGTTTGCATCAATTCAAACATTAGGTCAGCAAATACACCTCAATAAGGTGAGTCCAAATCATTTTGATTATGTGATTGTCGATGAGTTTCATCATGCTGGTGCCAGTAGTTATCAATCATTATTAAACCACTTTACCCCGCAGTTTTTATTAGGTTTAACAGCCACGCCAGAGCGCACAGATCAAGCGGATATTTTATCTTTATGCGATAACAATTTGGTGTACGAAAAGAACATCGTTGATGGTATCGAATTAGGTATTTTGGTGCCATTTCACTACCAAGGCATCAATGATGACACAGTTAACTATCAAGACTTACCATGGCGTAACGGTAAGTTTGATCCCAAGGCTCTTGAATTTACATTTGCCACACAAAAGCGGGCTAAGCATGTTTTTAGCCATTGGCAAACACACAAGCAGCAAAGAACATTAGCCTTTTGTGTCTCTAAAGCCCATGCCGATTTTATGGCTCATTGGTTTGCCGCTCGAGGCATAAAAGCGGTGTCAGTGCACAGTGATTCAGACGTAAGACGCGCAGAAGCGTTAAACTTGCTGGCTTCAGGTAAAATCGAGGTGATTTTCTCGGTCGATTTATTCAATGAAGGTACTGATTTACCTTCAATTGACACCATATTAATCTTACGGCCCACCGAGTCTAAAATATTGTTTTTACAACAATTGGGGCGCGGATTACGCACATCACCCGACACCAATAAACAGTTTGTTTCGGTTATCGACTTTATTGGTAATCACATCAGCTTTTTGAATCGACCAATGGCGTTATTGCAATCCAAAAATATTAATGAAACTGTAAAGCGGCTTAATGATCCGAAACTGCACCCTGATTGTGTAATTAATATTGCTCCTGAACTGATTAACTTTTGGCAACAGCTAAAACTTGATTACTCTAACGCAGATCAACAATATCAATTGCTTAAAGATGATTTAGGCCATCGCCCTACTGCAACAGAATTTTATCATAGTGATTATTCATGGGGTAAATTAACCCAGCAATTTGGTAGTTGGTTTGAATTGGTGTTAAGCCAAGAGCAAGATGATAAAACCTTACAGACATTAACACCCTATTTGACATTTTTAAGCCGCGGTGTTGAAAAAGCCTCAATGAGTAAAAGCTTCAAAGCCATATTACTTGAAGCATTTATTGAGTTGGATGGTTTACGCACACCACCGAGTATTGACGCAGTTTGTATTAAAAGTTGGCAAGTGTTTAAACGCTACCCAAATTTGTGGACCCAAGATGTTAAAGCTGATTTACAACAAGTCGAGTCTGACTCACCAAAATGGCGAAAATACTGGTTAAGCAACCCTATTACTTTTTTAAGCAAACAAGATAGCACCGATACTCAATCTTGGTTTAAAGTTGAGGCTGATTGTCTTCACGCAAATATTGATATTGCAGGCACAGATATTGATACTTTATCAACGGCAATGCGGGAGTTAACCGCGTTATTACTTGCACGTTATAGCCAACGAAAAGCCGCTAAGACCAACACGAAAAAATCATCAGCAAATGTCATTACGCTAGCTGAAAATCAGCCTCAAGAACCTATTCAGCAGATCAATTTTTACCCTGACTTAAAAATTGCTTGTGGCCATTTTAAAACGGGTACTGATGAGCATAGCGAAAACCGCAAGTTAAATTCGAGTTTTAATCGACTCGACCCATCCATTCATTTTATTGCCCCAGCAAGCGGTAATTCGATGAATGGCGGTAAGAATCCCATTCACGATGGTGATTTATTATTACTTGAACGAGTTACAGCAATAAATGCAGGCTCGATTACCGGTAAAATCATGGCGATCGAAATCCAAGATGAAGCCGGAGACAATCAATACTTACTGCGAAAAGTGAGCAAATTGCCAAATGGTCAATACCAACTCAACGCACATAACCTTGACTATGCCCCCATGATTGCCAATGAAAGCATGGTTACTTTTGCGCGTTTAAAGCAGGTGTTAGATGCAGCTGATTTTGTTGAGTAACAACGTCAGAATGCAGTAATAAAAAGCAGTAATAAATAATGCCGCTTAATCTTGTGATTAAGTGTCCACTTATTTCTTGTTACTTGTTACTTGTTACTTGTTACCTTTCGCTTAACCATTCGTCTGCTTATCAAATGCAATTCCCAGTGGTTCAAAATAAGCCATTAATGCTTGATAGATTTGCGCGCTGTGTTGGGCGTCTGGGTAGGCGCCGTGTTTGCTCAGTGGTGAGTTAATGGTGCTGTTGACTAGGTATGGGTTGGCTATCTCTGCGTGGGTTTCTGAATACATTTCGATACTGGCTTCAAAGGCGCGGGCCATCATTTCAGTGGGTTTGGCAAAATAGTGGCAAGCTTGCTGTTTGTCTAATGCGATTGAGCGGCGAACATAGTCGTGGGGTTCTTGGCCGTTGGCGCTTAAAAAAGTGATTTGAAATAACTTAGATAATTGCTGATTTAACGGATGGTTGACCATGCTTTTATCCGCTAGCCAGTGGTCGGTGGCGCAGGCAAAGCGGTTTGCTGTGCTCATGTAACCATCTGGGCTTAATAGGCTGTCGTCGATAAACATTTTATCAGCAATGTAGTGATCAAAGGCGTGCCAAAATTCGTGGGCCAATGCCCCTGCTCCGGCATTTTTGGCTAGCGCTAATTCTTTATAAGCGGGTGAGTAATGTGCCTGTACGCCTTTTTGACCGCCTGAACCAAAGGCAAACCTGAGGCTACCGCGCAGGCCAATTAACTCGGGCGGTACGCGTAGAATATTGGCAAGGTCGGCCATGGAATCAAAAATCAAATTGGCGGCCAGTGCAGACTCTTCACGGTTAACCCATTTACCCACGCGAATGTGGCGTAAACCAAAGGTGTGTTTGATGTCTAAAAAGCTCACCGAGGCGCCATTACGATAGTCTGGGCCGATGCGTTCAAAGTAGCGCTGGTGGTTTAACAGTGAATGATGTGACGCCAAACTGAACCTCTTATAAAAAAACTGAACCTCTTATTAAACAAGGGATTTGCTCGGATAGTTTACAACTAGAATGCCATGTATATCTACACATAGTGACTGATTATCTACCACTAGAACGATTGATTTACCTGCTTTAAACACTCATTAGAATGAACATCAGCAAACGAATATTTATTCAAACTTATGCAAAGATAAAAGTATAACCCTCGGTAATTTTTTAACTTACATGCAGATAAGTGAATGCATAGTCAAAAATAGGGGTTGATAATTAAGTGTGTAGTCAGTCTAATCTCGTCACCGCTAGCTTTTTACGGCCACCAGCAAAATAGGATCGTTATTTCTTATATTAGTGCTTATATTAGTGCTTATATTCATGAGGACTTTGGCGATATGTTGTATTTAAACGCTAATCTCTAGTAGCTAATCTCTAGTGCTAGTTTTAACATAAGCATCTGGCTTGAGCATTTAGCTTAAACATTACAAATGGAGCATTGTATGATCAAAAATCTCTCGCTGGCGATTACGCTGTTTTTTACCTCAACCTCAGTATTCACCAGCACGGCAGTGTTTGCTGTCGACAGTTTGATGAGTCATCAAAGTCAATTTTCGCCTAAAATCACAGCAGACCGATTTGAGTCGATTATTAAGGATAAGGGCTTTACGGTATTTGCGCGGATTGATCATCAAAAAAATGCTGAAGGTGTTGAGTTAAGTTTACCTGCTACTGAGGTGATTATTTTTGGTAACCCTAAAATTGGCACTCAATTAATGCAGTGCAATCAGCAGGTGGCTATTGATTTACCGCAAAAAGTGTTAATTACAGAAGATGCCAACAATAAAGTGTGGTTGTCGTATAACAATCCGCAGTATCTTAAACAACGTCATGACATTAAAGGTTGTGATGCGGTGCTTGATAAAATCAGTAATGTGCTTGAATCGTTGAGTAAAGCAGCTACAACACCCAATAAGTAATCATTAATCTATGAGCCACAAGCTAATAAAAATCCCAGTGGGCATTAACGAACACTGGGATTTTAGTGTTAAGGGGTTAATCTGTTAAAGCAAATCGCACATAAAAACGAGCACCCTGCTCCGTGCTTGAGTCAAAGCCAATCTTACCGTGCATGGCTTCGGTGAGTTCTTTACATAATGCTAAGCCTAAACCTGTGCCGCCTTTTGCTTTTGAGCTACTGGCGTCTGCTTGTGAGAACTTTTCAAAAATTCTGCTTTTAAAATCATCAGGTATACCGCTGCCTTGGTCTTGCACGGCGATTTCAATTTGATTACCTATCACTGAAGCAGACAAGGTTACCTTGCCATTTTGAGGTGAAAACTTAACGGCATTTGATAAAAAATTGGTCAAAATTTGCAGTAGTCGGTGTTCGTCAACGTAAATTCTTATATCGTTGATTTGGGGAGCATGTTGCAACGCTAGGGTAATATTGTGTAGATCGGCATAGGGTTGATGGTCATTAAGCGCACGCTGTATAAGTGGCGGCACGTTTAACGGTTTCATTTCAAATAACATCTTACCGGCGGCCAGCTTCTCGATGTCTAACAAGTCATTAATTAATCGGCTCAGCTGCATACAATTACTGCTGGCAATATCCATCAGCTTTTGGGCTTTTTCTGGCAGGCTGATAATTTTACCCGATTGTAATAGGTTTAATGCGCCACCAATGGAAGTCAGTGGTGTACGCAGTTCATGACTCACCGTTGAGATAAAATCATCTTTAATCTTTTGTAATTTCATCCTGTCGGTAATGTCTTGTACCGAGCCTATCATGATTAAGTCTGGGTTTTTATCTTCAGAGACAAGTTGCCCTAGCTCATGTACCCAACGTACCTCGCCATTTGGCCGAATAATACGGTGAATGACATTGTGAATGCCTGTGATGCGGGCTTGGTCTTCACTTTGTTCAACTTTTACAACATCATCGGGATGAAGTGCCCTTTTAAACAGCGACACACTGGGATTAAAGTCTTGCTCATTTAAGCCAAAGATTTGGTAGATCATTGGCGACCACCATAATGTGCCGTGTTTTAGCGATGCTTGCCAATAGCCGATTTGTGCTTGTTCGCTGGCCAAATCGAGGCTTTGTTGGGCTATTTTAAGTTGCTGGTTTAGCTCTTCAAGTTTGAGGTAATGCTCTTTTGTTTGGGTAATGTCTTGAATATAACCATGCCACAAGGTGCTGCCGTCTGGCATTCTTTCTGGTGTGGCACTGCCCGAAAGCCACTTAGACGAGCCATTATCAGCAATGACACGATATTCAAGTTCCCAGAGGCTGAGGGTTTCAATTGAGCGTTCAATGCTGTTGACTAACAACTCTAAATCATCAGGGTGAATTTTAGCAAATGCATTGGTAGCATCACTGCGCACTTCTTCAGGGGTGACACCATAAATCGTTTCAATGCCGGAGCTGGCATAAGGAAAGGCGCTGCGGCCATCTGGCCATGATTGATATTGATAAACCACACCAGGTAACTGTTGGGTTAATTTATACAGCTCGTCACGGTTTTTTTGTAATGCGATTTCACTCAATTGCTGTAGGGTAATGTCAGCATGAGTACCATACATCATTAATGGTTTACCGTCGGCAGTGTTCGCGACCACTTTACCTCGGTCATGCACCCACACATAATGCCCTTGTTTGTGTTTCATGCGGCATTTAATGTCATAAAATGGTGTTTTACCACTGAGGTGGGCTTCTAATTGAGCTTCTGAGTCGGCAACATCATCTGGATGCAACAGGTTTAACCAGGTGTCTACTGAAACAGGTTCGAGTTCCGCTAGTGTGAAGCCCATGATGTCTGCCCAACGTTCGTTGAGCACGGTTTCACCGGTTTGTACGTTCCACTGCCAGGTACCAATACGAGTCCCTTCAAGCACTGAGCGATACATTTGTTCTCTTGCAGCAAGTTGCTCGTGGGCGTGTTCTTGTAATCTGTCTTGTATTTCTTGTTCAATCGCTTTGCCCATTTCTGTGGCTATTTGGCGCTCTTTGTCGGTAAATTGCCGTGGTTTGCTGTCGATAAAACACAGTGTGCCAATATTTTCACCGTCACTGACGAGTGGCACACCGGCATAAAAGCGAATATGAGGGGCGTTGAGCACTAAAGGATTATCCGCAAAACGGTTATCGAGTAATGCATCTGGTACTTCAAAAATACCCTCGCCTAATATTGTATAGCCACAAAATGAGATGTCTCTGATTGTCTCGCAGGCATCAAGGCCCTGTTTAGATTTAAACCATTGTCGGTCTGCATCAATTAATGACACTAATACAATTTCAGTGCCTAAACACAGTTGAGCTAAATGCGTTAAGCGGTCAAAACGTGGTTCTGGCTGAGTGTCTAACAAGCCAGTTTGCTTTAATGAATTCAGTCGGCTTGGCTCATTTTTAGGTAAATCTGGCGCTTGCATGGGTTACTCCGTGACATCACTGTCGGACGACGAAAGATAAGCTTGATAAATAGTGTTGAGCTTATCGCCTAGGGTCATTGCATCAAACGGTTTTTCAATAACGTCTACAGCGCCTGCATTAAGGTATTCTTGTTTTTCGGTTTGCTGAATTCGCGCGGTCATAAATACCACAGGAATATGCTGGCAATGCGGTTTTTTACGCAACTCAATTAAGGTTTGTAAACCGTCCATGCCTGGCATCATGGCGTCGAGTAAAATTAAATCTGGGGTAAATTGATCTATCTGGGTTAATGCGCTTTTTCCACCATCACAAGAAACCAGTGTATATCCAGATAAATCGGCTAGCGCCATTTCTACGATTACACGAATAGACTCATCATCTTCTACGTGTAAAATTTTATCTAATTGCATTTGGGCTCCTATTTGATAGGTTTAGCATCAACTGACTCTAATATTGTATTATTATTGTTAATGAAGCAAACTAAGCCATTGAATAAATACACTGATATTGCCTAAATGCATTTCTCGTATTTCAACATTTACTCATAGTAGGCATTAAAAACAATGATTAACCGCCTGCTTTAGCTAAGAGTTTCGATGTAATGAAAGCCAACAAAATGGTCGGTACCTCACAGTCGCTTAGCGATATACAGCCTACAAATCTAGAGGATTTACTTAGCCCCTTTGCCGGTAATGAAGCTTTTTATCGCCGTTTGATTGCCATTTTTGAAAAAAACCTCACCCAACAACTACTCGACATTCAGCAACTGGCTGAACAAGGCAAAATGAGTGAGCTTTTAGTGTTAATACATACCCTTAAAGGCACTGCCGGTACCGCAGGACTGACCTCATTACATTTAGCATTGTATGATTGGGAACGTAAATTAACCGAGCTTGATGGCACAACAGATAACACTGCCGAGTACGCCAATTTAGGCCAACATATTACCCAACTCGCTCAAGCTGAATTAGCACAAATCCATGCACTTTTAGCCACATCAACCCACGTTGACCCCATCGCATCAACGGAAAACGCTTCTGAAGCACGCTCGCTAACACAGTTAACCGCTGAGCTTAATACGCTTAAACAACACTTACTGGAAGCCAATCTTAATGCTGTTGACTATTGCCAGGCTGTGCAAGCAAAGTTGGCGAAAGACAGCCCATTTGCACCATATGTCATTGCCCTGTGTCAGTCGATTGATGAATTAGATTTTGAGGGTGCACTTAGCCAATTAGCTGCACTTTTAGTAAAGATGAAATAGCATAAGTGGCATCGTTAAGGTGAAAACAGAGCAAACCAACATGAAACGCGTCAGCTCATTACCCAACGACATCATCCTTAAAGCAGAACAATTTGTTATTGTTTATAAAAAGAGGATAATTTGGTATGTCATCCCCGCTTTTAGTTATTTTTTAATGCCTGAAACCCTGGATATATTAGCGGTTATGTTACTTGGTGGGTTTTATGCTTATGTCTTTTTCTTTTCTAATATATCTCGGCTACTTTGGCGTTTTGATCGGTGTTTATGGTGTCAGCTGTTTATCTCTCTAGCCTTAGGGTTGTTCGCTATTATCTTTCTTAGGATGTTTGATCTAACACATTGGTTGATACATTCTGTGGGCTTTGTACCCGATGGTGAGGTTAAGCACATTTTTGCGATTATTGCGTTTACGCCTTTGGTGGCGGCCTATGTCGACTCATTTAAAAAAGTGGAGTTAGCCTTTTATAAATCCAAGGGTTATAGCTATATTGGATTGTTAGGCAATCTTAATAGTATGTAGGTGATGATTGATTTATATTGCATATAAAAATGCCACCCAAGTTGCTTGAGTGGCATTTTTTATTTTGTTTACTTTTACATACTGCTTAATCTTGCTGAGTTAATTTTTTAAAGGCTTTTAAGCGTTTTTCACCTTCGACTAATTTTGCACGCTCTGCATCAGTAAAGACACCAGGTGTTGGAAATTCGTCGGTATGACAACTTGAACAAGCATTGGGCAAAATATCAAACTTAACACAACCTACGACGTTAATTGGGTAATTGAAGTTGTCGTAGCATAAGTTTTTAATGGCCTGAATACTTTGCCAATCTTTGGTTAATTGTGCATCAGGATCTGCGCCCTTTTCGGTATAGGGTCGTAACAAGTCAAACCCTTTTAACGAGTCTGTTGGGGTTAATAAATCCCAAGAGTGTGATCGGCCATCGTAACGGTGTCCGCGTCCTCCAGCATGTTTCATCCATGGCATGTGACAATCAGTACATTTGATGTCGACGGCATTATGGGCGTTAAGTTTATGTGCATCACTGTCTTTTTCAGCATGGCAACTGCTGCATAATTTATCGCTGTCTTGTTCGCCGTTAAACTTAAGTTTTTGTGAGTGTGGGTCATGGCATGTCACACAAGTAAAGCCTGCCTCACCATGTTTTGATTCTGCTAATTCTAAGGCGTGAGTTCTAATTTGGCGCCTAATTTTAGTGCCTGGCCAGTAACTGACATTGTAAGGTGCTGAACCTTGAAACGCTTTTAAGTCATCACCTACATTGGGAAACATACCGTGTCCTAATGGGTCGTTATGATTAAACTTATAACCATAGCCCGTTTGATTCGCTGCCGGGCTATTTAATGATATTGGCGCGATATGACATACATTGCATTGGTCGCCAGCTTTCTCGCCGGTGAGTTCGTTAATTGGCTGAATAATGTCATCTGCATCTTGAGTGCGCACATGCTTTGCTCCTGGCCCGTGGCATTTTTCACAAGCGATACCAAGTTCAACGGTTTTACTGGTATTGTCGACGGTGATAACACGGTTACCTAATGCCGTATCTTGCACTTCCCAGCTGCTAACCTCAAAACCTGTGCTATGGCACTCCATGCAAAAGTTGGTAAAGCCAAAGGCGCGCTTGCTTAGCTCAAGTTTGTCTCCGGTAAATAAACTGCCGTCGGCATTATAAAAGAATATACCGCTTGTTAATGGCGTCCATTGGTTATCTGGAGACGGTTGTTTTGGGTTACTGTCTTGCCAGTCCCAATAAATGAATGGCATGGTGATGTAGTTTTGGTTGGCTTCGTCCCAACTTAAAAACATTTGCGTTGTTTTGTAGCCAACCACATCAATTTGAAAGTCGAGATCGTTTTTACTGTTTACGGCATCATGTAGCGTTACCCAGTATTTGTCGCCTTTCATGTATGAGGTGTATTGGTGATTACCACTGTCTTTAAACGTCAGTGGGGTTTCTGCGGTGCCCCATGGCGCGGTAATGGTATTGCCATCGGTGTAGAGCTTTCTCAGCATAGAGCCATGTCGCGAGCCTGCCCAGTCATTGTATTTTTGCTGATGGCAAGCACCGCACGCTTTGGCACCAGCATATTCGCCGCGACTGATGACTTCCATCATTGGCGGATGTGCGGGTGTTGCTGAGTTGACATTAGGCGTTTCATCATTACTTTGGGCGTAGAATGAAGATAATATTAGGCATATTGTGCTGGCTAACAATATTGGATTAATTATGTTGTTCATTATTTTATCCTAAAATCATTATTGAATATAATTAAACCAGCCGTTATTTATTTTTACAAAACTCAATATTGCAGATAAATTTTTATTGCCAGCCAGCTAAATTAATATTGATAATCACCCATGCATACTCACTTTAATTTATACTTATTGATTAATTAAATATAAATTATTGTACACATAAGGCACTATAAATTGATTTTACCGTAGATTTTGAACATCCGCTCATATATAGCTAATTTTTATACCCAATTAGTGATGCTACTCTGTATTTTTTATAGAGTGAGCACTAAGGCAAGCGCGGGTAAGGCTTGGCGTTTCAGTGATCTCATCTTGGAATTGGTTCCATAATACAACACGCTTAACCTAGTGTGTGCACATCACTAAAGACTCATATGTAAGTGGGTTTTAATACCTAAAAATGGTGTTAAGGAATGACCCAAATACATAAGATAAATCTAAACAATATGATTTTATCCTGCTTTAGTATTTTATTACGCCCGATTTATTCAAATGAATAAACATACGCAGTAAACAACACGATAAATCATCCAGTACACTTTATTCTTATAAACTCTATTTCTTTTACATTGAATATCGCCACATAATCAAAAAACGCTGAGCATATTCTGAGTGGTCACTTATTAATGCGCAGTGGTTTAACTCTATCCTGATATGAGTGACCAAACGTGAAGCTGTAATCACGTTATAGCCATGTTCAAACAAGTTAAAAACCATCACTAAAACAAAAATCCAATATCATGGCTGATATTGGATTGTGCTGCTGATACAAGGTTTATCGTGCTTGCTATGTTTATGGTGCAAGCACGAAAGCATTCGTTGCACCAAAGCATCAGTTATTGGTGATTGGCGGCGCAATATCACTGCCGCCAAGGGCTTGATACAAGGTCGCTTGGGCGCTAAACAAATTATAGCGGTTGGCTAACAGCAAGACTTCGGCGCTTCGCTGGGTTTCTTGTGCATCTAACCAGTCTTGAATACTCACTGCGCCATTGCGGTATTGGCTAGCATAAATCTGCTCTGCTTGTGTCGCGGCGTCATATTGTTCACGTAACTTTTGTGCTTGATACTGATAATGCTGCCGTGCAGAAATGGCGTTATCCACTTCTTTAAAAGCGTTATATAAGGTTTGTCTGTATGTTACAACGGCAGACTCAACCTCAACGGTAGCCAGCGCTTTATACAATTGCATCTCGTTCCATTGCACAAAGGGCAAGAGTAAATTGGCTCCCAGCGTACCAATGGGATTTTGTAATAACTCTTTGAGCTCAGTTGATGATGTCCCCAACGACCCCGACAGCGACAACGTGGGTAAATACCCCGCAAAGGTGGCATCTTTTGCTGAATAAGCCGATTTAAGTTGATAAAGTGCCGATTTCACATCGGGCCTGCGAATTAACACATCTGCTGGGATCCCTTCTGCAATGCTAGGCAATTCACTGTCTGGCAACTGCTTAATGTGAATGCCCATTTGAGTTGGCGGCTGATTAAACAAAATGGCTAAGGCATTTTGCGCTTCAACCAGTTGTTGCTCAAGTTCGCTATGGCTTGCCTGTTGCCCTGCTAGGCTGCGTTTTGCTTCAAATACATTGAGCTGCGAAACGGCACCTGAACGATATTGACGCTGTGCAAGATCATAGGTTTGTTGTGCATAATCAATACTCTTTTGGCTTAGGGTAAGGCTGTGTTTAAGGTAGCCAATTTGCCAATACAATATTGCCGTTGTAGACACTAAACTTTGGGCGGTGCTTTCTCTGTCTTGCTCGCTGGCTAAACTGGCCCATTTAGCCGCGTCCATGTCGGCAGAAACTCGGCCCCATAAATCCACTTCGTAACTCAGTGATACGTTAGTGCCATAGTCACTTACGCTTGCCCCGCCATCAAGACTTTTGGTTTTGTCGCCATTCACGCTGGCATTAATTTGTGGGTAGCGCTGTGTGTCGGTTAACCCCGCTTGTAGCCTTGCACTGCGTAAGGTTAACGTGGCAAGCGCTAAATCGTTATTGGTTAATAACACTTGCTCGATAAGCTGGTTAAGCTCTGGGTTATTAAAACGTTGCCACCAGGGATCAAGTTTAACGTGCTGATTGACGCTAACACTTTGCCAGCTATCAGGTATCGTCACCTCAGGTGGGGTAAATTCTGTGTGAGTAAAACTGCTACAGGCGCTCACAAGCACTAGGCATAGGGCTATACTAGACAGTTTGAATGTATCTCTTGGCGTTATCATTATTATTCTCTCGCTAATGCATCAACGGGATCGAGCTGTGCAGCATTACGGGCCGGTAAAAAGCCAAACAAAATACCAATTAATGTTGAACAGGCAAATGCGGCAACAATCGAAGTTGTAGAGTAAATCATTTGAAAACTCCCGCCGCTAAAGGCAAATATTTGGCCAATTAAGTACGCAAGGCCAATGCCAATGGCGCCGCCGCACAAACACACCAACACCGCCTCAATAAGAAACTGGCGTAATATATCCCCTTGCCTTGCCCCTACCGCCATACGCACTCCGATTTCTCGGGTACGCTCGGTAACAGACACCAACATAATGTTCATCACCCCAATGCCACCCACAATGAGCGAAATAATGGCAATGGCTGAGATCAATAGTGTCATGGTTTGGGTGGTTTTTTCGATGCTTTGACGAATGGTGTCAGTGTTAATGGTAAAAAAGTCTTCCGTACCGTGGCGCATTTTTAGTAGTGCAATAATGCCTTGCTCTGCTGCGCTGCTTGAAACCGATTGATCAATTCTCACCGTAATACTGTCGAGGTAGCGCTGACCGACCATACGGGCAGACACTGTGGTGTAAGGCACCCACACATTCAGTGAATCACTGTTACCAAACGCGCTTTCTTTGGCTTGGGTTACGCCAATAATTCGCACGGGTAAATCGTCTAGAAAAATCACTTCGCCGACCGCTGTGCGCTCAGGAAACAATGATTTGCGGGTGTTGTCGTCAATCACCGCTTGTTGTGCCATGTCTGTCTCACTGGCGTCGTCCCAATATTGGCCATCTGCTAATGTGTAGCCTCGTACCCTAAAGTAATCGATGCCAACACCACTGAAACTGGCTGATACCGCCTGGTTACCATAGCGAATGGTGCCAGCGCTACTAATAGAAGGTGTCACACTGTCGACATAGGGCAACACTTTGAGTGATTCGCTGTCTTGCGCCGTTAAGGTGCGTATTCTAGCCGAGCGTCTGTCGCCAAAGCCTGTGCCAGATCGCACATCAATGGTGTTGGTTCCCATGGAGCTGATGTTTTCTAGCACAGATTGCTGCGAGCCTTCACCAAGCGCTACCACTGACACCACAGAGGCAATACCAATAATGATGCCGAGCATGGTTAAAAAGGTGCGTAACCGATGCGATAACATGGCAAGCAAGGCCATTTTAAATGCTTCGATATAACGGTCCCAGTTTAACCATGAGGTACTGGCCGTACTCACCTGTGGCAATGTTTGTTGTGCTGTTGGCTGTGCGTTAATGACATCACGTATGATGACACCGTCTTTAAGCTCAATAATGCGATCGGCAAAGTGGGCAACATCCATGTCATGGGTGACTAAAATAATGGTGTGACCATCTTGATGCAGCTCTTGCAGTAAGCTCATCATCTCTTTACCGCTGTGGCTATCAAGGGCGCCGGTTGGCTCGTCGGCTAAAATCACATCGCCGCCATTCATCAGTGCGCGCGCCACACTCACACGCTGTTGTTGTCCGCCGCTGAGTTGGCTGGGTTTATGGTCAAGCCGATCGGCAAGACCTAAACGAGACAATAAACGTTGGGCGCGTTCGGTGCGCTGTTTTTTATCTTTTCCGGCATAAATGGCTGGCATTTCAACGTTACCCACGGCATCAAGATCGCCCAACAAATGATAACGTTGAAAAATAAAACCAAAATGTTCACGGCGTAACTGCGCAAGTTGGTCAGCGTCCATGGTGGAGGTGTCTTGACCATTAATGAAATATTGACCTGTAGAGGGTTTGTCTAGGCAGCCTAAAATGTTCATTAAGGTGGATTTGCCCGAGCCTGAAGCGCCAACAATCGCCACCATTTCGCCACGCTTAATGTTGAGGTGAATGTCTTTTAATACTGTAAGTTGCTGCTCGCCAGCACTAAAAGAGCGATAAACACCACTGATATTAAGTAAAGAAGGTTCATTCATGACTTAAAATCCCATCGGTGGGCGGCGATTGCCTCTTTTGTTACTAAAGGTATCCGATGATGGCGCGCCGAGCACGATTTGATCGCCTTCTTGCAGTCCTTCAGTAATTTCGGCATTCACTTTATTGTTAATCCCAACACTGACATTGCGATATTCAATTTTATCATTCACTAACACAGGTACGCTAAAGCTGGGCCTTGGCCCAGGATTACGTTGCAACACTTGCGATGGCACCAAGATAACGTTTTCGGCTTGATTAAGCACAATAGAGACTTGCGCGGTCATACCGATCCGCAAAATACCGTCAGGGTTTTCGACATCAAACAGGCCATTATAATAAATAGCGTCGGTATCACTTGAGGTCATGTTACTGTCGTCGCCATCCATAATGGTCGGCCCGGGTTCAATGGCGCGCAGAGTTGCATTGAATCGTTTTTGTGGCTGGCCCAAAATGGTAAAATATACCGCTTGTCCGGGTTTAACCTTAATCACATCGGCTTCTGATATTTGCGCTTTAACCGTCATTTTACTTAGGTCGGCTAACTCCACTATGGTTGGGGTGGATTGTGATGAGTTAACGGTTTGCCCCACGGTCACTGCGGTATAAACCACCATGCCGTCCATGGGTGCTTTAATTGTGGTGTAGCCAAGATTAAGTTGTGCACTTTCGACACTGAGTTTGACCTGTTCTTGCTGAGCTTTTAACTGGTCGAGTTCGGCTTGATAAACTAATAACGAGGCTTGTGCACTTTCAAAATCGGCTTTTGAGCTGGCATTGTCGGCTAGCATGACTTGTTGGCGAGCAAACTCTTGTTGAGCCTGGTTGATTTGCGCTTGTTTTGCTCGGTATTCTGCTTGGTTACTTTTGAGGGAGGCAAGCGCTTCTTTAAGCGTATTTTGCTGAGTTAAGCTGTCAATTTGAGCTATCAACTCACCTTGTTTAACCTGCTGCCCGAGTGTCACGGGTAAATTGATGATTTGCCCCGACGCCTGCGCACCCACGCTAACGAGTTTTGAGGCTTGAAGCATGCCGTTTGCCAGCACACTGTTTTCAATATTACCACGACGTACCGCCTCAGTGGCGTAACTAGGAGCTGGACTGGCGGGATTAACAACATAATAAGCACCTCCTGCGGCCATCAGCACAATCGCAATGATGACAATAATCAGCTTTTTTCTACTGGGTTTTTTCATGTTTTAGACACATCCACTGGTATAGCATGGGTTAATTACACTGAGTCATTTTGAACGTGAACACATCAAAAATACTCAAGGTTTACTCTACTAGACATTGAGCACATTATTTTAATGAGATAATTTTACATGGCGTGTTGTAAAACTATGTCTGCACAACGTAATTGAATGTAAATAGGTATGTAACAATATGTTTTGAAATATAAAAATTAATGGTTGTTTTCCAAAAAAATGCTTCAGCTTAACCCTGCCTTAACCCACTATAAGATAAAATATATTGTCAATTTAAATGGTTATCGTTTTGAATAAATTGCAATCAGTTGGAGTATAAGATTGAACGTTAAACAACCCTTGTTAGGCTCATCTGGCACATTGTTCTTTTTGGTGATTGTCAGCGCATTTCCACCGTTAACAACCGATCTGTATTTACCGGCCTTACCTACGATGGTTGAGATGCTGAATACCACGCAAACCATGGTTAACCTGACCCTCAGTGTTTACTTTGTCACGTATGCACTGGGGTTATTATTTTGGGGACCACTAAGTGAAAAATTTGGCCGTAAACCCATTATGTTACTGGGTTTAGGGATTTATGTGCTGGCCAGTTTGTTGTGTGCAATGGCAAACAATATTGAGATGCTGATTGGTGCTCGGCTTATACAGGCTTTTGGTGGTAGTGCTGTCACTGTGGTGGCCACCGCCATCGTAAAAGACTTATACAATGGCCGCGAGCGCGAAAAAATTATGGCGACGATAATGTCGTTAGTGATTATTGCACCGATGATCGCCCCTGTACTGGGCGCATTTTTATTAAAAATAGGCTCGTGGCATATGATGTTTAGTGCACTGGCTATTTTTGGTGCTTTTTCGACTGTGCTTGCTTGTGGGTTTAGTGAAACCATACCGAAACGTTATACAGGTTCGATATTGCGTTCATGGGGCCGATTAGCAGTGGTGTCAAATAACCCTCGATTTATTTCGCTGCTGTTGATTTTTACTCTGCCACCAATGACCTTAATGTCATTTTTAGCGGCCGGTTCATACATTTATATCGACGGTTTTGGTTTGTCTGAACAAACCTTCAGTTATGCGTTCGCCTTTAATGCCTTTTTTGCCTCATTTGGCCCAACCATTTATATCAAATTATCTAACCGAGTTAAGGTCAGTAACATTATTAGTGTGTGTTATTTGATTTTAATGTTGATTGGCATACTCACTTACAACCTAGGTCACTTATCGCCCTGGCTGTTTGCTTGCCTAGCCGCGCCGGCAACATTAATGGTCATTGTCACCCGTGTACCGGGTATTAACTTAATGCTAGAGCAGCATACTAGTGACACTGGTTCTGCGGTAGCGGTGATCCAGTTTTGTTCTATGATGGCCGGTGCGATTGGGATGACATTGGTGACATTACACCCAGATAATTTAATCCACAGTTTAGGAATTATTCAATTTAGCATTGGCGCGTTAGCCAGCATCATGTGGTTTATGGCCAAAAACAGGGCTTTTGTTGTTGATCATCTTACAACATCATAAACAAGAATAAGACGAGCAGTTGATGTACAACTAACCTATGCCACATTCTGCTAGAATGTGGCTAAATTCACTATCAATCGACAAACGATTATGCAGCGCCCCCCACTTCGACAAGCCAAAACCATTGATAACGTGTTTAACAGTGCGTATTGGCATTTAAGCCAGCAAGATTTCACCATCGATGAAATCCGCAGTAAGCTTGAACGCAAAACCGATAACCAACAATGGATTGACACCGTATTGGCGAGGTTAATTGAAGGCGGTTATCTCAAACAAGATGTTGATTTCGCGGTGCGCTATTGTGAACTGGCGTTTAGCAATGAGATTGGCTCGGGTGCAATAAAACGTAAATTACAACAACGCGGTATTGCGCTGGCAGACATCGAAAGCGCCATCGAGCATGTTATGCATGCACAAAATGTTGATCCGTTTGCCATGGCGAGTGCCAAATTACAAAGCAAATTTGAACACTTTGGTGCCACCAGCAAAGAAAAAGTCTATTCGCAAATGACCACTAAAGGTTTTTCGCGAGCCGAAATTGACCACGCGTTAGCTCAACATCCACAACGTGATACCTTGCGATCAAAATTGGCCATTAAAGCTGACAAAGCCGACTTAGCCCGAGAGATAATCAAGCTGTTCAATAAAGGCAAAGGTAAAACCCTCATTTTACAAGAACTCAAACAACGGCTGATCGATGTGACTGACTTTGAAGAAACGGTGTATCAACTCAGTTTGTCTGATGACGTCGATTTTTATCAAAGCTGCAAAAATGAGCTGGCCAAAAAGCGTTATAACTTAGCTGATTATAAAGAAAAATCGAAAGCTTATGCTTATTTGTCACGCAAGGGATTCAGTAGTGATGAAATTAAAGAAGCGATGGTGATTGATGATGAATAGCGATTATCAATATCTAAGCCTGACCTCCCACTTACGTTAATTGATTGAGAGTGATAACAAAAAATTATTAAATTGATAATTTATCATAATTTAAATCTTTCATTCAGTGGGTGTAACATATCACTATTGTGATTCATCTTTCATCAGTCAGGCTCGTTTGTATTTTGCTGATGCGCTGAAAAAATACATTTAGCCTTATTCCCTTTTTATGTCATTTCAGATATTGACCCAATCTAACTAATTCAAGTTCAATCTACTACTTTGCAAGGAATACCCAATGTCAGATGCATTATTTCAACCCATTGAACTGGGTCATTTAAGCTTGAAAAACCGTATTGTGATGCCGCCAATGACCCGTTCGCGTGCCACACAACCGGGCAACGAAGCCAACGACATAATGGCCACATATTATGCCCAACGAGCTTCTGCAGGCCTTATTGTTGCAGAAGGTACACAAATTTCAGCCATGGGCCAAGGTTATGCCTGGACACCAGGTATTTACAGTGCGGCGCAAATTGCTGGCTGGAAAAAAGTCACTGATGCTGTGCATGCTAACAACGGCACCATTTTTGCCCAGCTTTGGCATGTTGGCCGTGTGACTCACCCCGATAACATTAATGGCGAACAGCCCATTTCATCCTCTGCCCTTAAAGCTGAAAATGTAAAAGTATTTGTGGATGATGGCTCAAATGCACCCGGTTTTGTTGATGTAGTGATGCCTCGCGCAATGACAAAAACTGATATTGACCATGTAGTCGATCAATACCGCCAAGCTGCGTTGAATGCCATAGAAGCAGGTTTTGATGGCATTGAATTACATGCTGCAAACGGCTATTTAATTAATCAGTTTATTGACTCAAATGCCAATAACCGTACTGATGAATATGGCGGCAATATTGAAAATCGCCTGCGTTTTCTTGCTGAGGTGGTGGCGGCGGTATCTGAAGCCATTGGCGCTGAACGAGTTGGCGTGCGCCTAGCCCCGTTTACCTCACTCAATGGTACTGTTGATGCCACCCCTGTTGAAACCTATGTCGCGGCGGCTAAATTATTGAATAAACTCAATGTGGTTTATATTCATTTTGCTGAAGTCGATTGGGATGATGCGCCAGAAACCCCAAAAGGCTTTAAAGAATCTGTGAGAGCGGCATATAAAGGCATATTAATTTATGCGGGTCGATATAACGCACAAACGGCTGCGCAAACCATTGAAGCGGGACTCGCTGATATGATTGGTTTTGGTCGCCCGTTTATATCAAACCCAGATTTACCTAATCGCATTAAACACGGTTACCCTTTAACGTCGCATACACCTGAGACATTATTTGGCGGCGCAGAAAAAGGCCTAACTGATTACCCAGAATACAGTGCAAGCTAGTTAAGCATGTTCAATTGATTGCTTGAATCAATTGCTTTAAAAATCAATATCGTTAATCACTTATTAACATTGTAAATTAAGTCAAGAAGCGGCTCTGATGAGTCGCTTTTTTATTTTAGCGACCTCTTATTTTTGTTAGTATTTGACACTCCTCATCACCCTGTCATCAATTTGGAAGTCCTACTTTGATTAACACACAATCATACCGTGGTGAATTATTGATTTTACTGTCCACTATTTTGGCCGGTATAGGCTGGATAGCCTCAAAGTTAGTGATTTTAGAAGTACCTGGCGAAACCTTTGTTACCGCCCGATTTTTACTGGCCAGCATTATTTTATTACCGTTTTGTTTTAAGCAAGTTTTTGCCTTAAGGTTTAAACAGGTTTTGTCGCTTTGTACTGTGGGTTTAGTATTGGCAGCCTCTATTGAGGTGTGGGTTTATGCGATTTCTATCTCTAATACCTTGTCAGTAGGTGCATTTATTATGAGCCTAGCGATGATCATTGCGCCGTTTATTTCATGGCTGCTGTATAAAATCAGTCCACCACGTATTTTTTGGCTTACGCTACCGGTCACATGTATTGGGATTATGTTGCTGACCTTAACCGATGGTTGGATTATTGAAACAAGCCAATGGTTTTTCTTATTGTCGTCGGTGCTGTTATCGCTGCATTTTGTGCTCAACAAACAGGTGTTAAACAGCGTTAAGCCACTAACCTCCATTTGTGTGCAATTGTTTATGATAGGCAGTGTCGGTCTTATTGTTATGCTGATTATGAGCCCTGAAAGTGTGCATTTAAATAGCCACATTTTGTTTTGGTTTGCGGTATCGACATTTGTTGCGACGTGTATTCGCTACTTATCTCAAACCCTAGGACAGTTCAGCGTTAAGATTGAAAAAGCTTCATTAATCATGCTTCTTGAACCTATTTGGACCTTGATCTTATCTGTTAGTTTTCTAGGGGAAGTGGTTGAAACTCAAAAGCTAATTGGAGGCGGGATAGTCATTTTTTCATTGTTTATCTATATCAAATTTCAGCATAAGTCCCCCTTAACACAACCTGTTGTGGCCACTCAAAAACCTTAGAGATAAAAATATCGGCGAAGTGTCACTCTTCGCCGATGCACGTAAAGCCACTTATTACCTTACTGTTGGGTTTGTTGCCCAAAGCGCTGTTGGTAGGCTTGCATAAAATCTTGGCGGATTAAGTTATCTAATTCGATCGCCCGCTCGGTTGGACAAAATATCATAATATGTACATTTTGCTCACCAGTGGCACCACTGGTCACGTGGATATGCGGTTCACTTCCTGGTAAATCGACGCCAGCATGCTTTTCAATCACGCCGTTATAGCGTTTAGCAACTTCAATAAAGTCTTCACAATAGTGTTCAATTTGTTTGGTTAACGCCGGAAATAACGGGTACAAGTTGTCAAATTTGGCTACGGTGATCGTAATATGGTGATAAACGTAACGCTTCAAAAAGTTATGGTTTTTAACAGCATAGGTAAAAAACATGCTGTTAGGTAATGTCGCGGTTTTACCCGTGAAATGATATTGGCCATTTTGTAGATCAATTTCTTGAATGACAGTCGCCATTAGGTTGTGCTCAATCACCTGACCATAAATATTGCCCACCTCAATCCAATCACCAATGACAAACGAACGTGAACTGGCGCGCTGAATCGAACCAGTAAAACACAGAATGATTTCTTTAGAAGCAATCACAAAGGCAATGGCAATGGCTGTAACTGATAATGCAAATTTGCTTACCTCGGTTTGCCACAATAAAAACAATATCAAAATGGTGAGTACAAAAACGCCATTTTTAGTCCGAGACATCCATTTACGCTGCACATCAGACAAAAATGCAACATCACCCCGGATTGCCGTAATAATGACGTGTTTAATCAATGAAATAATGACGATGATTAGCGCCGTGAAAAACAATTTATGCTCAAAAAGAAAATCGATGACTAATGCTATGTTATCTGCCAAACCCACGCCCTATTTGTTAAAGATTTATTAAAAAATGCTATGCCTTTATAGCCGACACTTTATTGTCTATACCGTGAGAAAACAAGGAATGACCCTGCAAATATTGAATAGAGAGTGACTATAGATTTAATAATAGACAGATAACACCTTATCGAGATCACATTATGGGAGCATTATGCGATTGCGACAATTTGTCCACGTGCAATTTCGTTAACTTGATCATCATCATAAATTAGACACAAATATAAAGGATATGTTAAGAGAGTTTTAAACAAGTTGATTTACATCAATGATGATTTTTTGCTGAGTTTTAATATTGATACTGATGGAAAGCAATTATTTATTAGCCCCGCGCTACATTAAGTAGAAGGTATCAACATGGACACACATGCAGCCCTTTATAAGCAAGGCCAAGAGCGGATTGATTATTTACGTCAATTTGCTCAACGTCAGCCTTTAACATTACAACAAAAAATGGCCGACCTAGGCATCTCTCGCCGAGACTTCATTAAATGGACCGCTTCGGTCACCGCAATGTTAGCTCTCCCTTTACCCTTTAGTAATCTGGTGGCCCAAGCTGCTGAATTAGCCGATCGTGTACCGTTAATTTGGTTACATATGGCTGAGTGTACTGGATGCTCTGAGTCATTGATCCGAACCGACTCACCCAATCTAGACACTTTAATCTTTGATCATATCTCGCTTGAGTATCACGAAACCTTAATGGCCGCGGCCGGTTGGCAAGCAGAAGAAAATCTAGAGCATGCATTAGAAACCTACAAGGGCCGTTATTTGCTCGCAGTTGAAGGCGCTGTGCCCACAGCCAACAACGGTGCATTTTTAACCGTGGGGTGTAAGGGGCATACTGGGCTGCACATTGTCAAAGAAGCCGCTAAAAATGCCGCAGCAATTGTGTCAGTAGGTACCTGTGCTGCCTTTGGTGGGGTTCAAGCTGCAGCGCCAAACCCAACGGGCGCGAAAGGCATACATGAAGTGGTAGATAAAACCGTGATTAACCTAGGCGGTTGCCCACCGAGTGAAAAGAACATTGTGGGCACGCTCATGTACTTCATTATGTTTGGCAAGTTGCCCGCGCTTGACATGTTTAACCGTCCTAAATGGGCTTATGGGGCACGGGTTCATGATAACTGTGAGCGTCGGGGCCGTTTTGATGCCGGTGAGTTTGTTGAAGAATTTGGCGATGAAGGTGCCAAAGAAGGCTATTGCTTATATAAAGTGGGTTGTAAAGGACCTTATACCTATAACAATTGTCCTACCGAGCGTTTTAATCACCATACCAGTTGGCCTGTGTTAGCCGGTCACGGCTGTATGGGCTGTTCTGAACCGAATTTCTGGGATGACATGGCGGATTTTGAGAAACCGCTTGGACGTCAACTTTTACATGGCATTGATGCCACCGCTGACACTATTGGAGCGGTTATTTTAGGTGCGACCGTTGTTGGTATTGGCGCCCATGCAGTTGCTAGCGTATTTGCTAAGCCTTTGGAGGAATAATCATGAGTAAACGTGTCGTAATCGACCCAATCACCCGTATCGAAGGCCATTTACGCGTAGAAGTTGAAGTGGATGACAACAATGTCATCACTAAAGCCTGGTCATCATCGACCTTGTGGCGCGGTATTGAAGTGATATTAAAAGGTCGCACACCTATGGATGTGGGCTTAATTGTGCAGCGTATTTGTGGCGTGTGTACCTATTCGCATTATCGCTGTGGTACTGAAGCGGTTGAAAATGCATTAGGGGTAAAAATTCCACTCAATGCGAAGTACTTACGTAGCTTAATGCAGTCGTCGTTGTATATGCATGATCATATCGTGCATTTTTACCATTTACATGGCCTAGATTGGGTGGATGTGGTGTCGGCATTAAGCGCCGACCCTGCCTTAGCCGCCAAAGTGGCAATGCAATACTCTGATGCGCCGATTGCGGCGGGTGAAGGCGAATTAAAAGCAGTACAAGCTAGAGTGAAAGGTTTGGTAGAAACCGGCAAGCTCGGCCCATTTGCCAATGCCTATTGGGGTAATGGTACTTATCGCTTTAGCCCTGAACAAAACCTGATTGCGTTATCACATTACTTAAAAGCATTAGAAGTTCAGCGTGTTGCTGCCGAAATGCTCGCCATCTTTGGCGGTAAATCCCCTCACCCACAATCGATTGTGGTGGGTGGTGTTACCTCTGTACGCGACATGCTAAGCCCAGCTCGTTTACAAGAATGGAAACAAAAACATGCCATCGTTCAAGATTTTATTGAACGTGCTTATCAAGCTGACATTGTCATGGCAGCAGAGGCTTTTGGCACAGAAGCCAGTGTGCTTGGCGGCGTGAATGTGAACAGCTTCTTGTGTGGCGATGATTTTATCATGGCCGACGGAGAATACTTGTTTAATCAAGGGGTGATCATTAAAGGTGATTTAGCCAATGTCATGGACATCAATCCAGACCTTATCCGCGAGGATGTGACCCACGCTTGGTACAAAGCCGATGGCCCTCAGCATCCGTACGAAGGCACTACCATTCCTGATTACACTGGGTTTGTGGAACGCGATACTGTGTATGGCAAATTACCGACCTTAGACGGTGACGGTAAATACTCGTGGGTTAAGTCGCCACGCTATCAAGACGAGCCAGTTGAAGTGGGTCCTCTTGCGTGCTTGTTAGTGAACTACGCCCGTGGCAATCAAACGGTTGTAAATGCTGTTGATGGCTTACTTGCTCGCACAGGGTTGCCATTAGACGCGCTGTTTACCACTCTTGGTCGTACTGCCGCTCGTATGCTGCAAACGGTGCTTGTTGGTCAAGCCAGTTTAGCCACATTTGATGCGTTACTGACCAATATACAATCGGATGAGTCAACTTACGTTAAACCCGACATTGACCCTAATCAGGTTTACGAAGGGTACGCCATGATTGAGGCGCCCCGCGGTATGCTTAGCCATTGGATACGAATTAAAGACGGTAAAGTTGAAAACTATCAAGCTGTGGTGCCCACAACGTGGAATGCTGGCCCCGTTGATGCACGTGGAAAAATGGGCCCTTATGAAGCATCGCTCATTGGCTTACAACTTGAAGATCCTACTAAGCCACTGGAGGTGATTCGTATTATCCATTCGTTCGATCCTTGTATGGCGTGTTCTGTCCATGTGATGGATTACAACAAACAAACGCTTGGCCAATTCAAAATTGATCCTAACGGATTTTAATTAGGCCAATGGATTAGGAGGGATAAAGTATGGAACATATCGCAACCCACAATAGGAAGCTGATATTTACTCCGGCCATTCGCATATTTCATTGGCTACGTGCCTTGGCCATTTTGGTATTAGTGATCACGGGGTTTTATATCTCGTGGCCATTTTTGGTGGCACCTGAAAGTACAGATGTGTTGGTACAAGGTTGGATCCGATTTGCGCATATTGTGTTTGGCTTTTTACTCACCAGTATCACTTTCGTGCGGTTTTATTTGTTTTTCTTCAGTCGTAATGACATAGAAAGAAAATCATTTAAAGATGTTATGAGTTTTAACAGTTGGATAGTGCAGCTTAAATCCTACATATGGATGGGTAATTTGCATAAAGCGGGTGTATATGGCCCATTGCAATTTATGACCTATGTGGCGATTTCATTTGTGGCACTCATCATGGTGATTACTGGTTTGGCACTTTATGCCAACGTATACCATTTAGGTGTAGGTGGCTTATTAGTAGACATGGCGGCCTGGTTTACGGCTCTTTGTGGCGGCTTAGCGAACCTTCGCATTTATCATCACTATTTAACCTGGGCATTTATCATCTTTGTGGTTATCCATGTGTATATGGCGGTGTGGTCTGGTATTCGCTTCAAACATAACTCCGTCGACTCCATTGTTTCAGGTTACGATTATCATAAGGATCATTAATTAGCGTGAAAAAAATATTGCTGTTAGGTATAGGCAATGTATTGTACGCCGACGAAGGAGTCGGCGTACATTTTGTCAATTATATCAATGATAAATATCAATTTAACCACTCGCAATATCAACTCGATATTGTCGATGGCGGCACCTTGGCCCAAGGGCTTATCCCTATCATTTGCCAGTATGATCACTTAATCGTCGTCGACACGGTCAATAGCGTGGATGTGGGGCCGGGTGAAGTGTACTTTTTTGATTTTGACCATGCTCCTGCTGAAATTGACTGGCAAGGCAGTGCTCACGAAGTTGAAATGCTACAAACGCTAAACATGATGGACATTGTTGGCGACAGACCACACACCTTTGTTTTAGGCGTCACTCCCACGGTAATTGAACCTATGACGTTAGGCTTAACACCTCACCTGTTGCAAGCAATCCCAACAATGGAAAAAGCCCTGCTTGCTCATATGGACACCCTTGGCTTTACTTACCTATGCAAGGCCGATTTAACTATCGAGCAGGTCATCCCTGATGCCTATAAACGAGGTTGCTATGTCGACGCGTAACCATAACATTCGATTTAATTTTGTTTGCCAAAAACCTGTGCCGTTATATGCACATTTATGCAACCAATACTTACACTTAGATAAACTGAATATCAGCATAGGCCGTGAGAGCAATGTGGACACTGGTGCGGTTTGTTATTTTATAGAAGCCTGTGCTCCCCAAGCCGAACTCGAACAATTAGCTGACGATATTGCTGCAGATTTTTTACTGTCGGTGTGGTTACAACAAACCGAAATTAAGCGTATTGATACTAAGTCGGGGTCAACAAATGCTTTTAGTGTTAAACATCATAAAGGCTTACCTTTGTATTTTTGTCAGCACTGTCAACCGCAATTTGGCGATAATCAACATCCACAATTTGGCGAAATTAATTTGCCCTGTGAACATTGTAAAGGTCACTATAAACTGAGTCGTGAACTTAAATCGTTGACTCGTGCAGACATTGCCGCCATGGCAAACAGTTTGTTAACCGATAAGGTGCTTGCGTTACCCATGCTAGGGCTGCAATTAAGCATATTGAACAACAATGCAAGCTTGACTGAATACCAACAACCTAGGGTATTAATTTGTAATCCTAATTCGCTCAATAGCCAATTTTGTGTTTCTGACCCCCAAGTATTAGCACTGTCGAGCATTGAAAAACCCTTAATCCGGGTTAGACCTTGTAGCGATCATCCTAATTTACACGCCCCCTTGTACGATATTCAGTTTGCTGACAACCGCTTATTGGTGATCCTCTGTGAAATACTGCGCCAAAAAGGTATTCATTGGGTATATGTCAATCAATTAAACAAGGTCAATCCGCACATTGACCCACCATTAAGATTAGCCAGTGTTGCGCAATACTGGATACCGACAGCAGATTTACAGGCAGGAAACATGGCAATGCCAAGCAACCTGACCTGTTTGCACGATGAATTTCACTATAAAACAGAACAACATAAATTTTCAGCTAAAAGCACCAACAATCAACTGCAATGGCAAGTTGTAACGTTACAAGAACCACAAACAGAACCTGTAGAGCAAACTAGCGCCACTGACATAAAGTACAGTTTATGTGCAATGTCGGCAGGCTTGTTACGCCATCATGAGCATGAGCCACATAGCAAGCCGCTGTATGTCAAAAATGCCGCGGTGTTATATTTTGGTCAGCACCATGCCAGCCAAATTGTCACCGTTGACAGCCAAAGTGATGCAGCGTTATTTTTTCAGTTACCTACGTTACCTAACAGCGGATATGAGGTGTGCCATAGCTTGTTGGATTCGCCTCAAAAAAGCTTACTCGATAAATTTAAGCAGTTACACCCAGCGGAATATAACCAGCTACTGGATTTACATATCTCGGACAAAGACAGCGCATTAACGCAATTAATGGCTGTGGCAGCGGCGATTATTGGTGCTGGCCTAATCAATAGTCATCAGGGTAAGCCGGTCAGTGCGGCTGAACTGGCCGACCGATTTATCGCGTTAGCAATGACTTATCAAGGCAATAATGCGCCTAGAATTGATTTTCCGCTCACTAAAGGCATGGCCCACCGCAGCCTCAACTGGTGCAGAACACTAGGTTCGCTTATGAGTTTTAAACTGGCTGGCGATGCCAACTTAGCCAAGCTGGCTTTTGCGTTTCATGACTCGTTTGCCGATTATCTCAGTCATTGGATTGAGCATGTGGATCAAAATGTTGGCGTTAAACAACTGGTGGTCGCCGGCAGTGACTTTGCAAATCCGGTGCTTGCTGAACGTGTGCATTTACGTATTGGTAAAAACTACCCGTTGCAACTCAACCCATTGTTGGATCTTGATGGGGTCAATATTGCCGTAGGTGGCCTGTATCTCAAACAGCGTCGGGGGTAATGAGTGTCTCAGGCCTTAAATTTACGCAATTTAAATCGGTAACCACTCAATGCAAATGACTGTATTTGTTAAAGGCATTGTACAAGGGGTCGGCTTTCGGCCCTTTGTGTATCGACTTGCCACAGAACTTAATTTATTTGGCACAGTACTCAATAATCACTTAGGTGTGACGATTGAGTTACAGGGCCCGTCTGCTGCTATTGATTCATTTATCAATACACTGCAAAGCAGCCCGCCCCCCCTTGCCCGTATTGACTTTATTGAGCAAACAACTAGCTGCACTGATGTTAGATTTAACTCATTTAGCATTATCGATAGTCACGTTTTGCCTGGTGAACATGCCAATGTAGCAATATCGGCCGACAAAAGTGTCTGTCAGGATTGTTTAGACGAGATTAACGACCCCAATAATCGTCATTATCATTACCCATTTACCAACTGCACTAATTGTGGACCGCGCTATACCATTATCAATGCTCTGCCTTACGATCGCTGTAATACTGCTATGGCAGCTTTTAATATGTGCCCTGAGTGTGCGGTATCTTACACAGATCCGCTAAACAGGCGCTAC
Source organism: Shewanella metallivivens (assembly GCF_028750675.1). Taxonomy (GTDB): domain Bacteria; phylum Pseudomonadota; class Gammaproteobacteria; order Enterobacterales; family Shewanellaceae; genus Shewanella; species Shewanella metallivivens. Next base: position 383,822 of record NZ_JAQQPZ010000002.1, on the reverse strand, counting down.
CATGCACAGCCAGTGAGCTGTCCACAATGCGGGCCTCAATTACAATTGAGTATTTTAACGCCATCATTTAACGCTTTAGCTCAAAATGGTCAGTTAAATCAGAGTGATCTGCTAACGCAAACCGCCCAACTGATTAAGCAAGGTGCCATTGTGGCCATTAAAGGTTTAGGTGGGTTTCATTTGGTGTGTGATGCCACCAACGATGACGCCGTAGCTTTGCTACGCCAGCGTAAACAGCGCCCAGCAAAACCATTAGCCATCATGGTTAAAGACCTAAACCAAGCCAAATTGTGCGTGACTGCTGATCAAACCGAGTGGGATTTATTAAGCAGTGCTGAAAAACCCATTACGTTGTTGACCAAGTTACCTGTTAACCCATTGGGCCTGAGTGAACACTTGGCTCCAGGCATTGATAGGCTTGGGGTATTTTTACCTTATACCCCACTGCATCATTTATTGATGCAACGGGTTGGTGTTCCCATTGTGGCGACAAGTGCGAATCGAAGCGGTGAGCCAATTATTGGCGATAGCGCGGAGATTAAGCGTCACCTTGGCCATGTTGTTGATGCAATATTAAATCATAACAGAGCCATTATTAATGCCTGTGATGATAGCGTGGTACAAGTGGTCGATCATCAGCTCCAAGTGATCCGCTTAGCGCGAGGCTATGCTCCACTGACAATTAACCTTGATGCTCAACATAGCTTTGGCTCCAGCCATGTGCTGGCAGTAGGGGCTCAACAAAAAAATGCAGTCGCCTTTGGCTTTGACCAAAACATGATATTGTCGCCACACATTGGTGATTTATTCAGCCTTGAGGCTCAGCAATATTTTCACCAAAGTTTGGCTACGTTTACCCGATTATATGACTTTAACGCTAGCCATGTCGTTCATGATAATCATCCACAATATGCCCCTTCGCAATGGGCAAAGGCGTATCAGCATCAACATGCTTTACCCAGTCATCAATGTGTTGGCATTCAACATCATTACGCTCATGTATTGTCTGTAATGGCTGTGCACCAGCACACAGAACCAGTTTTTGGGGTGAGTTTTGATGGCACCGGACTTGGCGATGATGGCACGTTATGGGGCAGCGAGGTGATGCTAGCCAACATGAATGGCTTTACGACCCTCGCCCATTTTAGTGAGTTTACCTTGATTGGCGGTGAACAAGCCATTAAGCAGCCAGTTCGCATATTATTGGCACTGTTATTTGAGCATTTATCCCTCGAGCAGGTATTAAATTTACCCATTAACGCCATTCAGCATTTGGGCGCGCAAACCGTGGCGAATTTACATAGGTTATGGGTAAATAACAGTCATTGTATTAGGTGCCGCTCGGTGGGTCGCTTATTTGATGCCTTGGCTGTGGGGCTTAATTTAATTGAACATACCCAGTATGAAGGCCAAGCCGGAATGATGATTGAAACCGCAGCTAATCAATATTTACAACAAAGAACCGATCAAGGCAGCCAGCTTAATTGTGCGATCTATGAGATTAACTTATCGCAACATCCCGCCCCCAAAGCACAAGACAGTAAAGTGATTGAGTGGCATAGCAGCCAATTTATTACCCAACTTGTGTTAGCGGCGCACCAACAAGATTTTGCATTAACGACTGCACGGTTAACTCAGCAAGTTTGTTGGCAATTTATGGCTGAAATAGCTGATAAGATTGATTGTGTTGCACAAGATTACCGTAACTATCCTCAAGTGTTTTGTGGTGGGGTGTTTCAAAATAAAACGTTACTCAGTCAATGTTTAACTAAGAGTAAACTCGCCAATCATCAGGTATTAGCCAGTCAACATGTGCCTATTAATGATGGCGGTATTGCACTGGGGCAATTATGGTATGGCGCAAACTTATGGGCACAAAAAAAGCATTAAAAAAGAATACAAACTGCATGGTTTACAAGATTACTACTGTGGAGCAGATCACAAATTCATCTTGATTTTGCGCTTGTTCACTTTGTTTTTATTAAAAGCTGACTTGCATCAAAGAATCCATGTGTTAGTTATCTGACACTAGAGCTAAGCTAAATTAGATTTACAAGGAAATAACATGTGCAAAGATTGCGGCTGTTCTATCACTCATGACGATGCGGGGCATCAACATTCCCATGGCGATCATCATAGTCAACTTCATAGCAACCCTCAATTAAACGACAAGAAAACGTTGGCGGTTATCCATAAAATTTTGGATAAAAATGATATTGAAGCGCAACACAACCGCGATCATTTTGCGGCTCAACATGTCACTGCATTTAACTTAATGAGTAGCCCTGGTAGCGGTAAGACCACGTTACTAGAATGCCTACCCGAATACCTTAATCATAAATTTGCGGTGATTGAGGGCGATTTAGAAACCTCACGTGATGCCGACCGCTTAATTGCCAAAGGGATTAATGCATATCAAATTCAAACTGGCTCAGCCTGTCATCTCGACGCCTTTATGGTGCATGGCGCATTACACCATATTGACCTCAACCCCATCGACATTTGCTTTGTGGAGAACGTCGGGAATTTAGTGTGTCCCGCCAGTTACGATGTTGGCACCCACAAAAATATCGTCTTGTTGTCTGTCCCTGAGGGGGATGACAAAATTGAAAAATATCCGGTGATGTTTCGCCGCGCGGATGTGGTGTTAATTACCAAATCGGACTTACTGCCTTACTTTGATTTTAGTATCGAGCAAGCCAAAGCTCAGCTGCAAAAATTAAACCCTGATGTCGAACTTTTTGTCATATCAGTGAAAAATTCTGACTCAATGAACGCCTTTGCTCATTGGATTGCAGATAATCTGGAGCGCTAATCATGTGCTTATCGGTTCCTTCAAAAGTTGTTGAAATACATGACGATGCTAGCGTAACGGTTGACACATTAGGTGTTCGTCGCCGTGTGAGTAGTCATTTAATGACAGAGCCATTAACAGAAGGAGATTTTGTACTCATCCATATTGGCTTTGTGATGAATAAAATCGATGAGAAAGATGCACAACAAAGTCTCGATTTATACCAAGACATTGTCGAAAAAATGCAATTGGAGTCAGAGTAATGATCACCCTTAATGACTTCTATCAAGGGTTTCGAGATCCGAAAACAATTGGTCATTTAGCGGCTTTAATTCGAGAGCAAGCAGCACAAACGTCAGAGCAAATTAACATCATGGAAGTGTGTGGTGGTCATACACATACCATTATGAAATATGGGTTATTGCAATTGCTGCCAGACAACATTCGTTTTATTCATGGGCCAGGCTGTCCGGTTTGCGTGATGCCAAAAGAGCGTATTGACCATGCCGCAGTGCTTGCCAGTCAGGACGATGTAATTTTAGTCACCCTAGGCGATATGATAAGAGTGCCTGGGTCTATGGGAAGCCTGGCGCAATTTCGCTCACAGGGCTGCGATATCCGCCCTATTTACGATCCCCTCGATACATTAAACATCGCCCGTGACAACCCAGATAAAACAGTGATTTTCTTTGCCATCGGCTTTGAAACTTCAGCCCCGATGACCGCAGCGCTAATCGCTCAGGCTGAGGCACAAAACATACCTAACTTATTGTTTCACATTAATCATGTACTTGTTCCTCCTGCTATTGATGCGGTAATGGCAGACAGCCGTGCTCAGGTTAATGCATTTATTGGTCCGGCACATGTGAGCGTGATTAGCGGCGCTAAAATTTATCAGCCTGCTGTCGACACCTACAACACACCTGTGGTCGTGTCTGGATTTGAGCCCGTTGATGTCATGGAGTCCATTTTACGCATTGTGAAACAAAAAGTGTCTGGCGAAGCTGTACTAGAGAATCAATACAGCCGTTCAGTGACCTATGACGGCAACCTAGCAGCACAGCAACTGGTGGACAAATACTTTACGGTACGTGACAGCTTTCGTTGGCGCGGACTTGGGCCTATTGCCCGCTCTGCTCTTAGTTTAAAGCTCGAATATCAACACCGAGACGCCGAACGTATCTACGCTGCGGTATTACCTACAGCAGAAATTGATGACCATAAAGCGTGCCAATGTGGCGACATTTTACGTGGACTGTCTAATCCAAAGGATTGCAAAGTCTTTGGTCGAGGCTGTACACCACAAACGCCATTGGGCAGTTGTATGGTGAGCTCAGAAGGAGCTTGTAACGCTTATTATCGCTATGGAGAGGTGCAAAATGGCAACTAGAAAGACAGTACAACTAAGTCATGGTGGCGGCGGTAAAGAAATGAATCAGTTAATTACTGAGATGTTTTTTAAAGCGTTTAATAACCCTATTTTAGCCTCGCAAGAAGATGCCGCAAAATTAAACATGTGTGGTCATATCGCTTTTACCACCGACTCTTTCACTGTCTCACCACTTTTTTTTGCGGGTGGTGATATCGGTAAATTAGCCGTCGCAGGTACAGTGAATGATCTTGCGATGATGGCTGCTCAACCAGAATACTTAAGTTGCAGCTTTATTATTGAAGAAGGTTTCGCTCTTGATGACTTAAACACCATTGTGAACAGCATGGCCGAAGAGTTACATAAATCTGGTGCAAGAATTGTCTGCGGTGACACTAAAGTGGTGCCTAAAGGCTGTGCTGATGGACTATTTATCAATACTTCAGGCGTTGGACGTATTTTAAACCCAGATATTTCGGCTAAAAACTTACAGATAGACGACGCGATTATTGTCTCTAGAGATATAGGTCGTCATGGCGCTGCGATTTTAATGGCACGTGACGGATTAACCCTTGAGTCTTCTCTTCACAGTGACTGTGACACTCTGTGGCCTGTTGTTGAGCAACTACTGGCAGCGAACATTAAAATCCATGCAATGCGCGATGCGACTCGAGGCGGTATTTCAGCGGTATTAAATGAATGGGCGGTGGCATCTAATGTGGGTATCAGTGTCGATGAAACCACCATCCCCGTATGCGATGAAGTAAAAGGCTTATGTGAGTTATTTGGTTTTGAACCTTACGATTTAGCTAATGAAGGCACCTTTTTATTATCAGTACCGAAAGACATTGCCCACGGTGCTATAGAAGTGATGCAACGTTATGGTCATTGTGAACAGGCAGCAATCATTGGCCATGTCACCACAAAGCAACCTGGGAAAGTCATTTTGAACACGCCTTGGGGCAGCAGCCGTTATTTGGATTTACCGCAAGGCGAATTACTGCCAAGGATTTGTTAATGCACGAATATTCGATAGTGATGTCGTTAATGGAACAATGCGAAAGCCTTGCGCAACAACATCAGGCGCAACACATTGAACAGGTAGAGCTCAAAATTGGTATGTTAAGTGGCGTGGAGCCAGCTTTATTAGCTCAAGCCTTTGAAACCTTTAAGCTTGATACCATTTGCCATCACGCCAAACTGGTGATGAATATTCAACCATTGGTATTGCAGTGCCACAATTGCAACCAACAGTCGCAGGTTGATGAGCGCACCATAATCTGCCCTATTTGTAATAGTAATAAAACCTTAGTGGTTGATGGAGAAGACATGATGTTAATGCAACTGGTACTCGATACCTAACGTGTCACAATCTTCGCAGCCATGACATACACCGTTAAAAAAAAGTACACACTATAAAAGGACTACATCATGAAATACTTATCACTTGCCTTTATTCTTGCCGCTACTCCAACTCTTGCTATGGCACATGAGGGACATGGTGGTGTTGGATTATTTCATCACTTAATGGATCTTGCACCAGCCATTGCCTTAGTGGCTATCGTGGCATTTATATACTGGAAACGCAGTAATAAGTAACGCTATTGGCAACATGCCATAAATACAAAAGCCTTCCAGTGGAAGGCTTTGCTGGTGTTTATCACCTAAATAGCGACTAACATATTGTGACTAACATTGATGCTTAGAACATCTCAGCTGGCATAGCCATGATAGACTTATCGCCTTGATTAACTTGCGATAAATGGTATTGAGACTTAGACAATAACTTGTCCATATAAAAATCTGCTACATATTGCTTTTGTGCGGCAAAGGTTGCATCTTCATGACCGCTGGCTTTATCTGCCATTAACAACCAGAAATAGCCATAAAGTGCATAACCAAACGCATCTAAAAAGTCGACCGCACATGAGTTAACCAGTGCAGGTTGTTCGTGTTTATTGTTGTTGATGTAATTCGCTGTGGCCAATAATTCTTCAAAGACTTGGCTTACTGTTGCTTTATGATCGGCATTGGCTTGAGATAACTCAGCTAGACCCGTGTTCACGTCTGCCACAAACTCTGTCAAGGTTGCAACATTGTCACCAGTGACTTTACGACCTAAAAAGTCAATCGCCTGAATACCATTGGTACCTTCATAAATTTGTGCAATACGCGTATCACGTACAAACTGCTCTATACCGGTTTCTCGGATATAACCATGACCACCAAACACTTGTTGCCCCATGACAGTGGCATCTAAGCCCCGGTCAGTTAAAAAGGCTTTCGATACTGGCGTTAACAAACCAACATAACGCACAGCTTTGGCTTGCACATCATCGCTGGCGTATTTGGCTAAATCGAGTTGCTTACCGGTATACACAGATAGTGCTCGACCCGCTTCTGTCATGGCTCTGATCGTCAGCAGCATTCTACGCACATCGCCATGCACAATAATAGGATCAGAGGTCGCCCCTGTTGGTGACCCTTCAGCCGCAACGCCTTGAAGACGCTCTTTGGCGTAATCGCTGGCCATTTGATAAGCCGCTTGACCATTGCCTAAACCCTGTAAACCAATGGCTAAACGTTCGTAATTCATCATAGTAAACATACACACTAAGCCACGTGCAGGCCGTCCAATGAGGTAACCTACAGCATTGTCGTAGTTCATTACGCACGTAGCTGACGCTTTTAGGCCCATTTTGTGTTCAATTGAACCTACAGTAACGCCATTAGCTTCGCCTAGGCTACCATCCGCATTGACTCGAATTTTAGGCACTAAAAATAATGAAATACCATTAGAGTCGGGTAACTTGGCCAACACTAAATGAATAACGTTTTCAGCTAGGTCGTGATCGCCACCAGTGATAAATATTTTATTACCGGTAATTGAATAGCTACCATCTTCAAGTGGCTCAGCTTTAGTGCGAATACCGCGTAAATCAGAACCTGCGTGTGGCTCGGTCATGTCCATCGCGCCAGCCCATTGGCCAGAATATAAATTGGGTAAATAGGTTTGTTTTAACTCATCCGTTGCATGTGCATTGATACACAGCGCCGCGCCTGCTGTAAGCGAATTATAAAGCGTAAAAGAGTTACAGGTGCTGTAACCCATTTCGTCCACTAACACACCCAGCATTTTCGGCATGCCCATACCACCAAAATCAGCTTCACCACATAAACCCACCCAACCGCCCTCGGCAAACTGGCTATACGCTTCTTTAAAACCATCTGGGGTAATAATGTCATTGCCACGGTGAACAACGCCTTGCTCATCGCCATTTCGATTTAAAGGTTGCAGTAGATCACGGCTAATTTTGGCTGATTCATCTAATATGGCCAATGCAGTATCCAAATCTACCGTTTCTGCCATTGCAGGAAGCTGCTGCCAAGTTGTTGGTGCATCAAAAACGTTTTCTAGCAAGAATTGCATGTCTTTTAATGGGGCTTGATACGGATACATAGGGCTCTCTTAAACAAATAATTAAAACAGTTGTTTTAATTTATACTAAAGCGTAACAAAATGGAAAGGGTTTTTAATCTATTACCAATCTGCATTAATAAGTGACCACTCAGAATGCGTCCAGCGTTTTTTTGATTAAGGCGTTGCTATGTAGTAATGGTTGTTCCCTTTCTAATAGCGATAACACAGAGTAAAAATCAGCGGATGCATTCCTTTAAGACGACCTTTTAACATTTCGCTAAGATTATCGACATAATGCAAGATCAATGGGTTACAATTATCTGTAACCCAGCGCTATCAGGTTAATAATGAAATGATACGCTTCGATTTTCGATACGTTATAAAGCGAACCAGACTGAATGCACACCCCACAAGATCCCGCCACACCAGAAGATAACAACCTCAATCCTTACCAATCTGTTACGGTGATAGGTAATGCACCTGGCGCATGGCAACCTGCTGACATCGGCCATACGTTTGTGTTTAATGCAACTGAACATGAGGCTGAGAATGTCATTAATATTGGTAATGGTCCTTGTGCAGAGTCACCTCATGCGTTTGCGGTAAGCAACAGCCCTAATGATCAACAATTAGTTGCGCTATTAACCCAAGTCGCACAAACCCTCGAGCAGCAATTGCATTGTTGGCCTTCATCAGGGCTTGTGACCTGTTTTTTAATGTCAATTTTAGCCAGTGAGTTGACGGTACACCGTATGTCGCTAATGCCATCGCTTAACCGCTCGCGCACGCTAAACGAGCAGGATCACTTACCTTGCATGATACATAACTGGTTAGGGGAGCGCAGACTTGCACTAGGATTACAGCTCACTAACCCGCATATTTACTGGCCGGGGTTATTGATTGATCAAGCGACCATTCCTGAAGAGCTTAATACTCAAGCTGCGCAACCTGACATCAACCCATTTGAAGTGTTATTGAGTGATTATATTCGCCGCCAAAATAGCGATGTTAAGCCAACATATCATGTAGCCACATCCAATGCTCTGGCTTTGCAAGTAACCTCTGAGCGCCCTACTCAGCCTGATTTACAATATGCATTGTTAGCGGCGTTAAGTAATTTACCCAGCGTGCACTGGTTGTCATATGCGACACAAGATGACTTAATCACCGCTGAAGCGCTGTTTTATAATGAGCAGCCGCAAACGCAAGCCAGTTATTGGTATTTAGTGGATTATCAGGCATCACAATTTTTAGATAATATCCGCCATCATTTAGCGTACTGCCAGCAAGTGCTTGCCCTAACGGCAAAACCAGCTGCTGAAAACGTGTTGTAATGATTATTGTTGAACGGGCATCAATATTTTATACAAAAAAAGCCTCTATTAAAGAGGCTTTTTTAGGGGATTGATTACCACATTAAGTCATCTGGGATGGCGTAATCTGCATAAGGATCGTCGGCATCACTCACCTGCTCGACCGCATCTTTTGCGGCTTTATCCCACAAGTAACCACACCATTGAGGCACTAATAATTTGACTCGCTCAGCCAATTTGTGTGGCACTAAATAGCTTTTATCTTCATGACGCACAATGCCTAAGGTGCCGTTAAGCAATTCAGCTTGTATTTTATCGGTAATGTATAACGAGTAAATTTTATTTTCTAAGGTGTAGTTAAACTTAAGTTCAGCATCTTTAGGAATGTTGATAGCAAATTTAGAAAACTCAGTAATTAAGCCGCGAACTTGGCCTTTTTCAGACGCTTGTGCAAAGCGCTCTTCATTTAATGCTTTATCTTTTTTAGCCTGCTGTAACTTTTGTTCGGCAATTTGCTTTTTAAGTTCGGCACTGCCGTCATCAACTTTGGCTTTTTTATCACGACGTTTTTGAGTTTTCACGTCGCGGACTTTTTGTTTACTGGCAAGACCGGCTTTGAGTAATTGATCTTGTAATGCATTTGCCATGATTTGTTACCTTTAAAAATGAATATCTATAAGCCATGTTTGGCGGCAATGTCGCCTAATTCGGTCATCGCGATACTGGCGCCACCTAATGACCAACCACCATCGACCGGTAATACTACGCCTGTAATGTAAGATGCCATGTTTGAGGCTAAAAACAAGGCCGCATTGGCGATATCTTGTCCTTGACCATTTCGTTTTAATGGCACGCTATTAGCCACACGTTGTTGTAATTCATCGCTTGGTGCTAATCGGTTAAACCCTTCGGTGTCGGCAATTGGGCCAGGCACAATGGAGTTAATTCTAACACCTTCAACGCCCCATTCTAACGCTAATGTACGAGTTAACATATCTACGCCCGCTTTTGCGGCGCACACATGCGCTTGCAATGGCATGGCAATAAAGGCCTGTGGCGCAGAAATTTGTATCACACTGGCATTGGGGCGTGCCAATAACGGATAAGCTTGTTTTAACACCTGAAAACTGCCTATTAAATCAATATCAATAACGGATTTAAACCCATTGGTTGACAGTTTAGCTGCGCTGGCAGGGAAGTTTCCAGCCGCGCCACTGATTAACACATCAATATGAGTATAAGCCTTTGCAATTTCGTTAAAGCCTAGGGTTAATGCATCGTTATCACGGACATCGAAACTCACCCCCATGTGCACAGCATTCGGGTTGACATGATTAAGTTGGGCAACTGCAGCATTCACTTTATCAATACTGCGACTGGCTACCGCTACATTGGCACCAGCCTTGGCAAACGCTATGGCGACTTGCAGATTGATACCCGAGGTACCCCCCACCACAACCACATTTTTACCAGTGTAATCAAATGCAGCTGAAAATCCTGTTGAAGTCATAATCATCCCTTATTGATATTGCCGTTAATGTTACGACAGCTGTAAAGATTGATGGATTGCTGTCAATGCTGCAAGTGGATCTGTGGCTTGGGTAATCGGACGACCAATCACTAAGTAGTCAGAACCGGCAGCAATCGCTTGTGGCGGTGTCATCACCCGATGTTGATCGCCTGCATCACTACCAGCAGGCCGAATACCTGGTGTCACTAAGGTGAAATCCTGGCCAAATGACGATTTAAGTAATTTTGCTTCTTGCGCGGAACATACCACACCATCAAGCCCTGCCTGATGTGTTAATTTAGCTAAACGTAGCACATGTTCAAACGCAGGCACGTTAATGCCTAGCAAGGCTAAGTCTTCATCAGACATTGAGGTTAATACCGTTACAGCGATTAATAATGGCGCGTCTTTGCCATATGGCTGCAATGCTTTTTTTGCCGCTTGCATCATGGCTAAACCACCACTGGCATGCACATTGGTCATCCAAACGCCTAACTCTGCAGCTGCAGCAACCGCTTTCGCGACGGTATTAGGGATGTCGTGAAACTTTAAATCCAAAAATAAATCAAAATCACGGTTGTGAATGTCTTTCACTAATTGCGGGCCGAACAAGGTAAACATTTCTTTGCCGATTTTTAAACGGCACATGTCAGGGTCTAGTTTATCAATGAAAGTCAGCGCGTCAGCTTTATTGTCATAGTCGAGGGCAACTACAATTGATTTATCAGTCATTAGAACTCCAGCGGCAATAGCATGTGTTAGTGCAAATATAATTATGTGTCGAAAGTACAGTGGTTTTATTCACCGTCAAGGCCTTTAATGCGCTTAATACTGCCCCACTGTTTACATGACGGACAATGCCAATATAAACCGTGGGATGGAAAGCCACAGGCAGTACAGCGATAGCTAGGACGGAATTTAATTTGTTGTTCAACAAGCTGCTCAAGCATGGATAAACTTTGTTTTGCCTGACCATCTTCTGCTTGTTTGATGTGTAGTTTCATTAAGTGCTGAAACCCTTTCATGGTCGGATGGCGATATAGATTATCGAGCATCAAGGTTTCGGCGCTTTGATGTTGGTTCAAGGTAATTTTATGTTCGGCTAGTGCAACCACGACACTGGCACCGGCACCGTCGGCAATCGCTTTGGCAAGTAGCTCTTGAAACCCTTCAGGGTCTTGCGTATCACGATAGACTTGTTTTGCGATAGCAATGCCATCGGCAAATAAATCAATATCGGCCACTTTGAGTTCTGACAGCGCTTGTTTACATTGCTCAAACTGCCCAGCGTCGAGGTAAATTTTGGCAAGCGTTAACCAAGCTCGACCACATTTAGGGTCTTGTTTTATGGCCTGTTGCAGTTTTTTAATTTTGTCTACGTCGTTAGGTGTTTCATCGGCAAGTTGGCAATAAAAATGTGCGGTGGTATTTTTTAACGCTTGCTGGCGCTTGCGCGGTAGACGCTTAGTAATATCTATCGCGTTTTGCCATTCTTTGGTGACTTGGTAAATTAAAATCAGCTGAGTTTCAGCTTCTTCACTGTGATCGTCTTGGCTAACCAAATTAATAAAGATTTCTTCTGCTCGATCGTAAAAGCCTGCCGCCATGTAATCTTTACCTAGCTCCATCATGGCAATATCGCGCTGTTCATTGGTTAAGCTAGGCCGGGCGATTAAATTTTGATGGATCCGAATAGAACGGTCCACTTCACCACGCTTACGGAACAATGACCCTAATGATAAATGGGTATCAATGGTTTCATCGTCTACATCTAACATACTGATAAATAAGTCTACAGCTTTGTCTGACTCATTTGACAGTAAAAAATTAAGCCCAGTAAAATAGTCTCGGCTTAATTTCTTACTTTGTTGGCTATCATTATGGCGAATACTGCGTCGCCCCATATACCAACCGTATCCAGCGGCAATGGGTAATAGCAAGAACAAGATTTCTAGCATACTAGACAGCTTGATCCTTAGCGGGTACGTCGATGTTTATTGCATCAACCGTGGTAAATTTTTTAAGTGCTTTATTACTTTTACGTAATGCCAGTTTCAGTTTGATAATGTAATAACTGGCAAATATCCAGCTAATGATAAAGCCACTAAAAAACACACTCGCCAATACCACGGGTAAACGGTATTCACCTTCGGCAATAAAGTAACTCAAGGTTACAATTTGTTCGTTTTTAGCACCAAACAATAAGGCTAAAACAAACAGCAATCCAATTAGTACAATGACAATAAAAGATCTCACGTTATTCTCCATGTATACGCATCAATATAATGATTATCCAAGAAATTTACTAAACTGACCAGCATTGACTGTGATTAGATACAAAAAAGCCTCCAAAAGGAGGCTTTTTATTAAAGCGTTAATCAAAGATTAACAGCATCGACACGTTCGCGCAGTTCTTTACCCGGCTTAAAGTGCGGTACATACTTACCTTCCAATTCAACAGAAGTACCTGTTTTAGGATTACGGCCAGTACGTGGTGCACGATAGTGAAGTGAAAAACTACCAAAGCCACGGATCTCAATACGATCACCGCTTTCTAATGTTGTCGCCATTTGCTCTAACATTTCTTTGATTGCACTTTCCACTTCTTTCGCCGACAGTTGCGACTGCCTAGTGGCGAGTTTTTCGATAAGTTCAGATTTTGTCATCTTTGCTATCCCATATTATCAAGCCAAACACAGTCGCCTAATGGGGACAACGTCCCCATACAACAGACGATTTCGATTACTTACGAGCTGCTTTGAAAGCTTCAGCCATAGCGTTGCTGATTACAGCATCGTCTTGCTTGTTCAGAGTCGCGATCGCTTCTTTCTGTTCAGCTTCATCTTTCGCTTTGATAGATAAGCTGATAGAACGGTTCTTACGATCTACACCCATGAACTTAGCTTCGATTGCATCACCTACTGAGTATACAGTAGATGCGTCTTCGATACGCTCTGCAGAGATGTCAGCTACACGGATGTAACCTTCAACTGTATCTGCTAATTCAACTGTAACACCTTTTGCGTCAACAGCAGAAACAGTACCGTTAACTACGGTGCCTTTCTTCTTGTCAGCTAAGTATGCGTTGAATGGATCATCTTCAGTTTGCTTAACACCTAAGCTGATGCGCTCACGCTCTGGGTCTACTGAAAGAACTACAGCGTGGATTTCGTCGCCTTTCTTGTATTCAGACACTGCGTCTTCGCCAGTACCGTTCCAAGAAATGTCAGATAAGTGAACAAGACCATCGATTCCACCGTCAAGACCGATAAAGATACCGAAGTCAGTGATTGACTTGATCTTACCAGATACTTTGTCGCCTTTGTTAAACTTAGTTGCGAAGTCATCCCATGGGTTAACTTTACACTGTTTAAGGCCTAGAGAAATACGACGACGTTCTTCATCGATGTCTAGTACTAACACTTCAACTTCATCACCTAAGTTAACAACTTTAGATGGGTGAATGTTCTTGTTAGTCCAATCCATTTCAGAAACGTGTACTAAACCTTCAACGCCTTCTTCGATTTCTACGAAGCAACCGTAGTCAGTTAAGTTAGTCACGCGACCAGTTAACTTAGTGTTTTCTGGGTAACGTTTGCTGATTTCTAACCATGGATCTTCGCCAAGTTGCTTAAGACCTAGTGATACGCGAGTACGCTCACGGTCATACTTAAGTACTTTAACGTTGATTTCGTCACCAACATTAACGATTTCAGATGGGTGCTTAACACGCTTCCACGCCATATCTGTGATATGTAATAGACCGTCAACGCCACCTAAATCTACGAATGCACCGTAGTCAGTAAGGTTCTTAACGATACCTTTAACTGCTTGGCCTTCTTGTAGATTTTCAAGAAGTGCATCACGTTCTGCACTGCTTTCAGATTCGATAACTGCACGACGAGAAACAACAACGTTGTTGCGCTTCTGGTCAAGCTTGATAACTTTGAATTCTAATTCTTTGTACTCTAAGTGAGCGGTGTCGCGAACTGGGCGCACGTCAACTAGAGAACCTGGTAAGAAGGCACGGATACCGTTTAATTCAACAGTGAAACCACCTTTAACTTTACCATTGATGATACCGATTACAGTTTCAGCATCTTCGTACGCTTTTTCTAGAACGATCCAAGCTTCATGACGCTTAGCTTTTTCGCGAGACAATTGAGTCTCACCAAAGCCATCTTCAACAGAGTCAAGCGCTACGTCAACTTCATCGCCTACTTGAATTTCTAAAACGCCTTGTGCGTTTTTGAATTCGTCAGCAGAGATTGGGCTTTCAGACTTAAGGCCTGCGTCAACAAGTACCATACCGTTTTCGATGGCAACAACAGTACCACGAACGATAGAACCTGGACGGAACTCAAGAGTTTGAAGGGATTGTTCAAATAGATCAGCAAAAGATTCAGTCATGTTTTAGGTTACTTTCATTAAATAAACCACCATCCATCCTAGATGTGGAGTCTAGTAATATTATTCGTATCATCCTTAACACGAATACCTACTGTAAACGTTAATCGGGAATTCGATTAAGCTACAGTAATTTTTTGTTCAACATATTCAAGCACTTGCTTTAATACGTCGTCAATACCTACGCCGCTTGTATCAATAACAAGTGCGTCTTCAGCTGGTACTAACGGTGAGGCGGCACGATTAATATCGCGGTCATCTCGCTCGATAATTTCAGCTAAAAGGCGGTCGATTTTAACATCGAAGCCCTTGTCCTGCAACTGATTATAGCGTCTTTGCGCCCGTTCTTCAGCGGATGCAGTTAAAAAGATTTTTACCGGCGCGTTGGCGAAAACTACCGTGCCCATATCGCGACCATCGGCAACGAGACCTGGCGCGGCACAAAATGCACGTTGACGACGTAATAATGCTTCGCGAACTCGCGGTAGTGCAGCCACTTTAGAGGCAGCATTTGAGCATTCTTGAGTGCGAATGGTGCTGGTCACATCCTCGCCTTCTAAAATGACCTTAATGGCATCGTTATCGGTGCCTGTTAAAAACTGTACGTCAAGATGGGCTGCTAACAGTGTTAATGCTTCTTCGTTTTCTAGTTCGACATCATGATGAATAGCGGCTAACGCCAACACACGATAAATTGCACCACTGTCTAATAAATGCCAGCCTAAATGCTGTGCCAATAATTGGCATATCGTCCCTTTCCCTGCACCGCTAGGGCCATCAACTGTGATCACTGGAGACCGTTCAGACATAATTTCCTCCGAAAAAATCTATCTTCCCTGAAAGTAAAAAGGGGTTTACCAAATTAAGCGCGCGCATTGTATAACAAATAAATGTTAATTACTGATGAATTTTAAATAATTAAAACCAAGATCGCCCTTTTACATTGTAAAGAAACATTCCAGGGCGACAGCTATACCGCCGTAATAAATTTATTTAGCTAAGCGGCTAAACTGGGCAAAATAATCTGGAAATGTTTTAGAGGTACAGTCTGGATCGTTAATGGTTATGCCACAATCTGCAAACGCCATCATAGAAAAACACATCGCCATACGGTGATCGTTGTAGGTATCGATATCGGCCGTGTTTAACTGAGCCGGTGGCGTAATGGTTATGTAGTCATGACCTTCATCAACAATTGCGCCTACTTTGCGCAGCTCTGTCGCCATTGCGGCTAAACGGTCGGTTTCTTTAATGCGCCAATTGTAAATATTAGTCAGTTTAGTCGTGCCTTTAGCAAACAGCGCTGCGGTAGCAATGGTCATCGCCGCATCTGGTATATGGTTCATGTCCATTTCGATGGCTGTTAACGGTGATTTACGGGCAATAATGTAATCATCGCCCCACTCAATATCGGCGCCCATTTGCGCTAACGCATCGGCAAACTTCACATCACCTTGAATACTTAAGCGCCCTACACCAGTCACTTTTACTTCACCGCCTTGGATAGCACCGGCAGCTAAAAAGTACGAAGCAGATGACGCATCACCTTCTACTAACACTTTACCGGGTGACACATACTGTTGACCGGATTTAATTTCAAAACGCTGATATTGATGGTTAATCACGTCAACACCAAACTGTTTCATTAAGGCAATGGTAATGTCGATATAAGGCTTAGACACCAACTCGCCTTTAATTTTAATGTTTACGCTGTCTCTGGTTAGCGGTGCAACCATCAATAAAGCCGTTAAAAACTGGCTCGACAAATCACCGGCAATTTCAACGTCACCGCCGTTTAGTCCCGTTGCATTAATGGTTAATGGTGGAAAACCATCGTTTTTAAGGTATGTCACATCACCGCCTAATTGACGCAGTGCATCGACTAAGTCGCCAATAGGACGCTCTTCCATACGAGGCTCACCGGTTAACGTGAATTCGCCCTGACCTAACGTCAATGCCGCGCACAAAGGGCGCATTGCGGTGCCAGCATTACCTAGAAATAAATGCTGAGCGGTGTCAGACGATAGTGGTCCGCCGTTGCCTTCAACCACGCACACGGTTTTGTCGTCGCTTAAACTGTACTGAACACCCAGTTGCTTCAACGATGCCAGCATATAACGAATGTCATCTGAATCGAGTAAATTGGTGAGAGTGGTACTGCCCTTGGCAAGTGTCGCTAACAGTAATGCACGGTTAGAAATACTTTTAGAGCCAGGAATATTAATTTCGCCGTTGATGCATGTAATTGGGTTAAGACGCAGTTGCTTCATTCGCTTTCTTCTTTTGCTACAGATTAACCTCAGATTAATCTTGGTGGTAAACATCACTCAGTTATTGCCAAACAGCGTAAATCAAGTGGCACAAATTCATTACAGTGTTCATTTTTTGCGAGCGACGCATTGATGTTTATAAAATACGGATCGCCACCGTGATATCAAGCATAAAATTGAATATTTATGTCGTTAACACCGTGACTGCACGTTAATATCGAACAAACACTGTAATGGAGCACCATTACAGCAGATAATCTCTCGATATGACAGTATTATTTGTCCGTTCATTTAAGTTTCCAATTGAAAAAATCTCAATGAGCAATTAATTATCTACGCAACCAATTATGACTTTAACTCTGTGTTTAAAGCGCGTTATGCTTAGTGCAAATAGTCAATATAAGGTTCCATTCATGTTTGATACCCTTAAAGCCTTACCGTCTGATCCCATTTTGGGGCTTTTGACACAATATCGCGAAGACAGCCATCCCAATAAAGTGGATTTAGGTGTTGGGGTTTATAAAGATCCTGCTGGTCACACTCCTATTTTAGACTGTGTTAAAGCTGCAGAGAAAATTCGTTTAGACACCGAAACCACCAAGGTCTATATCGGCCCAACGGGGTCAGCCCCCTTTAATCAGTTAATGGCTGAATTAGCCTTTGGTGCCAGCCACAGTGCGCTTATAGCCAACCGAGTACGTACAGTATCAACCCCAGGCGGAACCGGTGCTTTGCGCGTAGCGGCTGACTTTATTGCTCGTTGTAATCCTAATGCGGTTTTATGGGTGAGCGACCCGACATGGGCCAATCATACTGGTTTATTTGAAGCGGCGGGTATCACTGTTAAAACCTACCCATACTACGATTACGACACCAAGAGCCTCAAGTTTGAGCAAATGATCGCAACCTTAAACACCATAAGTAAAGACGATGTGGTGTTATTACACGCGTGTTGTCATAACCCAAGTGGTATGGATTTAACGATCGAGCAATGGGACGAAGTGGTTAAGGTTACCGTTAAGCAAGGATTTACACCGTTAATCGACATGGCTTATCAGGGCTTTGGTGATGGTGTTGACGAAGACGCTTACGGTGTGCGCCAAATGGCTGCGGTAGTTGAAAGCATGATTTTATGTAGCTCGTGCTCTAAAAACTTTGGCCTTTACCGTGAACGCATCGGTGCTTGCACCCTTGTGGCAAAAGACAGCGCTACGGCAGATATCGCGCAATCAGTGTTGTTGTATGTGATCCGTTGTATTTACTCTATGCCGCCTGCTCATGGCGCAGCTATAGTCGAAACGATTTTAGGTAACCCAGCCCTTAAACAGCAATGGTTAGACGAGCTTAAAGTGATGCGCGACCGTATTAACGGCAACCGTGAGATGCTGGTTAATCAGCTAATTGCTAATGGTGTTGAACGTGACTTTAGCTTTATTGCACGTCAAAAAGGCATGTTCTCATTTTTAGGGGTAACCCCTGAACAAGTTGCGATGTTAAAACAGCAATACAGTGTGTATATGGTCGGTTCAAGCCGTATTAGCATTGCGGGTATTAGCGAAGCAAACGTTGATTATTTGGCAAAATCAATCGCAGCAGTCATCAAATAGCGTCTGGTTGAACTGACTCTAATAATAAAGCCGACTCTTTGAAAGTCGGCTTTATTTTGTCTGATGCTAAATAACTTAAAGCAGTAAACTAGCTAAAATTTGGCCAACTCTCAAATGGTTGTTTTTCTAACACCATGTTGCCATTTTCATCTTTAGAGATGTTTATCCACGCTTGCCAGTTTTCGTAATCAATATCAGGACAATCTAAACGGTAATGACTACAGCGACTTTCTTTGCGCATAATGGATGCTTTGAGTTTCATCTCTGCGGTGATGATCATATTTTCAGTTTCGTGCGCTAAGCGAAGCGTATGTAAATCGTCAGCCATTAACATAGGTACATGGTGCTCATTAAGCTCCTCAACATACGCTAACGCGGCTTGCATCATTCGTTCTTTTTTGATGTAAAGTACAAAGTTTGGGATCATCACCCCCTGCAACACTTGAGTCACCCAAGCGGGGCTATAGCCGCGGTCCCGCTTTAATGGCGCTAAAATTTGTTGATTAACCAATGCCAAATATTGTTCAGACACATCCAACTTACTGGCCATGCCGAGACTGTCATTGGCTGCCGCAGCTCCTGCAATAGCCCCTTGTACAGCAGACCCCGCTAACGATGAGCCTATTTGGGTATAAATACCGCCCGACATATAAGAACCTAAGGCATCACCTGCCGCATATAACCCAGGAATAGTCGACAACCCTTGTGCATTGATTGGCACCAAGCCTTCAGATTTATGGATGGCCATCCCGGCACTTGAGCCGCCAACTTGCTCTCCGCCCATACCTGGTGGGCCTGAATGGCCTTTACTTGACACCAAGCTGCGTAAAAAGCCTTGCTCTGGTGGTTTAGGTGGAGGCCCTGATTGCTTAAATGCTGCTGGCACAAATGGCCCTGCTGGAAAAACATCTTTGTGGCTTTTATCTGGTTGTGTAACCGTCTCTCCTGGGCGTTGAGGCCTAGGTGGCATCATCATGACGGGCGCACCTTGCGTGTACGCTTGATAATTCATGTCTACACCCAAGTGATGGTTGATTTGCGCTGAGGTGATTGATGGTTTTTCTTCAATTTGTCCATGCCAGTTATCGTAGCTTGACCCCGAATTTTTTGCCGAGCCCGGATGACCATCGTTCCATTCTTTACCAGTGACTTTAGCGCCTATTTTATAGGCCATGATAGTACCATCGTGGGTTAAGTCGCATACCGGGAAACCATTGGGTTTAAACCCACCAGAGCCGGTGCATAATACGACGGTTTTTGCATGGTAATGCACGATTTTTTGTTCATCTAAACTAAAGCCTGATGCGCCAACAACTCGGCCATCTTGTTTGAGCAGATGAGTGATCATCATGCGCTCTTCAATCGGTATATTACGCTCGCTTAGCGGCTTCATAAAACTGTGATTATAGAGTGGTGAGTCGAAAAATCCCCAATCCTTTAATTCTTGTACCCGCGCATAAGAATGTTCGGCCAGTTGTCTGGTAAACACCGGGTTGTTGGTTTGTATGGCCGATTCTGTCACAGCGTCAACAAACTCATCAATGCTCATCCTAGCATTGGCTTTATCGTAACTAAAAATACCTTTGGCAAAAGGGGTTAAGCCTGAACTGCCGACACGCCCTTTAGACACCATTAAGACGCTAGCGCCGGCATCGTGGGCTTTAACTGCTGCAAACACACCAGCCATACCTCCGCCAATAACCAATACATCAAGGTGGCGATTTTCAACCGTAAAATCATGCGTATCAATTTTAGGTTTATTTTCTTGTGCGGGTGCATCAAACGCAATATTGGCTAATGCTGCGGCCCCAGCAATGCCACCCGCAATACCAATAAACTGGCGACGCGATAAATGAGCTTTAGGGTTCATCATTACCTCCAAGAAACCATAACGGGGATACTTTTATCGGGCGTGATTGTGATAGCCCCAACGGGGCAATACAGTCTACATAAATGACAAATTTGACAATCTTCCGGATAACGTATTTCTGCTTTATTCGTTTCTTTATTCATATGGATAACATCGGTTGGACAACTTTTAACGCAAGCCTCACAACCAATACACCCAGAAATTTGTTTAATCGGCATATTGCGCTCCTAAAATGCAAGTTGTTCAAAATGGATTTGTGGCTGAGTGATACCTAACTGGTGTAAATGGGTTGTCGTTGCAGAAATCATCCCCTTTGGCCCACATATGTAAAACGACCATTGTGATTCTTTTCCTGTTGTCATAGTGGTATTAATCAGCGTTTGATTAATCAACCCTGGGACGAGGTGACGCGGTAGGCTTTCATCATGCACATTTAACTGTTCACATATTAGTTTCACTTTAAAGTTGCTCATGGATTTTTCGAGTTCGACTAACTCATCGACATACACCATACGCGCCTGATTACGGTTAGCATAAAGTAGACGGATCGGACGTGGATCCTGCTGTGCTTCAAGCTGACGTAACAGACTTAACATAGGTGCAATCCCCGCTCCGCCAGCGATTAATGTGATACCACTTGCAAGCTGGCTTTGATCTAATGTCAAACTGCCGTATGGGCCATCAACAAACACGGTTTGGCCTACCGTTAGTTGTTCAAGTGACGAGGTATAATCCCCTAATGCTCTGATAATAAACCCTAATTGGCCTTGCTCTGCACCTTGTACAATTGAAAATGGATGTTGCTCTACGCTGTAAGGGTTGCCCGTGGTATTGAGCCACACAAATTGCCCAGGTTGATATGCCAACGCATTGGAGGTGGTCGGTGCAATATTGATTTGCCAATCACACTCATTGATTTTTTCAACATGAGATATCGCATAAGGATGTTGCTTAATAAAACGCGGTTTAATGACATAATTGTAAACAATCAATGTCATACACACGGTATAAAGCAGCCACCAAATGACATTAAACTGCTGATTATACTGGCCATGACTGCCTACCGTAGTGATATGCAATGTTGCCAGTGTAGCGATAATGCTAAATCCAATCACATGCAGTAATCGCCAGGTTTCATATGTGATATTGAGTTTATCTTTCAACACCGACATCAACACCCACACCGCCATCGCTAACCAAGCTAGCATCCCTGTTAATAGATGTTGTGAGGTAATTGCACTGACAAAACTGACACTAAAATCGTCAAACGACATCATTGCTTTGGGCAGCAAAATCAATATGGGATGTAAGAAAAAGAACACGCCTAAATACTGCCCGAACTGTTTGTGCTTGGTGATCCCCCAGTCAATATTGGCGAACAAAGGTAACGGTTTGATGCGTCCTGCAAGGGGAAATTGCAAAAAGAACGCACTCATTGCGACTAAGTTAACCGCGCTTAATAAACGGGTATATAGACCTTCAATTTCCATACCTAAAAGCTGTGCCATAACAAACGGCACGATCATGAAAAAGAAGTAAGCCACTGCCAACTTGGCCGATTTAGGTATTTGTAATGGGTTAATACTGGCCTTATGGATAGGCGTTTTAGTTACTGTTGGGGTGGTCATTGGGTTCTCCATGAGTGTCAGCACCATGGAAAGACTATAAATCTTATGCGGTTAAAAAGGGGTTAACAAACACGTATTTAAGCGTAAAACTGTGCAAAGATAAGTGATGACGTATCCACATTTACACTAGGGCCTGTTGAACTTTGCTGGTTTAATGTATTCGAGTTAAAAACATTTTAATCGAGACGAATGGATTGATGCCTGGTCATCTAAGCAACTCTTTATTTGCAAAGAGTCATTCAACAAAGAGTAAAACGTTTTTAGCCGAACCCTTCGGGCAGCGTTTGTTGGCCATTTTTACGGCGTTATCGACTTTTTATGTAGAATAACTACACCTCTAAGTCTCTGCCGCGCACTTGTATATGAGTAATGGCCAACAATTCGCTGCAAAAACAACCTTGAAAAATCAACAGGCCCTACACAAAACAAAAAAGATCCTTTCGGGATCTTTTTTGATTTTACACCTCAATCGAGGCGTGATGAATCGCAACAGCCGTTAAGCGTGTTGCGTGGCAAATTGGTTCATAAAGTTGACCAGTTTTTGCACACCCGCTAATGGCATTGCATTATAAATGCTGGCGCGCATGCCGCCGACAATACGATGACCTTTTAGGGCAACTAAACCGGCCTGTTCTGCTTGTTTTAAAAACTCACCATCAAGCGCGTCATTAACCAATTGGAACGTCACATTCATGCGTGAGCGATTGTGAGGCGCAACACCATTTTTATAAAAAGGATTTGAATCGATACAATCATACAATAATGCCGCTTTTTGCTGATTGACTTCAGCCATGGCACTCACGCCGCCATTAGCCGCTAACCAAGCAAATACTTCTGATGCGAGATACCATGCAAACGTTGGTGGCGTATTAAACATGGAGCCATGCTCAACCGCCACACGATAATCCATGATTGAAGACTGTGGTAACGCTGGTAACTTAAGCATGTCGTCACGCACAATCACTATCGATAAACCTGATGGGCCAATGTTCTTTTGCGCACCAGCATAAATAAGGCCATATTTACTGACATCAATATCATGCGACATAATGGTTGATGACAGATCGGCCACTACTGGCCATGGGCTGTCCAGTTCTTCAAATATTTCAATACCGTCAACCGTTTCATTAGAGCAGTAATGCACATAACGGTAGTCTTTATCGATAGCATTAAGATCGGGTAAGTTAACTTGGTTTAGCCCGTCAACTTTTTCAACAATATTAAGGCTGTCTATTTGGCTTTCGCCGACCAATTTATGTGCTTCAGTTACCGCAGCTGAAGACCATTGGCCACTCACGAGGTAAAGCGCTCGGCCGTTGTCACCTAAAAAGTTGTTCACCACGTTAGAAAACTGAGCGCGGCCACCACCGTGCATAAATAACACGTGATAGTTTTTAGGAATGTGCATTAACTGGCGCAATGTCGTTTCGGCTTGCTCAGTTAACGCAATAAACTCTTTACTCCGATGGCTTATTTCCATCACGGAGACACCAAGACCATTCCAATTGATTAATTCCTGTTGTGCTTTTTGCATTACAGCTTGAGGTAACATCGCAGGACCCGCACAGAAATTATAAATCGCGCTCACAGACAACTCCTTGATTCAGTTTGTACTCATAGCAATCATATGCACTGTCGACAAAAAATCAGCATATGATGATATCATAATAGCCGTTAATACTAAGGGCTTTATTCGTTATTGAATAGGCCTTTATCTGCCTATTTTGATGAATAATTTTCCGCAAAATAAAACGAGCGCCATTAGGCGCCCGTTATTGATGTTTGATGACACGTTCAGGTTATTCCTGCTCGTCACCTTCTGCATCATCAGCTACATCTGTTGCAGATTGCTGAGCTGACGAATCTTCGGCGACTTCGCCTTCAATCACATCGGCAGGCACAATCACATTGCCATCTGCATCAAGCAGTTCTTCAGTTTGAATTTCTTCAATACGCTGTAAGCCAACAACTTTCTCGTCTTCAGCAGTACGAATAATGGTCACGCCTTGGGTGTTACGGCCAATGACTGATACGCCTTCTGCCGGCGTACGAACCAAGGTGCCTTTATCACTGATCAACATGATTTCGTCAAACTCGCCCACTTGTACTGCACCCACTACAGAGCCATTACGCTCACTCACTTTAATGGATACAACACCTTTAGTGCCACGGCTCTTCGCTGGGTATTCACTTAGCTCAGTACGCTTACCATAACCATTTTCGGTTACGGTTAAGATTGCGCCATCACCCTTAGGTACAATCAGTGATACCACTTTTTGCCCTTCTTCAAGCTTAATACCACGCACACCGGTTGCAGTACGACCCATTGGACGCAGTGCAATAATTTCTTCACCGGTTTCAGCATCAATCTTCACTTCACCAGTTTCAGAATCGCGGGCTTTTTCGTTAAAGCGAACCACTTTACCTTCGTTAGAGAACAACATAATGTCGTCGCTACCTTCAGTAATATCAACGCCAATTAGTTGGTCGCCATCTTTTAGGTTCACAGCAATAATGCCGTTTGCGCGAGGGTTACTGTACGCAGTTAATGCCGTTTTCTTCACGGTGCCGTCTGCGGTTGCCATGATGATGTATTTGTCATCAGCGTATTCACGTACAGGTAAAATCGCAGTAATACGCTCACCATCAGCCAGTGGTAATAAGTTAACAATTGGACGACCACGTGCTGTGCGGCTCGCAAGCGGTAACTGGTAC
The DNA here is from genome assembly GCF_028750675.1 of Shewanella metallivivens. Taxonomy (GTDB): domain Bacteria; phylum Pseudomonadota; class Gammaproteobacteria; order Enterobacterales; family Shewanellaceae; genus Shewanella; species Shewanella metallivivens. The sequence goes on along the minus strand of NZ_JAQQPZ010000002.1, from coordinate 358,918 downwards.
ACTTTAAGCCAGTACATTTTACCAAAGTCAGAGAAGCACAAAATGGTGTCATGGGTGTTAGCAACCAGTAGTTTTTCAACGAAATCTTCGTCTTTAACTTTGGTTGCAGCCTTGCCTTTACCGCCACGGCGTTGTGCTTGGTAGTCAGACAATGGCTGATACTTGGCATAACCTAAGTGAGATAAAGTGACCACAACGTCTTCTTCATTGATTAAGTCTTCAAGACTCATGTCAATTTCGTTAGCGTTAATCACGGTACGACGGGCATCACCATATTGTTCTAGAATTTCTTCTAGCTCTTCTTTGATGACTTCCATTAAACGCTCAGGACTACGAAGGATCAATAATAACCCTGCAATGAGCACTAATAGATCTTCGTATTCAGCTAAAATCTTGTCATGCTCTAAACCGGTTAAACGGTGTAAACGTAATTCAAGAATCGCTTGCGCTTGTTGCTCGGTTAAATAGTATTTGCCGTCACGGATACCGAATTCAGGCTCTAACCATTCAGGGCGTGCAGCATCATCGCCAGCTTTTTCAAGCATGCCTTGAACATGGCCTAATTCCCACCCTTGAGCGACTAACTTCACTTTCGCTTCAGCTGGTGTTGGAGAGGCTTTAATTAAGGCAATGATGGGATCGATGTTAGCCAATGCAATTGCAAGCGCTTCAAGAATGTGAGCACGTTCGCGAGCTTTACGCAGTTCAAACACGGTACGACGTGTCACCACTTCACGGCGGTGAAGAATAAAGCACTCAAGCATTTCTTTAAGGTTAAACAATTTAGGCTGACCATTGGTCAATGCCACCATGTTAATACCAAAAGAACACTGCATTTGCGTTTGAGCATACAAATTGTTTAATACAACTTCGCCGACTTCGCCGCGCTTGATTTCAATCACGATACGCATACCGTCTTTGTCAGACTCGTCGCGTAAACCGCTAATGCCTTCAATCTTTTTGTCTTTAACTAACTCAGCAATTTTTTCAATGAGCTTAGCTTTGTTCACCTGATATGGAATTTCATGAACAATAATACGTTCACGGCCATTATCTTCGGTTTCAATTTCAGCTTTAGAACGCATCACCGCGCGGCCGCGACCGGTTTTGTAAGCATCAATAATGCCTTTACGACCGTTAATCGATGCTGCTGTTGGGAAATCAGGGCCTGGAATGTATTCCATAAGCTGTTCAATCGACAAGCTAGGCTCTGCGATTAAAGCTAAACAGCCTTGAACAACTTCAGTTAAGTTGTGTGGCGGAATATTGGTCGCCATACCCACCGCAATACCTGATGAACCGTTAATTAACAGGTTAGGTACACGTGTGGGTAATACTGCAGGAATAAATTCTGTGCCGTCGTAGTTAGGAACAAAATCGACGGTTTCTTTTTCGAGGTCGGCAAGTAACGAGTGCGCCAACTTTTGCATCCGGATTTCGGTGTAACGCATTGCTGCGGCAGAGTCACCGTCAACCGAACCAAAGTTTCCTTGCCCGTCAACTAAGGTGTAACGAAGCGAGAAAGGTTGCGCCATACGAACAATCGTATCGTAGACAGCGGTATCACCATGTGGGTGATATTTACCGATTACATCACCAACAACACGAGCGGATTTTTTATATGGTTTGTTCCAATCGTTTTTTAATTCACTCATGGCGAACAATACGCGACGGTGAACTGGTTTTAAACCGTCACGGACGTCAGGTAATGCACGACCTACAATTACACTCATGGCGTAATCAAGGTAAGAATTCTTAAGTTCGTCTTCGATATTAATTGGCGAAATAGATGATGCCAGATCAGTCATAAACTGCGCGTTCCCCTAAAATTAGCTGACAATAAATGTTCCATATTATTATCTAGCTTAAAAACGTGATTTGGCATTCTAACACAGATATTTATTGTCGCCAGAGCAAACACCGGCCAAATGTACTATGCAGGGCAAAATTTATAAAAAAGCCAATATTTTCAGCAAACTTAGTTTAGTCTCTTACTAATATATGCCGACATATAAGCCAATCTGCTGCAGCTTTAAGCGCTTTGGTTTATAAAAATAGTCAGCGACAATGCTGAACGGTGATTTTATAACCAGCGCAACCTGGCAAAAGCACATTGTTGACTACTATTCGCTAAGGTTATCGTTATAATAACCGCCATACATTATTAGACACTTAGGTTAGCTTATGTCACACGCTGAACGATTAACGGCCAATGTTGATCCACAAGAAATCGCAAAATTTGAAGCCATGGCACAAACTTGGTGGGATCTTGATGGTGAGTTCAAGCCACTGCATTTACTCAATCCATTGCGCTTAAATTATATTGATCAAACCTCAGGCGGCCTATTTGGTAAAAAAGTATTAGATGTTGGCTGTGGTGGCGGGATTTTATCTGAAAGCATGGCACGTATCGGTGCAAATGTAGACGGTATCGACATGGGCACAGAACCATTAGAAGTGGCTAAGCTACATGCGTTAGATTCTGGGGTAACAGTAAACTACCTTAAAACGACCGCAGAAGAACACCGCGATAACCACCGCGAATACTATGATGTTGTGACCTGTATGGAAATGCTTGAGCATGTTCCCGATCCACAATCGGTTATCCAGGCGTGTTGCGACATGGTTAAACCTAACGGATTTGTGTTTTTCTCGACCATTAATCGCAATGTGATGTCTTACCTGCAAACCATTATTGGTGCAGAATATCTATTGAAAATGTTGCCTGTCGGCACTCACGACCACAGCAAGTTTTTACGTCCATCTGAACTCATGGCACTCGTAGATAACACTGATTTATTGTGTAAAGACGCCCTCGGCATTACCTACAATCCACTTTCTGGGGTATTTAAATACACCAGTAGTGTTGATGTTAACTACATGATTGCCACACAAAAAATCGACTAAACATTTTGTCAGTTTAACAACACCGATAAATGGTAGATTTATCGGTGCTCTGCTCTTCAATTTCATTCCACTCAGGATAAAAGGAATCATTCAGTGCATAAAAATGATGTCAAAGGTGTGCTATTTGATCTTGACGGTACACTTGCTGATACTGCCCCAGATTTAATCTATGCACTTAATTTAAGTTTAGATGATGCCGGTTTTAGTGCTCAACCCCTTGAAAAAATGCGTCATGCCGCGTCCCATGGCAGTTTATTTCTGGTTAAAACCGCGATTCCTGATGCCGATGAAGCCTTACAGCTCAGTATTCAGCAAGGACTGCTACAACATTATGGCCGCATCAATGGTCAGTACAGTCGTTTATTTGATGATTTACCAGAGTTGCTCACTTTATTAGACCAACAAGGCATTCCTTATGGAGTGGTCACCAACAAACCTGCACGTTTTGCTCGGCCACTGGTTGATAAACTAGGCTTAACGCCTCACCTTAAAGCGATGGTAAGCGGTGACAGTACTCGCCACGCCAAACCCCATACGGCGCCAATGTTGTTAGCGGCACAGCAAATCGCTATCCCGCCAGAGCATATTTTATATCTTGGTGATGCTGAGCGTGACTTAGTGGCCGCTGACAATGCCAACATGCATGGTGGCGTTGCATTATGGGGATACTTGTCTGCAGCTGACAATCCACATTTGTGGCCTGCTAAACGCCAATTTGAACACGGCGCGTCGTTAAAGCAATTTTTTGTTGAATAAACCAGTGGTGAATTGCAACCAAATTAAGAATGATTGTACTCAATTGATTACGGCCAACGTCGCAGATCAAATAGGGTAAAAGATCAATCTAAAAATGGGCTGATTATTTTGATCGCTGCTTATTTTAGCGATCAAATTTTTCTAATCTATCGATTAAAAAAACATCACCTATCAAAAACACTATAAAAAATTGGGCTCTAGGGTTAGTCGTTACTAACCCTTGCCGTTATCCTCAACTTATCCACAAGAAGTTAATGCAATTGTGGCTTGCAAATCAACTCAAACCTCACTATCTTGTATCTCAGTTAATAAATAACACCATATCTTGTGTGTGGGTAACAATCAAAACACTACGCCGTTGTCGCACAAAAGACGTAGTTTGTATTTGCATGTACTGTCAATCGACATTGTAGTAAATACATTCACACTGATTGTTTTAACATGGAACTGTTTTGTGATTTGTTCTGATCGAATCAAAGCTACAGCATCCAGAACATGATCACATGACCTGATATAGAACCAAGGCCTCTCTTCAATGAATAGCAATATGACAGTCACTAAACGCAGTGGCGAACGTGAAAATATCGATTTAGATAAAATTCATCGCGTAATCACTTGGGCAGCCAAGGGATTAAAAAACGTCTCAGTATCTGAAGTTGAACTTCGATCTCACCTGCAGTTTTTTGACGGCATTCCAACAGAAGCCATTCATGAAACCATTATCAAAGCCGCTGCTGATTTAATCTCGCCAGAATCGCCAGATTATCAATTCTTAGCGGCTCGCTTAGCTGTGTTTCATTTACGCAAAAAAGCCTTTGGTCAGTTCGAGCCCCCTAAGCTGTACGATCATGTGACGCGTTTAGTGGAAATGGGCAAATACGACACCCATATTTTAGCTGATTACTCTCGTGAAGAAATCGACACCTTAGACAGCTATATCGACCACTGGCGCGATATGAACTTCTCTTATGCTGCTGTTAAGCAATTAGAAGGTAAATATCTGGTACAAAACCGTGTCACACATGAAGTGTATGAAAGCGCGCAGTTTTTATACATTCTTGTGGCGGCCTGTTTGTTTGCTCGTTATCCAAAAGACACTCGTTTGGATTACATCAAGCGTTTTTATGATGCGACGTCATTATTCAAAATTTCATTGCCGACACCAATTATGTCTGGCGTACGTACTCCAACACGTCAGTTCAGCTCATGTGTTTTAATCGAATGTGATGACAGCCTAGATTCAATCAACGCAACGGCATCTTCTATTGTTAAATACGTCAGCCAACGTGCAGGTATTGGTATTAACGCAGGTCGTATCCGCGCGTTAGGTAGCCCGATTCGTGGCGGCGAAGCATTCCACACAGGTTGCTTACCTTTTTATAAGTACTTCCAAACCGCGGTTAAGTCATGTTCTCAAGGCGGCGTTCGTGGTGGTGCAGCTACCCTATTCTACCCATTATGGCATTTAGAAGTAGAGTCACTACTGGTCCTTAAAAACAACCGTGGTGTTGATGACAACCGTGTACGTCACCTTGACTATGGTGTGCAGTTAAACAAATTAATGTACCAACGTTTAATTAAAGGCGAATACATCAGCTTATTCAGCCCATCAGACGTGCCTGGTCTTTACGACGCCTTCTTTGAAGATCAAGTTGAATTTGAACGCTTATACCTACAGTATGAACAAGACAGCAACGTCCGTAAAAAACAAATTAAAGCGGTAGAACTGTTTTCATTAATGATGCAAGAACGTGCCTCTACTGGCCGTATCTACATTCAAAACGTGGATCACTGTAATACTCACAGCCCATTTGACTCTAAAGTCGCACCAATTAAGCAATCTAACTTATGTTTAGAAATTGCCTTGCCGACTAAGCCAATGACTAACATCGACGATCCAAATGGTGAAATCGCATTATGTACATTGTCAGCATTAAACCTAGGCGCGATTCAGGATTTATCAGAACTTGAGCCTTTAGCCGATCTTGCAGTGCGTGCCCTTGATAACCTATTGGATTATCAAGATTACCCAATCAAGTCTGCAAAATTAGGTTCCATGAACCGCCGTACCTTAGGCATTGGTGTGATTAACTTTGCTAACTACCTTGCTAAAAATGGCAAGAAGTACTCAGACGGATCAGCTAACAACCTGACCCACAAAACCTTTGAAGCAATTCAGTTCTATCTATTGAAAGCTTCAATGACCCTCGCAAAAGAACAAGGTGCGTGTCCGTTATTTAACGAGACAACTTATTCGCAAGGTATCTTACCTATCGACACTTACAAGCGTGATCTCGATAAGATTTGTGACGAGCCATTACACATGGATTGGGAAACATTACGTAGCGACATTAAACAATATGGTTTACGTAACTCAACCTTGTCTGCATTAATGCCATCTGAAACCTCATCGCAAATTTCAAATGCGACTAACGGTATCGAGCCGCCACGCGGCTTAATCAGTGTTAAAGCGAGTAAAGACGGGCAATTAAAGCAAGTCGTACCAGACTTTGAACAACTTAAAGACAAGTATGAATTGTTATGGAACATGCCAAACAATGATGGTTACATCCAACTTGTTGGCATTATGCAGAAGTTTATAGACCAGGCGATTTCAGCTAACACTAACTACGACCCAAGCCGTTTTGAAGGCGGTCGTGTACCCATGCAAACCTTACTTAAAGATTTGTTAAGTGTGTACAAGTTAGGGGTTAAGACTTTGTATTATCATAACACCCGTGACGGCGCGAAAGATCAGTTTGACGACTTGATTGCCGTAGAGGAAGAAGATGACGGTTGCGCAGGCGGTGCTTGCAAGATTTAATCATCTAATGGAATTATTAGCGGGGGCATCCCCGCTTTTTGAAATGCGTTTTCAGGACACCTAAATAATGGCTTACTCAACATTTTGTCAAACACCTAACGATTCAACTAAAGAACCCATGTTTTTTGGGCAATCAGTTAATGTGGCTCGCTACGATCAACAGAAATACGAAGTCTTCGAAAAGCTGATTGAAAAACAATTATCGTTTTTCTGGCGCCCTGAAGAAGTTGATGTCAGCCGTGACAAAATCGACTTTGGTGCATTACCAGAGCACGAGCAGCACATTTTTATTTCAAACCTTAAATATCAAACTTTGCTGGACTCTATTCAAGGTCGCTCGCCAAATGTGGCGTTTTTACCCTTAGTGTCTTTACCAGAGTTAGAAACCTGGATTGAAACCTGGTCGTTTTCTGAAACCATTCACTCGCGCTCATATACCCATATTATCCGTAATATTGTTAATAACCCATCAGTGGTATTTGACGATATTGTTGAAAATGAACATATTTTAAAACGCGCAGGTGACATTGCCCGATATTACGATGACTTAATTAAGCTCACTCAAGTGCATAACTTGCACGGTTCTGGGACTCACGTCATTAACGGCGAAAAAATTACCGTTAACTTACGTATCCTTAAAAAGTCACTGTATTTGTGCATGATGTCGGTTAACGCACTAGAAGCCATTCGTTTCTATGTGAGCTTTGCCTGTTCATTTGCTTTTGCTGAGCGCCGCTTAATGGAAGGTAACGCCAAAATCATTCGCTTAATTGCCCGTGATGAAGCTTTACACCTTAACAGCACTCAGCACATTCTGAGCTTAATGCAAGGCGGTAAAGACGACCCCGAAATGGCCGAAATTGCCATTGAGTGTCAACAAGAAGCGTACGATTTGTTTGTTAAAGCCGCTGAACAAGAAAAAGAATGGGCTAAGTATCTGTTTAAAGACGGTTCTATGATCGGCCTAAACGAACAAATTTTGTGTCAGTATGTTGAATATATTACTAACCAACGCATGAAGTCAGTGCATTTACCACAACCGTACGAAGAATCTTCAAACCCACTACCGTGGATGAAGAACTGGTTAGAAAGTGATGCGGTTCAAGTTGCCCCACAAGAAGTTGAAGTGTCTTCCTACCTTGTCGGACAAATTGATTCTTCTGTCGATGGCGATGAGTTTTTAGACTTTGACTTATAAGAAATTTTTTAAAAAAGCCCCAATCGTAAGCTTGAAAGGTCAACCCGTTATCTTGTTTGACGGCAAACATTCAAGCTTATTAGAAGCGCTTGAGTCGAAAAAGGTAAAAGTTTTTTCAGAGTGCCGCAATGGGTTTTGCGGCGCCTGTAAAACCACAGTGATTTCAGGTGAAGTCAGTTATCTCACTACGCCATTAGCTGAACTCAAAGCAAACGAGTGTTTACCCTGCTGTTGTGTACCAGAGTCAGATCTCAACCTTAAGTTATCCACTAAAGGAGTTGAGGTTGTAGCGAAACGTCAATACACAGAAGCCAACACATCAGTCCCCGCAATGACTAAGCTTGCCCACGAAAGCTAAATATTAAATAGTGAAATCCCCTGTACTACACTGATTTGATGACGCAACCTTGCTTCAAATATTCACCGTAATGATCAATATAACCCGTTAACCGAGCACTATTTTAGTCACACTATGCTCATAAAAAGCGGGACAGAATAAATACACTCGACTAAATAAATTAAATATCATCTTTTGGCAAGTAAACCTCACAAGCCCTAATCAATTAGATTCACTTTTGACTCATTATGATATTAAGTTTTGGCAAGCGTATTATGAACAGTATTAACGCATTTACACGCCGAGTATTGAAAACACGGTGAAGCTCTTAAACATGTATCTTAAAGTTGATTGGGTATGAGATAAAAATAGTTACGGCAGATATATCATCATCATCGTAACTAAGGTATAACGAGCGCTATGAAAACCCCTATACGATTACAACCACTGGTTGACGATGGTCTCGTTGATGAAGTGATAAGCCAACTGATGAGTGGCAAAGAGGCTACCGTCTATATGATCCGGTGTGGCAAAGATATTCGCTGCGCTAAAGTCTATAAAGAAGCCGCTAAACGAAGTTTTAAAAAAGCGGCACAATATCAAGAAGGACGAAAAACCAAAAATAGCCGTCGTGGCCGCGCGATGGAAAAAGGCTCGAAATACGGTCGCGAAGAACAAGAGAAAGCCTGGCAAAATGCCGAGGTGGATGCATTGTATCAATGCGCTGCAGCAAAGATACGCGTACCTGTGCCTTACGGTTGTTTTGACGGCGTATTATTGATGGAGTTGATCACCGATGCCAATGGCGATGTGGCTCCACGTTTAAACGACGTTAACTTAACCCATGCACAAGCCATGTCACAACATCACACTATGATGGGCTACATAGTACGTATGCTATGTGCCGGTATTGTGCACGGTGACTTATCTGAATTTAATGTATTAGTTGATAGTCATGGCCCAGTGATCATCGATCTTCCACAAGCCGTCGATGCATCGGCTAACAACAATGCCAGAGCCATGTTGTATCGTGATGTGAATAACATGACCGAATATTACGGCCAATTTGCTCCAGAGCTGCTACAAACAAAATACGCTAAAGAAATGTGGGCCCTGTACGAACAAGGTGAACTTGAACCAGACACTGTCCTCACAGGTGTATTTGAAGATGATACTGATGCTGCCGATATTGACTCTGTACTTGAAGAAATCAACGCAGCTTTTGAAGACGCACAATTTAAAAAGCAGCGTCAACAGGCGATAGATAATGATCATTATGATGATTAAACCGTTATAACCAGCCGTGAAAACAATCATCAACAAGCAAAATTAAGGCAACCACGAGGTTGCCTTTTTATTTACGCACATGACTCTCCATAGATAACACGACATTATTCCGTTAAATGTGCATAACCTCACCCAAGATGACTTAGGCTAAACATATCGTATCAATCCTATTTTTTACTACTTATGCTCCTGCAGATTGTGCTTTATGAGCAAAATGACGAAGAAGCACCTTTGCTAGTTAAGACATAGAACTGATTTATACAAAATTTCTCGTCGTCCCGGCAATGTTTTGAGCCGGGAACCCGGTGTTTTTGGCTCTGTTGTTATCGCCACGATCATTTCATATATTTCCAATATTCCTATCGGTCCAATGTGCCTGAAAAGTTATGGCCAGCTCACACACTCATTTGTAAAAATGTTCAATCAGCCTCAAGTTCACAGTTGAATTTAGTTTAACGTAATAGTCTCTTGTTATAGTTAATATAACGACTATTTAGTTGGAATATCATTTTTGTCGAGTAGATCATCATTCTCAGCATTAATACAAGTTCTAGGTGTACCATTTAAATTTAAAGCTGAGTCAGAGGCTTGCATTTTTGTTGCTCGCGTACTCAACTTATTACCGATTATTGATAGTTTACTCTCAATAATCGGTCTAACGTTATAACCGATGGCTGTTCCGATACAAATACCAAGAAAAGCAGGTACAAGGGCGGGTATTTGATAAATTAAAATAAACCACCCACCTACTTGACCAGAAATTGCAAAATAGATAAATAACAAAATGTTACCAATCACATATGCAAATAAAATATGTCTAAATCTGAGTAATGCACTAAGAATAATAAATATTACTGAAACTGTTAGAAAAAACATAACCATTGTTTAGGCTCCATCCATAGAACGATATTAAACATAATAACTTATTGAATAGTTAACCAAGCATCAACATACTATTTTCCCCATAACTTGTACATTCAACCTGGCACGAGAGATTTTGCTTGTGACTTTAATCCTTAACAATCAAACTCAAATTTCAGACGTAAAAAAGCCCCAACTAATGTTGAGGCTTTTTTACACCATACTTACGTATGTAATTTCTTACTATAAATAATGGTACCCGAGGCCGGACTACTCTTGATAGCAAAGAATGGCACGCCTGATGTTCAACCAGAGCGCGAGGGATTTTGCTTGTGACTTTAATCCTGAGCAATCAACTTCAAATTTCAGACGTAAAAAAGCCCCAACTACTGTTGAGGCTTTTTTACACCATACTTACGTATGTAATTTCTTACTATAAATAATGGTACCCGAGGCCGGACTTGCGCTTGCACGCCTGATGTTCAACCAGAGCGCGAGGGATTTTGCTTGTGACTTTAACCATTAACCTTAAAGCTCAGATGGCAGATGCAAAAAAGCCCCGACTAATGTCGAGGCTTTTTTGCACCATACTTACGTATGTAATTTCTTACTATAAATAATGGTACCCGAGGCCGGACTTGAACCGGCACGCTTATTCAGCGAGGGATTTTAAATCCCTTGTGTCTACCGATTCCACCACTCGGGCAAAGTGTTGTTTTAACCGTTACTAATAGTAACCATTAAACGCAATTTTGTGGAGGCGCGACCCGGAGTCGAACCGAGATCGACGGATTTGCAATCCGCAGCATAGCCATTCTGCCATCGCGCCATGCTTTCCAAAATCAAATCCATCGGAGGAGATAAGAAATTGGAGCGACATATCGGGTTCGAACCGATGACCTATACCTTGGCAAGGTATCGCTCTACCAACTGAGCTAATGTCGCATTTTCAATCTTCGTAAACGCTGTATTAAATCTGTAAGAAAGGTATCGTCTTTCAACCTGTCCAACTGAACTAATGTCGCATTTTCAATCTTCGTAAACGCTGTATTAAATCTGCAAGAAAGGTATCGTCTTTCAACCTGTCCAACTGAGCTAATGTCGCATTTTCAATCTTCGTAAACGCTGTATTAAATCTGTAAGAAAGGTATCGCCTTTCAACCTGTCCAACTGAGCTAATGCCGCATTTTCAATCATTACAACCTGAGGATGTTTCCCCTGACTGCGGAATGGCATTCTACCGATTTGGTCTGGATAGTCAATCAATAACAACAGTATTATTGCAACAAAATGACTGTTTGATGCATAAATCGTCATTGTGCTGATTATTTGATAATTTAACACAAATTATCGTCACTAATGACTCAATCAATGATGCGTTAACTACAATATTTGAAAGTGCTAAAAGGCATAATATAAAAAGCACCTCATTTGAGGTGCTATTACTATCTAAACTTTATTAGTTAGCCGTCAGCTAACTAAACTGATCTTAAGCATTTGGCAAAGATAATGTGGTTAATCCCAACATTTTTTGCATCACACCAACAACTTGACAGCTGTAACCAAATTCATTGTCATACCACACATATAATATGGCACGCTTACCTTCTGCAATGGTCGCCTGCGAGTCAACAACACCAGCATAACGTGAACCCACTAAGTCACTTGATACAATTTCTGTTGACTCGGTAAAGTCGATTTGATTTTGTAAACAAGACTGCAGAGCGATGTCTTTAAGGTATTCGTTTAACTCGTCACGGTTGGTTTCAGCATTCAAATTCACACTGATAATCGCCATAGACACATTTGGTGTTGGTACGCGAATCGCGTTACCGGTTAACTTGCCAGCCAAAACAGGTAGCGCTTTGGCAACCGCTTTGGCTGCGCCAGTTTCAGTAATAACCATGTTTAATGGCGCACTACGACCGCGACGCTCAGCACTGTGATAGTTATCGATTAAGTTTTGGTCGTTGGTATAAGAGTGAATGGTCTCAACGTGACCATTTTCAATACCATACTTATCATTAACCGCTTTGAGGACTGGGGTAATGGCATTAGTGGTACAACTTGCCGCCGATACAATCGTGTCTTCGTCTAAAATATCGTTTTCATTGACGCCATAAACCACATTTTTAATTGCGCCTTTAGCGGGTGCTGTTAACAATACTTTGCTTGCACCTGGGCTTTTAAGGTGTAAGCCTAAACCTTCTTCGTCTTTCCAAATGCCGGTGTTATCAACGACTAACGCGTTGTTGATGCCGTATTGAGTGTAATCAACTTGGTCTGGCGAATTGGCATAAATGATTTGAATATACGTACCGTTAGCGATGATGGCGTTATTGTCTTCATCAACTTCAACTGAGCCGTTAAACGGTCCGTGTACTGAATCACGGCGCAATAAACTGGCACGCTTTTCTAAATCACCTTTTTTACCGCCACGTAATACAATGGCACGTAAACGCATTTTGTTGCTTTTACCTGTACGTTCAATCAATAAACGGGCAAGTAGACGACCAATACGACCGAAACCGTATAGCACAACATCACGTGCAGGAGTATCATCTCCATGGTTTACAGCAGGTGCTAATGCGTCTGCCATATAAGCTTCAATGCCGCTTGCGTCCTTGTTGTTACGCCAGTAGTTTATCGCCAATTTGCCGATATCCACTCTACAGTGCTTGATGGCTAATTTGCTAAGTGCTTCAACAAATGGGAAACTTTCGCGAAGGCGTAACTTTTCACCGACATGACGACGTACTAAACGGTGTGACTTAATGATTTCGATGGTTGATGCGTTTAATAATGGCTTACCATATACCAATACTTCGACGCCTTGATTGCGATACAACTTGCCAAGCAATGGTTGCATTGCTTCAGCCATTTCGAAACGTTCTTGCCAGCTCTGTAAATGTTTATCTGCGCTCATGTAGGGATCCTTTATCTCACTTTTCCAGTTATTTAACAGAAAGGTTTGAGTAACAAAAAGAAAAGACCAATAATAAGTTTATTGTATGGGCAAAGCCCTCTTGGTCGGCGACATTGTAATGAAATATCAGCCATTTCGCCAGTAACAAATTTTCGCTAAACGTGTAATTTTATTAGACAATTTAGCGCCCGGAGACGATTTTGAGTCGAAATTTTGTATTAATTACATCATTTACAGTTGCAGGGGCTTTTTTTGGTCTTTTTGGCTGCAATAATGACCGTAATAGCGACCTGATTTGTAAAAATAATCCTGAACTTTGTGCAGATTTACACAAAGATAGTTGGTGTCGGTTTGAAAAAGGCGATCTTATTCGCCATCGCTACGTGTTAAAACAAACACCTGAGCCTACCGGCAAGCAACTTTATCAACAATTAATTTATCTTGAGGATTACAGTAAATGTATTGAACTCGCTGCAGGGGTTAAACATAAACTCAATACGGACCGCACCCGAGACCGGGAGCGAGCATTTGCAGTAAGCACACAAACATTAGCCGAATTGCAAGAATTTACCCGCACAAACCAAGATGTCTATTTAGCGTTTTATCGCTGGATGCGTTTTAATGATCAAGACGGCTTAGACATCGTTGAGCAACATTATCAGCAAGGTCAATTAACCGAGCCAGACATGATTAGCCAACTTGCTGCGCACTATGTTCGTTCGTCACCAGACAAGGCTAAACGCTTGTATTTGAAACTTTTAGGCACAACCGAGTCTGACCAAATCAATCCTGACTGGTTTTTAGCTCTCGCCTCAATTTATCGGCATCAACAAAATCCTGAAAAAGAATACCTGCTAACGCGGGCTTATTTGTTACTGAGCTTACAACATGCTGATGAAGCCCAATTGTTGGCCATGGTTAATGGCAATCAACAATTAGCACAAACATTAGATTCACAAGCCTCAGAACTGGTTTCGGCGGTGACAGGGGAACGTTTTGTGGGGAGTGAAAGTGAAATGCTGCTGCAATAAGCGAGGATAATGCTATCTAATACCGCGTAAAGCATCGATAGCTGATATATGCCAACTTACAAAACCGTGCTTAAATTATCTTCAAAACGTGCTAAATGTAAAAAAAATACGAAAATTATCACCCTAAATTGCCCTTTTTGGGTGATTTCACTTGACCATTACGGTTAATTTGGTAATTTTACAACCAGGCGATCGACATGCCACCAAATTATTTTATCACTTGAGGGATATGAGATGACTATCCGTGTAGCAATTAACGGCTATGGCCGTATCGGAAGAAATGTTCTACGTGCACTTTATGAAAGCGAAAAAGATTACCCAATCGAAATCGTTGCAGTTAATGATTTAGGTGATGCATCGATCAATGCTCATTTAACCAAGTACGACTCAGTACATGGTCGCTTTAATGCAAAAGTTGATCACGATAATGAAGCAATTTACGTCAATGGCGACAAAATCCTAACGTTCCAAGAACGTGACCCATCAAAATTACCTTGGGCTGAATTAAACGTTGACGTAGTGTACGAATGTACCGGGATCTTCACATCGAAAGCCGCTGTACAACCACATTTAGACGCTGGCGCGAAAAAAGTGATTATTTCTGCTCCAGGTAAAAACGTTGACGCGACCGTTGTTTATGGCGTTAACCAAGACGTATTAACTGCAGACATGACTGTGATTTCAAATGCTTCATGTACGACTAACTGTTTAGCACCTGTGGCTAAGCCGTTAAGTGATGCTGTAGGTATTGAGTCTGGTTTAATGACCACAATCCATGCATACACCAACGATCAACGTTTGTCAGACGTATATCACACTGATTTACGTCGTGCTCGTGCCGCAGCAATGTCAATGATCCCAACGCAAACCGGTGCTGCTGCAGCGGTAGGGTTAGTGGTTCCTGAGCTACAAGGTAAGTTTGACGGTTTAGCGGTACGTGTACCAACAGTAAACGTATCGTTAGTTGACTTGACCTTCTTAGCGTCTCGTGACACGACTGTTGAAGAAATTAACCAAATCGTTGCTGATGCGGCTAAAGCATCTCCGCTAAATCAAGTATTAGCAATTAACGAAGAGCCATTAGTGTCTATCGATTTCAACCACAACCCATTCTCTTCTAACTTCGACGCAACACAAACACGTGTTAAAGGTCGTTTAGTAAAAGTAATGGCATGGTATGACAACGAATGGGGTTTCAGTAACCGCATGCTAGACAACACGGTTGCACTAATGAACGCTAAGTAATCTACCTTGTAGATTAGCTAGTTGAATTTAGCTTAAGGGCCTCGCATTGATGCGGGGCTTTTTGTTACCTGCAGCAAATCATTTTAGCCTTATTCCATACGTCCTGTGTTCATCAACGTCTTAGCACCCAACACCTAAGTAAGTTAACCCCGGTGCACAAAAAAGCCGACTCGATGTCGGCTCTTTTATGCTTGCTAAACTTAACGCTGATTAAGCATTGCCCTTCACTTTCATGTTTAACTCTTTGGCAAAATCAAGCATCCGTGTCAGTGGGATAAGCGCCTTAATGCGCAGCTCATCATCGACAAAGATTTCGTGATTGGTTTTGTCGCTATTGATCAATGACTGCTCAATGGCTTGCAAACCATTCATGGCCATCCATGGACAGTGAGCGCAGCTTTTACACGTTGCGCCATTGCCGCCCGTAGGCGCTTCAAGTAATGTTTTACCTGGCGCAGCTTGTTGCATTTTGTAAAAAATGCCCCGGTCGGTAGCCACAATAAATGTATCGTTATCCATGGTTTGCGCTGCTTTGATCAATTGGCTAGTTGAGCCTACAGCATCGGCAAGTTCAACCACACTGGCTGGAGATTCAGGGTGAACCAAAATTGCCGCGCCTGGGTGTTGCTTTTTAAGCTCACGTAAGGCTTTGGCTTGAAACTCGTCATGTACAATACATTCGCCCTGCCATAACAACATGTCTGCGCCAGTTTGCTTGTTGATGTATGAACCCAGATGGCGGTCTGGTGCCCAAATAATTTTTTTATCTTGGCTGTCTAGGTGCTCAACAATCTCTAGGGCAATGCTTGAGGTTACGACCCAATCTGCACGGGCTTTTACTGCGGCAGAGGTATTAGCATAAACCACCACAGTATGATCTGGGTGAGCATCACAAAAGTCGTTAAACTCTTCGATAGGACAACCTAAATCCAATGAGCAGGTTGCTTCAAGTGTTGGCATTAAGATGGTTTTTTCTGGGCTTAAAATTTTGGCGGTTTCGCCCATAAACTTAACCCCAGCTACAATCAATTTTTTTGCTGGATGATCACGGCCAAAACGCGCCATTTCGAGCGAGTCAGATACACAGCCGCCCGTCTCTTCTGCTAAAGCTTGAATTTCAGGATCAGTATAATAATGGGCAACTAACACCGCATTTTGGTCGATCAACAATTGCTTAATTCGTGCTTTATATTGTGCTTTTTCAGCGTCAGACAACACGGCAGGTTTTGGTGGAAACGGATACTCAATAGTTTCAATTTTAGGTGCCGACAGACTCATACAGGTTCCAATCGATTGACATTATCCGCAGATTATACGAAATACTGGTTAAAAACAAAAGGACGCTTTATGCGTCCTTCTGGCTAATTTCAACTATCTCACTATGATTGTGCTTAATGCATAGCTAATAGCATTTCTTGCGGTTGTTCGAGATAGTGTTTCCATAAATTACAGAAACGGGCAATGGTGCCACCATCAATCACACGGTGATCACCAGACCAACTCACCTGCATAATTTTACGCGCTTCAACCTCACCGTTAGCATTAAAACGTGGCAATACCTGTAACTTACCTAAAGCCACAATGGCCACTTCAGGTTTGTTAATAATAGGTGTTGCTACCGTGCCACCTAAAGCGCCAATATTAGAGATTGAAATCGTACCGTCTTTTAAATCTGCTGGTGATACTCGCCCGCTGCGAGCAGCGGTCGTTAAACGTGTAATATCTGCTGCAATATCTAAAATCGATTTACTTTGTACATCTTTAATATTGGGAACCAATAAGCCCACTTTGGAATCGACAGCCATACCTATGTTATGACGTGATTTGTAAGTCAGCTCGGTGCAATCAGCATTCACTTGGCTGTTCAGTATAGGAAACTCATTCATGGCAAGTGACATGGCCTTCATAAAAAACGGCATCATAGTAAGCTTGACTTCATCGGTTGAGTAACGTTGCTTCATGCGTTCACGTAGGGCAACTAATTCAGTTAAATCAAACTCTTCACAGTAGGTAAAATGTGGAATAGTCGATACCGACTCAACCATCATCTTAGCCATCACCGCTTTAACACCTTTAATCGGTTCAACACGATCCACGCCAGACTGACTAATGGTTGCCACTTCTGTGGTGCTAACATGAGTTGATGCTGAAACGTTAGCAGCGTTTGTAGACGCAGCAACTGTAGGCTGAGCTGCACCTTGTTGATGGCGTTCAATATCTTCTTTATAAACGCGGCCATTTTTACCACTGCCTGCAACCAGTGCGATATTAATATCAAGTGAACGTGCCATACGGCGTACTGCAGGGCTAGCAAGCGCTTTGCCTTGCGCAACTGGCTCACCAGTCACAATTGCACTCTCAGTTACCGCTTGTTGTACTGCTTGCTGCGGCGCTGCGGTCATTGGCGTATCTTCGGCTTCCACTTCGATAGCGAATAAAGGCGAATGCACTTTAGCAAGTTGGCCTTTACGATAATGCAATTTAACAATTTTACCGGCTTTCATCGCGGGTATTTGCACTAAGGCTTTGTCGGTCATCACATCGGCAATCGGTTGGTCTTCGACCACCATATCGCCTTCCTCAACGAGCCAATCAACCAGTTCACACTCAACAATCCCTTCACCAATGTCTGGCAGTAAAAAGTCTTCAATATTTGAATGGTTCCCCCTCGGGGAAACCTCAGGCTTGGCTTCTACTACTGGTGTCACTTCTGCCGTTGGCGCTTGCGCTAATTCAGTATTGTCGTTATCCATTTCAACGGCATATAAAGGTTGATGCACGATAGCAATATCGCCTTTTGCATAGTAAAGCTTGGTTATTTTTCCTGCGTGTGGTGCAGGAATTTGTACTAACGCTTTGTCGGTCATTACATCGGCAATCGGTTGGTCTTCAGTGACGATGTCACCTTCGCTAACTAACCAATCCACTAATTCACATTCCACCACACCTTCGCCGATGTCGGGTAAAATAAAATCTTTAATCATATCTTACTCCTAAAACGCTACAGAAGCCTTGATGGCTTCGAAGGTTTTCAATTCATCAGGCATGTATTCTTTTTCGTGAATTAGCGGATATGGCGTATCTAAACCACACACACGGCTAATTGGCGACTCAAGCGATAAGAAACATTCTTGTTGTATCGTTGCAGCGATTTCACCGGCAAAGCCACCGGTTAATGGCGCCTCGTGATTGATCAGTAAACGACCCGTCTTAGTCACGGATTTTGCCACCGTGTCTACATCCCAAGGTGCTAGTGTGCGTAAGTCGATAATTTCGCACGAAATACCTTCTTTTTCAGCACGCTCACAGGCTTTTTCAACAATTTCCATCTGCGCGCCCCATGCAAGCACTGTAATATCGCGACCTTGTTTAACCACTTGTGCTTTACCCAATTCAATTTGGTAGTCGCCTGCTGGCACTTCGCCTACCGAAGCACGATACAAACGCTTAGGTTCAAAGAAAATCACCGGGTTTGGATCGCGAATGGCTGCAAGTAATAGACCTTTGGCTTGCTCAGGATTACGCGGCACCACCACTTTGAGTCCAGGTGTTTGGGTAAAATAGGCTTCAGGGGATTGTGAATGATAATGACCACCGGCAATACCCCCGCCATAGGGAGTACGGAAGGTTAAACCGCCGACATCAAATTGATTACCGCTACGATAACGGAACTTAGCCGATTCATTAACGATTTGATCAAAAGCCGGAAATATATAGTCAGCAAATTGAATTTCAGCAACGGCAGTCATCCCATACGATGCTAAACCGTTAGCAAAACCTGCAATGCCTTGTTCCGTTAATGGAGTATTAAAACAACGCTCTCGACCATATTGCTCTTGCAAGCCTGAGGTTGCACGGAAAACACCACCGAAATGGCCAACGTCTTCACCAAAAATAACCATGCGCTCGTCAGCTTTCATGGCAATTGATAACGCCTCATTGATGGCGTGTAACATATTCATTTGAGCCACGGTTTAGAGTCTCCCTGCGCTTTTTGGATAGGCTTTTGGGTACTTATTAATATGCTCTTTTAACTCTTTCAGCTGCTTCTTAAGCGCAGGTGTCGGTTTATCAAGCACATCTTCGATGATTTCATCCAGTTTTGGGATAGGTAATTTCTCTGCCACTTTTACTGCTGCAAGCACTTCTTCACGATAACGTTCGTATAAGGTGGTTTCATCGGCTTCGTTGATCCAACCTTTGTTAACCATCCATAATTTAAAGCGTTTAACAGGGTCATGTTGCTGCCATTTGGCTTCTTCATCTTTTGAGCGATAGCCAGATGGGTCATCTGATGATGAATGTGCGCCTAAACGGTACGTCATGGCTTCAATTAATACTGGAGCATTATGTTCTAACGCGTAGGCTCTAGCCTGTTGTGTGGCTGCTAACACGGCAAGCATGTCATTACCGTCTACACGAATGGTGTGCATACCATAACCGACACCACGACTAGCAATACCGTTACCAGCAAATTGCTCTTCGGTAGGCGTTGAAATGGCATAACCATTGTTACGACAAAAGAAAATGACCGGAGATTTTAACACCGCGGCCATGTTCAACCCTGCGTGAAAATCACCTTCTGACGCGGCACCTTCACCAAAGTAACAAATGGCAACATTACGTTTACCTTGTAACTTCATGCCGTAAGCTACGCCTGTCGCTTGCGGGATTTGCGTTGCCAAGGGTGACGAAATAGTCTGGTAATTAAGTTCACGGCTACCGTAATGAATTGGCATTTGACGGCCTTTACCTAAATCTTTTTCATTACTGAACATTTGGTTCATAAATTGTTCAGTACTGAACCCACGGTAACGCAATGAAGCGTGTTCACGGTATTGAGCCAAAATAACGTCATCTTTATCGAGCGCGGCGGTGCTACCAATAATTGAGGCTTCCTCACCGGTACAGGTCATGTAAAAACTGATACGACCTTGACGTTGCGCACCTAACATACGTTCATCTAATACGCGGGTAAAAACGCAGGTATCGAAGATTTTATCGGCTAAAGGCTTATCGATAACGGGCAGTACGGCATTTTCATACGTGGTGCCGTCAGCTTGCAAAATGCGCAAAATGGGGATGTGCAATGACGCTTTGTCTAAGAAGCTGACACGGTGCACTGTTTCATTGGTCAGTGGTGCGTTGCTCATATTATGCTCTTGTTATTGTTGAGCGATATTCAATATTAATACCGCTTCATTTATATGGTTCAAGTAAACATTACGTTAACGTAAACTACCTATCAATACCTACTTTCACTGTAAACGTATTTTACTCACGATTAACATGTATATATTGCTTTACGACTGCACCTAACCAACCTGACGATGCATGTTTCAGAGCTTCTCAAGCCTGATTAGGTATTTACAATAGACTCGTTCGGTGCGGGCACTAAACACAACACCGTACGTTGACCAACCGGTACGTTCTCATTAGGAAATACTATCGCTTCTAATGGTTGCTCGACTGTGATTTGCTTCCCACCTTCTGTCGCTAACACTTCTCCCTGTTTAAACGCACTAAAGTTTTTGGTGTCACTAGCAAAATTAAACTCAAAATCATCAAAATGTTTGTTAATTGAACGTGAAACTTTGTACAAATTAACTTTAGCAGGATCAAATGCCACTGAAGGCAGTGTAGATTCAGTGATTAATTTTTCAAGCATTGTATGGGTTTGTACAAAACGACTCATATCATTTTGGCCAAACGGCATCACTTTGCCCAGTTCAACGGTAAAAGCATCAGCTTGAAATTGCTCTGAAGAGTAATAACTGAATGTGGTGGTGGGTTCATGATGAAACAAGATGGTATCAACCCCGCACGCTGCGAGGAACATCATTTGCTCACCGCTATACGCACGGCCTGGGCGATAGGGGTAAATGGCAAATTTTTCATGCTTTGAGGGGCGGATTGCCGTGTGTAAATCGTAATGGATACGTTGACGGTCACTGTTAGCATTAAAGAAATCAGCCACATATTTTTCCAGCGCTTTCGCGCGGTGGCGTTCAGGGTGAGTTAAGCCCTCACCTTTTGAGTGTGCACCACTGAATAATCGATTCATGTTTTCGTCAATGAAACGGGTTTTGTTGAGGATGGCGGCTGGATTACCGATTAAAAACATCACTCGTTGTTTAGCAATAATACGTTGAGTTAATAAGTCACTAATCAGTTGGTTACAAATTTCGATGGGGGCAGTTTCATTACCATGAACCGCACACGACAACACAATATCTTTACTGGCTGTGGCGGGAGAAAACACTATCACGCCAGTGTCTAGCACCTCAACACGAGTGTGCTGTCCCAACATAAAATGGTACCCGGCGGGTAATTGAGTTGGGTTTGCTAAGGTATAAGCTAAAAAATCATTGTTTATCATAAGGTCAGATAACACGATGAACTCCTTGTTTCATTATTATATGGCGCAGTAAATGCCACGTACCTGTGGATTCATTTGCACTTATTGGCGCGGATTCTATCATAGCCCTAAGCGATTTTAATGTTGCTATAAGTTAGATTTATTTTTTCAGTAAAGTTTACTTGCAAAACAGCGCAATATTCCACACAATTATAGCCATCTAGACTTCTATATTGTGTTAAGGGTGTTTCATGGCGTTAGCGACATTTGGTGCAGGTTGTTTTTGGGGGGTTGAGTATTTTTTCCGTGAGATTAACGGCGTGAGCAATGCGACCTGTGGATACATGGGCGGTAAAGACAGTGCTACCACTTATAAAGAAGTCAAAACCGGTACGACCGGCCATGCTGAAGTGGTACAAGTTGAGTTTGACCCTGAAGTCGTCAGCTATAACGAACTTTTAGATGTCTTTTGGAAAAACCACAACCCAACCATGTTAAACATGCAAGGAGGCGACATTGGTACTCAATATCGCAGCACGATCTTTTTCCATGATAAAGAGCAAAAAGCCCTAGCTGAAACGTCTAAACTGGCATTAGCGCGCAGTGGGAAATGGGGCCAACGTCATATCGTCACAGAAATTGTGCCACTGCAAACATTCCATATTGCAGAAGATTATCATCAGAATTACTTAGAAAAAAATAATCTACCTACGTGTCATTTAGTTTACTAACCGCTTTGATATTAAGCGCCTAGTAAAACTCACCATCAGTTCAGACTGACTAATGCCTTTCATTAATCAGTCTGAACAACAAATAGATTAGCGCAATCGATTTACTATCGTTAACTTCCCTTTACCCGCCGATGTAAATTCCATACAATCCCAAGCAAATTGCTTAAGGCATGTTATCGGAGAATAAAATCATGAGTGAAGCTCGTCACGTTAACCTACTAATTTTAGGTTCTGGCCCTGCTGGCTATACCGCTGCTGTTTATGCAGCGCGTGCAAATTTGAAACCTGTAATGATCACAGGTATGCAGCAAGGTGGCCAATTAACCACCACAACAGAAGTTGAAAACTGGCCAGGCGATGCAGAAGACTTAACCGGTCCAGCATTAATGGAACGTATGCAAAAGCATGCAGAAAAGTTTGATACTGAAATTATTTTTGATCACATCAACGAAGTAAACCTAACTGAACGCCCTTTCCGTTTAAAAGGCGACAATGGCGAATTCACTTGTGATGCATTAATTATTGCCACTGGTGCTTCAGCTAAATACTTGGGTTTGCCATCAGAAGAGGCCTTCATGGGCCGTGGTGTTTCAGCATGTGCGACCTGTGATGGTTTCTTTTATCGCAATCAGAAAGTTGCGGTCATTGGTGGTGGTAATACCGCTGTCGAAGAAGCGTTGTATTTAAGTAACATTGCATCAGAAGTTCATTTAATTCACCGTCGTGACAGTTTCCGTTCAGAGAAAATTCTGATTAACCGTCTAATGGATAAAGTGGCTAACGGCAACATCATTTTACATCTAGACCAAACACTGGAAGAAGTGACAGGCAACGACATGGGTGTAACCGGTCTTAAAAAGAAAAGCACTAAAGACGGCAGTATTACCGATTTAGAGGTTGCGGGTGTATTCGTGGCCATTGGTCACAGTCCAAACACGGGTATCTTTGCTGGTCAGTTAGAAATGAACCACGGTTATTTAAAAGTAAACAGTGGCTTACAAGGCAATGCAACCCAAACCAGTATTGAAGGCGTTTATGCTTGTGGCGACGTAATGGATCAACATTATCGTCAAGCTATCACGTCAGCCGGCACAGGTTGTATGGCTGCGCTAGATGCTGAGCGTTTCCTCGACGCACAAAAGTAATTATTTTTGCCATTCACTCACCAATAACAGAGTGTATTACAAACATATAAAGAGCAGATTTTCTGCTCTTTTTTATTGTCTAAGGGTTTTAATGCTCGCATTTCATCAGCCTCAACAGACTGATAAAATGTTGAGCTCAATCACGCTATATTTTACAGGATCTGATACCATAAAATAACGATTAACATTTAACCTTGGCAATATAAGCACCCATAATACTGAATATATAATCCATTGAGCTCTAAATAAAATAACAAAAGGACTGAACATGAGCGAAATATTACCTTTCCTTGGGAGTGGACTGATTATATTTGGGGCTTTTTTACTCGCAATCGCAATGACGCTTGTATGGAAAATTATTGGTCTTTTACCTAAGGGCAGACTGCAACACAGTTGGTTTTTTTTATTACTGCTCATTTTATTTTTTGTTATCAGCTACTGTTTATATGCCAAATATAGTTATGTCAATATTTCCGTCACAGCGGATATCGTTGTGCCGATCATCTTTTTTCTCGGTGCTATTTTTGTCTATATCGTCTGTAACTTATCCCTCAAAACAACCAGAGATATCATGCAGATTTATATTCTCAAACAAGAAAATAACACCGATCCACTCACAGGCATTTTCAATCGTCGTTATCTCGATAACTACCTTAACAAGGAAACAACTAAAGCCCAGAGCTTCACTTTACCTTTGTCGGTATGCCTTATTGATATCGATCATTTTAAAAATATTAATGATAATTATGGCCACCCAGTCGGCGA
Source organism: Shewanella metallivivens (assembly GCF_028750675.1). GTDB lineage: Bacteria > Pseudomonadota > Gammaproteobacteria > Enterobacterales > Shewanellaceae > Shewanella > Shewanella metallivivens. Next base: position 334,547 of record NZ_JAQQPZ010000002.1, on the reverse strand, counting down.
CCTTGTTCTAAAAAGCATTGCTAAAAATATAAAAGAATCACTTAGAGATTCAGATGTGTTAACCCGCTATGGAGGAGAAGAGTTTGTCGTTGTACTCCCAGGAACTCAAGTCTCTACATCTTATAAACTCGCAGAGCGGCTAAGAAAAAACATCGAAAGCTTACAAGTAGCCATACCCGGTAAATCTGGCCAAAATGAGTTAACGGTTAAGGTCACTATTAGTATTGGTGTCACCGAGTTGAGCCTTGAATGTAAAGACTATATGTGTCTTATTAAAAATGCAGATACTGCATTATATAGGGCTAAAAATAATGGCCGTAATCAAGTATTTATTTGTTAACGACTTAACCTGATAAATCTAAACCTCTTTTTGATAATAGACAGCTTCAGTATCCCCCAAGGGGTCGCGGTGAAGCCGTTTGTATTGAAATTCCATTCCTAGCTTTTTCATAATCGCAATAGATGCAACATTATCTTCAACCGCAATCGCACTCACGTGTGTGACTTCATCAAGCGCACTTATTGTTTGCATCACGGCATTGGCCGCTTCAGTTGCATACCCTTTACCCCAACAAGCATGTTTAAAGCGCCAACCAAGCTCAATATTATGGGGCTCAGGGTGGGTAAAAAAATGCATTGGTCGGACTAAAATCCAACCTAAATATTGACCACTCAATTGGTATTTATCATTTTCAGCGCAATCTAGTGCTTGGACTTTCCACAAACCCCAACCTTTTTCGGGATTTAGATATTGAGCTAACCTTGGCAACATCACCGTATCAATTTGATGCTGGGTGGTTTTAATTCCGCCATTTAAAAAGTGCATTACCCGTTCGTCTTGGTCTAACTCAAACAATAGTGCACCGTCATCAAGGGTTAATAATGACAGTTGTAATCTAGACGTATTGGTGATGGTGATTTGCATGGCGTTTCCTATAAACGATGACATTAAGGTCAAAAACAACCCTAGACTGAAACACAAGTTTACACATTGATACAACAAACAAGAAACAATTCGATTAACATATACATATAAAATAGATTAGTTGCAGTTTGTTGGGGAAGACACTGCAATACAAAATCACTTAAAAGGAAGCATTGTGGCTACTAAAAAACAAATAATTTTACCGTTTGTGGTATTAGGCATTGGCGTTGCAGGACTTGTTGGTCTTAGTGCATTGAAAAAACCACCAGAAGAAAAACCACAAGTTGATATGACACCATTAGTCTCTGTTGAAGAGATTGTCTATCAACCAATGACGTTTAACGTTGATTCCTATGGTGTTGTTAATGCTAAATACACCACTGAAATAATTGCTCAAGTCGGCGGTGAAATTATTTATTTAGACCCAAACTTTGTTAAAGGTGGTTTTGTTAAAAAAGGTGAAGTACTTGCCAAGATTGACCCCAGCGATTATGAATCAAGTTTACTTGACGCCCAAGCCAATATCGCTTCCTCAAAAGCTTCTCTAGTACAAGAACGCGCTAATGCTGAGGTGGCCATTAGAGAATGGGCTGATATAACCAATCAAAAACCAACAGATTTAAGCCTGCGTAAACCGCAATTAGCCCAAGAACTCGCCAAGTTAAAAAGTGCAGAAGCCAGCTTAAATCGCGCCAAACGTGATTTAGAACGAACCGTAATTCGTGCACCTTATGACGCATTAATCGACGCTCGTGAAATTGGCTTAGGTTCATATGTGAGCAAGGGCAGCCTTATTGGTAAAGTCCTCAATACAGATAAAGCTGAAGTTCGCTTACCTATTGCTGATAAAGAAATGCAATATTTACAGGCGAAAGGAGTCGGTACTACGGTGAACCTATACAGCAACTTTGCCGGCAGTAAACATACCTGGAAAGGTAAGATTGTTCGCAGTGAGGGCGTTGTCGACAGTAAAAGCAGGATGACTTATCTCGTGGCTGAAGTTGATGACCCATACGGTTTGAACACCAATAAAAAAGAATTACGTTACGGCACATATGTCACCGCAGAAGTGACCGGACTTGAAGCCGGGAATGTTGCCGTAGTACCTCGCCATTTAGTGGTTAACGGGGCGGTAGCCATTATGGATGCAGAAAAGACCTTACGCTATAAACCTGTAACCATTATCCGCCAAGACGGAGCGAACGTGGTCATCACTGATGGGCTTGAAACCGGTATGCAACTGATCATATCAGCCCTTGACTACCCTATTGATGGAATGAAAGTCGCGTTACCCCAAGACCGCATTCTGCAAAAAGAAGCAGAAAAAGATGCCTCTGAACTTGCGATGGAAGGTGAATAACAATCATGGCAGATACTCACAAAGGACTCATAGCCTGGTTTGCTCGCAACAGTGTTGCGGCAAACTTGCTAATGATCATCATCTTAATCGGTGGCCTGTTAACCGCAAGCACCATTCGAAAGCAGTTTTTTCCAGAAGTTGAAATTAACTGGATTGAATTTAGCGCCGTCTACCCTGGCACAGCACCGCAAGAGGTAGAAGAAGGCATAACCATTAAAATTGAACAAGCGCTTGAGAGCATTCAAGGCTTAAAGCGGGTCATTACTTACTCTAACCGTAATATGGCTCAAGGCTATTTTCAGGTTGAAGAATCGTACGATCCCCTGGTTGTGCTCGATGAAATCAAATCTGAGATTGACTCAATATCAACGTTTCCGGCCGACATGGAGCCGCCAAAGGTTGAGCGGATTAAATTTAGACAAGAAGTCATGTACTTAAGTCTTTATGGTGATATGTCCGAGCGCCAACTGAAAGATTTAGGCGATAAAATCCATAATGAAATCATGCAACTTCCCAATGTGAATATTTCAGAATATTACGGTGGTTTGGGTTATGAGATTAGCATCGAAGTGAGTAAAGACAAGCTGCGCGAATATGGGCTGACATTTAATGATGTTGCCCAAGCAGTACAAGGTTATTCACGCAATATGTCGGCTGGGCAAATAAAAGCTGAAAACGGCTACATTAACTTGCGCGTACAAAACCAAGCCTATGTCGGTTATGAGTTTGAAGCGCTACCCTTACTGACATTAGATGACGGTACCAAATTATCATTAGGTGAGATTGCCGTAGTCGATGATGGTTTTGAAGATGGCATTCAATACTCTAAGTTCAACGGTAAAAATTCTGTCACCTTCTTTATTGGTGCCGCAAAAAATCAAAGCATTACCGACATTGCTGAAATTATTCATACCTATGTCGATAAAAAGCAAAAAGCCTTACCCCAAGGGGTTAAGCTTGAGCCTTGGGTAGATATGACCTATTACCTCGACGGTCGCTTACAGTTAATGTTAGACAGCATGAAAAGCGGCGCGGTATTAGTATTCTTAATGCTAGCGTTATTTCTACGTGTGCGTTTAGCGTTTTGGGTCATGATGGGATTACCAGTGTGTTTCTTAGGTACCCTATTGTTTATGCCAATGGCATTGATTGATGTCACCATTAACGTTATCAGTTTATTCGCGTTTATCTTAGTGCTCGGTATTGTGGTCGATGACGCCATTGTGATGGGAGAAAGCGCCCACAGTGAGTCAGAAGAACACGGTCACAGTATTGAAAGCGTGATCCGCGGGGTGCAAAAAGTCGCGATGCCAGCCACCTTTGGCGTGCTAACAACCATTGCTGCATTTTTACCCATCACCATGGATGATGGCCCCTCTTCTGCCTTTGGTCAGGCCATTGGTTACGTGGTGATTTTATGTTTGCTCTTTTCATTGGTTGAGTCAAAACTGATCCTACCTGCGCATTTAGCTCACATGAAAAAACCTAAGGTCGTTAAAGCTGGGTCTAAAAACCCATTGGACTGGTTGCGTAATGGCGTCAACTTTGTTCAAGGTGCAGTAGACCGTAATTTAACGAAATACATTGAGAATATTTATCGTCCATCATTAGAAATTGCCATTAAATATCGCTACGCCGTGATCATGCTGTTTATCAGTTTAATTTTAGTGTGTGCCGGTCTTTACGGTGGTGGTTTAGTGCGCTTTATTGGCCAACCTAAAATCCCTCATGACTTCCCACGAATTAAAATTGAAATGAACGTGGATGCATCAGAAAAAGCAACGTTAGCGGCAGCGCTTGCCATTGAGGAAACCTTATATAAAGTTGACAAAGAAGTTGAGCAGCAATATGGACAACGAATGATTTCTGACATGCAAGTTGACCTAAAAGGCCAAACCAATGCAGAAGTAATGACCAAATTAGTTGACCCTGAATTACGCCCAATGGACACCTTTGCACTTGCCGAATTATGGCGCCAAGCCATGCCATTAATTCCAGGGGTTAAGTCGTTTACCATTCAAGACAGTTTAATGGGTGGCGGCCGTGAAGACGGCGACATCAGCTTTAGACTTGAGGGTAACAACGAAGAGCAACTTATTGCCGCCTCAATGATGTTAAAAGAAAAGCTCAACAGCTTAAAAGGCGTGAGTGATGTCAATGACAGCAGGCAATCCAGTGCCAAAGAAGTACAGTTCCAATTAAAGCCATTGGCAAATGCCTTAGGCTTAACCTTGGCCAATATCGCTTCACAAGTGGGGAACAGTTTCTACGGCCTTGAAGCTCAGCGTATTATCCGTAATGGCGAAGAAATCAAAGTCATGCTGCGCTACCCAGAAGAGCAGCGCAACTCGATTTCATTGGTGCAAGATGTGTTAATTAAAACACCACAAGGTGGTGAGTTGCCGTTATCTGAAGTCGCTGACATTAAAGTGGTTCAAGGGGTTAATAGTATCCGTCGTGAAAATGGCAGCCGTACCATTAACGTATGGGGTTCTGTCGATGCAGAACAAGCTGAACCCTTTAAGCTCGCCAAAGATATCCGCGATAACTTTATCCCTGAACTACTGATCAAATACCCACAGGTTCGCAGTGAAGTGTCTGGCAATATCCAAGAACAGCTTGATAGTGCTAATACTCAAATGCGTGATTTTATCTTGTCGTTGTTGGTGATCTACAGCTTATTAGCGATACCGCTTCGCTCATATATTCAGCCTGTGATGATCATGTCAGTCATTCCGTTTGGGGTTATTGGTTCTGTTATGGGCCACATCATTTTAGACATCGATTTAAGTGCCCTATCGATGTTTGGTATTATCGCGGCAGCCGGGGTGGTGGTTAACGACTCGCTAGTGATGGTCGATTATGTTAATAACTCACGTAAAGCAGGCGTGCCGATGCGTTTAGCGGTACTTAATGCAGGTTGTAAACGCTTTAGAGCAATTATGTTGACCTCATTAACCACCTTTATCGGTTTAGTGCCTATCATGTCTGAAACCAGCATGCAGGCACAAATGGTGATCCCTATGGCAGTGTCATTAGCCTTTGGTGTGTTGTTTGCTACTGTGGTAACCCTGTGTTTAATTCCATGTTTGTATATTGCCATTGAAGACTCAAAGGCTTTAATCGCACGAATCATTGGTATTTATTCGCCGGCCACGCCAAACACCAAGCTTGAAGAGTCACAACAACACTAACATTCACATCGATAGATTGTTAAGGGGCCTTATTCGTAAGGCCCCTTTTTTTATCCTTATACCATTGCGCGTTAGCAAGTGATCTCTCAGCGAGAATTTAAAAGGGCTTAAACAAGGCGAATGACTGAATGAATAGTGATTCTCTTTCGAAGTCATGCAACGCAGTGTAAGCCCTTTTAAAACTCACCTAAAAGGAATGCCCCAGCCGCTTTTGCTTTACGTTCTCGCTATTTGAAAGGGAACAACCATCACTGCATAGCGACGCCTTAATCAAAAACCGCTGGACGCATTCTGAGTGGTCACTTATTAATGCGCAATGGTATTACTATGGATTAAATTAAAATGACACTTTGGTTCACATTGCGTAAGAGCGCTGATACAAGATCAGGATAAATTGATAGTAATAATAAATAGTGCAACATCATCATTTTATTGAGAATATGCTAATCTGATTAGCATCGGTTATCACCATAGGACACCAATATGAGTCAACGCAGCATTCATTCTCTCTTTAAACCCACGTCAGTCGCGGTTATTGGTGCATCAAATGGTGATAAACGTGCCGGTAAAGGCATAATGAAAAACTTATTGTCCAGTGGATTTTCTGGGCCGATAATGCCCGTAACCCCAAAATACACAGCGGTAATGGGGGTACTTGCTTACCCTAATATTGAAGCCCTGCCAATTAAACCCGATTTAGCCATCATATGTACTAGCGCGCAAAAAGTGCCAAGTATTGTAGAACGACTCGCCCAATTTGGCTGCAAAGTCGCCATTATCATGGCCTCAGGCATGGCGTTACAAACCGACGAGCACGGTAATGATTTGCTTACACTGACCAAACAATATGCCAAACGTTATGGTATGCGGTTATTGGGGCCAAATAGCCTCGGAATGATATTACCGCCCATTGGACTAAATGCCAGTTTAGCCCATGCAGGAGCTATATCAGGCAAAATAGCCTTTGTATCTCAATCTGCAGCCATCTGTACCACTGTGCTCGATTGGGCTAATAATAAAGGCATTGGTTTTTCATCGTTTATTTCGCTCGGTGATGCCACTGATATCGACTTTGATGAACTGCTTGATTACCTAGGCCGCGACAGCAAAACCAGCGCAATCATGCTTTATATTGATTCCATTAATGAAAAGCGCCACTTTTTATCTGCAGCCCGCGCCGCTGCACGTAACAAACCCATCTTTGTGATTAAATCAGGCCGCAGTCATGAAGGTGTTAAAGCAGCCATGCTCCATACTGGTGGAATTGGTGGCAACGACGCGGTCTATGAAGCCGCGTTTCGCCGAGCAGGTATGTTACGGGTAAATGATTTAATTGAACTGTTTGCCGCAGTAGAAAGCTTAGCCCACTCGACTACGTTAAAAGGTGAGCGGCTAATTATTATGAGTAATGGCGGTGGCCCTGCTGTATTGGCGGCAGATGAACTGATCATTAAAGGTGGTAAGTTAGCACAATTATCAGACGACACGATAAGTGAGCTCAATAAAATATTGCCCGACACCTGGTCAAGACAAAACCCTATCGACATGATTGGCGATGCAGACCACCAGCGTTATGCGAAAACCCTTGAAGTGTTAATGAACAGCAATGATGCCGACACGATTTTAGTGTTGCATTCGCCATCTATATTGGCTGAAAGCGTCGAGATTGCCACTAGCATTATTGAAACAATTAATAAAAACCCGAATCGTCATAAGTTGAACATTTTAACCAACTGGAGCGGTGAAGACTCAGCCTATCTTGGGCGTAAACGCTTTACCAAAGCCGGTATTCCCACTTACCGTACCCCAGAAGGCGCAGTACGGGCCTTTATGCACATGGTAGAGTACCGCCGTAACCAAAAATTATTACAAGAAGTACCGTTGTCTATCCCTGACAATATTCCTGCCAATCGCGATATCGCAAAAACCCTATTACAGCAAGCTCTCGACCGCGGACAAACCGTGGTAGAAACTCATCAAGCTGTTGATATATTAAAAGCATATGGCTTAAACACAATCGACACTTGGTTTGTCAGTGATGTTGACGAAGCCGTTAATGTAGCCAATAGCGCGGGTTACCCTGTCGCATTAAAAGTGCAATCACCTGATCTCCTCTATAAGTCAGATGTCCATGGCGTGGTGCTCAATTTAACCTCTGATGAAGATGTCAGTCATGCGGCACATTCTATTATCGACAGAGTGCATCAAATTAATCCAAAAGCCAAAATTGATGGATTGATTATTCAAAAGATGGCGTTAACTGCGGGCGCACAAGAAATTCGCGTGTCGGTCATTAACGACCCCGTCTTTGGTCCAGCAATTTGTCTTGGCGAAGGCGGTTCAGAATGGGATCCTACCCGAGATGCTGCAGTTGCATTGCCACCACTGAACATGGCCTTGGCACGCTATATGGTGATTCAAGCACTTAAAACGAATAAACTGCGCGATAGACATTTGCCTTTGGGCCTAGACATGAACGCCTTATGCCTAATGTTAACCCAAATATCTCATTTAATTATCGACTGCCCAGAAATTGCTGAAATTGACATAAACCCCGTGTTAGCAGCCGGTGAAAAAATCACCTTGCTAGATGTCAACATGCGCTTGCATGACAGCCCACAAGACAACATTGGACGTTTGGCTATCATGCCTTACCCCAAAGAGTTAGAACAAACATCGACGCTCAAAAACGGTTTAACGGTCATGTTAAGACCCATCTTGCCAGAAGATGAACCCAAACATTTAGAGTTTGACAACTCATTGAGTGACGAAGACAGGTACAAACGATATTTTGGGGTACGATCAAGAATGACCCATGAAGAGATGGCTGTACTGACACAAATTGACTATGCGCGTGAAATGGCGTTTATTGCCACGACGACAACCGCTGAAGGCGAAGAGTTAACCTTAGGCGCAGTAAGAGCATCTATCGATCCAGATAACACTGAGGCAGAGTTTGCCATGGCAGTACGCAGCGATTACCAAGGTATCGGCTTAGGCAAGTTATTGCTAGAAAAGCTGATTACGTACTACAAAAATAACAATACCTTGTTTTTAACCGGTTTCACCATGTTCGAAAACCGCAATATGGCTAGTTTAGCCAAATCATTAGGCTTTACAGTGTCATTTGATATGGAAGAGCATTTGATCAAAATGCACATGGACCTAGACAACAAAGACAAACAAGCAAACAGTTAAGCCAATATGCTAAGTAAAAAGGCCAGCAGGTATACTGATGGCCTTTTTACTTTCCGACTGATTGAATCTGTTCATTAAGCATATTTTACACAGTTTCTACCCGCTTTTTTTGCAATATATAATTGCTCATCTGCACGCGCCAATAAAGTCTCTGCATCATCACCAGTTTGAATGGTGGCCACACCAATCGATACCGTAATATGACCTAGATTTTGCTTCTTTTCTTTACCAATTGATAATTGTTTAAGCGAAATACGTTCACGAATTTTTTCGGCAACATTGACCGCGTCGGCTAACTTAGCGTTGGGCAACATCACCACAAACTCTTCACCGCCATAACGTGCAACTAAATCATCACCTTTTACTGTGTGTTTCATGGCTAATGCAACATAAGCCAGCACTTTGTCGCCGATCAAATGGCCAAAGGTCTCGTTAAACAATTTGAAATGATCAATATCAATCATTAACAAGCTACACACGGTTTGCGTATCGGTAAATTTAGTCATTTGCTCGGCAGCAAACAACTCATAGGCGCGGCGATTATTCAGTGAGGTCAGCTCATCGGTCATTGCAACCTTACTTAAATTGTCCATTTCACTCTTGAGGTTAGCGATTTCATCGGACAAAGAGACTAAGCTATCAGACATGTGGCGGTTACTGGCAATCACTTGTTCAACTTCTGCTGCAATACTCATCACTAGCAACGTTAACTCATCTAAGTTAGGGTTAGATTGCAGTTTTTGGTTGAACTCTGTTAGGTTGCCGGAAAAGTTTGCGGTGCCCTCTCCTAACAGTTCAATTTTATGAACCAAACTATTGATTAAAATTTGTGTTTCAATTTGGACGTTTTCGATGATTTCTGGCGAGCGCTCTTCGATAAAGCGATTATACAAACCGAGATTCACTTCTGGAGTAAACTTGACATCATTAGCAATTAAGCCATCAATAGCCCGTTTTAAATTGAGGTTAGTTTCAGCAAAATAATCAAACCAGATTGCATAATTTTCTGGCGTAACCGGAATGGCTAACTCAGACATTTTAGGCAACACGAGGTGCAATATGTGCGAGGTTTGTTCTAAATTTTGATTATTGTGCATCGAAAACGATACCTTATGATGAATACAATGTGTCAAAGGTTATCAGTATGTTATGTCATACTTATTCACTAAACTCAATTAGAGATGTTAATTTTAAGCAAACTTTAGTCACAAAATAAATTAATCAGAATAACCCTTTTACCCGTCTCAGTCGTTTACTCTGTATTCATATTCAATAAGGAAGTAACAACAATGCGCACAACCCTACGATGTAAGCCATTAATGATGGCAGCCAGCTTGCTTATCGCTAGCGTGTCATTGGCAAGTCAAGCCACACCTAAAACCAATCTCGACAAATTAAACACACTCACTGTGCAAACCAGCGTGATGACTGAAGAAAACTATCAGCCTCAAGCAAACACTAACATGTTTCCTGCCCCTCAAGGCAATATGGTACAGCACATCTTAACCCTGCCTAAGCTAAACAATGAGTCAGAGTACTTAATTGAAATTCAGGTGGGTCAAAACAAACTGGTCGATTGCAACAAGGTAAAGTTATTGGGTGAGATTATAACTCTGTCGCTCGATGGTTGGGGCTATCGTTATTATCAAGTGAACAGCATGATGGAAGGACCAAATACCAAAATGATGTGCACAGATGCCAAGACCGCGCAATTTGTCGTCCTCAATGACAGCCTTAAACAAGCATACGATAGCCGTTTACCGAAGGTCTTTTATCTACCTAAAGACGCTCAGTTACGTTACCGTATTTGGCGAGTAGCGAGTGAATTTGAGTATAGCGTCCAATAGAAAGCCGTTTACTCATTTAAGGCTGACCGCCATTTAGCGATAAATCATCGTTAAAATGAATATTGAAAATGATGCCCGCTGGAACAACGATGACAGACGAGTGCGTGTCATCATTTAAAGCTGAGTACTTATCAGCAAGATGAAACCTTAAGTATATAACTAGCAGCGCAGGCACAGCACTTAGTAACGTCTTACCCGGACCACTTGCATGACTTCAATTTCAAATCCCGCCACGGATTCTTTGGCAGGATAATAAATGAGGTTGACCTTTTGACCCTGCAAGCTTTTAAAGCGCTTAGGACGTTTATACTTAAATGGCACATCGCAATCTTCTATCATCAAGGTTTGCAATACCCAATCACCCACATCTCGTTGGGTATGGGACACCACAGTGACCCCTTCACTTTGAACTAAATTGGCGTGTTTTTTTAATAATGCTTCAGGAACGGGTTTCATGAATTCACCTTGTTAACAGCAGCCAGAATATCTTGATATCGATAAGCACTAAAACGACCAAAGCCGTCTAACTGTTTCAGTTTTAAGCGGCTAAATCTTGGCATCACCATACCAGCAAGAAATTTAGCCTGTGTCGCAACAGTCACAGTGGGTAACGATTTAGCCTGGGCCACTTGGTGTAATGGCGCAAGCAATGTAGCAACGTTAGCTGAGTCTGGTAATGGAGCTAACGCTTGTTTAGATAATACCGCAATTTGGCCGCGACAAACACTGCAATGACCACATGATTTAGGTGCAGCTTGATCATCGAAGTATTCTGCCAATGATGCACTTAAACAAGTGTCGAGTTCAAAAAATGCCACCAACTGACTAATACGTACCATTTCTTTGCGCTCGTTATCAGTAAAATAGTCACTTAACTGTAAGCTTAAGGCCTGCACTTTTGCTGGATCGGTTAACGCCTGTTGATTAACGCTATACACTTGAGTGATTTTTTTTGTTTCAAGAATAATCAGCTGCTGCTCCGCTAAATACTCTAATGCCGCCACAACACGTTGCCGCTCGGCGCCATATTGTTGGTATAAACTATCAAAATCTAATTGGCCCCATATCTTTTTAAATTGAGTGTGTTCAAAGACCTCGCTTAAAAAAGCCTGCCGTTCGGCATTAAAACGATTCAAGATTGTTTGCTTGTCTTCAACAAAACGGTATTTAAAATCGGCAAAATACGCATAACTTGGGCTAATCACCCCAAGTAGCTCTAATTGCACAAACAGCGTTTTTAACGGCAAGCTTCGTATGTTGCAGGCTGTAGATAATGGCAATTCTTGTACTTCCCAGCGCCCTTGCTCCGTTTCATCGACAATGATTTCAAGCAATTGCTCAATACTTTCGGGCTCTGGCGTATCACCATAGACAAAATTCTCTACCGTATTTAATCCGTCCAAATTGGCTAACGTTACACAATGAGACAATTGCCCATCGCGCCCTGCTCGACCGATTTCTTGGCTGTAATTTTCAATCGATTTAGGTAAATCATAATGGATAACAAAACGAATATCCGACTTATCAATCCCCATACCAAAAGCAATAGTCGCAACGATAACCTGAACCTGATTGTCCATAAATTGCTGTTGAATACTTTGCCGTGACGCTTGCTCCATACCCGCATGATATGCTTGAGCGTTAATCCCTTGATTAATTAATACTTGCGCCACATCTTCTGCGGTTTGTTGTAGGGTGACATACACAATTCCGGCACCCGTTTGGCCATTGTTAGCATAATAATTAACGCAATTGACTAATTGATCATTTTTCTCTTGCTGGCTAACCGCCAATACCGACAAATCAAGGTTAGCGCGGTAAAAGCCGGTTTGAATAATTTGCGCAGGCGTTAAACCAAAGCGCGATGCCATATCATGCTTCACTTGTGCCGTGGCCGTTGCTGTCAGTAACAATGTTTGTGGAATTGAAAATGCCTGACAAAACTGCGGTATTTTTAAGTAATCAGGACGAAAATTATGGCCCCACTCAGAAATACAATGGGCTTCATCGACCACTAATAATGAAATCGGTACAGAATGTAAAAATTGCCTAAAGCGCTCATTTTTAAAACGCTCAACTGACACCATTAAAATCCGAGTTCGCTTGTCGCGTACATCTCGCATCACTTGTTGGGTTTGCTCGTAGGTCAAACTGGAGTCAATACTGGCAGCAGCAATGCCTTTACTGGCCAAAAATGCCAACTGATCTTTCATTAACGCCAGTAATGGTGAAATCACCAAGGTCAAATTCGGTAATTGTTGCGCACAAAATTGATAGCACAAAGACTTACCCGAACCCGTCGGAAAAATCGCTAACGCTGATTGGCCAGCTAAAATGGTTTCAATCACCGCCTGTTGGCCAGAACGAAAATGATCAAAGTTAAACTGTTGTTGTAATAATTGGTGTAGGTTTAGGGAGTGAATACCTTGGTGTGTATCTGTGTTTGGGGCCATGTTTGACATAAATAATCCCGAATAATGGTGATAAAACCCAACACATCATAGGGTTAAGCGAAAGAGAAATGAACGAATTAAGGAGCGGCTTTACGAGCGATGTATTGATTAATCAGCAAAGTAAGCTTGTCTTCAAATTGCGCCTCAATTACATCAAGATCCTGGTCAAAAGACGCAACAAACTTAACGGCTTTGTCATGAGACAACACTTTACCAGCCAAACTGTATTGAAATTCAATAAGAGACTTATCAAAACGAGGAGCTAAAAACCACTGACAAATATCGGCGTTTAACTGCACTAAGGCCCGCTCAGCTAATTGGCAAAAAGTGACAATGTGATCGACACCATCAGGGCCTAAACACCCTGGTTCAAGCCGGTATAAAATCATCAATTTTGTCGCGCTTTGTTGTGATCGAGCGTTGAGCAAGTCTTCCATAATTCAGCTACACAGTCCTTATTGATAAATGAATCCAAAACCGCAATACCTATTATTTAGCATCCCGTAAAAGCGGACAATATGCAAATAGGGGTTACGATTTAGTCTTTTTGTTGCCGACTCGCCGTAAGCGCATCAGTAAATGCACTAATGTAGTGTTCTATTGGGGTTAAGGTTTCTTTTGCTCGACGATTACGCCCAAGCAACGACGACTCTACAAACAAATCAAACCAAGCAGAAAGTGCTAAGCCGTTTTGTGGCTCGTGTGCCGCAGTTAATGCTAATGACGCCACTTCAGCGGTACCTAATTGAAAATCATGACTGCCTTTACGCAACGCATAAGTGGCTAAGGTTTCTGGCGCAAAGGACAACACTGGCATTTGATGTAAATATGGGCTTTTACGATACATTTTAATGGCTTCTCGCCAACTGCCATCTAACATCACCAATAAGGGAGTTTTAACCTTATCACTTGGTTGTAATAATGTTTGCGGCATAATTTGATTCACCACAGGTTGCTGATTTTCAATGTATTGCTGCGGAAACACTAAATAAGGTTGATAGTGTGGATCTTCTAAAAGTGCCAACATTTGTTGGTCAGTGTTGGTACGGGTCCACAAAAAGGCATGAGTATCAGGAATTAAATCAGCAATTAAACGACCACTATTAGTGGGTTTTAACACTTCATCATTATACATAATCAACATAAAACTGACTTGCGTTGTCAAATATTGCCGATGTTTACAGGTACAAAATAATTCACCCAACAAACATAATTCACAGCGAATAAGTTTTTTTCCTCTCGCACCAAACGCCTTAGTTGAAAGTGACTTACGGTATGCATGCAGGCGATGAACTGCATGGATAGGCGCTTTTGGGTTTTGACTAACAACTTGGGTCATAAAAAACTCTGAAGTGAAAAAAATTCATCACCATAAAGGTGATGAATGATAAATACGGATTATACACTGAGAACTATAGAATACGCCGCAATAAAAAGTCAGCTTTTAAACGACGGATACGGTTCATGATCTTTTTCACTGGCTTTGGATATTTACGTAGCGTATCTATTTGGCTGTAATGAAATAAGCGTTCAGTGTGCAACAAAATATGCTGCTGTTCGGCAATAAATGACGCTTTCCAACAGCCCGATTCATCATGCAACAACAAGCCATTTTCTAAATCTAACGCCCAAGCTCGAGGATTAAGGTTTGAACCTGTGATCAAGTGTTTACGGTTATCGGCACTGATACCTTTTAAATGGAAACTGTTAATACCGTCTTTCCATAAATGAATATTCAACTGGCCATTTTCGATAGCCCATTGTTGGCGTTTGGCAAATTTGCGTAACGATTGTTCATACATGTAAGGCAATGCACCAATGGTCGAAAAATCTTGCTCTGGCGGAATATAAAAATCATTTGCTGTTTTGTCGCCTACCACAATATCAATCTTTTTACCTGCACGAAGGTGTTTGGTTAACGCCCTGCTCAACACTGCGGGAGGATTAAAATACGGCGTACAAATAAACAAGTGCTCTTTAGATGTTTCAACCATTTTAATCACAGTGTTATTCAACTGGTTATTTTTACGACCTAAACCAATTAAAGGTGTAACCCGATTGCCAACTGTCGTGGATTGGTACTGATAACTAGCCTGAGATAAACGATGTTTGAATGTCTTAATATCGTGTTTTTCAGGGTTGATTTCATTAGCAGCAGCATGACTCAACACACTCACAGCAGAGTCACTGGTAATGTGTTGTTTGATCATGTCTCGCATACAGCGAGCTAATTCTGCACTCTCGATTACGTGATAACGATCAAAACGGTATTTGTCTTTTTGTTGCAAGTAAATATTGTTAATGCTGGCACCACTGTATATGACCGCATCATCAATGATAAAACCTTTGAGGTGTAAAACGCCCATAAACTCACGCGACTTAACAGGTACACCAATAATATCAAATGGGTGCTCAGCTTCGGCCATCAAGTTGCGATAAAGAATGTAATTGCCGCTGTCGCCTTTATGGCCAATCAAGCCACGTCGTGCACGATGGTAATCCACTAATACTTTGATGTCTAAATCTGGTTGGCGTGCTTTAGCGGCTAATAATGCATGCAAGACTTCACGGCCAGCTTCATCGTCTTCGACGTATAATGCGGCAATATAAATTGAAGATGTTGCAGACTCGATTTTAGCTAATAAGGCTTGCTTAAAATCTTTCGGATTAAGTAACCAAGAAACAGCATCAGCTTTTAGCGCAATACCACCTAGCTTATCCAGCAAGGCATCCTCCTTAAAATGGGTGACCATCGCAATACAATAATAAAATGAACAAACAGCACAGGAAAGGGTTTCACTTATACGCCTGTGTTTGCCCTTTCATTGACATCATTTTTAATCTGCAACAAGTTAACCATCAATCAAAAATTCGTTGTTGATGTGTCAACTTGGTTACGATATTTTTTTGGCTTTACAAATAACACGAGTACTTAGGGCAACCGCAAAAGCACCTTAAAAGCGGGGTGACTCGAATCTCATGTTCGTTTCAGCGCATAATTTAGCTGATAGAAATTACCGACTAACAACGTGATGAGCAAGGTGTTTCTTACTTAAAGGCGCTTTTTGTGACCTTCTTTGTTCGAAAAACGGGCGATAACGCTAAAATATTGTCCATCTGCTTGCTTAACGAGCACCCTCTATACTGGATAAATTGCTCAAAGTTAGCACAACTCTCATTTTGTCAGTGAGGATTGTTTGAGACAAAAACAAGTAAGGCGTTATAGCATAAACGCTGCAAGTCTCTCCGCACTCCTCAAGTAATACCATTTCCATAAATTCTGTGATCAATCAGAGCCACTCAGACAGTTCAGTTTGAGGCACATTGTTGAAAGAATGGTGATTCCCTTTTAAGGCAATGCAACAAAGAAGACCACGCTGATAAATTCGCCCTTCGGGGCTGTGCCCCCCCCATTACGGCTTCAAATGACTTTGATTGGTAGATGACGACACCTACCGTCATTTTCATTGTACTGGGTCTACTGAAACATTCACTGTATTGACCACAACAATATATTTTATTCGCCAACCTCATAGCCATATCAGCGATTGCTTTGTTAAGCTAAAATAGATTTACACCGAACACAGATTGAACATAATCCTTCTTATGATAAGTTGTAGGCCGATATGTATTTAACGTTATTAACGGCGTCACCCCGCTCTCTTTGTAAACATCTTACAGGTTTAGTTTATGCGTTAGCTCGCCCAGTCCTAGGCGTAAGTCTAATATGTGGGGTGATTAATCAGGCAAGCGCTGAAATCGTCATTCCGCCGAGTTTAGTATCAAGCTCAACAACTCAAGCCCCTTCTGAGCTCGCTGCAACTCAATATCTCGACGATATGTTGCAGTTACTTAAACCAGCCTATTCGCAATTGGGCATTAGCGTGTGGGACATGACCACTCAACAAGCAGTATTTAGTTACAACAACCAGTCGCTCATGCAGCCAGCCAGTATCCAAAAGCTGCTTACCGCGCTCGCCGCAACAAAACAATTAGGTCAAGGATTTTACTATCAAACTCAACTCAGTACATACTCAGAGCACCCCATCGATAAGCAACAGGTTGTAAATGGGGTATTTCAAGGGGATATATACATCGAATTTAGTGGTGACCCCACGCTTGAGTATCAAGACTTACAACAATTATTAGCATCACTGAGCAACCTAGGTATCACCAAGTTGAGCGGAGAGATTATTTTAGTCAGTGAGCAAGACAACCAATTGCAAGCACCTGGCTGGGTCTGGGATGATTTAGGCATTTGTTATGCTGCGCCAATATCACCGTTTATCATAGATAAAAATTGCGTTTACGGCCGTTTATCAACTACAGGTTACGATAAAACGGCCACGATTAAGATGATAAGCAACCGCCCGATTGAAATCACCAATGAAGCCTACTTTATCAACCCTGTTGTGGCCCAATCTCAATACAAGTTGGCACCAACAGGCTCTGTATATGCCCAAGCAAATAGTCAACCGGCGTGCCAATTAACCTTAAGCCGCTTTGACAACAACCGTTATCACCTTAGCGGTTGCCATGTCGGTGCTAAATCCTTGCCTTTGGCCATTGCCATTACAGAGCCAGCTCTTTATGCCAAAAACATCGTCGACAAACAATTAACCGCCCTTGGAATACAGCACAAGGCGCCTATGGTGCTCAGCCGAAGCCAAATAACACCTACTGCTGGGCAACATTATGTGATTGCCAGCCATCACTCTGAAACCTTAACGGACTTGCTGTCGACCATGTTGTTAAAATCGGACAATTTAATCGCAGACAGCTTATTAAAAAAAGTGGGCGAAGCTTATTATCAAGCACCCAGTGACTTTGCTCGCAGTAGCCAAGCCATGAAAGCCATTTTGTATTCATTAGGCATCGATTTGGCCGATGCCAATTTAGCGGACGGTTCAGGATTATCGCGCTATAACCTGCTTAGTGCCCAGCAAGTATTAAATGTTTTGACCACGGTTTATCAAAACCCTGAATATCACTTTTTACTCGACACCTTGCCTGAGTCAGGGGTTAGCGGCACCTTACGTTATAAACGCTACTTTAATAAGTCACCATTGAAAAACCATGTGTTTGCCAAAACGGGGAGCATGTTAGGCGTGGCTAACCTTGCGGGTAAAATCAAAGCCAGCAATGGTCACGACTACTTATTTGTGTTGATTGAAAATGGTTTAAGCCCACAAATTAAAAAACAACAAAAAGCGCCTTTTTCAGCAGTATTTTTACAAACAATGATGGATGTACCGCGTAATTAAGCTAAACATCGTGGTATCGATATCAATAAAAACTCAATAATTTCAATCTAACACTGACAGAGATTCACGGGTGCTATACCATTGCTGTCAGAAACTAAGTTAGACGTACATCGTGTGGAGAAAATATGGATAAGCAAGTCAGTTCACGTGGCACTAAAGAAAAAGCCCTTCGCCTAAATTTAGATGAAAAAAAATACGGCACCATCGTTGAAATTGGTGCAGGGCAAGAAGTTGCACGTAATTTTTTTGTGGCAGGTGCTGCTGCAGGAACAATCGCTAAAACCATGTCTGCTTACGATATGAAATTCTCAGACGCTATTTATGGCGTTCAAGAAGATGGCCGTTATGTCAGTAAAGCGCGTGTGCTTGCCATGATGGAACAAGAGTTTGACTTAGTTGTTGACCGTGTAGGTGCTGTGCGTTCTAAATCATCACGTTACTTTACCTATGCCGCCACCGTGGCGGCGAAAAGCTTTAATCGCAAAAACGAGTGCCATGCTTGGTGTGGTGTTCGGATCCAAATGTACCCAGGTGCTGAACCATCTAATATTGTGGTGCATGTGCGTATGTTTGATGATAGCGCAGAAGCGCAGCAACAAGCCTTGGGTATTTTAGGGGTAAACCTTATTTATGCTAGCTACTATTATTTTGAAGACCCTAAGAAAATCATCGACTCTTTAACCGACAACATGAAAGCCAATCGCATCGAGATAGACAGCATTGATTTTCAAGGCCCATATTTTGAAGATGTTGATAACCAAGCCAAAAATATCCACCTTATTCGCAGCTGGAAAACCCGTGCAATTATGTTTAAAGCCGATGGCAGCGTTGCCGTTCCCGCTGACATGCTTTACAAAAAGAACGTTCTGACCATTCGTGGATCATTTAAACCAGTGACCAACCTTAATGTAGACATGATTGAACAAGGCCTTAAAGCCTTTACCCTACTTGATGGGGTTAACAATAAAAATACCGTCTTGATTGCCGAAATCTCGTTGAATGACCTACATGGTAAAGATGCCAACATGTCTGAAAAAGACATTATGGAACGTGTTAAGTTACTCAATATCTTAGGGTACAACGTGATGATTTCAGACTATACACGTTATTTTTCATTACGCGCTTATTTCCGCCAGTACACGCAATTACAGATTGGCATTGTGGTTGGGATGATCAACGTAAAACAAATTTTTGATGAAGAGTTTTATCGCGGTTTAGAAGGTGGCATTTTAGAAGGTTTTGGTAAATTGTTTCCAGACAATACGCGCTTATTTGTTTACCCTGAAAAGAACGAAAAAGGTGAAATCAACGACCTCACCACTGTCAGCGTACCTAACAATTTACGCTACCTCTACCGCCACT
Organism: Shewanella metallivivens; assembly: GCF_028750675.1. Taxonomy (GTDB): domain Bacteria; phylum Pseudomonadota; class Gammaproteobacteria; order Enterobacterales; family Shewanellaceae; genus Shewanella; species Shewanella metallivivens. Next base: position 314,944 of record NZ_JAQQPZ010000002.1, on the reverse strand, counting down.
TACTTGATAATGGCTTTATTACCAGTATCGAAAACAGTAACCCTGAGTTATTCAGTATTTATTCGCGCGAAATTTTACAGCAAATTTGTCGCGGCCAAGAAGAGTGGAAATCAATTGTGCCCGATGTTGTCGCTAAAGCCATTATTGAACATAAGTTATTTGGTTCTCGAGGCTAAATCCAACAAAAAAACAATCGTTTTCGTTCAATGTGCCAACACTTTATCAATGCAGCTTAGTTAACACTTGGCTGCATTGTTGTTTAACACGACAGGCTTAAATAATACGTTGAATCAATATCATCGCCCTACACCATGCAAAAAACCACATCATTTACCCTATTGCACAATAATAAAGCACATGTTGAGACAAGGTGTAAAAGTTTGTGTTCGCCATTGCTAATGTAAATGCATGTCACTTACAATCTCGGCTTGGCGTTAGGAGAACTGACATTGGCATATCACAAGATCAACAAGCAAATATTAACACTGTGGCTTATTGTGATGGTGGTTTTGCTCTCTGTGGGATCATCGATTCACAGTATTAGCCATATTAACGACTCAACAACTCACCATAGCGCATACTGTTCGTCATTACACCAACTTCAAAGTGCCTTGACCTCTCATTCGTTTGTTGTACTCATTCAAGTGCAATCTTATGTGTGCTCCCCACCAAAACTCATCGGTTTAAGCCCTTTATTTACGATATTCTCCCGCTGCCGCGCTCCACCAATTAATGCTCGATAGACCAAAATGTAACTACTCGCGATGAGTCTATTTGCATAACTCACCTCACTGCTGAGCAAGACGAGGTGTGTTACTTATTGGAGATAAAATGAAACACTTTATAAACCAACAATATTCCCCTATTGATGCCGTTGCTGCTGGCCGTATAATGCAATTCCACTTTAAATTGCCAACATCTATACAACGCGAGGCCAACCTGATGTTCGGCCAGCGCGCTTTACCTTGCCAACAGCGCAAAGTGAAAGTGAGTGTCTCTTATGAATGCTAATCAACCCCAAAAAGTAATGAATGGCGCAACTAAAGCTAAACGAATATCCAGCATTGATATGATGCGCGGCGCGGTGATGTTAATTATGCTCCTTGATCATGTTCGTGAACGTTTTTACCTGCACATGCAGGTGAGCGATCCTATGGAGTTAAGTACGACCTCATGGGAATTATTTATTAGCCGATTTGCAGCACACTTTTGCGCACCTGTGTTTGTATTTTTAACCGGCGTCTCTGCCTGGCTCTATGCCAATCGCAACCCGCTCAAACCTCGTTCTGCGCGGGAGTTTTTAATTAAACGTGGCCTGTTTCTTATTGGTCTTGAAATACTGGTGATCAATGTTTCATGGATGGGTAACTATCACACACTATGGCTACAGGTTATTTGGGTCATCGGTCTAAGCATGCTCACCTTGGCTGCGTTAATTCATTTACCGCGTCCCATCATGGCGCTAATAGGGTTTACGATTGTATTTGGTCATAACCTATTAACCCCAATTCAATTTATGCCACATGAATGGGGCTACAGCCTGTGGACCATTTTGCACGATCGCGGCTATTTAATTGCCGATGGCATAGTCAAAATTAAAATCAGCTATCCAGCCCTGTCCTGGATGGGCGTGATTTTATTGGGTTATGCTGCAGGTCCTATCTTTGCCAAGTCATCTATCGCCAGCAAACGACAACGGCAATTACTTCAGTTAGGTATAGGCTGCTTAGTGTTGTTTATTATTTTACGTGGCGGCAATATATATGGCGAAACGCTACCCTGGCAAATAGGCAGCAACATGGGTGAAACCTTAATGTCGGTATTTAACTTAACCAAGTACCCTCCTTCGTTAAGTTTTTTATTGATAACCCTTGGCGTAATGTTTATTGCTCTAGTGGGTTTTGAGCGCTTAAACAATCAACTTGGCCAGGTATTAATGACATTTGGCTCGGTACCCATGTTTTTCTATATTCTGCATTTGTATGTATTGTTGCTACTTTATGGGATCAGTACATATATTATCGGTGCCAACCACGGTGAACTGCTAGGTGTTGATAATATGGCCTGGGTATGGCTCATCGCCTTAACGTTAATGGTCCTGTTATATTATCCCGTTAAGCGATTTAGTGCTTATAAACAGGCCAGTCAACAAGCTTGGATTAAGTATTTATAATCCCTCAAATAGTCCTCGTGTGGTGCGAGAAATAACCGGCACCACATGATTTATCTCTGCCCTTTTCATCAACATTCATTGACAAAACTTTACTCAACATCCAAATCTTTAATGATATAGATCACGCTTTAAGCTCACATAATTCTTTAATCTATTCATTTTAAAACTGTTCTATTATTAATCGAACATTGCTGATCTCGTGACGGCCTTGTGTATTAGCAAAACCGATTAAACAGATAGATAAATGTCGCTTTAATTCGTAATCACAGTCAGTTAGCCTAAAAAAGTAATCCAATGCTGCTTATCGTTTAAGCTATTTTAGTGATAAAGGAAAATCTCATGGAAAAAGCACAACACACTCAAGGTAAATGTCCAGTAAACCACGGCGGCAATACTTCAGTCGCCAGCGATGTAATGGAATGGTGGCCGAACGCACTTAACCTCGACATTCTTCATCAACATGACCGCAAATCTGATCCAATGGATCCAAACTTCGACTATCGCGAAGCCTTTAAATCATTAGACCTTGCCGCTGTAAAACAAGATCTCACCGCATTAATGACCGAAAGCCAAGACTGGTGGCCTGCCGACTGGGGACATTATGGTGGTTTGATGATCCGTATGGCTTGGCATTCAGCAGGTACCTACCGTATTGCAGATGGACGTGGCGGTGCGGGCACAGGTAACCAACGTTTTGCTCCTCTCAATAGCTGGCCAGATAACGGCAACTTAGATAAAGCTCGTCGTCTTTTATGGCCCATCAAAAAGAAATACGGCAACAAACTGTCATGGGCTGACTTAATCATTTTAGCCGGTACCGTTGCCTATGAATCGATGGGCTTAAAAACGTTTGGTTTTGCTGGTGGACGAGCCGATATTTGGCACCCAGAAAAAGACATTTACTGGGGTTCAGAAAAACAATGGCTGGCACCAAGCGGTTCTGAAAACAGCCGTTATTCTGGTGAGCGTGACCTTGAAAACCCGCTTGCCGCAGTAATGATGGGCTTGATTTACGTTAACCCTGAAGGGGTTGACGGTAACCCAGACCCAATCAAAACCGCACACGATATCCGCATTACCTTCGCGCGTATGGCAATGAATGACGAAGAAACCGTTGCCTTAACCGCGGGTGGACACACAGTAGGTAAAGCACATGGTAATGGCCGCGCTGAAAATTTAGGGCCAGATCCAGAAAGTGCAGATCTAGAAGAACAAGGTTTAGGTTGGATCAACAAAACCAGTCGTGGTATTGGCCGTGACACTGTCACCAGTGGTATCGAAGGCGCATGGACCACACACCCAACACAATGGGATAACGGTTACTTTGAATTACTGCTTAATTATGATTGGGAACTCACCAAAAGCCCTGCAGGTGCATGGCAATGGAAGGCAGTTAATCTTAAGGAAGAGCACAAGCCAGCAGACGTTGAAGATCCGTCAATAAAAGTTGAACCCATGATGACCGACGCCGACATGGCGATGAAGATGGATCCACAATACCGTGAGATTTCAGAGCGTTTTTATAAAGATCCAGCTTATTTTTCTGACGTATTTGCCCGCGCTTGGTTTAAATTAACGCACCGTGATTTGGGGCCAAAAACACGCTATTTAGGCCCAGATGTACCAGCAGAAGAGTTAATTTGGCAAGACCCTGTACCACAAGTGGACTACAGCTTAACTGAGCAAGAAGTCAGTGACTTAAAAGCTAACATCTTAGCCACAGGGTTGAGCGTTGCTGAGTTAGTGGCTACCGCTTGGGACAGCGCACGTACTTTCCGCGGTTCAGACTACCGTGGTGGCGCAAATGGTGCTCGTATTCGTTTAGCACCACAAAAAGATTGGCAAGGTAACGAACCCGCAAGGCTACAAAAAGTGCTTGCTGCACTCGCTAGCGTCCAAGCTGGTTTCAGTAAACCAGTGAGCATGGCAGACCTGATTGTACTAGGCGGCACCGCAGCAGTTGAACAAGCTGCGAAAGCGGCTGGTGTGAATGTCACAGTCCCATTTTCACCCGGTCGTGGTGATGCCACACAAGAACAAACTGATGTTGAGTCATTTGAAGTGTTAGAACCACTACACGACGCTTATCGTAACTGGCAAAAGAAAGACTATGTCGTACAGCCAGAAGAGATGATGCTAGACCGTACTCAATTAATGGGCTTAACCGCTCACGAAATGACGGTATTAGTAGGTGGTATGCGTGTATTAGGCACTAACTACGACAACACAAAACACGGTGTATTTACCGACAATGTGGGTGTGTTATCAAATGACTTCTTTGTCAATTTGACTGACATGTCTTACAGTTGGAAACCTGTCGGCACGAACCTGTACAACATTGTTGAACGTGGCACCAATAAAGTGAAGTGGACTGCAACTCGTGTTGACTTGGTGTTTGGTTCAAACTCTATTTTACGCTCGTACGCTGAAGTGTATGCCCAAGACGATGCCAAAGAGAAATTTGTAAAAGACTTTGTTAACGCATGGACTAAAGTGATGAATGCTGATCGATTCGATCTTGCATAACCTTCTTTATTAGGCACAAAAAAGCACTGATTATTCAGTGCTTTTTTATTTTCGCTTTAAAAATTACTGTGAGTCACACACCGATTAAACCTAACCTTTTAAAGCCGAATCAATCATGGTTTGCGCTTGAGCAATAATGTCATCAAGATGTTGCTGGCTAATAAAGCTTTCAGCATAGATTTTAAATAACGCTTCGGTGCCAGATGGGCGCGCCGCAAACCAGCCGTTTTCGGTGGTGACTTTAATCCCACCAATAGCAGCATTGTTACCCGGAGCATGGCTTAAGATCGCCGTAATGGCTTCTCCGGCGAGCTCTGTATCAGTAAAGCTGTCGGCGTTGAGCAATTCAAACTTGGCTTTTTTCTTCAGGCTAATTGGGCTGTCTATACGGGTATAGAAGCTCTCACCAAATTGATCGGTTAACTCTTTATACCGTTGTGCCGGTGTTTTTCCAGTCACTGCTAACATTTCAGCCGCCAGTAACGCTAAAATAAAGCCGTCTTTATCAGTACACCAAGTAGTGCCATCACGCTTTAAAAACGCCGCCCCTGCACTTTCTTCGCCGCCAAAAGCAATCGTGCTTTGGGCTAAACCATCAACAAACCATTTAAACCCCACTGGTACTTCTAAGCACTGGCGACCTAGCGCATGACACACACGGTCAATCATCGCGCTTGACACTAAAGTTTTACCTACGGCTAACGACTCACTCCACTGAGGGCGATGTGTCATTAAATAATCAATGGCCACGGCTAAATAATGGTTAGGGTTCATTAAACCAAAGCCTGGGCACACAATACCGTGACGGTCATAATCAGGGTCATTACCGACACAAAGATCGTAACTTTCGCTATGTGCCAGCAAACCAGCCATGGCATAAGGCGACGAGCAATCCATACGGATTTTTCCGTCTTTATCCAGCGGCATAAAGCCAAAGGTTGGGTCAACCTTGTCATTTACTAAGGTAATATCAAGACCATATTGAGTAGCAATTTGCTCCCAGTAATAAATACCTGAGCCGCCTAAAGGGTCAACACCTAAGCGAATATTGGCTTTACTAATGGCTTCCATGTCAATCACTTGGGCAAGTGACTCAACGTAGGGCGCAATAAAATCAACCTCATCAATCCAACCCGATTTAACCGCCACGCCATAATTGACCTTTTTAACGCCGGTTAACTGTTCTGCAAGATATTGATTTGCTTTAGCTTCGATGACTTTAGTGATGTCACCTTCTGCAGGGCCACCATGGGGCGGATTATACTTAATGCCGCCATCTTGCGGAGGGTTGTGAGAGGGCGTAATAATCAATCCATCCACTAAACCCGATGGCTTAGCCGCATTAGCACGAACAATAGCTTGCGACACCACAGGCGTTGGGGTAAACCCATCCTCTTTTTGGATGAGTACTTTTACCTGGTTAGCGGTCAATACTTCAACCACAGACATAAATGCTGCATAAGACAAGGCGTGAGTGTCAAAACCCACAATCATTGGCCCAGTAATCCCCGCAGCTTGACGATAATCCACTACCGCTTGGGCTATCGCCCAAATGTGGTTTTGATTGAAACTGGCGTTAAATGCACAACCTCGATGGCCTGATGTACCAAATGTCACTTTTTGTAGTACGTCTTCCACGTTGGGAATAATACGATAATAGTGACTCATCAATTTAGGAATATTCACTAAATCCGTTTGTAAAGCTTGCTGTCCTGCGCGTTGATGAATGGCCACAAGTGGTCTCCTATGAGTAAACGAAAATTGATGACAAACTTAAAAGCTTAAATATATTCTGCAATGGTGCGGGCATACTCACTGTCGCAACCTAAATGCTCCAATACCTCAGTAAAAATGTTTTGTTTTTTGGCGGTATTATTATTCGTTGTGACCCAAAACCCGCTGGCACCGATTTCTTTCGGGTTCGATGATTGACTCGAATCCAGTAACGCTTGCTTAGAACGAGCAAAATACAAACGGCCTTTACCTTGAATATCGAGCACTTTATTAAAATCGCTGCCGGTTGCCGCCTGTAAATTAGCGAGTAACCACATAAAACGGCCAACTGCGCCTTTTTGTTGGGCTAATAAATGTTCATTAACAATTGATTTGAAGTCAATCTCAGTCACTGCGTCTACAGTGTGAGTCACATCCTCAGGTTGTGCTTGTACTGCCATCACTTTCTCAACAGCAGCTTTGGCTTGATTAAATAACGCATTACGCTGAGTTTCAGCTTCCGCTGCTTCAGCCGGATCCGCTTCAAGGCTGGGTTCACTAATCGCTTTTGGTAAATCAACCTCTACGGTTTCCACTGATAAATGCAATAATCGACGTAAAATATCAGAAGCACTCTCGCCAATACGCTCCGTTTTGCTGGCAATAAAACGATAAAGTTCTTCATCAATTTCAATGTATTTCATCAGAGTCATCCTTATTCTTCTATTTGTCTTAGGCTTAACGTCAGTGCATAACACGTTAAACAGGCGATCGCCGATCAACATAATTTAGCGCGATCAAAAAATATGGCTTCAGTGTAAGCCAAGCTTAACCTACTAATAAAGTGGCAAAATCATTTAATGGCACATATTCACAAAAAATTCGTATCTCACGTTTAAATTTACAGCAAAATTGATGTCATCGGTCATCAAAACTTGATTTGCTGTGTTCATTACCGCAAAATTCGGCCCCATTGTTTGATGTCACGAGTTTATCGCACTATGCATTATGTCTCTCAAGGCCAAGGTGAAACCGTCCTGCTTATTCATGGGTTATTTGGCAACCTTGATAACTTAAAAAATCTTGCCAGTGTGCTTGAAAAAAACCATCAGGTTATTCGAGTCGATGTACCCAACCATGGCCAAAGTGAGCATTGGGACACGATGGACTACCCATCACTTGCCAATGCGATGATTGAATTACTTGACCAACTCCACATTGATAGCGCCCACATTGTTGGTCACTCAATGGGCGGAAAAATCGCCATGGCCATGGCATTATTGCACCCATCTCGAGTAAAGAGCCTCGTCGTGGCAGATATTGCCCCTGTGGCTTATGAGCCACGACACCAAACCGTGTTTGCCGGACTCACCAGTTTAGTCTTTGATCAAAACACCAGTCGTAAATCGGCATTGGCTCATTTGCTGGCCAGCGGCATCGATGAAGGTACCGCACAGTTTTTACTGAAAAACCTGCAGCGTACCGACACTGGCTTTGAATGGAAAATGAACCTTGATGGTCTAATTGACGGTTACGAGCGTATTATTGGCTGGGATTTGCCTATCAGTGCTGATGTACATTTTGACAAGCCAACGCTGTTTATACGCGGCGGTGACTCAAACTATGTTACCGCTGAACACCGCGATGAAATTGTTCGTCAATTTCCTCAGGTCACAGCAAAAACCTTAAATGGCACAGGTCATTGGCTGCATGCTCAAAAGCCTGAGATATTTAATCGTATCGTGGCTGAGTTTATTGAACAAAACCAAGAGTAAATTTTAATAATTTACTGTTTTGCACATACCCAATTCTGACACGATGTGATATATTCGCGCCCTCTTTTCGCCTGACATGACTAACGCGAAGGTAGAAATATGTTAAATCAGTACATGGATCAAATTGAAGCCGTTGGTTTGAACTTGTTTTTTGCTGCGATATTCTTTTTTATCGGTATGGCAATCCATGATGTGCTTAAACAAGGTAATGTCCCTAAATTTGGTCGATATATTGTTTGGGCAGTGTTATTTCTCGGCTGTGCCGGGTTTATTGCAAAAGGTATTATACAGATGACCTGGGAAGGCTCTGGGATCGGTTAAAATACAATGGCAAAAGAAACAACAGATAGAACGACTATTGACCTTTTTGCCACTGAAACACGCCGCGGGCGTCCGAGAAGTAACCCACTTTCTCGGGAACAGCAATTAAAGATCAATAAGCGAAACCAAATTCAGCGTGATCGCGCTAACGGTTTAAAGCGAATAGAGTTAAAAGTGTCACAAGATTTATATGATGCCTTGAACCAACAAGCTTTGGACAGTAACATCAGTCGTAGCCAGTTAATCGAATTTATTCTGCAACAGCAACTCGACAACTGAGACGTTTTTCGAACATCGCACAACGCGAACTAGATATTTAAAGGATAGACAATGGCAACTGTAGGTCTTTTTTTCGGTAGCGACACTGGTAACACCGAAGCTGTAGCCAAAATGATCCAGAAAAAACTGGGTAAAAGCATGCTCGATGTTAAAGACATCGCTAAGAGCACTAAAGAGCAAATCGCCGAATACGACTTGCTTATGTTTGGCATCCCAACCTGGTATTACGGCGAAGCACAGTGTGATTGGGATGATTTTTTCCCTGAGCTTGAGCAAATCGACTTTACCGATAAGCTAGTGGCCATTTTTGGTTGTGGTGACCAAGAAGACTACGCAGAATACTTTCTAGATGCTATGGGCATGGTCCGTGACATCGTTGAAGCCCGTGGTGGTATTATTATTGGCCACTGGCCAACAGAAGGTTACGACTTTGAAGCCTCTAAAGGCATGGTCGACGACAAACATTTTGTTGGTTTAGGTATCGACGAAGACCGTCAGCCAGAGCTTACCGAAGAACGTGTAGATGCATGGGTTAAGCAAATTTATGAAGAAATGTGCTTAGCAGAATTAGCTGACTAATTCTGGCCTTAGCCAACAAAAAAGCGGCAATAGCCGCTTTTTTACTATTTGAAATAACATAAATGACCACAAGCAATCTCACTCGAACAACAAAACATTGGGACATATTCTGTACGGTAGTCGACAACTATGGCGATATAGGTGTCACCTGGCGTTTAGCCAAACAGCTTGCCGCAGAATACCATATTCCAGTGCATTTATGGGTTGATGACCTACACAGTTTTTCGCACATTTTGCCCAACTTAGACCCCACGCTAGCCCAACAAACTTTTAATGGCGTGAATATATTTCAATGGAATACCCCTTTAGATATAGAGTATGTAGCTGGAGAAGTGGTCATTGAGGCTTTTGCCTGTGAATTACCTAAACAGGTAAAATGGGTCATTGAACGATTACATAAACAACCGCAAAGCTCAGCGCCGCACTGGTTAAACCTTGAATATTTAAGTGCCGAAGATTGGGTCGATGGTTGCCACGGTTTACCCTCTACACAACCCAGTGGAATCAAAAAGTGGTTTTATTTTCCTGGTTTTAACCACAAAACTGGCGGCTTAATTTGCGAAAAAAACCTCTTTAATGAACGAGATCAATGGCAAGCAAGCCCCAATAATAAAATGCGACTTTTTGAAGAGCTTGGCTTAAGCGGCATTAGGGTTAATGATACCGTCATTAGTGTGTTCAGCTATGAGAGCGCAGCATTAACTGCATTAATAAACCAATGGCAAGCTTCACCTAAACCCATGCACGCGCTAGTTCCTAAAGGTCGTAGTTTAACCAGCTTAGCCCCTTTTTTACCTGTTGATGTTACCGATTTGATACCCGGTCAACAATTTAAAATGGGAAATCTCACGCTGCATATTTTACCCATGACCGATCAGACAGGGTTTGATCGCTTGCTATGGAGCTGTGATTTTAATATTGTGCGGGGGGAAGATTCATTTTTACGGGCCCAATGGGCAGCCAAACCTTTCATTTGGCATATCTATCCGCAAGAAGATGATTATCATCTAGTAAAATTACAAGCTTTTATGCGGATTTACTGCGATAATCTCGCAGCACAAATCGCAGCGACTTGGACTGAGGTGAATTTGGCCTTCAACCAAGGGGATGCAAAGGCCGTGGTTAACCACTGGCAACAATTGAATTCTGTTATTTTGCCATTACAGCAACATGCGATTAATTGGCCAAATAACGCGTTAAATGATGCAGATCTTGCGAGTCGACTAGTTCAATTCGTTAAAAATAGCTAAGATACTGCTCTGTAAATATAAAAAGTCCATATATATAGGAAATAGTACAATGAAAACTGCTCATGAAATCCGTCCTGGCAACGTGATCATGTTAGATGGCAGCCCATGGGTTGTTCAGAAAACTGAAACAACTCGTTCTGGCCGTAATGCTGCAATCGTTAAGTTAAAGCTAAAAAACTTATTGCTTGATTCTGGCACTGAACAAACCTTTAAAGGTGAAGACAAGTTAGACGATATCGTGTTAGAACGTCTAGATTGTACTTATTCTTACTTTGCTGATCCTATGTATGTATTTATGGATGAAGAATACAACCAATACGACGTTGAAGCTGACAACCTAGGTGATGCAGCTGCATACATCGTTGATGGTATGGAAGATCAGTGTCAAGTGACTTTCTACAACGGCAAAGCTATTTCTGTTGAACTACCGGTTCACATCGTACGTGAAGTTATCTACACCGAGCCTTCAGCTCGTGGCGACACTTCAGGTAAAGTCATGAAGCCAGCGACCATCACTGGTGGTGGTACTGTTACTGTTGCTGACTTCGTTAAAGTGGGTGACAAAATTGAAATTGACACTCGTACCGGCGAGTTCAAAAAGCGCGTTTAATCGCGCGTTAACTTGAGTTTCAGTTGAAATAGCCATAACTCAAGTAAACTAACTGAAAGCCAGCATACGTGCTGGCTTTTTTGTCTCTAAACACCACAAAAATACTAATACAAACCGCAAAAACAGCACAAAACACTACAGCAAAGGCTTAATTACGTTCAAAAACAGCATGAACGACTAATATTATTATTCAATTTGCTCGTTTACCTCTTCCACAATATCAATAAATTCGTTATGGTTCGCTAACTTAAGCCGTAATTAGTTATTGAGAGTAGTATGCGTCCCATTATCAAATCCAATAAACTTGACTCTGTTTGCTACGACATTCGTGGACCAGTGCATAAAGAAGCCCGTCGCTTAGAAGATGAAGGTCACCGTATTTTAAAATTAAACATCGGTAACCCGGCGCCATTTGGATTTGAAGCCCCGGAAGAAATCGTACGCGACGTGATTTTAAATTTACCGAGTGCACAGGGCTATTGCGAATCAAAGGGCCTATTCTCAGCACGTAAAGCCATTGTGCAACATTATCAAGCACAAGGTATTTTTGGTGTTGATATTGAAGACATCTATATCGGCAATGGTGTATCAGAGCTTATTGTCATGGCCATGCAAGGATTACTCAATAGTGACGATGAAGTGCTCATCCCCTCGCCTGACTATCCATTGTGGACCGCTGCGGCCAATTTAGCTGGTGGTAAAGCCGTACATTATCGCTGTGATGAAGAAGCCGATTGGTTTCCGGATTTAGACGATATAAAAAGTAAGATCAGCAGCCGCACTCGTGCCATCGTGTTAATTAACCCAAACAATCCAACCGGTGCAGTGTATAGCGAAGCATTGCTGTTACAGGTTATCGAGTTATGTCGCCTACACGACCTCATATTGTTTGCTGATGAAATTTACGACAAGATTTTATACGACGAAGCAAAACACATTCCTGCTGCGCGGTTATCTGATGACATTTTAACGGTGACCTTTAACGGCTTATCAAAAGCGTATCGTGCGGCGGGTTTCCGTGTAGGCTGGATGATGTTGTCCGGTAATTTAAAAGCAGCAAAGAGCTATATTGAAGGGTTAGAGATGCTGGCATCGATGCGTTTATGTGCCAATGTGCCTAACCAGCATGCAATACAAACGGCATTAGGTGGCTACCAGTCAATTAACGAACTGATCCTTCCTAATGGTAGATTAACCATTCAGCGCGATGCAGTGTACGAACTGCTTAATCAAATTCCTGGAGTGAGCTGTAAAAAGCCCAAAGGCGCCTTGTATGCCTTCCCTAAATTAGACATGAAAAAGTTTAATATTAGAGATGATGAACGCCTAGTACTCGATTTACTTAAGTCCAAAAAAATATTACTGGTTCAAGGCACCGCCTTTAACTGGCCTGAGCCAGATCATTTACGTGTTGTATTTTTACCGCACAAAGAAGACCTGACCAAGGCCTTAGTAGAGTTTGGTGATTTTCTGGATGATTACCACCAATAATCAACATCACACAAAGATAAGCGACTGAACAGTCGCTTTTTTTTATCCTAAAGCTCAGGTAAGCTGACGATATACAGATTATTGTTGATTGAGCGCAGTAAGGAGTCTCATGAGTCATCTATTTGCCCATTTAGCCCGAATGAAGTTAATCCAACGTTGGCCATTAATGTATAACGTGCGCCGTGAAAACGTTCAGGAGCATTCATTACAAGTTGCCATGGTCGCACACGCTTTGGTGATCATCAGTAATAAAAAGTTCGATACCCATTTAGACCCTAATCAAGCGGCAACCATTGCGATTTATCATGATGCCAGTGAAATTTTAACCGGTGACTTACCAACTCCAGTGAAGTACTTTAATAAAGAAATCGAAGCTGAATATAAAAAAATTGAAGCCATTGCCGAACAACGCATGCTGGAAATGGTTCCTGATGAATTTAAAGACGATTATCGCAGTTTGTTTATTAGCCAAGAAGCCGATCCGCAATATAAAGCCATCGTTAAAGCCGCCGACACTCTGTGCGCCTATTTAAAATGCTTAGAAGAACACAAAGCAGGAAACAGCGAGTTTAACAGTGCCCGCAAACGTTTGGAGCACATGTTAGACGATAACCCTAACCCTGCAGTACGTTATTTTAGAGACTGTTTTATCCCAAGCTTTACCCTGAATTTAGACGAAATTAATCAAATGCTGTAAGGAGCCTTATGTCCGATACCACAACACAGCAAGACAATATTTGGCACCAGCGCCTATTAGGTGAAGACAAGCAACGTCGCAATGATCATCGCAGTCCATTTCAGCGCGACCGCGCACGTATACTCCATTCTGCCGCCTTTAGACGCTTACAAGCTAAAACCCAAGTATTAGGTGTCGGCATGAACGATTTTTATCGCACCCGGTTAACTCACTCATTAGAAGTGTCGCAAATAGGCACCGGGATCACCGCCCAACTTAGGCGTAAATACCCTGAGTTTAAACCCTTATTGAATTCAATGAGTTTGATTGAATCTATTTGTTTAGCCCACGATATTGGCCACCCGCCTTTTGGACACGGCGGTGAAGTGGCGCTCAATTATATGATGCGCCACCACGGTGGATTTGAAGGTAATGGCCAAACGTTTAGAATTTTATCGCGCCTAGAACCGTACACTCCATCATGGGGGATGAATCTTACGCGGCGTACCTTGCTTGGGATCATGAAATACCCAGCCATGCATTCACAATTGTTTATCAATCTTAATAAACCCGACATTGCTAATCACAGGCAATTAAAACCCTCTGACTGGCCACCGGTAAAAGGGTTATTTGACGATGACCAGCCGATTATCGATTGGGTATTATCTGCATTGAGCGACAATGACAGACAACGGTTTATTAGCAGCGAACAAAGCACAGTCAACACCCAATACCCGCACCTTAAAACGCGGTTTAAGTCGCTAGATTGCTCAATTATGGAGTTAGCTGACGACATCGCTTATGCCGTACATGACCTAGAAGATGCCATCGTGATGGGCATTGTCAATCAACGCCAATGGCAGCATGATGTTGTCGACCAACTAAACAGTATTGATGATCAATGGCTTAAATCAGAAATCGCCAACATTGGCGAAAAGCTGTTTTCCCATGAGCATCATTTACGTAAAGACGCTATAGGTACATTGGTCAATGGTTTTGTCACTGCCATTAATATCAATACCAATGATGACTTTGAAGCCGAGTTACTCAAATACAATGCAGAGTTGCAGGCCGATTTTGCCTTAACCCTTCATGTACTCAAACAGCTGGTGTTTAAATACGTCATTCGTAAGCCTGAAATTCAAATGCTCGAATACAAGGGCCAGCAAATTATAATGGAGTTATTTGAAGCTTTTGCATCGGATCCTGAACGCTTATTGCCGTTGAATACTCGCGAGCGTTGGTTAACCGCAACGGCAGCACAAACCAACCCAATGCGTGTTATTGCCGATTATATTTCAGGGATGACAGATGAATTTGCCGGTCGATTGCACCAACAGTTATTTGGTTCAAAAACTGCGGGTATTTTAGAATTAAACAACGAGCACTAATGTTATTGGCTAAAAAAGAAAAAAGCGCTTGGTTATTTATAACGATAAAAACCAAGCGCTACTGGGTTAAATAAAGGGGAACTAACCCAAACGACACACGACACTTCACTTTTACATACAACAACTATTGCATACTTAACATCACAGCAAGCATCACCATTTATACTGGTTGCATAAACGCGTTAATTTGAGCAAGGGTCAAAACAGGTGTTGCACCAGCCGACTGAGCGACCATTGCCCCAACTGCGCAAGCAAAATCGATAGCATATTGCGGGTTATTGTCACTGCACAATTGATACAATAGCGATCCTAAAAACGAATCACCTGCGCCTACAGTGTCCACCACATTAACTAAGTAGCCAGAGTTATAAAACTTCTGCCCATTAACACTTAATAACGCTCCATGACTGCCTTTTGTCACACACAAATACTGGGTTTGTGTTTGCGCAGCAATGTAATCTAAATTTTGCTCTAATGAATAAAACGGTGAGCCCATTGCTTTAGCAATTTCGTATAGCTCATCATCATTTAATTTAATAAAGTCAGCTTTATTCATTAACTTAACGATACTGTCGATATCGTAATGCGGCGCACGTAAATTAACGTCAAACACGGTGAAACTGGCGTTATTAACCAACTCCGTTAACGTGGCTAATGACACAGGGCTACGTCCAATTAGGCTGCCAAATACCAATACATCAGCTTGCTTAACTTGGCTAAGGATAGTGTCAGTTAATGCCACATTGTCCCAGGCGGTATCGGCTACAATGTCGTATGATGCAGAACCGTTTTTGTCTAAGCTTACTTGGACGGTACTGGTGCTTTTCGACGGATTAATCGCGATGCAATCACGATTAACCCCACGCTCATCAATAAATGCCAGTAATTCATGGCCTAATTGATCATCGCCTACTGCACTGATCATTGAGCCCTTAATCCCTAAAGCATTAAGCCTGACACACACATTCAATGGCGCCCCGCCAACTCGCTTGCCATCAGGGAAACAATCCCATAAGACTTCGCCAAAACAGCTGATATTGATATCAACCTTGGCTTTATGATTAATTAATACACTGCTCATTATGATTAACTCTTTGCTTGTAAACGGGCTTGCATTATCGCTTTAATATCGCTGTTAGGTGCATACAACTCAGCAATGGCTTTACGATACTCTTTGCAGAATTCGGCTTGGTTATTTAAATCGCCAAACAAATCTGTAAGCTGTAAAAATGCCAACGGATCTTGTTCCGTTTGGCTGGCAAATTGATGTAACTGCGCTGCCATTTGATCGTTAATATCTAACGCTTCACCCTGTTGATTAACCTGTTTGTCACTGTATAAGCACCAGGTTGCAATCACTAAACACGCTAAAGAAGTATCGCGATTTAACGCAATGTTTTCGTTAATCGATGCAATGATAAACTTAGGCAATTTTGCTGAGCTTTCTAAACAAATACGCGCCAAACTGTCTTTAATGTTTGGGTTAGCAAATCGCTCAATTAACGTGTCTTTATACTGGTTTAAGTCAATACCCGGTAACTGCTCAATCAGCGGTGTGACTTCATCATCCATAAACTTACGTAAATAGGTGGCAAATAATGGATCAGAAACCGCCTCATCAATCGTGGCAAAGCCATGAATTGAACCCAATAAACCTAATACCGAGTGACCAGCATTGAGTAAACGAATTTTCATTTTTTCAAATGGAGTCACATCAGCAACAAACTGTGCGCCAGCCAAATCAAACGCTGGGCGGCCATCACTAAAGTTGTCTTCAATAACCCATTGAGTAAAGGCTTCACAGGTGATTGGCCATTCATCATTAATATTTAAAGTATTGGCGACATAATCTATATCAGCTTTGGTCGTAACAGGCGTAATACGGTCAACCATCGCATTGGGGAACGCAACGTTTTCAGCTATCCATTGACCTAGTTCAGCATCAATTTTACTGACAAACGCTAATAACATTTTACGGGTCATATCCCCGTTATGCTGAACGTTGTCGCAAGACTGAACGGTAAAGGGTTTCATGCCATTAGCTTTACGCTGCATTAACGCAGCCGTGATATAACCAAATGCGGTAATGGGGTCGTGTAGATTAGCCATATCATGGATAATCTCAGGGTTTGTAAAATCAAACTCACCCGTTGCTGGGTTAAAATTATAACCCCCTTCCGTAATGGTTAGTGAGACAATTTTTGTGTCTGGGTTAATCAGCTTATCAATAACTTGCTGTTTGTTTTCTGGTGCAAATAAAAAGTCAATCATCGCGCCAATCACCTGATGATCAATCTGCCCATTTGGATGGCGTACAGTCAAAGTGTATAAGTAATCTTGTTTAACCAGCACATCACGTAAACCACGATTCGCTTCTAATAGACCGACACCGCAAATTGCCCACGACTCTGAGCCTGGTGTTTTGAGTAGCTCATTGACATACATCGCTTGGTGAGCACGGTGAAAACCGCCTACACCAATATGTACAATACCAGCGGTAAGTTGGCTGCGGTCGTATTTCGGCACATCAACGTCAGCAGGTAACGTAGAAAGAGATTGTTGGTTTAGCGAATTCAATGATGCGCTATTGAGTTGAGCGTTCTGCATGAGCATGTGCCTCATAAAAAATAACAAATAAACAACTACGTGTTATTACGGTAAATAACACACCAGACTTAAGACGACAGTTTATAAGAGTCGCCTTAAGCCATTACAGTAATTAACCATCAAACTAGATATTCAATTTCTTATGACGTTTTAGTGCAACATAAGAACAACTAAAATAAATGATTGTACAAGCAAAACACACGCTTTCGAATAATGTTTTATTGTCTGCATATACTTGCATATTAGGACTAAAAAACATCACATTAACCGCCAACGTTGTAATGGTTATTAACGATACAAATGCAAAACCATTTAATATTTTAGTGATTTTACTGCCGTCATCAATAATATCTTTATCATTTATTGCCATAGACTCTTGATATTCAGCAATCTGTTGCTGTTCATTTTCATCAGCTAAAATGGCATCGGCATAATCTAAATCCGCGCCATACTTTTTAGCTAACACGGTATAAATGATGATGGTAAAAATCCATGTTGGAATAAATAAATAATAAAATGAAATAATATCTAAGCTATTTAATCCAAAACCAAATACTAAAGCCAATGCCCAAGTGGCAATTGCTGGTGTACTCTTAGTTAAGTTTTGATACTTAGCCCAATAGCGAGTTAAACCAATTTTAGGAAATAACACATGCTCGGCAAAAACAATCCCGCCCACTGGCACAACTAATAAACCAGCATAAGTTAATAGTGGCAGCATTTGGGTGAAAACAAACGGGAAACACGCAATCACCACAGTAACCAGACCCACAATTGCAGTGGTGCGTTCACGCGATTGATTAACGAAAATTGATTGGGCGGCTAAGCCTGCACGGTAAAGGTTCGCATTTGCCGTAGTCCAACCTGCAATGATGATAATCACAAAACCAGAGAAGCCCAATGCATGGTACGCCACGTCACCCGGATCGAGCTGTGTAATGGTGGTTTTTAATAATACTGCAGTACCTGCCCCCATGATACCGGCAGAAATCCACGCAATGTAATGCCCAAAAAACATGCCGACGCCAGAAAACAAGCCATAACTTTTACGTTTAGCAAAACGGAAAATCGCCATATCGATTAAGCCAAAATGGGTAATCGAATTGGCAGCCCAAGCAAAGCCAATTACTTCAAGTAAACCAATGCCTTTTTCGCCTTTATCATTCACCCCAGTCCAGATTGAATTGTCGCCAATGGTAATGAAATCTTGCCAACCATTTAATGTAGTGCTGCCGATCACATGATGTGACAGCGCTGGAAATAATGTAAATGAGCCAGCGATAAAGATAACAAACAACCAAGGTGCACAAATTTTAGAAAAATCGGCAACCGTTGAAAAACCGTACATAGCGACCACGACGACAATAGAGCCGACTGCTAATACAATCATCACAAACCATAAGCTGCTTGGGTACCAATTTAATTGGGCGGGAATATCAAATAAAAATCGTACTGCGGTGGATGACACGGTGATCATCGCGGCGGATATCACCGAGAAAATAATAACGTTAGCCCAATTATAGAGCTTGGTCATTGAATCACCAGCAATCTTATTTAAATAATTATAAAGACTTAAACGAGTTTCTACTGCAATAGGCGCAGTTAATAGCCACCAAGAACACATCGCTAACAGGTTACCAATAAGTAACCCTAAAAGAATATCAATGGTTGATGCACCTAAGGCAACAAAAGTCGCACCAATCACAAATTCGGTCGCGGCCACATGCTCCCCGGCATACAAACCCGCAAAATGTTTCCAACCGTGGAGCTTATTTTTGGCAACTGGAAGCTGCTCTTCATTCATTTTATCAAATGAATGGGAGTGTTGACTTGTAGTCATTATTTTTATATTCCTGTTTTTACTCAGGTAAATTAATCCCTCACCAAAATACGATGATAAAATTAAACAACTTACCTTTTTGACTATTTACTATTTCGTTTTATTAGAAATAATAACCCCATTTTTTTGTTTCTCTTGCACTCATGTTGTTGTACAACATAAATTATTTAATTTTTTGTAATATTTGTTCAGCAGTATATTCATTGGTGATTAATGAATTAATTAATCCACCTTTTAATGCCGCATAAATGGCATTAACTTTACTTTGTCCTGCGGCTATACCGTATACCGGTTTGCTAGCATTAAGTTGCAACGGCGCGCTCATCACTAAATCATTTATCGAATTTTTAATTAATTGACCTTGTTGGTCATATACCCAGCTTATAATTTCACCAGCAGCATTGTTGCTGACTAATTCATTCGCTTTTGCCTGGTCAATAAAGCCATCAATCATTAATGGTGAGTTGTCACCCATTTGACCAATTCCCACAAAAGTAGCATCTGCTTGCTGGGCTAACGCTAAAATACTTTTTACCGGTGTAATCCCATGTAATAACTGTTTTTCAGCAACCGAATGGGCAATCACCGGCAGCGGCATCGGGTAATGTTTAGCCTGTACCCTGTTAGCCATACTCACTACAATATCAAATGCCGAAGCAGACCCATCTGACATCATATTACCGAGCAGCGACACAATTTTATGTTGCGGACATTGCATTGACGGTAACTCATCAATACAGGCCTTAAGTGCCCGTCCGGTACCAAACGCTAAGGTTTTAGGCGTGTCTGATTTTAAGTAACGCTCTAACACTGCAGCACTGGTTTGTGCTAAGCCATGTGTCGAGCTTTGATCAGCTGGATCGCTCGGCACGATTTCACATTCTAATAAATTAAAGCGCTGTTTTAGTTGGTCAGCTAACTCCATACATCGACGAATAGGATGGTCGAGTCGCACTTTAATCAAACCTTCGCTCACAGCCAGCGCCACGAGTCGTTGCGCAGATTGTCTTGATACTTCTAACTTTTGCGCTATTTCATCTTGAGTGTTTTTAGCAACGTAATATAGCCATGCCGCTCTTGCTGCATCTTCAAGACGTGCTAGTTCTGAATTCGATTTGTTGTCCATCTTATCGTTACCTATTCAGCTTTAACGCATCAAAGTGGGCAAAAGTGCCGAAAAATCATCCCAGTGTTTCAACACGGGTACTTGCGAAAATGCCTGCTGAACCGTTTGATTGTCATGGTTCATATGGCCACCACCCACATAATGTAATACTGGCATATTGGCTGCGACAGCGGCTGTTACACCAAAAAAGCTGTCTTCTATCACCAAGCAATGTTCCGGTTTTACTCCCATACGTTCAGCGGCATGTAAAAATAAATCGGGGGCAGGTTTACCTCGCTTAACTTCACTTGCTGTAAACACACAACCACGAAATACATCGGTTAACCCAACCACTGACAATGCTTTGGTGGTTCTAGGTAAACTGCTACTCGTCGCAATACAAAAAGGCACATTCAACTGATCCAATACCTTATTAAAGCCGGCGGTTAGGGTTAGTTGCTGTTCAAAAACAGCTAACAGTTGCTCGCGATACTCTAATTCAAATTCTGGCGGTATTGTGACTGACAACAATTCTTCAATTTTTTGAGCCACTGTGGCAAATTTGCACCCTAAAAAGTGTTGCTGCACAAACGCCATATCAATCTCAGCACCTAACTGTGCCAACATGTCGATAAGCACATTGGCACTGATCACTTCACTGTCGATAACGACACCATCACAATCAAAAATCACCAGTTGTGTATGGTTGCTCATAAACCCGCCTTAATGAATAGAGTAAAAACAATCCCCTATAGTACATTGGCTCTGTGATAATTTGGTAACGTTACTGTCGTGAAACCTAAAATGTGTAGCTTGTGAGTAAAAAATAGCAATGTATTCGCTGCCAACACTCTCAGTAGGCATTTGCTCCACCAGTGGGCATATGCCCTTCTGTTGAGCATATTCCCTTTTCTTCATATTGATGTCAATCACATTTCGTCAATTAAATAAGCAAACCAAGGTTTAGCTATTGCTTATTTAATAATTGTAATAATAAAATATTATTTAAATTCAATCGTGTAATATTTCAACTTTGTTAAAAGTCGTTAGATAAGCCACCTGCAAGTGATTAAAAATCACTCTATTTTGAATAAAGAACAATCATCAAAATCGACCTAAAATCGTATAAAGGCCCTCTTTTGAGTACACTAATTTGTACCATATGAGTGCACAATAAATTTCCATTTTAACCACGACAACAATAGGAGAAACGCCTCAACACACGTCATACGGTTCAAAAACAATGTCAACATGTTGTAATAAAATTACATTTATAGGCAAATTGTGGCCGTTATCACAGCAGAACAACATAAATATCTGTAATTTTATTTACAAAGAATATTTTACAAAATCGATTTGTTGAATATTTTTAGAGGAAATCAACATGACTGTAACTAACACTCAAGAACTCGATCTACTGGTTGAACGTGTAGCCAAAGCACAAGCGGAATTTGCTAGCTTTAGCCAAGAACAAGTTGATGTTATCTTTAGAGCCGCAGCCTTAGCGGCAGCAGATGCCCGCATCTCTCTTGCCAAAATGGCAGCGACTGAAACCGGTATGGGTGTGCTTGAAGACAAAGTCATTAAAAACCACTTTGCATCGGAATACATTTATAACAAGTATAAAGATGAAAAAACCTGTGGCATTTTGTCAGAAGATTTAACTTTCGGCACCATTACTATTGCAGAACCTGTCGGGATTATTTGCGGTATTGTGCCCACAACAAACCCAACCTCAACGGCCATTTTTAAAGCGCTTATTAGTTTAAAAACCCGTAACGGCATTATTTTTTCGCCGCACCCAAGAGCTAAAAACTCAACCACAACAGCAGCAAGAATTGTATTAGATGCAGCTGTAGCGGCAGGTGCGCCAAAAGACATTATTGGCTGGATAGATCAACCCAGCGTGGCGTTATCAAATCAATTAATGACTCACGAAAAAATTAACCTCATTTTAGCCACTGGTGGCCCAGGTATGGTTAAAGCCGCCTACTCTTCTGGCAAACCAGCGATTGGTGTTGGCGCGGGTAACACGCCAATCGTCATTGATGAAACAGCAGACATTAAGCGCGCTGTAAGCTCAATTTTAATGTCTAAAACCTTCGACAACGGCGTTGTGTGTGCCTCTGAGCAAGCTGTTATCGTAGTTGAAAGTATCTATAAGCAAGTCAAAGAGCGCTTTGCTCACTATGGCGGCTATATGTTGTCTAAAGCCGAAACCGCAGCAATGCAAAATGTCATTCTTAAAAATGGCGGACTTAATGCTGACATCGTTGGCCAGAGCGCAGTAAACATCGCCCTTATGGCAGGCATTACCGTGCCAAGCCACACCAAAGTGTTGATTGGCGAAGTGACCGATATTAATGACGCTGAAGCATTTGCCCATGAAAAGCTATCACCGTTATTGGGTATGTATAAAGCCAAAGATTTTAATGACGCGATGGACAAAGCTGAAGCATTAGTCACTTTAGGCGGTATTGGCCATACATCTGGTCTATACACAGATCAAGACACCCAAGAAGCCCGCATCAAAGCCTTTGGCTTTAGAATGAAAACTGCGCGAATTTTGATTAACACCCCGGCTTCACAAGGCGGTATTGGTGACTTATATAACTTCAAGTTAGCCCCATCGTTAACCTTAGGTTGTGGCTCTTGGGGCGGTAACTCAATTTCTGAAAACGTTGGCCCAAGTCACTTAATCAACAAAAAAATGGTCGCCAAGAGGGCTGAAAACATGTTGTGGCACAAGCTTCCTTCATCAATCTACTTCCGTCGTGGCAGTTTACCCATTGCCCTTGAAGAATTAAGCGACAAAAAACGCGCATTAATCATTACCGACAAATTCTTGTTCAATAATGGCTATTGCAACGAAACCTTAAAGATTTTAAAAGCACAAGGGCTAGAAACTGAAGTCTTTTATGAAGTTGAAGCTGACCCAACATTAGCCATTGTTCGTCAAGGCGCAGCGGTGGCACAGAGCTTCCAGCCAGATGTGATTATTGCATTAGGTGGCGGCTCACCTATGGATGCAGCAAAAATCATTTGGGTGATGTACGAACACCCAGATGTTGATTTTGCTGATTTAGCCCTACGCTTTATGGATATTCGTAAGCGTATCTACAAGTTCCCTAAAATGGGCCGTAAAGCCAAAATGGTAGCCATTCCAACCACATCTGGTACTGGGTCAGAAGTGACACCATTTGCGGTAGTGACCGATGAAGCCACTGGCATGAAATACCCCATAGCCGATTACGAATTAACCCCAAACATGGCCATTGTTGACCCAAACCTAGTGATGGACATGCCCAAGTCATTAACGGCCTTTGGTGGCATTGATGCGGTAACCCATGCACTTGAAGCCTATGTGAGTGTGATGGCAAACGAATACAGCGACGGCCAGGCATTACAAGCACTCGATTTACTGGTCAAATACTTACCCGATGCTTATGAGCTAGGTGCGAAAGCGCCAGTAGCCCGTGAAAAAGTCCATAACGGCGCCACTATTGCCGGTATTGCATTTGCCAACGCGTTCTTGGGGGTCTGTCACTCAATGGCACACAAATTAGGTGCTGAGTTCCACTTGGCCCATGGTTTAGCCAATGCACTGTTAATCTCTAATGTTATTCGTTTTAACGCCACAGACATGCCAACCAAACAAGCGGCGTTCAGTCAATATGACCGCCCTAAAGCATTGTGTCGTTATGCAGCCATTAGTGAGCACTTAAAGTTAGGTGGTAAAACAGATGAGCAAAAAGTTGAAAAGCTCATTGAGAAAATCGAAGAGCTTAAGAAGGTGATAGGGATCCCAGCCTCTATTCAAGAAGCCGGTGTCAACGAAGCAGACTTTATCGCTAAATTGGATGAACTTGCTGAAGATGCGTTTGACGACCAATGTACAGGTGCAAACCCTCGTTACCCACTCATTAGCGAGATTAAGCAAGTGTTATTAGACAGCTTCTATGGCCGCGCTTATAAAAACTAGTCTTACTTTTTAGCCATAACACAACGCCTTAAGTGCAACCACGCTTAAGGCGTTATTTTATCCTTACGCTAACGACATCAAAACTGCGCTGTTAGCATGGATTTGAGTAGTGTCATATAAGGGTACTTGAGTGTGTTGTTGCTGCACTAACAAGGCAATTTCAGTGCAACCTAAAATCACCGCTTGCGCGCCTTGAGCAAACAACTTATCAATAATGGTTAAATAAGCCTCTCGTGATTTTGGGTTAATCCTACCTAAACACAATTCTTGGTATATCACATCGTGAATTTGCGTTTGGTCATCGGCACTGGGCACAATCACTTCAATGGGGTAATTGTCGCTAATCTTGCGTTTGTAGAAGTCTTGCTCCATGGTAAAGCGGGTGCCTATCAAGCCCACCTTAGTGATGCCGTCGGCCAGTAGTGCATTGGCAGTCGCATCAGCAATATGCAATATCGGGATCGAAATTCTCGCCTGTATCTCATCAGCCACTTTGTGCATGGTATTGGTACAAATCAGTACAAAATCAGCGCCACCGGCTTCAACCGCTACCGCGGCATCAGCTAATATCTTGGCAGTTTCATCCCATCTCCCTTGATGTTGCAGAGCTTCAATTTCAGCAAAATCGACACTATACAAACACACCTTCGCTGAATGTAAACCACCTAAGGCCGCCTTAACCCCTTGGTTAATTGCCTGATAATAACTTTGCGTTGACTCCCAGCTCATACCGCCAATCATGCCAATGGTTTTCATGCTTATTCCTGTGATGTGAATTTGATGATACTTAGACTGATTTTATCAATACTTCATTTTATAAACAGTTACCCTGACTCGACTTAATGTTTAAAGATTACTCATCTAACCCAAACTTTTTCCGAATGCGTTTAGCCCATGAAGGTCTTTGTATTTTGTAGCTGTATATACTCTCTGGCACAATGATATTCGGGTTGGCTAATACAAGTGCATCAAAAAAAGCACGTCGATCAAATCCTCGATAGTTTGAGTACATTAGTTGCCTATATTCTCCATTTTTGAGCACTATCAGGTTTGACATAAATTCTTGCCCTGTATGGTTGATTTGCTTTAATTCTGTAATGTCAGAAATCTTAACCTGCCAGCTCACATCCCCAAAGGTGGGGTCAAAATAAGACAAAGTCGTTGGCGTGACACACACCCTAATTTGTTTATTTTCAAACCAAAACCATAATGCTAATCCAAGCAATAACGCTTCAACAACCCAAATGGCGATATCAACGACCCCAAACAGTTGTGCTAACGCATGGGTATCGTTCGTTAACGTTGGTAGATATTTGTGCGCTGCTGCGTATAAAAGGAGTGCCACGACAGCATTCAAAATCAGTAACAATGCTGACGAACGTTGTTTCCTGGTATAAATGAAATAAGTTGTCATGTTTACCCTTTATGTAAGCTAGGTTTTATTATTATTCAACTAAATTGCCGACCCAACTAAATTGAAAGGCTTTTTAAGATATGGCCTACGGCCACTAACGTCGTGTTGGCATGGTCAATGATGCTCCCGACATCATAATGGCATTTCCCATATCCATATGGGTCAGATGTGCGTGTAAGGCCTTGGCTAGCCCACGTATTTTTTTGTAAAAAGTCTTCAACGGTCTCAAGTTCAGAGTTGAATTTGAGCATTTGACAGCTAAGAACAACTCGTTTTTGGACAGAAGCGTTTAAAAAGTCAGTGTTTCGATTTGCTTTTTATAAAAGTTTACCCTGACCCCACTATATACTTTATGGCCTGCGGCCACTAACGTCGTGGTGTTATATGCAGACTATAAATTACTTTGAACCATTTCTTTAATTTTATGAGCTTTAACGAAATGATCTAATTTATGGGTTTGTATCCACCATGTTGCTGCCTCCATAAGTAATTCTGGATTATCATTTTTATTCTTAAAGAATGCGTAGAATGATAATCCTACATTGTCACCTTTAACTGCTATTTTCTTATCGCAAACCTCGATAATTTTTGATCTTAATTCTGTTCTCATAATCTAATTTTTCACTAACCCCTGAAAGGCATATGACGAGACTGTAAAATAACTC
This sequence comes from Shewanella metallivivens, assembly GCF_028750675.1. GTDB lineage: Bacteria > Pseudomonadota > Gammaproteobacteria > Enterobacterales > Shewanellaceae > Shewanella > Shewanella metallivivens. The sequence continues at coordinate 288,547 of NZ_JAQQPZ010000002.1, read as the reverse complement.
TATCAGTCAAAATCAAATAAAAAAAGAGATCTTCAAAGGAATCAAAAGCGTCAGGCAGCATTCTTTAATTTAAAATAAATCGCAATAAGAGAGCCTCTATGATGTGTTTGCATACTGTTGTGACTAAAAGCACGATGATTTGACAGCTAAATGACAGAAGAAGTAGATGAATTTGTTGATTGACCATCTTGGATACTAAAGGTATTTGACTGCAAAAGCAGTCAAATAAGTTAGGCTCGCCTATTGACTGGCGGAAGGCTCATATGTGTTAGGTATACTTTACTCGTACCAGTGATCTGGCAAAGTATCAGGCGCAAAGCTCATTAGTAGAAATGCGACAATAAAAGCTACTAATAAAAAAATAAGCAAGGAAATAATACCAGTCAAAAACCATTGCCAATGTGAAGCTTTAGAGCCGCCATTTTCAATATACTTGGAGTAATGCTCACCTTGTATTTTTTCTGCATACATTCTAATCAAGCCACAATATATTCCTGCGAAAACAATACCATTGAAGTTCTCAGGTGCAAAAATTACCACTAAAACCAGTAAAAGTGCAAAGGTAAAACCTAGATTCAGGGAAAGTTTGGCTGATGATGATTGCCCCAGAACCTTAAAGTTTTTATGCAATAAGTAAAATCCAGCTAATGGCCCACCTATAAGTGAAGCACCTGTTATCTGCCATGTTGAGTTTAGAGGTTGATTCATGCACAAGTTCCTTTTGTATACCTAACGCCCGCATAAGCTGCGGAACATGTAGGACGCTTTTTGGCGCCCTTTTCTTTTAAGCAAAAAATCGGACAATGTGTAACGTCAGATTTAATGCGCTTGTTAGCTTACATTTGTATATTGAGGCATACCAACTAAATCAATGTCTATATTCTTAGACATTGCACCATGTGTCCATCTTAACTCTAATTGTCGCACAGCATCTTCATATCTATTAGCACTTTCAAAGTCTGAATAAGTAGTTATTTTCATGTCTGGAAATAACCTAGGAAGTTCCTCATTTGGGGTATCATACGGCACCTCATGAGTTGCTGTTGTTTTATGCGGCTTAGAATGAGCTAACCAATTTCTGAACTTAATCATTTCTTGTATTGTCTGCCAAGGCTGAGCAGAAAAATCAACATCTATACCTAGCTCTTGGAAACTAATATGATTTTTCCAATGATCGATGTTGATTCAAAGTTTTTCCACTGGTTTTTAAATAATTGAGAACCATATACATTAGCCATTGCCTCTACAGAGAAAACTGAAAATATCATAGATGGTATTATCCATCTAAATTTATGACCAGCTTGCTCTTCCTCAGCCATCCTTAATTGGTTTGCAGCTATGGATTGAAGAGGAATTATCTCAGGGCATTCGACAGTAACCTTTACTTTTTTGGTACGACTCAATCTGAACTCTCCATGTAAGCTAACGGCTTATTGAACGGCAAAGTGAATTTAAAGTCGGCCGTTCAAGTTATTGATTAATAACATCCTACATTTGCTATCTTATTGTTGTAAAGCAGTTTTATTTAATTCTACTGACCAATAAAAGCGAGCTTGCGCGTTAAAAATGGACTCAATATCCGACTAAAAATAAAAATACAATAACTTCAACACATTATGTATTTAGTAAATAACTTCTTTGTACTACTTTAGTTTGCATATTCGTCAGCCCAGCTTGAAAACACGTCAAAACCCATTATAACTGTGCATAAACACAGTGCGCACTGCATAAAGGTGGGAAACATGGCTGACACTGGATATTTATCCGACATTAATAAGCCTGTTACCGATGAAGTGTAAAGCTGAGCGAATCGCCATGACGTTAGTGGCCTCTGACCATATTTGAAACACGTTTTGGGGCATCAATGACTTAAACTTATTGCTTGCAACAGTCCAAATTCAACTCTGAACTTGAGGCCGTTGAAGAAAATAACGTGAGCTGGCCATGGACGGCCAGCTAGCTTTGGAGGGGAAGGGACGCCCCATCTGAAGCGTTAGCATTTTCATTCTTTACCATAAATAGGTGGCTGAGGAACACTCAGACTAAGTTAAAAGCTGGATTAGACCACGTCGCTAAATTATCGCTGCTATTGCTTAGTAAAGAATGATAATTCTGATATGTCGGCTGGGCCAATTCTTTTATCGAAAATAAAGAGGGAACAGCCGTTGGTTTCCTCTTGGTCTGGTGTGGGCGAAGCGCCACGACGTTAGTGGCCGTAGGCCATAAGTACAAAAGTACATAAGTACAAATCTAACACCTGGATCCCGGCTCAAAAGCATTGCCGGGAAGACAATCACACTACCCTGCGTAAATTACAACTTACGACCTTTACTTTGGTGTGGGCGAAGCGCCACGACGTCAGTGGCCGTAGGCCATATGCTAGCGACTATATGAACCAAAAAGCCATAAAAAAACCAGCTAATAAGCTGGTTTTTAACGTGGTCATTACAAGGTTAATTAAAGGGCGGCTAGCGCGTCTTTACATAACTGCGTGATACGATCCCAATCTTCACTGTCTACTGCATCTGTTGGTGCAATCCAACTGCCGCCGATACAATCAACATTTGGCAGTGCCAAATAGTCTTTGTAAGTGGCTGGACTAATACCGCCTGTAGGGCAAAAACGAATGCCAGATAATGGACCTGAAAATGACTTAAGCGCGTTTACGCCGCCAGAAGCTTCTGCAGGGAAGAATTTGAAATGAGTGTAACCCAACTCCATTCCCACCATGATTTCAGAAATACTCGCAACACCTGGAATCAAAGGGACAGTGCCCTTTTTAGCCGCTTTTAATAAATCAACCGTGGCACCTGGAGTAATAATAAACTGCGAACCTGCAGCAACCGCTTGGTTAAGCTGAGCTTCATTTAAAATAGTGCCAGCACCCACAAGGGCTTCAGGTACTTCTTTGGCGATTTTTGCTATCGCTTCGAGTGCACAAGGAGTACGTAATGTCACTTCTAAAACACTGATCCCACCGGCAACTAAAGCTTTCGCTAAAGGCACAGCATGTTCTAGTTTGTTTATCACCATAACCGGAACGACTGGGCTACGTTTAAACACATCTTGTGGTTGGAGTGACCAGTTATTAGGCTCAATCATATTACCGTCTTCCTTTATTTTTAATATAATTCATCAATCGCATTAGTACTACGAGCACCCGTTTCTGGGCTGCTTAAGCTGCGACGTAACGCACCAAACAATTCACGGCCCATGCCATAAGCTGAATGATGTAAATCAACAACCCCAGCGGTGCGACTTGCTAATACGGTTTCATCAACTAAAAGTGATAACTCACCTGTAGTGGCATCAACACGAATTACATCACCGTCTTGTACTTTAGCAATTAAGCCACCGTCCAACGCCTCAGGCGTTAAATGAATGGCAGCGGGTACTTTACCTGATGCGCCAGACATACGGCCGTCGGTCACTAATGCCACTCTAAAGCCTTTGTCTTGTAAGGTACCTAAAAATGGCGTGAGTTTGTGTAGTTCTGGCATACCATTGGCTTTAGGGCCCTGGCCTTTAACCACAACCACGCAATCACGGTCTAACGAACCAGACTTAAATAAGGCATCGATTTCGTTTTGATCGTTAATCACAACCGCAGGCGCTTCAATAACACGGTTACCTGCAGGTACTGCAGACACTTTGATCACTGCACGGCCTAAGTTACCTTTAAGTAAGGTTAAACCGCCGTTGCTTTGGAAAGGCGTATCAAGATGGGTTAATACTTCTTTGTCTAACGATTCAGTCACACCGTCAACCCACTTTAACTCGCCATCAATAAGACGCGGCTCTTGGGTGTAACGACGTAAACCGTAACCGGCAACAGTATTGACATCTTCATGGATCAAACCACCATCGAGCAATTCTTTAACCAACAAGGCCATACCGCCAGCAGCATGGAAATGGTTAATATCAGCATGACCATTTGGATAAACACGGGCCAATAATGGCACCGCTGCAGATAAATCTGAAAAGTCATCCCAGTTAACGATAATGCCAGCGGCACGGGCAATGGCCACAATGTGCATGGTTAAGTTAGTTGAACCGCCGGTTGCTAATAAGGCTACGATACCGTTAACGACTGACTTTTCGTTAACCACTTCACCGATTGGCGTATATTGCGTGCCCATTGACGTTAAACGACACACTTGCTTAGCGGCCATTTTGCTTAACTCGTCACGTAATGGATCGTCAGGGTTAACAAACGATGACCCCGGTAGCTGTAAGCCCATCACTTCTAACATTAACTGGTTAGAGTTTGCTGTACCGTAGAAGGTACAGGTACCAGCACTGTGATAAGACTTAGACTCAGCATCTAACAATGCTGCACGGTCAACTTTGCCTTGAGCAAATTGTTGACGTACTCGAGCTTTCTCTTTATTAGGAATACCGGATTTCATTGGGCCAGCTGGCACAAATAACATCGGTAAGTGACCAAAGCTCAATGCACCAATCAGTAAACCTGGTACGATTTTGTCACAAATGCCTAATAGTAAAGCACCATCAAACATGTTGTGCGACAAACCCACTGCCGTCGACATGGCAATCACTTCACGGCTTAATAAGCTCAGCTCCATGCCTGGTTGACCTTGGGTCACACCGTCACACATTGCCGGAACGCCCGCAGCAACCTGAGCAACACTGCCCACGTCAGCACAAGCTTGTTTAAGCATGTTTGGATAGGTTTCATACGGTTGATGTGCCGATAACATATCGTTAAAAGCGGTCACAATACCAATGTTCGCCTTGGTCAATTGACGCAGTGAATCTTTTTCAACTGGCTGACAGGCGGCAAAGCCATGTGCAAGATTGCCACAGCTTAATGCGCTACGGTGAACGCCTTGAGCTTTAGCATCGTTTAGCGCAGATAAATAGCTTGAACGCGACTGTTGACTGCGTGCAATAATTCTATCTGTGACGGCTTGTACTACTGAATGCATGGTAAAACTCCTTACGCGCTATAGAACACATCAACGGGCGTTTTACGCTGCGCTAATACGGCTCTAATGGGCATTTGGGTAACATCATCGTTTTCAAGTGCTTGATGATATACAGTTAATTTTGGCTCTCCGACAAGATGCAAATAAATCTGACGACTATTCAAAATGGCATCTTTAGATAACGTAATCCGAGCATGTGGGGCTGTTGTAGGATTAACAGCAGCACATAAATTTTTAGTGGTCAGTGCATTGTCAAGTTCAACACTGCACGGAAACCATGAACAAGTGTGACCGTCAGTCCCCATGCCTAGCACCACCACATCAAACGGGCGTGGAAAGTTAGCCAATGACTCACTGGTCATGTCGCAACCCGCTTCTGGGGTTGCAAACATGTTTTTAAGACCACGAAACTTGGCACTGGCGGCACGGTTTTGTAACAAATGTTCGCGAACTAATCTTTCATTTGAGTCTTGCTCATCTGCATTCACCCAACGCTCATCGGCCAAAGTAATGTACACATCACTCCAATCAACTAACTTTTGGCTTAACAGCTTAAAAAGCTTAAGTGGTGTTGAACCACCCGACACCACTAAGCTGGCTTTACCGCGTGTATCAACAGCATCTTGTAATTGCTGTGCAATTTTGTCGGCTAATTTAGCTTCTAAGTCAGCGGGTGAATCAAACGATTTAAATACGGTTTCTTTAATCATATCTGCTCCCTACTCGTCCCAAGAACGGCCGTCTTTAGTGATTAATGCCACTGACGCGACAGGTCCCCAGGTACCGGCTGGATAGGGCTTCGGCTTTTCACCGCTTTGTTCCCAAGACTGGATGATCCCGTCAACCCAAGTCCACGCTTGCTCAACTTCGTCACGACGTACGAACAAGGCTTGGTTGCCTAGCATGGCTTCAAGTAATAAACGCTCATAAGCATCGGCAATACGTTCGTTTTTAAAGGTATCTGTAAAGCTTAAGTCTAGCTTAGTGGTTTGCAGACGTTGCTTTTGTTCAAGACCCGGCACCTTGTTCATCATCTGGATTTCAACCCCTTCATGCGGTTGTAAACGGATGGTTAACTTGTTCGGTGGCAGATTACGATAACTCGCACGATATAAGTTGTGTGGTGGGTTTTTAAAGTACACCACAATTTCGCTGCTCTTGAACGGCATACGTTTACCGCTGCGCAAATAGAATGGCACGCCTGCCCAACGCCAGTTATCAATATCAACACGCAATGCCACGAAGGTTTCGGTATTTGAATTCGTGTTCGCGTCGTCTTCTTCTAAATAACCAGGTACAGGTGAGCCTTTTAAGAAACCGGCACTGTACTGACCACGGACGGTATTTTCGTACACGTTGTCTTGGTTAATTGGACGCAGAGATTTAAGCACTTTTACTTTTTCATCGCGAATGCTGTCAGCGTCTAGGTTGACTGGCGGATCCATTGCGACAAGCGTTAACACTTGTAATAAATGGTTTTGGATCATGTCGCGCATTTGGCCTGCGCCATCAAAGTAACCCCAGCGGCCTTCAATACCCACTTCTTCAGCAACAGTGATTTGGACATGGTCGATAGTCCGGTTGTCCCACTTCGATGCAAATAAAGAGTTGGCAAAACGCAGCGCAATTAGGTTTTGCACCGTTTCTTTGCCTAAATAATGGTCAATACGATAAACCTGGTTTTCGTTAAAAAACTCGGCCACTTGATCGTTGATCACGTGTGACGACTCTAAATCAGTACCAATGGGCTTTTCGAGTACCACACGAGTATCAGGTTGAATCAGGTTTTGCTCGTGTAAACAACGACAAATAGCGCCAAAAATAGAAGGAGGTGTTGCGAAGTAGTTCACCATGACACGTTTATTTGGCTCAAGTAAATCGTGGAAGGCTTTATAGCCTTCAGGTTCGGTAAAATTGGTGCCGATATAATGACAGCGACTCAGGAAACGTTCTAGCGTAGCTGGGCAAATCTCATCTTTAACAAACGTCTTTAACGCTTTAGTGACTAGGGCGATAAACTCATCATGAGTGAATGCATCTTTTGCAACACCAATGACCTTTGTCTCTTTATCGAGTAACTCTGCTTTGTCTAGCTGATATAAAGAAGGTAATAATTTACGCCTAGCTAAATCGCCTTTAGTACCGAAAAGTACGAAGTCACAAGCCTTGGCTCCAATTGATTTGCCCATTGCTGAAAGCTCTCCTGATTATGTGTGTGCGCCATGTTCGAATTCGGTCGATGAATAAAAACACACTTTTGTTGTAATATAACAACAGAATCTTATTTTTGCATCTTTAATTTGCAAATTTTGCATCATCAACAACCTAGTCATTCATGTCTAATATCTGGTATGATTTTCAGCCTATAAAGAGGCCTAGGAACCATTTAACCGTGATCTATGTCTTGAAAAATAACAACAGGATCGTGTAAAAGGTAAAAAAATAACTTAAATCACGAAATTCCTGTAAGTTATGGTATAAAACTTACATTCCCTACTCAACCAGCTACTATAAGCGGATGCTTGCATATGAATACCCTAGAAAAGGTTCAAAAAAGCCTTACCCAATTTAGCAAATCGGAACGAAAAGTTGCCGAAGTCATATTAGCCTCACCGCAGACAGCTATACATTCAAGTATCGCAACCTTAGCCAAAATGGCTGATGTGAGTGAACCCACCGTTAACCGTTTTTGTCGTCGACTCGATACCAAGGGCTTCCCTGATTTTAAGTTACATTTGGCTCAAAGTCTTGCTAACGGTACACCTTATGTTAGTCGACATGTTGAAGAAGATGACTCACCAGATTCATATACAACAAAAATCTTTGAATCTTCAATGGCATCGCTCGATACAGCCCGTCAAAGCCTTGATACAGCGGCTATCAATAAAGCCGTTGATGTATTGACTCAAGCTAAAACAATTTCGTTTTTTGGTCTTGGTGCTTCTTCTGCCGTGGCTCACGATGCGCAAAACAAATTCTTCCGTTTTAATGTACCAGTGATTTGTTTCGATGATGTGTTAATGCAGCGCATGAGTTGCATTAACTGTAATGAAGGTGACGTTGTGGTGTTGATATCGCACACAGGCCGCACCAAATCATTAATTGAAATCGCCCGTATTGCACGAGAAAACGGCGCCGCTGTAATTGGTATTACTGCCCGCAACTCTCCATTGTCACTTGAGTGCACGCTACCTGTCACCATGGAAGTCCCAGAGGACACCGACATGTACTTACCCATGGCATCACGTTTAGCACAGTTAGTGACTATCGATGTGTTAGCAACAGGCTTTACATTGCGCCGCGGCCCGCGTTTCCGTGACAACTTAAAACGCGTAAAAGAAGTGCTAAAAGAATCACGTATCAACAAAGATTTGACCATTTAAACGCTAAAAATACATAAAAGCTGTTAAATTATTACACTTAGACAGTGTATTTGATCATCATATTTAGCCGCATCAAATGAGTTTGAAAACCGATGAAAGCCTGCTGGATCCCCCCAGCAGGCTTTTTTTATTGTAGAAATCACTTATCTGTCACATAAATTACACACTAAAAAACGTCTTTTTGTTTGTAACTTTACTACATTAATGACGAATGTCTGTTAATATATATGCATCATTTAAGTACTAAGATGACTAAGGTACTTTAATAACCAAATTCTATTTAACAAAAATCTTTCTTTTCATTTTAACGGAGTATCTCATGTTCCGCAGAACTAAAATCGTAACAACACTTGGGCCAGCAACTGACCGCGATGACAATTTACGCAAAATTATCGCCGCCGGTGCTAACGTGGTTAGACTTAACTTCTCACATGGTTCACCAGAAGATCATTTAAAGCGTGCTACTGATGCACGTAACATCGCGAAAGAATTGGGTAAGCACGTTGCCATTTTAGGTGACTTACAAGGTCCAAAAATTCGTGTTTCTACTTTTAAAGACAACAAAAAAATTAAGCTTAACCTAGGTGACGCATTCATCCTTGACGCTGAATTAGCAAAAGGTGAAGGCGATGAAAACCAGGTTGGTATCGATTACAAGCAATTACCCGATGATGTGGTGATTGGTGATATCTTGATGCTTGATGATGGTCGTGTTCAATTACGTGTAGAGCGTGTTGAAGGCCGTAAAGTATTTACCACTGTTACTGTTGCTGGTCCTTTGTCTAATAACAAAGGTATCAACAAAAAAGGCGGTGGCTTAACCGCTCCTGCATTAACAGAAAAAGACATGGCAGACATTAAAACAGCTGCAATGATTGATGTTGATTACCTAGCAGTATCATTCCCACGTACAGGTGCTGACTTAGACCTAGCACGTAAGCTTGCTGTTGAAGCGGGTAGCAATGCATTAATCGTCGCTAAAGTTGAACGTGCTGAAGCCGTTGAAACTGACGAAGCGATGGATGATGTCATTAAAGCATCAGACGTTGTTATGGTTGCCCGTGGTGACTTAGGTGTTGAAATTGGTGATGCTGCTCTCGTTGCAGTGCAAAAACGTTTAATTCAACGTTCACGCCAGTTGAACAAAGCAGTGATCACTGCGACCCAAATGATGGAATCAATGATCACTAGCCCAATGCCAACTCGTGCTGAAGTCATGGACGTGGCTAACGCGGTGCTAGACGGCACTGACGCGGTTATGTTGTCAGCTGAAACCGCTGCAGGTGACTTCCCTGAAGAAACCGTATTGGCAATGGCTAACGTATGTTTAGGCGCAGAATCACACCCAAGTGTGAAAGTATCTAAACACCGTATGGATCAAAGCTTCTCTTCTGTTGAAGAAACCATTGCATTATCGACTATGTATGCCGCTAACCACTTAGCCGGCGTAAAAGCGATTATCTCGTTAACCGAATCTGGCGCGACGGCTAAATTAATGTCACGTATCAGCTCTAGCTTACCGATTTTTGCACTATCACGTCACCAAAAGACATTAGCCAGCATGGCACTTTACCGTGGTGTACAACCCATTAAGTTTGACTCAACAGCATATCCAGCTGATGAGCTAGCTAAAGAAGCATTAAACTGCATGGTTGAAGCGGGTTACTTAGCCAGCGGCGACATGGTACTGATGACAAAAGGCGACGCAATGGAAACCATCGGCGGCACCAACACTTGTAAAGTACTGGTTGTAGCTTAGTAAGCTAATTACGAGCCACACAGAGCGTTTACTCGCGAGTCTGTGGGGCGAAAAACAAAGCCAACCTCGCGGTTGGCTTTTTTATTGCCCTAAATTAATTTACGTGAGCTTCTGTCGTATTCCTGCAATCATAACCAAGCGGTTTATCAATGCCGTCAACTTGCGTTGCTCATTGGGCAATATCGGTCACTCGATTCATCGCCATCGCCTAATGAACATGACGAATAATCACTACAGTGAAGAATATAAACCATTAATAAAACTTTAATGCTGTGTTTTATGATCCACCGGATAGCGGCAATAAAAAAGCCCCGACAGAGCCAGGGCTTAATTGTTATCACACGATGTTACGTCATTTACAGCTTTTCAAAATCATTAACATTGATTGCTGCTAAGCGTAATTCATCAGCTTCTAGCAATTGCTGATGTTCAGCTTGGGTAATGATGTCTTTTTCAAGCGCAACATCAAACAGCTCAAGCATCGGTAACTTAGATTTTAAGTGACCACTACGTTGTGCTTTTTTCAGTTTTTTATACAGGTCTTTGGCTGCATATTTTGCTAAGAATGCATTTTCTACTTCAGCAATACCACTAGTGTCACCCTCAAACTCGCCGCACAGGAACGTAATTCGATTACGAGCAGGGCCAGGTTTAAGCATACCTTTACACACATCAACTGCAGACTTGTCGCTGGGTGCATTAAAGTAATTACCCAGTGGGAAAATCAGCACGCGTAATAATACCCCCGCAATTTTGCTTGGGAAGTTACGGATAGCATCGTCTAGTGCTTTCGCCGCTAAATGTAAACGCTCAGTCATTGCGTAATGCACTGCAGGTAAATCGTCTTGTTGACGGCCGTTGTCTTCAAACAATTTCAATGTCGCTGAAGCAAGATACAATTGGCTTAACACATCACCCATACGCGCAGAAATCATTTCTTTACGCTTAAGGTCGCCGCCCATAATCAACATCGATAGATCAGTCATGATTGCAAGTGATGACGAAATACGCGTCATGTCACGGTAATATTGCTGAGTAGGACCACTCACTGGTGCACTGGCAAAACGACTGCCCGTTAACGCGCTACCGAATGAACGTAGAGCATTACCTATCGCATATCCCATATGGCCAAGCAGTAACGAATCGAAACGATCTAATGCCGATGTTTCATCTTCCATCGCAGCGGCTTCCATTTCAGCCAATACATATGGATGACAACGTGTTGCACCTTGACCAAAAATCATCAATGAACGCGTTAGAATGTTTGCACCCTCAACCGTAATCGAGATTGGGTTAGCCATAAATGCATGGCCTAAATAGTTTTTAGGCCCTAATTGAATCCCCTTACCTGACTGAATATCCATTGCATCTTCTAGCACATCACGACCAAGTTCTGTCATGTGGTACTTAGCAATTGCAGTCACAACTGAAGGCTTCACTTTTAAGTCGATACCTTGAGTGGTTAAACGACGTGCCGCTTCGAGCTGATAGGTGTTGGCAATAATACGCGCCATGGCTTCTTGTACGCCTTCAAAATTACCAATAGGCATACCAAACTGCTGACGAACATAACTGTAAGCTGTGGTGGTTTTAGTCGACACATGGCCAGATGCTGTTGCAAGTGCAGGTAATGAAATACCGCGACCCGCTGACAAACATTCAACCAGCATACGCCAACCTTTACCCGCATATTGAGGGCCACCAATAATCCACTCTAACGGGATAAACACATCTTCGCCGCTTGTGGTACCGTTCATAAACGCCATCATTAATGGGTTATGACGACGGCCAATTTCTACGCCTTCGTGATCCGTTGGGATTAAAGCACAGGTAATACCTAGGTTTTTAACATCACCGAGTAAACCATCAGGATCGCGCATTTGAAAGGCTAAGCCTAATACCGTTGCAACAGGTGCAAGCGTAATGTAACGCTTGTTCCACGTTAAGCTTAAACCCAGTGTTTCTTCGCCTTCAAACTCACGGCGACACACAATGCCCACATCAGGGATTGCGCCTGCATCACTGCCCGCTTCTGGGCCAGTTAACGCAAAACAAGGAATGTCTTTGCCGACAGCAAGCGACGGTAACCAGCGCTCTTTTTGCTCTTGAGTACCATAATGAGTTAATAACTCTCCAGGGCCTAAAGAGTTAGGCACCATTACCGTGACTGCCGCACTCACACTGCGTGTGGCAATTTTAGCAACGATAGTTGAGTTAGCATAAGCTGAAAACTCACGGCCACCGTATTTTTTAGGGATAATTAAGGCAAAGAAACCTTGTTCTTTAAAGTATTGCCATAACTCTGGCGGCAAATCTTTACGATTATGAACAATGTCAAAATCATCAATCATGGTTAAGGCTGTTTGAACTTGATTATCGATAAAATCTTGTTCTTCAGCGGTTAAAGTTGGTTTACCGTAACCGTGTAAGGTATTCCAGTTTGGTTTACCGCGGAAAAGCTCACCTTCCCACCACACATCGCCCGCTTCCATTGCTTCTTTCTCGGTCGTCGACAAAGGCGGCAATACTTTTCTGAAGAACGTAAACACAGGACGGGTAATAAACTGCATCCGGATGTTACGTACACCAAAGAGGACAATGATCGCGATAACTAGCAGTATGACGATACTCATTTTATACCTTCTTAATTGTTTAACACAGGGACAGCCACACCAGCTGCCATATATGGAATAACTTTACGAATAATTGCTTCGGTGTTGTTGTGTTCACCATAATCGGCTGCAGCAATTTCATTTAATGCATCTGCTGAAGCCATGGTAAACACGATTGTTCCCAAGGTGAAATGCAAACGCCAAAACATCTCTGCGGGCGGAATGTGTGGTGCACTTGCAACAACCGCTTTCACGAACGTGGCAAGGTGTTCACCATAATGCGTAGTAATAAACCAGCGCAAGTGGCCCTGGCTTTCAATGTAGCCTCGGCCTAACAACTGCAAAAAGATGATTGTGCCGCCATTACGTACTTTATTCAGTTCTAGTAACGGTTTAATTAAAGCAGAAAATATTTCGTTTAGTGATGCATCTTCAGGTGCATTGTGTAAACGTTTAATTTCTATCGCTGCACTTGGCATAAACACATCTAGGTATCTTGCTAATACGGCACGGATTAATTCTTTTTTCGAACCAAAATGGTAATTCACTGATGCTAAATTCACTTCAGCTTTACTGGTAATTAGTCGTAACGAAGTTTCAGAAAAACCTCTCTCAGCAAACAACTTTTCAGCTGCATCGAGTATTCTTGTTTTTGTATCAGTACGGCTTGCCATCCCATGACCCAAGTTAATTTAAACACCCGTTTAAATTAATCATTGAGCGCACAGATGTCAATCGAAATTATTGTATTTTTTGAGTTGAGCGAAGCAGATAAACGACGACAACTGCAGTAAATTTGTCGCTATTATGCAATGCTGACCATTTTTAGGTAAACTAAAGCCGATAAAAAAACAAGGATGCCAATAAATGAACTTCCCTTTAAAACAACCGTCTCAAATTGCCCTTATTGTGTCACTCGTGTTAGGCCTTAGTGCCTGTAACGACACACAAGAATCTGTCAGCACATCTGCAGCAGATAAACAACAAATTACAACTGAACCCAAAATTGACAGTGCGGCTGCAATTGAGTTTATTCATCAAGCTGAAACCGACTTAGCTGCGTTATCTGTTGAAGCCAATCGCGCTGAATGGATTTACTCAAACTTCATTACAGATGATACAGCGGCATTGTCTGCCGCTATGGGTGAAAAAATCACCTCAACATCAGTACGCTATGCTACAGAAGCGGCAAAATATGCAGATGTGAACCTTGACGCCGTTAATAGCAGAAAACTCAATAGTTTACGCAGTAGCTTAGTGTTACCAGCCCCACTTGACCCGGCTAAAAACGCTGAATTAGCCAGCATTGCCTCAGAGCTAAACGGCTTATACGGTAAAGGGAAGTATTGTTTTGCTGATGGTCGTTGTTTAACTCAACCAGAATTGTCTAATTTAATGGCTGAATCGAAAGATCCAGCCGTGCTGCTTGAAGCTTGGCAAGGCTGGCGTGAAATAGCCAAGCCAATGCGACCATTATTTGAGCGCGAAGTTGAACTCGCCAACGAAGGTGCTAAAGATCTGGGTTACGCTGATTTGTCTGAACTTTGGCGCAGCCAATATGATATGAAGCCTGACGAGTTTTCAGCAGAACTTGATCGTTTATGGAACCAAATCAAACCACTATATGACTCATTACACTGTTATGTACGTGGTGAGTTGAACGAACAATACGGTGATGACGTTGCTCCTAAAACAGGCCCTATCCCAGCACATTTACTCGGCAATATGTGGGCACAACAATGGGGCACCATTTATAACAGCGTTGCACCAGAAAATGCCGACCCGGGCTATAACGTTACCGAACTCTTAGCAAAAAATGGCTATGACGAAATCAAAATGGTTAAGCAAGCGGAAGGCTTTTTCACATCATTAGGTTTTGACGCTCTGCCAGAAACCTTTTGGAGTCGCTCGCTTTTTGTTCAGCCACAAGACCGCGATGTGGTATGCCACGCTTCAGCATGGGATTTAGACAATCTAGATGATATTCGCATTAAAATGTGTATTCAAAAAAGTGCTGAAGACTTTACCGTTATTCATCATGAGTTAGGCCATAACTTTTATCAACGTGCTTATAAAAACCAGCCGTTTATCTTCAAAAACTCGGCTAATGATGGCTTCCACGAAGCCATTGGTGACACGATAGCGTTGTCGATTACGCCTAAGTATTTACAAAAAATTGGCTTATTAGACACAGTACCTGATGCCTCTAAAGACATTGGGTTATTATTACGACAAGCCTTAGATAAAATTGCGTTCATGCCATTTGGTTTAATGATTGACCAATGGCGCTGGCAGGTGTTTAACGGCACAATTAAACCAGAGCAGTACAATCAAGCATGGTGGGATTTACGTGAAAAGTACCAAGGCGTAAAAGCCCCTATTGCGCGCACTGAAGCTGATTTTGACCCAGGCGCAAAATACCATGTGCCAGGTAATGTACCCTACACTCGTTACTTTTTAGCCCATGTCTTGCAGTTCCAATTCCACAAAGCATTGTGTGATATTGCTGGCGATACAGGCCCGGTTCACCGTTGCAGTATTTACGGAAACGAAGCCGCTGGAGCTAAATTAAATCAGATGCTTGAAATGGGTTCGAGCCAACCATGGCCTGAAGCCCTTAATGTTGTTACCGGTACTAAACAAATGGATGCCAACGCAGTGTTAGATTATTTTGCGCCCTTACAAGTGTGGTTGAATGAACAAAACACTGAAGCAAATCGTCAGTGTGGATGGTAACGCGTTATCAATAATACGTGACTAACGTAAAACGGGCGCCAATTTAGCGCCCGTTTTTTATCTAAAACCACTACCTTTTCGATTCAACTCACTGTTTTCTATTTTCTTTTGTTGAGACTTTTTCAGCATCACGAAAACAGCGCCTACACCGCCCTGATTACGCGTAGCTGAATGGTAAGCCGTAACAGGTTCCATTTGTTGTAACCAATGACACACGGCTGACTTCATGACTGCTGGGTATGGTTTACTTTTGTAACCTTTGCCATGAATGATTAATACATTACGCTCTCCGCGTTCATATGCACTCAATAAACAATTGACTAAACTGTCACGAGCTTGGCTAAGACGATATTCATGTAAATCTAAGACTGTTTTAATCGGGTATTTACCCAGTCTTAATTGCTTAAACACTTCATCTTGAATGCCGTCGACTTTATAACTGACCATTTCATCTGGCTGCAATGGATGAATTAAATGCGGATCGGTCGGTAATAACTGTAACAATTCGTGTTGTTCTGCCGCTGCTCGCTTTGCCAGTTGGGCCTCTGTTACACTAAGCGGGTTTAACCATGTTTGTGCTGCAATGCTTTGACGCTCAGACTTTAGGGGGGTGACATCTGCCATTTCTTGTAAAAATAAATCATCTTCTTTAAACGACATGGTTTACCTCCTACATACTTTGTAAAGATTATGCGCTTTGGCAAAATCATTGAATAATTTATAGTGATAGAAACGGTAACCTACTACTGTAGTTTGTTGTACCGAATATAAAAAAGAGAAATACTCATTGAAGAAAATATTGATCCGTTTGAATACACTAAGAATTACTGGGGCTGTGCTGGCCTTAGGGTTATGCATTACCACGTTACATTCTGTCGCTGCAGAAACCGTCCCTCATAAAACCCTAAACGCAAATTTTACCCAACTAGCCCATGCATTTGAACAATTAGATCTTTCAAGCATAGAACAAATTTATACTGAAGATGCGGTATACATTTCAGAAACCCAAGAAAAAGGGATTATTCATGGTAAAGTGAATATTGTCAGTTTGTATACCCGTTTTTTTGACAAAATTAAACGTAAGCAAGCCAAACTTGAAGTCGACTTTAGGGTTGTCGTACGTCATACAGATAAAAATACCGCAACCGACATAGGCTATTATTTAGTGCGTTTTCACCCGGGTGCCGACTCCGGCGAGCCAGTCAGTGAGTTTGCAGGTAAGTTTGTGACCATTTTTGCAAAAGACAATGATGGCCAATGGCGGATTAGTGTTGACTCGAATACTCACGCAACCCCCAAATTTTACTATGATGCTAAACCTGTGCCTAACCTATATTACGGTCGTCAATTTATCAGCTCGCCGCACACTGAGACGAGTACAAATCCATAATGAGCAAAGTGATTAACCCTGCCGACTTGTGCCCTTGTGGCAGCCAGCAAGCCTACCAACAATGTTGTTTACCATTGCATACAGACCAATCAGTTGCGCAAACACCTGAGCAACTGATGCGTTCGCGCTATTGTGCCTTTGTGGCGGCTAAATTTGATTATTTACTTGCAACCCATCACCCTGATTACCGCCAAGGGTTAACCGTTGAACAGTTGGCTCAAGGCAATACCCATTGGTTAGGCTTACAAGTGGTAAACGCTAAACAAATTGGCACAACTGGTGAGGTAACGTTTAAAGCTTGGTATATAGCGGGCAAACAGATAGATGCTATACACGAGCGGTCTGCTTTTGTTTTACAGCAAGGTCGTTGGTTTTATACTGAGGGAGAACAAATGCACACGAGATTACCCGCAAGAAATGAGCCATGCATTTGTCATAGTGGTAAAAAGTTTAAACAATGCTGTGCTAAGTTAGCCCATTAATGTTCGACGGGTACCCAGATTTTATGTTGCTCAATAAATTGCGTAAATTCATTAACGCGAATAGCTGGGCTATATAAGTACCCTTGAGCATGATGACAAGCACTTGAGCTTAAAAATGCTTCTTGCTCTTTGGTTTCAACCCCTTCTGCGGTCAACGAAATATTCAAAGCCTTAGCCATCGCAATTATCGCGCTCACAATTTCACGACTTTCACGGCTCGACGAAATATCCATGATAAATGAGCGATCAATTTTTAACTTAGAAATTGGAAATTGTTTCAAATATTTCATTGAACTGTATCCGGTACCAAAATCATCAATTGCTAATCCCACACCCAATTCAGCCAATTCATGGCATAGATTGATTGCGTAGCGAATGTCGCCCATTAATTCAGTTTCAGTGATCTCTAAGATCAAGGTTTTCGGTTTAATACGATAGCGAGTCACTAAACGCCACACTTGCTCGTATAAATTGCCACTAAAAAACTGTCTCGCGGCAACATTAACGTGCATCGCAATGTTAACGTTTTTATGTTGCCATAAATTAAGCTGTTTACATGCTGACTCTAATACCCATTCACCGATGGGGTTTATCATTCCCGTTTGTTCAGCAATTTCAATAAATGCACCAGGATAAAGCACACCTTTTTTAGGGTGATGCCAACGGATTAACGCCTCTGCACCTATGTATTGATTAGTCTTTAAATCCATTAATGGTTGATAGTACAACTCAAACTCACGCCCACGGATTGCTTGATGTAAGTCGCGTTCAATCTCTGCGTTAATGGTAAATTCGCTCAACAGATCTGCATTGAAAAACTGAAAATGCATGTCAGACTTATTTTTAGCATGTTGTAGTGTGATATCGGCACAGGATAAAGGCGTAAATAACCCAGCAACCGACTTAATATCCACTACAGCCAGTGCTGTTTTAGGTTCAATTTTCTCTCGTGATATCACCGATGGCGCGGCAAGGTTTAAATAGAGACGTTTTATCACTTGCTCAAAATCAGCTTGTGCCTCTGGGGTATTATCTTCGTTTTCAGGTAATAAAATGGCAAATTCGTCGCTACCAATCCGTGCGACATCGATGGCGTTTGCCGCGGTGGCAAAATGTTTTAAGCGGCGTGCAATCTCAACCAGTAATGCATCACCTTGCTCATGGCCATGAGTATCGTTAAAACGCTTAAAGCTCAGTAAATCAATGAGTATTAATGTGCCATCAACCGCACGTTCTAACTGTGGAATAAAGTAACTGCGGTTATGCAACCCCGTAAGGTTGCAATGCCAGGCTAGGCGCTCTAATTCTGCTTTATGCAGGTATTCAGCGGAGTTGTCGTAACTCGATACCAACGCATAATGTTTACCTAGTTCAGTCACAAAAGGTGAAAAGTGATAATTCATCCAATAATCACTGCCGTCGGCACGTTTTAGTTTTAGGTTACCCTTAACGACCTCATTGTTGCGTATTTGGCTAATAATGCTGGTGTAAAGCAGTTGGTTATTTTTGAATATATCGAGGTTTTTAGCACTGTGATGTTCAATGGTATTTCTGGGAAGCCCGGTCATTTTTTCATGGGCACCATTTACATACTCAACAATCCCAGTATCGGTATTGACCAGCATCACGACATGCTCTGATTGCTCAGTCGCATTTCGTAATAAGTATATTTGTTCATTACTGTCATAGGTGTGGCGTGTCGCCAGTGTCAGCGCAAGTTGGTCTGCACATTGAATGGCAAATTGAATTGCGGACTTGAGCCATTTGGTCTCTTCACAATGCTCAATCGACAATACCCCTTCAATATGGCCATTAATACGAATGGCAACATCAACACTGGTTAAAATCCCATGTTGTTGATAATAGTCAGAAAATTGATTTATAAGAGATTGTTGCTCTGGATCGCTTGATAAAATATATCGATGAGAGCGAAGCTCAGTAAAGAATTGCGGCTCGATTGTGTTAGTTTGACGTAAAGCGGGATCGTGATGTAATGAGGGTGCAATTTGGCTGGCCACAAGATTGTGCGAACACACAAAATGGTCATCATGGTTTACTTGTTCATTATCAGCATCATTGGACAATAACCAAACAGACACGAATGAGGCATCAAAGTGTTCTTGCAGCAGTTGGCATACTAATGCTGAAGTCTGTGAAAAATCACCTTGTTGTTTAGCACTGGAATTTACAATTAATTCCAATAAGTGCTGTTTCTCTTGTTGATTCATTTAAATCCCGAAACATGGCTTCATTACCGGTTTATCTGGTCTTTATCATTTAAAATGATTTTTATTATTCATTGGTTGTAAACATACCAGATAAATCAACATAAACTTTGGGAGCGAAATCCGCTGTTAGACATAGTCTAGACTATAGATAAGCTATAGCTACTATACTTTTTTAATCAACGGCAGATTACACTTGTTGTCCAAAAACAGCAATCCATTTTATCGTGACTTGTTCCTTTCCATTTACGTTTAAAAAAGAATAAAACTTGATATTTAATAAATGCTTAGCATATTTCTTCGTTAAAAAAAGCCACTAATTTTGTGTTGTTACATGTTGTTACAATGCGTGTTCTAACTGAAAAATCATTTTTTCGACACTAAAAGCAAATTGTAATGACAGAGTAATCCTGTCTGCTTGTTGCTCAATGTTAACTTTAGTGTCGCTAAAGCGTGCTAGCGCGGCTTGTTGCAATTCTTGTGCTTGCGCTAATGCATTCTCACCACTCAGGTTGATTTGCAATAACGTATCATCCGCTTCTACTACCGCACCGATATCCACGTAACTTCCGCAGTCAGTGCAACTATCATTAACAGAATCAGATTGTTGCTGCTTAATTTCTTTGATCATTTTGTCACCTCAGGTGCATGGTTTAATGCACACATGCTAACGTAAACTTTACAAAAATTTGTTTGCCAAGCTCACAAATAAGTAAAAATATTACTTCTTTGTTAAGCATATTGCTGGGCCATAGTTTGGCTTATTTTACGCTGTGTCGCTAATTGATCTACGAAATGCATGTCTTCAATCACAGTGTGTTGTTGGTAACGGTTTAACGCTTTGCGTTTCGTTAACTCATCACAGTTGCTTAATACTTCGACCATGGCGTCGGGTTGCGGCCCTCTTATCACTATCGCTTCTGGCGTTAATGCTTGTTGTAATTGAAATTGACGCGCGCCCTGCTGTTGAAATAGCGGTGCGTTATCGATGAGATGTATATCACTGGTAACATCTACAACCAAAGGTTGTGCTGGCGGTAATGAAAATTGTTTGCGCAATTTTTGATCTACATTGAGATCCTTGTCTAACTGAAATTGAGCCATGTCGCGGGCATCTGCCGATAACATAGCCAATAGTAAACCAAATTCTCCACGACGATTTTGTTCAATCGCCCCATTTAATCGGCCGCCTATTTGTAACTCATTGACTAATGTTGACTCAATTTGCATATAAAAACATCACTACTCTTGTGCATTGATATTTTATCGACCAAATAAATCAAAACTTTAGAATTTTTTTCAATTTTAGGCTTTACATACAAAGGGTTTGTGAATACTATGGCGGCCGCAATTGAGGAGGGGTTCCCGAGTGGCCAAAGGGATCAGACTGTAAATCTGACGGCTCAGCCTTCGAAGGTTCGAATCCTTCTCCCTCCACCATTTGCGTTGTTTTATGATGTACTCGTTTTAGTGATTACCATGGCTAAAACAAAAAGCGTTAAAGTGTAAAAAGAAAGTGAGTTATAAAGAAAACGTGCGGAGGGGTTCCCGAGTGGCCAAAGGGATCAGACTGTAAATCTGACGGCTCAGCCTTCGAAGGTTCGAATCCTTCTCCCTCCACCATCTTTTCTTTGTTATCTTCTTTCGCAGTGGAGGGGTTCCCGAGTGGCCAAAGGGATCAGACTGTAAATCTGACGGCTCAGCCTTCGAAGGTTCGAATCCTTCTCCCTCCACCATTTTACATCTTGCGTTATCTTCGCTTTACTCTCCTGTGTTTCTGTTAATCCTTTATGTTATCTTTGTTTATTACCTTTTGATTTAATTATAAATAATTATCAACTCCCCAGTTAAAAATTTATCACTTCTTTTCGTTATTCATATTGGTTATTATCTATACTCATTTGTAATAACGAGTATTATCATGCCGACAACTTGGGTCAATCAGGCCATCGCTAAAATTGAAGCAGACTACCAACGCTCTGCTGATACGCATTTAATCAAATTAGATTTGCCTCAATTAAGCGGCATTGATATTTATTTAAAAGACGAAAGCACCCATCCCACAGGCAGTTTGAAACACCGTTTAGCCCGTTCATTATTTTTATACGCATTGTGTAACGGTTGGATAAAACAAGGCACACCAATCATAGAGTCTTCGTCTGGCAGTACGGCGGTTTCTGAAGCGTATTTTGCACGTTTGTTAGGGCTACCTTTTATTGCTGTAATGCCAAAAACCACAGCAAAAAAGAAGATACAACAAATAGCGTTTTATGGTGGTCAATGCCACTTTGTCGATAACGGTAGCCAAATGTATGCCGAGTCAGAACGTTTAGCACAAGAGTTAAATGGCCATTATCTAGACCAATTTACTTACGCAGAGCGTGCCACTGACTGGCGTGGTAATAACAACATCGCTGATTCTATTTTTAGTCAAATGGAAAAAGAGCCACATCCAATCCCAAGTTGGATTGTGATGAGCCCAGGCACAGGCGGTACCAGTGCCACCATTGGGCGTTATATTCGTTATCAACAGCAAGCAACTCAATTGTGTGTTGTCGACCCTGAAAATTCAGTATTTTATGATTACTTTCACAGTGGCGATGCCAAGATTGTCAGTAATAAAAACAGTAAAATTGAAGGGATTGGCAGACCAAGAGTAGAACCCTCTTTTATTGCCGGTGTGGTGGATGAAATGTTGCAAATACCCGATGCGGCGTCAGTTGCCACGATTTTATGGTTAGAACAGCTAATTGGCCGTAAAACAGGGGCGTCGACAGGGACTAACTTATATGGTGCCCTTTTATTGGCCACTAAAATGCGTCAAGCAGGCCAAACAGGTTCTATCGTCACCTTAATATGTGATGCTGGCGAACGGTATTTAGATACCTACTATAATCCGCAATGGATCGACAGCAATATAGGCTGTTTTGAGCATTACCGCCAAAAGCTGCAACATTTTGATAAGAGCGGTTTGTTGATTTAATTTTTCATAGCGTAAGGACAACAATGCCGCAGTTAATTTGCGGCATTTTGGCTTCAATCCATCACGTGATATCTAATCAATATTTAAATATTTATGTGTCTGAATAGACAAGCGCCAGTTACGAGCAATACAAACTTTCATGGCTAATGCTGTTGCACGATCTTTTTGGCTTATAGGTTGTAAACAGATGGTTTTTCCTGTGACGTCGATGTCCTTCAGTAATGCATCTAATTCATCAACATGTTTTTCTGTGGCAACTGGGTGCTTAATTTCGTTGGCGCGTGCTAATGCTTGCTCAAGCACTTTATAACCGCCTTTCATGTTTACTTTAGGCGATACCGTCACCCAAACCGCATCATGGCATTTAACCTCAAAAGTGCCACTGGTCTCAATTTGAACTTGATACCCTGCAGTAATAAAATCGTGAGTCATTTCGGTTAAATCATATAAACACGGCTCACCACCCGTTAACACTATGTGCTTAGCAGTAAAGCCTTTATCTTTAAAAGCTTGGATTAAACAGCTACCAGTATGCTCGGCCCATCGACCTATGGTGCCATCGACTTGAATAACTTGCTCTGCGCTGACTTTGTTTTCAGGTAACACATCCCAAGTTTGCTTAGTATCACACCAAGCACATCCAACAGGACACCCTTGCAAACGAACAAAAAGTGCTGGCACGCCAGTAAAACTGCCCTCACCTTGTATTGTTTCAAATACTTCATTAACTGGATATTTCATGTTTACCTTACTTTTTACGTCCAGCCAAGCACCAGACAAACAACAGGGCGGCATTTATAGAGTATTTTACTTCCAGCTGCAAGTATTTACGCCACTGGCTTTGCACTTATGCTGGTGTTAGGTAAAATATCATTTTGATTTTTTCTGAGGGCTTAGGACAATGTCCTAGGTCAATGTTCAGAACGTTAATGAGTATACCCATGTCAGATACATCAGTAAAAAACACCACTAAAGCGCTTGTTGTATTCAGTGGCGGTCAAGATTCGACGACCTGCCTTATTCAAGCTTTGTCGCAATATGACGAAGTTCATGGGATTACTTTTGATTACGGGCAACGCCATCGCCAAGAAATCGAAGTGGCCAAAGCATTAGCCGTTGAACTTAATTTGGCCAGCCATAAAGTCATGGACACAACATTGCTTAACGAGCTGGCGATATCCGCTCTGACACGTGAAGCTATCCCGGTGTCGCATGAATTAATGAACAATGGTTTACCTAACACCTTTGTACCAGGCAGAAATATTCTGTTTTTAACCTTAGCCGGTATTTATGCTTATCAACTTGGCTGTGATGCCATTATTACTGGCGTATGTGAGACAGACTTTTCGGGCTATCCAGATTGCCGTAATGAATTTATACAGTCTATGCAGCAATCGCTCGCTCTCGGTATGGATAAACAGCTTACGATCATTACCCCATTAATGTGGTTAAACAAAGCTGAAACCTGGGCATTGGCAGACAAATATCAACAACTCGACTTAGTGCAACACCAAACCTTAACTTGTTATAACGGTATTGTTGGTACCGGTTGTGGTGATTGTCCTGCTTGCTTATTACGTCAGCGAGGCCTAGATGATTACTTGCAAAACCAAACATCTGTAATGGCATCACTTAATCAAAAAATGGCAAGCAACTAATCCGGCGGATCCACTAAACAGATAAGGTTTTATTGCTAAAAAGTAATAAAACCACCTTTATGAACTAATTTGACTATACTAATTAATTGTTGCAATAAAACACAAAAATGATGTTTAGAGGTAATTTTGGCCAGACATTCTAACGCTGTTGGACCCTATCATTTTTTGGTGATGATCAGTGTCATCTGTATCGCCCTGTTTGCTGCTGACATTCCTACACCCGCCTTTTTTCCTATCGATCAATATTTCAGCTACCGTTACGATGAAATTGGTCATGGACAAGTGTGGCGCTTACTAACAGGCAACTTATTACATACCAATTTGTGGCATTTGCTAATGAATTTGGCGGGGTTTTGGGTCATCGTATTTTTGCACGAGGTGCATTACAAGCGCCATCCAGAAAAACTTGTCATGTTGTTTTTATGCCTATGCCTGTTAGAAGGCATTGGTCTGTACCTGTTTTACCCCAACCTTAAAGCCTATGTTGGATTAAGCGGTATGCTTCACGGCTTGTTTGCTTTTGGCGCCATGATGGATATTCGTAAAGGCTATCTGTCTGGTTACTTATTACTTATTGGGGTGATAGCTAAGGTTGCTTATGAGCAATACTTTGGTGCATCTGCAAGTATCACCGATTTAATCGAGGCCAGAGTGGCAACCGAATCGCATTTGGTCGGGCTTATTTGTGGTTTATTGTGTGCCGTGTGTTGGTCACTGATAGCCAATCGCTTTAAATACAATAAATTGTCTTAATCCTCCTCCCGTAGTGTATAGATTACTGCTCCGTTGGTTTTGTTAGCACTTGTTGATCATCAATGGCCAATGGTGGTGCTGAAAGCTCTGCTTGCTGTGCTTTTTCAACTAGCTTGTTGTATTGCTCTTCTGTAATGAGATAACTATTTAGTACGGGCAACGGCTTAGGTGCAGTTTGTTCAAGTGGAATATTGTTTAATCCGCTAATATCTACCCTTCCATAAATCAGTGCGATCACAACCACCAACATGTGGATCATCAACACGAACAACCAACTATGGTTACTGACAAGTCGGCTCACTTTGTCTTGTAGGCTATTAGATTTGGCGGTTTCAACGTCAGTTAAAAGCAGCTCATTACTTGAGGGGGAAGCCGCGATTGCGCCTGAGAACTGTAACTGTATCTCATCTGCCACCTGTTGTTGATGTTGCTGTAAAAGCTCATCGTTATTGTCATCTTTAGCGTCAACGAACGAGATTATTGTTGGGTCAAAATCAATGTGCGCACTGTCTTTGGCAGAGTGAATACACTGCTCAGCGGCTGGTTTAGCGAGATAATCATCTGAAGCGCACGATTGAGAGTCATGCTGATGAGGATGATTTTTCGATTGAAGTTTATCAGACATAAAAGTGAACAAGCCGAGAATAATTATCTCAGTATAACGTGATTATGCTGTTTCAGTTGCACTAAATGTTACAATTTAAATGACCATCGTTGTGAATCTTTATTAGCAATACTATTTTAAAGCATTGAATAAAAACAACAATTTATTAATTACCAATTTCAGCTTACGCGTGTACTCTTAAATGTAGCATTTTAGTATTTAGGCTGATAGACTAACTTCGCTGAAATCCATACGGCTTAGTCAACAGGATATTATGAACTCTTTAACAGATACATTAACGACTTCTCAAACGGCAACGACCACATCAATATCTGACTATTGCGCAAGAGAAGAATTAGCCAATGCCAGCTCGCATGCCTTAGGTGTTCTCGCAGGTATTGTTGGCTTGGTATTAATGTTAATCAAAGCGCCAGCACAATTATCGTTTGTGCAAACCAGCGGTATTGTGGTGTATGGCTTAAGTATTATTGTGCTGTTTTTGGCTTCTACGTTATATCACTCAAGCCAAAGTGCTGTGTGGCGTAAACGCTTTAAAATGGCTGACCATTGCGCTATTTACACATTAATTGCTGGCACTTACACCCCGCTTATGCTGATCAGTTTACAAAGTCCGCAAGCCCATATCGTACTCAGTGCTATTTGGGCTCTAGCTTTGGGTGGTATTATATTTAAAACCTTGTTTATTGGCCGTTTTAAAGCCTTTAGCGTGGTGCTTTATTTAGTAATGGGCTGGTTGTGTGTTACGGTAATGGATGATCTAAAAAGCCAAATGTCGGCGCTAGGCTTAACCTTGTTGTTTGCTGGAGGATTATTTTACAGTCTTGGAGTGATTTTTTACGTTGGTAAACGCATTCCATTTAATCATGCTATTTGGCACGTATTTGTGCTCGGTGGTGCGTTTAGTCATTTCTTCTGTATCTACTTAACGGTACTCTAAGTCGCCCCTTAACAATCCTTCATGTATATTGCAGTTGTACAATAGCCGCAGTTTTTCTATTATCTGTCGCTAATATTACCACTTTATCGGATCCCCATGATTGCAGTTACACCCATGGAGCGAATATGGTTTATTGTTGACCTTATCCCTCACGGCTGTGTGTTACCTTATGGAATAGTAGCGGATTTGGCAGGACTACCAGGCAGAGCGCGATATGTATCGAGAGCCCTAAAACTCGCACCCGATTCTTTAGCACTACCTTGGCACAGAGTGATAAATAGCCAAGGGAAGATTTCGTTTGCTAAAGACACTGAACCCTATAGGCAACAACAAGAATTACTCAGATTAGAAGGGATAACAGTGAACACTGGCAAGATTTCGTTGTCTCAATATCAATGGAAACCTGATCTTGCAACATTAGTAATGACATTTCCCTTTTAGTTTCAATCTGTTAAATATATTAACTGTTAAGGTATTTATACATTGAGCAATAAACTAACGCGATTTTGTACATTAATACTCTGCATCAGCCCTGCACTCGGTGTGCAAGCTGAGACCTCACAGCAGCCTAACGACAGTGAATCTACTGGACAGTTGAGCAAAAAAGAAACTCAAGTGATTGCAGAAAAAGCAACACAACTTCTCCCTGTCGTGCCATTATCTGAATTTGAAAAAGCCGCAATTTTATCGCCATTAACGGCCCATAAAGCCAACTATAAAGTGTTTTACGGCAGTATCGAATTAGGTGAGGCGACTTATAACTTGCCCGCAACCGATACCGGCTATTACAGCTATCATTTTGACAGTAATGTCAGCTTGTTATTATTGTCAGATAAACGCCAATTAACCAGTGAGTTTACCTTAGAAAATGGCAAACTTATGCCGTTTAGGTATGTGCATGAACGCAGTGGAACAGGCAGTGATTACACTGAGCAAACTGCCTTTGCAAAAGCTCAAGAATTCATTCACACCATATATAAACAAGAAGCACTTAAACTGCCTTACCAGGACAGAGTCTTTGACCCACTCATGGTGCAATTACAATTTAGAATGGACTTAGCCGCCAATACCCGCCCGTTAGATTACAAAATGGTCAAAGAAAAAGAAGTAGATGACTATCAATTTAGAGTATTGGGCAAAGAGCAAGTCGTGTTAGACAGTGGCACTTACGACACCGTTAAAGTGGAAGTGGTTCGTGCGGAAAAGAAAGCAAAAAAACGCCAAACCTATTTTTGGATGGCACCAGATTTAGCTTATTTACCGGTAAGATTAAGCCACTTTTCAAAAGGCAGTAAACAGCTAGACATTCAGTTAGCAAGCTACCAATTTGATAAGCCGTTGCCGCCCATGACCCCGATTGTTATTGACGGACCAGCAACAGATGCTTCGGCATCGATAGATGAACTCGTTGCCGAAGCTGAAAATGATACGCAAATAACAGAATCTGAACTTGATGATATTAAACGATTAGCCGAGGACTAACTCGCCTTTTCTAAATAACTTCCAGTCGCCAGGGCTTAGCACCACCCAGTTTTCATTGTTGGTCAATGGTCTTGTTGCAATCACAGTCACCACGTCATTTGGCGTGGTTTCTTGACTAAAATCAATCACCACATCGGTATCAATCAGAGTTGCCTTACCAAAAGGGGCTCGGCGCGTAATATGACATAAATTATTAGTACAATATGCCATTAAATCTATACCATTACTCAATAACATATTGAACACGCCTAGCTCACGTATTTCATCAGCAAGCGTGGCAATATAGTCAAATACCGGCTGCATGTTTTCAGGTTCTTGTTCACCAAAATGGTTAACAACGGATTCTAAAATCCAGCAAAAAGCCAACTCACTATCAGTGTCACCGACAGGCTGAAAACGAGATACCGTAAATTTGTCATGGTATTCAGATAATTGCCCATTATGGGCATAAGTCCAATATCGTCCCCACAGTTCACGAGTAAAAGGGTGAGTATTAACCAGCGACACACAACCTCGATTTGCTTGTCGAATGTGGCTCACCACAATCTCACTCTTAATCGGATAAGATTTAATCAAATCGGCGATATGCGATTTACTACTCGCAGATGCGTCTTTAAAAGTGCGATTACCTTTGCCTTCGTAAAACGTAATTCCCCAGCCATCAACATGCGGCCCGGTCACCCCACCACGTTCGGCTAAGCCTGTAAAACTGAAAACAATATCTGTTGGCACATTGGCACTCATCGCCAGTAATTCGCACATTAAACTTGCCTTTATAGTTGTAAAATTGAACCATTTTGACCGATTTTAATAAGTCGAACGTATTGTATCTACTATGCTTATTGAGTGGAACGTTTCAAACACACAAATTTTCAAACAATTGTTTGAAAAACACTTGTATTCGAGG
The DNA here is from genome assembly GCF_028750675.1 of Shewanella metallivivens. GTDB lineage: Bacteria > Pseudomonadota > Gammaproteobacteria > Enterobacterales > Shewanellaceae > Shewanella > Shewanella metallivivens. The sequence goes on along the minus strand of NZ_JAQQPZ010000002.1, from coordinate 259,666 downwards.
CTAGATAAGGTTAACTTTTATGTGACACAGGTCAGACCACAATAATTCCTGTGAATCAGATCAATAATAAATAAGCTATTTTCTGCCTATAAAATAGCTTTAAGGAGAAGTACAGTGACCACCCTACTTTGGATCATCGCGATGATCTTTGTGCTCGGCGCGATGGCATACCTTCGTGTATCGCTATTATCGACAACAATTGCAGCAGCAATTGTGATGGTCGTTGGCAGCACATTGGACATTATTGGTGTCATTTCATGGATAGTATTCCTTGTTATCGCACTACCTTTAAACATTAAATCTTTCAGACAAAACTACATCAGTCGTCCACTGTTGAAAATTTATCGTGGCATTATGCCTGAGATGTCTTCTACCGAAAAAGAAGCCATTGAAGCAGGTACAACGTGGTGGGAAGCTGATTTGTTTGCAGGTAATCCTAACTGGAGCAAGCTTCACAACTATCCAAAAGCGCGCTTAAGTGCCGAAGAACAAGCATTCTTAGACGGCCCTGTTGAAGAAGTGTGTAAAATGATTAACCAACATCAGGTTTCGCATGAATTAGGCGATCTTCCACAGGATGTTTGGCAGTACCTAAAAGACAATGGCTTCTTTGCCATGATCATTAAGAAAAAGTACGGCGGTTTAGAGTATTCTGCTTATGCGCAATCTTGCGTGCTACAAAAACTGGCTGGTGTGAGCAGTGAACTCGCTTCAACAGTGGGTGTACCTAACTCTTTAGGTCCTGGTGAACTGTTACAACACTATGGTACAAAAGAGCAACAAGACCACTACCTCCCTCGCCTAGCGCAAGGTTTAGAAGTACCTTGTTTTGCATTAACTAGCCCAGAAGCGGGTAGCGACGCAGGTTCTATTCCCGATTTTGGTGTGGTATGTAAAGGTGAGTTCCAAGGCGAAGAAGTACTTGGTATGAAGCTAACGTGGAACAAGCGTTACATTACTCTAGCACCTGTTGCGACAGTATTAGGCTTAGCCTTTAAATTGCGTGACCCTGAGCAGTTATTAGGTGATAAAGAAGAATTAGGCATCACTTGTGCGCTTATTCCAACTGATATTCCAGGTGTTGAAACTGGCCGTCGTCATTTCCCATTAAACTGTATGTTCCAAAATGGTCCAACTCGCGGTAATGAAGTCTTTGTACCGTTAAGCTTCATCATTGGTGGTCCAGAAATGGCCGGCCAAGGTTGGAGAATGCTAGTTGAGTGTTTATCTGTTGGTCGTGGTATCACCCTGCCGTCAAACTCAGCCGGTGGCGTTAAAACCGCTGCGGTAGCAACAGGCGCTTATGCGCGTATTCGTCGTCAGTTTAAGTTACCTATTGGTAAGTTAGAAGGCATCGAAGAGCCAATGGCACGTATTGGTGGTAATGCTTACCTTATGGATGCCGTGTCAACATTGACTACGACTGCAATTGATTTAGGTGAAAAACCATCGGTCATTTCTGCCATCGTTAAGTACCACTTAACAGACAGAATGCAAAAATGTGTTATTGATGCAATGGACATTCACGGCGGTAAAGGCGTGTGTCTTGGCCCCAATAACTACTTGGGCCGTGGCTATCAAGCTGCACCAATTGCCATTACGGTAGAAGGCGCAAACATTCTAACCCGTTCAATGATTATTTATGGTCAAGGCGCCATCCGCTGTCATCCATATGTATTAGCCGAAATGGAATCTGCATTTGATACTGATGCTAGCCGTGGTTTAGATAACTTTGACTCAGCCATCTTTGGTCATATTGGTTTTGCAACGTCTAACTTTATTCGTAGCTTCTGGATGGGGGTCACCTCGTCTTACTTCACCAATAGCCCATACTCAGATAAAACCAAACGTTATTATCAACAGATGAACCGTTTCAGTGCTAACTTAGCACTACTGTCTGATTTAGCCATGGCAACCTTAGGTGGCAACCTTAAGCGTAAAGAGCGTATTTCTGCCCGTTTAGGTGACTTACTAAGCCAGCTATACCTGACTTCTGCTACGTTGAAGCGATATCAAGATGATGGTCGTTTAACTGAAGATTTGCCCTTAGTACAATGGGCAGTAGAAGATTCGTTATACAAGTTACAAGATTCATTAGATGACTTGCTTAACAACTTCCCAATGGGTCTTGGCATTGCATTACGTGCCGTTATCTTCCCATTTGGTCGTCCGATTAAACGCCCTAGTGATGTATTAGATCACAAAGTGGCTAAGATCATGCAAACGCCCTGTGCGAGCCGTGACCGTTTAGGTAAAGGCCAGTTCTGGACCCCATCAGAGTTTAATGCTGTGGGTATTCAAGAACAAACCTTTAAAGATATTCTTGCAGCAGAACCACTTTATGACAAAGTTTGTAAAGCTGCAGGTAAACGTCTGCCATTTATGTGGTTAGACAAAGTTGCCGCAGAAGGTAAAGCGCTTGGTGTGTTAAGCGACAGCGAAATTGCTTTACTGGAACGTGCTGAAATTGGTCGTTTAAAATCAATTAACGTTGATGATTTCGATACCGAAGAGCTTCGTGCGCAACTTGCACCTAAAGCAAAGCAAGAAAAAGCAGCCTAGCTGTTCAGGCTAATTAGCCTAACTAAAAAGGGTAAAGCGCAAGCTTTGCCCTTTTTTATCTCTATAGTCTAATGATGTTGGAAGGACAATAATGAAACACTTAAGTGGATTACAACTGATGCAAGCCATGCTAAATGGCGATATCCCTGCCCCGTCAATTAGCGAGACGATTCCGATGCAACCTGTTGCGGTCAGTGAAGGTAAAGTCTCGTTTGATGCCTTTGCCAGTGAGCGCCACCTTAACCCTATGGGCGGTGTACACGGTGGCTTTGCGGCGACAGTATTAGACACGGTTACCGCCTGTGCTGTGCATTCTGCATTGCCAGCCGGTGTGAGTTATTCAACCATCGATTTAAATATAAAAATGGTGCGCCCGGTACCGCAAAATCAGCGTTTAATTGCCAAGGGTAATTTAATGAATTTGTCTAAATCGTTAGGTATTTCAGAAGGCACCTTAACCACTGAAGATGGCAAATTACTCGCAACCGCAACGGCCTCATGTTTGATTTTAAGAGGTTAACATGACCGTTTTTCTTTAAAAATTTCCACCGTTATTTGAGTTGAATTGTTGACTTGTTGATACACTGAATTAATAAGATATAAACGGCAATAAGTTATTTATCATAATGTTACTTGCTGCATCATTATATATGCGTCTCGATTCAATATTTGTGCCAATGCCAAGTACCTTGAAACGGTCATATTTGGCAAGTGAATTTTCATGCTCTTGCCCTGTTTTTTTGACAAGGATCATATTGCAGTTCTTTTTATACTTAAATACATTGCAAACAATACAGCGTTTAAGTAACGTCAATTTCGTAACATATTTGTAAAGAAAGTAAATAATCATGTATGTATACATACTGAATTACATAACACTAAATATGATAAAAACCTTTATCACCCCATTAAAGTCAGAATATGAATTTACATCGCGCCATTGGGTATCTAACTGAACTTTAAAGCCAAATTTATGTGGAATTAACGCCATTAATAAACTATGTATTTTTGTAACAACAAGAACGCTGTATGCACTTAGTACTATGCAGCGCCAGTTGTGCCCATACACACAAATTTGAGGCCTACATGAATATCAAAAAAATCTTTTCGTTTGGCAAAAATAACAACAATACATCTGCGCCGCCAGCGTCAGTGATAAAAAAAATACCCTTAAATAAGCTGAATAGTGTCGACTTTTCGGCCTTGTTTTCGGTCGATGAAATTTCATTAGTTATCGGTTACATTCCACCAGAACTGGATTTTAATCAAATCAGCTCAACATTAACAAACAAGTTAACATTAGCAGAGCGTACTCTTTTGCTACAAACAGCCGGACTTTTTGGCAGTGAATCAGGAGAGGGAGACTTATACAATCTCGTTGATACTAAGTCCATCATGTTACATTTCTTCAGTAAGAGTATTGTTTCAAGTACCAATGCTTTTATCGTTGACATGCACTGCAAGGATTTGATGGAAGGCAAAGTGAACATGAATATAGAGGAGCGCACATCCAAAATGCGTTCTTCAATTGAAGCTAACATCAAACCTACTATAAAGGTCTCTCCAGCTGATACTTTTATTCTTCAATATTTTCCTGGTTTAACAACGAGTGAATCATTTTTTCTTGAGGCATTTGTCACCGCACAGGTTCCGCTAACCTCGATGATTGGTGGTAGTGCCGGAGGCGCATTAGATTTTAAACAATCACAAATTTGTATTGATGGTAAAATTGTTTCCGATAAGGCCGTTAGCATTTATTGTAAACTCGCACCAGAATACCATTACGATATTTTCTCCACGCATAACTTTGAAAAAACAGGTATCAGCTTCGATATTGGGAGCTGCTCTCCAGAAACAAGGACGATAACATCATTTATCAGTAAGCAAGGATTGCTACTAGAAAATCCAATAGACGCATTATGCGCACACTTTAAATGTGCACCAGAAAAACTTGAATCATCATTATCGGGCTATTCGTTTGCAATTGAAATGAAAGGCAGGTTATTTATACGATCGATTATGTCACTTGATTTAATCGCAAAACAAGTAACATTTTACTGTGACTTAAATTTGGGTGAAACACTGCATCTTGTTAAAAGTTCAAACTTCACTACTAAATTAAATCAAGATTACGCAAAGTTTCTCAATGGCCGCAAACTTATAACGTCCATTGCTAATGATTGTATTTTACGCCGATTAAACAATGGGCCTTCACTTAAAGAGGTAAATTGTTTCGATGGTTCGTCAATATCTGGTTTCTCAACATTTGGAGAAGTTTCACACAATTTACACCAAAACCAAACACTAACAGGATTATTTATTTTTAAAGGCGAGTCTTCACAATCTTCATTTGACGATTTCACTCATAATCTCGTTAGTACCCTATCCTATTATTCTCAAGTAAAACAAAAAAAATCTGAAAAAATTGCTGACTTACGGCAAGCAATTATTGAAGAATATGACGGTTATAATGACGTGGTTAAAGCCTCAATGGATAGTTTTGCCTCTATTTCTCGCAGCACCAACGAATCACATCAATATATGTGTTCAGTTGATGATGGCATTGGTGTGTTTGTTCAATCACAAGAAGTGCTGAGTACATTATCAACAGAACTTACCTCGAGTGTAAATGAAATTCAACAAAGTGTGTCAGACGTGTCTCAAGTATTAGATACTATTGGATCATTGTCTAATAACACTAACCTATTGGCATTAAACGCTGCTATTGAAGCCGCTAGAGCCGGAGAAGCTGGCCGAGGTTTTGCCGTAGTAGCCGATGAAGTCCGCTCTCTTGCTAACTCAGTAAATGAAAGTTTAAGTGAAACTGAAAGTAAGTTTTCGATTATGAATGATGCCGTTTCGCAAATAACCCAATGTTCTACAAAACTTGGAACATCCATGGAAGAAAGTGACCATACGATAGAGACGTTAAAAGGTGCCATTATTAGTTTACGTGAAGCATCTGAAACATCCGCCAAAACTGCCGATTTAGGTTTAGATAGAGTGAAGGAAATTGAACGACAAATAAGTAGTATCAATAAGAATATGCAAATGCTGGAGCAACTTTCCAGCTAGTTTTGACGGTTATTGATCCGTTGAGGGTTAGATCCAAGGTAAACAGCTGAATGCGGCAATATGTTCGGTTAATAATCGCAACATGACTTTAATTTAACACCATACTTTGTTTTACATCGGTTAGCATCTAACATACCAATCAATGTCTGACTGGTATGTTATACCAATCCTTATTAGTATGTGATCTATTTTAGGCTGCGTCACTAGAGCCAGTACAATGAAAATGACTGCAGGTGTAGTCATCCTACATCAAAGTCATTTGAAGCCGTAATGGGGTTTGTGACGCCCCCCCCGAAGGACGAATTTATCAGCGTGGTCTTCTTTGTTAGCCTTTCTTAACATAGTGCACTATGCCCTCAAAAGGCTACCTCGAATACCTCACTGATAACTTTCGCTAAAAGAGCAAATGCTAATGCAGATTGGTATTAAACAATTAAACAACAAATTTACTCTTGCTGTAATTCAGCTTCGAGCTGTTTTGCCACCGCTTCTGGTGAACTACTATTACGAGCAAACAGACTGTATGCCACCGGAATAACAATCAAGGTAAAGAAGGTAGCCAATAAAATGCCTGACAACACCACCACACCAATGACAAAGCGAGTTTCTGCCCCCGCACCAGACGCTATGACTAACGGAATGGCGCCAGCTGCAGTGGTGATACCTGTCATTAAAATAGGTCTTAATCGCTGAGAAGAAGCTTGCAAAATGGCTTGTTGAAACTCAACCCCACGGTCTCGAAGTTGGTTAGAGAACTCAACAATTAAAATACCATTTTTAGCGGCCAACCCGACTAACATAATGATGCCGATTTGGCTGTAAATATTGATACTTTGGCCAGTCACCCACAAACCAATTAACGCACCTAAGGTCGCCAAAGGCACCGTAAGCATGATCACCATCGGATGAATGTAGCTTTCAAATTGCGCCGCTAACACTAGAAACACAATGCCCAATGCCAGTAAAAATACAAAGTTCATCGAGTTGCCAGACTCTTGATAATCCAATGATGGTCCTTTATAACTAATAACAGCTTCAGCAGGTAAATAAGTGCTGGCTAGGTTATTAAGATAATCAAGCGCTTCACCTAGGCTGTAATCGGGTGCGAGGTTTGCCTCAAGGGTAATCGAACGCATACGATTATAGCGATTAAGCGAACTGGCATCGGCAAACTCTTCGATTGTCACAAGGTTTGATAACGGAATTAACTCCTGTGAACGGTCAGAGCGCACATAGATATTTTCCATATCAGTGGCAGTGCTTTGATTATCACGATTACCTTCAACTATCACGTCATACTCTTCACCATCGCGCATAAAGGTAGTCACTAGGCGTGACCCTAACATTGACTCTAAAGTACGTCCAAGGTGCGAAATAGACACCCCGAGATCGGCGGCACGTTCACGGTCAATAATGACTCTTAATTGCGGTTTGGTTTCTTGGTAGTCATGATCTAACCCAATGATGTTTTGATTCTCTTTGGCTTTCTCAAGCATGGTGTCTCGCCAATCAGCCAATTCTTCATAACTGGGGCCACCAATCACAAACTGTACTGGTTTACCAACGCCACGCCCAAAGGCTTGCCGCATGATTGGGAACGCTCTTATGCCAGCCAGGTCGGCTAAGCGGGCACGTATATCAACAATGATGTCATTGGCACTACGACGCTCAGCCCAATCCTCTAATACAATAATAGCCATACCATTTGAGAAATCAGCTCCTGCACCAAAACCACGTGGAGCACGGATCAGGAGACGTTTAATATCACCGGCTTCGACCAATGGCATTAAGCGTCCTTCAACTTCATCCATATATTTTTCAATATATTCAAAACTGGCACCTTGGGGACCATTGACAATCAAAAACATCGAACCACGGTCTTCTTGCGGGGCAAACTCTTGCGGCACTTTATTGAGTAAATAGCCACTCAAACCAAAAGCAATTAACACCACAAGCGACACCATAATAGGACGCTTCATCCCAGTATTGAGTGTAATTAAGTACCAGTCAGATAACTTGTCCATCATCTTGTCAACTTGCTTAACTAGCCATGGGTCTTGATCCGCTGGTTTAAGCAATTTAGAACACATCATTGGGGTAAGCGTTAACGCGACAATACTTGAAAATATCACCGCAGCGCTCATGGTCACAGCAAACTCTTTAAATAACTTACCTAAATCACCCTCTAGGAAGGTAATAGGCATAAAGACAGCGACCAGTACTAATGTGGTTGCAACGACGGCAAAGGCCACTTCTCGTGCGCCTAAGAAAGCGGCTTTTAATGGCGAGTCACCTTCTTCGATACGGCGATGAATGTTTTCTAACATCACAATCGCGTCATCAACCACCATACCAATGGCTAAAATCATCGCCAGTAAGGTCAATAAGTTAATGGTATAACCCAAAGCATAAAGCACGATAAACGTTGCCAGTAACGACACTGGTACCGTAATTGCCGGGATTAACATTGCCCGCACAGAACCTAGAAACAGGTAAATCACAATAATGACCAATACCATGGCAATAAACAGGGTTTGATAAACTTCGTCAATCGAGGCTTCAATAAATACCGAGCTATCGTATGAGCGTTTAATTTCCATACCCGCTGGTAATGTAGGGTTAAGTTGATCAACCAAGGCATTCGCGGCACGGGCAACTTCAAGCGTATTCGCCGTTGATTGCTTACTGACACCTAAGCCAATCATGGACTCTTTGTTACCTCTAAAGATAATTCGTTCTTCTTCTGAACCAATTTCTACTTTAGCCACATCGGCAAGTTTAACTAAGTAACCGTCATCGCCTTGAGTGATCACTAGGTTAGAAAAATCTTCAGCTGTTTTGAATACCCGATCGAGTCGAACGGTAAAATGACGATCTTTAGATTCAATAGAACCTGCGGGTAATTCAACGTTTTCCGAACGTAATGCATCTTCAACATCAGATACGGTAAGATTACGTGAAGCCAACGCTTGACGATCAATCCAAATCCGAAGCGCATAAACTTTACCACCGCCTAACCGAAGTGTTGATACACCGTCGATCACCGAAAAACGGTCTACTAAATAACGGTTGGCATAATCGGTCAGTTGTAATGTGTCCATTTGATCAGAGACCAAATTTAGCCACATAATCACTTCATCGCTGCCGTTAGCTTTGTAAATAGACGGTGAATCGGCTTCTTCGGGTAATTGTTCTAACAAACCCGAAACTCTGTCACGTACATCATTAGTCGCGGCTTCAATATCACGATTAATATCAAACTCTATCGTCACGTTTGAACGTCCATCACTGCTTGATGAACTGATTTGGCGAATGCCTTCAACACCACTAATTCTATCTTCAATCAGCTGGGTAATGCGGCTTTCGACTACCGAAGCACTCGCACCACGATAGCTGGTTTCGACCGAGACAATAGGTGGGTCAATATTAGGGTATTCGCGCAGTGGCAATTTTCCGAATGACACTAAGCCTAAAACAATAAGTAAAATGCTGATTACAGATGCAAAAACCGGCCGTTTAACAGACAAGTCAGTTAATATCATGCTGACTTCTCCATATCTTCGACTTGTGCAAATTTAAAGTTTTCTGCTTGTTGAACTTTAACTTCATCACCCGGACGTACTTTTAAGATGCCGCGAATAATCACCTGCTGACCAATATCAAGCCCTTCTGTAATTTCAACCCAACCTCTTGAACGGATCCCTAATGTCACTTGCTGTTGAATCACTTTATTGTCAGCGCCAACGACATAAACAAAGTGTTTGCTTTGAATAGGAATGACCGCGGCTTCAGGCAATAAAAGCGCTTCACGGCTTTGTTTAATCAGCTTCACTTTCATTAACATGCCAGGAAGAAGGCTAAGATCTGAGTTGGGCAACACAGCACGTACAATCACAGCACGTGTTTCTGGGTTAACACGACTGTCTATAGAGGTCACAACCCCTTTAAATATCCGATCTGGATAAGCAACCGCGCTTGCTTCAACGAGTTTTCCAGGTTGAAGCTCTTGAATAAAGCGCTCAGGAACAGAAAAATCTAATTTGATTTTACTCACATCATCTAAAGTGCTGATTTGCTCACCAGGAGTGACTAAACTGCCCATGCTAACCTGACGTAAACCGAGACGGCCTGCAAAAGGCGCTGAAATAATACGATCGTTTAACGCTGCTTTAGCTTGCGCAACTTCGGCACGAGTAGTGTCGATAAGGCTTTGTAAACGGTCACGTTCCAATTCTGCAATGGTTTTACTGCTTACCAGTGAACGAATACGCTCAAGTTCACGGAGGTTTTCAGTTAACTTAACTTCAGCTGCTACCACTTTGGCTTTTTGTTCATCGTTACGTAACCGCACTAACACGGCACCTTTTTTTACGATATCGCCATCATCAAAATTAATTTCATCTACGATTTCAGACACTTTTGATGTCACGATAATCGATTCATATGCCCTTCCGGTACCTAAGGCTTCAACTTCATCACGGATCGGCATCACTTCAACTTTTGCCACCACTACGTTTGGTATCGGTCTTGGCCGTTGGGTTTGAGCCTTTTGAGGCACAAATGAGTTGTAACCCAACAACGCAATGACCACTATCGCGATCAGTAAGAATATTTTTTTCATTGTTTGTCCGTAACCATCCAGGGAAAATGAATATTTATTGTTAATAATAGAGATTGTACTCAGCAAACCGCATGCTTCAAGGCGTTTTACTTGCGCGGTCATATTACGAATTTACATAACAAGTGGTTCACCTTGTTGGCTTACGCAACAAACATACAACTTATGCACAATAAACGCATAAATTGCGCATAAAAATGCATCGAATCTCGTTTAAGGCCAATCATCACAGGTTAACTTGTTACAAATAGCTTACAATAGACACATATTGTGACAATTAGCTTAAAAAAAAAGACGCATCAATGCGTCTTTTTTAACCGACAAACTAAATCACTTAGGGTCTTTGACCGCCCTTCTTACCACCTTCGCCACGCTCTTCACGTTGCACTGGTGCTTGACGTTGTGAACTGTCAGAGATTTTACGATCTTCTTGCATTAAGTCTGAAAGCACTTGGTACACTTCAGTGATCGCTTCATTGTCTAGTTTATTATCTTCTACATCATGCAATAATATTTTTGTTTGCTCAGGGTTATCAGTCTCTTCAAGCAGTAAACGATAGTTGCCCTTTTTCAATGTGAGCTTTTCATCAGACCATAACGAGCTCCAGAAACCGCCGCTTTCTTCTAGACTAATAAAGAATAAGCCTTTGCTGGAGTCCATATCAACCACATCAAAGCCCATTTCGGGTAGTACTATACGTAAACGATTCCAAACGGAATTATAATTCGCATCAGCTAACCAGTATGCTGGGTCATCAACACCACCAGTGATTAAATCAACTTTAATCCCAAGGCTTTGCTTAATACGCGCAGCGCGGATTGCTCTGTCACGCTCAATGCTCATATAGCTAATGGCATTGTTAAGCATATCAGTGGTGTAACGACGTTTGTCGTCACCACTCAGTAAGATTTTTTGATCTTCGCCGTCATAGAATTCTTCATGTTCAAGCAAACTAATTAAAGCACTGCCAGAGCGACCGTGTGGCTTAACATCAATATTATAACGATAACGTTGACGCAAGGTGTAGACTTTATCGCTGCCCCACCAATTAGACTCGATCACTTCTTCGTGTTCAATCCAATCTGTTTCAATCACACCTGATTCGTAATCTTCAGCACGAATAGCCATATTGTTATGCGACAAGTAGCCTTTGATAACATCAAATATTTCTTGCTTAAGATCAGTAGTACTTTCAATTGAATCAATTACAACACGAATGTTGTCACTTGTTTCTTCAATATGAGTGCCTTCAGCCATTGGCAGTACTTGTAGTGGTGCACGGATATCCAGTCTTTTTCCAATTAACGATTTATCAACCTTAACCCCTACAGATGGAATATCATATTCCTTGCTGTAAGTCGGTGTATTTAATCCTTCAGGTATCGTTAATTTTGGTGTTGTTTCGGCATTGATAAACTCATCAGAGCCATTCGCCTGACGACGTTCAATTGGGGTACTGCAAGCTGAAACAGCTGCAACAAGAAGTAACGGAGTGACTTTCTTTAACATGAATTTATTATACCTTTATCTGGGCTTGTTTCATTGTTTCTATTAACAGACCATGAAACTGCTCTGAAAGTTCAGTTAAAGGCAAACGAATATGCCCATGAGAGATCAAGCCCATTTGATGAACCGCCCATTTAACAGGGATAGGATTGGCTTCACAAAATAAAGAACTGTATAAACCTGTTAGCGGCTCATCAATCGTTTTCGCTAATTGAGCATCTTTAGCTAATGCTGCGTCACACATGGCTTTAAACGCACGTGGAACCACATTATTGGCAACCGAAATAACACCATTACCACCCAGTAATAAAAACTCACGGGCTGTGCCATCATCGCCGCTGTAAAGCAAAAAGTCTTCGCCACATAGCTCACGTAAACGTGCAACACGGCTAACATCGCCAGTCGCTTCCTTGACACCAATAATGTTACTGACGCCGGCTAATTCCGCCACGGTTTCAGGTTTCATGTCCACGGAAGTGCGCCCTGGCACATTATATAAAATCTGTGGAATATCAGTACACGCAGCCACGGCCTTGTAATGAGCAATTAATCCCTTAGGAGTAGGCTTATTGTAATAAGGGGTTACACCAAGCATTGCTGCAACACCGGTATCTTGCAGAGACTTTGTTAATTCTATGGCTTCTGCGGTCGCGTTGGCGCCATTACCGCCAATCACAGGGACTCGACCTGAGGCAAATTTAACGGTTTGAGCCACGACTGCAGCATGCTCTTTCATTGGCAACGTCGCCGACTCACCGGTCGTACCGACTGCCACAATGGCATCTGTGCCTTCTTCGATATGAAACTCAACAAGCCGTTCAAGACTTGCATAATCTATTGTGCCATCACTATTCATTGGTGTGATTAAGGCTACGATGCTTCCGTTTATCATCTATCTTCCCCAAGTTTTCAGGATTCGCTATGTTACTGATGCCAACCACTAATGACAAGCACTACGGCAAGCAATCTCCGAAATAACTCACTTATGCTCTTTACACAGGTATAAGCTAGCATTTTTCGACCTGTTCTAGTAAAAAATAATCGTATTAATGTGACCGATATGAGTTAGTATCTTGAGGTGTTTTGCGGTTAAATGTTAGCATTAGCTCCCGCATATAAACGCAGAGCTTAAGTAGGCGTTTTCGCAACAAGATATCGACAGTGAGGAAAATCCATGACCAACTACCTGGTCGTTACGGCAATGGGCGCTGACCGTCCTGGTTTAGTGAGTCGTTTAGCGCGTTTAGCTAGTGAATGTGAGTGCGATATCGTCGACAGTCGTATGGCGTTATTTGGGAATGAATTTACCCTAATTATGATGATATCTGGCTCGTGGGCAGCAATCACTAAAATTGAAAGTTTATTACCCAGTCTCAGTGTAGAACTTGAGCTAATGACGGTAATGAAGCGCACTTCTAAACACACGCCTAAAAACTTTATTTCGCGGATAGAAGTCATTTTCAACGGTGAAGACCAACGTGGCTCGATGAAAATCATAACCCAATTTTTAGCCGAAAGAGGCTTAGATCTTGCCGCTGTTCGTTCTCATGCCGACGATAACGACAATCTCAAAACACAGTCCATTTTATTGGCGATCAATATTCCCGATAAAGTTGACTTACTGATGCTTGAAAAAAGTATCCATGAGCTGGCTGAGTCAATGTCTTTAGAATGTACCATTAAGCGCATGCAAGGCATTGCAGCACCTTAGCAGTCTGGTTCAGCTTGAGTTGAACCTCGCTCGTCATTGCATCGTATTGTCTGCAAATTACCTGATAAGGAAAAATCATGAACACCCTAAGCGTAGGCGACATCGCTCCTCATTTTAGTTTGCAAAACCAAGCTGGTGAAACAGTATCATTACAACAAGCATTAACCCACGGTCCTGTGCTTGTGTATTTTTACCCTAAAGCCTCTACCCCAGGTTGTACTGTACAAGCTCAAGGCTTACGAGACGTTAAAGCACAGCTTGACGACCTAAACGTCACCGTATTGGGTATCAGCCCAGACCCCGTCGCTAAACTGGCTAAGTTTGCTGATAAACAAGCGCTCAATTTTACGTTACTCAGTGACGAAGACCACGCTGTAGCAGATGCGTTTGGCGTATGGGGCGAAAAAAAGTTCATGGGTAAAATATATGATGGGATTCATCGTCTAAGCTTTATCGTAGGCACCGATGGCAAAATTAGCCATGTGCTGAATAAGTTTAAAACCAAAAACCATCACGAAGTCGTGCTTACAACGTTAGCTGAATAACGTCCAGTACAACCTCATATTGGAAAACCCAATAAAAAAGGCTTAGCAATCACTGCTAAGCCTTTTTTGTTACCGGCTAACGATTAAATCGTTTTAGGGTCAGTTGATTGTGCTGGCTTATCTTCTTCGGTAGGCGATTCTACTTGGGTTGATTCATCAGCGCTTTCTGATGCGGCTTGAGCAGCCGCTTTTTTCGCTTTATCTTCAGCTGCCAGTTCTTTGGCTAATTCAGCCGCTTCTTTTTTAACTAAAGCAGCCTCTTCTTCAGCAAGCAGTCGCGCTTTTTCTTGCTCTTCAAACTGTGCTAACTCTTCTTCTTTACGGCGTGCTTTTTCAATTGCACGTTGTTCAGCTTCTTCCGCTTCACGGATGGCACGGGCTTCTGCAGCGGCTTTCGCTTCAGCTTCGGCTAATGCTTTTGCTTTACGGTCGGCCTCGTCATCTAATGCACGTTGAATAACCGCTTGGTCTTGGGCTTCTTGTGGTAGCAAGCTTATCAACTCAATCCCAACCGGATAGTCAAACGGACCAGCACCAGAAAGCACTTTAACTTTACCTTCTTTAGTTAAATAAACTAAAGGCATAGCCGTTTCACCGTAACGTTTTTTGAAATGCTCATAAGTAAAGTTTTCAGTAATATTAGTGACTTTTAACACTGCGCCCTTGGCCATTAAACTGGCAATTTTGGCATACGAGATGTTTTCACCAAACAAACACAAACGCTTTAAATACGACTCAGACAACTGGTGACGTGCACTGCCGCTGTCGGCATTGTTTAAACCATATACCTTTTCAACGCCCAATAAGTCCTGGAAATAGAAGGTCACTAATGGGTTTAACTGGCGATAAGGTGACATCACTAGCACGCGACCGACACCGCTTAAGTCCATATAGGTTTCAGCGTGCTCAGAGGCTGGGTTACCAAAGTACACCGGGATGTTTTCCATACGAGCCTGACGAATACTGTCCCAGTTATTGTCGGCCAACACCACTTTGATGTTTTTAGACATTAAGACTTTTGCAAGTTCACGTGAAAACTTAGACGCACCGAAAATTAATAACCCCTGGTTTGAGCCTTCTTTCACGCCCAAATATTTTGCCCAACGCCCCGCGGTTAAACTCTGAATAACAACGGTACCAATAATGATTAAAAACACTAATGGGACGATAGAGCTTGCGCCTTCAAGGCCAACCGCTTCAAGTTTAATGGCAAATAATGATGAAATCGCTGCCGCAACAATACCTCTTGGTGCAACCCAACTTAAAAACCACTTATCTTTTGACGATAAATTAGTGCCGAGCCCCGAAATCCAAATACTTAACGGCCTTGCGACAAACATCACCACTAATAAAACAGCAATACCGCCAAAGCCAAGATCGAGCATGGCACCTGAATCTAAACGCGCCGCCAGTAAAATAAACAATGCCGAGATCAGCAGTACGGTGAGGGTTTCTTTAAATTCTAAAATGTCGGCAATATCTACGCCGCGCATGTTAGCCAGTAAAATACCCATCACAGTTACCGTTAATAAACCTGACTCATGCTGTATTAAGTTAGAACCAACAAACACCCCTAGCATAATGGTTAATACTGCGGTATTGAGTAAGTAATGCGGGAATAAGTTTTTACGTATAGCCAGACCCGTCAAATACCCTGCAACAGCACCTAAACCAAAACCAATGACTAAGGTTAAGCCAAGGGCATGCAATACATGGGTCGTCGGATCGTTCGATACCGCAATATACTCAAACACCAAAACCGCCATTAGGGCGCCAATGGGGTCAATCACAATACCTTCCCAACGCAAAATGCTGGCAAGGTTAGATTTTGGTTGAACAGTACGTAGCATTGGCACAATTACGGTCGGGCCAGTGACCACCACTAAGGCCCCAAATAATGCGGCAATACTCCACTCAAAGCCCATTAAAAAGTGCGCAGCAGGGACTATCACGAGCCAGGTAACTAATGCACCAATACTGACCAGATTGGTGACCATACGGCCGTGATCTTTAATTTCTTTAAAGTTTAGGGTCAGTGCGCCTTCAAAAAGAATGACCGCAACACCTAATGAAATAATTGGGAAGAGTAAGTCGCCAAAAATCTCGTCAGGATTTAAAATACCTAGACCTGGACCTAACAATAAACCGCAAAGTAGTAGCGGTAAAATAGCAGGTAAACGTAACTTCCAACCCACCCATTGACACAAAAGCGACAACACACCGATCAATGCCAGCATGCCTGTAATGTGTTCAACCATATTTGATTCCTTCTTTTAATAACACTGCAATAAGTAGCAACACTTGCAATGTGCTTCACGATAATACGTGAACTGTTATGTGCTTCTGGTTTATTATTTTATAACCTAAACCGAAAAAGGTTAGTACGATGTTAATCAGTAATCGCGATCTCATTCCTTATGACTAACCGTAATGAAGCGCTAACTCAACTGAATAATATGTCGGTTATTTGGCGCAAATTCAGCATATAACATACTAATTTTACTACATGATCAAGCATTTTTTGATCGCTATCACATTTTATAATAATCGCAAAATATGCGATTAAGCCTATAATTTAATTATTAAATATTTATGTCGAATTATCATATCACCTTTATCTTATCGGCGATTAAATCGGCAAAAAAAACCTTGGAATACCAAGGTTTTGTTTTGTTTATACTAAAAAATCAATTCAGGTTATTGCGGCACGCGCACCTTGCCTTCCATTAATACCCTAGCACTGCGACTCATAATGGCTTTCTTCACCTGCCATTGGCCGTCAACCAATTGCGCTTCAGCGCCCACACGTAACGTCCCCGACGGATGACCAAAACGCACAGCACTGCGCTCACCACCGCCTGCAGCTAAATTGACTAAGGTGCCAGGAATAGCGGCCGCTGTAGCAATAGCCACGGCGGCAGTGCCCATCATCGCATGGTGTAATTTGCCCATAGACAACGCGCGTACCACGAGGTCAATGTCATCTGTGCTTACCGCTTTACCACTTGAAGATACATATTCTTTTGCCGGGGCCACAAACGCCACCTTAGGCGTGTGTTGGCGCGCGGCGGCTTCATCAATGTGCTTTATTAATCCCATTTTGACCGCGCCATAAGCGCGAATGGTTTCAAACATGGCTAATGCTTTATCGTCATTATTAATGTCATCTTGCAGTTCTGTGCCTTGATAATTGATGTCTGCTGCATTAATGAAGATGGTGGGAATACCTGCATTAATCATGGTGGCGTTAAAGCTGCCCACACCCGGCACTTCAAGTACATCCACAACATTGCTCGTAGGGAACATCGCGCCTTCGCCGTCTGCGGGGTCTATAAACGCCACTTGTACTTCGGCGGCAGGAAAGGTCACGCCATCAAGTTCAAAGTCGCCGGTTTCTTGCACTTCACCGTCAGTAATGGGCACATGGGCAATAATGGTTTTTTGAATATTGGCTTGCCAAATCCGCACTACTGCGGTGCCATTGTGCGGCACACGGTTTGGGTCAATTAAACCGTTGCTGATGGCGAACGACCCCACTGCTGCAGTTAAATTACCGCAGTTACCGCTCCAATCAACAAAGGGTTTATCAATGGCAACCT
Source organism: Shewanella metallivivens (assembly GCF_028750675.1). GTDB lineage: Bacteria > Pseudomonadota > Gammaproteobacteria > Enterobacterales > Shewanellaceae > Shewanella > Shewanella metallivivens. The sequence continues at coordinate 242,049 of NZ_JAQQPZ010000002.1, read as the reverse complement.
GGCCAAACAGATAATCAACATCGTGATCGGCTTGAGTGCTTTTTGACAAAATCACGGTTTTACTGGTACTCGAGGTGGCACCGCCCATGCCATCGGTGTGTTTACCATATGGATCTGGGCTACCAATGACGCGCAATAACAAAGCATCGCGCTCAGGGCCAGCAACCTGTGCGGCTTGAGGTAAATCCGTTAAACTAAAAAACACCCCTTTACTGGTGCCGCCACGCATATAAGTGGCGGGTATTCTAAGTTGTGGTAAATGAGCCATAACAACATCCTACAAAAATGAAAAATCGGCAGCCTAATCACACACTGCCGATATACCCAAAAGCAACGTAAACTAGCTCGCCACTTCGTTGGCTAAAAAGTCTTGCGCAAAGCGTTGCAGTACGCCGCCAGCTTCGTATATAGAGCACTCCTCAGCGGTATCTAAACGACACTTAACCGGAATCGTGACTTGCTCACCATCAAGGCGGGTCATCACAACAGACAACATGGCACCGGGTTTAGGTGTACCAACCACATCATAGGTTTCGGTGCCGTTTATCTCATAGGTATGACGGTTCTCACCTTTAACAAATTCAAGCGGTAACACGCCCATGCCCACTAAGTTGGTGCGGTGAATACGCTCAAAACCTTCTGCCACAATCACTTCGACACCGGCAAGACGAACACCTTTTGCTGCCCAGTCCCGTGATGAACCCTGGCCATAATCTGCACCGGCAATAATAATTAGCGGCTGTTTACGTTCCATGTAGGTTTCAATGGCTTCCCACATGCGGGTAACTTGGCCTTCTGGCTCAATACGGGCTAACGAACCTTGGCGCACATTGCCGTTTTCCTGCACCATTTCGTTAAACAGTTTAGGGTTAGCAAACGTAGCACGCTGCGCAGTTAAATGGTCACCACGGTGGGTAGCATACGAGTTAAAGTCTTCTTCTGGCAGACCCATTTTAGCTAAATACGCCCCCGCAGCACTGTCGAGCATGATCGCGTTCGATGGCGATAAATGATCGGTAGTAATGTTGTCACCCAGTACCGCTAACGGACGCATGCCCTTCATGGTTCGCTCACCCGCTAATGCGCCTTCCCAGTAAGGAGGTCGACGAATATAGGTACTTTGTGGTCGCCAGTCGTATTGCGGATTAACATGACTACCGTATTCCACTTTAATGTCGAACATCGGCTCGTACACTTTACGGAACTGCTCTGGCTTAACACTGGTTTTAATCACCGCATCGATTTCTTCGTCGGTCGGCCAAATATCTTTTAAGGTAACGCTGTTACCGTCTTTGTCGATACCGAGCACATCTTTTTCAATATCAAATCGAATCGTGCCAGCAATAGCGTAGGCAATCACCAATGGCGGTGAGGCCAAAAATGCTTGCTTAGCATAAGGATGAATTCGCCCATCAAAGTTGCGGTTACCCGACAACACGGCGGTGGCGTATAAATCGCGGTCTATCACTTCTTGTTGAATCACAGGATCCAATGCGCCACTCATGCCATTACAGGTGGTACAGGCGAACGCCACAATCCCAAAACCTAAGTTTTCAAGCTCGGGTAGCAATCCTGCTTCTTCTAAATACAATTGCACCGCTTTTGAGCCAGGCGCCAGTGATGACTTCACCCAAGGTTTGCGCAATAAACCGCGAGCATTGGCATTACGGGCTAACAAGCCGGCAGCAATCATGTTGCGCGGATTACTGGTATTAGTACAACTGGTGATAGCGGCAATAATCACTGCACCGTCTGGCATTTTACCCGGCTCGTTTTCAACCACGCCACTGATCCCACGAGCTGCGAGCTCTGAGGTGGGTACCCGATTATGCGGATTTGATGGCCCGGCAATATTGCGCCCAACACTTGATAAGTCAAAATGCAACACGCGCTCGTATTCCACTTCCGTTAAGGTGTCAGCCCATAACCCCGCTTGCTTAGCATAGGTTTCAACCAATTTAACTTGCTCGTCGTCGCGGCCTGTAAGGGTTAAATAGTCGATGGTTTGCTTATCGATATAAAACATTGCTGCGGTGGCACCGTATTCTGGTGTCATGTTGGTAATGGTTGCACGGTCGCCCAGAGTTAAATGGGTGGTCCCTTCGCCAAAAAATTCTAAATAAGACGACACCACTTTTTGGGCGCGTAAGTATTCTGTTAACGCAAGTACAATATCGGTGGCGGTAATACCCGGTTGTGGTTTGCCGGTAATTTCAACCCCCACAATATCAGGCAAGCGCATATAGGATGCGCGGCCCAGCATCACACTTTCGGCTTCTAACCCGCCAACACCAATGGCGATAACACCTAATGCATCAACATGCGGAGTGTGACTGTCGGTGCCAACTAAGGTGTCTGGAAATGCCACGCCATCAAGGGCATGCACTACTGGCGACATTTTCTCTAGGTTGATTTGATGCATAATGCCGTTACCCGGTTGGATAACATCAACGTTTTTAAATGCTGTTTTGGTCCAGTTAATAAAATGAAAACGGTCTTCGTTGCGGCGATCTTCAATGGCGCGGTTTTTCTCAAAGGCATCTTTTTCAAAACCCGCATGTTCAACCGCAAGCGAGTGGTCAACAATTAATTGTGTTGGTACAACCGGGTTCACCTTTGACGGATCACCACCTTTTTCAGCAATGGCGTCACGCAGGCCGGCTAAATCAACCAAAGCGGTTTGGCCTAAAATGTCGTGACACACAACACGAGCAGGAAACCACGGGAAGTCTAAGTCGCGTTTGCGCTCAATTAACTGCTTTAACGAGTCAACAAGCATATCAGGGGAGCAACGTCGCACTAAGTTTTCGGCAAACACACGCGAACAGTACGGCAATTTGGCATAAGCACCAGGCTCAATAGCGTTTACCGCTTCTTGAGTATCAAAATAATCGAGCTGAGTGCCGGGTAACGATTTACGGTATTGAGTATTCATAACAACATCCACAGTTAATTCAGTTTGGGTGATCGACTATCAAAATCGACAAAGCCGAGCCTCGAGGCTCGGCCAGTGGATTAACGTTGGCTAATGGGCACAACTTTACGTGGCTCACTACCGACATAATCAGCGCTTGGGCGGATAATGCGGTTATTTGAGCGCTGCTCCATAACATGTGCAGCCCAACCGGTTAAGCGTGAACAAACAAAGATTGGGGTGAACAGTTTTGTTGGAATGCCCATAAAGTGATAAGCCGAGGCATGGAAAAAGTCCGCGTTACAGAACAGCTTTTTGGTGTCCCACATAAACTCTTCACACGCGACAGAGATGTCGTATAACGAGGTGTCGCCATGTTCGTGGGCCAGTTTTTCAGACCAGGCTTTAATGATCACGTTACGAGGATCAGACACGCTGTAAATCGCATGACCAAAGCCCATGATTTTTTCTTTACGCGCTAACATGCCAGCCATTTGTTCTTTGGCATCTGCCGGTGAGCTGAACTTTTGGATCATGTCCATGGCAGCCTCGTTAGCCCCGCCATGTAATGGGCCGCGTAATGAGCCAATCGCACCTGTAATACATGAATACATATCTGACAAGGTTGATGCACATACACGCGCAGTAAAGGTTGAGGCGTTAAACTCATGCTCTGCATAAAGAATTAACGATACGTCCATCACTTTACGGTGTTGTGCTGAAGGCGTTTCACCGCGCAGCAGTTTAAGAAAATGTCCACCTAATGAGTCTTCATCTGTGGTGCAATCAATCTCTACACCGTCATGGCTGTAGCGATACCAGTAACACATAATGGCCGGAAAGGCGGCAAGTAAACGGTTTGCAGCTTTGTTTTGTTGGCTGAAATCCACTTCAGGCTCAAGGTTACCCAAAAATGAACAGCCTGTGCGCATCACATCCATTGGGTGAGCGTCAGCGGGGATCAGTTTTAATACCGCTTTTAACGCATCGGGTAAATCACGCTGCGCAGTAAGTTCGGCTTTATATTGGCTCAATTGAGCTTGAGTCGGTAATTCGCCATTAAATAATAAGTAAGCGACTTCTTCAAAGGTGGCATTATCTGCCAAGTCTGACACATCGTAACCGCAATATGTCAGGCCAGAGCCTGATTTACCAACAGTACATAATTTTGTTTCGCCAGCACTTTGACCGCGTAATCCTGCGCCCGATAATTTCTTGTCTACCATGATATCTCTTCCTTCTTATGCTTGCTGTGTGCCCCCATCAAGGACACACATATGTAGGGGTTTTGAGTCTTGTTGTTTATCTTTATTTATTCGCTTATTTGTTTTTGCCTTCGGCAAATAAGCTGTCTAGTTTTTGTTCATAGTCGTGGTAACCCAGGTAATCATAAAGCTCCATGCGCGTTTGCATGCTGCCAACGACAGCCTTTTGATCGCCATCGGTTAATATGGCGCTGTACACCATTTCAGCCGCTTTGTTCATGGCTCTAAATGCGCTTAATGGATATAACACCATTGCCGCGCCCCACTCGCCTAACTGTTGTTTATTCCATAATTCGGTTTGGCCAAACTCAGTAATGTTCGCCAAAATCGGCACATCTAATGCTTCAGCAAAGGCGCGGTAGTGTTCTTCCGTTTTAATGGCTTCAGCAAAAATACCGTCTGCGCCCGCAGCAACATACGCTTTAGCACGCTCAATGGCGGCGGCTAAGCCTTCTTGAGCAAACGCATCGGTACGCGCCATAATAAAAAAGTCAGGGTCGGTACGGGCATCTACCGCCGCTTTAATGCGGTCGACCATTTCATCTACTGGCACAATTTCTTTATTAGGACGATGCCCACAGCGCTTTTGCGCCACCTGATCTTCCATGTGCACGGCTGCTGCGCCGGCTTTTTCCATGTCACGAATGGTCTTGGCAATATTAAATGCACCGCCCCAGCCCGTATCGATGTCCACCAGCAAAGGTAAATCACAGGCAGAGGTGATACGTTGTACGTCAACCAATACATCGTTAAGTGATGTCATGCCTAGGTCAGGTAAACCATAAGAGGCATTTGCTACGCCGCCGCCCGACAAGTAAATGGCTTGATGACCAATTTGTTTAGCCATCATTGCTGAGTAAGCATTAATGGTGCCCACAATTTGCAATGGTTTGTTATTGGCCAAGGCTTGACGAAATTTTTTCCCTGCGCTCATGCTATTCCCCTTTATATAATGTCGTGAGTGACGTTGTACGCCACATGTCAGCGATTACGATAATTTATGTTCGATACTGTTTTTAGAATATAAAATGTGGCGGCGCATCAGCATTTCGGCTAATTCAGCGTCACGGTTTAAAATGGCCTGAACAATGTGTTTGTGTTCATCATAAGCGGTGGTCACTCGTGGACCCGCCATGCCAAGTTGTACGCGATACATGCGCACTAAATGATAAATGCCGTCAAACAGCATTGAAATTAGGTGCTTGTTTTTACTGCCTAAAATAATCCGATAATGAAAGTCCACATCACCGGCTTCTTGATAATATGACTCACCGCCTTTGACCTCATCAAAATGAGATTGTAATAACGCGCTTAAATCAGCAATTTCTTCGTCGGTCATATTGGTTGCCGCTAAGCGTGCGGCCATGCCTTCAAGTGATTCGCGCACTTGATACAACTCAATTAACCCTTGTGGCGACAACGCCACCACCCGAGCTCCCACATTGGCTTTACGCTCTACAATGTGACAAGACTCCAAGCGATTAATGGCCTCACGGATCACGGCGCGACTGACCGCAAACTTTGTCGACAATTCAGTCTCGCTTAACTTTGAACCAGCTTCAATACGACCTTCGACGATGTCGTCACGTAAGGCAATAAAGGTCTTATCAGCTGCTGTTATCGGTTGGTTCATCGTGATACCTTGAACTTATAAGTAGAATATTTAACACCAAGTTGTCGACAATATAGCAAGTTTAGAGCATAAAACAACCACAAAATCCCACTTATTGTCGACAAAGTGCATTTGATCGTGAGATTAACGTTTAACAAGCATTTGGCTCGCTTCTCTGATCAGCAATGCATGCTAAAATGTCGGCCAATATCGTGCTTAACATTATTAACCTAGCTAAACGACAAGGAATGCGTATGACCCAGCCATCTGGCCCACAATTAGAGCTGATTCATTTATTCATTCATGTTGTTAACGCCGGTGGGTTTTCACCTGCAGCAACAGCATTACAATTGCCCGTCGCGACGGTGAGCCGAAAAATCAGCAAATTAGAACATATTCTTAATACCCAGCTGATTATGCGCAGTACACGTAAATTACGCTTAACAGAAGAAGGCGGCGCGTTATTTGATCGCTACCATCACCTCATTGCACAATTTGACCAATTGTCGGCAACCCAGACGACTGAGCAACAATCGACCTTACGGATCTGTACGCCCATCTCGATTACGTCGATGATCTTAATTGATGCGATAAATGATTTTTCTAAGTTACATCCACATATACAGCTACATGTGACTCAAAATAACAGCACGATTGATTTGATTGATGAAGGTGTTGACATTGCTATTGTCGGTGGTGCTCAACCCGACTCATCGTGGGTATCGACATCACTCGGTGTACTGGATTATGGCTTATTCGCCTCTGCTACATTTGCCGAAAAGTTGACCGAGTTACGGCATCCAAAGCAATTAATTCAGTTCCCTTTGATTAAAGTGTGGCCACTGTTTAATTGGAGTCTTAAGCATAAAAATGGTCAAGAATTTTACTATGATGGCCCAGCAAAGCTGACATTAGGTGATATTCATGCCGCGGTTAAAGCTACCGTTGCAGATGGTGGCATTTTGTATGGACCCGCATTGTTTGTTAAGCCGCAGCTTGAGCAAGGTGAACTGGTGAGAGTATTACCAGACTGGGCTGGAGAGCATCGCAGGATCAGTATTTTATATCATCAGCGCCGCCAACAACCGTTAAAAGTAAAGCTGTTTATCGAGTTTATTCAGCAACGTTGCATCAGCATTTTTGATCTATTTTAACGCATCAGCGCAAAAGACATATGGGTGCAAAGCACTTACCTGTGGTGGCTCATGTTAGTCACCTAACATGAATCAGCCTCGCACCCATTTATTTACCCTCGAATAAAACTAATACAAATACACCTGTAGGCTGCAGGCACCGTGTGCGCCCACGACCAATGCTTGTTCAATATCAGCCGTTTTAGATGGCCCAGCGACAAATACACCCAATGCCCCTTGTGCCAAAGACACTTGGTTTACAGCTTGATGCATATTGGCCACAAGTGACTTTTCAGGTAAGGCTAAAATCAAGTTCTCACAAATAAAAGGCGTAACCCGATGCTGCGTTTGGCTCACCCAAATTGCGCCGTTTTCAGCAACACCTAATTCCCCCGCTAAAATGGCATAATCAATATCCGCCAGTTCATGGGCAGTACTCGGCACTTGACGATTACCGCTAACCCCCTCAACTAATGACAAGACCTGTAAATTTTGCGCCATTAATTCATCGACTTTGGCTTGTAATGCCGCCAAACCACCGTGTTGATGTAACTCTCCCGCAACCGTAGCTAGGCTGGCTGCAAAGGTTTCAACTAATGGTTGTGGTGTGACGTCTATATCGATTACCGGCATCGGATGAGCGGTTAATGCTGACTGTGATAACGCTGATAAAATACTGTTTTTGCTAGACATATTAACGACTCCGATTTTTAGCATACCAAGTGGCAAAGCTTGACTCTGGTGCAACAGGCAACTCGCGATATTTACCCCAAGCCCCACTAAATGGCTTAAGTAAACTGCCAGGTAACACACGCAAAGCCAGCCTTGCCGCAGACATTGACGTATTCATCATGGTATCGCTAGCCATAAATCGGCCAACCAAAGGCATATAACCACTTTTGCCGTACGGTAAGGTTTTGTTTTCAGCTTTAAGACGGCGGTGATGGGCAATAATTTTATCTAACGGCACTTTGGTTGGACACACATAAGTGCAACTGCCACATAAGGTGCAAGCCCATGGGATTGAATGGGTTGAATCTTCTTTTGCCCCCACAGCAATACCAATAGGCCCAGGGATAGTGTAGTTATAGCTGTAACCACCAGAGCGGCGATAAACCGGACACGTATTTAAACAACCACCGCAGCGGATACATTTTAATGATTCAGCTAATATCTTATCCTTCATCATTTCTGTACGGCCATTATCTACAATAATCACGTGCATCTCACCGCCTTGTTGCGGGCCACGGTAAAATGACGAATACGTAGTAATGGGTTGACCCGTTGCATTACGCGCTAAAGTACGCAGTAATACACCTGCGGCATCCATATTCGGCACCACTTTGTCGATACCCATTGAATGCAACTGTAATTTAGGCAAGTTGGCGCCCATATCTGCATTGCCTTCGTTGGTGCACACCACCACAGCACCTTGGTCTGCAATGGCCATGTTAACGCCAGTCATTGCTGCATCAGCCGTTAAAAACTTCTCTCTTAAATGAGCTCGGGCAGCACGGGTTAAATACAATGGATCAGACTCACCCGCTTTAGTACCCAATTGTTGATGAAACAACTCGCCCACTTCTTGTTTCTTCATGTGAATGGCTGGCACCACAATGTGCGATGGTGGCATGTTAGCTAACTGAATAATCCGCTCACCTAAATCGGTATCCACCACTTCAATACCGTGTTGTTCTAAAAACGGGTTCATGTGGCATTCTTCGGTGAGCATCGATTTGGATTTAACTAACCGTTTAACCTGATGCGTTGCCAATATATTCAATACAATTTGGTTATGCTCTTGGCCATCTTTAGCCCAATGCACCACAATGCCATTGGCTAGGCATTGCTGTTCAAATTGCTGCAAATAATCAGTAAGGTGCGTTAACGTATGCAACTTAAGCTCTGAACCAAGTTGTCTTAATTGCTCCCACTCAGGAATACTCGCAGCTGCACGGTCACGCTTTTCACGCAGTAGCCATAAGGCTTTTGAATGCCAATCGACACGGGTTTCATCACGGCAAAATATATCCGCTTTATGTGAATGCACCTTTGAGCCAGAGGCAGAATATAGTTCAGTCATAATGTCTCCTACAGGGCATCGTTAATGATTTGGGCAATGTGGCGGGTTTCAATCGGTAATTTTTGACGGCGGATCATACCGTCTAAATGTAAGAGGCAAGATGGGTCAAAGCCCACAGCATATTGAGCCCCTGTTGCCGCATGCGCTTGGGCTTTATCTTTGCCCATTTTGGCCGACACTGCGCCTTCATCAACGGCAAATGTCCCACCAAAACCACAGCATTCATCAATACGCGCCGGATAAACAATATCAAGGCCTGCTATCTTGCCTAATACGGCCTCGACTTTATTAAATCGCTGTTTACCCATTTCTTCTGTTGGCGTGGCTAAATTCAACATACGAATGCCGTGACAGCTCATTTGCAGGCTGATTTTTTTGTTTATTGGCCGTGCAAATCGATCAATTGGCGCAATATCATGTAAAAACTCGGTTAACTCATAGAGTTTATTAATGACTTCTTCCGCTTCTTTACTGCTGTCAAATTCATGAAAGTTTTCTTTGGCTGCCACTAGACAACTTGCGGCAGGGCAAACAATGGCGTCACATTCAACACCTTTAAAGGCATTAAGCAACTTAAGCGTGGTTTTTTTTGCTTCGTCAAAACAACCTGAATTGGTCATTGGCTGGCCACAACAAGTTTGCCCTTGTGGGAAAATAACTTGGTGTCCCAATTTTTCTAACAAGTTCAAAGTGGCTATCGCAACATCAGGCATCATCTGATTAACTAAGCACGGAATAAATAGAGCTATTTTCATAAGGTAATATGTTCCCCAAACGCGTTATTACTCATTAACAAAGCGAACAACTTTCACTCAAGTTAATGGCTAACGACTTATCATCGAGCCAACAATGTAAGCTTATACCCTTATAAAATGTAGTGCTTATTTAGCAAATATTGCGACAGACTTTTTCATTTTTATGGTGAATAGATCAACAACAATGACATTAATCGTGCAATTTACGACCTCATTTATACTCCCCCCCTGCGACACAATGTCGCAGATAGTGCTTTTTTGATTGTGACTTTTTCATCAATTTTGCAAAATCAACTTAAGGGTAACGTCAGTAACTTCCCCCTTTTAACAATGTTGCTAAATGGACTTATTCATACTGATGTTAATCTAGCGGGTACAACGCTTGGGCATTGTTTGGTTATATTTAGGGCTGTACTGTATTTTTGATTGAGAATGGTTTGATTGAAATTACAGAAAAGCTTAATCTAATATAATCAACTGTCTACACAATGCTTGGTGACTATACTCAGCGTCTATCTGTTATGGGAATGGGGATAAACGCTGATTATAGGTATCGCTTTTAATCTGCATAAGATTATCGGGCCTCTATAGATTTAGAGGCTTTTTTTTATTTGTCATTATTCACTTGATGTGTTGGTTACTTAAAACCCAATGAAACCAATGCCCCAATAAGAGTGGTGATCACCACCGACAATAACGAGCCAATGAGTACATATTCTGTCATGCTGCGGTTAGCTGACTGATTTAACTCACCAAATCTAAATATCGACTTAGCGGCTAATACAAAACCCACAGCGGCGTAACTGCCCACCAGCGTAAACGTGAGTATTAACAATCGTTCTAGGTAACCAATCAATTCGCCACCCGCAACTAAACCACTCACATATGTCGACTCATCGTTAACAGGGCTAACAGATGTAATAGGCGCGGCACTATTTGTAGCAATTGGCGTATTCGTCGCGGTTTGAGTATCAGTTACAGCTTGAGTAACAGTATCGGTATCAATATCGCCACCAACTTCTGTTTTTACTTCATTAACGTCTGCTGGGTTAACGATGGGATATTTGCTTAACACAGCGCCGATTACAATGGATGTAGGCTTAAGGATCAGCAAATAAGCACACACCACTAGCACGCCATCAAAAAAATGTTCATGCTGTAACACTGCATCAATCGACGCCCCATCGGTGACATGAAACGCAATCGCGGCCAGTACTAACACGTGCAAAGCCTGATCAATCACAAAGTAGGCTAACTTATCGCCCTTGGGTGTCGTGACCTTCCATAAATCAATCACAAAATGCGTCACGGCAACAATCACCACTAAGCAAAACGTTGAACGCCAATCGATGCCTAGCACCATTGCTGGCAGTATTAAGCCAACGCCATGTAACAGCGAGTGAAAATACAACTCTGTTGAACGGTAAGTGTGTGCTTTTTTAGCCTCAACCCAGCTGTCGGGCTGAAGATAAAAATCACAGATGATGTGAATCAATAAAAATGGAATAAGCGTGCCGAAAAAATCAGTCATAGTTGAGCTCCGCAACTTTGTCGACAAAGCGACAATTTAGCTCATGAATCAATGGCCAGCCTGACGCTTTAAGTGACTTACTGGCAGTCGCAGTCGCCACATCAAGCTGTTCTGCTAACTCACTAATTGATAATTCATTAAGTGTTTGCAGCATGGGCAGCATGACTTCACATTGGCGCGCAGTTAGCTCGGTCAGTTGCTTATCAAGGTACTTAAACAACAAGTCAAAATACTCTGCCAAAGCCACATTATCTGAGCTAAACAATAATCGGTCATGCTTAAGGCTATTAAGTCCTCGCCCAGAAAGCACAAAGGCAGGCCCCATTGACTCCGACACCGACTCACGCAGCTCAGCATGCGCAGCAATGGCAAAACTAATGCGGCTATCAAAGGCTTTACCCAGTGCTTTTATGCCAATTCGGTAAATAATCGTGTATCGCAAGGCATTTTCAATATCATGCACCACAGACTGAAATTCATCTCCGCGCTCAATACTGTGCGCATTGGCGCTATGCCCTTTACTTATCCATGCCTGAATCGATTTAATCCGTTCAAGCAGGTGCTCAAATTGGGTTGATGTAAGCTTGGTTGAGTCAACAACATCGCCAACAATCACCGCGATGGGTTTATAGATAGGCTCCACATAACGCTCCTTTGTTTGCAGACTAATACCAATTTAGCCATTTTAGGCTAATAATGCAAATTTAGCCTTTTTTGGCTAATAGCAATTAATAATCCAAGCCCTATCGATAAATTTAGCCGTTAATGGCTAAATATTAACATTTAGCCATTAACAGCTAATGTCAATTGTCGTTTTATTATGCACAGAGCATTGGGTTTTAAGATTTGGGACTTAGGTTATTTAACCTGATCTCGGGATAAGGGATGAACTTATACTATTTAAAATCAACATGTTACCCATTCTCACTTTCAAGCTTGTCATTTGTTCTGCTAACAAGGCGAATTGACGCGTCAATAGCTAGCCTATTGTAAGTCGATTCAACGCAGTGAGCAGAGCAAAGGACTGTTTCCGAGCTCAGGTTATTTACATTGCCCACGGATCAATATAATACTGCTACATTCTTCGAAAGTGAGAAAACTCGATGCTACGAATGGTAATGATGATCACGGTATTACTCACTGGTTGTAGTACCCAACAGCCAATAGAACACATACCGGCTGAACAGTACGTTTCAGCGCAAGAGCATATCCTTAAAAAACTTTTTTTAGGTAAATCGAAGCAAGATGTCCTCAAACTGATAACTTACCCACGCATTAATGCATTTGATGTTATAGAAGGTCAGAGTACTTACTCTTATATTGAAGCAATCAATGTCGACACCAACGTCAACATCGGTCTTTACTTTAAAGACGACACATTACAATCAGTCATGTTAGATGACGATGTTCGTGACTTATTCTCCTGCAGAACACTGTTTAAAACCAAAAGAAAACACTGGCTAAGTGCAGGGATAACGCCCTACCATGATTGGATAAAATCAAAAGACCAATTAAGTAAGGGGCTTAATTTTCGCGTTAATCATCCAAAAGCAACCACAGACAAAACGCCAGCCAATACAGTGATAGCCAATACCTTAACGCTCATTGTGTATTCACCCGCACTGCTCGTCGCTGCACCTTTTATGATTCATGATGAAATGACTGGAAAGAATGAAAATGAGCAGAAAACCATTACGAATCGCTACGAGCTAGCAAGCACCATTCAACTCGGCGACACAGAAACACATATACTCGCCGTATTAGGTCAGCCTGAGCAAACTCATTCTGTAATCGATACCAACGTATTAACCTACAACAGACCGTCTTATTCTTACGGTATTAAAGACGGAGTCGTTGTTTGGATAGAACATTTTTCAATGTTTGAACTCTATACCAGGCAGTTTGACTATGGTGATGTCCTTTATGGAAAAACAGATTGTGGCAGTTTAGATGAATTTTGGAAGGCAACGCCTTAAGCCTTCCTACTCTTATTTATCAATTCACCAATAGAGTTTGTCGTCGATACTAAATCGTTAACTAAACGTTATGACGAGCAGCTCAAGTGCGAACACCCACCAACCCCAAAATATTCAGATGCCTTAAGGCGATAGTATTTGTCCTCAACCTCTTGAGATTGCTCAGCATAAGGATTGGTCATCACCGCCTGTAATTCGCGCAGCAAGGTATAATCCCCCTGGCTCGCTTGTTGGTATGCTGGCACCAACAACCACTCGCGTAAACTGTACTTAGGGTTAACTTGTTTCATCTGCTTGGCGATATCGTCACGGCTGCGTGGTATGGTCGTGTCAGTCATGCCCGCAGGGCTATTTGTTACAGGGCTATTTATTACAGTGCTATTGGCCTCACTGCTTAGTAGCAAATGCCACTGTGCTAACCACGCCGACCAGCGTTGCGCTAATCCTTGCCCTTGCGACAAATCTCGGTAAAAGCTTTTAGTTAACGGCTCAATATCATCAGGCAAGGATGAAAGCTCACGGAAAAACAAGGTGTAATCCACGGACGTTTGCTGCATTAGGCTGATAAGCTCAGCCCACAGCGGCGCGTTAAACGTGCTAAGCCCCAATTTAGCCGCCCACATCTGCTCCATTTTTGTTTGCATATCGGTAGCAAAATCATTAACCAATTGCTGAAGCCCATCTATAGCATCGGCTTCATTGGCCAGTAATGGGCTTAATGCAGTACAAAACATCAAAAAATTACGCTCTGCAGCGGCGTCTTGATTTAAAAACGCAAAATGCTGTCCGCCGCCGGTCCAAGGTTGATATTGTGGGTTAAACACATCACAAAAACCAAATGGGCCATAATCTAGGGTAAAGCCACCCGCTGCGCAGTTATCGCTGTTAAAATTACCCTGGCAGTAGCCCACACGGATCCAGTTAGCCACCAATGAGGTTAAACGGTGACGGAACTCATACGCAAGCTTGAGTACTTTGTCGTTTAAAGACAACTTCGGGTCAATAACATCAGCATATTCACGATCAATTAAATGCAGCACCAGCTGTTCAAGCTCTGCCATCGCTTGCGGATGTTCATGTTTGCGGGCGCGGCGGCCAAAAAGCTCAAGCTGCCCTACCCGAATAAATGACGGCGCCACACGGGTCGAAATTGCCACCGCCTCGGTGATCATTCGGTCGGGGTCTTGCTCACGCGATCCTTCGGAATACCAAGGCCGCTGCACCGTGTCGGTTTTAGACACATATAAGCTGAGCGAGCGAGACGTGGGTACACCCAACGCATGCATATGCTCTTGCGCTAAAAACTCACGCACACTTGAGCGCAATACCGCACGGCCATCTGCACCACGGCAATAAGGCGTGCGGCCACCACCTTTAAGTTGCATCTCCCAACGCTTGCCATTGATAACCGCCTCAACCACAGACACAGCTCGGCCGTCACCATAACCATTACCGGTTCTAAACGGGCATTGTTGAATGTATTCAGTGCCATAAATCGACAATGCATAACCACACGCCCAACCCACTTTACTCATTGGCTCAGGGACATGTGTAAGATCACCAGAAAACAAACGCATAAAATCAGACGACTGCGCCATACTGTCGGCAAACCCTAATTCTTTAAAAAAAGTATGGCTGTGTGCCACATACTCAGGGTTTTCAATCGGTGTGGGGTTAACGGGAACATAGTGGCCCGAAAAGACTTGCCTAGGCCTATGATCAGCACCATCAGATGTTGCATCAGGATCACGTTTAAGCGTGTTCATCAACGAGTAGTTTACCCATTTAGCGAGATCGTCGACGGTATCGACCGTTGCTGATGTTTGCTGGGACAGTTGATTAGTCATAGGGATACCTGGTTAATTAAGTAGAAGGTTTGTTCACAACTTGATGGCTCAGCGTATCGACAATCAGTCGATTTATTCAAGTTATGTAATGGAACTGGTTAGCAGATATACCGAAGGCCTGCGCTGTATTATTTGAAAGAGCCTAAGATAACCCAACCTATGGTAACGACAGCTTGTACTAATGAAAAGCAGACTTTGCGATATCGACAAAAGTGATAATTTGTCATAGGGATAGATTCTGACTTATGGCCTACAGTCACTAACATCGTGGCGCGTCGCCCACACCAAATTAAGGTAGTAAGTTGTAACTGACGCAGGCTAATTTAACCGTCGCCCCGGCAGTGCTTTTTAGCCGGGGTCCAGGTGTTTGTTTTGTACTCATGGCCTGCGGCCACTAACGTCGTGGCGCTTCACACATTGCAAAACATATAGCTGTAAGGTTTTATTTGGCTTCAACATGGCATTCACTTACCGACACGCGCTAGTACATCCATGTAGCTCGACCGACCCGTCCATGGGTCGGACGGTCGGCTCGCAAACCACCATGATGAAGCTGTTAATGTTTGTCTTATCAGCAAGTTTTAAAGAGTAGTTTAGTGAGGTGCATGCGTTGGTCAACTCACGTATTCTTTTGTAAAGAGTCTTCAACGACCTCAAGTTCAGAGTTGAATTTAGGCATTTCAAGCTGAGGCATCTAACTCATTTTTGGATAGAAGCTTGTTAGCTACTTTCTCGTCGTCCCGGCAATGCTTTTGAGCCGGGATCCAGGTGTTAGCTTTGTACTTTTATACTCATGGCCTGCGGCCACTAACGTCGTGGCGCTTCGCCCACACCAGACCAAGAGGAAACCAACGACTGTTCCCTCTTTATTTTCGATAAAAGAATTGGCCCAGCCGACATATCAAAATTATCATTCTTTACTAAGCAATAGCAGCGATAATTTCGCGACGTGGTTGAATCCAGCTTTTGACCGCGTTTCGGTGTTCTTCAGCCTTATTCGAAAATGCTAACGCTTCAGATGGGGCGTCCCTTCCCCTCTAAAGCTAGCTCGCCATCCATGGCTAGCTCACGTCATTTTCTTCAACGGCCTCAATTTAGGAGTTGAATTTAGGAATTTTTAAAGATATGAAAATTCATTTATAAAAACAAGAAGCGCTCATAAGCTATTGTTTATTAATTGATTTCCATTTATTCAACTGAATTCTACTCGGGCCACAAAAACAGTTGTAATGGTTTTTGGCGTGTTTTTAAGGCAAATCGGCTAATAAGTAAACTAAAGTAGTACGATGAATAATTTGTTTATTTTGTAATACACTGAAATAAAAGAATTTTTATTTATTGCAGCATCTTGAGTCCACTTTTAATGCGCAAGCCCACTTTTATTTGTCAGTAGAGTTAACTAAAACTGCTTTACAACAATAAGTTAGCAAATGTAGGATGTTATTAATCAATAACTTGAACGGCCGATTTTAAATTTACTTTGCCATTCAATAAGCTGTTAGGCTCCTATGACTGCTAGACATCACCATTTCTTATCGCAATGTTATCTAAAAGGATTTACTAAGGGTAAATCCAAGAAATCAAAGCTTGCTGTAATTGACGCTAAAGGAAAGAAGTCCTTTGAAACAACACCTCGTAATGTTGGTGGTGTACGCGATTTTAATCGAGTTGAAATTGAGGGGGTCGATCCTAATCATTTGGAATCAGAACTATCTAAGTTTGAAGGACAAGCCGCTACAGCACTTAAAAAACTGCGAGAAACATTAGATTTTTCGGGGGAAACAAAAGACATTTTGTTAAACCTAATCGCGTTGATTGCTGTACGCTCCCCAGAACGCAGAGAGCACATGAGAAAATTTCAGGCTCAAATCGCTGAAAGAATAATGGGAATGACTTTAGACTCTAAAGGTAGGTGGGAGAGCCAAATTAGTAAATTGGAAGATGATAGTAATCAAGCTAATAATGTAAGTTACGAGGACGCTAAAGAATTTTTTGATTCCAAAAAATACACTATCGACGTCGCAAGAGAGCATCATATTAGAATGGAAATGATTCAAATTGATGCAATATTGCCTTGCTTGTTCAATCGCAAATGGCTACTAGTAGTTGCAAATGACGAAACAGGCCCTTTTATTACAACAGATAGACCCATGAATCTGTCTTGGAAAGAGCCTGAAAAAATCCCCCCGTTTTATAGAGCTAGCCCTGGTTTCGGCTTAATGGGTACAGAAGTTTATTTTCCTATTTCCCAAGAGTTAGCATTAATTGGTGAGTTTGATGGAGAAGATAAAACAATAGAAGCTAATGAGGGACTAGTAGCGGTACTCAATAGTAAAATGCTTTTTAACTTAAATTGCCAAATATATGCACCTAAATTTGACTTCAAATTTTTTGGTAAAAACAATGATATTTTAAGTGGTAAAGACTTGCTGCGGGAAATCGGAGCCTAATCGGGTAGCCGGAGGTATCTAGCCTCCAGCCCCCACACCACCCTGCATGCGGCTCCGCACAGGGCGGTTCATTTAGAACCCCTAACTAAACTTTCTGGTTAGGATAATGAACTGCGACCCATCCATCTCTTAGTGAATATAATCCTGCTTTCTTCAGATACTCATTACTCAGCGCTTGCTGTATTCCTGGTGTTTTCGAGCTACGCCAAGGGCCTTTACTTGTGATACCACAAGCAACAGCTACTTGGATCCTGACGCCACGCTTAAGTAAATTTTGCACCTTAGTCCGTGGTTTTCGCCACTGACGCCAGTAGCACATACGTATGCGACGACGGATCCAATGGTCTAAATCGACACATCCTTGGTAAGCATTGGCTATGCCAAAGTAGTTGATCCAGCCTTGCATGTACTGCCGCACTTTAAACAATTGATATCCCATACTAACTCCCCAATTTCGGTTCGTCAGTCGTCTCATCTTTTGTTTGAAAATGTGTAATGTTTTAGCATGCCACTGGATCTTTCCTCGGTTAAATGTAAAACCTAGGAACTTGCTTTGACCTACCTTAACCACTTGGCTTTTCTGTTCATTAACAACCAGTTTTAGCTTCGTGGCCAGATATTGAGTAATGCTCTTGAGTACCCGATCGCCCGCTCGAATAGACTTTACCAAAATGATAAAGTCGTCCGCGTAACGGGCGAATTTATGCCCTCGGCTTTCAAGCTCTTTATCCAGACTATCCAACATAGTGTTGGATAGTAATGGCGAGAGTGGGCCGCCTTGAGGTACGCCTTCAAAGCTTGCTTCAAATTGGCCATTGACCATCACACCTGCTCGAAGGTACTTACCAATAAGCGCCAACAGACGCTTATCCTGCACCTTGCTCCTAAGTTGAGTCATCAAGAGATCATGATTAACTCGGTCAAAGAACTTAGACAGATCAACATCGACGGCAAATTTGCGTTTCTGTTTGATGATATCCCTTACTTGCAGTACCGCTTGTTTGGCATTTCTATTCGGCCTAAAGCCAAAGCTGTTGGTTGAGAAGAATGGGTCAAACAGTGGCGTGAGTATTTGAGCAATAGCTTGCTGTATCACACGGTCAATGACGTTAGGGATCCCCAATTTGCGTTTACCGCCATCGGGTTTGTCGATCTCCACGCGCCTGACCGCAGAGGGTTGGTATTCACCTCGCTCTAATTGAGATTTACACCGTTGCCAGCCGCCTTGTTGCATCCAGAGCGGGAAGGCTTCGATGGTCATGCCATCGATGCCCGCCGCGCCTTTATTGGCTTTAACTTGACGCCAAGCTCGGTGCAGATTTTCAGGTTCGAGCAGTTGTTGAAATAGATCGCGGTTGAAGGCCGGTTGCATATCAATACGCTGCCGATAGTAATCGTCTGGCGACGTAGTGGGTATCGACAAGTTTGACAAGACTCCTCCTTCTTCTAAATGTTCAGGCCTTCACCATGTCCCAATCATTACAATGGGCGTTGGGCTACTATGCCGTCTGCTGACTTCTGCTTAATCACATGCCAAGTTACCCCGTCATGCGCTATCGGTTTCCATCTGGTTCGCTCTTTTCAGTCGATGAAATTGAAAAGCCAAGGCACTTATAAACCAGAGCCTTACTGGTTAATGACCGATCGCGTGTTAAGCAGATCTCCCCAGATAAGAACATGAACTTTCTTTGCACTGCTGCATCATTTACGGTGGCCATTAGATCACGTGATTTCGTCGTCTTGTGCCAACTCATCTCTAGCCTACGCCTCATATGATGTTCTTGTTCATCAGCTCACAAATTTGCTAGCGGCTTCCTCCGGACCAAACCTCGCAATTAAGCCCTTGCCATTCGCTAGTAGTTAACGTTTAATAACAGTATGTTATTTAAACGGTGACCTTCCTACAGAGGACTTTCACCTCATTAGTTCATGCCCATGCTGGGCGTACACAAAAGTATCTTGAGCGACATTTTTTGCGTCGCTTGAAAAAGACCAAGCAACACAAAAAAAAAATGCGCCAAATACAAGCGTTATGCAATAGTACAATGTTTACAACTAATTTATGGGAATTAAATGGAAACAATAACAATTACAAGTATTTTTAGCGCAATAATCGGTGCACTTTCGGGAAGTGTTGGTGCTGCATTATTAGGTGCCGCAATAGGTGCCGGAATTTCTGCAACACTCATTGTTCTCCATGAAACAAATCGAGAGAGGAAAAATAGGGCTCTTGATTTAATTCAAGAATATACATCGCCAGGCTATATTCAAATTCGGAACGATGCGGGGCTGGCGTTAAGAAAAGCATTTAATGATATTGAGAGTCCTTCTTGGGATAATCTTTACCACAATTTATCAACAGAAGAGTGGCAAAAAATTTCAAAAATTGAACATTTCTATAAAAAGTTAAATTTCATGGTTAGCATAAAGGAAGCTGATTCTAAATATATAGCCAAATACTTTGAAGTTGAGTTTTGGCATTGGCAAAACAGTTATTTTGGAAAAATTAACATCGCGTCAGATAAGCCTGAGATGAGGCTCGAGTTTCTAGCTGAAGTTATGAAGCAACCGAACAGTGAAACTAAGACTTCTGAGTCGAGTCAAAAAGCATAATCGGGTAGCCGGAGGTATCTAGCCTCCAGCCCCCACACCACCCTGCATGCGGCTCCGCACACGACTGAATGGCCAATTATGCTCCAGGCATCAATATGGCTTTCCCGCCGTCCATGGCGGTCAGATTCAAGAGGTAGAGCAACGCAGGAGCATGTTGCCGAGCGCGGTTCATTTACTCTCTTTAAAGAAATGACTTAACTCACTTTCTGGTTAGCTATTTATTACAATAATGAACTGCGATCCATCTCTTGGTGAATATAATCCTGCTTTCTTATCTATTTATTCGAGCTTGTTTATTCGAGCTTGTTTATTCGAGCTTGGCATTACTCAATATTATTTCTGTGTCCCTAATCATCACTGAAAACAAAAGTCGAACTACGCCAGAGCCTTAACTTGTGATACCCAAAACACTTTGTGGAGTATCACAAGCGCTACGACGTTAGTGCCCTCAGGCCATAAAGAACAAAACACCTGGATCCCGGCTCAAAACCATTGCCGGGACGACGAGAAAGTAGCTAACAAGCTTCTATACAAAAATGAGTTAGATGTCTCAGCTTGAAGTGCCCAAATTCAACTCCGAACTTGAGGCCGTTGAAGACTCTTTACAAAAGAATACGTGAGCTGGCCATAGACGGCGAGCTAGCTTTAGAAGGGAATGGACGCCCCATCTGAAGCGTTAGCATTTTCATTCTTTACCATAAAGAGGTGGCCGAAGCAGACTTCAAATGCGGTTAAAAGCTGGATCTGACCACGTCGCGAAATTATCTCAGCTGTTTTTTAGTCAATAATGATAATTTTGAGGTGACGGCTGGGCCAATTCTTTTATAAAAAGTAAAGAGGGAATAGCCGTTGGTTTCCTCTTGGTCTGGTGTGGGCGAAGCACCACGACGTTAGTGGCCGCAGGCCATGAATACAAAAGTACAATGCAAAAACCTGGATCCCGGCTCAAAAACATTGCCGGGACGACGAGAAAGTCGCTAACAACCCATGTTAACGTCAGGCGACAACCTATGCTGATCACACTGTTTACTGATGATGAATTACGCTCATGTAGCAGGTGAAATAAACCCGTTTTTGTTCATGTCATAAACCACGTATAAATAACTCAACGCTTAGCAAACAAGCTTATTTAGAGTTGATATTAAGCTGTTAATTAAGCCGTCAGTTTGAAAAAGGCACTGCAATCTTCAGCGAGATGAGCAGTGTCTTAAAGCGCTAGGCAACGGCTCGAGTGGGTATAAGACAATGGGGAACTTAAACATCATGAATACACAATTTACCTTTACAATTAATCGCATTTGTCTTGATGAAAATTATCATCCCTCAGACACAACGCGCATCACCACTAACTTTGCTAATTTAGCCCGTGGAAATTGTCGTCAAGCCAACTTACGCAACGCGTTAACAATGATAAACAATAGTTTTAATGCCTTAGCGCATTGGGATAACCCCAAAGGCGATCGTTATACTGTCGAAATTGAGATCATTTCGGTCAATATGGATATCGAAGGCAGTGGACAACCCTTCCCGTCGATTGAAATCTTGAAAACCACGATTGTTGACAACAAAACCAACAAACGCATTGACGGTATTGTGGGCAATAATTTTTCATCTTATTTACGCGATTACGACTTTAGCGTTTTACTGCCAGAACATAACAAAAATCAAGCTCAATTTAGTATTCCAGCTAACTTTGGCGAACTGCATGGCAAGCTGTTTAAGTATTTTGTGAATTCAGATGCTTACAAACAGCACTTTGCTAAGCCACCGGTTATCTGCCTCAGTGTGTCCGATAACAAAACCTATCACCGCACAGAAAATCAACATCCCGTATTAGGGGTTGAATACTGCCCTAATGAGTCGTCGTTAACGGAGCAATATTTTCAAAAAATGGGCCTACACGTTCGTTACTTTATGCCGCCAAATACCGTAGCGCCACTAGCGTTTTATTTTGTTGGTGATTTACTCAATGATTACAGCCACCTAGAGTTAATAAGCACCATTAGCACCATGGGGACCTTTCAAAAAATCTACCGCCCTGAGATTTATAATGCCAATGCCGTTGCCGGTAAATGCTATCAACCGAACTTAAACAACCTTGACCACTCACTCACTCAGATTGTTTACGATCGCGCTGAACGTAGTCAACTTGCTAGTGAACAAGGCAAATTTGCAGCTGAGCACTTTATTAAACCCTATCAAGCAGTGCTTGAGCAATGGTCTGCGAATTATGCGTAATCGCTACGCTAAACCTTAACCCAATTTATGGCATTAAAATTATGAAAACATCACTTAAAAACACGCTATTACCAACCTCAACGGCAGGCAGTTTACCTAAACCTTTATGGCTTGCAGAGCCTGAAACACTTTGGTCCCCCTGGAAACTGCAAGGTGAAGAGTTAGTCACCGGTAAACAAGATGCACTGCGTTTGTCATTACACGACCAACAGCAAGCTGGTATTAATATCGTCAGTGATGGTGAGCAAACGCGGCAACACTTTGTTACCACCTTTATTGAGCACCTCAACGGCGTTGATTTTCAACAACGTAAAACCGTTAAAATTCGTGACCGTTATGATGCCAGCGTCCCCACGGTTGTTGGGCCTGTGAGTCGGCAAAAGTCAGTTTTTGTTGAAGACGCCAAATTTTTACGTCAACAAACCACACAACCCATTAAATGGGCGCTACCTGGCCCCATGACCATGATTGATACGCTATTTGATGACCATTATAAAAGCCGTGAAAAGCTCGCCTGGGAATTTGCCAAAATACTCAATCAAGAAGCCAAAGAATTAGAAGCTGCAGGAGTCGATATTATCCAATTTGATGAACCGGCGTTTAACGTATTTTTTGATGAAGTGAATGACTGGGGTATCGCATGTTTAGAGCGCGCCATAGAAGGCCTGACATGCGAAACAGCAGTACATATATGTTATGGCTATGGCATTAAAGCTAACACCGACTGGAAAAAAACCTTAGGCTCCGAGTGGCGTCAATACGAACAAGCGTTTCCAAAACTGCAACAATCGAATATTGATATCATCTCACTCGAATGTCACAACTCTCATGTGCCACTGGAGCTACTTGAACTCATTCGCGGCAAAAAAGTCATGGTAGGCGCAATTGACGTAGCAAGCAACACCATAGAAACACCACAAGAAGTGGCAGACACCTTACGCAAAGCATTGCAGTTTGTTGATGCTGATAAGCTCTACCCTTGTACCAACTGCGGCATGGCGCCGTTATCTCACCAAGTAGCAAGAGGTAAACTCAACGCCTTAACTGCCGGTGCAGATATTGTCAGAAAAGAGCTTTTGGCTAAAACACGTTAGCTATACGGTTAACATTTTAGTTAGCCTGTCATCAGATAAGGGAACGCTTATCTGATTAAAAGTCATAGCATTGGCAGGGATCAACGCGTTAATGATTACAGGCAATATCTCCCTTGACCTTTTACAACCATCAACACTATCGATTATCTGCTGTGGGCTTTTTTAATAACTTGCGCTGCAAAGTGCGGCGATGCATGCCGAGTTGGCGGGCGGTTTCTGATACGTTGCCATTATTATTGGCGAGCACTTGCTGAATGTGCTCCCATTCTAGGCGTTTGGGATTGAGGGGCTGTTCAGTGATGGCTTCAAATTCATTGGGTTCTGCACTAAAAGTCGTGCTGGATGAATGCAGTGCATTGAGCAAGGTTTGGGTGTCGACAGGTTTAGCAAGGTAGTTATCGGCACCTAAACGAATGGCTTCTACCGCAGTGGCAATACTGGCAAAACCAGTCAGCACGACCATATACACATGGGGCAATTGTTGTCTTAACGGTTTAATTAACGACAAACCATTACTTTGTGCCAGCTTCATGTCGAGTACAATGTGCGTTGGCATAAATTGTCTGGCCATGAGCAGACTGTCGCTGGCATTGTCACAGGTTTTACAGTCAAAACCGTGACGCGCTAACCGCCGAGATAAAATCGCGGCTAACGCAATATCATCTTCAATTATGAGTAATTTATTCATCGACTTCTCAATTTACCTCTAACGATAATCGTTAAACCCCGATGTGATCCACCTTGGCATCTAATGGTAAAATCACAATAGCTTCAGTCCCGCCTTGCGGATGTGCTTTAAGGTATAACTTACCGCCTAAACGCTCAAAACTGGTGTGGCTTAATAATACCGCAATCCCCATGCCTTTAGGACTGTTGACCATATTACGGCCTAATGTAGGTAATATATGTGTCGCAATACCCACGCCATAGTCACGAATAATCATACTGATCTCTTGAGGCATGATCTGAGTAGATGGCGAACGAGATGGCGATTGCGACACGCTGATATTAATATCGACTTTGGCTCCCTGCTGATTATCTTCGCTAGCCTGGGCACCATTTTGAATAAGCGCCAATAACGCCGGCAGTAAACTCATGTCAGTATGCAAAATGGCGGTTTCTGCTTCAGGGGAAATATGCAGGCTTAATTGTGTTTTGGGCATTAATAAACTGACCTGCTCTGACAACAGCGCCACCAGCTGCTCAACCGATTGTTGCACTAGTTTTTGCTCTCGAATTGACTCAGTCGCTAAGCGTAAGTCACTTAAGGTCACTTCACAGCGGTTGAGTGCTTGTTGCATCTCAGCCAGTAATTCAGTTTGCTCTGCAACATGGGCTGTGTCTGATATTTCATCCACTAATAAGCGTAACGTTGCCAAAGGCGTGGCGAGTTGGTGCGCCATTTGCGCAGATGCGGTACCTAATGCAAGGATTTTTTCTTGCCTTAATTGCGCTTCACGTAAATAGCGTAACTCAATATTTTTTTGCCTAATTCGCTTAGCAATAAAACCGACAGTAATGGTTAACACTAACGCTGAAATAACAAAATTAAACCACATACCTAAATAATGCGACCCCATGTCCATGCTGTGACTCATATTGGGGCTGGCAGGCATGTCCATTGCCATTTGGCTCATATCATGGCCTGCATGCATATCTGCCATAGCGGCAGCAGGCTTAGCTGTATCATCAACGCCATGTTCTGGAATAGTCATAATCATTAGACTATAAATCGCCGTCGACAGCGCAGTGAGCGACCAAGGCGCCCACCGAGGTAAGGTAATGGCTGAAATCGCTATCGGCAACAACAGTAATGATACAAAGGCATTGGTTGCACCACCGGTGAAATATAACCAAGTGGCCCAAAATAAAGTATCCAGTAGTAAGGTTAAAAACAATAAACCATGATTGTCGATACTCAGGCGATGAAATCGATAACTAAAGCCCACATAGCAAGCTTCGAAGATAAGCACATAATTTAATGTTGTCGGGGGGGTGGTTAAACCAAATAAATCAGCTGCAAACACAATAAGGCCTATTTTTAGGCCCCAGTTAACCAATCGTAATAGTGCTAATTGTTGTTGATTAGCACTAAAAGGCACATTCAGATTCGCCATATTTAACATCCTAACTTAACCACGCAACCTAATTATCTCACAGCAAACAATAATCAACCTAACGTCACGGATTAATGACGTAAATCTTACCCGCAAAAACAGATCTATATTGTTCATACCTCTCAAGACTACCGTGAAATGGGTTTGTGAGTGACTTTTTTATCCGTATGTTGTTAACGACGCTTCAAATTTAACGGCTTTAGTGTTACTAATGTAATTTTACTGCATAGCTATTCACCCAAGTACTTTAATTCATTTCTATTTAAGTCTATTTATTAAGCTATTAGCGATAAAAATGCTTACTGACTGCTTGAGTTTTTGGCTGTCGACCTACCGATAAGCAGTGTAATACGGTAAATAAAAGCCTCAAAAAATAATATAAAACTAGGGATTTGTTCAATGATTAATGAAATTGTGTCGTTCGCCAACAATGTGTTATGGGGCGAATACCAAGTACTGATCTACATATTAGTATTTGCCGGTGTGTGGTTTTCATTGAGGTTACGTTTTATTCAACTGCGCCACTTTGCTTACATGTTTAAAGTGATGAAAGGCAGTACCCAGGGCGATAAATCAGGGATCAGTTCTTATCAAGCTTTGTGCACTGGGTTATCAGCAAGGGTGGGTACCGGTAACTTAGCAGGCGTCGCCATGGCGATATCCCTTGGTGGCAGCGGCGCCGTATTTTGGATGTGGGTAATAGCACTGCTTGGTATGGCAACGGGGTTTGCCGAAAGTATTTTAGGCCAGCTGTATAAAGTACGCGATGACCATAAAGAATACCGCGGCGGCCCGGCCTATTACATTCGTGCAGGGCTAAATAAACCCTGGCTGGCCGTATTGTTCGCCCTGTGTTTATTTTTAGGTTACGGCATTAGTTTTAGTGCCATGCAAGCTAACACCATCACCGACGCCCTCAATCATACCTTTGAAATATCAAGCGTATACTCAGGTGCTGTCATTACAGTGATTGCCGGCATTATTGTAATGGGCGGCCTGCGCAGTATCGCCCGCTTTGCAGAATTAATTGTGCCGTTTATGGGCCTCGCCTTTATTTTGGCAGCCGTGGCGGTGACCTTAATCAATATTCAGCAAGTGCCTGCAGTATTAATGGATATCTTTAACTCGGCCTTTGGCTTAACCGAAGCTGGCGCTGGTGCATTAGGTGCGGCGATAAAAAATGGTATTCAACGTGGGTTATATTCTAACGAAGCCGGCGCCGGTAGTGTTCCCCATGCCGCAGCGGGAGCAACGCCTGTGCCTAACCATCCGGTTGCGCAAGGTTACGTGCAAATGCTTGGGGTGTTTATCGACACCATGGTGTTATGTAGCTGTACCGCCATTGTGATTTTACTGGCGCAAGGTAATATCGGCAGCGAAATGGAAGGCATTCGTATTACTCAAAATGCCATGACTCATCACATGGGCATGAGTGGCGATATGTTTGTGGCCATAATTATCACCCTATTCTCTTTTACCTCTGTGGTGGCCAATTACGCCTATGCCGAGAGTAACTTACACCTGTTTAAACTGGATAATATTTATGGCCGTACGGGTTACACCTTATTGTATTTAGGCATGGTGTATTGGGGCGCAAACGCCAGTTTAAAAGAAGTGTGGAACATGGCCGACATGGCGCTAGGCTTAATGACGGTGGTGAATATCAGCGCATTGATGCTGTTAACGCCAACCATTGTTAACTTAACCCGCGACTATCAAATCAAACTTCACGCCACCAACAAACCTGAATTCAAACTGGCCGATGTAAAAATTCAAGGTAAAACCGAAGACGGTGTATGGTCCTAAGTCCATAAAGCTGAATGACCACCTCGTTCTTTTAACCACTTTAACCAAGTGAGTGAATATAAAAACAACCCGTACTGGTCATGCCATTACGGGTTGTTTGTGATTAAACACACCAAGTTGTGTTGATTAACAATGCTCGTATAACCCCTTTTCCCACGGTATTGAGATCTTTTTCTGCACAGCAAAACTGATAATCTTACGTCGCAGTCATCTCGTTAGAAAAACCCAACGCTCTACCCCATTGTATTGCAAGCGGTGCAAATAAATTAATCTAGTTTGATGCGTAACACATGGAATGGTTTTGCAGCACCTTCTTCGCCTTCGTTAAGTGCAGGATTTAAATGCAATGAATTTTGGGTCACATACAAGTATCCACCTTGAATAGAAAAACCATCTGCCCAAGACAATAATTTGTCATCTTGTGCAAACACTTTGTAGCCGTCTTGACCAATAACACCAATGGCATTACGTTCAACATCACCCACATAAATGTTGTTGTTTTTATCGATGATCATGCCATCACTGGGACGTTTTTCGCTATAAAACTCAATATTGTTGGCAAGTTCTTTATCCGTTAATTTGTCATTGGCTAACGCCGCTGCGGCAATACGATAAACAGCGCTACCGTTAACGGTACCAAAATAAACCCACTGTTGTTCAGCATCGATTGTGATTGGGTTTATACCAAGGTAAAGCGCATCAACACTGCCATCTTCACGTTTTGTTGCTAATAACGAATCATCAATAATCACATCATGCTTTGGTGATAATAACGCTTTATTAGACTGTAATACGCGGCGTGATTTACCGGTGGCTAAATCAACCACAACAAAAGCAGGCGCTGGCTCTCCGTATAAATTACCTAAACTGGTATCGGCAATATAAATTTGTTGGCGTTGAGTGTCGATGACGAAGTCTTGTAAAAATGAGTTGTCGACCATGGCACCTTTACTTATCTCGATACGCTTAAAAAGTTTATTGTTAACAGTGTCCCAAGCAACAATTTGCGCCGCAGCATCCGTACTGCCCATATCAAGGATCCACACAACGCCGTCTGATGTACTATCAATACCAATCACAGATGATAAACCCACCTCACCTTTGGTTGGCCCATTGGCCCAATCGACAGTTGGAAATGGGACTACTGAGCCGTCTTTTAATAATTCAACGACACGAAACTCTGGAGCATCAAGCGGTTGCATTGAAAGAAATGTACGTCCCTGTTCGGTTACCGTTACATTACCAGGACGTGTTCCATCAAACCTTGCTACGACTTCGAGTTCAGCAGCTTGTGTTGTGCTACATATAAGCGCTGTCACCACAGCAAATAATGTTGTCATCTTTTTCATAATAAACCTCGAGATAAACCTGAATGTAAGTAAAAAGTCGTTTGCGATTGTCAGAACGACTTAGTGTTGATGGGGGCATATTAACGGCCAATCACATAGAGATAAACGCGCCAATAAACGAATTATTATCAAATATTATTTGATAATCGTGTGAGAAAATGCAGTTTAAAAAACATACATTGGTTTGGCAGGTCTAACATCACTCAGCAAAATCTATATGCGGCTCATTGAGGTAATGGATTTGAATTTGCTTCATAACTGTAAATGGTCAGAAGTGATGCAAAGGTGTGTAAAATACTCAGAACGGCAGAGGCTTAACGCTCGTGAGTTATAGCGTGATATCTCAAGGCGTTATTACAGACGTTATGCAGTGTGCATGGTGGAACATTATTGAATATACTCATTCGTGATTAAAAATTAATGCAATAAACTGGCCTTACCTCCTTGCGATATCGTAAAATAAGGGTAACTAAAGAGGGGCACATGGCTAATATTTCAAAATTTGATCGCGAAGACGTACTAGAAAAAGCAAAAAATCTATTTTGGCAAAAAGGTTTTTTGGCCACCTCTACGCGAGAGATTCAAACTACCATGGACATGCGACCAGGTAGTATTTATGCCGCATTCGGTAGCAAAGCAGATTTGTTTCATCAAACGTTAATTCATTATGCTCAAACGTCAGCACATGTACTAAATGAGCATTTAGCCCAGCATGATCATGCTTGGGATGGATTAAAACAATATCTTCGCGGCTTAATTGTGCCTTGCAGTGCACAAGTACCTAGTGAGTTATGCATGGTGATGCGAACACTTGCCGAGCTTGATGAATCGCATCAGCAAACCCTTGATATTGCCAAGGATTTACTCACCCAAGTTGAAAACCGTTTTGCTGATATTGTTGAACAAGCACAACAGCAAGGTGATTTGTCTGCAGAGTTTGATAAACAAAAGGTTGCTAAAAAACTCCAGGTTCACATTATTGGCTTACGTTCGTACTTAAAAGCCACAGGCGATACCGACACGGTTAGCCAACAACTTGAAGAGTTTTTTACTCAATTAGAAGCACAATAAATAGAAGCTCAATAAAAAAGCGCCTGAGGCGCTTTTTTTTCGGCTAAATCCTAAGCTAATTTAAGCTAATGCATCTACAAAGCTCACGGTAAATTGACCAATGTCTTTATATTCAATACTGATTTCAGTCGCCATTGGCACGTTAACCACCCCACAATATGAGCCGGTAATAATCGCCTGCCCTGCACTGAGTTTAATGCCCTTTTGTGCTAAGTAGTTAATCATCCAGTAAACGGGTAATTGGGGTAATTCACACGGATGTTTACCGTTAAATGCCTGTGTATCGTTATTTGCAGTTACCACAATATCAACCTGACTTGCTTGATAAGCAACCGACTTAGGAATTTGAGGGCCAATATACACCCCCTGGTTACTTAAACCGTCAGCCAATTTTTGCAAATAGCTTGGTTGACTGTCGCGGCTAAAACGATGTTGAATTAACTCTAAGGCCATGTGAGTCGCGCTAATTGCACTGTCAATCTCTTGATGACTATAGTGTCGATAAGGCTCAATATCCTCGCCTAAGATAAAGGCAATTTCTGGCTCTATTAATGCTAAAGCCTGCTCACTTTTGAACGTTGGGATAATGCTACACTGTTGACCCCGCTTAGCGGCTTGTAAAATAGGCGCCACAATAAGTTGATCGTTTGCTTGCGGCACAAGGCACTTCCAGCCAGAAATATGACCATTTAACTCAGCCATTTTTTGTTGAACGGTGATAGCCTGGTCAATATTTTGTGCAGTAAAAGCGTCAAAATGGGCGTTAGGATTAGCGTGATTTCGTTGTGCAAATAAGTGATTAGCAAGTTCAGTAAGGTGTGTGTTGTCGGTCACGGCTGCATCATCATAAAATAAAAATCATACATTAACGGGTTTGATTGGCTTTTTCTAGCGCCAAATAAAAACCGTTGGCGGTAAGCCAACGGTTCTAAAATCATTTTAATATTATTAATCTGAATTGAGGTTAAGTTACTTGCGGGTAGCGCGTAACATCCATGCGGTTTTTTCGTGTATGCGCATACGGTCAGACACTAACGCTGACGTTGACTCATCATCAGCCTCTTGGGCTAACTTAAGCACTTCACGCGAGGTTTTTACCACTTGCTCATGGCCTTTTGTGAGTAAATCAACCATATCCGCTGAAGACGGTACACCTTCAACTTCTTTAATTGAGCTTAAACGAGCAAATTCTTTGTATGTGCCTGGTGCGGCAACATCAAGGGTACGAATACGCTCTGCAATATCATCCACTGCGGTCGCAAGCTCAGTGTAATGCTCTTCAAACATCAGGTGTAATTCGCGAAAATGAATCCCTGTGACATTCCAGTGGAAGTTATGAGTTTGCAGATAAAGTGTGTATGAATCGGCCAACAAACTTTTTAAGCCTTCTGCGATTTTAAGGCGGTCATCCTTTTTGATACCAATATCGATGTCAGTCATGTTAACTCCTTATATTAATGAATTAATCAACAAGACAATACAACGCATATACCCAGCGAAATCGTGATCTCTGTCGCCTTTGGCGCAATATTGTCTAAATCTGCATATTTATACTTTATTGAGGTGATAATAGATCATTTTAAAATCAAAAAAACTATTAGATTTACATTTTTTAATCTATTTTTTTGAGGTCGTGCGGATTATTGTGTTTGTCGATAATAACTCGACTTGTTTGAGTTCATCGGCAGTTAATGCGCCATAATCTCTGGGATAAGGCCAGCCATAGCCCCACCTAAATTGAGTAGGCAAGTACGGTGTACCGCCAACCCTCACCCCAGCTAACATCAACAAGGCAATTTGTGGCTGGCCGACTTTAGCAACACATACTCGCAACGCTTTATCTGAAGCCAGTCGCTCATCAAACGTACCGCCTTTCCAGTAATCAAAATCGTGTTTTTGACAGCAACCAAGCCATAATTCCCCCTGTTCAAAGGTGCCATCAGGAAAAGCACTGCAACCGTCGCTGGTAAAAGGCGCTAATGTATCCGCTCGCACAAAGTGGATCGGGAGCAGTATGGTGAACACAGTAAGTAACAATACACTTAACCGATAATGCATTTCGCTTGGCATCCTGCTGGGTAAAAAAACGCAGTAATGATGCCATAGTGAAGTCGACATTGCATCGACTCCCTCGTAAAGGCTTTTAGCTAATGCCTAACGTTTTACCAAACCAGCGCTGGTAAGGTTGATAATTATCGTAGGCCCAATTGAATACGCCGGTATAAACAAAGAAAAACAATAACACGCCACCTTCCAGCATCAAGGTATCGATAAGGTTTAAACTTAAATACCAGGATACTAATGGCAGGGTTACCACTAACAAGCCGCCTTCAAAACCCGTGGCATGAACGATACGCATTGATAATGTACGATTAATTCGGTCGCTACCCAACAGCTTGTCGAACCAAATGTTGTAGACGTAGTTCCACATCACCGCAAGAAGTGACAAACCAATACTGACCACCAACATATCTGTAGTGCTTTTATCCATTAATACTGCACTCACAGGGACAATGATGGCTGCCGCCAATATCTCAAAAGACACAGCGTGGAATATTCTCTCTTTTGTTTGCATACTGAACTCAATTATTGGTGACGTTTGAGTTATTCTCATCCAATATAAGGATACTTAATAGTTAGATACTATCTGGAAAAGCGATATGTATAGCATTGATCAGCTAGAAGCATTTGTAGCAACGGCTAAAACAGGCTCGTTTTCGGCGGCGGCTAGAACACTTAACAAAGCCCAATCCGTAGTAAGTCAGCATGTCATCAACCTTGAAATAGATTGCAATGCGATATTGTTTGACCGAAGTGGGCGTTATCCGCAATTAACACAGGCAGGCAAAAAGCTTTTATCTCACGCTCAAGTGTTATTAGCGCAGCATCAACGCTTACGTTCTTGCGTTCAACATCTCGATAAACCGTTTATTTCAGAGCTCACTATCGGCCTAGATGAAGGCATACCTTTTCAAAAACTCTCGAGTATTGTCAATCAGTTGGAAATCGATTTTCCCAATACCGCTCTGGAATTTTTTACCGCATCGAGCATCGATATTATCGACTTGATTGACACAGAGAGAGCCGTCACCGGGATAATTTTTAGCGAACTGTCTATTCCATCGCACATTGATTATGAATCCATTGGTTCTATTAAGTTTGATATCTATGTTGCGAGCGCTCACCCATTAGCCCAACAAGAAACGAATAACTTAGCCAGCCTAAAGCTGCACAGGCAGTTGCTGATGCGATCGCGTAATAACAAATCGAGTAACTTTCAACTCGCCTTGAGCCCCGACATTTGGTACGCAGACAATTATTATGTGCTACTTGAACTAACACTACAGGGCAATGGTTGGTGTTTACTGCCCAATCATATCGCCAATGAATATGTAAAAGGTGGCCAATTGGTGTTACTCCCCAGCGAATTTCACGATATGGGTTGGCAAGCCAGTGTCGATGTAATCCAACATCATCGTTACAGCCTAGAACCGATGTTTAAGCAATTTAGACATGCATTAAGGCAACTACTCACGCCTTAGGGCTGACATCACAATGATGATCACCTCAACATCACCTCGTTAAAAACAACAAAGGCCGCAAATGCGGCTTTTGTATGTAAATAAGCGATTTGATTAAAAGCCAAATTTACCGTTGTTGTTTTTCCAATCTTGTTGAGCAGGAATAGTTTCAATCGTATCCCAATGCTCAACAATTTTGCCTTCTTGTACACGGAACAAGTCATAAAATGCGACATGTTGCTGCATGAATGTGCCTTCGCTAATCGACAACACAAAGTTACCTTCGCCCAGTATTTTATGGTTAGTTTTTACCACCATTGGCATGTCCATTTTAGGCAAGAAGATTTAGGCGCTGACCATATTATTAACCATCGCCATAAGCTCAGTGAACAATTAACCCAAGTTGATTAGGACCTGTTGATCTTTCAAGGTTGTTTTTGCGGCGAATTGTTGGCCATTACTCACATTTACAACTGCGCGGCAGAGACTTCGAGGTGTAGTTATTCTACATAAAAAGTCGATAACGCCGTAAAAATGGCCAACAAACGCTACCCGAAGGGTTCGGCTAAAAACGTTTTACTTTTTGTTGAATGACTCTTTGCGAATAAAGAGTTGCTTAGATGGCTAGGCATCAATCCATTCGCCTCGATTAACACGTTTTTAACTCGAACAAAATTTAACCAGCAAAGATCAACAGGCCCTAGTCAAAGACATAATAAATTCCTAAAAAATAAAAGCTGTTAACCTCGGTTTTACACTTGTTCCCAAGATGGCGGCGTTGAGTAATATTGGCTAACAAACTCAATAAAACAGGCCACTTTAGGCGTTAAATATTGCCGATTTGCATACACCATATACAAGCCTACAGGCTTAGGCTCATAACCTTGTAAAATGCGCACTAACTTACCCTCGGCGAGCGCCTTACCCGCAATAAACGTTGGTTGAATAACAATACCGCCGCCTAATATTGCTGTATTGACCAGCAACTCACCATTGTTGGCAATTAAGTTATCATTAAAATCAATAGTATGACGCATGTTATCAAACCCAGAAAACAGCATTGCATCATCAGAATAAGCGTACTTCAAATAGTGATGATGCTGTAATTCAGCCGGTGTTTTAGGTAACCCGCGTGTAGCAAGATAATCTGGTGAAGCCATAATAGCGATATTGATTGGCGCCACTTTTTTACAAATGTAAGACGAGTCAGCCAGTTGTCCAATACGCATTGCCACATCCACCCCCTCATCAACAATATCAACTTTGATATCAGTTAAGGTGATTTTCAATTTGATTTGCGGATAAAGTTGCTGAAAACTCATCAATAGATGAGGTAAATGCAAAGTGCCAAAAGACATAGGCGCACTAATGGTTAAAGTCCCCGAGACAACTTGAGCATGCTCTGTTAAACGGCTCTCCATATCATCAATATCAGCAATAATTTGCACACAGCGTTGGTAATAGTCACTGCCCGCTTGGGTCAAACTCAATCGACGAGTGGTGCGCTGCAATAACCGCGTTTGCAAACTTTGCTCTAGAGCCGAAATGTACTTACTTACCAATTGTGGCGAAACGGCTAATTTATCGGCCGCTTTAGTAAATGCCCCTTCTTGCACTACGGTCAAAAAGGCCCGCATGGTGTCGAGTTTATCCATTGATTAACAACATATTGTTGATTGTTTATCTCTTTTTAGCATATTTATCTATAAATAGGTTAACAATATAGTGATTAGCACAGGTGTAAAGTCGCCGTTTCGGCACAACCAACATGAGACTCATGATATGACGCAGCAAAAACCACTTTTTATATCTCACGGCTCGCCAATGATGGCAGTAGAAAAAAGCCAAACGTCACGGTTTTTACAACAATTAGGCCAAGCTATTCCTACACCGAGTGCCATTGTGGTGTTTTCTGCCCATTTTGATGTTAAACACGATGTGATCATTACTGCAGGGCAGCAGCCTGAAACTATTCACGATTTTTATCATTTTCCAGATGAACTTTACCAAATCCGCTA
The DNA here is from genome assembly GCF_028750675.1 of Shewanella metallivivens. GTDB lineage: Bacteria > Pseudomonadota > Gammaproteobacteria > Enterobacterales > Shewanellaceae > Shewanella > Shewanella metallivivens. The sequence continues at coordinate 206,656 of NZ_JAQQPZ010000002.1, read as the reverse complement.
CCCGGCACCCGGGGAGCCAAAGCTTGCCCTGCGCATTGCCACACTGTTTGCCGACGCCAATATCAATGCCAAGTTAGACAACCAACAAGGCTGGGACCATGGTGTGTGGATCCCACTCAGGTTAATGTACCCACAGGCCAATATTCCCATCGTACAGATTTCAATTAACACCCGTATTGGCGCCGCGCAGAATTATCGTTATGGCCAGCTTTTAGCTCAATTAAAAAATGACAATATTCTTGTTATAGGTTCGGGCGGGATAAGTCATAATTTAGCGGAGGTATTTGCACGCACTAAAACACCTAATGGGATCGACATGATGAACCAGTTTAGGCATTGGGTTGAACACAAGCTGATAAATAATGATATTGAGTCGCTATTGAACTATCAACAACTTGCTCCGCATGCTCAATTTAACCACCCAACTCAGGAGCATTTTTTACCGTTAATGTCGGTACTTGGTGCAAGTGGCAACACTCAAGCTCACAAAATACACCAAGATGTTGAGTATGAATTGTTAGCACTTGATGCTTATTCATTCTCTTAAGCGATTAGAAATATAAATTCAATCACGACCGAGTATTAAAAGACCTCAGTAACATTAAATAACTGTATTTACGATATAAACTGACTTTAACTGAACAAAAATACTCCAAAAAAGTCACAATTTGCCAAAGCTAATGGATCTACTGCGTAAATCAGCATAAACTCAGAAGCATGTGTTGCTAAACACCATTGATTCACATCACAAAATAATGCTTTTTGAGCTTTGTCTAAAAGCTAACGAAACCTCGTATAATTTCGCTTATATTACTTTATCAAATGAGTTATCTTGTAACATAGCGTATAAATATAGAGACAAATTCGTTGATATATTTGATGTTGATAAGTAGCCTCAAGGAACCGATTTATGCTGATTGAACATGACATTACTGACGTACGAGTTGGGATGTATGTGGTCGAAATCACCGAGCCTAAAGATACATTTACACTGACCAAGCCCGGCGTGCTTAAAAGTGAACGTGTTATTGAGGCATTAAGGCGTAAATCTGTCACTAAACTATTAATTGACACCAGTAAAACCGAAGTCATTGTTGAGCCCAGTGTGGCAAAAGCCAAAGCACCACTGCAACCACCTCATAGAGTCAGTAGCACACGCCCAATAACCAAGCCTAATTTCTTTAATCAAGAAATCGTTAGAGCGCGCCAAGTGTTTAACGAATCAAAAGATATTCAAAAAAAGCTGTTTCATAATGCGCAACATGGCTTGCCATTAGACATGGATCCGGTACAAAAAATTACCACTGAATCAACCGACCTTATTTTTAATAATCCCAATGCCTTGTCGTGCGTGATTAACATCCGTAATAAAGACGAGTATTTATTAGAGCATTCGGTTTCTGTGTCTGTATTAATGACCATGTTTGCTGTTTATAAAAAAATAGACAAAGACATTGTTAATCAATTAGCCGTGGGGGCATTTTTGCATGATGTGGGCAAAATCATGATCCCCGATCGGATTTTAAATAAACCCGATCGACTGACTGAAGATGAGTTTCATATCATGAAAACTCATGCCAGCTATTCGATTGAAATCATGAAAAGCACCCCAGGTATCAGTCCATTAAGCCTTGAGGTCGCCAGCTTACACCATGAGAAACTCAACGGTGAAGGTTATCCTTTTGGGGTACCGGCCGAAAAAATTACTTTATATGGGCGGATGATCAGCATTTGCGATATTTACGATGCGCTGACGTCTCACCGTTGTTATAAAGAAGGTTATGCCCAAGTTAAAGCCTTTAGCATATTACGGGCTTTGGGAGACAAAAATGAACTCGACAAAGATTTAGTCGACGAATTTATTCGCTGTATGGGGGTTTACCCTGTTGGCTCAGTGGTGCAATTAGAATCTAACAGATTGGCCATTGTTGAAGGGCATAACCCTAAAGATCCTATCCGCCCATTAGTGAAACCGTTTTACCATTTAAAGCCAGATCACTTTGAAGCTGGCCAGAAAATTGACCTGGCCACCGTCACCGACGATTTAATTGTAAAGTGCGTTCGGGCTGACGATTACAATCTCAATATGGAACAAATTATCGAGTTTTTGGCTCACGAAGGTTAATGACAACATTCAACAAAACTCAGGTGTTTTGATGTTCACGAGTGCCCTTTTTTAGGCCAAATAAATAACGTATCAGATTAAAAGGTTTGATTACCCAGTAGCACAGCGCGGTACATATAATAAAGGCGCTAATAAGCAAACTGAGCGATTTTACCATGATCCCCACCTGCCACTGCACAATATAAAACGCCAACATCACAATGACCGTTTGATGCAAAATATAAAATGGATAAATGAGCTCATTGGTTTGCTTCAGCCAGATGGGGGTTTTGTTAAGATACGCACTGGCAAATCCGACCATGGTCAATAATCCAGACCACGACACTAAACAGCACACCCACCACCAAATCTGCCAGCGAGCCGTTAACGACAAATACGCACTTAAGTCTGGCGAGTAATAGTATGCATAAAACAGTAACGTGCTAATAAGTAAACTGATTAAATAGGTGCGACGATGTAAAGCCAATGTTTGCCAAACACGCGCACTGTATATAAAACTCATGCCTGCAAAAAAGAAAAACACATAAAACACGCTCAGAGACAGGTTTTCAATATGATGACTGTCATCAGGCATCAGGTATTTTGCCCAGCCTCGGATCAGTGCCAACACGATAACTAACGCCAGTAACCCCCATTTAAACTGACTTAATCGCTCAAGCCAATTGAGCCAACGCTTGCCTATATTACTGGCTAAAAAGTGTTTAAAAGGAATGGCCAATAGCATAAATACCAGCAGAAATTCGATAAACCATAAGTGGTTGGTATCAAACGACAGCATGAGCTGACCGTAGGCTGATAAAAACGAATCATAATCGGCGATATTTTCGATATAATTTTGCGGCGGTACAATCAATATCATCCCCACCAGCAATGGTATAAATAACCGATGAAATTTACTGATCATAAATGACTTTGCCGACATTTTTTGCAGTAACAATAAACTACCGGCCCCTGCAATAAAAAATAACGTTTGTAGCCTCAGTTGTTCAAAATAAACCATTATGTCATCAAGCACTTTGCTGGACTCACTGTTCATGACATGCCAGTCATCACCATTGAATGGCATAAAGACATGATGCAGAAAAACAGCAAAAATTAATATCACCCGTAACCAATCAAGTTCACAATAGCGTCTACTTTGGGGTAAAGCCTTGTCCATAATCAATGCCTTCCTCTGGCTTATTCGTGTAGAAGTATGCCGTGATGGTGTAGTGATCAATATCAGCAATAAAATACTATTAAGGCTATTTTAGGGCATGAGTAGCATACGGCAACAAAAAGCCCGATTTTTACTAGGCCATACCTTTTGCAATGCTTGGTTGATTAGCGATGACAAGCGCCACAAAAGCATCGACCGTAGCACTGTGATTAGTTGACTTGACATGCAACTGTGTCGCAATTGATTTATGCGCATCAGTAAGCGTTAAAAAATGGCAACCTTGGCGGTATAATTTACTAATACAATACGGCGCAATAGCCACGCCTAACCCCGCGGCCACCTCGGTGAGTAAGGTTTGCATATGCCGAGGCTGGCTCACAATATTGGCTGAAAACCCAGCTTGTTTACACAACATAATAGTGTCATCAAACAAGCCGACGGCTTCATCTCGATGGAATATAATTAATTTTTGTTGCTGTAACTGGCTCAACGCAATCTCAGTGTATTGGGCTAACGGGTGGTGTGCTCCGACAACGGCAACGAGCTTGTCGATATAGATATCGGTACTGATAAATTCATCTTGGATCCCTGTTGGTAATGGCCGAGAAAAACCGACATCAATTTGATTATGCTTAAATGCTTCTATTTGTTCTGTCGCGGTCATCTCAAATAAACTGACATGCACATCAGGGTGATGCTCAGAATAATCACGAATAAGATCTGCCATAAAACTTAAACAAGCTGAACTTAAATAGGCAATGTTTAACTCGCCCATCAGCCCTTGCTGCGCGCGCTTAACCTGATCTTTGGCTTTATCAGCTAAGGCAATAATTTGTTTTGCGTCATGCAGTAACTGCTCACCTGCGCTGGTAATGATGACTTCGCGCGAGTTACGAATAAACAGCGCCACTCCAAGCTCGTCTTCAAGCATGGCGATATGTCGGCTAATGGCAGGCTGTACCGTGTTGAGTTCGCGCGCGGCAGCTGAAAAACTCTGATGTACCGCTACGCTAATAAAACTCTTTAATGTTTTAATGTCCACAACCACCTCAAATACATAATTTGTATAGATTCTATAAAATAATAACATTTTTGTTATAGATCCATTGTGTTTATTCTACAAGCAATCTGATTTAAGGCTGTAAAAGAGAGGAAACACCATGCAAAGCTTACAACAGCAAACCGATGCGAAAATCGCAGAAGGAAGACAAAAAAATCCTGCGTTTATGCAAAAAGTAGACGAAATCATTGCTCAATCAAAATCGTTTCTACAAGGTAACGACGCGTTAAAACTTGCACAAACAGCGCCTCAATTTTCACTGCCTAATGCCAATGGACAAACCATTTCATTGGCTAATTTATTGCAAAAAGGCCCTGTGGTGGTGACATTTTACCGTGGCAGTTGGTGCCCATATTGCAATTTACAACTGCGGGCATTGCAAGCACGCTTGAGTGATATTAACGCCCTCGGCGCGCAGCTTGTTGCGATTAGCCCACAAATACCCGACGGTACAATGACCCAAGATGAAATCAGCAAGTTGGATTTTGAGGTGCTATCGGATCAAGATGCAACAGTCGCAGCGCAATTTGGCGTCGCCTGGCAGGTTCCTGAGTTTTTGAGTGAGCATATGCGCGTAGATCGCGAGCTGGACTTAGAGGCCATTAATAATGGCAACAGCAAGATATTACCCATCCCGGCAACGTTTGTGATTAACCGCGAAGGCAAAGTGACCTGGCGCTTTGTGGATGTTGATTACCGCACCCGCTCAGAGCCCGACGATATTATCAATGCACTGACAGCATTATCTTAACCTCCGACTCTTTCGTCCTCGCATTACAGGTTCACTCGTAGGGTCGCTTCTATTTAGCGGCCATTGAGCGACTATTTCACAGGAAATACCCATGACTCATTTATCTAAATTGGGCAGTTTTACGCTGCTGTGTATTGCCAGTCTGACCATTATGGTTGGTGCCCTTGTCGCTCCTGGGCTAATCAGTATATCTACGGCATTAGGCATCAATGAGTATGCTGTATGGTTAGTGACATTTCCGGCCTTAGGCGCGGTTTTATTTGCCCCCATTGCAGGTAAATCAATTGATAAATTTGGCGCTTATCGTTCACTTATCATCGGTTTGATATTGTATGGCACGCTGGGGTTTGCCGTGTATTGGCTACAAGGTCCGTGGTTTGTACTATCTAATCGTATTTTATTAGGCGGCATTACGGCTGTGGTGATGGCGAGTAGTACGATATTGATTTCGCAATGGTATGTGGGTCATGAACGCCTCAACATGATTGCTAAACAAGGTATGGCGATTGAACTTGGCGGGGTTTTATTTTTGTTTTTGGGCGGTAAACTGGCCAGCTTGTATTGGGCTTATCCTTTAAGTTTATACTTGGTTGCTTGGTTATTTTTACTGATGTTGTTGCTGTTTGTGCCACGTAAACACCCAACTCTCACCGCTGAAACACAAATCAATAGCACCCAGCCCCAACAAGGCTTAGCACTGAAGCACGTGTATCTATTTGCTACATTGGCAATGGTGGTGTTTTTTACCGCGATTGTTCAACTCCCCAATAGCATGGCACAACAAGGGTTTAATGAAGCGCTAGTGGGTAATGTTTTAGCGTTTATCTCATTAGTTGCCGTTGTTGCAGCGCACTTTATGCCAAAAGTAGCCAGATACATGAGCACAAGCTATTTACTCGCGATTGCATTTTTTGCCTATGTTATCGCCCATTTTGTATTTGCAAACGCCAATGGCTTGTCGATATTTTTCGTGGGTTCTGTGTTTGCGGGTGTTGGTTTTGGCTTCAGTATTCCATTACTTAATCATATGACAGTAGAAAAAAGTGCAGCCAATGTTAGAGGTAAAAATTTATCCTATTTTACCATGGCAGTGTTTGGCGGGCAGTTTATTACGTCATTTGTTGAGTTTATTCCTGGTGGAGCCGCAGCAAGTTTTTATGCCTGTATGTTGTTGGCAGGCATAGTATCGGTGGTATTGATCCTCATGCAACACAACGACAACAAGGTAATCTGCTCGCAATAGGAGCAATTAAGCTCCAGTCGCAACGCAGTGATGATTCAATCCGTAGACACTTAATTTAAAAGCAGCATATTACTGTTATACCAACCGCATTAATAAGTCACTATTTTCACTGGCTATGCTCGGTGATGACCGTAACATCTTTGAAACGTATGTAGCAGATAAGTCGGTGTATCAACGCGATACGCTTAACCCTCGATAAAGCTTAATATGCATAAATGACAACAGCTTAACTTGTTGTCATTTTATGCGTTAGCGCACAAAAATTGACCACACTTATGTTATGGTTAATGTTAGATAATCATTTTAGGGCGCTAATATGCAAACTCTCACCAAAGAATACATTACCTCATTGTTACCAATGCGCCCTGATAATAGCCATAAAGCGACCTTTGGCCATGTGCTCAATATTGCCGGCTCAATGCATTATCGCGGTGCAGCGTATTTATCGAGTTTATCGGCACTTAGAACTGGCGCAGGTTACGTCACACTGGCCAGCAGTCCTGGTGTTTGTCAGAGCGTAAGCGCATTAACGCCTAACATTGTCATGCGGCCGTTACCGACTCGACCGGTTATTTACGCCGAATTAAGTCCGCAAATGACCGATTCAGTGTGTATCGGATTACAATCTATCGATACTGAGTCAATAGATGAAAAAGCGGTAATACAGTTGCATGATTTATTAGAGAAAGCATCGGTTATCACCGTGGGCAGTGGCCTAAGTATTGGCCAAAGTAAAGATGAGTTTAACGACTCAACAGCACCTTTAAGCAGCATGGCAATTGCCGAGGGGAATCATTGTTTTTTCTTGGCCTTACTTGGCGCCCTGCAAACTCGCAGTCAAAGTATGGTATTTGACGCTGATGCGCTCAATTTTATTAGCCATTTTTTACATCATTCCCCGCGTAAACCACAAACACCGTTGCACTTACCTAAAAACAGTATTATTACCCCACATCCTAAAGAACTGGCACGTCTACTTAATATTGACGTTGAAGCAATCCAAGCAGATCGCGTTCACTATGCAACAGAAGCAGCCAAGCAATTAAACACCATCGTGCTGCTAAAAGGTTACCACACGGTGATAAGCGACGGTGAATACGCATTTATTAACCCCACAGGCAATAACGCCCTAGCAAAAGCTGGCAGCGGAGATGTATTAACCGGCATTATTGGCGGATTTTGCGCTCAAGGCCTAAGTCCATTAAATGCAACTTGCTTAGGTGTATATTTGCACGGACTAGCAGGTGATTTAGCCGCGCAGGCATTAAGCGAATATTCAGTGCTCGCCAGTGACTTACTTGACTATATCCCAAAGGCCATTAAGCAAATTACAAACGTTAAGCCAATAAACGTTTAGCACTTATCATAATTAACACGCCGTGAATGATCAGCTGTCGCTCACGACCTATTTGTTAACGTTACATTCATTAGCCTGAGTGTGATTGACTTACTGCTCAGTATTATCATGTCGTTTAAATCATACCAATGTGCATTAATAAGTAATGACTCAGCGAGCGGTGAAAAGGGCTTAAACAAGACACATGACTGAATGAATAGTGGTTCTCTTTCGAAGTCATGCAACGCATTGTAAGCCAAGAATAAAGGTCACTGAGGTCATTAATTAACACCCAAATAGTCATTTATATCCCACATATATAACGAATATTCATGCCCAAATTAATATCACCTAACACTATATGAAAGCGTAAATCATTTTTTAAAATATAAAAACAAATAAAATCTACCATCTTCAGCCTTTCTCCACACTTACATCATACTTTCTGCACATTGTATTTGTACAATTAACACTGATTTAATATTGATCACATTCAAAATAAATTATTAAAAAACCATCTTCACTTTGACTTAAATCAACGATAACTAAATAAAACAAAAACCATATCGATAATAATAAGTACCTCAAATGAATATAAACAATCCGAACATTGAGCAGTTGCTATCAACATTTAAGAGCCATAGTTTAAACGATTTACAACATGCTAACTTACAAGATAGAGTGGACTCAAAATTCATTTTACCTTTGGCATTTTTACCTCATTTACTACAAGCTGCTCATCATCATTACAGCGTGTTAGAGATCAATGGCAAGCGTACGTCAAATTATTTTAATCAATACTTTGATACTCAAGATATGCATTTTTATAAAGATCATCACAATGGTAAACTAAACCGCTTTAAAGTACGTAAACGGACTTACCTCGATACACAAACACAATACCTTGAAGTTAAATTTAAAAACAATCACAAACGCACCATAAAAAGCCGTATACGCTGCAATGATAATGCGCTATCAGACGACAATAACCACGCTTTTATTCAGCAACATTTGGGTTATGACCTTACTCGACTGTCTGTTTCGCAGCAAGGTGGTTATCAACGCATAGCTCTTGCAAATGAAGCGATTCCTGAGCGCATAACGATTGACTTTAACCTTTGGTATCAATCATCGACAGGAGAAAACCGTATTGATCTAAACGGTTTTTTTATTGTTGAGTTAAAACAGCAAAAACACTCAAAAAGTTCGCCATTTTATCAGTTGTTACCACAACATTATTTTTCACCGACCCCATTCAGTAAATATTGCATTGGTTGTGTATTACTACGCCAACAAGCAATTAAATATAATCGTTTCAAACCGACACTCATGAAACTTTCTACTTTAAACCAACCAAACCAACATACCGTATTATGGAATCATTAATATGACAGAAATCACCCCAGAATTTATTGTTTTATTTTTAGTTAACTTTATATCAATTGTGATGTTATGTTACGGTTGTTATTTCCGAACCAATAAAAATGCAACGGTAGCAGGTTCGCTTGTTTTATTTGGTATCGGGATATTTTTAATTACGTACTTACTCCACGGTGTTGATATGTCAATGGAGTTTGCATTTGGCTTATTTGCTGTATTTGGTATGTTGCGTTATCGCACAGACACCATCTCAATTAAAGAAATGACGTATTTGTTTATGGTAACGGCTATTGCTTTACTTTGTGCTGTGAGTAAACTACCGACATTTGAGCTCTTTTTAATCAATGCATTTTTATGTTTCATTGCTTTTTTAGTCGATACACGCTTTTTTCAAGGACAACATAAAATACAACGTATTTCGTATGAACGAATCGACAATATTAAACCGCAAAACAAAGCGTTATTACTCGAAGATTTACGTGACCGCACAGGTTTGCATGTTACCAATGCAGAAATAGAGCACATTGACTTCCTGAGAGATACTGCCGAACTCATCGTTTACTACATCCCCACTCCTGCTCAACAAACGCTCGCCACTAATCGTAATAATCAAGTAGAAGCAAATTCATGAGAACATTAATATCATATATCGTGCCCGCTTTATTGGTCGTCACGACCAGCGCAATGGCTACAGAATATCCTGAATTAAATTTTGGTGGTTATATCATGCTCGACCATGATCAGTTTTCAGATCTTTATCTAGAAGATGATGAAAAATCTAATCATGGCACTGACATACGCCGTGCAAGATTAAGCGTTAAGACCAAATTTAGTGAAAATTGGCGCAGTAAATTTCAGGTAGACGTTGCTGATGGTGAGTTCAATATTAAAGATGCTTATGTTCAATATAAAGGATTTGATTGGGTTGATATCACGGTTGGCCAGCAAAAAGAGCCTTTGGGACTGGAAAAACTCACCAGTTCTAGAGATACCTTTATGATTGAACGCAGCATGGTCACCGAAGTCCTAGCTCCTGGGCGCAACATTGGCGTAAAGCTCAGCGGGACTCCTGGTGATTTCACCTGGGATTTAGGTTACTTTCAAGAAGACAACTCACAAAACAGTTATGGTATCACTGGCCGACTAACTTGGGCTTTAGTCGATGACGACGACAATTTTTTTCATCTCGGCTCGGCGTTAAGTGAACGGCAACTCGGTGGCGATGAATATAGAGTTAATCAGACATTAGAAGTGTATTCAAGCGACTCATTACTAGAAGGCACCCGCCTAGACGCCGAAGATATGTCATTAGCCAGTGTTGAATTAATGTGGCAATACTTAGGTTTTGTCTCTATGGCTGAATGGATTGAAACCGATATAGACGATCCCAGCCGTGGAACTTACCACTACCAAGGCGGATATTACCAAATGAGTTACCCATTATCAGGTAAAAATCGTCGTTATAAAGATGGGAAACTGGACACAATTAAAGCCGAACATGATTGGGAACTCACATGGCGAATGAGTCAGTTCGAATTAGATCAAGAAAATCGTAAGGCGCAAACGTTTGCTGTTGGGGTAAACTATTTGGTCAATCAAGACTTAATGTTTAAAGCCAACTTTATACGAGCAAAACATCAGGAAGATGGCGCAACTTATGGTTATGACAATGCGTTTTCGTTTCGTGCGCAATACAGCTTTTAAAGGCTAAACCCTTTACCAAGTATATAGTCAATCAACACAGATTATGAAAATTTGTGTTGTTTGACTTACCGTTTTTATCACCGCATCTTACTATTATCGTGATGTTCTACGAGAACGAGTAGACTTAATAATACCAAGCCAAAATGCTATCTCAAGCAATACCCCCATGATAATAAACGCCACTGCACCTGTTGCACTACCAACGGAATAACAAATTAGGGCTAAACAAACTAATGCGCCCAATAATAAATATTTTATGGCGTTACTCATATTCACTCCTACTTATGTTAATCAATACGATCAAGTTTCACACTTTGACTTTTCAATGGTTTAACTATCATTGCCCTCGCCATATTTTTGACCGAGTCTCATCATCATACCCTAAACCATCAATGAAACATAAAAGGATGAACGTCATGACTAACGGAACAACACAACCATTTATTCAAATTAAAAATGGGTATAAGGTCGCAGTTTCAATAGTAAGGGGGACCTAAAGACTGCATTCTGGTAAATAACGGACATACCGTTGGTCTCAAAGGCATTTTTCTTGATATAGACAAAGCTGAAACCTTCGCCTTTATAGACTTTCAGGTCCGGGAAATCGACATTAATCCGTCACGTTAACCGTTTTGTCGTAATCAAATCGCCATGGTATTTCAATGCCCCATCAAATAGTGATAAACCATTAATTTAGCATGTAAAATACTTTACCTATTGCCAATTTCAGGCGGTAAGCAGTGAAATGAAGTCGTTTAACGCCATTGGTTTATGAAAATAATATCCCTGAAACTCGTTACAACCCATGTTACTTAAGGTGGCCACTTCTGCTGCGGTTTCAACCCCTTCTGCAATCAAACCTAATTTAAAGGTTCTGGCAATTAACATGGTAGCCTCTACAATAGCGCGACTATCTTCACGCTTATCAATAAGCGACACGAAGCTCTTATCAATTTTTATTTTATCAACAGGCAAATGCTTAAGGTAACTTAACGATGAATAACCGGTACCAAAATCATCAATAGAAAGCTCAAAGCCAATTTGTTTTAACGCTGTAATTTTAGTTACCGCCAATTGAATATCTTCAAGCATGGCGCTTTCGGTTAATTCAAGTTCGATGTCACTGACCTTAATCTTATGTTTACTGATTAAGCCACTGATCCGTTCAATAAACTCAGCTTGATAAAACTGTTTGGCACTGACATTAATCGCCACTTTAATGTGTTGCTTCAAAGGCGTGTGTTGCAGCCTAGTAATGCATAAACATGCTTGTTCAAAAATCCACTCACCTAAGGGAATAATAAATCCTGATTTTTCAGCAATACCAATAAATTCATCTGGTGAAATAAACCCTAACTCGGCATGTTGCCAGCGGATAAGTAACTCGGCGCCAATAATGTCACCATGTTGATTAACTTGAGGTTGCGCTACCATAAAAAAGTCATTTTGGGCTAAGGCAGTGCGCATATCGGCATCCAGTAAATAACGGCGACGAGTTTGTTTTTCCATATCTTGTTGGTAAAACACCGAGTTGGTTCCTGTGGATGCTTTTGCCTTCGACATGGCTAAGTCACCCTGCATATAAACGGTGTATGCATCGCAGCTGTTCGCTGTAAAGTACGTCAGTCCAATACTCGCATTAACATCAATACTGCGATTACCAATCTTGTAGTTTTCGTCAAAACATTGGTGAACATGCAATAATAATTCATCAATATACTGTTGTTGCATTAATTGATTAGGACAAACAATAACAAATGCGTTTCCAGAAAAACGCCCTAAGATTTCTTGCTTAATACAAATCTGTTGTAGTCGCTGCGCTACTTGACACAACAATTCATCACCCACTTGATGCCCAAGCGAATCATTAATATCTCGAAAATTATCTAAATCAATAAACATTAATGCGCCAGAATTGTCATATTGTGCGCACAATTCGATTTGTTGATTTAGCACATTAATTAATCGCGTGCGGTTTGGTAAACCGGTCAACTCATCATGAAAAGCAATATACGTTAATTGTTGTTCGGCTTGTTTTCGTTTCTCAACTTCATTGACCACTTGTGAATGCTGCAAAGAAGCTCGGCATGCATAAAACAAATCTTTAACGGCTGGCGTTATGGCATTAATGACCTGAAGCGGTAATGGGCTATCATTGCGCTCTAGAATATAAATAGCCTGGTTTGATAAGGAAAAAAGCTGATAAAAAGTGCCACTATGTTCTATTAATTGAGTCTCTATTTGTTCTGTTGCAGGTTGGCTCAATACTTGATTAAAAATATGATTAATGGCGCTAATTTGATCCGGATAACATACCGTAACACTTGGCATACTCACCCGCCCCCAATCATGATGACTGACTTCGGTATTGGTAAATAAATCGCCAGCCATCTGTGTTGGTATATAGAGGTAAGCAGCCTTTACCGACAAACGGCGAATGCAGGTTTCCATATATCGACGGCACAACGACCTTAGGTCAGCATTTGCATTGAGGCTACGCGTAATTTCATACTGAATTGATACCAACTCTAATGTGGCTAAATTGGCAAATGAATTTGACACTTTACAGGCCTCCTAGCACTATTGTTTTATTTAAAAACTGAATAGCACCTTGGCATGTATTTTTAATTTCACCAATGGATAATACTCCGGCAAGTATTTTACCCTCAGGCAGTTGCTCACAAATGGCATCTAACTCTAATTGATAGTCATTACCTAAATAGAGCGCGCGCGAAATACAGTCAATTAACACGACATAGCGCATTTGGTCTGCAGTAGCAGGCAATAATTTTTGTGAAAATTGTTTACCCGCATCGCTTGCCGCTGTAATTAAAATATCTTGGGTGGCATTCAGAATATACACCAAACTATTTTCAGCAACGTTACCCACGCACAAAAGACTATTACCGTTAACCGCAATAATATCTCTAACTAAATACTCTTCATTTAATTGTTTTAAACCAAAAGGATAACTGTGTATATGTTGCACTATTTCATCTTGGGAGATCTCAATACCCCTGACGGCTGAAATCGCATCACTAAACACTGCTGCCGCAGGTTGATAATTCAAGCTATGGATGAGGTTGGCACTGGCTTCTGTGACTAAATATGGCCCAGCGACTTGAGGCAAGTCGTGTTTGCCCTCAACTTGCAGTTTAAAAGAGTTAGAATAACAAAAAATAATTGCCGCATTGCGATAACATCCCTGCTCATTGGCAATTGACACATTCGTCGGGTGATTAAGATCGCCAACTCCCGCACCAATTAAAATTCTGTCACTGCCTAAATTTTCATACACGGTGGCAATAAATGGCTCAACAGCATGGCTTAAACCATCAACAAAAATACCAGCAGATCCATAGGTACCATTGGTTGCCACGAACTGCTGTAATTGTTGGCACAATACCTCGTGGCTTGCACCAATATCAGGAATTAACAAGCTTGTGACGGGCCCTTTAAACCCCAGTATCAGTGTGCCGCTATAACTGTAATGCCGACCAAACACCACACCAGGAATAACACAGGCATTAACAGGAACAGATGTTGTCGCTGCTATTGCGGGTATAGACTCAATAGAGACTGTCGACTGACTGCCAATGACCACTAAAATATATTGTGCATCTTTGCTGACAGTTTGCGCTATCAATGCGACAACATCCTTTTCAGTGGCGTCATCTAAAAACTCGATGTTGGTAAATATGGCTGTCATTGTTTATTTGATGTTCCCTATCATTAAATGGCTTAATAATCATAGCCTAAAATACAACCATGCCTAAACAGTAAATAGGTAACTGTGGTTAAAGTCACACTAAGCCATTATAAACAAATGATAAATCAACTTCATTATTACGTTTTACACCATAAAACAATGCACTATCTAGGCCCAATACACGGAACAACCGCTCTATCGCAAACGTTAATCGCTTAGCTTAGTAAGGTTTCTAAACATTGTTCTTTAATACCGTAAAACGCTTTAATGTCAGCAATCTGCTTTAAAATAGCGCTATTATCTCTTGGTTGCTTACGTTTTTGCGCTAAAATCATTTTGTTTTTACTGGTGTGCTCGAGTGAAATAAACTCAAATACTTGGGTGTCGTAACCATGTGCTTCTAATAACAGTGCACGAAGGCCATCAGTGACCATTTCAGCTTCTTGACCTAAATGAATACCATGTTGCAATAATGGCGCAAGTAACTGTGGGCTTTGCATTTGTGGGCGAATTTGTTTGTGACAACATGGCGAACACATAATAATTTCTGCACCAGTTCGGATCCCCATATGCAGTGCATAATCAGTCGCAATATCACACGCATGCAAGGCAATCATGATGTTAATGCCCTGGGCTTTAAAGTGCTGTACATCACCTTGTTCAAACTTAATTCCGGTTAACGCTAACTTTGCCGCGGTTTGGTTGCACAAATCAACCAACCCCTGGCGTAACTCGACGCCTGTCACCAGGGTTTTCACCTGTAGCTTATCAATAAAATAGTCATGTACCGCAAAGGTTAAATAGGCCTTACCCGAGCCAAAATCGGCAATGTGCACTTCCTTTTTATCGGCTAAGCCGGTGTTATCAATGGCGCGTGATAATACTTCAATAAACTTATTGATTTGCTTCCACTTTCGTGACATCGACGGAATAATCTCGCCTTTTGCATCGGTAATACCTAGCTCGCGTAAATAAGGACGATCTTGTTCAACAAAGCGCTTTTTGGCCCGATTGTGTGACAGTGTGTCATCGACGCTAAGTTGCTTGTCGTGGTTTTTTGGCGCATTTTTATTGCGGTATTTATTGATTAGCACTTTGCCTTTTTTACTGATGCTCAACTGCACTTCCCACTCATGAGTGATTAAATGTGCACTTTGAAAATCACCCTCTAACCACTGCAGCCAAAGTGCGGCAGCATCTATTTGCTCAACATTTTTGGTAATATGATGGGTGCGATATTCATATAAACAAGATGCAAGACGTTGACCCTTAAGCTCTACGCTGCGTACAGCAATACGATTAAGCTCTTTGTCGTCGCCACGGTATTTAGAAAACACTAAACGTTGTAATGTATTGTCTGTTAACGCGTTAGCGCATTCTTGTACAAAGCCATTGAGTTCGAGGGAAGTTACGTTTGACATTAAAATCTCGTTTACAGTAAAAAATTTAAAGCGGCATGCCACAAATGATCTTAGTACACCTGATCCGAGAGCATCACTTGCGACTGATTATGATGGCCTATTCTACACCATATCGCGGGTACGACTCCCCTATTGATTTGGATTAGTTTATTTTGAGTAACTAACGGGCTCCGCTCATCATCAGAAAACCACAAGTACTGACATGGATAGATGTGCCTAAAGGTCGCTATCTACCACGTCAAACGCTATGGCTTGCAGAATTTGTTCTTCGACTATAACAACAAACTGATATGCACCAGGGAAGAACGGCTTTTTATCTTCAAATAAAAAAGCTTCATATTCTAAATTCATCGGCGGCTTAATTATCCAGTAACCCTCTGCTGCGAATTTTTCATAGCTCTCAGTGACAGAGTTAAACTTAAAAATATAGTAGCCCAATGAGTAACTTACTTTATCGATGTTTTCAACTCTACCCCCAAACCGATTAAGAGGAACGCCATCCTTTGATATTATTTTTAAATTAGGACTGATGACATAAGCCTCATCAACGTCAGTGATGTAACCAAACTCAACCTTAAACCCCTTCTCTACTTGTTGTTTAGGAATAGTGGCACAGGCAGACAAGAATAAAATAAATAAACACACAATAAACTTATTCATAAATCCCTTTAAATAAACAATCGAACAATAATGAATGTCGCAATCAAAAGGTATGTGACATAACAATGTAACCTAACGTACTTTGAATCTATATAGCTTACAAAATCAAACTCGTATTTTTTACATTTTTTGCAAAGCAACAAATAACAATATAGCCATAAAAGGCTTGCAAAAAATCAACACAACATGGGTAACATTGTAAAATAAAACCTAATGATGAAAGTAAAATCATGGAAATCGAACTAGAATGAGAAAACCCTTTATATCTATAGTATGCATAACCACCACGAATATAATTCTGAACATCGTTCATTCTTACTTACCTTCTTGTCATAATTAGCATGGTTGAAAGGGCATTAATCTAAAGGACCCGACCTGATACTATCAAGATTGATGCAAACATTTAGTCTGTTGTATTGAGTTATGTTGTGACGCATCTTAGGCACTGTGGAGACCCATACCGGCGCTAAAAATTACACAAAGCGATCGAATCAACTACCTTGTTCTGTTGTAAAACGCAGTTACAGTATTTAGTGGTTGTTAACGTAGAGCTATCGGCACATTAAATTAATGATGGCATCGCTGGGTAAAAAGCATTCGGGGGCTGATATCAGGATTTTCGGAGTAAGGCGACATGACAAACACAAAATACAAGCGCCAGTATTGTTTTACTGGCGCTAAACAAACTTAACTAACCTTGTGATTGAGATTGTGTTTGAGAAGGCAATTTTAAAAAATATGACTCAGCCAATACGTTATGAATTGCCGCTAACTTTATTTGTATTTCATCAACGTAGTTATGCAAAAAGCCATTTTTAAGCTCCCTAACGTTCTTACCTTTTAGATCATCTCTCGCATTATCTATGATAGTAATAATAGCGGCCGAATTAACCAGTGGCTCAACTAACGATTTCATTTCATTGAGGCAAAATAAAATTGATCGCGGAAACACTTCACTGTGCATCACAAACTCAATCACATCCGCACGTTGCACTCTCACTCCCATTTCTTGACGGTACATTTGATATGCACTTAGTGAGCGCAATAAACTGATCCACTGTATATTTTCATAAGGTTTTGCTTCTTCATTAGTAATCAGCGTTTCTGAGCGGATATCTAAAATCCGTGATGACATATCCGCTCGCTCAATGATTGAGCCAAACCGAATGAAAATGTAGCCATTATCATGATTAATTGTCGCGTTTAACGTACCAAATATAAGATGCGCAGACTCAATAATCTTTTTTAAATAGGCAAAACGTCCACGCTTACTCAAACCTTCGCTTTGATTATTTTTAACATAATAATATAACGAGTTTATCTCTTCCCAGACATCTCTTGGGATGACATCTCTAATGGTTCGAGCGCTTTCTCGTGCTGATATAATAGAGTTTAAGATTGAAGAAGGATTATCTTTACCGACTAATAAATACTTAAGCGCTTTAGACTCTGAAAAATCGGCATTATTTTCTAGATAAGCTTGTCGTGCACCAATAATGTCAATTAAAGGCCCCCAGCCGGTACAAACACCTTTTGGCAAATCCAGCAACAACATATTGTTTACATTAATGACCCGCGCAACATTTTCAGCACGTTCAATATAACGAGACACCCAATATAAGGTTTCACCCACTCTTGATAGCATATTATTCCGCCTCTTCGTCAACAATCCATGTATCTTTACTGCCACCACCTTGAGATGAGTTCACCACTAACGATCCCTTATTCATGGCAACACGAGTTAATCCGCCTGTAGTGACTTGAATATCTTTACCCGATGATAAAATAAAGGGTCTTAAATCAACATGGCGTCCATCGGGTTCAAGGCCGTCGAAAGTTGGAACAGTAGATAAATTTAATGTAGGTTGGGCAACCCAATTACGGGGATCGACTTTTATTTGTTCAATACAAATTTGTTGTTCTTTTTGAGTAGACTTAGGGCCTATTAATAAACCGTATCCACCGGATTCATTTGCGGGCTTAACGACCAATTTATCAATATTTTTGATGACATAATCGCATTCTTTTTCATCAAGACACTTGTACGTTGGTACATTCTCTAATTTAGGGGTTTCATCAAGGTAATATTTAATGATTTCTGGTACATAGGCGTATACCACCTTATCGTCTGCCACCCCAGCTCCAGGCGCATTAACTAACGCGACATTCCCTTTAGACCATGCTCGCATTAATCCGGGTACGCCTAATTGAGAATCGGGTAAAAACACTTCTGGATCTAAAAACAAGTCATCAATACGACGATAAATCACATCCACTCGTTGCAAACCTGTAATGGTTCTCATGTAGACGCAATCATCTTTTTCAACAACAAGATCACGACCTTCTACTAATTCACAGCCCATTTCTTGAGCAAGATAACAATGTTCAAAATAAGCAGAATTAAATACCCCAGGGGTTAATACAACCACTTCAGGTTTGTCCTGTGGACGAGGCGACATGGCAGCTAGCATGTCAAACAATTGCGAGGGGTAATCATCGATAGGCAAAATAGACATTTGCTCAAATAACTCAGGAAAAACCCGCTTCATAACTGAACGGTTTTCGAGCATATAAGAGACACCAGAAGGAACGCGTAAGTTATCTTCTAATACATACACAGTTCCCTTACCGTCGCGGACTAAATCAGAACCACATATATGTGCCCAAATTTTATTTGGCGGATTAATCCCGACACACTGTTGCCTAAAATTAACCGACTTTTCGAGTAAGCCTCTTGGAAATACACCGTCTTTAATGATCTTTTGATCATGATATAAATCATCAATAAACAGATTTAACGCTTCAACACGTTGCTTTAAACCCAGTTCGACTTTTTGCCATTCATTTTTGCCAATCGTACGAGGGATAATATCAAAAGGCCAAGCCCTATCGATCATGCTACCTTCATTGTAAACAGTGAAAGTAATGCCCATTTCTTTAATGGCTAAATCAGCCACGGCTCTGGCTTTTTTTAATTCATCTGCTGAAAGATTAGCAAAAAATTGAGCTAATTTTTGTCCGTGTAATCTTACGTTTCCTTGGCCGTCAATTAATTCATCAAAAAACCCTTTGGTGTTGTACGCTTTCCAATCAATTCTCATACACTTCCGCCTATAAACCATTGAGTCATATCGAATATGAAATGATAAGATTGATACAAATTAATCTAATCTAACCTAATCATATCCACTGCTACACCTAATAGCTGATTGCCCCCCCCAAATACCACTCCTTTGAGAGGGGTGACATCAGAAAAATCACGACCGAACGCCAAAGTAATATGTTGTTCTTTAGGTAATACATTATTTGTTGGATCAAAATCGACCCAACCAAAATTAGGGACAAACACCGCAAACCATGCATGGGTTGCATCAGCGCCTTCTAATTTCTCTTCACCTTCTGGTGGCAATGTTTCGATATAGCCGCTCACATACCTTCCCGCTAACCCCATGCTACGTAAACACGCTAACGCAAAGTGAGCAAAATCCTGACAAACGCCCTTTTTTTGTGCAAATACAACACTTAAAGGCGTGCTAATGGTTGTAAAACCAGGATCATATAAAAACTCATGAAAAATTCGTGCCATTAAATCTTTGCATGCAGAAATTAAACTGACGTCGGGTTTAAATGACACTAATGCATAGGCTTTAACCATCTCATCGATTGGCGTATGTTGTGATGGCATGACAAATTCGGATGCTTTTAACAATTCATGTGTTGTCGGCTTATTTAATAAATCCCGTGCCTTAGTCCATGGCATATCCACTTTATTTAAATTGTCATTGCTACTGACTAATAATTCGACTTCACTTACCATGGTCACAGTCAACATATTATGTTGCTGAGTGATCTCAAACACAGTGACGGTATTATCAAAGTAATCGGTAAATTGCTGCAAATAACTTGTTGGGGGTGTAATTTCAATCCGACTGCTATGGCATATTTGGCCACGAATTGTTTTTGGCGTTAATCGGGCATGATTCTGACATAAACTAACAAAGTCAGCATATTGGTATGTTGTTGAGTGTTTAATTTTATATTTCACGACTGAATTTGCTCAATATTCGACCAGTTCAATTTACTAGCCGTTTGGGTATGAGAGAAATACTGAACTAGCAATACATCACAAAACGTATTCAAATTCGTTCGAATATTATGGCTAAACTCCTTTAACTGCTTACGCTGTCCATCTTCACTGTGTTGTAAATAATCTTTCTCTGTTAAGTAACACGTTGTTTTAGATAGCAAAATAGCTTTTTCATGTGCAGATATGACTCCGGGTCGCCGTTTTATTGGGAGATTTTGACAAAGTAAATCAATTTGTTCTAATTGAAATAATAATGAGCGCGGATACTCAGCATCTAGCATCAATAATTCGATACCGGTTCCAATACTTTGGTACATGCGATAACGGCGTTTGTGAGTAACCAAACTCACTTGGCAACTCAATACCGCTTCTAATATGGCAAGTTCTTCTGTCTCAAGCGTTTCTTCAGACAATAACGACGCAGTGAGTGAGTTAATTTGAATACTACGTTCAACTCTGCGGCCGATTTCTAACATAAACCAACCATTACTATTAGGCATACAATCAGTAATAGAGCCGTTAAACGCCATAATAAACCCAATGATTTGATCTAAGCTGCTTTGCATCCCACGGGCAGAGATATTAACCGCGACACGCTTAAGTTTTTGAATTTGATCATTAATGTCTTCAATAATTCGGCGACTGTCATTGGATAACAACTCTTGAATTTGCAACGTGGCATTAAACAAATATGTGAGGGTATTAATAATACTCCCTGCGCATTGCTCATCTGCAAGCAATTGAAAAGCAGTTTGTTTAGCCTGCTTAGGCTCATATTCATCAGAGATGTCAGTAGGTTCAATATAAGGGTAAACAATGTGCTGAGACTTAATGGCACTTAACAATCGCGTGACAATATTTCGCCGCATGGTACTGGGGTAAATGGCCAATTCAGTGTATCTATCGATAAAAATACGTAAGATGCGAATCGTGTTCTCACTGCGCTCTAGATAGCGGCCCAGCCAAAATAAATGTTCTGCGGTGCGACTCGAAACAACCCCTTCGAGTAAAGTCACATCCATTCTTTTTTTCACGGGAGCAGGTATATTATGAGCGCCTGCCACAAGGTTATCTGCGGCATTTATCCAGGTGTCTTTAAGCCAACCCGACACACTCGGGTCTTTATCGTTTTCGTTAGAAAAACATAAGGCTGAAGGCAGTACTTCTATCCCATTTTCGGTGGTTAATGCATAACACCTAAACAACACAGGTTTGGCCACCAGCTTTCCTTCGCTCCAAAAAGGTGCACAGCTAAATATTGGTTTCTCTTGAAAAAAATACGCATCGGGATGTTCATTAATTGCAACTCGAATTTTATCTGCTTCACTCGCGCCGTCGAGTTTAAAATGTTTATCGTTATAACTGACTAATTCAAGCAGACTCCAATCGAGGTTTTTTGCTTGTTCAAGGTCATAATGACTCGGCTCGCCAATAAGCAAAGGCTCGTTTAAAAGATGGTGAGACAACTCATCGAGTCGACATTGAATAGCGGGTGATGACAATACTCCACTGCCAAATGGATTTAACACTTTAACCGTGCCTTCTCTTACCGCTTGAAGTAACCCGGGGATCCCGTGAAGTGAGTATTCGGTTTGTTCTAACGAATCAATGCTGCGATCCGGTATCCACCGAAGAATCACGTTTATTTTACCTAAGCCGGGTAACGACTTTAAACAAACTTCACCATGACGCACAGTTAAATCAGCACTTTGTACTAGGGTATAACCAAAGTAAGTCGACAAAAATGCGTGCTCATTATAATTAGGATCATCGACTCCCTGGGTGAGGATAACAATCCTTGGGTCATCCATATATCGGGTATATTCGTTGATAGCATCAGTAAATCGCTTCAAAAAGCCTTTAATTTGTTGAACATTGCATTCAGCAAATTCTTCGGCCATCACACGCCGCGCAATAATTCGGCTTTCGAGCAACAAACCTAACCCCAATGGACACTGGCAGTGATCGACTAACACTTTAAATTCGCCAGACGGAGCGCGGTATATATCTAGCGCGGTAAAAAACAGTTTGAGTTCATTTTGAGGCAGGTTAAACCCTTCTCTCAAGTAGTTATTATCTTGAAATAATTGCTGAGCAGGAATATGTCCATCAAGCAATAACTTTTGCTCACCATAAATATCTTGTTGAATTTTATTGAGTAATATTGTCCTTTGCTTTATGCCTGCTTCCAATAAAGCCCAGTCACTTTTGGAAAACATAAAGGGTAAGGGATCAAAATGCCATTTTTGGTTTCTGTCGAGTTTAATATTGCCATTTTGAAATAATTGGCTGATTTCGATAGCGCGCTCGCTGACATCTTCTGCAGTTAAGCTAGATAATCCATTGAACAAGGTGTCCCAATGATCTGGACTCTTACCGCTGTGATTGGCGAGTTCATCATGAGCATGTGATGTATTTAGGTATTTAAAAAGCCAGTCAGGCAATTCAGCCATAGTGCTATTGTTAATATACAATTGAACGAGCTCCGTTTTAACATCAATAATCACACTCATCTATGATAAACCGTGATAAATGCATAGGGTCACGAGGGTCTGTTTCGTCTGTGAATTGCTGTCCAAAAGTAAGGCAACAATCATTTTACTCTGAGTCATAAAGCAAGATTAAAACAACGTCATTTGACGCTACTGCCATGAAAAATCAGTCGACCCTGTATCATTCCACTTTAAAATTATTTACGGTGGAATGATACAAAAATCGCTATGATTACTTAAACTTAGGTTGTCGGCGTAAATCCAGAGTATTGGGGTAATCTGGATTGATACTTTCTACCTCTGGTACAACAAACTCACAAACCTTGTCAGCCGCCTCAAATCGATGAGTCACCGCAGATGGCAACCAACTTGGCAGATCCGATGGTAATATCGACGGTGTATGCCCATGCTCCCAAAATCTTGCCACTCTGCGCCCTTCTGCTTCAAATGCATTAACAGGCAATGTTTCAGGGTTTCGTCCGCCCGCATGACTAACATGATAAACAAAACCACCTAACGACCGACCTTCCCATGTATCTATCAGGTCAAAAACAAGCGGAGCATGAACGCCAATGGTTGGATGTAACGCTGATGGTGGCTGCCAGGCTCGATATCGAATGCCAGCAAACTGTTCATCTTTAGCGTTACCTTTAACCGGTTTCAGTGGGACATGACGGCCATTACAAGTCACCACATAACGATCACCAATACTGCCTTTGACTTTTATTTGCACCCTTTCTAATGACGAATCAACATACCTCGCCGTGCCCGAAGCACTCGCTTCTTCACCGAGGACATGCCAGGGTTCAATGGCTGTTCTTAACTCTAACGTCACATTATCAAGCTCACGCGTACCACAAACAGGAAATCTAAATTCAAAAAATGGATTTAACCAGTTAAATTGAAACTGAAAACCATCCTGTTGCAAGTCTCTACAGACTTGAGCTAAGTCGTTTTCGACATATTGTGGTAATAAGAATTTGTCATGTAATTCTGTTCCCCACCGGATCAATGGCTTGTGGTAAGGTTTTTTCCAAAACCAAGCCAACAAGGTACGCAGCAAAAGCATTTGCACTAGGCTCATTTGCTCATGAGGCGGCATTTCAAAGCCCCTAAACTCTACGATGCCTAAGCGACCTGTAGGAGAGTCTGGGGAATATAACTTATCGATACAAAATTCAGCTCGATGAGTATTACCAGTTAAATCAACAAGTAAATGACGTAACAAACGGTCAACTAACCAAGGCTGGGGCACCTCTCCTTCTGGCATATGTGAAAATGCAATCTCAAGTTCATATAGCACTTCATCTCGAGCCTCATCAACACGAGGCGCTTGGCTCGTTGGGCCAATGAATAAACCAGAGAATAAATATGACAACCCAGGGTGATGCTGCCAGTAAGTAATAAAGCTGCGTAAAATATCTGGTCGACGCAAAAAAGGACTTTGGTCTGGGGTTTCGCCACCTAACGTCACATGGTTACCGCCACCGGTACCGGTATGGCGGCCATCGGCCATAAACTTATCGGTGCCTAAACGACATGCTTTAGCTAGCCCGTATAGTGTGGTGGTTCTTTCAACTAACTGCGGCCAAGAATTCGAAGGATGAATATTCACCTCAATCACACCAGGATCGGGGGTTACGGCATATTTTTCAATACGACTGTCTTTAGGCGGGCTATAACCTTCAATGACAACTGGGATACTCAGTGCTTTTGCCGCAGCTTCAATGGCAGTTAATAATCCCATGTAATGCTCGAAATGACTTGTGGGTGGCATAAAGATATATAAACGCCCTTCTCTCACCTCAAAAGCCAGCGCGGTTTTAATCATCTCTTTGCCGACAAAGCCTTTTTTAATTTTTTTTGTCTTCGCAAAAGTATCAGGAATATCATATGGATCACGGTCTATAATATTACCCGACCACTCAAGACTGTCTAATGGTAAGCGATAACCTAATGGCGACTCTCCGGGCAATAAAAAGCAATGACCACGTTTAAATTCCCAAGTGCAAGATTGCCAGCAATGACGACTATCATTCCATTGCAATGGCACCACATAACCTACAGGCTTTTCAATGCCGCGCTCCATTTTTTCTAATAAGCCTTTACGGCTCATAGCATGCAGCAATTCGGGTTGTTTGGGTCCAATTTCTATCGGCAATGAGGCTTCTTGCCATAAATGATAGAGGATATCTTCGTAAGCTGTGGTCAATGCTTTATCATCAATACCAATGATTTCACATAACTTTTCGGCAAACCTTTTGGTGTCAGTATGATCTAATTTATAATCTTTGTTTGGGTCAGCAAGTAAACTCGCATCATGCCATAACGCCACCCCGTCTTTACGCCAATAACACGCATATTGCCAACGCGGTAAAGGCTCTCCCGGATACCACTTGCCTTGTCCATAATGAGTAAACCCACCCTGAGTAAAGACCTTATTCATTTCAACAAATAAATGTTGAGCCAATGCCCTTTTTTCTTTACCGTCGGCTTCAGTATTCCATTGCGGATGCTCCATATCATCAATAGAAATAAATGTCGGTTCACCGCCCATAGTCAAATGTATGCCTTGTTCATCATAGGCTTTATCAACTTGTAAGCCGAGGCGATTAATTGAAGTCCATTGTGTTTCTGAATAAGGTTTAGTTACACGTGGGTCTTCATGGACCCGAGTCACTTTATTATAAAAGCTGAACTCAGATTCACATTCATCTATCCCACCCGTCACTGGTGCGGCGGCACTTGGTTCAGGGGTACATGCTAACGGAATATGACCTTCTCCGGCAAACAAACCAGAGGTAGGATCTAAGCCAATCCAACCTGCTCCTGGGATATATACTTCAGTCCAAGCATGTAAATCAGTGAAGTCTTGTTCTGGACCGCTTGGGCCATCTAACGATTTTTGATCCGAGGTCAATTGCACTAAATAGCCAGAAACAAAGCGCGAGGCTAACCCTAAATGACGAAAAAGTTGTACTAATAACCAGGCAGAATCACGGCATGATCCTGATTGTTTGGTGAGGGTATCATTAGGCGTTTGCACACCAGGCTCGAGGCGAATACCATAATCGACTAAATCATAAATGGCTCTGTTCACGGCAACCAAAAAGTCAACACTCCGCAGTGGCTCTTTGGGTTTTAATGATTCGATGAGCTCTTGGAACTTTTTGCTGGGTTTTCGTTTTTTTAAATAAAGGCTAAGTTCAGCTTTTGTGACCGCATCATAAACAAACGGAAATTCTTCAGCGTAGTCTTCTAAGAAAAAATCGAAAGGGTTAATCACCGTCATTTCAGCCACTAAGTCAACGGTAAAACTAAACTCATTAGTGGGTTGATTGAACACTACCCTCGCCTGATAATTACCAAAAGGATCTTGTTGCCAATTAATATAATGATCTTCTGGAATGATTTTTAAAGAGTAACTTTTAATCTTAGTGCGGCTGTGCGGTGCTGGACGTAAGCGGAATATATGCGGCCCCATATTCACTAACCGATCGTACTTGTATTGAGTATGGTGCGCTATACCAACTGTAATTGTCATCAATAAACCCCTCTTTAATAGTGTGCAACCATATAAAAACTCTAAAACACGTCGTACTCTATTGTTGCTCTAGCAATATTTATTCCAATTAAATTATGGCAATTACGTTGTTAAATCGAGTAAATAAGTCTTGTTGGTAGACATTGTCTTTACAAAAAATGTTAAATTCAAATGCACAGTTCTAACATAGTGCAGCAAGCGCACCAAATAAGTACTATGCCCTGTAAATCAAACAGTAACCGAACATTGTTCTTAAAGAAAGCCTACATGAAAACCGTTCACATAAAGAGATAAATTTTACGAAGTTAAGCATGTTATCACCATATGTTTAGCCCAATTGACATTGTACGGATAACAAAACAGCATGCGATGAATGGTGAGTAAACAATAGAAGTCCGCCCATAGTGATATGCCATTAAGACAAACACCATTAACTTTGATTGTTGCTAAATGGATAACCCATTTTTTTAACCAGTTACACAACTTGTTTTGATTGATTTGCCGATAGCCCAGTTTGATACAATCAACTTACCGACATCTAACCTCGTTGACAGGAAATAGCTTAAAAAATTTATATGTCATAAATCGACTTAACCCAATACAACATAAAATGTTGAAATCTGGTATAAGCAAATTGTGGCTTTTGCAATGAATACTTAAACGCACAGCTAAGGTTGGCATTTAAACCATTGTGCGTTAATAAGTGATGACTTAGCGAGAGCTTAACGGAATGCCAACCGTTTTTGCTCTGCGTTATCGCTATTTGAAAGGGGATAACCATTTCGACATCGCGATGTCTTAATCAAAAACCGCTGGACACATTCTGATGTTCACTTTTTAATCCGGATTGGTATTACAACACCTTGTCGACGTTTTTGGGTCTAAACGTTACTAAAGCCACAACCGATATAGGTTCATTTCCACCTGCCACTCGACCAGATAGAGAACAACAACCCTATTCCTCCTATCACAGCACTTATAAACCCCAATATACCAAATACTGGTAAACCAAATAAGGTTGGCCCACCGTCAACCGTCATGACGATAGAGGAGCCAATAATCATCGCCGCTACCACATTTCCAATAGCCACCCTGCTAGCCGCTCGGTCAAGTTGATTCCCAAAGGTTTTTAACCGCGTGATATCAACATGTAACTGGAATTTTCCACTGCGTGCCGAACGTAGCAATTGTTGTAAATCTTGCGGTAACCCCGCAAGTAGTTCTGTGGTGTCCACAAAGGCCTGCCAACCTCTTTTAGCGATGGCATCGGGGGTGTTTCTATCTAACATTAGCTGGTGTAGTAAAGGCTTTGCATCAGACACCATATTAAATTCAGGGTCTAACTGTTGCGCAACACTTTCAAGTGTTATCAACGCTTTAATCAAAATAATGATATCAGGAGGTAAGCTAAGCCTGTGCTCTCTGAGCAGTGACATCAATTCAGTGAGCATCATGCCTAAATGGAAGTTTTTTAATGACACACCGTGATATTTATCAATAAACTCTTCAACTTCAACACTCAAATTTTGACCATTTAACGGAGGATCGCCAGCCCAATCGAGCAACACTTCAACCACTCGAGGAGCATCTAACTCAACCATGCCATGTAACAGTGTGACCACTTGATGGCGGCGCTCAAAAGACAAACGTCCCACCAAACCAAAATCAATAAAGGCAATCTTATTTCCTGGCAAATAAAAAATATTACCTTGATGAGGATCTGCATGATAAAAACCATCAATTAAAATCATTTTTAAAGCAGCTTGTCCTCCATAGTGGGCTAACAGGTGTCTGTCTAAACCCGCCTGCTCCACTGCTGCGATATCTCGGCCAGGAATGCCATCAATAAATTGCTGCACATTCACACGTTCACTGCACCACGGCCAATACATTTTAGGGACAACGATATTAGGATCATCAGCGAAATTTTTAGCGACTCTTTCAGCATTGCGACACTCATCCAACAAATCCAATTCCCGCCTCAAAGAACGGGTAAATTGACGAAGCACTTCACGAGGTTTAAAACGGCGTAAAGCTGTTGACTCAGACTCCATTAACTCAGCAACACGCGCAAGTAAACGCAAATCTGCTTCCATTAACGGTTGTATACCCGGCCTGCGCACCTTGACAATCACCTCTGTTCCATCTTGTAATCGGGCTCGATGAACCTGGGCAATAGATGCCGCGGCAAAAGGGGTAGGATCAAACTCGGCAAAAGCCTCATGTGGGCTACACCCCAAATCTTGTTGTAATTGTTCAATGATTAAATCAAATGATACCGGAGAAGCTTGATTTTGTAGCTTTTTAAACTCAGTCGTCCATTCAGAAGAAAACAAATCTGAGCGTGTCGCAAGGATCTGACCGAGTTTAATAAATGTGGGACCCATTTCGGTCAATGCATGACAAAACCTAACGGGAGATTCTAGATTAGAGATATCCGAAGTCTGTTTCCAATTCAGTGCTTTACCAGCACCAATAAATATATTCACCAAGCCTAGGCGGCGAAGCACATCACCGAAGCCATAACGAATTAACACCGAAGCGAGTTCATTCAGTCGACCAATATCTCGTGCAGTACTTAACGTTTCCCACAGCATGGCTCACCTATCTATTTATGTGCATTTTCTGAAGATTTAGAGGTCAGTTTTTTGTCCAAGGTTTGTGCAATCGCTTCAAGAAATCCTGCCGCCGCGTATGCTAGGTTACTGGTTACTTTCGATGCAGAATCAACGCCAGCAGAAACGGTTTCGCTTAACCTCTCACTCAATTGGTCATTTAACAGTTTTGCCGTTTCTGATGCTTTTTGACCAATGGCGGTGCCACTTAAGCGACCATGACGAACCAAATCATTGAGGGTTTCTGACACTGTCTCACTTGTCTCTTTAGCCACGTCATTCAATGTCTCTAAATACATCGTTTCAAGTTCGTTAAGGTCATTAATCGCGTGCTGTAAATCTTGTTTCCCGAATGTGTTGACGTGAGAACTGGCTTCTTCAATGGCTAATTTTGATGCTTCAGCAGCAGTGCATAATGCATCATTAAGCCCCTCGACCGCTTTTGCCAACGGGTTTCGACCATCGGGTCCATAAATAACAGCCCCTACCCCCGCACCGTTCGCCACGAGTCGAGTAACTTGAGAAATCTCATCAAGATCTAATTTACCGTCACTCAATGCGTTAAGGGTAATACGACGAACGTTTTCTCTTATATTATTATCTGCCTCAACCACATCTTTAATAGCGCCTTCGAGAGGTTGATTATGGCTTGTGTCGCTGTTAACTGTACCCATCACTATTCTCCTACACAATGTAACACTGCTCGGATAAGCCACACAAAATGGACTGATTAATCGACTAAAGTTAATTCAGTTTCACAGTGTTCTTGGCTTCTGAGTATTCTGTTATGGTTTATAAGCCCAGCGCTTGATATTGACTCACAGCCTGCAAGGCTTCGATACCATAAACCACAGCGGGACCACCACCCATAAGTATGGCTACTGACACGGTTTCAGCAATTTCATCTTTACTGGCTCCTGCATGCAAAGCGTCATGGACATGAAAAGTAATGCATCCCTCACATCTCACCACGATAGCTATTCCAAGGGCTAAAAGCTCTTTCGTTTTACTGTCCAAAACGCCGGGAGCAATAGATGATTGATGCAATTCAGAAAACCCTTTCATGGTCTGAGGAATAGCCACCCCAAGTTTATCCATCCAGAGACTGAGTTCTTTATAGCGTTCAGGAAAGTTTGTCATAGGATTGCCTCATTAGTGTTCGCACTGAACTCAGCTGCGAGCTAACCGTTAAATAAAATGACGCTCACCTAATAAATCTAAGTCAAATATCTCCTTGAAACCTTGATGTACCTCAATGCCACAGCAAATACTGAGCAATAAATAAACAATGATTAATAGCCATCATTAAATAGCAAAAAACAAATATGCCATAAAAAAAGCACTCAAATCATTCCATAAAATCAGTTAGCCCTTATTGTTTAATTATGGGTTTCATGAATTGGTTGTCAGAAAGTATTATCAACAACAAATAACAATGACTTTGCCAAAACCGTCAACCTAGAATAGTAATTGTCAGGGGTACCTTCGATGTTCACGATTGTCGTTTTTGGTCAGGGCATTTTAGGTTTTCTGTTAGTCAAATGGTCACTAAAGCTCCGACTTTGTTCGATATTGAAAGCTTTTCCACTGCAAAAGATTCAATAGCACCGATAGATCCCCATGTTGAGTCATTTACTCGTATAATAACGACATAGTCATAAACACAGCGCCATTTATTACACATTAGCAGGCCTATTCATGTCAGCCGAACTACTCGAAATTCAGAGCTTTATTGCACAGCACGCTCCTTTTGATCAGCTTCCAGAACACGTCTTAATTGACGTTGCCAAAAGTGTTGAGATCTCTTATTACCGTACCGATAGTATGATTGTTAACTTTAATGACAGGATTACCGAACTTTATATGATCCGCAGTGGCGTCGTAGAGTTATATCGTCGTAAGGGTGAGCTCTATAATCGTCTTGATCAGGGGCAGTTATTTGGTCAAATGGGGTTATTGACCAATAATAAAGTGCGCTTTCCAGCCAAAGCGGTAAAAGACACTCTCGTATACTGTATTCCAGAATCAGTGTTCAATGACTTATGCGAAAATTATGATGATTTTGCTGATTTTGTTGAAGCAGAGGATACCACTCGCTTAAAACAAGCAGTAAAGGGCAAAACCGCCGATGCTAATGCACTTACCACCTCTAAAGTGAAAACTTTACTGACTAGAGAGCCTGTGATTCTCCCTTGTAATAGCACGATACAAACTGTTGCCCAAATCATGACCGAAGAAAATATTTCTGCGGTATTAATTAATGACCCCGATAAAGACGATCAACAAGACAGTAGTTTTGTGGGTATTATTACCGAACATGATCTGTGCGCTAAAGTGATTGCTGCAGGAGTGAATGTCGATAGTCCTATTTCACAAGTCATGTCGACCGAGCTAATTTCACTGGATCATAACGCATATATATTTGAAGCTATGTTACTTATGCTTCGTAATAAAATTGACCACCTGCCTATTCTTAAAAATAAAATCCCCATAGGCCTGATTGAAGTTGCCGATATCATTCGTTACGAGTCGCAAAATAGTTTGTTATTTGTTAGTAGTATCTTTCAGCAGAAAAGTTGTGAAGATTTAGTGTTGCTATCGTCGCAATTAAAAAGTTGCTTTGTGCGCATGGTTAATGAAGATGCCAACTCACATATGGTCGGGCGGGCAATGTCTGAAATTGGTCGTAACTTTAAGCAGCGTTTATTAGAACTTGCAGAAGAAAAATTCGGCCCGCCACCGGTTCCATATTGTTTTTTAGCACTGGGGTCAATGGCTCGCGATGAGCAATTAATGGTAACCGATCAAGACAATGCGATTATTCTGGATAATAGCTATAAAGCCGCCGTGCACGGTGAGTATTTTGCAAAGTTAGCAGACTTTGTGTGTGATGGCTTGGCCGCTTGCGGTTACAGTTATTGTACTGGAGAAATCATGGCCAGTAACCCAGAATACCGTAAAACACGCTCAGAATGGGAAGCCTGTTTTGGTGATTGGATAGAAAAACCTAACCCGCAAGCCTTATTAAACTGCTCTATCTTCTTCGATCTAACTGGGGTTTATGGTCGGGTTAAATGGGCTGAACAATTAAATGCATTTATCTTGAATAAAGCCAAGAAAAACAACCGCTTTTTAGCTTGCCTTGCGCACAATGCACTCAACCGCACCCCCCCACTGGGATTTTTTAAAGATTTTGTAATGGAAAAAGATGGCCGTCATAACAACTCCATCAATTTAAAACGTCGTGGCACTGCGCCATTAGCAGACTTGATCCGAGTACATGCACTCGCCATTGGCTCACAATCGCAAAACTCATTTGAACGCTTAGAGGATATTATCGACGCTGGCATTCTTCCCACTTCAAAGGCGGAAGATTTACAACATGCGATGGAACTTATCTCTCTGGTACGCCTGCGTCACCAATCATCCGACATTGAATCGGGGATTGAACCTGATAATAATATTGAACCCGAAAATATGTCTGACTTTGAACGCCGTAATCTTAAAGATGCTTTTTTAGTGTTAAGCAATGCGCAGAACTTTTTGAAATATCGCTACAGCTCCAACAAACGTTAAAGGCGAACTTATGACACATTTCAGTAAAACGGAGATTTTAAATTGGCAAGCCTTTCTCGAATTAAAAATGCAAAACAGCAAAGATCGACGCTTGTTTGATTTTTACCATGCAGGCACCTACCACAATGAAACCCCATTAAGTGACATTGATTTTGTTGCCCTAGACTTTGAAACAACCGGCTTAGACTCAGAGAAAAATAGCATCATTAGCATTGGTTTAGTGCCTTTTACATTACAGCGTATTTATTGCCGTAAAGCCAAAAAATGGTATCTCAACCCACAAGATAAGCTCCAAGAAAACTCAATTATTATTCACGGCATCACCCACTCAGATTTACAAGGTGCACCTGATATACTATTGATTTTAGAACAGCTTTTAGATCAACTTGCGGGTAAAGTGGTGGTGGTACATTATCGACATATTGAGCGTGATTTTCTTAATCACACGCTACGCCTGTTAATCAATGAGGGAATTGTGTTTCCGGTAATAGACACCATGCAAATTGAAGCCAATTTGCATCGGGCAAAATCTCAGAGTTTATTTAATTTATTTAAACGTAAGCGTCCGCATTCAATTCGGCTAGCGAATAGCCGTGAACGTTATAACTTACCCGCTTACGCGCCCCACGATGCATTAACTGATGCTATTGCCACGGCTGAATTACTGCAGGCACAAATCAAGTATCACTTTAGTCCCGACACTGCAATTAAAAACTTATGGGTATAATGTTAACCTAAATCAAAATGCATAAAAAAAGCCGATGAATTTATCATCGGCATTTTGTTGTAACTCAAAAGCTAGTTTTTATTATGCTTTTCGGTACGCATACCCATCAACAAACTAACACACATCAACAATAAAATAATGGTGAACGGAAGGCCTGTCGAAATGGCACCCGCTTGTAATGCCTCAATCGCCTTAGTGCCACCAACCCACAATAAAACAGCAGCAATTGCACCTTCTATAACAGCCCAAAAGATACGCTGTGGAATAGGAGCATCAATTTTACCACCTGCAGTAATACTGTCGATAACGAGTGAGCCTGAATCTGAAGAGGTAATAAAGAATACCAATACCAATAACACAGCCAACATTGATAACAGATTACCTAATGGCAACGAATCAAACATTTGGAACATAGCAAGCGGAACCTCAGTTAATCCCTTACTCCCCAACGTACCGATATTATTGATAATTTGGTCAATAGCGGCACCACCAAACACAGACATCCATAAGATAGTCACGACTGTTGGCACGATCAATACGGTGGCAAGGAACTCACGTACTGTACGACCACGAGAGATACGAGCAATAAACATGCCCACAAATGGTGACCATGAGATCCACCAAGCCCAATAGAACACAGTCCAACCGTGCATCCAGGCTTCATCTTCACGACCGATAGGATTGCTCAGTGGAATAATATTCTTAATATAACCCATCACAGTTGTCGGAATGGTTCCCATCGAAACAGCAAAAGTCACAAGAGCAACAAAGATGAGCAAAGCAACAGCAAGTAACATATTGATATTACTTATGACTTTAACCCCACCTTCTAGGCCTCGGACAACAGAGATAACAGCTAACAGCGTCACAACAACAATAATAGTGACTTGCAAGGTTAAGCCTGCCTCAATGCCAAACACATGATGAAATCCAGATGCGGCTTGTTGAGCACCTAAGCCTAAAGACGTTGCAAGACCAAACAATGTGGCTAATACGGCAAAAATATCAATAATATGTCCAGGCCAGCCCCATGTACGGTCACCCAAAATTGGATAAAAAGCCGAACGAATAGAAAGTGGTAAACCTTTGTTAAAAGCAAAGAAAGCCATAGACAAGGCAACCACACCATAAATTGACCAAGGGTGTAATCCCCAGTGGAACATGGTCGCACCAAGTGCCATCTCTACCGCTTCTGGCGTGTTCGCTGCCACATTCAATGGCGTTTCATACCAGCCAGTGTAATAGGCTAACGGTTCAGCAACCCCCCAAAACATCAAGCCAATTCCCATGCCAGCAGCAAATAGCATCGCAATCCAGGAAAGTCTTGAATAATCGGCTTTTGCACCATCACCACCTAAGCGGATCTTGCCGAAAGGAGAAACGATTAATGCCAAGCAAAAAACCACAAAAATATTTGCCGACCACATAAAGAGGCTGTCAAATGTACCAATAATTTGCCATTTTAAACCGTCTAAAAAATCTTTTGATGTCCCCGGATCAATTAATAATATGGCAATTAAAAAAGCAAGGATTAATCCTGCACTAATTCCAAAGACGGCGTTATGTATATCAAAACCCCATTTTTGAATGTTATCTTGCCCAACAGTATAATCGGTATTATCTATACTGTACTTGTCCTTATTCATCATCACAAAACCTCTGTTAGCGCGACCTGACACTTTGAAAGTGACGGTCGATATAATTTATCTGGCTGATTTTAGCAAAAATAGATAATAATTTCAGGCTTATTTAAGGTTCAAACTTATTTAGCCATATGATTTATTTAAAATATTAACTCACAACTCACTAAGACCAGTTGATCTTTGCAGGTTAAATTTTGTAGCGGTAAATCGAGGAAACTTGGTTACCGCTTAATCATCATATGCTGTTGATGAATGATGGCTTAATCCAAGCGCCTATCTTCAGGTTTAGGTGCGTCATACACGACGGTAACGATGCGGTTCATCTATCTATGCTTTAAATCGACTTAATTGCTGCTTGAGCCTATGCACTTCATTTTCCAGTTGGTCTCTTTCATCGAGTAATTGTAAAATTAGCCCAATACCACTCCATTCCAGCGCTAAATCACGTTGAATGCGCGTGGCTTTTTTAACTTGATGTAAATTATCAATACTAAATTGCCATTGTTCTATTACCTCGCCCTCTTGCGGGATCACAATACTGTGCTCTACAAGCTCAAGTAATAATGCCGAGCTAATTTCACTGCATTCGCACAGTTCGTCACTGCTCAACCAACAATCTTGTTCGCTTATATTAATCTGCAGCATCACTATTTACTCCAACTGGCACGAGGGTCGAATGTATTTTTTTCAGCTAATTCAGTCCACAAAGGCTTACTCGCTGCATCTGGTACCGTCGGCACCACTATTTTAAGCACAGCAAATAAGTCGCCCTGCTCTTTTTTACTCAATAGCCCTTTACCCTTTATACGTAATCGCTGACCTGATTGACTATTCGCTGGGATACTCAATTGAATATGCCCTGTTAAGGTAGGCAATGTAACTTTGGTACCCAATACCGCTTCCCAAGGAGCCACAGGTACAACAATCGTTAAATTTCGACCATCAACATCAAATAAAGGATGTGGTGCATAACGAATGGTTAAATACAAATCGCCGTTATCGGCTTTGGTTTGACCGGGTCCGCCTTGGCCTTTTAAACGAATACGTTGGCCATTACTCACACCGGCTGGAATGTTCACTTTTAAAGATTTGGGATGTTCAACAATATGACCATGAGCATCGCGTTGTTGCAGGGTAAACGAGACAGGTTTAAGAGTGTCGACCAATGTTTCTTCAAGAAACATTGGGAATTCAATTTCTACATCTTGACCTTTAGCGGGTTGGGTTTGACGGCCTTGATACTGTTGGTTTGGGTCAAAGCCTGAATGGCGTGCACCAAAGATTGAATTAAAGAAATCGGCAAACTCTTGGTCGCTTTCCTGTTGTCCCCAATCTTGACCACCACTGGCGCCTGTTTGACCGGCGTAATGTCTTTGTGACCTATTTAGATGATGCTGACGAACTTCATCATATTCAGCACGCTTTTTAGCATTACTCAATATCGCATAAGCTTCACCAATTTCTTTAAATTTTGCCTCGGCATCAGCATGTTTACTGACATCGGGATGATATTTTACCGCCAGTTTTTTATAAGCGGCTTTTACCGCTTTTACATTCGCTTGCGGATCGATACCCAATACCATGTAATAGTCTTTAAAATTCATTTTATCCCCTAACAAAAACACGTTTGCAACGGAGCATCAAACTGGTTTTAACTCATTCAACATAAATAAGTTTAGGCCTACAAACAAACAATACGCTTGATCTTGATCAACATTACTACAGTACGCCTTGTTGAATTAACACGCATTAATTAATAAAAAATAACCGCTAACTGTTCTCTAGGCTAACGATTGCCAGTCTTGGTTTGGCCATAATAATTATGCGGTTGTTTCTTGACGTTTGGAGGGTGCGAACACAATGGGACGAACTTATGCGAAAGGGGTATGACGTATACTAAAACAAGGGCTTACAAGAATGTACCATGTAAGCCCCTTCATAGTAATTAAGCGGATTGTTTACGACTTAATTGCGGCTTTTTTACCTCAGTAAACATGCCAAGCACCAAGCTAACACAAGCAAGCACTAATATAATCGCAAACGGAAGTGCTGCGATAATGGTAACCGACTGAAGCGCTTTGATAGAGTCAGTGCCACCGATCCACAACATCACCATCGCGATTAGCGCAGAGATAACCGCCCATACAATCTTTTGCTTCATCGGTAATTCTAACTTACCGCCTGCGGTCATGCTATCGACCACGATAGAGCCTGAATCTAAAGTCGTCACAAAGAACACGATAATCAGTATCACCGCAATAATGGACAGAATATCTCCCATAGGGTAAGCATCAAGCATATAAAACAAACTCAAGGAAACGTCTGTAATACCTTGCTCTACGCCTAGTTGACCAACTTTATCAATGATTTGTTGAATCGCAATACCGCCAAAAAATGACATCCAAGCTGTGGTCACTAAAGTGGGGATAATCAACACACAAGCCAGAAACTCGCGTACGGTACGGCCACGTGAAATTCGCGCTACAAACATACCAAAGAACGGTGCATACGCAATCCACCAAGCCCAGTAGAATACCGTCCAACCGTGTAACCAGCTAGTGTCTTCACGACCTGAATTCTGGCTTAATGGTATGATGTTTTTGACGTAACCGACAACACCTGTCACCAATGAATCAAGCACAGTCGTGAAATTAAGAATGCTGATAAAACCAAGGAATATAAAGGCAATAATCATGTTGATGTTACTCAACAATTTAACCCCGCCATCCATGCCACGAACCACTGAGAGAATAGCAAGCCCCATAATGACCAGAATAATCGTCAGTTGAAGAAAAATACTATTTTCAAAACCAAACACATGGCTTATTCCGCTGGCAGCTTGAGAGCCACCTAAACCCAGTGACGTTGCAAGGCCAAACAAAATAACCAGTACCGCCATAATGTCGATCACATCACCAGTTTTGCCCCAGACTTTATCACCTAGCATGGGATAGAAAACCGAACGCATTGAGAGTGGCAAGCCCTTATTATAAACAAAGTATGCCAATGAGAGCGCAGTCATACCGTAGATAGCCCAAGCATGAAATCCCCAGTGAAATACAGAAGCACCAAGCGCTAATTCACGGCCTTCAGGTGTAAAGGGGGCCACGTCCAGCGGGGTGCCAAACCAATCAGTGTAGAACGCTGTTGGCTCTGCCACACCCCAGAAAATAAGGCCAATGCCCATACCTGCAGCAAATAGCATGGATACCCAGGACACTGTCGAGTAATCCGTTGTGGCGTTGTCACCGCCCAAGCGAATTTTGCCTAATGGAGAGAAAGCAATCCCAATAGCAAAAATGAGCATAATGTTAGCAGTCCACATAAACACGAAGTCAAAGTGAGATAAAGCGGCGCCCTTCACTGAATCGATAGCAGCTTTAGCATCCGCGGGGGGGAAAACCAGCAGAGCCACAATAAATAAAATGGATAAACCGACGGAAACGCTAAAAACGGTGTTGTGGACATCCATGCCCCACTTGAAAATATTATCTTGACCAACCTGATAATCAGTTGATTCTATACTGTATTTTTTTGACTTAAATTTCATAATTAACAGGCTTCACTATTCGAATAAGGAATAAGAGAAACTAACTCCATTTTTGATTGGTACTGATTAGATAGATAATAAAGTACAAGGGGTTTGCATGCCATCACATACATCAAAGGGGAAGCCCTTATCGCGTATAGATCACATATATCAACAAGGAAAGCCCTTGTCGCGTAAATATTTGGATAAACAGATACGTGTAAAGTATACGTTATTGGGTGCTCTGCTCATGTAAAGAGCAGATACATTGTCTGAGTCAATCCTTATGGAGAGCCCCTCAAACGCCAGAAACAAAAAAAGCCGTTGATAATCAACGGCTTTTTTTGTATTTAATGTGGCGGAGGGATAGGGATTTGAACCCAGACTCTCGAATTAAATAGGTAAAATAGTCGTTTAAATTCATTTGGTTGCAGAGATTTGCATCTTCAAAGTCTGCAATTGCTAACTAAGATTGACTATATGATTGAAATGAAAAATTGTCAATTCAAATTGGTTTTATCCATGGCGCTATAGCTAAGATAAATAATGGACTTGGCAGCTTTACTGATGCGTTCAATTTCTGATGTTGTTAGATATTCACGTTCACGAACTTGGCTGTATTTGGGTGGGGTTGGAAGAATTTTCCGATTTTCGATGTCTGGGGTGGTACTGTGATGACGCTTGAACTCTACAACTTTACTCATATTGGCTCCGTTAACTTTCCCGATTATAGCTGGAAATGGGAATATTTTATACGGTGATGATGATTGCTAGTAATGCTGAAGTAGGTGTGAACATTGATAACTTTACAAGTTTCTTTACCGATTATCGGCTGTTTTGACCATGATTAGCCATGATGATGGCAGTGGTTCATAAACGACGGTTTTCTTTACACGGTGATGAAAATTGCCTGTCACACCAAACTGACAGGCAACAGGATGACTAATTAGAGTGCCTTACTATCCTTTGAACATTGATTACTTTGCCTTTATTGAAGCCGCCGTAACCTTTATTTTTAGCATCAAACTCTCCAAAAACCCTGACATAGGTTCCATCTAGCTTAGTGAGATATTCTAATTTTTCCTGACTCATATCCATAGGCAAACGAACACTTATCGATGACTCAAAGACGTCTTCAACTAAATACTCCTTGCTAGGAAATAAAGTAGCTGAATCTATATCAAACTTATACACCCCTGTTATTTCAACCATTTCTCCATGAAACTTGGTAGGGTTAACAAGTACTTCATATATGGAAATTGAAGAAAATCCAATATCCTCCTTCGCCTGCAAAAAATTAGAAACAGAGGTGCTCATTAATAAAAGCACAAATATCAATTTAAATAACTTCATAGCTTCATAGCCTTTCCCTTTTCTCTTCTTGATAACTCTGCATTAGCAGGGTTCCAGTTTGGTGAAATAGAGCCTGTACTCAAGGTTCTGACATGATACTGACCACCTTTAAACTCCAGTACCTTGATAACCCCTGAAGGTGTTCGAAAATAATTAGGCGCACTCCTCTTGACTAAGAATGCGTGGTCGCCAGGCCCTGGCATCTCCCGTTTTTTTGTTACAGCCTCTGCCATGCCGCTATGGTAATGATTGCTTTCAACATGCGAATGAGCAACAAAGCGAATATTTGCAGGGAGCTTATTAAAGGTGCATCCCTCATTGTCGCAAGAATCAGGTGTAATGTTACCCCCCGCATTTTTCACTGCCACCCCTTGCTCCTTAGTACCTCCAATCTCAAAGCTAGTAAGAATATCAGTGGCTTGCTTATGCGTGTCTTTTGTACCTAGAACATCCTTATTAGGTATTGCAAACTTAGCATCACTAGCTTTTTCAGTGCTACCTGTTACACCTACATTGGTACTACTATTTCCTTTATGTAGGCTAACGGTTCCTGTAGTTTTACCAACCTGCGCGGTACCGCCACCATTACCGTCAAATGATATGGAAAAGTTCTTCTCGCCATTTGAAACTGAAGTTAATTTATAAGTTTCCCCATCAGCTGTCACATAAAGATTCCCACTTTCATCTTTCTCAAGCTTCTCAAACGCCTTACCTGATATAACCTCGTCTAATTCTTCAGATCTATACCCAGTCGGGTCAACCCCACTCATCGGGTTATTCAAAATATACGAATACGGGTTAGCGCTTTGACTATTCTCTGGGAACTGCAAAAACGGGTCAACACTTAAAAAACGGCCAACGTTGAAATCGTATATCCGCCCGTTCATGTGAATAAGCTCTTGGTCAATCAAATGCTCATGGTCTGTATAGCCTTTAGTGACGCCTTGCCAGCTACTTAATAACGCATTACCTGATGCAATGTCTCTTGGGCGACCAAATACATCATAACCACGGTGCTGCAGTACTGCTCCGGTTTTGGCATCCATCAATGTATCGACACTGCCTAAATGGTCGCGAAGTACATGCTGAAACGGTGATTGATTACCTAAACTGCCCACATGGGCTTTCATCTTAATGGTGTGGTCACCAATGTAGGTTTTATCTACCGTACTGCTTAGGGTCACTTCACGCTCGAAACTGCCCACATAATACGTGGTCGATACCACACTACCACTTTGCTGTTTAACCTGTTTATAGCGGTTACCATTCGCATCGTAACTGAATGTACTTTTTACATTATTACGGTCAACCGTTAACGGCTTGTTTTGGTCGTTATAGGTTAACGTTACGCCATCACCCGTGAGCCGGTTACCGTTATTGTCATAGGTGAAGGTTTTTGTACCACCACGGATAAACTGCCTAATAGCGTTAGGGCCTGCATTACCGCCAGCACCTTTGCCTACACTACCGTAAAGATACTGACTGCCGTAATCGCCTTTAACAAGGATATTATCTGCGGCGTCATAGTCGCAGTTACGATGAAATAATTATGGGTGTCTTAATTATGTTTTATGAAGATTGCTAGTAATGCTGAAGTCGGTGCGAAGCTGTGATGATAGAGTTGTCAACTCCATCATCACATGTAGAGTTAACCCAAAGATTCGATAAACTTATGCAGCTTATTTTCATCCTTACCAGCTAGATAAATGGCAACAATAGTTATAATCACACCCAAATCATTCAACTCCTCTTTGTTTGATTTGAGCCAATCGACTTCCCTTTCATCAGAGCCAATTGATGCCTTAGCTAGGTATTGAAACAATTGCGCCAATATAAAATTTGCTACAAGCTCACTTTGCCCACAAAAGACCACTCCAAAAATGTCAGGTGCATACAATGCCATATTTGAAACGAGTCCGCTTACATACTCACTATTCAAATCATCAAGTACAAGGGCTTCAACATTAAACTCAGAGTTAGTTCTTGATACCGACTTTTCAATTAAGCCAATCAACCTACCATCTAATTGATTCTGCAATTCAACAGCTTTCTCTTTGGGAAACACCTTCCCACTCAAAAAAATTGGGTTACCTACCATGTTAAACTGAATTTCTTGAGGTAGATTTCCAAGTACGCATGACTCTAGCATTCTATTATCGATTTCTTGCTCTTGAGCCACTAAAAAAGGGCTACACAAAACAAGAAAAGGCATTGTGATTTTGAATAAGCTTTTCATAATTATTACCTATTATTTCCAAGATGTTGAAAGGTTAGAACCCGAAACATCTTTTCCTGAAAAGTTTTTGTATGGCGGGAAATAACCTGCCCCACGACTAATTCCGTGTTTACGAGCCATTTTCGGGGTGCTGTATTGTAGCTTCCCATCCCTACTTGCTAGATAAAGTTTTATTCCAAACCCTCTATTTTTTTCTTGTGTGATTAGCCGCCAGTCTTGAGGACTGAAGTTACCATTTGAATCCCAATGCGTATGTCCTGCACTAGCAAGGTTCAGCGACTCATTCGGCGTTGGCAGCCTGACGTAGGCACTCCCTTTAGACCCTATATTGGCATAGGTAAAAGAAAATGTGCCATCGTCAAGCTCATAAACTCTCCAGCTAGCTTCTCTATTGGCGGCTATTGACGCCCCTAGATACCGGTTGGCAGCGCCAATGTGAGCCAGATTCTCATTGGCGGAACAGTCGCTTTGGCAAAACAGCTCCCCTGCACGCTCTCCATCTTCAAGCAGAAATTTTTCGGCCGATTTAGAGTTGGCTACGCCGGGGTTTTCGTCACCGCCAGAACCTGCTAAATCAACGCTTTCATTTCCACTGGTACTACTATTTCCTTTATGTAGGCTAACGGTTCCTGTAGTTTTACCAACTTGCGCGGTACCGCCGCCATTACCGTCAAATGATATGGAAAAGTTCTTCTCGCCATTTAAGACTGAAGTTAATTTATAAGTTTCCCCATCAGCTGTCACATAGAGATTACCACTTTCATCTTTCTCAAGCTTCTCAAACGTCTTTCCTGATATAACCTCATCTAATTCTTCATATATATATCCCGTAGGATCAACCCCACTCATCGGGTTATTCAAAATATACGAATACGGGTTGGCGCTTTGACTATTCTCTGGGAACTGCAAAAACGGGTCAACACTTAAAAAAACAGCCGATGTTGAAATCGTATATCCGCCCGTTCATATGAATGAGCTCTTGGTCAATCAAATGCTCATGATTTGTATAGCCTTTAGTGACACCTTGCCAATTAGTTCCAGATAATAATGTATTACCTGATGCTATGTCTCTTGGACGACCAAACACATCATAACCACGGTGCTGCAGTACAGCTCCGGTTTTGGCATCCATCAAGGTATCGACACTGCCTAAGTGGTCGCGCAGCACATGCTGGAACGGTGATTGATTACCTAAGCTGCCCACATGGGCTTTCATCTTAATGGTGTGGTCACCAATGTAGGTTTTATCTACCGTACTGCTTAGGGTCGCTTCACGCTCGAAACTGCCCACATAATACGTGGTCGATACCACACTACCGTTTTGCTGCTTAACCTGTTTATAGCGGTTACCATTGGCATCGTAACTGAATGTGCTTTTTACATTATTGCGGTCAACCGTTAACGGCTTGTTTTGGTCGTTATAGGTTAACGTTACGCCATCGCCCGTGAGCCGGTTACCGTTATTGTCATAGGTGAAGCTTGGGTGCGATTGCGCTCAACTGTGTTTGGCTTTTGGGGTTCAAAGGGGTTCCCCTTGCCCGAGCTTGTATCCGACCTTTTTGGAACAAAAAGTGGGATACAAGCGTACCGGGTTACGTACTGGTCCCACATAATTGTGGGCTGTTTTTTGCTTCGCACTCACTGACAGTGAGCCATTTTCAATACCATTATATTTCACTCTCTGCTGTAGTGAAATAATGACAGCTTTGGCAGTGTTTGTGCCTCATTTGGCACTGTTGCTGCCTATTGGGACAGGTTGTTAATTCAGTATAAATTTTGTCGCTTAACGCTACCCGATCATCAAATTTGATATTCAATTCTCTCAATATCCTTCAGCAATGCAGCAACGTTTACATCTTTGCCGTAACGACTGAAAGTGATGTT
The DNA here is from genome assembly GCF_028750675.1 of Shewanella metallivivens. Classification (GTDB taxonomy): domain Bacteria; phylum Pseudomonadota; class Gammaproteobacteria; order Enterobacterales; family Shewanellaceae; genus Shewanella; species Shewanella metallivivens. The sequence goes on along the minus strand of NZ_JAQQPZ010000002.1, from coordinate 162,422 downwards.
GGGATTAGCGTGACCAACGATTTGCGCCACGATATGCTCGCTGATACCTAATTGCTTCATTTCATCAATAAACGTGTGTCTTAGGCCGTATGCGGTTGGACGCTTATTCGCTTGCATGCCGATTTCATTTTGAAGCTTTGCGAGTTGTTTACAGTAGTTTTTTGACCAGTCTTCGTTAATTCCAACGGGTTTATAGTCAAACAGCTGTATTTGTTGTGTTTTGCGTTGAGTCACAAAGGCCATAAAGCCTTGTTCGAGTAATGCACTATGAATTGGTACATAGCGCTTAGCATTGATGTTTTTTATTCGTTGCCCTGCACCGCTGTCATCAACGCTTATGCAGTCAACGCCATCTACTTGCTTGATATCACTTAATAGCAGCTGGCACGCTTCAGATGGCCTTAAACCGCCATAAAGCATCTTGAGTGTGACCCACTTAAAATCGTCGGTTGAGTCGTTAAATGCAGTCGAGCGTATTAATCGTTTTAATTCAGATGCAGTCCAGCGGTTGCGACCTTGATTCGCTTTGGCTTTCGGTTTTTGACCGACGGTGACACTTTCGAATGGGTTGTGATTTGAGTAGTTCATTAGCTGACACCATTTAAAGAACTGAAATATGGCGGCTAAGTATTCTTTATTGCTTTTGTAGCTTCGGCCTTGAGTCAGCAACTCATCGCGATAGGTCATCGCATCAGCGCTGGTGATATCGTGCACACATTTATCATCAGTTTTAAACTTGGTTTTAAGAGCGGATTTTGATGATACGGTATCAATAAAATGTCGAGTACGCTGCTCAAGCTGCTTAATAGATAGAGGTCTGATGGCTGATTTTTGTTTTGAAATAATAAATGCGCTTAATGCTTCGTTTAACCCAATAACAGGCTTTGCTTGCGCAACAGCTGTGGTTTCACGATGCTCTGACAACTTAGTGTCTCTGATTGGGATGAAATGAGGTTTCGGCGTGATGTTGAACGTAATATCAGAATCATCAGCATCAAACTGAGCTCTAAGATTGTTAATGACTTCATCAACGTAGCGAATAAAGTCGTTAATACGGGTTTTATGGTCAATAGACTTGATGATTTTTTTGAGTGTTCCGGCAACCTCAATGTTGCGGATAACCGCTTCTGCTCTGTCACGAGTCAGTAAGGAGACTTTTACGTCAAAGGGAAAGCCCTTGTCGCGTAAATATTTGGCTAAACAGATACGTGTGAAGTATACGTTGTTGGGTGCTCTGCTCATGTAAAGAGCAGATACATTGTCTGAGTCAATCCTTATGGAGAGCCCCTCAAACGCCAGAAACAAAAAAAGCCGTTGATAATCAACGGCTTTTTTCGTATTTAATGTGGCGGAGGGATAGGGATTTGAACCCTAGAACGGGATAAACCGTTGCCGGTTTTCAAGACCGGTGCATTCGACCACTCTGCCATCCCTCCGAGCGGGCGAATAATATGACAATGAAAGTTTTGTGTAAAGGCTAAATTAAAAATAATTGTTCAAGTGGTGATTAAACACTCAGAATGATAAGTAAAACGGGAAAAGAAAACGCTTTGTGGGGAAAGTCAGTCTGTAACCACTCACCTAGCTATCATTTACAAGATGTTGAAATAATCTTCACTCTTTAATTAGATTACCTCATATTCTGCTAAGCACATTATGTGATTGAACAACTAATAACGGTGACTTTGCTTGATTTGATTGGGGTTAATGTTTACCTTTACTGCAAGTAATGTTACCGATGCCAAGGATAGCGAGATGCTTTCAGAACAAGCATTCGAAATGATAGATATAGTTGCCCGAGTGGGCAGTTTTACCGCCGCTGCGAATAAATTAAATAAAGTCCCCTCAGCGGTGAGTTATGCCGTAAAACAAATTGAAGATGACCTTGGAGTTATCTTATTTGAACGTCATCATCGCAGTGTCAGCTTGACGCCAGCAGGTGAGCACTTTGTGGCACAGTCGCGTGAAATTATCACCAAACTTAACAATATTAAACGTGACACACAGAAAGTTGCTAATGGTTGGCGCCCTTCTTTGTCGATCGCTATTGATAACATGGTTCGCGCCGACAAAATCAGTGTGTTAATTGCCGACTTTTATCGCCATTTTACTGATATCGAATTAATCATTCGTCTTGAAGTGTATAACGGTGTGTGGGAGTCCCTGTCTACTGGCAAGAGTGATATCGCAATTGGCGCAACATCCACCATTCCGGTGGGTGGTGTGTTTAAATTTAGAGATATGGGTATGATACCTTGGAGCTTTTTGGTGAGTAAAAACCATCCTTTAGCTAAAGCAGAACACTTACTCACTGATGCCGAGTTACTGCCCTACCCATCAATTTGCTTACAAGATACTGCCAGTAATATTGCTCACAGGCCTAATTGGCTACTCAATAACCAACGCCGCATTGTGGTGCCTGATTGGATCCGTGCATTAAATTGTTTCCGTGAAGGCTTAGGTGTAGGTTATATGCCGTACCATTTGGCTGATGTGTTTATTAAAGCTGGGGCATTAATTGAAAAACAATTAGACAAACCAAAACAAGATACCGCTTGCTGTTTAGCCTGGAATAACGCCAATATGACCCCTGCTATGCAGTGGGTATTGGATTATTTGGGCGATACACCCAAGCTTAAAAAAGAATGGTTGAGCTAAACGGAAGCCATTGACGATGATAAGGTTATATTAACGTTAACTTTATGGTAACGTAGCGGCATTAAACGATATGATAAATTAATTTATATTTAATGAATATTGCTTACGCTGGGTTTAGTGTCAGAGTGAAAACAATAGGTTTTCACTCTGAACAAATCATTGAGTTAATCTCTGGAGACGATAATGAGTCAACAATCAGTTTTATCCCCAAGTCTATCGACTACTGAAGTCAATAAACTGCTAAAAAACACTTATATGCTGTTATCAATGACACTGGCTTTCGCCGCGCTAACCGCTGGCTTAAGCATGTTATTTGAAATTGGTCGCTGGCCTTCGCTAGGTTTATCAATTGGTGGTTTAGTATTATTGTTTGTGACCTTGAAAAAAGCTGACACCGCTGCGGGTATTTTCTGGGTATTTGCCTTTACCGGTATGGAAGGTGCGTCACTGGGTTACATTCTTAACCATTATGCTGGCATGGCAAATGGTCCTGGCCTAATTATGCAAGCGCTTGGCTTAACATCCGTCATCTTTATTGCGCTATCAGCTTATGCTCTGACTACCAAAAAAGACTTCTCGTTTATGGGCGGGTTCTTATTTGCGGGTATGCTTGTGATGATTGGTGCTTTAGTCATCAACTTATTTGTGCAAAGCTCAATCATGTTCATGGCGATGAATGCGGGTATTGCATTATTGATGACCGGGTTTATTTTATATGACACTAGCCGTATCGTAAATGGCGGAGAAACTAACTATATCCGCGCTACTGTGTCATTATTTTTAGACTTCTTAAACTTATTTATGAGTCTTTTACATTTAATGGGTATGGGCAACGACGATTAATCGTCGATAGAGTTCACCTTCAAATTAAGATAAAATGGCCCTAATTAAGGGCCATTTTTTATTATCATGAGTAAATTTATCATCCAAGTAAACGGCAGCGTTTATGGCTCCAGTGCCAGTTTTCGGGCATTAGCCTTTTGCAAAAGTGTATTGGCGAATGGTCATAGTATTATCAATGTGTTTTTCTACCAAGATGGCGTAACAAACAGTAATGCCCTCACCTGCCCAGCGTCTGACGAACTAGACATGCATGCTAAATGGCAAGCCTTTGCACAACAGCATAAAGTACCGTTAACCAATTGCGTTTCAGCTGCACTGCGTCGCGGTGTGCTGTCTGAACAAGAAGCCGTTGAAAACGGTAAAAACCATTGGAATAGTAGTGAGCATTTCTCCATGGGCGGCTTGGGTGAATTAGTGATTGGCATAGAAAAAGCCGATCGTTTAATCAGCTTTTAAAATCGATAGGATCAATAATGAAATCTTTGGCCATTGTATTTCGCCATGCACCTTTTGGGTCAACAAGTGGCCGAGAAGGCCTAGATGTGGCGATGCTTAGCGCAAGCTTTGAGCAACAGGTCAGTCTCATTTTTACTGACGAAGCGGTACTGCATCTTCTTGGTGGGCAAACCCCAGAGCAAGCAGGTGCAAAGGATTACTTATCAGCTCTAAAAGCACTGCCATTATATGATATTGAGACGGTTTTAGTGTGTAGCGACTCGTTGCAACAATTAGGGCTTAACGCCAGCGAATTGAATATTGAGGCTGAAGTAGTGGGTGCTGATATGATAACTAAAACACTGCAAGCAGTTGATGAGGTATTAGTATTTTGATTTTACATCATATTCAAACGTCAGCATTAACCGACAGTGCACTCAGTACTTGCTTACGGTACATTCAACCAAATGACAGCATATTATTGGCTGGTGATGCGGTTAATTGCTTATTACAAATTCAGTGGCAACAGCGTTTAGCCTCGGTGAACCTATTTGTGTTGCAAGATGATATTCAAGCGCGGGGATTACAGCCGCGAGTTGAAGCCATTGCAGAACATATGTCAGCCGAATTTTTTCATATTATTGATTACTCAGATTTTGTAGAACAATCACTTAAGCATAACAAGGTCATCACTTGGTAAACTCTTTTGAATTTAATGGTCGGCACATTGAAGTTGATCATCAAGGTTATTTAAAAAATGTCGCCGATTGGCAAGAATCCATGGCACCCGTAATTGCGGCAACTGAAAACATTGAACTCACAGAACAGCATTGGGAAGTGATTTGGTTTGTACGCAATTTTTACCTAGAGTACAAAACCAGCCCAGCTATTAGAGTATTAGTTAAAGCCATCGGTCAAAGCTTGGGCGCTGATAAAGGTAACTCTAAATACCTTTACACCCTGTTCCCAATAGGCCCTGCCAAGCAAGCCACTAAAATTGCTGGGCTGCCGAAACCGGCAAAGTGCTTATAGCTTATCGAACAGGAATAACTTAACCTCCTTTTAAAAAAAAGCCCGGTTAAATCATTTAACCGGGCTTTTTTGCTGTCGTAATCATTATTGCGGAAATATGTTGTCTAATACGATAAATGCCACTTGTCCAAGTAATACGAATACCAATAAGACAAAAAACATCCCAATTGAAGACGATACAAATTTACTGTTATTACGCTGACCAGTAGCCACCGCTTGTTGTCCTCTGAAAGTATCAAAACAGGGGTAATTAGTCGTGCTCATTAAGCACGACAATGCATAAAACCCATTAACCAATAACGCTTAAACCGCCCATGTATGGACGCAAAACTTCGGGCACAGTAATGGTGCCATCTTGATTTTGATAGTTTTCAAGTACCGCCACTAACGTGCGCCCAACCGCTAAACCTGAACCATTTAATGTGTGTAATAAAGCCGGTTTGTTGTCAGCTTTACTGCGGTATCTGGCTTGCATTCTACGCGCTTGGAAATCTTTCATGTTTGAACACGATGAAATTTCACGGTAGGTGTTTTGCGCAGGAAGCCATACTTCAATGTCATAGGTTTTGCTTGAACCAAAGCCCATATCACCAGTACACAATACAACTGTGCGGTATGGCAAGCCCAATAACTGTAATACTTTTTCTGCGTTGGCAGTAATTTCATCTAATGCTGCCATTGAGTGATCTGGATGTGTAATTTGCACTAACTCAACTTTATCAAACTGATGTTGACGAATTAATCCACGCGTATCACGGCCGTATGAACCCGCTTCGCTTCTGAAACATGACGTTAATGCAGTCATCTTCATTGGTAGTTCGCTTTCATCAACAATCATGTCGCGCACATAGTTAGTTAATGGCACTTCAGCGGTAGGGATAAGTGATAAACCTTGGCCTTCTTCAGTCGCCGGTTTGGTGTGAAATAAGTCTTCACCAAACTTAGGTAATTGACCTGTTCCTAATAAGCTGTCTTCGTTAACTAATAACGGCACGTAAGCTTCTGTGTAGCCGTGTTCAGTGGTGTGTAGGTCTAACATGAACTGACCTAAAGCACGGTTTAAACGGGCAATTTGACCACGCATAATAATAAAGCGTGAACCAGTAATTTTAACCGCACTTTTAAAATCTAATCCGCCTAATGCTTCGCCAAGATCTAAATGGTCTTTCACTTCAAAATCGAAGGTTTTAGGCGTGCCCCATTGACGTACTTCAACGTTTTCGTTTTCATCTTTACCGACGGGTACAGACTCGTCTGGCAGGTTAGGCACGCTCATGGCGATTAAGTTAATTTGTTGTAAAAGCTCAGCAAGCTCAGCCTTTTTCGCATCTAACTGCGAACCTAAATCGCCCACTTGCGCCATAATGGAACTAATGTCTTCGCCACGTGCTTTTGCTTGGCCAATCGACTTAGAAATCGCATTACGCGATGCTTGTAAGTCTTCTGTAGCAACTTGAAGTGATTTACGTTTTTCTTCAAGTGTGGTCAATTGTTCTACATCAAGAGTGAAACCACGTGTGGCTAAACGCTCGGCGGTGACTTCGAGTTCGTTACGCAAAAATTTTGGATCTAGCATGTCGTCAGTTCTTTTTAGTTAAACGCGAGAAAATACAAGTTGTTGACCTATATACACCATTAATAAACACAAGGTGACATTCAACAACACATTTAAAATAGCCTTATGCCAAAGGCCATCCTGCATCAGCAATAAGGTTTCATTCGAGAAAGTCGAAAACGTGGTAAGCGCACCTAATAAACCCACGCCTACCAAGGCTTTAATTTCAGGGCTAACGTGACTCAATTGCCCGAGCGCATAAACAACACCCATTAAAAACGATCCCAATATATTGACCATCAGTGTACCAAAAGGAAAACTGCTTCCAAATAGCTGGATCATAAATATTGACAGAAGATAGCGCAAAACTGCACCAATTGAGCCTCCAATCGCCACCAGCAACACATTAGTCATAGCGTTTGACCTCACTTTGCAAATCAAGCTCCTTAAGTTGAGTCAGTTTGTCTTGAATGCGTTTCTCAAACCCACGGTTAGTCGGCTGATAAAATTGGCTGTGTTGAAGAGATTCTGGGAAGTAGTTTTCACCTGCCGCATAAGCACTAGGTTCATTATGTGCATAACGATATTCTTTGCCAAAGCCAATTTCTTTCATCAGTTTGGTCGGCGCATTGCGCAAATGGTTAGGTACGGGTTCATGGCCGGTTTGTTTAGCAAGTTCACGCGCTTGATTAAATGCGCTATATACCGCATTACTTTTAGGCGCACTGGCTAAATACAATATCGCTTGTGCAATCGCGCGCTCACCTTCTGCTGGACCAATGCGGTGATAACAGTCCCAGGCATTGAGCGCAACGGTCATGGCAACTGGGTCAGCATTACCAATGTCTTCAGAGGCAATAGCCAATAAACGGCGGGCAACATATAACGCATCGCCGCCGCCTTCTAAAATTCGGCAAAACCAGTAGAGTGCGGCATCTGGCGCCGAGCCTCGTACTGATTTGTGCACGGCAGAGATTAAATCATAAAACTGATCGCCATTTTTGTCATAACCTGCCGCTTGATGGCCGGCAACTTGAGTAAGCATGTCTGTGGTAAATTCACCGCCATCGCTCACTAAATCACTCATAAGCTCAAGTAAATTGAGTGCTTTACGAGCATCACCATCACTAATGTCAGCGAGTTGCTGGGCAACGTCATGTGGTAAAGTTAACTGTCGTTTACCTAAACCACGCTCAACATCCGTTAAGGCTTGATTGACAATTAAGCCGATTTCATCCGGCGTTAACCGATTGATTAAATAAACACGGGCACGGGACAATAAGGCGTTATTGATTTCAAATGAGGGGTTTTCAGTGGTGGCACCAATAAAGATCACCGTGCCGTCTTCAATAAACGGTAAAAAGGCATCTTGTTGGCTTTTATTAAAACGGTGCACTTCATCGACAAATAATAAGGTGCGTTGGCCACGGCTTTGAGCAATGGCTTTAGCTTGTTCAATGGCGGCACGAATGTCTTTTACACCCGATGTAACAGCTGAGATGCGCTCTACATGGGCATTTGCGTAATGTGCTATCAGTTCTGCTAAGGTGGTTTTACCGGTGCCGGGTGGCCCCCACAATAACATTGAGTGGGCCCGATTAGCCTCTAGCGCCTTACGCAGCGGCTGGCCTTCACCAAGCAAATGAGCTTGGCCAATGTATTCACTGATCGCCCTTGGGCGCATACGTGCAGCCAAAGGACGAAAATCTGGAGCAAAATCAAAACCTAAATTAGCCATGCCACCACTTAGTTTGCTTGTTTTAAACGTTGGTCATCAATATCAACATTGTCTGGGATGGCGAATTTGAACAAGTCACTTTCTGCAGGTAATACTGCACGCTGAGCCGACAGTTGAAATTGGCTGAGGTTACCTTGTTCGTCCGTTAAGTTAAATTGGGTAAGCTTGCTGTCGTTAAAGCACACGCTCACGGCAACGACACTGCTGTTTAACTGCTTAGGCTGAATATCGAAACAGCTCGATTGCGCTTTGTTTTGACGCTTCATCACAGAATATTTGTTCCATGTTTCATCGTCGCGATGTACCAATAATGCCATGGGTGATGCATCAACAGCTTGCGATACGTCCATTACGGTGACCTCTTCAGCAAACGGGTTAAATACCCATAAGTTAGCGCCATCGGCCACAATGAGCGACTCATCTGGCTCAGTTAAGTGCCAATAAAACTGATTAGGATAAGCTAAAGCAAACACACCATTGCCACTTTGAATAGGCTTTTTATTGATGTCAGTCACTTGTTGGGTAAAGGTGGCATGTAAATTATCTATTTTAGCTAACTTAGCGCGTAATTCAGTGGCATCGTCTGCATATGCAGCGGCTGACAACATACTGGCTGATAATAGTAAGCCTAATACTGTAATACGTTTTTTCATCATTATTCCTATTGGCTTCTTGGTGGTGGCGGAGCCAACACTTCACGGTTACCGTTGTGGCCTTGTGCACTCACAATACCTTGAGCTTCCATCATTTCAATAATACGGGCGGCGCGGTTATAACCAATTTTAAATTTGCGTTGTACGCTTGAAATGGAGCCTCGGCGGGTTTCGGTTACAAACGCCACGGCATCATCATAAAGCGCGTCATATTCTTCTTCGGTATCTGAGGTTTCACCCGGTAACAATACTTGCTCACCTTCTGATACCCCATTTAAAATTTCATCAATATATTGTGGCTGGCCACGCTCACACCAATCGGCAACGACTTTGTGGACTTCATGATCGTCAATAAATGCGCCATGCACCCGGTTAGGCACACTGGTACCTGGTGGTAAATACAACATGTCACCCATACCTAATAAGGTCTCTGCGCCTTGTTGATCTAAAATGGTACGCGAGTCGATACGTGACGACACCTGAAACGCAATCCGGGTTGGTATGTTGGCTTTAATTAAACCGGTGATGACATCCACCGATGGACGCTGCGTCGCTAAAATTAAGTGAATGCCAGCAGCACGCGCTTTTTGAGCAATACGGGCAATCAGCTCTTCAACCTTTTTACCGACAATCATGATCATGTCGGCAAATTCATCAACCACTACCACGATTGACGGTAATTTTTCTAATGGCGGCGCTTCATCTAGCATACTTTCAGATGACTTCCATAATGGGTCGGGTATGTACTCGCCTTTAGCTGCTGCTTCTTTAATTTTGTAGTTGTAACCTTTTAAGTTACGTACGCCTAATGCCGACATTAATTTGTAACGACGTTCCATTTCGCCCACACACCAACGAAGTGCATTGGCGGCTTCTTTCATGTCGGTGACCACTTCACACAATAAATGCGGAATGCCTTCATATACTGACAGTTCAAGCATTTTAGGGTCAATCATGATAAACCGAACATCATCAGGCCCAGACTTATACAGTAAGCTGGTGATCATCGCGTTAACCCCTACAGATTTACCCGAACCTGTAGTACCTGCTACTAATAAATGCGGCATCTTGCCCAAATCAACTACAACAGGTTCGCCAGCAATGTCTTGGCCTAGCACCATAGACAGAGTCGATTTACTGTCATTAAAGGCTGCGCTGTCTAACACATCACGCATGAACACGGTTTCGCGGAATTTGTTGGGTAATTCAATCCCCACATAGGCTTTACCTGGAATCACCTCTACTACTCGCACGTTTTCTGCTAACAAAGAACGGGCTAAATCTTTAGCAAGGTTAGAGATTTTTGAGGCTTTTACCCCAGGTGCTAACTCAAGTTCAAAACGGGTAATCACAGGACCTGGGTACACGCCAACGACATTGGCAATGATATTAAAATCGGCCAGCTTGGTTTCAACAAGCCTTGCAACCTGATCAAGCTCTTCTTCACTTATCGGGTTTTTCTTACGATCGGGTACATCGAGCAAGGTGATACTCGGTAAAGGGTCCATTTTGCGTTTTTCTTGTGGTGCTTGACCATCAATAACCACCAAACCATCTACAATTTTGGCTTCTTTCTTGGGTTGCTGCTGTGCAACAAGAGCCCCTGTCGAATGCGGCTTTTCAAATGCGCCAGCAAATGAGTCGACTCTTATCCCATCAGCGTTTTCATCGTCAATCTCGCTGTCATCATTTGCATTAAAGCTGATTTCATCGTCATCATCTTTGGTCGCAACCCAAGGCGCAAATGTCGGGTCGTCGTCTTCAAGTTTAATCGACGGCTCATGACGGTCATCGCTGTCTACGTGTTCATCGTCAATGTCGCGAGGTTCAAACACGTCGACGACTTTTGGTTTGCGGCCAAAGAAGCGGCGTTTTTTCTCTACCACGGGGGCAATATCGTCATTTTCAGAGTCAACGTTGTTTGCAACCGCTTCTTTTATTGTCTGCGACGCTGCATTGTGATTACCCTCTAATGGTGCTAGCTCGTCGAGCTCTTCACGACGCTGTTTAAATTTGTCGACCAAGGACATAAAACCTTTGGTGTCTTCTGTTTCACGCTCACGTTTAAATAAACTTGGTAAACTCCACACCCGTTTAACGCACCAAATTGCGGCAAATCCTGTGAGCTCAATAATGGTAAGCCAGCTAATGCCTGTGGCTAAGGTAAACCCTGCGCAAATAAAGCACATCAAGAGTAAAGTGGTGCCTAGGGTATTAAAATAAGGCAGCATAGCTTGGCCTATTACATCTCCAGCAACCCCACCCGCAGAAAAAACAAACATGTTGTCGGCATTCATGCTCACTAAAGCCGCAAGGGCCAAAAGCATCAACATAAAGCCAATAATACGTAAACCTACTGAAAAATAATCGATTTCAAAAATACGATGGGCACGATTGAAGATAAACCAACCGGTTGTAGCAATAATCACTGGGATTAAAAACGCGATAAAACCAAAAAAATAAAACAGCACATCTGCCGTCCAAGCACCTACAGCGCCTGTCCAGTTATGGATTTCACCTTGAAAATGCGACTGACTCCACCCCGGATCATTAGGGTTAAAACTCGACAGCGCCAATAGAATGTAGGTTGCAACCATGCAACAAAGAATTAAACCACCTTCAAGCAAGCGTTGTAAGCCGCTGAGTGTTTTTAGACTATTTTCCTGAGTCAAACGAAAACATCCATAAAAGAGTGAAAAATAAGGGTTAAGATAACAGAATATCACTGTATTTGCAGTGATTATGCACCTTGATTTGCTGAAGCTCAATGGATTGTGACAGCGAATTAATCCAGCCCATCAAAAGTGATATTGTTAACGATAAAACGGAGGAGTTTTCCGGTAAATTAATCACTAATGAAACAACAAAACCACATCAATTAGCGGCAGTGTTTTTCATCGTGATATGGCAAATAAAAATGATACAAACAGGTAAAACCACTTATTCATTAAGTTAAGGTTATCCTAAGTTGTACAGTGCCACTTTGTTGGTTTGCTTTACCTCTTCCATCACCACATAGGTACGAGTATCTGAAACTGAAGGTAATTTCAGCAAGGTTTCACCTAATAATCGCCTATAAGCAGACATATCTGACACTCTAGTCTTCAATAGGTAGTCGAAATCACCAGAGACTAGATGACATTCCTGAATATCATCTAGCAGCTGAACAGCACGATTAAAGCGATCGAAAATGTCTGGTGTGTCTCTATTCAAGGTTATTTCAACGAAAACCAGCAAGGATGCCCCTAAAAAATGCGGGTTAACCAATGCTGTATAACCATTGATAAACCCTTGTTTTTCAAGCCTTTTAACTCTTTCCAGACAGGGAGTCGGGCTTAAGCCAACTCTTTTTGACAGTTCAACATTCGAAATCCTGCCGTCAATTTGCAGTTCATGGAGAATATTACGATCAATGCGGTCTAAATCTTTAATTGAGAAGCTTTTGCTATTTGCCATATATTTAACCTTGTTTTGTCCCTAAAACAATATTTAAACCTTTTTAAGAGGGATCTTCAGCAGCATAATCTGCCTAACCGGCACTATACTAGAGTTCCCTGAAATAAGCACGTTCAGGTCACAATTAATAACAACTATACCCACTTAAAGTGGGTTTTTTATAAATCGAGGCTTTAAGATGATTATTGGTGTACCTACAGAAATCAAAAACCACGAATACCGTGTAGGCATGGTACCGTCAAGCGTGCGCGAATTGACCATTAAAGGTCATGACGTTTATGTTCAAGCTGACGCAGGTGTGGGGATCGGTTTTACCGATCAAGATTATATTGATGCTGGCGCTTCGATTTTAGCTACTGCAGCTGACGTATTTGCCAAAGCTGAAATGATTGTGAAAGTAAAAGAGCCATTAGCTGTTGAGCGTGCAATGCTACGCGAAGATCAAATCCTATTTACTTATTTACACCTTGCACCAGATTTAGCACAAACTAATGACTTAATTGCCAGTGGTGCCGTGTGTATCGCTTACGAAACAGTAACAGATGACCGTGGTGGTTTACCGCTACTTGCACCCATGTCTGAAGTCGCTGGCCGTATGTCTATTCAAGCGGGAGCGCGAGCCCTTGAAAAATCACTCGGTGGTCGTGGCATGTTATTAGGCGGTGTTCCAGGTGTTGAACCCGCTAAAGTTGTCATTATCGGTGGCGGCATGGTGGGTACTAATGCGGCACAAATGGCTGTAGGTATGGGTGCTGATGTGGTTGTTTTAGACCGTAGCATCGATGCATTACGCCGCTTAAATGTTCAGTTTGGTTCTGCTGTTAAAGCCATTTATTCAACAGCAGATGCGATTGAACGTCACGTGCTTGAAGCCGATCTAGTGATTGGTGGTGTATTAGTGCCAGGTGCTGCTGCGCCGAAATTAATCACTAAAGAATTAGTTAAGCGCATGAAACCTGGTAGTGCCATTGTTGATGTTGCTATCGACCAAGGCGGTTGTGTTGAAACCTCACACGCAACCACTCACCAAGAGCCAACTTATATTGTTGATGATGTAGTACATTACTGTGTTGCTAACATGCCTGGTGCTGTTGCACGTACATCGACGTTTGCATTAAACAATGCAACGCTACCTTACATCATTAAGTTAGCTAACCAAGGTTACAAACAAGCATTATTAAATGACAAACATTTATTAAATGGCTTAAACGTTATCCATGGCAAACTAGTTTGTAAAGAAGTGGCTGAAGCATTAAGCCTTGAGTTTACTGAACCAAAGAGCATGCTTAACTAATCTCAGCTGAGCGCATTGTGCAACGGTTTGTTTTACTAAAAATGCCGCATTAAATGCGGCATTTTTATGGGTAAACAACCAAATTAACTTGTTAATTTAATTGTGCTTGTTTGGCAAGCAGTTCAAAAAAAGCCTCTTTCGGCATAGGTTTGTAGAAGAAATACCCCTGCACAGCCTCAATGTCTTGTTGTTTAATAAAGTCCAGTTCGTTTTGGGTTTCAACCCCTTCAGCCACAATCGACAAATCCAAAGCGCGGCTCATACTAACAATCGCTTCAATGAGTGCCTCGTGACGAGTTCCCATTGAAATTTTTTGTATAAAGGACTTATCAATTTTTACCTGATCGACAGGGAAATTAGCTAAATAAGACAGTGACGAATACCCGGTACCAAAATCATCTACTGAAATCTGCATGCCACGTCGACGAAGTTCTATAAACAACTGACTAACGTTGTCTTGTTGCTTCATCATTAACGATTCAGTGATCTCAAGTGTCAGCAAATGATACGGCAACTGATTATTTCCAAGTTCAACTTGTTTATTGTCGAAATATGCTAAAAATCGTTGTTGTAAATCATCGGTCCAAAACTCAATGGTCGAGACATTAATCGCCAGCGGCACCGCGAGTTTTTTACTTTGTAATTGCTTTAATGTAGCTAAGGCTTCAGTTCTAACCCACTCACCGATATGCACAATAAACCCCGACTCTTCTGCAATCGGAATAAACTCATCAGGAGAGATAAATTGGCCGTTATATTGCCAGCGTAATAAGACTTCAGCTTTAACGATTTTGCCCGTATTCGGATTAACAATGGGTTGGTAGTACAAAGCAAATTCATTACCACTAATAGCTGACTTTAAACGTAAGTGTAACTCTGCATTACGTTCAGCATCCTTTTGAATTTGCTGATTAAAAAATTGGAAACCATCTCGACCACGTGACTTTGCATTATACATCGCTTGAGTGGCACAATTGAGTATCTGCTCCACTTTATTAGCATCTTCGGGGTAACGCGCAATACCAGCACTGATAGTTAATTTAAGATGTTGCCCGCCAACCGAAAAAGGGTTGTCGAGTACCGCAGTGACCTCATTAACCATATCAACTAATGATTCTGTGGTCATTTTACCCGGCAATACTAATGCAAACTCATCGGCGGCAATGCGCGACAGCAACACATTTTCAGGGATTGCACTCACTAACCGTTTAGCAATTAACTTTAAGACTAAGTCACCTTTGTCATGACCTAATGTGTCGTTAATTTGCTTAAAGTGGTCAATGTCGATCAAAATCAAATTAAAGGCATGTTCTCCTTCATGATGAATGTCGTTTGACTCAACCATAACTTGCAGGCTTTGAAACAAATAATTACGGTTGGCTAAGCCGGTAAGTTGATCATAATTAGTCTGAAAATGAATGGTTTGCTCAGCATTTTTTCTAGAAGAAATATCATTGATAAGCCACGCAAAACAATTTTGTTGAGTAAATGAATCGCGGATAACCGCAACAGTTAACGAGATATCAATAATGTCATTATCTGTTCGTAAGCCTTTAAGCTCGCCATGCCAAGCATGACCACAAGATAAATGCTCAAATAAGTCATCAACGAGTTCTTTGGGAGAATGACTTAAAAAGCGCTGCACATCAAACAACTTAAGGTTGGCATAGTAAGTAGAAGTTAACGATTTAAACACGGGGTTTGCAGAAAGCACCGAGTTGTCTTCACTGGTTATAACCAATGCCAAAGGCAGACTGTTAAAAATCTTACTGCTTAAACGTTGAACGTGCATACCGCGACTACGCTCAATGGCCAAGCTTGCTAAGCGCGCCGCCTCTTGAATAAGGATTAAATCTTGTTCTGTGGGAGATTTACAGGTGTCGTAATACATTCCAAAGGTGCCAAGCACTTTATTTTCACTGTCTGTAATCGGCTCCGACCAGCAGGCTTTTAAACCACAGCCAATAAGAATTTCCTTATATTGCAGCCAATTAGGATGGGTATCCATGTCTTCGACTATTACACGCTCGCCTAAAAAAGCCGCCGCACCACATGAGCCGACTTCAGGGCCAATTTCGAGACCGTTAATGGCTTGGTTATAGGTATCGGGTAAATTGGGCGCAGCACCAGACAATAAGCGTTTACCATCTTCACTGAGCAACAGAACCGATGCTTTTGTGCCGATTTTTTGCGCTTCAATCAGTAGCACCAAAGCATTTAGCATTTCGCCGAGTGGCAGACCTTGTAAAACCATATTCAAGATCGTGCTATAGCGCTCTAATCTTGATTCATGGTAACCATCTTGCTGAGGTTGCTGTGCTGAATTATCGATATTCGGTCCTATATCCATGTGGCTCCGTAATGGTATGAGTTAACTCATAATACAACTGAATAATATGTTAATAACATTATGCATTTATAGAACGTTTATCAATGTTAAATTATTCTTTTATTCTATTCCGCGCTATAAAATCTAATTATTATTATACGAATAAAAAAACAGTGCCCAAAAAGCACTGTTAAGTAATTGTTAATTATAAGTTACACCAGGCGCAATCCAATAGCGTTGATAAAATCTTGCACAAATATTATTCGGCAACGCGTTCCATCTTAGCAAGATAAAAACCGTCAAAGCCGCGCTCTGACACTAAAATATTCTCATCTTCTAATAAAGTAAACTGCGGGTTTTCAGCTAAAAAAGCGTCCACTTGATGACGATTTTCTTCTGGCATAATTGAACATGTTGCGTAAATGAGCATGCCGCCCACTTTGACCATGCGACTGTAGCTTTGCAAAATCTGCTTTTGCAAATCAATCAATACGGGCAAACGCTCGGGGGTATCACGCCATTTTGAATCTGGGTTACGCTTTAACACGCCAAGTCCTGAACAAGGCACATCGAGTAATACTCGGTCGGCACTGAGCTTTAAACGTTTAATGGTTTTAGAGCTGGCAATAATGCGGGTTTCAACATTATGCGCACCTGCACGTTTGGCACGAGCTTTTAAATTGTCGAGTTTCCATTGCTCAACATCCATTGCCAGTAAGCGGCCTTTACCTTGCATTTGCGCAGCAATATGCAGCGTTTTACCCCCCGCACCCGCGCAGGCATCAACGACACGCATACCCGGTTTAGCGCCTACTGCGTCGGCCACTAATTGCGAGCCGGCATCTTGTTGTTCAAACCAACCATCTTTAAAGGCATCGGTACGAAACAGTGCCGAATCTGAGGTCACCTCAACGGCAGAGGCAACATCGGGCAATGCAACGGCCGTTACGCCCTCTTTTTGCAAACGAGCAATCAGTTTTTCACGATCGCACTTAAGCTCATTAACGCGCAAATAGCGCTTAGGTTGCTCTGCTAATGCAGCACGTTCTGCCGGCCACTTATCGCCTAATTGGGTTTGACCTAATTCGTTTAACCATTCAGGACAACCATCCCACAACACAGGATCGGCTTTGGCTTTTTCAAGATTGGCATCAAATGATGCTTGCTCGATTTGTAACGAGTACTGCATCTTAGGTAAATCAAGGCCATGAAAGACATGCCAACCATTAAGCAGTTTCGACCCTTGGCGATCAAACTCGTCAGGGGTGATATCGACTAAAAAACAATACAGATTAAGCCGACGTAAAATATCGCCAGTAACTTGGGTGATCCGCGCTTGCTCTGACGGGTTAAGCGATAAACCAGAAAAATGCTCAGAATAAGCGCGATCTAGTGGTTTTCCTCGGGTTAACACCATCGTCAGTACGTTTAATACTAATTCAGATGAACTGCCAGACAGCGGGTACGTTAACATGGGCTCTCTCATAAAATAACAATCAGTGTAAAAACGTGCCGATCATAGGGATTTAGGCCACTGATAGCAAGAAAAAGCGACCCGAAGGTCGCTGAGTTGGTATGCCAGTAAACTGGATATCACCAATTACATTTTTGAGCCTTTAGCGCCATAAAATAAAATAAAGCCATAACACACAACCGGTAAAATAAACGCCAGTTGTAAGCCCATGGCATCTGCCATGACACCTTGCAATAACGGTACAATCGCGCCGCCCACAATGGCTAAACATAAAATACCACTGCCTTGTGAGGTGTGTGGGCCTAAGCCACGCAATGCCAGGCTAAAAATGGTTGGGAACATAATTGAGTTAAACAGTCCCACACCTAAAATTGACCACATGGCAATAGCGCCACTGCTAGTCATTGCCACTAACACAAGCACAGCAGCCATTAAGGCATTAAAAGCGAGCATGGTACCCGCCGGAATTTTTTGCATTACCGCAGAGCCAATAAAACGACCGACCATCGCCCCGCCCCAATAATAGGTAATGTATTTAGCCGCATCGGCTTCTTGTAAACCGGCAATATGCTCTTCGCCTAAAAAGTTAACCAAAAAGCTACCAATGGAGACTTCAGCGCCCACATAAACAAAAATACCCACCGCGCCCAACACTAAATGGGTACTCTGCCATGCGCTGGTTTTGCCGTTATGTGTAACAACCCCTTTGTTGTCAGACACTTCATTGTGCTCAGCAATGGTCGGTAAGTTAAGTTTGGCAAAAATAAACGCTAAAAGACCTAACATGGCGGCCAAAATAAGGTATGGCAGTTTAACCACTTCCGCTTCGGCTTGCGCATGGCTTAAACCTTCAGCAGCGCCACTTGCCACAGACAAGATGAGTACAGCACCAAAATAAGGTGCAACCGTGGTACCCAGTGCATTGAATGCTTGGGTCAGATTTAAGCGGCTCGATGCGGTTTCAACACTGCCTAATGCATTAACATAAGGATTGGCTGCGACTTGTAAAATGGTAATGCCTGATGCCAATACGAACAATGCACCTAAAAACAATCCGTATGTAGCAAACGCCGCGGCGGGATAAAACAACAAACAACCTAAGCAGGCGATTAATAATCCACATACTATGCCTTTTTGATAACCCATTTTTTTAACTAACTTACCCGCGGGCAACGACACCAAAAAGTAAGCGCCAAAAAAGCAAAATTGGATCAGCATCGCCTCGGTGTAATTAAGTGAAAACACCGCCTTTAAGTGCGGAATTAAAATGTCGTTTAAACAGGTGATAAATCCCCACATAAAAAACAGCGAGGTTAATGACACTAACGCAAACCGGTAATTACCATTACCACCGTCAGTAGCCGTGTATTCTGTACTTTGCATTGTTGAAGCCATAATTGGTCTCTTCTCGTTAGTTATTGTTATTTAGTTATTTTGCTCACTGTTGCTATGTCACAGTGATGCCATACAAGGCCGATACAGCTCAAGAGTAGCCTTGAGATCTAAAAAGCCGAAATGCTCATAGCACTTCGGCTTAATCACGTTAATCGACAAAGGCATAAAAGCTACTAAACCCTGGTAGCACAATGGTACTTGGTTGCAGCTTATCTTGATGCCCTGTTGCTAGCCCATGGTCATCCAGCACGGTGTTAACCTTAATATCAGCTAACTCAAACTGTGATTGTTGTATTGATAAGTTAAACAATACCAACATCCGCTGTGAACCCAGCGTTCTGACAAAAGCCAACACATTAGGATGAGCATTTACAAACTGAATGTCACCAGCGATCAACACGTTTTGCTGTTTACGCCATGCTAAAAAGTGACGGTAACTGTTTAAAACAGACTCACTGTCGGCTTCTTGTACATCAACGGCACTAGAAATGTGCTGTGCAGATATCGGTAACCAAGGCTGCGTATGGCTAAAGCCTGCATTGTCTTCAGACTTAACCCATGGCATTGGCGTACGACAACCATCACGACCTTTAAACATCGGCCAAAATGCAATACCAAACGGGTCTTGTAACTGGTTAAATTCAATTGGCGCTTCTGTCAGACCAAGCTCTTCACCTTGATAACTGCAGACACTGCCGCGTAATGAAAACAACATTGCATTGAGCATTTTTATCATGGTCGGGTTAGCTTGCTGCTTGCCCCAACGCGTAGCAACTCGTTGAACATCGTGGTTACCAATTGCCCAACATGGCCAACCATCACCAATACTGGCTTCTAATTCTTCTACGGTTTGGCGAATATAGGCCGCGCTAAAATCATCAGTTAACAGCTCAAAACTGTAGGCCATATGTAAACGGTCTTCACCTTGGGTATATTCAGCCATAGTGGCGAGTGAATCTTCTGATGAGACCTCACCTAATGTCACGGCCCCAGGATAGCGGTTAATCAATGCCCGCAACTCTTCAATAAAACCCACCGTTTGTGGACGGGTATTATTGTAATAATGGTATTGATACGCATACGGATTGTCTTCGCTAAAGCCACGACCTTGCCGTTGGTCTTTAGGTTTTGCAGGGTTATCGCGTAATTGTTCATCGTGGTAACAGAAAGTGATGGCATCCAGACGGAAACCATCCACGCCCTTTTTAAGCCAAAATTCCACGTTATTTAACACCGCTTGGCGAACTTGCGGACTATGGAAGTTTAAATCCGGTTGGCTTTTAAGAAAGTTATGTAAATAATACTGCTGGCGGCGAGGTTCCCATTCCCATGCGCAACCACCAAAGATAGCAAGCCAATTGTTAGGCGCGCTGCCATCATCTTTAGGATCTGCCCACACATACCAATCAGCCTTATCGTTATCACGGCTTTGGCGGCTTTGTTCAAACCACGCATGTTGATCTGAGGTATGACTTAACACTTGGTCAATCACCACTTTAATATTGCGTTGATGTGCCTGTTCAATAAGCTGTTCAAAATCAGCCATGGTGCCAAACAAAGGATCAATTTCAAGATAGTCACTAATGTCGTAACCAAAGTCTTTCATTGGCGATTTAAAGAAAGGTGATATCCAAATCGCATCCACGTTGAGGCTCGCAATGTAGTCAAGCTTAGCAATAATGCCCTGCAAGTCACCCACACCGTCGCCATTAGAATCCATTAAACTACGAGGATAGACTTGATATATCACTCCACCACGCCACCAGGTAACCTGATTCATTACTTCCCCTTGAATGAGTTAACCCAATTTCGACCCGTGAGTTAACTTAATGTTGCGTTCGCGTAATAGAACGCTGTTGTTATTTATTATCCCCGAGGATACGTGAATAAGGAAATCAGGTTCAATACGTCTGCATACGTATGCAAAGAAATACGTTTATCACTCACAAAATACAGACCAACAAAATACAATCACAATCAATAACTTACAATTAAAATGCAGGATTAAAAAGATGTTTAATAAATGTAATAAAGCGTCACAACATCATGTCGCCAACCTTTGAATACGTATGCATAACATTGTCGGCAAAAGTGAACTGAGAGTAATATCGTTACTGTTGTGCAACAATTTGGTCATAACTTCGGCACTTATGCAGTCACTTATAAAGTTAATTAAGCATGTCGGAGCATAAACACAATAAAAGACTGTAACCAAAATTCAAAAGGACACTAACTCGCGACCTAAATTAACGAGTTAAGTGTTCAACAAAGGGGAAAGATGAATGTTGCTATTTAAACCGAGCCTACTAACGCTAGCATTAGCCGCTGCAGGTGCAAGTATGAGTGCTTACGCTGCTGATGATGTTCAAACAACTGAAGCTGCTGAAGAAAATATTGAAGTGATTCAAGTCACAGGTATTCGCCGCAGCTTACAAGAATCACAATCATTAAAAATGTCTTCATCTTCAATTGTTGAAGCTATTTCTGCAGAAGACATAGGTAAATTACCAGACGTCAGTATCGCTGAGTCACTAGCACGTTTACCCGGCATTGCCGCACAACGTTTAGACGGCCGTGCAAACGTAATCTCAATTCGTGGTTTAGGCCCAGACTTTACCACTGCTACCTTAAACGGTCGCGAACAAGCGTCAGTCAACGACAACCGTGGCGTTGAATTTGACCAATACCCTTCAGAATTACTTAACCGTGTGGTGGTGTATAAAACCCCTGATGCATCTGTTATGGCACAAGCCATCGGCGGCACAGTAGACATGCAAACCATTAGCCCATTAACACATGGCGAGCAAACGATTGCGGTGTCTTTACGCGGCGAAATGAACGATTTAGGCTCGTTAAACAGTGGTTCGGATGACACTGGCTACCGTGGCAGTATTTCGTACATTGACCAATTTGCAGACGATACCATTGGTGTGGCATTAGGTTACGCCCGTATGGTGTCGCCAAACCAAGAAGAGCGCTGGCAAGCTTGGGGTTACCCAACAAATGACGCGGGTGATAGCATACTAGGCGGAGCAAAACCGTTTGTACGTTCAAGTGAATTAGAACGTGACGGTGTGTTAGCGGTATTTGAATATGCACCTAACGAGCAATTTACCTCTGTCGTTGATGTTTATTACACTAAATTTACCGACGACCAACGCTTACGCGGCATTGAAATCCCTGCAGCATGGGGTGCTAATGGCGGCGTAACGGCTGCAGCAACTGAAAACGGCCTTGTCACTGAAGGCACCATTATTGGTGCAGAAGTGGTTGTACGTAACGACGTTAACAAACGTGATGCTGACTCAATTTCAATCGGTTGGAACAATAAATACACCATCAACGACAACTGGAGCATTGAAGCTGACATCGCGATGTCAAAAGTTGACCGTACCGACATCGGTATGGAAACCTACAGCGGTACTGGTCGTGGTACCGGTGTTGGCGCTGTTGATGACTTAGGCTTTGCCTATAATGGTAATGGCGGTTACGACTTTACTCACAACTTAGATTACGCAGACCCTAATGTCATTAAATTAGGTGATCCACTTGGCTGGGGCAGTCCATTAGGGCCTAACACCCAAGACGGTTTTATCAATAAACCAGAAATTGAAGATGAGCTAAACTCGTTCCGTTTAAGTGCTGAATACATATTCGATGAAGGTGCTGTTCGTAGCGTTGAATTTGGTGTTAACCGCACTAACCGTGATAAGAGCAAGTTAGACAAAGGTTATTACCTCACCTTAGCGGGTTATGACGGCTCAGATAACTACTTAGAAACCGTGCCTGATGAATTCTTGTTATCGCCAACGTCATTAGACTTTTTCGGTATGGGTGATGTATTAAGTTACGACGCGCTGGCATTTTATCATGCTGGCGGTTACACCGAAACTGACGTAGCAGATGTCGATTTATCTCGCGCAACTAACTCTTGGGCCATTTCAGAAGAAGTGTCAACGCTATACGTTAAAGCCAATTTAGAATCTGAATTATTTGGTTTACCGGTAACAGGTAATATTGGTATTCAGGCAGTGCACACTGACCAAAGTTCAGACGGGACAGTGGCGACGGTTGAAGATGGCGAGGTTATCGTCACTCCTCGCACCGCAGGTGACTCTTACGTTGAATGGTTGCCAAGCTTAAACTTAGGTTTTGAAGTGGCCGATGGTCAAATGGTTCGCTTTGCCGCCGCTCGTACCCTAACCCGTGCGCGCATGGACAAAATGAATGCCAACGTTAACTTTAGCTACAATCAGAATCCAACTGACGGTGTTAACTGGTCAGGTGGTGCAGGTAATCCTGAGTTACGCCCTTGGTTAGCGCGTCAGTATGACATAAGCTACGAAAACTATTTTAGCGATCAAGGTTACTTTGCATTAGCGGTATACTACAAAGACCTTGAAAACTTCGTATATGATCAACAGACAGCGCTTGATTTCAGTACCTTTTTACCACAAGCACCAACAGACAATCCAATTGGTTTAGTCACCCAACCACAAAATGGTAACGGCGGATATGTTCAAGGTATTGAAGCCTCTTTATCGCTAGATTTTGGTTTGTTTGCCGACCAACTAGAAGGGTTTGGTACTATCTTAAGTGGCTCGTACAATGACAGCGAAGTAAAAGAAACTGCAGACAGTGATCCACAAAAGCTAGAAGGTCTATCTGAAAAAACCTTTAACGCTACAGTTTATTATGAAAATGCAGGCTTTGAAGCGCGTATCAGTTCTCGCTACCGTAGTGACTTCTTAGGTGAAGTCACCGCAATCAGCTTAACGCGTGTCAACGTTAACGTGAAAGCAGAAACCGTAGTCGATGCGCAAATTGGTTATGACTTTACCGAGAGCGGAATCGATGCCTTATACGGTTTATCGGTTCAGTTCCAAGTGAATAACTTGACCAACGAGCCTTTTACCTCGTACACAGGTGATGACCAACGCTTAGTTCGCGATTATCAAAACTATGGCCGTAACTTTATGTTAGGTGCCAACTACAAGTTTTAATTTGCAATAAGCTGACAAAAAGCCTCTGTACCTTTATACAGGGGCTTTTTTTCTTTATTAACCTCATCACACATTATATAAAGGCGATTACAATGAACCAAACAACAATAAAAAACATTGTCATTGTGGGCGGCGGCACCTCTGGGTGGATGACTGCAGCCATGTTGAGCCGATTATTTAACACCCAACTCAATATTACCCTCATCGAGTCAGAGGCCATTGGTACGATTGGTGTGGGCGAAGCCACTATTCCGCCACTGCAAATTTTTAATCGTGTTCTGGGCATTAAAGAAAGTGATTTTATTCACACAACCCAAGCGACTTATAAATTGGGCATCGAATTTGAAAACTGGTATCAACAAGGTGATACTTACATGCACGCCTTTGGTAATGTAGGTCGCGACCTAGGCTTTACTTCATTTCATCATTACTGGCTTTGCGCCCAAGCAGCTCACACCTCAGACACACAATACAATCCGGCAGACTTTTGGCGTTATTCCATTAATTATCAGGCCGCTAAACACAATAAATTTCAACCTATTGCTAATATCCCCAATGCACAAATGTCGGGCATTACTCATGCCTACCATTTTGATGCCAGCTTATATGCCACCCTGCTGCAACAATATTGTTTGCAGCGAGGCGTTAAGCGCCTTGAAGGTAAAATAGATAACACTACACTTGATAACAGTGGCAATATCGCCAGTGTTATCTTGCAAAACGGCCAGACGATAGCCGGCGAATTATTTATCGACTGCTCAGGCTTTGCCGCCCTATTAATTGAACAAGCGCTCGGTGTCGATTACGAAAACTGGCAACATTGGTTACCCTGTGACAGCGCTTACGCCGTTCCATGTGAAAGTACAACCCCACTTCTGCCCTACACTAAAGCCACTGCACATGATGCAGGTTGGCAATGGCGAATTCCACTACAACACCGTACCGGCAATGGCATTGTCTATAGCAGCCAATTCATGAGCGATGCGCAAGCAAAACAGCTGTTACTCGACAACCTTGATGGCAGACCATTAGCTGAGCCCCGTAAAATCAATTTCACCACGGGTAGACGAGTTAAGCAGTGGCATAAAAACTGTATCGCGATTGGTTTATCGAGTGGATTTTTAGAGCCGCTAGAATCCACCAGCTTGCATTTAGTGCAATCGGCGATTATTCGCTTAACGAAATTGTTCCCGCATCACGGCATTCAATCGCAGCAAATCGATGAGTTTAATCGCCAATCACAAACTGAGTTTGAACAAATTCGCGACTTTATTATTTTGCACTATCACCTCAACGCCAAACAAAAAGAGCCTGAAAATGCAGGGTTATGGCAACATTGCCGTGACATGAGTATTCCAGAGGGGTTGCAACAAAAAATTGATTTATTTAACCAAACCGCCTGCGTATTTAGGCATCAAGATGAACTGTTTACCGAAGCCGCCTGGATACAGGTGATGCTCGGCCAAGGCATTAAACCGACAGACTTTCATCCGCTTGCTGCAGCGGTTGAGCCGACTGCATTACATGACTACTTAGGCAACATAAGCAAAGTGATTAACACCACGGTTGCCAGCATGCCTGAACATAGCGCGTTTATTCGGGGACTTTAACGCGTTCAAATTACGCAACGAGACTCAAAAACAATACCAATAACCAAACAAAAATTTCATAGGACACAAAATGACGTTATCAACTCGCTATAGACACACCGTAAAGCCAACAAAAAACCGTTTGTTAGCCGGCTCAGTTTTCTTAGGATTGGCAATGAATTGCTGTGTATTGTCTGTAAATGCACAGGTCAACGTTGAGCCGCTTTCTTGGTGGGCTGGCATGCATAATCCACAACTGCAATTATTGGTTGCTGGTGACAACATTAGCGGCCATCAGGTTAAACTGCTCAACGCCCAGGGCGTCAAGCTGGTTAACGTTGAGCAAACCGCAAGCCCCAATCATTTGTTTATTAATTTAGATTTACAAGATGCCAAAGTACAACAACTAAAAATTGGCCTTTATAATAATGATCAGCTAGTTGAGCAATTTGATTATGCTATTCAAGCACGTGAGCCCGGTGCGCGCGAACGCCAAGGGTTTAGCAATAAAGATGTCATTTACTTAATCACCCCAGATCGTTTTGTTAACGGCAATCCAGACAACGATAATCACCCAAGCATGCTTGAAAAAGCCGATCGCAGCTTTGATGGTGGTCGCCACGGTGGCGACATTATGGGGATCCGTAAAGCGCTACCCTACTTACACGATTTAGGGGTGACTCAGTTGTGGATTAACCCACTGCTTGAAAACAACCAAGATAAGTATTCTTATCACGGTTATTCCACCACCCATTTTTATCAAATTGATCCACGTTTTGGTACCAATGAAGAGTACCAAGCACTTGTGCAAGAAGCACGCAGCTTTGGCATTGGGGTCATTAAAGATGTCATCGTTAACCACATGGGCTCAGGTCACCAATGGATGGCCGATTTTCCGAGCGAAACCTGGGTTAACGGCCAGCAAGCCTGGCAGCAAAATCCGCAAGATATTTTATACACCAGCCACCGTCGCACCACAGTACAAGACCCATACGCTGTAGCCAGTGACACCGCTGATTTTGATCAAGGCTGGTTTACCGACACCATGCCCGACATGAATCAAACCGATCCACACATGGCGACTTACTTAATTCAAAACAGTATTTGGTGGGTTGAATATGCAGGCCTGAGTGGTATACGCGAAGACACTTACTCTTACGCAGATAAAGCATTTTTAACCCGTTGGTCTAAAGCCATTATGGACGAATACCCTAACTTTAATATTGTTGGCGAAGAGTGGACGGGCAATCCTATTACTGTCAGTTACTGGCAGGCAGGTAAGCAAAATAGCGATGGTTACACCTCATACACCCCAAGCATGATGGACTTTCCACTTTACGACACGTTAATTGCCAGCTTAACCGAACCCGAAGGTTGGGACACAGGTTTAATTAATTTGTACCAACGCTTAGCCGACGATGTAGTGTATGCCAAACCGACAGATTTGGTGTTATTTGAAGGTAATCACGACACCAACCGTTTATACAGCTTAATGAAAAACGATTTAGGCTTGTTTAATATTGCAATGGCATACGTAGTCACCAGTAACCGTATTCCACAGATTTTTTATGGCACAGAAGTGCTAATGCAAAGCCCAAGTGAAGGAAGAAACGATGGTGCCGTGCGTGGTGATTTTCCGGGGGGATGGCCGCAAGATAAAGTCAACGCTTTTACTGGTGAAGGCTTAAATAATCAGCAACAAGCCACATTATCATTTATGCGCAGCTTGCTTAATTACCGTAAACATTCTGCGGCAATACAACATGGCAATTTGCGTCATTTTGTGCCTAAAGATGGCGTTTACGTGCAAAGTCGCCATGCTGATAATGAAACCTTGTTAATTATTTACAACAAAAATGAGCAAAGCGTTGAGCTCGACTTACAACGCTTTAGCAGCGTATTTAATGGTAATACCCAAGGCACTGATATCATCAATAAACAATCTTATCAATTAGATACTCCGCTTAAGCTTGAGCATAAAGGCGTGACTATTTTATCGTTAAGTCGTCAGTAAATCACCAGATTGATGATGGCTGCGCTAATGCATTATGGATTAGCGTTGCCATGATGAAACACACAACCTCATTCGCCACAACAAAGTGGATACCAAGATAAAAAGAGCCCCTATGCTATTACCCTCTGTACCATTATTCGTTAATATGAGTCCCCTCGCTTATCTCGCCGCTCTGGGATTAAGCTTAAGTATCAGTGGCTGCCAACCCACCAATACAGACACACGAAAGACTCAAGATGTGAGGCAATCGGCAGCGCCTTTGACTCAAACTAAGCAAGTATCTACAACCGGAAAACCCGTGGTATACCAAGTTTTTACTCGCTTATACGGCAATACTAATACTACCAATAAACCTTGGGGCACCATTGCCGACAATGGCGTCGGCAAATTTAGCGACTTTACCGATACCGCTTTACAAGACATCAAATCCCTTGGTACCACTCACGTGTGGTATACCGGTGTACCACATCATGCCCTCATTAACGATTACACCAATATAGGGATCAGTAACGACGACCCCGATGTGGTAAAAGGCCGTGCAGGCTCACCTTATGCGGTAAAAGATTATTACAACGTCAACCCAGATTTAGCGACCAATCCGGCTAATCGGTTGGCAGAATTTGAAGCCTTAATTGAACGTACCCATGCTAATGGCATGCAAGTCATTATCGACATAGTCCCCAATCATATCGCCCGTAACTATCACTCTCTATCGGCCCCACAAGGCGAACCAGACTTTGGTGCCAATGACGATACCTCTCAGGTTTATAGCAAACATAACAACTTTTATTATGTTATCGGTGAAGACTTTACCGTACCAGACGCCCCCAATGATTACGCACCACTAGGCGGCGACGTTCACCCTCTGAGCGACGGCAAATTTGCTGAATCGCCAGCAAAGTGGACAGGTAATGGCTCGCGTCTAGCCAAACCCGATGCCAACGACTGGTACGAGACCGTGAAAATAAATTATGGTGTAAAGCCAGACGGCAGCCATGACTTCCCGGTACTGCCACTTGAATATGCTCACAAAACGGCTGCGGAGCATCTGGCTTTTTGGCAAGCACAGACCACAGATGATATTCCAGACTCCTGGCGTAAGTTTGAACGCATTGCCCAATACTGGCTAGCCAAAGGGGTTGATGGATTTCGATACGACATGGCCGAAATGGTACCGGTTGAATTTTGGAGTTACCTTAACAGCCACATTAAACACACTAATCCCAATGCCTTTATTTTAGCTGAAGTATATAACCCTGATTTATATCGTGATTATATTCATTTAGGTAAAATGGATTATCTATACGACAAAGTTGATTTATACGACAACTTAAAAGCCATTATTCAAGGCAAAGCCAGCACAGCGGTTATCGCTACAGTGCAAGCAAAAGTGAGCGACATTGAACAACATATGCTGCACTTTTTAGAAAATCACGACGAACAACGTATCAACACCGCAGACTTTGCCGGTAATGCATTCAATGCCCTGCCCGCAATGGTAATCTCGACCACATTAAGCCGCTCACCCACGCTGCTGTATTTTGGCCAAGATGTGGGTGAACAAGGCGCGCAAATGGCTGGGTTTGGCCAACCGACTCGCACCAGTATCTTTGACTATGTTGGCGTGCCTGCACATCAACGCTGGATGAATAACGGCAAGTTTGATGGCGGACAGTCCACCCAAGATGAAAAGGCATTACGTGCTTATTATCAAACCTTATTAAACCTTAGCCATAGTGCGCCTGCGTTAACCGGCGAATATTTACAATTAGATACCCCACAGCGCAAGCTTAATACGCAAGGATATGATGATCAGGTGTTTGCTTTTAGCCGCTATAATGCTGAGCAGCAATTGCTCATTGCCAGTAACTTTAGCCCAACCAAGTCTAAAGCATTTACGCTTGCGCTACCCAAAACACTTCTCGACCAATGGCACATCGTTGAAAACGTAACGTTGATTGATTTGCTCACCCAGCAGCCATATGAACACGCTTTGATAGTAGATAATAATGACCACGCCAGTGTTCAAATTCAATTACAACCGTTGCAATCTGTGGTACTTGAGTTAACTCAAAAACACTAAGGTCAATTTGTGTCCGTTTAAACAAAAGCGCCGCAGATAAGCTATCTGCGGCGCTTGTTATTGATATCAATGTATCAGTCCAATCATTGTTTAGTAAGGACATCTCATTATAAAGAGCCCCTTCTATTCAATCTAACTCAACGCCTTGTATATTGCGCTGACTAAAATAGTGTCGTTTAGTGATTACAAATCTTATCTGCGGCAGTGGTGATCCCACTGTCACTGTCGATAAACTTGCCTTTATTTTCTAAAAACGTAATCAACATATCTGCATCCATTTCTGTTGCCGAACAAGTGTGATAACACGCATCAACACCAAATGTTGTATGCATCATCTCTTTAAGATCTTGTTTTGTTAGCGCAGCGCCATGTTCTAGCATCATCTGCATCACTTGATGACCATGGATTGATTCAGACATTGTATCTCCAATTAAGATGTAAATTATTTATACTTTATATCTTATTATTGTCAGAGAAACCCTGATCTCGCACACAAGTTCGGTAAATCCTTATCAACAAAGCAACAGGCAGTTAAGACTCCCCCCGTTTACAGACCATTTTTTATTGTTCATATGTCTTGGTTTGATCCACAATAAAAACCAATTAATCGATGAGTAAATTGATGAGCTTGGTCAACAATTCATTTCGCATAGGCAGAAACAATAAATATGGAAATACATGAACACTACAGTAACGAAGCGCGGATCCAACTCAGCTTCTTTTCTTTTATGGCCATCGCACTTTGGATTTGTTTTGGTGGAGCCTTATCCTTTTCAATCGCATTTCATTTGGTCATTTCAACACAAATCCATGTGGAAGGTTCAGAAGATACAACCTTTTGGTTCGCTAGCTTGATGTATGCTTTTTTAGGTTTCATTTTTTCGCTAATTGGCGCTGCACTCATTTATCCTATCTACAGCTTTTGGTGCGAACGTTCACGTGGCCAACGAGTAAAAGGTAAATTTGCGCTAGTAAAACGTGAGTAACTTACCTTACCCCTCTGAGTTAGCATGTCACTTGTTGCAGGCATGATAATACCATCTTGCCATTCGCCCGCTGAATACGTATGCAGATCTTTGCGGTAAAATCTAAAAGCGTCATATATTACTTGTTGATAACGATATAATAATAAACAACAAGGATACCGTATGACATCCTCATACCTACAGCCAGCGGCTTTGCGCCCAGGTGTTGATACTCAAGCTCTATTTAACAAATCAATCATAGGGTTAACCTGCGCTTTAGCCGTTTGTGGCTTGGCATTTTCGAGCATGGTGAATGCGAAAACCGTGCAAGTAACCTCGCCAGACACCCACATCAGCATCAGTTTAACAGACGACAATGGCCGCCCTGAGTACCAAGTACAATTTAATGGCAACACCGTCATTACCCCCAGTAAACTTGGCCTGGTATTTCAGCAGTTAGGTGAGTTTGGCAGCGAGTTTACCATTAAGCATGTGACCCACAATAGTGTTGACCAAACCTGGCAGCAACCCTGGGGTGAACGTGAGAATGTTCGCGATCATTATAACCAAATAGTGGCCACGTTTAGCAACGGTAAAGCTGATTTTGACATTGAGTTTAAAGCCTTTAACGACGGCATAGGCTTTCGTTATCTGGTCCCCAAACAAGCAGCTTTAAGCAGCACACCCAAGCTGTATATTACCGATGAGCTTACCGAATTTGCTATCCCCAACCCGCAACTCACCACAGCATGGTGGATCCCTGGCCGAGGCTGGAACCGCTACGAGTATTTATATCGCACCACCACACTCGATAAAATCGACCGCGCCCATACCCCTATGACATTTAAAACCGCTGATGGCATACACCTAAGTATCCATGAAGCCGCCCTCACCGACTATGCCGCCATGGTATTAAATCAAGGCCGAGACGGCACATTACGCGCAGATTTAACCCCATGGTCAGACGGTATACGGGTTAAAACTCAACCTGGGTTTTCTACGCCGTGGCGAACCATTCAAATAGCCAAAGATGCACCAGGGTTACTGAACTCAGACTTAATCCTTAACCTTAATGAACCTAATAAATTAGGCGATGTATCTTGGGTGCAACCGGGTAAATATGTCGGGATCTGGTGGGGCATGCACCTCAACGAAAACACTTGGGGTAGCGGCCCAAAACATGGCGCAACCACCAACGAAACCAAACGCTACATGGACTTTGCCGCGCAATACGGTTTTGATGGGGTGTTAGTCGAAGGCTGGAACGAAGGCTGGGACGGCAGTTGGTTTCATAATGGCGATGTATTTAGCTTTACTAAAGCCTACCCAGACTTTGATATTGACGCGATTAGCCAATACGGAAAAAGCAAAGGAGTGCGCTTAATTGGCCACCATGAAACATCAGGCTCGGTGACTAACTATCGCAATCAAATGGGAGACGCATACGACTTATACAAAAAGCATGGTGTGACTCAGGTTAAAACCGGTTATGTGGCCGATGGTGGCGACATCAAACGCATTGATGAAAACGGCATAGTGAGACACGAATGGCACGACGGCCAGTTTATGGTAAACGAGTATTTACACAGTGTGACCGAAGCGGCCAAGCGAGGCATTAGTATAAACACCCATGAGCCAATTAAAGATACGGGGCTACGCCGCACTTACCCTAACTGGATTGCCCGCGAAGGTGCCAGAGGCCAAGAGTTTAACGCATGGGGTAGCCCACCTAATAACCCCGAACACACAGCCATATTACCCTATACCCGAATGCTAGCAGGGCCAATGGATTTTACCCCGGGCATTTTCAATTTAGCCCCACAAGGTTTAAACGCTGAAAACCGCGTACAAACCACGCTAACAAAACAATTGGCATTGTACGTTGTGCTATATAGCCCTATTCAAATGGCGGCCGATTTACCGCGTAACTATGTACAACGTCTTGATGTATTTCAATTTATTCAAGACGTACCAACAGACTGGAGCGAGAGTATCGCCCTTGCCGGCGACATTGGTGATTATGTCGTTTTTGCTCGTAAGCAGCGCGGAGAGCAAGATTGGTATTTAGGTGCGTTAACTGACGAAAATGCGCGTAAACTCAGGATTAAACTCGATTTTTTAACCGCTGGAAAACGTTATGAAGCACAAATATACCGTGATGGAAAAAATGCAGATTGGTTAACAAATCCGTATGATTACGTTATCGAAACCAAAGTGGTGAGCGCTAACGATACCCTTGCGCTGTCACTTGCGCCCAGTGGTGGTACAGCTATTCGCTTTAAAGCACTGTAGCATGTTACAAAAGTGTGTGTGTTTGGTTGCTCAAATGGCATGAATACGTATGTAGCACGTTGAACCAACAACAGGCACGAGGCTACTATAAAACCTGCTATTTCGTTCTCAGATTGCAGGATGAGATGGACTAGGTCGTT
Source organism: Shewanella metallivivens (assembly GCF_028750675.1). Classification (GTDB taxonomy): domain Bacteria; phylum Pseudomonadota; class Gammaproteobacteria; order Enterobacterales; family Shewanellaceae; genus Shewanella; species Shewanella metallivivens. The sequence continues at coordinate 129,474 of NZ_JAQQPZ010000002.1, read as the reverse complement.
TCTGGTAAGCCACGTGTAGAGGCAACCAGCTTTAAGTACCACTGTTGCTTTTATCGATAGCGTATTAGGACAATAATCTATCGATAACACTTAGGTCTTGGCGAATACCTGTCTTAGGGAGATGCGTATTCGCCATTTTTTTATCAACACCCTTGTCTCAAGAGTGGATCTGGCAAACTTAAGAGCCACATAGCATCATTAAAAGTCATAATAATAAGTCAGCATAACGACTGATAAAAAGGATATAACATGTCAGCGGATAAACATCATAAAGTGACCCAACAGCCACAACTGAGCTTTTGGCAAATCTTTAATATGTGCTTTGGTTTTTTGGGGATTCAATTTGGTTTTGCTCTGCAAAATGCCAACGTCAGTCGTATTTTTCAAACCTTAGGTGCTGCCATCGACGACATTCCGATTTTATGGATTGCCGCGCCGCTTACCGGGCTCATAGTGCAGCCTATTATTGGTTACATGAGCGACAACACTTGGAACGCCCTTGGGCGTCGTCGTCCTTACTTTTTAATTGGTGCCGTGCTGACCACATTGTCACTATTTATAATGCCTCACTCGCCTACCCTGTGGATTGCGGCAGGCATGTTGTGGATTATGGACGCATCGATCAATATCGCCATGGAGCCATTTCGTGCCTTTGTTGGCGACAATCTACCTAAAAGCCAACGTACTCAAGGGTACGCAATGCAAAGCTTTTTTATTGGCATAGGTGCAGTTGTCGCCTCGGCCATGCCTTATATGTTGACTAACGTGTTTGATGTAGCCAATACCGCTGCAGCAGGTGATATTGCCGACTCTGTGCGCTACTCATTCTACTTTGGCGGCGCAGTGTTATTTGTCGCCGTGGGCTGGACGATTATCTCCAGCAAAGAATATTCACCAGAAGAGCTAGCCTCGTTTGAACAGCACGCAAAACATAGCCAATCGATAGAAAATACCAATAATCGTACCCATAAACAGTATCAAACGGGCGGCATTATCTGGATGGTGATTGGCGCCATATTCACCGCTGCCATTATTACGCAAGATCTTGATAAACAGCTTTATATCCTTAGCATTGGTATTTTTGCGTTTGGTCCGCTGCAATTGTTTTGTGCGCGTAAACTGACTCAAACAAGCCTCTGTGAAAACAAACGTGAAAACAATGGCATGTTGTTTAATGTGGTCGATGATTTGTTTCATATGCCAAAAGCCATGCAGCAATTAGCTGTGGTGCAATTTTTTGCTTGGTTTGCCCTCTTTGCCATGTGGATTTACACCACAGCAGCGGTGACCTCACACCATTACGCCACCAGCGACGTACTCAGCCAGGCGTATAACGATGGTGCCGACTGGGTGGGAATGCTATTTGCCTCCTACAACGGATTTGCCGCCATTGCTGCCATCATCATTCCGTTTTTAGCCAAAGTGGTCGGTATTAAATTCACTCACACCATTAATATGTTTTTAGGTGGGCTGGGGTTAATCAGCTTTATGTTTATTGAAGACCCGAACCAATTATGGATCCCTATGATTGGGGTTGGCTTTGCCTGGGCCTCTATTTTGTCAGTCCCTTACGCCATGTTGTCTTCTGCGTTACCGGCTAAAAAAATGGGCGTGTACTTGGGGATTTTTAACTTTTTCATTGTGATCCCCCAGTTACTGGCAGCCAGTATTTTGGGCTTGTTATTAACTGTGTTTTTTGATGGTCAACCCATCTATGCCTTGGTATTAGGTGGAGTCTTTATGATGGTGTCGGGCATTGCCGTGCTATTTGTCAAACAAGATAACTAAATCATTTACTTAAAAGAAAAATAACAGCGTTCTGTCATCATCACAGACAATATTTTGGGGACATATATGTTAACACTACACTCACCGCGCAGCGCCATTTCAACCGCCGTTACGGCAAGCCTATTAGGGCTCATATTAACTGGCTGCTCACCTAGCGACACCGCAACCAAGGTTGAAACGGCTGCTAGTGCTTCGCCAATTCAGACCGTTGCGCCAGGGGCTCCGGGGGCTGAGCCGACGTGGGCTTTTTCGGGTAAAACAGGCATAGGCACCTCTTACGAGCCGTACATCAATGGGCAATATCAGGACCAAGCGACGAACCCTGTCAGTAAAGTATGGTTTTCTGTCGCCCAGGGCATACTCACCGAAACCATGTTTGGCCTGATTCATAATGCACAATTAAAAGAGCTGCAATTTGTTATTAGTGGTAATGGCTTTGTTGACACAGAAAAAGATAACACCATTAGCACCATTGAATACCTCGACACCGACGCACAAGGGCGGCCATTGTCGCTGGCATATAAGCTGATCAATAAAGACATTGAAGGCAAATACCAAATCGAAAAGCACATTTTTACCGATCCTGATAGAAATAGCTTAATGATGAAAGTCACTTTTACTGCCTTTGAAGCTGGGATCACGCCGCATTTGTACGTTAATCCGCATATTGATAATAGCGGCGCCAATGACATCGCCTCAGTTGAAGGCCAAACACTTGTGGCGCACACCAGTGACGCCAATTCAACCGTAATGACCATTAAAACCGACGTTGATTTTGTGCACGCAAGTGCAGGCTTTGTTGGTACATCAGACGGCATTATCGACTTACAAGATAATGGCCAGCTGGACTCTTACTATCACACCACCAGCGATACCAATCAAGGTGGTAATGTTGCATTAACTGCGCAATACCCAACGTTAACCAAAGCCAATGACAGCCTAACAATGAACTTGGCCATTGGATTTGCTAAAGACAAAGCCAGCAGCCTCGCCACAGCTCAAGCCACTTTAGATGCCGGTTACGATGCCGTAAAACAGGCCTATTTAGGTGATGACAAGCATATAGGTTGGAAAGACTACCTTGGCTCTTTATCGCCATTAACTAACATGAGCGCCAATACCACAGATAACGGCAAACTGCTGTATGCCAGTGCATTAGTGTTAAAAGCACAAGAAGATAAAACCCATGCTGGCGCCTTAATCGCATCCTTATCAAACCCTTGGGGCGACACTGTATCTGCAAAAGTAGGCAGTACGGGCTATAAAGCAGTATGGCCACGGGATTTTTATCAATGTGCTATGGCTTTTTTAGCCATGGGCGACACTCAAACCCCTAAAGTGGCGTTTGAGTATTTAAAGAAAGTTCAGGTTAACCAACAAACCCCAGGTTTTGCAGGCACACCGGGATGGTTTTTACAAAAAACCCACGTAGATGGCCAAATCGAATGGGTTGGCGTACAGCTTGACCAAACCGCAATGCCCATTATGCTCGGCTGGAAATTATGGCAAGCTGGAGTATTAACCGATACCGAAATCACTCTGTGGTATCAAGACATGCTAAAACCTGCGGCCGACTTTTTAGTCAGCGGCGGTAACGTCAAACTAGACTGGAATGAGACAAACATTAGCCCGCCAAGCACCCAACAAGAACGCTGGGAAGAACAGGCAGGCTTTTCACCTTCGACTACCTCTGCCATTATTGCCGGTTTAGTGGCAGCAAGTGACATGGCTACACTGGCAAAAGATGCACATGCCAGCACATACCTTGAGTTAGCTCAAAAACTGCAAAGCCAGCTTGAAGCAACTATGGTCACCACCAGCGGCTTACTCAGTGCAACTGATTCAGCACATACTGAGGGTAACGCAGCGCCTTATTATGTGCGCATTAGTCCTAATGGTAATCCCAACACTGCGGACAAACTTTTAGACAACAATGGTAAGCCTGGCTTAGATCAACGACTGATTTTAGACGGCGGTTTTTTAGAATTAGTACGTTACGGTGTGGTTGATGCACAAGACCCTGTCATTAAAAACAGCGTGATGCTCATTGATAATCAACAGCTTGAAGATAACTTACGGGTTAAATACGAGTTTACCGCTAAAGATGGCAGTAAAGTGCCAGGTTTTCGCCGTTACGGTAACGACGGCTACGGTGAAGACATTGTCACAGGTCTAAGCTATGCAGAAAAAGGCAATACCGAAGATCAACGCGGCCGCGTATGGCCCTTCTTTACCGGCGAGCGCGGCCATTACGAATTAGCACTTGCAAAATCAGCCGGGAATTTAACCCCTGATAGCAAAAAAGCATTAATTAACACCTACGTGCAAGGCATGGAAACGTTTGCTAACCAGGGGTTAATGTTGCCAGAACAAGCATGGGACGGCGTCGGTAACCCAACACGCTATAATTACAAAATGGGTGACGGCACTAACTCGGCCACACCACTGGCGTGGACTCATGCTGAATACGTTAAATTGGTCCGTTCAATGACCGATGAGCAAGTATGGGACTTTTATCCTGTTGTCTCACAAAAATTGGCCAAATAACCGATTTGGCTTACTTGTCTCAGCCTATAATAGGCTGAGATTTTCATTAAAGGCCGTTGCTTTTTGCAGCGGCTTTTTTTGTCTAAAATATGAATAACCTCTTGTTAAATCAATAGCATCTTGTTACAACTACATCAGATTAAAAATAGTTAACGTTAAGGACTAACGAATGAATTGGTATTTAAAAGTATTAAAACAATATTTCGACTTTACAGGTCGCGCGCGTCGTAAAGAATATTGGATGTTCGCATTAATAAGCGCAATTATCAGTGTCGTACTGACATTAGTAGACATGGGTACCGGAATGTACAATGACATCTACGGTACTGGTTTATTGAGCACGGTTTACTCGTTAGCCGTATTAATTCCAAGTATTGCCGTGAGTGTGCGCCGCTTACATGACACAGACCATTCTGGTTGGTGGTTATTTTTATTACTTATCCCGCTGCTTGGCGCGCTGATTATTTTGGTTGTAATGTGCTTTAACAGTAAAGATGACAACGAATACGGCCCAAATCCAAAAGCGCAGCCAACTTTGACTGATAACGACAATTTAACCGCTTAAGTTATTTGTATCGTTAAAAAAGGAGCAAGGTCAATGACCCTGCTCCTTTTTTTCATCGCTCATTTACATCTTTAATGTACATATCAAACTAAATCATGTTTTACCAATGAAGCGCTTTAACGCTACAGCGTTAACCTTTTGATGGTATTAATTTCTTCACGCCATTCATGAGCAATACCGCTAATCCACCAGCCACCACGCCAAACAATGCGTTGAGTACGCTTGGCGTTAATAGCCCTAACCCCCCACCTACCACATTAATTTGTTCAACCACCACGGCCGCATGTTCTATCCATTCAAATACCACATGAATACCATGAGTTAAAATGCCGCCACCCACCATAAACATGGCAATGGTGCCAACAACGGTGAGTATTTTCATTAAATAGGGCGCTGCAGATACCAGCATTAAACCAATTTTGTGCCCTAAGCCTTCGGCTTTACGCCTCGCAAGGTATAAGCCTAAATCATCAATTTTAACAATACCCGCAACTAGGCCATACACCCCAACAGTCATGATCAGAGCGATCACAGACAAGGTTAAAAATTGCCCCATTAAATCCATGTGAGCCGCAACACCAAGGCTAATGGCAATAATTTCAGCAGACAGCACAAAATCGGTACGAATTGCACCTTTGATTTTATCTTTTTCAAATGCTGCCAAATCATCAATGTCCGCTTTGCCTTTAGCAATAATGGTTTCATCGTCAACTGGCGTGGACTTTTTATGGGTCATTGAATGATAAACTTTTTCAAAGCCTTCGTAACACAAAAACAAACCGCCAAACATCAACAAAGGCGTGATCGCCCAAGGAATAAAAGCACTAATCAATAGCGCCAGAGGCACCAGAATGAACTTATTACGAAGTGAGCCCTTAGCAACTGCATACACTACAGGTAACTCGCGCTCTGATGCGACGCCAGACACTTGCTGGGCATTTAATGCTAAATCATCGCCAAGTACCCCTGCCGTTTTACGAGCCGCCACTTTACTCATTGCTGCTACGTCATCCAAAATAGTGGCAATGTCATCTAACAAGGTTAATAAACTGGCGCCAGCCATAATTGCTTGTATCCTTTATCAATCAAAAATAGAGTGTATATCGTATTGTTTTATCGGCTTTTATGTTGGCTAGTATACATTGATAGTCGGTCTCAGTTTACTATACTCAACACGTCTTTTTACTCGCTAATCAATATTAGCACCACAAGAATTACGGACCACCAAACTGGTTTTTAATAGCCGTTGGCTGACTTCTTCACCGCGAATTTGTTTAAGCACACTTTCGACCAAAATTTCACCGGCAAATTGGGTGTCTTGCTTTACCGTGGTTAAAGCAGGGTTAGCAAAACTGGCTACTGGAATATCATCGTACCCCACTACAGCAACGTGCTCAGGCACTAAAACACCACGTTTTTTAAGTGCCCTTATTGCCCCTATAGCAATGAGATCACTGGCGGTAAAAATGGCTTCAAATTGCACGCCACTGTCGAGCAGCGCGTTGGCGGCGTCATAACCTGATGCCTCGGTATTATATGCGTCATGCTGTAACTGTTCATCGGCTTGAATACCCGCTTTATTTATGGCTTCAATATGGCCAAGATAGCGATCGCGAAATTCTGGGCTATGGCTAGATGAGTCACCTAAAAACGCTATTTTTGTATGACCCAAACTTAATAAGTGCTCAGTGGCAATGTAACCACCTTGATGGTTGTCACATCCAATTGATAACACCGCTTTATTGTTGTGCTCTGCCCCCCAAATGACAAAGTGGGTGTTTTTTTCGATTAAGGTTTCTAGCTTATGAGCGTAATCCATGTAATCGCCATAACCTAATAAAATAATGCCATCGGCTTTGTTGCTGTCTTCATAATCTGCATGCCAATCTGTCGACAATTGTTGAAACGACACTAATAAATCATAGCCTTGGCGTGCTGTTGCACGGGTTATAGAGCCCAACATAGATAAGAAAAATGGATTGATCATTGAATCGTCATTTGTGGGGTCTTCACAAATTAACAAGGCTAAGGTGAGACTGTTTTGAGTTCGCAAATTACTGGCGTTTTTGTCGACTTTATAATTGAGTTCTTTGGCAATAGCTTGGATACGTTGGCGAGTTTCTAAATTCACCAACGGACTGTTTCGTAACGCACGCGAGACTGTCGACTGCGACACACCAGCACGGTACGCAATATCAATAGAGGTCGCTTTTGAGGTCATTATTATTTATTACCCTTCATCGTTATCGTCGTTGTCACGTACAAAAACAACCAAGATAAATCACTTTATTGGCTGTTTTTTATATCATTTACTACGAAAAATTATAACCCAAGTTCACTCAATAAATCGTCAGCATCATCAGCGACTAATCCTTTGACATTAGGGTCACTTAGCATATCTGTTTTAGATTCTGATTTCTTAGGCGTTTTTTTACCGTGAGTTTCTATCAATGAGTCTAGGTCAAACTCTTCATCTACCTCAAAGTCTGCAGAACGGATAAATTCGGTTCTGTCCATGGCAAACTCAAGATAAAAAATATGGTTGTTTTCAGTTTTAAATGACACCCGTCTTGCCACTGCATCATCAAGATTAGTATCTACTGAAATCGTTAATTCTTTATTAATTGTTAACATTTTTGGCTGGCTTTGACTGATCGATGTTTGTAGTTCTTTTGAAATTTTGCCAATAAAATCGCCCAAAATTTGGTTCATCAATTCGCCCATCACATTACCTACATCATCTGATGTGTGCGAAAACGCCAATTCAGATTCCGGCATACCCATGTTGATCATGTAACGGCGATAAATCTCGATGGCCGCATCGGCAGAAAAATTAATCACAACTAAACCTGAAAAGCCGCCATCAAATATCGAAAAACACCCTAAATCTGGTTTTAAGCGAGTTCGGGAAATACTTTGTACCATACCTGCGTGAGTGACCTGGCTGGCACTGGTGCTAGATAAAACATGAGAAACTGAATGACACAGTTTTAAAAGAATGTCGTCGTTGTTAACTGTATTAGGGGTCATGGCTTGGGTACCTTTTCATTATTTAAGCTAATCTTGCGGGTAAAACGCAAAAAAATCAAAATTAAAACAATTGATTAGCATGTAAAATAACCAAACAAGCTTAAAGTGTGATTAACCGCATGATATATTGGTGTTTTTATAACTTTAGTCATCACATGACAAAAACGTTAAATATTATGACTTGCTCACATATTTGTGGTTACGCTGTTATCATTTACCTTAAATCCTCTATAATCAGCTCACCTTATATGGATATTTTGTTTGGGACTGTAAATGATTGAATTATTGAGACGTTTAACTATTTTAAAGCGTTTGTTTATCATGCTGATTTTAGCCGCGATTGGCACGGTTGTGTTTGGGTCTTTTTCAGTAAAAGAACAATACACTCACTTAGTTGAACAACAACAAAAACAAGTTAGTGAGCAAGCAACCTTAATGGTCAACATGCTGAAGGTACTGCAACAACAGCAGCAATTACCACAAGACGATTTACTCGCCTTTATCGCAGATATTCAAATAAGTCAGTATATGGATTTACTGGTGGTTGATAATCAAAATAAAGTGCTTTTTAGCACCCTAAAGGCAGCAGCGGGCCAAACGGTCAATACACTTACCAGTGCTAACAGTCCCTCTTACAGTCAATTAATCAATGGCGCGAAACAGTCAACAACACAAGCACAACTATCACTTAAGGCGAATGGCGGTCAATCGCAAACCGTATTAGCCGCTGCCGCCTATTTGCCAATAAATCAGTTCACCATCATTACCCAAGCAAATTTAGATCAAGTCAACCAAAGCATGACCGGCATTATTATTGATTACTTAATCATCATGTTGTTTATTTCCGTGCCCATTTTTGCGTTCTTTTTATTACTCAATCATTCTATTACGCAACCTTTAAAAGAAGCCACCTACGCAATGGAACAAATTGCCAAAGGTGAAGGCGACCTCACTCAACGCTTATCGACTATCGGTGATGATGAAGTGACTAAACTTGCCGATGGATTTAATCAATTTGTGATTAAAATAGCTGACATGGTGTCGCATTTACAACCGTTAGGACAAAGCTTAAACGAACAAGCACAGCACTTATTTGAAACCGTTAAGCAATCAAATGAGAGTGCCAATCAGGTCAACAATGAAACCCAAAGCGTGGCCACCGCAATTAATCAAATGCTATCAACCAGCCAAGAAATGGCTCGTAATACTCAAGATGCAGCACAAGGCGCTAATAACGTTAAACATCAGGCAGAACAAAATCAGCAATTAATGCAACAAACCGTTGAGCATACAGAAAGTTTGGTGAGTGAGTTAAAACAGTCTGAACAAGTCTCTGTGAGCTTGAGTCAGTCATCTGCTGAAATTGGCAGTATTCTAGATGTCATAGGCAGTATTGCAGACCAAACTAACTTGTTGGCATTAAATGCGGCCATCGAAGCGGCAAGAGCGGGCGAGCACGGTCGTGGGTTTGCGGTAGTTGCAGATGAAGTACGCGCATTAGCAACAAGAACACAATCCTCTACTAACGAAATTAATAAAATTGTAGGGCAGATTCAGAAAGGTATTCAATCTGTTATTGACAGTAATACCCACACTCAGCAGCAGTCATCTCAATTACAGTCTAAAGCGATTCAATCTAGCGAAGCCATTATTGAAATTTTAGCGCAGATTGAAAATATCAGTAACATGACGGCCCAGCTCGCAAGTGCGACTGAAGAGCAAGCATTGGTCACTGAAGACATTAATCGTAATGTCACCACGATTTCAGAATTAACTGAATTGTCTCTAAGCACCAATGAAGCCCATTCTGAAGCAGCGCAATCATTGCAAACTGTCAGTAAAGACATGAGCCAAACCTTGGGACAATTTAAGGTTTAAGTCACCCGCGCAAACACTCAGTCAAACAAAGCCAGCAATTGTTATTGCTGGCTTTGTTTGACTGAGCAGATGACTTAGGAGTGTAGCGTTTACGCTTAGCATCACTTTTAGCCCTGCTTACTTTAGGGTATATTAAGCGCTTGAGATTAAATACCAGAGTATTTCAGCCTTGTATAAAAAGGAACTCAACGAAAAAATAAAAACATAACCACCTGAAATATAGCGTTAAATGAGTATTTAGTTGTCATTCATTAATGAGTATTTTCTCTATGTATCAAAAAACTGTTACGATTGTTGCTCCGCATGGTATCCACACTCGCCCAGCAGCTTTATTAGTCAAAGAAGCTAAAGCATTTAACTGTGACGTTATGGTAGAGTGCAATGGCAAGCAAGCCAGTGCCAAAAGTTTATTTAAATTACAAACATTAGGTTTATACCAAGGTGTATCTGTAACGGTATTTGCCACAGGGGAGCAAGCGCAAGCGGCAGTCGACAAAATTGCCTCATTGCTGATCACCCTCAGCTAAAAGGACACCTTATGTCATTCAATGGAATTGTTGTTTCACCAGGCATCGCGTTTGGTAAAGCATTGACCATGACCTCGCAAATGCAGCCGCTGGATTTTAAGCTGCTCAATGCTGAGCAAATTAACCAGCAGCAACAACAATTAACTCACGCCATTGAACTGCTCATCAGTCATTTACAACATTGCCAGCATCATCTTTGCCAAGAATGTGAAAACTTTCAACTGATCGATGCCGATATCTTGTTGCTTGAAGATGAAGAATTACAGCAACAGTTACATCAGCATATCAAGCAATTTAAAGTCTGTGCGGCGGTGGCGATTGATCGCATATTTAATCAACAAGCTGCACAATTATCTGAACTAGACGACCCATACCTAGCCAATCGAAGTAGCGATATTCTCTGTTTAGCTAAGCGGCTTATCAGTGCATTGCATGGCCATTTGCAGTGGGATTTATCGACGCTTATCGAAGACACCATTTTATTAGCCGATGATTTAACCCCAGCAGAATTTGCCATTTTGCCGTTAAAGCATATCAAAGGCATTGTATTAGAGTCTGGCGGCCTAACCAGTCACACTGCGATTTTGGCGCGTGCGGCAGGCATTCCAGCACTGTTAAATTATCAGTTTTCACAGCACCATCAGGCCATAAAAGACGGCGAACCATTAATTTTAGATGCAATGTCTGGCGAGTTACACACCTCTCCCACAGCCGCGTTATTGAATCAATTACAACAAAAGCAGCAACAAGAGATCCTGCGCCGTCAAGCACTCACAGCTTACAAAGACAAACCGAGCGTCACTCAAGATGGCCACAGTATCACTTTATTAGCAAACGTGGGCAATTTAAGTGAGGTCTCTCATGTGTCTGATGTTGGCGCACAAGGGATAGGATTATTTAGAACAGAATTTTTATTAATGAATGCCAAAGCCTTGCCTGATGAGCATCAACAATACAAATTATATAGTGAAGCATTGCACAGTCTCCAAGGGCAAGTATTGTCGGTGCGCACCTTTGATATTGGTGCCGACAAAGAAATCCCCTACTTACAACAATCGCAAGAAGATAATCCCGCACTTGGCATTCGAGGGATTCGCTATAGCTTGGCCCATCCTGACACCTTTATTAGTCAAGTAAAGGCAGTGCTTCGCGCCGCAAATCATGGCCCGGTGAGATTAATGTTCCCGATGGTAAGCCAAATAGAAGAGCTTGAGGACGCGATGACATTAATTGACCAAGCCAAGGCGCAATTGATTGAACAAGAAAAAGGTTTTGGCGAACTCAGTTACGGTATTGTGGTTGAGACACCTGCTGCAGTATTTAATTTACCTAGCATGTTGCCATTACTGGATTTTGTCAGCATAGGCACCAACGATTTAACCCAATATACTTTGGCCGCAGACCGTACAAACCCACATTTAGCCAAGCAATACCCCGCGTTATCACCTGCAGTGATTGAGTTGATCTCTATGACTATAGCGCACTGTAAACAAGCTAAGGTTAAAGTGTCTTTATGCGGAGAATTGGGTAGCGATCCGCAAGTATTACCGTTATTAGTTGGCCTAGATTTAGATGAAATCAGTATTAATCCAACGAGTCTGCTCGAGGTAAAAGCCGTGCTCATCAACGGCCGATATCAAGATTTTGTAACACATGCGCAACGGGTCAAGGGGCTAACACGCATTGATGAAATACGCACAGCTATAAACACTGTTAATTGTAATTAAAACTGGTAAAGTTATCAGAGCTGTTTACAATTAAACATATAAAAATATTAATAAAAGGTGCCTTTCCTTATGGGATTTTTAAGCCGCATTAGACGACTCATTTCAGGCCAACCGCAATTAACTGGCGGTATTGCTATTTTAGCACCAGTGTCGGGTGACATTGTTGCCATAGAAAAAGTACCCGATGTTGTTTTTGCCGAAAAAATTGTCGGTGATGGGATCGCTATCGACCCTAAGGGCGAGTTTATTGTTGCCCCTATCGACGGCACCATAGGAAAAATATTTGAAACCAACCACGCCTTTAGTATTGAGTCTCCACAAGGGCTTGAGCTATTTGTGCACTTTGGTGTTGGCACGGTTGAGTTAAGAGGTAATGGCTTTAAACGATTGGCCGAAGAGGGCCAACAAGTTAAAGCCGGTCAACCTATCCTATCATTTGACTTAGCTTTCTTACGAGACAATGTTGAGAGTTTATTAACCCCGGTGGTGCTTGCCAATATGGAAGATGTTAAACAACTCGATAAAGCTCAAGGAAGTGTGGTAGCGGGCAAAGACGTGATTTTTACTGTGCAAATGTAGCGTTAGCGCCTAAGCTCATACTCTTCCAAACAAATCAAATGCAAGCGCTCTTAGCTTGCATTTTATGAAATCTATTCAAAAGCCCGCAATAACCTTGTTCAAGCTGCCACTCAATGCCACAATATCAGCATTATCTTTAGCAACAACGGCCTTGCCTGAAAGCAGCCGCTAAGCCCATTTATAACCTCACCGACAAAAGGGAGTTTTCTTTTGACTTTATACGGCATAAAAAATTGCGATACTGTGCGTAAAGCGCGCAAATGGTTAGAAGCCGAAAAAATTGATTTCACTTTCCATGATTTTCGTGAAGATGGCTTAACTGCTGAGACCGTAAATCAGTGGGTAAAGGTTGTCGGCTGGGAAGCGCTATTTAATAAACGCAGCACCAGTTTTCGCGGGTTAACCGATGCCGAAAAGTCTGACATCACTCAAGAAAAAGCCATTGCTTTAATGGTGCAATATCCAACCTTAGTAAAACGCCCTGTCCTGGTTAAACAAGACAGTATTCTTATCGGCTTTAAAGCAGAACAATATCAAGCGTGGTTTGCATAATGAATGACGTTATTGAGTTAACAAAAGACTTAATCTCGCGTCCGTCGGTGACCCCGTTGGATGAAGGCTGCCAAACATTAATGGCTAACCGCCTTGAGGCCATCGGCTTTGATATTGAACCTATGGTATTTGAAGACACCACCAATATGTGGGCAAGACGCGGAAAAGGCCAACCGGTATTTTGTTTTGCAGGCCACACCGATGTGGTCCCCGCAGGCGACTTAAACCGTTGGCATACACCGCCGTTTGAACCGACCATCATTGACGATTATATTCATGGTCGCGGCGCAGCCGACATGAAAGGCTCGTTAGCCGCCATGATTGTAGCAACTGAGCGTTTTGTGGCAAAACATCCTGATCATAATGGCTCAATTGCCTATTTGATCACGAGTGATGAAGAAGGCCCATTTATTAACGGTACCACTCGAGTTATCGACACCTTAGAATCCCGTAATGAAAAAATCACTTGGGCATTAGTGGGCGAGCCGTCTTCAACACATAAACTCGGGGATGTTGTTAAAAATGGTCGTCGTGGTAGCTTAACCGGCCACCTAACCGTGAATGGTATTCAAGGTCATGTGGCTTACCCTCACCTTGCAGACAACCCTATCCACAAAGCGTCACCCGCCCTAGCAGAATTGGCGCAAATGCATTGGGACAATGGTAACGAATTTTTCCCGCCGACCAGTTTTCAAATTGCCAATATCAATGGCGGCACAGGCGCGTCGAATGTGATCCCCGGGGATCTAAAGGTGATGTTTAACTTCCGTTACTCGACAGAAGTGACCGCAGAAGAGTTAATCAGTCGCGTAGTCAACATACTCGATGCTCACGGACTCGATTACGATATTGATTGGGTATTTAACGGCTTACCCTTTTTAACAGGCGACGGCCCACTGCTTGATGCAACCCGTGACGCAATACGTGAAGTCACAGGTTATGATACCGATCCACAAACCTCAGGCGGGACATCAGATGGACGCTTTATTGCTCCTACTGGCGCACAAGTGATTGAGCTTGGTCCAGTTAACGCCACCATTCATAAAGTGAATGAATGCGTTAAAGTGTCAGATTTAGAAGTGCTCGCTAATTGTTATGAGCGCATTTTGGAAAAACTATTGTGCGATTAACCCCTACGCTCAATGTTGATATTCCCCAACAGCAAGCAAAGTTGTATGGTTTAGACAGCCAGCACTTAGTTGCCATCGGGGATTATTTACTCGAGCAGCAGACGGCTGCAGCGTTTAGTCAAATGCAACACGCAGCAGCAAACAGTGGTATAGACTTACAGCTTTGCTCAGCTTATCGACCTTTTGAACGCCAAGCGCTTATTTGGAATGCTAAAGCTTCAGGCGCTCGGCCTCTGCTAGATAAAGCTTCACAACCAGTAAATTATGCTGCGTTATCAGAGCCACAACTTATCGACACAATTTTAATTTGGTCTGCCTTACCTGGTGCGTCGAGACATCATTGGGGCACCGATATTGATGTGTTTGATGCCAAGCAAATCAATAAAGCGTCATTACAATTGGTCACTGCTGAATATCAAGATTCTGGCCCATGCGCGGCAATGCATCAATGGTTACAACAACATGCGAGCCAATATGGTTTTTACTTCCCGTATCAGCCACAGCAAAGTGGCGTAAGCCCTGAACCGTGGCATTTAAGCTATTACCCCATCGCTGACAACTATTTAGCTCAATTTAACCCTACCGAATTAGCTAAAGTATTGTCTGGCGCCGAAATAGCATTACAATCGTCGCTACTCGAACGATTAGCCGAATTAGTCGATCACTATGTTTTTTTTGTCGCGCCCTCTCCGGCTTAATGCCTGCGTGCTACTTTTTATTCAATGAGCCTGCTAAATGTCATTACAATTAACCAGTAAAACCATAAATCAACACGCCCTTTACTATGCCGACCAAGGCACAGGGCCAGCCATTCTGTTTTGTCATGGTTTGTTGGCCAGCAGTCAAATGTGGCAAAGCCAGATAACCGAGTTAGCCAAGCAATACCGCTGTATCGCCGTTGACTTATGGGGGCATGGTCAGAGTAAGACCCTGCCAGAAAGTTGTGATAATTTACAGGATGTTGCCAAAAATTTACTCGATTTAATGGATGCACTTGAAGTGAGCAATTTTGCTGTGATTGGCCATGGTTGTGGTGGGGCCATTGCTACCGAAATGGTACTCATGGCCCCTGCAAGAGTACGAGGCCTGGTGATGCTTAACAGTTTTGTCGGCTTTGAACCACAAGTTAACTGCGTAAAGTATCAAGGTTTTATGGCACAAGTGGCCAATGCTCAGGCAATGCCTGATGAATTAGCAACAAGCTTAACTGAATTGTTTTTCAGTAAAGATGCGATACAAACGAGTCAGTACAATGCGGCATTAGCACAAGCAATTGAACAATTTAATCAACAACTAACCGACATCAGCCCATCGCAAATAACGCCATTACTAAAGTTTGCTAATATGGCAATTTTTAAACGCGACACCTTAGAGTCTGTTGAGGCGTTGACTTTGCCCACCTTAATTGCAGTTGGCTTAAATGGTTACTTACGTACACCATTAGAAAGCTATTTAATGCATGACTGTATTGATGGCAGTCAATTGTTGCATATTGATCAAGCTGGGCATCTGGCTAATATTGAGCAAGCCGATTTATTCAACCAGCATCTTATTGATTTTTTGAGTAAAGTGAATTTTAATTAATCAACAAGATGGATAGACCAGATCCATCTATATTGCTGATATACTCGTTACAAAATGTCATATTGCCTGTGAATCGTCACCGGCAACCTAGTCAAAATCAGAGCGCCAATGAAACTGCTTAAACCATTATTTGATAACAATCGCCGGTGGGCTGAACGGATCAATAAAGAAGATCCTACTTTTTTTGAACAGCTCGCTAAACAACAAACCCCTGAATACTTGTGGATTGGATGCTCGGATAGCCGAGTACCATCAAACCAAATTATTGATTTATTACCCGGTGAAGTCTTTGTCCACCGTAATATTGCTAATATGGTGATTCATACCGACTTAAACTGCTTATCAGTACTGCAATATGCCGTCGATGTGCTCAAAGTAAAACACATAATGGTCGTTGGTCACTATGGATGTGGTGGTGTGCGTGCCGCAATGGGTAAAGAGCGCTTTGGCTTAATTGATAATTGGCTTGGGCACCTTCGTGACATTCATCGTATTCACTATGCCGATCTTGAACCGATGACAGAACAACAGCGTTTTGATCGTTTATGCGAACTCAACGTCATGGAACAAGTATCAAACGTGGTTTCAACCAATATTATTCAAGAGGCATGGGACCGCGGCCAAGATGTAGCCATTCATGGCTGGATTTACGGCATCGACAACGGTTTATTGACTGACTTAGATGTGACTGTTGACCGTGTCCATGGTAGTGATATTCCATAAATATCTGAGTAAAATAATCTAACACTGGCCTGCATTATCCAATTAAACGGATATTTAGCAGGCTTTTGTTTATGTGAACAACTCAAAAAAGTGTCGTGTTATATTTTGTGCAATAACCTTTATTAAACGCAAATTTTTTAAACATACGATACTTGATGTTGAGATGTTTTCACGAAATATGCAGATTAAAATATTACCTTGTATATAATAAACCTCATCAGCTCACTCAAGTTGCGGTTAACTCACAACATATTCAGTTATTGGGGTGTTGTTTCTCCTCAATAGATATTGTCTACAAACAGTAAGGCTAATTTAATGAACGTTACTCTTATCATTCCTGCACGTTATGGCTCAAGCCGTTTTCCAGGCAAACCTCTCGCCCTTATTGCAGGTAAGCCGATGATCCAACGCGTGTACGAACGTGCTGCACTGGCTAAAGGTATCGATAATATCTTTGTTGCCACCGATGACGATCGCATTAAAAATGCAGTAGAAGCCTTTGGTGGAAAAGCAGTCATGACAGATCCTGATGCCGCTTCAGGTACCGACCGCATTAACGATGCTATTGAACGTTTAGGCTTAGGTGAAGATGACTTAGTCATTAATTTACAAGGCGACCAACCATTGATTGACCCAAGCTCTATTGAACAAATGGTAAATTTGTTTCAACAACAGCCTGGAGAGTTTGAAATGGCGACACTGGGCTTTCAAATTACCGAAGAAAAAGAACTCGACGACCCAATGCACGTTAAAGTGGTATTTGACAATGACTACAATGCATTGTACTTCTCAAGAGCTCGCATTCCTTTTGGCCGAGACATTAAAGACTATCCCGTCTTTAAACATATTGGCGTCTATGCTTATACAAAGCGTTTCATCAATGCCTTTGCCAAATTACCAGTAGGCAGATTAGAAGACATCGAGAAACTTGAGCAGTTACGCGCGTTAGAAAATGGCCACAAAATAAAAGTGGTCATCAGTCACTATAATGCACCAGAAGTTGACGTACCTGATGATATTGAAAAATGTGAACGCATTTTAGCAATAAGCTAAATTCATTGCGCATCATCGATGTGATACAAAATGGCACATATTAACTGGGGTGAAACATGAGTTTAGAAGGTTATGAAGTTTGGCTAATTATCATTTTAGTCATAGGAGTCATTGCCAGCAATCTTGCAGTGCTTAAGTACTCTGCTAAATTTAAGATGCCACAATTTGGTGATCCTAAAGATAATAAAACAACAAAAAATCCCGAAGATGAAGCACAAGCAGGTTCAACGAATCCGGCCGCCCCAGACAGCCGCACGGGTTCAACAAGTGATAACACTACTGATATCACAGACAGTAAGCCTAAAAGTGAATAAATATTTACCCAGTAACCGTGCCATAAAAAAAGCTCGCAAGTTAACTTGCGAGCTTTTTTATTTATGAAAGAGATTATTCACTATCGAGGGTCATTTTAGGTGACTCTGCGTTCGGCCAGGCATTTAACACGGCTTTAACGAGTGAGGCTAATGGAATAGCAAAAAACACCCCCCATACCCCCCACAAACCACCAAACACTAACACCGCGGCAATGATAACCACAGGATGCAAATCAACCGCATCAGAAAACAACAATGGCACCAAAACATTACCATCGAGTGCTTGAATAACGCCATAACTCAGCATCAAATAACCAAATTCAGGGCTAAACCCCCATTGAAAGAACGCCACTAACGCAATAGGGAGTGTCACTAAAGTTGCCCCTACATACGGAATAAGCACTGACAGCCCCGTTAATACCCCTAATAGGGCTGAATATCGTAAACCCATCAATGCAAAAACGATATAGCTGACCACGCCCACAATCACAATTTCAATCACCTTGCCACGAATGTAATTGAAAATCTGTTGGTCCATTTCAAGCCATACTTTCCTAGCTAAATCACGATTATCAGGGAAAAATCGCTTACTGCCTTTTAATAATTGTTCTTTGTCCTTTAAGAAGAAAAATACCAATAAAGGCACTAAAATCGCATAAACCATCAACACTAATAATGATGCTGAGTAACCTAAAATTTGTTTACCCAAATCAAGTAAATGCTGGGTGTCGAGCATTTTATTGATTTCTTCCATCATTGAATCAAGTTGTGCAGCACTGATAAATTGCGGGTATTCGGCACTTAACCCTTTTACAATTGACATGCCTTTATCAATCATCGTCGGCAGATCAGCCACTAACGACACACTTTGACGCCAAATACTTGGGGCTAGGCCTAACATTAAAATCAACATTAAACCTAAAAATGCCACTAATACAATACTGGCAGCAGCAGTACGACTTATCCCTAAACGAGACATTTGCGCCACTGGCCATTCAAGTAAAAAAGCCAATACAAGCGCAATCAATAAAGGCGCAAGTAACCCAGCACCAAAGTACAACGCTAAACCAATACCAACAATAATAAACATTAATGTAATGGCATGAGGATCGCTAAAACGGTTTTTGTACCATTCAGTTAAAAATGACAGCATTGAACAACCTTTATATAAAAATGCTAAATTAGTTTGTTTTGGTGATAATCACAGATAAACAATGCGACTCATCGGTGACGATTTCAATACCAAAACCCATTTTTTTCATTAACAGGGGAACATCTCGGCGTGAGCCATGGTCAGATAATAAAACATGTAAGGTTTCACCCACTTGCATCTGCTTTAGTAAAAGTTTCACTTTAACTAAAGGATAAGGGCAAGAATAAGGGGTTAAATCAATAAAAATCATTATGAACTTGCTTTAATCATTCTAGGGCTATTATCCTAGCTTGAACACTAAACCACAAGCGATGTTGCAAAACCAACTTGTGCGTTAAGCCAAGAACTTACGACTCATTTAGCATTATAGGTTTCGCTTGCGTAAATTATCATTATCGAGTTTTTCTAAAGCATTAACAGCCACAGCGATCAGTATTGTGTTGGCGGGAAGTATTGCCCATAGTTTTGCCAATAACGACCTTCCAGATCTTGGCACCGCAGCCGTTAATACCTTCAGTCTAGAAAAAGAAAATGTGTATGGTGATGCATACATGCGTGTTATCCGCTCAAGTGCACCAGTATTAAACGATCCGGTGTTAAGCCAATATTTATCCGAGCTCGGTAATAAACTAGTGGCGAACGCGACAGGCGTAAAAACCCCGTTTTATTTCTTCTTACTCCGTAATGATGAAATTAACGCCTTTGCCTTTTTTGGCGGCCATGTTGGTGTACACACCGGATTATTTTTAAATGCTGACAACGAAAGTGAATTAGCATCAGTATTAGCCCACGAAATAAGCCACGTGACACAACGCCACTTAGCACGCTCAATTGAAGCACAGCAAAAAAGCTCAACGGCTACCATTGCGGGGATGTTAGGGGCGATATTACTGACCATTGCGGCGCCACAAGTCGGTATCGCGGCACTGGCAACCACCCAAGCCCTTGCAACACAATCGTCAATTAACTATACCCGACTCCACGAAAAAGAAGCAGACCGCATCGGCATGCAAATTTTAGTTGATGCCGGTTTTGACCCCAATGCTGCAGCGACATTTTTTGGACAATTAGCCGTGCGCTACCGGTTTTCAACCACACCACCACAAATGCTATTAACTCACCCATTACCCGAATCTCGGATAACAGAAGCCCGTAACCGCGCGGCTCAATATCCAGACCGGTACGTTCCAGATAGTTTATTGTATCAGCTGGCTAAGGCGCGGATTCAAGTTCGATTTTCAAACTTTAGTGACGAAGCGGCATTATCACTATTTGAGCAACAATTAAAAAAACGTGAATATACCCATAAGGATGCCGCACTTTACGGTAAAGCCTTGGCATTATTTCGCTTAGAAAAATTTGACCAGGCTGAAGTCATCATCGATGAGTTACTGAAAAACGACGACAATAATTTATTTTATATCGACACTAAAACCGACTTACTGGCTCAAAAAAAGGCTTACCCAGAAGCTATTGCGTTATTAGAATCACAGCGCAAACTAAAACCAACGTCACCAGTGATAAATATTAACCTCGCTAATATTTATGTTGAGGCAGATCAGCCCACCAAGGCTATCCCATTATTGGAAGAAACAATCTTTTTTGATAAGCAAAATATGCTGCCGTACCAAATCATGTCCGATGCTTACCGTAAACTCGATAACAAAGCATTAGAGTATTACAGCAATGCTGAAATTATGGCGCTCACAGCAAACTATCAAGGTGCGATTGACCAGCTTAACTACGCTTATCGTTACTCAGAAGGTAACACCTTGCAATTAGCCAGAATTGAAGCCCGGATAAGGCAATTCAGACAAGCTGACAGAGACATGGAAGAATTTAAGTAAGTACAACTGTATAACTTTACCCATCATTTTTTGATAGAATAATGGCAAACGTATTGTTTGCCATTTTTTATGACGGAAAGCCCCATGACTAAAACTAAAACAACAATTTTACACAATCCTCGCTGCTCAAAAAGTCGTGAGACACTCGCTCTACTAGAAGCGAACGGTGCCGACATCACTGTAGTTGAATACTTAAAGCACCCCCCAAGCGAAGCTGAAATCACTCATATTTTATCGTTACTCGGTATCACTGCCCGCCAAATGATGCGCACCAAAGAAGATGAATATAAAACCCAAAATTTAGCCAATCCAGCACTGACTGAAGCACAGCTGGTTGCCGCAATGGTCGCCACGCCAAAGTTGATTGAGCGCCCAATCGTACTGGCTAATAACCAAGCTGCCATTGGCCGCCCACCTGAAAATGTTTTATCTATTCTTTAACGAGTAACATAATGACCACACAATCCTTGTTCCAACTCAGCCGTATTGGTTACCTTGCTCTACTCTTGCTGCTTAGCGGCTGGTTTATTCAACAAGGTTTAAATGGCACCTATTCGCTTGGCTTTAGTCTGCTTTGGATTGTGCCTTTATTGTTTCCGCTAAAAGGCATTATTACTGGTAACCCTTACACATACGCCTGGGCGAGCTTTATTTTGTGCGTGTATTTATTGCATGGCTTAACCTTGGCTTACATCACGACCGATGCACTCACTTTTGCCTTAATAGAATCAATTTTGATTTGTATTTTGCTGGTAACCTTTCCATTTTACGCCCGCCAAAGAGGCAGAGAGCTCGGGTTAGGTTTAAAGAAAAAATCTGAATAAAAATAGTGTTCTAGCATTTAAATTGTTGTATTAAAAAGCGCCTTATGGCGCTTTTTTGTTTATTGCCTAATCACAAGACGACATGCTACATTTGTGCGTTAACAAATTGTGATATATGAATAACAATAGACATGGAGTCGTTTAATGAATGTACCGCGTAATGTCAGTCTTTACAGCCTTTTGGCCAGTGTCATCCTACTCACAGCCTGTGGCAGTGACTCTTTTGATGATCATTCTGATGTACCATCCTCTTCAGCTTTTGAGATCTGCAGTGATAGTTCGACCAGTAGCTTAATATCCACAAACTCTGAACTGGTTTTTATCGTGGAACAAGATTATGCCACCAATAGACCTGGCAGTATTACTGCGTCCATAGCCGATCAAGATAGCGCAGACCATACGTTCCTGTGGCAACAAGTTTCTGGTCCTAGCCTTGAGTTAGCTTCTGTTAATAGTCCTGTATTAGCCTTTACACCGATGAGTAACGATAACTACAGTTTTAAAGTGACGGTAGCTAGCGATACAGTCAATTACGAGGAAGTGGTGTCAATAACCGCAAACGCGACTGATAATATTTTACGGATTAACAATGACCATCAAATGGTGGCCAATACAGATGCAAGTTTAAGAGTTCAAAATATAAATGGCCAAGTACCCACAGATATCAGCTGGTGCATGTACCCAAACATCGACAACGTAGGTTTTAATAGTGTCGATTTAACCGACCTTAATCGACCATTGTTTAACGCACCAAATGTAAACAGCGACCAACTTATTAGCCTAAAAGCCACTGCAACCTTTGACGGCCAAACCGTCAGTGATGATGTACATTTACTTGTCACAAAAGAGCAAGCTATCCCATCAAAGGCATACTTCGCCAATCCACTTGCACGTGTACATCCTTACAAAGCAGGCTCAGCTTATGCCGATAAACTTGTTAACTGTACATACTCTAACCAGCTAATTGACCAATGTAACATCCTTAACGAGCTGCCATTTATCAGCCAGGATTCTCAAACGGACCCTATTAATACCATTATGGACAGAGTCGTGGTGTCGCACGACTGGATGGGACAGAATTTTGAAACTTTTTTACGCGCACAAACACACACAGATTTTATTGAGCTATTACAATCTGTGACCGCGGTGATTATCAGCTACGATATCAGACCGGCTTTTTACAGTGGTTACATTGGTGCAATTTATATTGATCCAGAATACTTATGGCTAACACCGGCTCAACGAGACACCATTAACGAAACCCCAGACTATCGCAGCAGTTTTGGTGAAGACTTGAATTATTTATCCCCATACCGTTACGTTAAAGATAATGCGTATGCCAGTGAATACATAGAAAAAGGTAACCGTATTAACCGTGCCATGGATAACATGTCAGCTAACTTTGCCAGACTCATGTACCATGAACTAGCTCATGCCAATGACTATTACCCGCAAAGCATACACGCCACACTGCAAGGACCAAGCCTAAGAGAAGAATTTGATCGTCGTTTTACTTCAGATGACATGACATCAAGCCAACTTCAAATACGCTACCCATTAACCAGTAGCGAAATGTATGCCCTTGCTAACGTTCAATACTCTGGTGAAAATGCAAATAGCACCCAAAAAGCCTACACCCCAAGTGATGTAGCGCTATTTTTCTCAACGGATCTCGCAAACGATGACTATGCTTATTCATCAACACGAGAAGATACTGCGATGCTGTTTGAAGAAATCATGATGAGCCATCGCTACGGTATTTTACGGGATATCGCCATTACGGATAAGCCTGAAGTACAAACCAGCTCAACCATTACCGTTGAATGGGGACAACGCGGCCGAGTTGGACAAGCAGAGCTACGCGATCGCGCCAGTTACGTTCTCGGTCAAATGCTGCCCGACATTAACACCCAACTCGTGATGGATGGTTTACCCGAGCCTGTTGCGTTAGTGAAAGGCCAAACCTGGGCACAGAATTTAGTCTTAACTGCGGATCAATCTAAATCGCCACAAAAAGTCGCTAGCCAAACTGATGGGGCAGTCATTGATAATCAGCCTTTACAGTTCAGTGGCGACCAACATGCACATTAGTCGCCATATTTAGATAGACAAAACGCCAAATGAATTCATTTGGCGTTTTTTATTGTCATTTACTATCCATGACTGCGTGTTCGCGACATGGATAAGCGTGATTTATAGCCTAAGCATTTCTTTAATGAACGGAATCGTCAGTTTACGCTGATGCACCATGGAAGCTTTATCAAGCTTATCGAGCACATCAAATAAGGTACGTAAATCACGTGCCATACGAGTAAGCAAAAAACGCCCTACCTCATCAGATAACTGCAAACCTCGCATTGCAGCGCGGCGTTGTAATGCAGCCAGTTTCTCATCATCTGCCATTGGCTGAAGTTGGTAAATTAAGCCCCATTGCATCCGCGAGACTAAATCAGGTAAAGAGAATCCCGCCTCAGATGGCGATGCATTGCCACTGACAATCAAACGACAATCTTGCTGCTCAGCAATACGATTATACAGATGAAAAATCGCTTCCTCCCACACAGGATGCCCAGCAATGGCTTCAACATCATCAATACAAATAAGCTCTAGTGATTCGAGCCCCTCAAACAATGCTGGCGAAATACTGGCATGGATCCCAAGTGGAATATATAGCGTCCGGCGCTCCAAGTCGTTCGCATGAGCACAAGCGGCATGCATTAAATGGGTACGACCTGATTTTTCAGGACCATAGACATACAAAGAAGACGTTAATTTACCTTCAGCACTGGCTTGAAGCTTTTGGATCAGCTCATCATTACCCGAAGCAGGGTAATAACTCTGAAACGTTTCATCGTCAGGTAAGTAAACGGGCAAAGATAATTGTCTCGGTGAGTTTTGTGTCACTCAGATAGGTCTCAACATCAAAAACGAACTAAATTCATTATACATGTAAGCGCTCTGTAAATACAAAGCGCCACTCTTTATAAGGTTATTGACCCAACCATTGATACATGAGTTTAGGTTGAACGGTTTCAGTTTGTTGTTGATAAAATGATTCAACGCTGCCCATGGTGTCAATTTGCGATAAACGGTTATCAATATTCAGTAAACGCTGTAAATCATCAACATTACTAAACAACGCGATACTATAGGTTGCTGTACTGCCTTTAAATTGGCTTAAACTAATTGATTTAACGGCGCTTAACTGACGTAAATAAGCTTCGATGTTGACCACTTGTCTCATATTACTTAACCCGCTAAAACTCACCTCTGTTGCTGCATTACTGCCCGTTGATGCAATAGCATACTGGCTAATATAATAATCGGCTAAAATACTCATCATGCGTTTTACCGCTTGTTGGTTATCACTCGCCTCCCCCTGTTGTGCCACCAAAGGTTGAAGCACACCGTTGGTTCTCACTTTATTGAATAAGCTAATTGAAAACGTCACTCTAGAACCTTGGTTTTCAATATTGGCAATAGCAAAATAATCAGATTGATAACGGGCAGAAGCAATAAAGACGGTATCGGTAAAGCGGCCCCGAACATCATTGACGGTTACGCCCATCACGTCATCTAAATCCATAACCGGCAACATAACCGGTATGCCTTTATTAGCAGATTGCTGACTCAAATCGTCACGAATATCTGATAGTGATGCGTCGGCAAGAATGGTAGGTTCACTGTTTTCATCAACAGAAAGCCACAACAATGTCAACGGACGCTGGCTTCCCCACACGGGTAGTCCTGCTTGACGGAGTGTTTCAATAACTCGCTGATGATCAAAGTTGGCTTTAAGCATTAGCTCGCCATTTTGTTCAAAGTAGCCGTATTGAGTCAAAATAACTTCAGGCTCATCTATCTGCGCTTTGATTAACGGATTTAATACCACACTCGGGCTACCGGAGTTTTTTAAAAACACCGCCGCTAACGCTTCTTTCAATGCATTGCTTTTAACATCGTTTGCACGTGAACTCACCGCAATATCGGCTTCATCGAGCTTGCCAACTTCGGCCGCTTGCACAATTGAAATTGAAGTAAACGCAATTAGAGGTAACACAATGAGATTAATTAGTTTTTTCAGCATCTGATAACATAAACGCAGCCAATATAAGTAATTAAAATTATATCATAATAAAAAATGGATAACGAAAACTCTTTTTCAACAGCGGTCAAATTGACCAAGTATTGTAGCGATATCAAATAACTATAATCGCTACATGGGCCTAATACAGGTTATGAAATTGGTCGGTTTTATGTGACAATTCGCGCCGTTTAATCACACGCCTACTTCTAGGGCCTGTTGATCATTGCTGATTGAATGTTGTTCGAGTTAAAAACGTGTTAATCGAAGCGAATGGATTGATGCTTAGTGAACTAAGCAACTCTTTATTCCGAAGCATCATTCAACAAAGAGTAAAACATTTTTAGCCGAACCCTTCGGCAGCGTTTGTTGACCAGTTTTGCGGTGTTATCGACTTTTTACATAGAATAACTACACCTCAACGTCTCTGCCGCACAGTTGTATATGTGACTAATGGCCAGCACTTCGCTGTAAAAAAACCTTGAAAGGTCAACAGGCCCAAGATAATGATGGAGAAAAATATGAAACGCGTGTTAATTCCGCTTCAAGGCGCACAAATGTTATTTGTCGCTTTTGGTGCGTTAGTGTTAATGCCATTGCTAACTGGCTTAGACACTAGCGTTGCCCTGTTTACTGCCGGTTTCGGCACCCTACTTTTTCAACTCGTCACCAAACGCCAAGTTCCCATATTCCTTGCCTCTTCATTTGCCTTTATTGCCCCAATTTTATATGGCGTGCAAACATGGGGTATCCCTGCCACTATGGGCGGATTAATGGCGGCTGGGGTTGTATACATGCTACTCGGCCTAACGGTTAAGTTGCGAGGCACCGACTTTATTCACACCTTATTGCCTCCAGTTGTTGTTGGCCCGGTGATTATGATCATTGGTTTGGGTTTAGCCCCTGTAGCAGTCAATATGGCCTTAGGTAAAAGTGGTGATGGTAGCCTTGTTATTGTTGAACAAAATACAGCCCTGTTTATCTCATTGGCTTCGTTAGCCACAACTGTTTTGGTCGCAGTATTTGCCAAAGGCTTAGTTCGTTTAATGCCCATTCTTGCTGGTATTTTAATGGGTTACGCGGTGAGTTTAGCATTTGGGATTGTTGACTTTACGCCTGTCAGTCAAGCTGCTTGGTTGGCCGTACCTAACTTTGTCGCACCAGAATTTAACTGGCACGCCATTTTATTTATGATCCCAGTAGCCATTGCGCCAGCGGTTGAGCATATCGGTGATATTTTAGCGATTTCTAATGTGACTGGTAAAGACTACCTTAAAAAACCTGGCTTACATCGCACCTTGACCGGCGATGGTATTGCCACAATCGCAGCATCAGCATTGGGCGGCCCGCCAAACACAACTTACAGTGAAGTCACAGGCGCGGTGACTTTAACCAAAAGTTTTGACCCGCGCATTATGACGTGGACCGCTATAACGGCGATTACCTTAGCGTTTGTCGGCAAACTCGGAGCACTTTTGCAAACCATTCCGGTGCCTGTAATGGGCGGCATTATGTGTTTATTATTTGGCTCTATTGCAGCGGTAGGTTTAAATACGTTAATTCGCCATCAAGTGGATCTTAGCGAAGCGCGTAACCTCAGTATTGTTGGAGTGACATTAGTGTTTGGTATTGGCGGCATGGCATTTGGTATTGGCTCGTTCAGTTTAACCGGCATCAGTTTATGCGGTATTGTTGCTATCATAATGAACTTGATTTTACCTGCGGCTAAAAAACATAAAGTCGACGCTTAGCAACTAAAGCACGAACAAAAAGCCCCAATGGCACGTTGCGATTGGGGCTTTTTGTTGTGTATATCAACACACAATCAATAACGATTATTCTGCAGCGTCTTCAGTACGATACTTGTCAGCTGTCGCTTTGATGATAGGTTGAAGTTCACCTTTTTGGAACATCTCGGTAATGATGTCACAACCACCAATCAACTCGCCTTCAACCCATAATTGTGGGAATGTCGGCCAGTTAGCATATTTAGGTAATTCAGCACGGATGTCTGGGTGCTGTAAAATATCTACGAATGCAAATTGTTCACCACAATTGATCATCACCTGAGCAACCTGAGATGAAAATCCACAGCTTGGTAATTTAGGCGAACCTTTCATGTACACAATAATTGGGTTTTCACTAATTTGCTGTTTAATCTTTTCTACAGTTTCCATTTGATTTCCTAAGTACGACGACTGAACATTTAATATCTATTGTACGACACCTAAGCCAATAACAAAATCCCACAGATTGTAAGGTTTATTTAAAATCCATAAAATAATCAGTTATTCCATAGATTAAAATACCCTAAGCATAATCCACACTTAAATAATACCCACATAAACTAACGTTATAATATCCTAATTAACCTTTTGAGCATTAAAATGGTTAAAAATGGCACATTAACAACTAAAAAATGTAACAAAAGCGTGAGTTTAAATGCTATGGGGCATTTGCTATGCAAATTTAGCCTCGCGCTAACGTTAATTACCTAAACAATGATTCACATCACAAAAATAATCAGTACAATAGCAGTAGAGCAATGTTACCTGATTGGTAAACAAAAACGATAACCTGAATCCATGGAGAGATACTAATGGCTTTCGAACTACCAGCATTACCTTATGCAAAGAACGCACTTGAACCGCATATTTCACAAGAAACGATCGAATATCATTACGGTAAACACCACAATACTTACGTGGTAAAATTAAATGGTTTAGTTGAAGGAACTGAATTTGCTAGCAAAACGCTAGAAGAAGTTGTTAAAACTTCAACAGGTGGCATGTTCAATAACGCTGCTCAAGTTTGGAACCACACTTTTTACTGGAACTGCTTAGCGCCAAACGCTGGCGGCGAAGCAACTGGCGATATCGCTGCTGCTATCAATGCTTCTTTCGGTTCTTTTGAAGAATTCAAAGCTAAATTTACTGACTCTGCAGTCAATAACTTTGGTAGCGCTTGGACTTGGTTAGTGAAAAAAGCTGACGGTTCTCTAGCTATTGTTAACACTAGCAATGCAGCGACTCCGCTAACTGACGAAATGGTTACACCACTATTAACTGTAGACGTATGGGAACATGCTTACTACGTTGATTACCGTAACGCACGTCCAGAGTATTTAGCGCACTTCTGGCAGCTTGTTAACTGGGAATTTGTTAACAAAAATTTTGCTGCTTAATCTTAATTAACAGTAAAACCTAAGGAGCCTATAAGGCTCCTTTTTTATGTGCGTCATTGATTAAAAATAAAACTTTCTTACTACTCCTATTTTTGCAACTATTGCAAATGCTACTGTTTGTCATTGTTTTTGTTTAATTTATTTTAATTAAAACTTCGCGAAGTCTTTAAGCCTGTCCTACACTTTAGTCGTAAAGCCTAATATAAGCTGGATAGGTCTAGCATCTTGATTATCTAGATCCTCACCCATCACTCTGGCTTTTAAAAGTGAGATTACAGTATGTTTTGAGGGGGTTACCATGGGCATTTTTGAGCATTATCAACAACGTTATGAGAAAAAACTCGACGAGGAATACACCTTAGAGCAATTTCTTGATATTTGTAAACAAGACAAAAGTGCATACGTGTCTGCTGCTGAAAGATTATTAATGGCTATTGGTGAAGCCCAAATGATAGACACCGCCAAAAACCCAGTCTTAAGTCGCATATTTTCCAACCGACTTATTGCCAGTTATCCCGCTTTTAAAGATTTTTATGGCATGGAAGATGCCATCGAACAAATCGTGGCATATTTAAAACATTCAGCTCAAGGCTTAGAAGAATCAAAACAGATCCTCTATTTACTAGGCCCTGTTGGGGGCGGTAAATCATCGCTGGCAGAAAAACTCAAAGCATTAATGCAACAAGTGCCCATTTACATTCTTAGCGCCGATGGTATGCGCAGTCCGGTTAATGATCATCCGTTTTGTTTATTTGACCCTGAAGAAGACCGCGAGTTATTGCAAAACGAATACAAGATCCCGGCGCGTTACCTTAAAACGATCATGTCTCCATGGGCAGTAAAACGCTTGCATCAATATGGTGGTGACATTTCTAAATTTAGGGTGGTTAAAGTCTACCCGTCAGTATTAGATCAGATCGGTATAGCAAAAACCGAACCCGGTGATGAAAACAATCAAGATATTTCAGCCCTTGTCGGTAAAGTCGATATTCGTCAACTTGAGCATTTTTCACAAGATGATGCCGATGCGTATGCCTATTCGGGTGCACTGTGTCGAGCAAACCAAGGATTAATGGAGTTTGTAGAGATGTTTAAAGCGCCCATTAAGGTACTGCACCCATTATTAACCGCCACTCAAGAAGGTAACTATAACGGTACAGAGGGCTTATCTGCACTGCCTTACAATGGGATTATTTTGGCTCACTCCAACGAGTCAGAATGGTCTACGTTTAGAAACAACAAAAACAACGAAGCGTTTTTAGACCGGGTGTATATTGTCAAAGTGCCTTATTGCTTGCGGGTTTCAGAAGAAATGGCCATTTATCAAAAGCTATTGGCTCACTCTGAATTATCGATGGCACCATGTGCGCCTGGTACGCTAGAAACGTTAGCGCAATTTAGTGTGTTGTCGCGTTTAAAGGTCCCTGAAAACTCGTCTATTTATTCTAAAATGCGGGTATACAACGGCGAGAGTTTAAAAGACACCGACCCCAAAGCTAAGTCGTACCAAGAGTATCGCGATTACGCGGGGGTTGATGAAGGTATGCAAGGGTTGTCGACCCGTTTTGCCTTTAAGATTTTATCGCGAGTGTTTAACTTTGATAGTGCCGAGATTGCAGCTAATCCAGTGCATCTTTTTTACGTACTTGAAAAACAAATTGAGCAAGAACAATTCCCGAGTGAAACTGGCGAGAAGTACCTTGAATTTTTAAAAGGCTATCTTATTCCAAAGTATGTGGAGTTTATCGGTAAAGAAATTCAAACTGCCTACCTTGAGTCTTATTCTGAATATGGCCAGAACATTTTCGACCGTTATGTCACCTACGCTGACTTTTGGATCCAAGATCAAGAATATCGCGATCCTGAAACCGGTCAGTTATTTGACCGAGGTGCATTAAATGCCGAGTTAGAAAAAATAGAAAAACCCGCAGGCATCAGTAACCCTAAAGATTTCCGTAACGAAATTGTTAACTTCGTTTTACGTGCCAGAGCCAACAATGAAGGTAATAATCCATTGTGGACCAGTTACGAAAAACTGCGCACTGTGATTGAAAAGAAAATGTTTTCCAATACAGAAGATTTATTACCCGTTATTTCGTTTAATGCCAAAACCTCAAATGATGATCAACGTAAACACGATGATTTCGTCAATCGGATGATGGAGAAAGGTTACACCAAGAAACAAGTACGCTTATTGTCTGAATGGTATTTACGCGTTCGAAAATCATCATAATCAACACCCAGCCCTGGTTGAGGCATACTCAGCCAGATCGTTGACTTGGGGGGCGTATGGCAAATTTTATTGATAGACGGCTCAACGCTAAAGGAAAAAGCACGGTTAATCGTCAGCGGTTCATTGAGCGCTATAAAAAACAAATCAAAAAAGCAGTCAGTGATGCGGTGACGCGTCGCAGTGTTACCGATATTGATAAAGGTGAAAAAATCAGTATCCCAACCCGTGACATAAGTGAACCACTGTTTAGACAGGGTCAAGGGGGTAAACGTAATCGTGTTCACCCAGGTAATGATCAGTTTAATCGTGGCGACCAAATTCAACGGCCACGCGGTGGCGGACAAGGTGGTGCGGGTCAAGGCGATGCCTCAGACAGCGGCGAAGGTAATGACGATTTTGTCTTTAATATCTCAAAAGATGAATACCTAGAGCTGCTATTTGAAGACTTAGCACTCCCTAACTTACAAAACAACCGTCTTAATAAGTTGGTTGAATACCAAACATACCGAGCAGGTTTTACCAACGACGGTGTGCCAGCCAATATTAATATTGTACGTTCACTGCGATCGTCCCTAGCCCGCCGTATTGCAATGTCTGGCAGTAAAAAACACGCACTTAAGGCGTTACAAGCTGAACTTGAGCAACTACAAGATATGCCGGGCTCCCAAGCTGAAAAGATACTCGCGTTAAAAGAGCAAATTGAACAGCTCAAAAAACAAATTGCTAATGTGCCGTTTATCGACACGTTCGATTTACGTTACAACAATTATGCAAAACGAGAAAAACCGTCCAGTCAGGCTGTCATGTTTTGTTTGATGGATGTGTCTGGTTCGATGGATCAAGCTACCAAAGATATCGCCAAACGTTTCTATATATTGTTGTATTTGTTTTTAACGCGCAGCTATAAAAACCTTGAAGTTGTGTATATCCGTCATCACACCCAAGCCAAAGAAGTCGACGAGCATGAATTTTTTTACTCACAAGAAACTGGCGGAACCATTGTATCAAGCGCGTTAAAACTGATGAATGACATTCAGCAAGCTCGCTACCCCGAAAATGAATGGAATATCTACGCAGCGCAAGCATCTGACGGTGATAATTGGTCCGATGATTCGCCTCACTGCCATGACTTATTGGCTACCCATATTTTGCCCAAAGTGCGTTATTTCAGTTATATCGAAATTACCCACCGAGCCCATCAAACCTTATGGAACCAATACCAAGATCTACAAAAACAATTTGATAATATTGCTGTTCAACACATTCGTGAAGTCGAAGACATTTATCCAGTATTTCGCGAACTCTTTAAAAAACAAGCTGTATAGGGGGAAATCATGGTTAAAGCAACCCGTAAACCGTTGGATGATGGACCCGAATGGACATTCGACTTACTGGAAAAATACCAACACGAAATTGCCAATGCGGCTAAGTTTTTTAAGTTAGACACCTATCCGAATCAAATAGAAATCATTACTGCCGAACAAATGATGGATGCCTATGCCGGCATTGGTATGCCCATTGGTTATACTCATTGGTCTTTTGGCAAACGTTTTATTGAAACCGAGCAAGGATATAAGCGCGGCCAAATGGGCCTTGCATATGAAATAGTGATTAATTCAGACCCTTGTATCGCTTATTTAATGGAAGAAAACACCATCACCATGCAGGCACTTGTCATGGCTCACGCCTGTTATGGACATAATAGCTTTTTTAAAAATAACTATTTGTTTAAAACCTGGACAGACGCCAGCTCCATTATCGATTACTTAGTGTTTGCCAAGAATTACATTCGAGAATGTGAAGTCAAATACGGTATTGAGCAAGTAGAATTAACGCTAGACTCCTGCCATGCCTTAATGAACTATGGCGTGGACCGCTATAAGCGCCCTGCCGAAGTATCATTTAAAGAAGAACAGGCCCGTCAAAAAGAGCGTGAAGATTACCTGCAAACCCAAGTTAACGATTTGTGGCGCACTATACCGACTCAACCGCAACAAGCATCACAAAAGACTGACAAGGTCTTCCCAGAGGAGCCGCAAGAGAACATATTGTATTTTATTGAAAAAAACGCCCCTTTATTAGCCCCCTGGCAACGTGAGCTAGTTAGAATTGTGCGCAAAATGGCGCAATATTTTTACCCGCAAAAACAGACTCAGGTCATGAATGAAGGTTGGGCTACATTTTGGCATTACACCATTTTGAACCACCTATACGATACAGGCAAAGTCAGTGACCGCTTTATACTAGAGTTCTTACAAAGTCACACAGCGGTTGTTGCTCAACCCGCTTACAACAGTCCGTATTACAATGGGATTAACCCTTATGCTCTTGGTTTTGCAATGTTTGTCGATATTAGACGTATTTGCGAAACCCCTACGGATGAGGATCGTCATTGGTTTCCTGATATTGCCGGAAGTGATTGGTTAACAACCGTGCATTTTGCAATGCAAAACTTTAAAGATGAGAGCTTTATTAGCCAATATCTATCCCCTAAAGTGATTAGAGACTTTAAATTATTTGGCATTTTAGACGATGAAAAACGCAGTCACCTCGCGGTTTCCGCTATACACGACGAGCAGGGGTATCAAGACATTCGTAATATATTGTCGCAGCAGTATAATTTATCCAATATTGAACCCAATATTCAGGTACAACAGGTCCAAGTCAATGGTGACCGCTCTATTACGTTACGCTACATTCCATTTGATAACATCCCGTTGGCCGACAATCATCAAGAGGTGCTCAAGCACTTACATCGCTTGTGGGGCTTTAATGTAAAGTTAGAACAAGTGGATGAACTGGGTATGATAAAAGTCATCTCAAGTTGTCCCGACACGGCAGAAGAGAGAATCCATTCACACGATGTCATCGCATAAATTAAAAAAGCCAATCACTCAACGATTGGCTTTTTTATTTCACGGAACAATGTCAAATCATTCGTTAAGTCATTAACTATTGTCGTGACCGATTTCAGCAGGCATGTCATCACGTAACTTTTGCCATAACTTACCGCTTTCAATGCCATTATTACGCATTAACGCAGGCACATCGCTATAGTTTTTATCTTTAGCAAGTTGCTCAAGTTTAACATAAAAGCGCATAGTTAACTCCCGCGCTTCTTGGCTTGAAAAGTAGAAACGGCCTACTCGGTTATATAAACCTTTAAAACCATTTAATATCAATACGTATAAAGGATTACCTGAGGCAAAAGCCAAGGTGTGATGTAATTGATAATCGAATTCTGCATAAGCTTCAGCATCGTTTTCTAGGCTATGAATACCCGCAAGTACCTCAACCACTTTTTCAGGATTATGGCGAATAGATGCCCGGAAATAAATATTACTGACATTGCCACGTGCAGACATAAGTTGATCGACTAATAATGGAAATCCATCAGGGTTTAAGTCAGCAATGGTTTCAAGAATATTAAGTCCTGAGGTTTCCCAAAAGTTATTCACTTGGGTTGGTTTGCCGTGTTGAATTTTTAACCAACCATCGCGAGCTAAACGCTGAAGTACTTCACGTAACGTAGTACGAGTGACACCGATGAGTTCAGAAAGCTCACGTTCTGCCGGTAAAATGGATCCGGGTGGAAACTTATTTTCCCAAATGGAACGAACAATGTATTTCTCAGCAAAACTTGCTGGGCCTTTGGCATTGATGATCATTAGCCTTCATATCCTATTGCTAAACAATGGCGAAACTATTGTACTGATCATACCAGAGCGGTAGAAAATAAAAACCATTGTTTATTCACAATACTTTTAAAGCACATTTTTTAACCTGCAGAAAATCACTCAAATTTGATTTATTGAATAGAGCTCACATTACTCCACTAGAATCATCATGATATGGCGATTTTACTCGATAAAATCAACCAAGTTTAGTATATACTCATGTAGCTGTTTTGTTAGTGCGATGTAAGATTATTTGCCCAAGCAACGAGATTACAATTCGATTTTACTTAAGCTACACTAACGGCAAATTTAATGGCCATATCGCGTACACCAGATCCAAAGGTGAATTAACGCATTGTTTGTTAAGGCAATACATCGCTATTTTACAACAAAGAGCAGGCTGTTTTATACCAATGACGTGCCTAGGGTTTTAATGAAAATTAATGAAATATTGATTTTCATCAAGTTTTAAATATGAACTTGCCTCTATTCTCCCAAACTTGTTGAAAATAATGATGTGTTGTTTGTTATCAAAAATGGTACCAATACTGTCACAATAACAATACTGGAGAGGCTGCAATGCAGGCAACCAAGAGTCAGGCGCTGTTTGTTAACTTTTTAGGCAATTCGCCTAAGTGGTACAAATATGCAATTTTGGCATTTTTAGTCATCAATCCCCTGCTGTTCTTCTACGTTAGTCCATTCGTCGCCGGATGGGTGT
This sequence comes from Shewanella metallivivens, assembly GCF_028750675.1. Lineage (GTDB taxonomy): Bacteria > Pseudomonadota > Gammaproteobacteria > Enterobacterales > Shewanellaceae > Shewanella > Shewanella metallivivens. The sequence continues at coordinate 93,754 of NZ_JAQQPZ010000002.1, read as the reverse complement.
TAGTCGTAGAATTTATTTTCACCCTTGCGATGGCATTAAAATGTTATCCATTACAACCGGGTGGATTACTCGCTATTGAAGCGGTCATGATTGGAATGACATCCCCCACGCAAGTACTGCATGAAATTGAAGCCAACTTAGAAGTTATTCTACTGTTAGTGTTCATGGTTGCGGGTATCTATTTCATGAAACAGCTTTTGCTGTTCGTGTTTACCAAAATGATCACCAAAGTCCGCTCAAAAATTATCGTGTCTTTGATGTTTTGTACCGCATCAGCTTTTCTATCTGCATTCTTAGATGCATTAACGGTTATTGCAGTGATTATTGCTGTCGCGGTGGGGTTCTACTCTATCTATCACAAAGTGGCCTCAGGCAAGAGTTTTAGTGATAACGATGGCCATGACCATACATCAGAATCATCAGGGCAACTCAATGATGATGAGTTAGAAGCATTTAGGGCCTTTTTACGTAACTTATTAATGCACTCTGGTGTTGGTACTGCCTTAGGTGGTGTGTGTACCATGGTGGGCGAACCGCAAAACTTAATCATTGCTGCGCAAGCTCATTGGCAGTTTGGTGAGTTCTTCTTACGTATGTCACCAGTAACAATGCCAGTTTTAGCTGCCGGTATTTTAACCTGCTTCCTTGTTGAAAAATTCAAATGGTTTGGCTACGGCGCACAGTTACCAGATGCGGTTCATCGTATTTTAACTGATTATGCAGCACACGAAGACTCACACAGAACCAACCAAGATAAAATGAAATTGGTGATTCAAGCCTTAATCGGTGTGTGGTTGATTGTTGGCTTAGCATTGCATTTAGCCTCTGTCGGTTTGATCGGCTTATCTGTCATCATTTTAGCCACTGCGTTTAATGGTGTAACGGATGAGCACGCGTTAGGTAAAGCGTTTGAAGAAGCGCTACCCTTTACCGCATTATTAGCCGTGTTTTTTGCGGTTGTCGGTGTGATCATTGACCAAGCATTATTTGCGCCAGTGATTCAATGGGCACTGAGCTATGAAGGTAATATGCAGTTAGTCATTTTCTATATTGCTAACGGCTTACTGTCTATGGTGAGTGACAACGTGTTTGTGGGTACGGTTTACATTAATGAAGTGAAATCGGCTTTATTAAGCGGCCAAATTACTCGCGATCAGTTCGACTTGCTTGCTGTCGCAATTAACACTGGTACTAATCTACCATCGGTTGCCACACCAAATGGCCAAGCAGCATTTTTATTCCTATTAACCTCAGCTATTGCTCCACTTATTCGACTCTCTTATGGTCGTATGGTGTGGATGGCATTACCGTACACCATTGTATTATCAATCGTCGGTGTGCTTGCAATTGAAACGGGGTTTTTAACCGATATGACCCAAGGGCTTTATGACAATCACTGGATTATTCACCATTCGGCGAAAGATTTGGGCGGTATGGTTAGCGGTCATTAATACGGTAGCACACCCAAGAGGAATAGACTTAATAGATAAATTATCTTAAAGTCGACACACCCTTTTGAACACCCTCAATTGAGGGTGTTTTTTTATCTTCACATTGTATTAGGAGCAACACTTGTCAGCGTTACAACTTTTTTGTCGTGGCCGTTTATCATGGGGATTGCTTGCCCTATCAGGTGTAGTGTTAGAACTTGCCGCCCTGTTTTTTCAGTACGTTATGGATCTAGCGCCCTGTGTTATGTGCATTTATGTTCGAGTTGCCGTTCTGGGGCTAATATTGGCCGGACTGATTGGCATGCTACAACCTAAACGGTGGATTTTCCGCTTTGTGGGGTTAGTGAGCTGGGCGGTATCTTCAGTGTGGGGATTTCGTTTAGCCTATGAACTTAACGACATGCAGGTGAACCCATCACCTTTTGCAACATGCTCTTTTTACCCTGAATTTCCAAGCTTTATGCCATTAGATGTGTGGTTACCTTCAGTATTTTCACCTACAGGTATGTGCAGTGATTTACCTTGGACTTGGTTGTCGGTGAGCATGGCACAATGGATGATGGTGTGTTTTGCTATTTATGGCGTGATTTGGTTAATCATGCTGGTTCCGAGTGTAAAACCACTTAAGTAGCTAGGTGGCTCTATTAACAAAAAAGACCTCAAACAGGTCTTTTTTTGTTAATAGAGCCACAATGATAGGCTGTAATTTGGCTATTCAACATCCAACAATGGCCACAATACAATACAGTCTTCTAGGTATTTTACTTTCATCTCGTTAACCGTTTTACCTTGCACAGAAATGCCCGCTGCATGCATGGCATCTTTGCTACCGGTTAAAAGCGGATGCCAACTAGGCAAGCCTTTACCTAAATGTAAACGTCGGTAAGCGCAGCTATTAGGTAACCAGGTTAACTCGCTGATATTCTCTGGCGTAATCGCGGTACATTCTGGCACATAGTTAAAACGCTCAATGTAGCGTCGACAGCCACAACTCTCACTGTCTAATAAATGGCAGGCGGCATTGGTGTAATAAAGCTCGTCGGTTTCATCATCGATTATTTTATTTAAACAACATTTTCCGCAGCCATCACAAAGAGACTCCCATTGTACGGGGGTCATTTGTTCAAGCGGAGTGGTTGTCCAAAACTGAGTCATCATTGTCTATCTAACTGGCTATTGATTTAAATTTGTCGCTATTTTACACCTAAAACCAGTACGGTTACTGCTTAATTTTTTCAGAAAGATAGGTTAACGCTAAAGTATCATGTAACGATGAGGTGAATTGATCTAACAATCGAAAGTTGTCATACACTAAATAATAGCGTCCCTGAGGGCCATCGGGCGCAATGAGTGAAGCATTAATGTCATCTCGCTGCGGTAGATTTTTTCCATTAAAGCGCTTAATCCCGTATGCTTGCCATTGTGAAAAAGTATGGGTACTGGCTAGCCCTAACAAGCTAGGATCTAGCATCATTGTCGCTTTAACTTGCCTACCCCAAGTTGCATCAAACTGCCATCCTTGCTGATTAAGCATATTTGCAGCACTCGCAAAAGCATCATCTGTGCTATTCCAAATATCAAAATGGCCATCGTTATCACCATCAACAAGGTAACTCAGTAGTTGTGAGGGCATCATTTGCATTTGCCCCATGGCTCCAGTCGATGAGCTTTTAAGTGCATTTACATCAAACTTTTTTTGCTCAATGAGCTTAAGCGCAGCAATAAACTCATCGACATAAAAGAGCTGATTCTCACCGTTAAAGGCTAACGAGGCCAGTACCGATAAAGCTGGAAACCGACCAGGACGCTCACCAAAACGCGAGTTAATGCCCCACAATGCAATCATAAACCGTGGTTGCACTTGGTAGCGCTCGCTTAAGTTACTAAGCAAGGTTTCATGTTGTTGAAGCATGGCTCTGCCAGTACTGACACTGATTTCAGGGACCATTTGCGGTATATAGGTTTCAAGGGTATGTTGTAAATCATTATCGATATTGGCTTTTTTGAATATTTTGATATCGCTAACTAAGCGTTCGGCTAACAAAGGCGATACGCCGGCACTGATAGCTTGCTGTTGTAGGGAAAGTAGGTAATCTTCAAATTGGTGATGGCTATTATTAGCGACCACCAAATGAGAAGTGAAGAAGTAAATAATTGCGCTTAAAATGATTTTTAGAATCATATGAGTCCTGTTTACTCCTCAAGAGATTCTGTTTATTGTTTAAAACCTATCTCTTGTTTATGTTGTTCAAGCAAATTCATAATGGGTGGCGGTATTTGTAAATAAAAGCCTTTTTCTTCTAGTGAGCTTTTGACTTTGTCTATGTCAGCAATACCAAGATGATCACGCTTAGATAATGGGAAAACCATCACTAACATTGGTGTGCCAAACATTTCCATTAACGGTTCTGGAACATCATCAAAAACATCACGTTTTTTGACAAAAAGGTACGTATCGGCTTTTCTACTGCTTTTATATACTGCACAAATCATTTTAGTGTAAATTTCCAAAGGTTCAAACTTGATAGTCAACTAAGCACACTATAACATGGAGACTAAAGAAAATAATTGTAAATCAGTTTCTAACTGATGTTTGGAGAACAATGCCGGGATGGCTAAACAAAATCTCGAATTAAAAGCCACGTCTTTTACATTATCAGTACTGCATATTAATCATCACGATCTCGACCTTATCGCAGCTGAATTGGATAACAAACTGGCTCAAGCGCCTCAATTTTTTCTGGGTGCTCCTCTGGTATTAAACCTATCTGCCATCCAGCATGCTCAAATTGATTTTTACGCGCTCAAACAATTATTAACTGACCGAAATTTAATTATTGTTGGTATTACCGATGCCAGTAAAGAACAAATAGAACAAGCAAAAGAAATGGCCATTGCCGTGGTTAAATCGGGTAAACAAGCACCAAAAGCTGAGTTACCTAAACGCGCCACTAAAATTGTTAAGCAAAATGTGCGTTCTGGCCAACAAATATACGCACAAAATGCTGATTTAATCATTTTTGGTGCAGTTGGTAATGGCGCAGAAGTCATTGCTGATGGTAGCATTCATATCTATGGAGCCTTGCGTGGCAAAGCCATGGCAGGTGCTGCGGGTGATAATCAAAGTGTGATTATCGCAAATTCGCTAGAAGCAGAATTAGTGTCGATTGCAGGACAGTATTGGTTAACAGAACATTTACAACAATACGCTCTCAATCAAAGAGGTTGTGTCCGCCTTGATGGCGAGTCTCTCACAGTAGAATCATTGCCCCAATAATTGGCAAATAAAAGGATATAAAACAAAATGGCGCAAATTATTGTTGTCACATCAGGTAAAGGCGGTGTGGGAAAAACAACATCCAGTGCAGCAATTGCCACCGGGTTAGCTTTAAAAGGCAAAAAGACCGTCGTTATCGACTTTGATATTGGCTTACGTAACCTTGATTTAATCATGGGTTGCGAACGTCGTGTAGTATATGACTTTGTTAACGTCATTAATGGCGAAGCCAATTTAAACCAAGCGTTAATTAAAGATAAACGCTGCGATAAATTGTTTATATTACCCGCCTCGCAAACGCGCGACAAAGATGCCTTAACCAAAGAAGGTGTTGGTCGCGTATTAGACGATTTAGCCAAAGATTTTGACTACATTGTATGTGATTCTCCAGCAGGGATTGAACAAGGGGCGATGATGGCACTGTATTTTGCCGATATTGCCATTGTAACGACCAACCCAGAAGTCAGCTCAGTGCGCGATTCAGACCGTATTTTAGGCATGTTACAAAGTCGCTCTCGCCGTGCAGAGCAATCTCTTGAGCCGATTAAAGAATATTTACTGCTGACGCGTTATTCTCCTGCTAGAGTAAAAACAGGTGAAATGCTTGGCGTTGAGGATGTGAAAGAAATTTTAGCGATTGAGCTGCTTGGGGTTATTCCCGAGTCGCAATCAGTACTTAAAGCATCAAACTCAGGTGTACCGGTCATTATTGATCAGGAAAGTGATGCAGGTTTAGCGTACAGTGATACTGTTGCTCGTTTATTGGGCGAAGATGTACCGGTTCGATTTATAACAGAAGAAAAAAAGGGATTCCTTAAAAGGATATTTGGTAGCTAACTATGTCGATACTTGATTATTTCAGAAGCAATAAAAAAACCAATACCGCATCGTTGGCGAAGGAAAGGTTGCAAATTATTGTGGCTCATCAGCGTGGAGAGCGCGGTGCACCCGATTACTTCCCTAAGATGAAACAAGAAATCATTGAAGTGATCCGTAAATATGTACAGATATCAGATGACCAGGTATCTGTGCAACTCGACCAAAATGATGATAATTTATCGGTATTAGAACTTAACGTAACCTTGCCAGAGTCAAAGTAAACGGCTACAACATTGCGGGCACAAAAAAGGATACTGGCGTAATGCGAGTATCCTTTTTTATCGGTTTTAGCCTAATTAGCCAAAGCGTACATCGGCCAATAGATCATTCACAAGCTGACCACGCCAGCCACATAACAGTAATGGTGTTGCAGTTTGCTTGTTATGGTAAAGCCAAAGTAAAAATTCATGTATATGCCGTTTTGACCCAACAAACTCGAGAGACACAGCTTCACGCTCACATAATTCCGTTAAACGATTTTTAATGTCTTTAAAGGCCGACTTATATCCTGATTTAAGTGCGACAATATCAACAACCTCAGGCAAGTTAACTAAATCGGCGGTAGCCATTACACTCAATAAGTCTTTACCATGAATACGTTTTTCTTGCTCAGTCAACTCTGTTAAACGATTTAACTCAGCTAGGGTACTCGGCTGTTTTTTAGCTAACGCAATTAATGCATGATCTTTAACTACAAAACCTAGCGCCAGATTGCGATTAACAGCCTTATTTAAACGCCACTTTGCTAACACTTTTAAGTAGGCTAATTGTTGGCTGTTTAACTGAAAAGCATTTTTAACTTTCAAGTAGATGGTCTCGCCGTCTGGTAATGACATCCGCCCTTCGGTCATGCGCTGCCCTTCCTCAAACAACCAAGCTTCACGCTGGTTTTCAGCAAGCTTTTGTTGAAGTTGTGGGTACAACTGATATAAATAATACACATCGTTTGCAGCGTACTGTAGCTGTGCCTCTGTCAGTGGACGCTTCATCCAATCGGTACGCGACTCACCTTTATCAATTTCAACCTGCAAACAAGCCTCTACGAGCTTGGCATAGCCTAATCCGTGACCTAATCCAGCAAGACTGGCTGCTATTTGGCTGTCAAATAGTGGACTTGGTTGACATTCGCCGTAATGAGCAAAAACTTCAAGATCTTCGCTACAAGAATGCACTAACTTCACAATCTGTTGGTTTGTGAGTAATTGCCAAAATGGACTGAGATCGGTAATCGCCACAGGATCGATTAGTGCTAAGGTTTTACCATCATAGGCTTGAATAAGCCCTAGTTTGGCATAATAGGTTCGCGTGCGGACAAATTCAGTATCAAGTACCAATAAGGTACTTTGTTGGTATTGCTCAACTAATGATAAAAGGCTGGCATCATCACTGATATATTCAAACGTTAACAAAATAAGCTCCGCTAAAAAATACAAATGAGAAAATCAATAATAAAAAAGCCGGCTTAATTGCCGGCTATCATTTTATGCTTTCTTAACTTCATCTCGAAGTTGTCGGCGTAAAATTTTACCCACATTTGTTTTTGGTAATTCGTCCCTAAATTCTACCAGCTTAGGCACTTTATATCCCGTTAAATGATGTCGGCAGTGCTTAATTAGCTCTTCTTCGGTCAGAGATTTATCTTTGGCAACCACAAACACTTTAACTAGCTCCCCACTTGCTTCATGAGGTACGCCCACAGCAGCCACTTCAATGACCTTAGGATGCAACGCAACGACTTCTTCTACTTCATTTGGGAATACGTTAAATCCAGACACTAAAATCATGTCTTTTTTACGGTCAACAATGAAGAAAAAACCCTTCTCGTCCATGTAACCAATATCACCTGTCGCTAGCCACCCTTCTTTGTCGATAACTTTCGATGATTCTTCAGGACGTTGCCAATAGCCTTGCATAATTTGCGGGCCTTTTGCAAACAACTCACCGGTTTCACCTTGCGCGAGTACATTACCGTCATCATCACGAACTTGAATTAACGTTGAGGGAGCAGGAAAACCAATAGAGCCATTATAACCGTCTAAGTTATAAGGACAGCAGGTCACAAGCGGTGATGCTTCTGTTAAGCCATAGCCTTCAAGCAAACGGGTTTGAGTTATTTTTTGCCATTTGTCAGCCACTGCACGCTGCACGGCCATACCACCACCAATTGAAAACTTTAACCGTGAAAAATCTAATTGAGTAAACTCTTCATTGTTCACTAATGCATTAAATAATGTGTTCACCCCAGTTAAAGCGGTAAATGGGTATTTTTTTAACTCGTTAACAAATGCTGGAATGTCTCGTGGATTGGTGATCAACAAGTTTTTGCTGCCTTTATGTAAAAACAATAAGCAGTTCACCGTTAACGCAAAAATATGGTAAAGCGGCAATGCAGTCACCACAAATTCAACGCCGTCATTTAATGCCGGCGAATAGGCACCGTTGGCTTGCAGTACATTACTGACCACGTTTTTATGGCTAAGCATTGCCCCTTTTGACACACCAGTAGTGCCACCGGTGTACTGTAAAAACGCTAAATCATCGCCATTGATGTCAGCTTTGATGTATTGTAAACGCCGACCTTTACTGAGCGACTCACGAAACGATAAGGCATGTGGCAAATGGTATTTAGGTACCAACTTTTTAATGTACTTAACGACAAAGTTGACCAAGGTACGTTTAGGTGCACTGAGCTGATCACCCAAACTCGTAATAATGACAGATTCAACAGGGGTTTGGTCAACCACTTCTTCCAAGGTATTAGCAAAATTTGATACCACAACAATGGCTTTTGCACCTGAGTCGATTAATTGATGCTTTAGTTCACGAGGGGTATAGAGTGGATTAACGTTCACCACCACCATTCCTGCGCGTAAAATGCCAAATAATGCAATTGGGTATTGCAACAGATTGGGCATCATAATGGCGACACGGTCACCTTTATTTAAATGCAAATCATTTTGTAAATAGGCCGCAAATGCGCGACTGCGTTCTTCAAGTTTGCGATAAGTCATCGTCGCACCCATGTTGATAAATGCAGCTTGATCGGCATATTTTGCCACTGAATCTTCAAACATGTGTACTAAAGAACTAAATTGAGATGGGTCGATTTCGGCCGGAACGTGTTCAGGCAGGTGATTAATCCAAGGCTGGTCCACAGGTGTCTCCTAATAAATCCCACTGTGCTAAGACGTGCATTCCCCGTCAGTGGTAAAATTTTTAGCGACTGCGTATCATTAATATTGTTATCGCAGGCTTTTATGTTACTTGTAATCATAAATTGCAGTGACAATAATCATACAAGTGTTTTAATTTTTGACCATAATCACATAAATGAAATCAAAATAACAGCGATTTCAGCAGCCATAAGCACTAATTTAGAACAAAAGCTCCAATTGTTTCTGCGACCTGGTTGGCATTCCCCATATGTAGATGATGATCGCCGGCTAATGTTACCATTTTAATGTCGCTAAACCAGGTATTTGCATGTTGTTCGGTAAGAGTAAGTTGCTTATAGCCATCTTGAGCTGCGATAAATAGCGTTGGGGTATTACTGATGGTCATTAATCCGTCAACTTGTTCAAACGTAAACCGATTTAAAGAATCCAGCTTTAATCTAGGGTCACTTCTCCAAGCCCATTTTTCATTGACTAATCGCATGTTTCTCGTGGTAATCATCTCGCACCAAGGTAATGCCAGTCCGGTTAATTGATGGCGAGCTTGAATGGCAACATCCATCGATGAATACGTTGGCGTCGGCCGAGACAATTGTCGATTAAATCGTTGTTGTTGCTGTAACCCTTTATGTAATCGAGCTTTAGCATTGCTGGCAGACTCAAATAATGGCGCTAGGGCTTCAATTAAAATCAATTTTTCAATATTGTCTCCCATACATGCATTATAAGCCGATGCGACAATGCCACCTAATGAGTGCCCAAGCAGAGTGATAGAATAATTATCTTGTCTAAGCGCTTGAATCACTGCATGTAAATCATAAATGTAATCAATCCAGTGCAGAGGATAATGTCCTGGGCGATGTTCTGATAAACCATGCCCTGGCCAGTCAATGCAAATCAGTTGAAACGCATTAAGTATGCCCTGCTGTTCCAATGCATGAGCCAAAGGAATAAAACTGTCTACGTTGTCTAACCAGCCGTGCAATGCCAAAATAATCGGCTTATCTGTTTGACCATAACGCTTTGCCGCAAGGGTAATATGCGCCAATGGTAATTGAAATTCGGTTGAGTTAAGTGTCAGCATGCTTAGTTCACTTTTTTACTGTAATCGGCATTGGATGGGGCGAAGGATTGGTGCCAGAGACTGCACATATACTATTGATGTACTGGGCATAGACCAGAATAAATGATCCATTAGGAAGTCATTCAAATAACAGAGATCATCCACTGCATAAACGCAGTAGATGACCCCTATTCAACTTATTTAGATGTTATTTTCGTAAATTTCAGTGTCATTCGATCACTTTCACCAATGTCGATGTATTTTTGCTTATCTTGTTCACCCATGGCTAAACGTGGAGGAAGAGTCCACACGCCTTTTGGGTAATCTTTGCTGTCTTTTGGGTTAGCATTAATTTCTGAGCTAGCCGTCAATTCAAAACCATATTTGTTAGCTAACTCAACCATTTGATTTTGATCCATATAGCCGCTTTCTGCTGCCATACCGACATTGGCACGGTGCTCAACAACACCAAAAGAACCACCCACTTTTAATACATCATAGGCAGCTTTAAACACACCTTCTAACTCACCTTTCATTGCCCAATTATGCAAGTTACGGAATGTCAGCACGTGATCGGCAGAGTTGTCTTTTCCTAATGAAAATTTAGCCGGAGGATCTAAGGTCACAAATTGTACATTTCCGACGCTGGCTTTGTTGTCACTGGCCCACTTTTCAAATCGTAAACCTGCCGATTTATAATAAGCAGTTTGCTTGGTGTCTGTAGTCGGTTGTGTTTCAAAATTTGCCGCTACATACTGACCTTTTTCGGCTAGATAAGGTGCTAAAATTTCAGCATACCAACCACCGCCCGGCCATAGTTCAATCACGGTTTGATCTGGTTTTATATCAAAAAACGCTAAGGTTTCTGCAGGATGACGGTATTTATCACGCAGCGTATTTTCAGGTGTTCGGAACTCACTTGCCACGGCTTTTGCTAACGCGGCGTTCACTTGAGGTGCAGCAACTTGAGCGGATACCGAATCTGCAGCAAGCACGTTTGTTGTTAACCCTAGGCTCGATAAACCCATTAAGGCACCTAACATCATGTTACGTTTCATTTACTTACTCCCTTGTTGTAATCGACTTTCTGCCAGCATAGCCACAGCATTAATCCGCTAAATAATAGCCAGGTCATGACCCATATCCATGCAGGTATCCAGGTCAGCTGTGCTAGCATGACCGCATCGCCCTGACCACTTAAGCCTAATAATACCATTGGGCTTGCCATGGCATTCAAAATTATCATGAGTCCTAATATACGCAGTAAGGTGTTTAACACACTACTGTTTTTTAATTTAAGTGGTAACAAAAAAAGTATTGCCAATACGAGCAATATTGCAATGGTGAGTAGATCCCGTGCCCAAAAGACTAATGATGCCGCAACCGTAAACCCGAGTAAGCCAAGTGTAAAGCGGATAATGCTTTTTTTAGTGGCTAATAAAAAGATCACATAACCCCATAATGCTGCGCCCAAATAACCCGCATAAGCAATAAGTATACTGCTTCCACCTTGGGTAAAACAAAAACCGGCGCCATTAGGAAATAACTGAATATGGCTCACTACGCCACCGGTTAATAAGGCGGCGATACCATGTGATAATTCATGAAAGTAGCTTTCGAGCCATTTAAAAGGAATAGAAATGAAAGACAAACGCGTCAGCAAAAAAGCCACCAACAATTCAAGCATAAAGCGGCTGCGACTGGGGGTTGCCGAAACCGCACTAGGCATATAAGTCGATACCGACCATTTGTTGGATTTCGTCACGCTTAGCTGAGTGCTGTGTCGTTAAATATTGGGCTATCGCGCCGCGTTGACTCCTGGTGTCACGATCATATTCAACGCGAGCTTGTTGCTTTGCAGATAAAATCACATCATCAACAATAGCAAGTTTTTGACTATCATTGTTTTGCTGAGCAGCATCTGCAGGAATAGGATTAACAACAATAGGGTCACTGGCTGGTGTAATGGGTCGATTTCCGGCAACAGCTTGACTCAGGCTCACTGGGCCTGATTGATTGTGTGCTGTCGCGAGTGCCGGATTAATTGCCATTAACAGTTCAGTTACCTTACTTTGTGATTAACACAAATAATATGTCAAAATATCGCCAATGGCTATTCCCTACCAGGAAGTTTTTTCCATGTAACGGTATCACGCAAGTAAACAGGTGCGAGCTCATCAACACTGGTATGCAGTCCTAGTTGATGCCCTCGCTGAGCCAAAACAAGCATATATTTAGCGTCGGGATAACAGGATTCGGTACAGGGCACCGTTTGAGGTGACAATGTTAACAGCTGTGGATAAGCATCAAATCCGGTTCCACAAGCATGTATATTTTGGCTTGGGTCAAGTAACAATTCAATCGACTCTGGCGAACCGACATGTTCTTCACCCACTAATGTTGCCATGCCATCTTGAGCAATATATTGCCCCCAATACACTTCATTCATACGCGCATCAATACAACAGAGTACCTGATTGGCACCCATTTCAGTAATGGCAGCTTGTGCCATTGCCGCAAGTGTTGAAATGCCTATCACAGGTAAATCAAGGCCTAACGCTAAACCTTGAGTCATGCTGGTACAAATACGTATACCGGTAAAACTGCCAGGGCCACGGCCATATGCAATTAAATCAATATCGGCTAATGTCACTTGGGCTTGTGCTAATACGTCATCTACCATAGGTAATAAACGCTGGCTATGCTCACGTGGGGCATCAGCAATCTGGGCAAACACTTTGCCGTTGGCAGTGAGCGCTGCAGAGCAGGTTTCGGTGCAGGTATCAAGCGCGAGTATGGTTAACAGCTGTGACATTATAAAAAAGTACCCAGTAAAAACATCAAATAAGCCGAATATGATAACTGATGCGTCGTGTTTTAAAAAGCTTAAGGGATGTGTTTTAAAAATTGCAGCGCTTTGTCTAAATCACGTGTGCGCTGCATTGGAGGTAGTGAATTTATAAAAGCTTGGCCATAAGCGCGATTAACAATTCGGTTGTCGCATAAAATCAGCACGCCACGGTCTTTCTCATCGCGAATAAGGCGGCCAACACCTTGTTTTAAACTAATCACCGCTTGGGGTAACGATATATGACTAAACGGATCGAATCCCTGACGTTCAGCATTCGCAGCACGGGCTTTATAAAGCGCATCATCAGGCGAGACAAACGGTAATTTATCGATGATGACACAACTTAATAATTTACCGCGCACATCTACCCCTTCCCAAAAACTACTGGTGCCGAGTAGAACCGCATTGCCAAGTTGCCTAAATTTATTCAATAAGCTTTGTTTACTCGCCTGTCCCTGTACCAATAATGGATAAGCTATACGACTTTGTAAGGAAACAGCAACTTGCTCAAGCATGTGATGGCTGGTGAACAAAATAAACGTTCGGCCTTGTGCCGCATTGATGGCTTGAACACACACATCAACCAATTGTTTAACCGTATGTTGTGATTGCCCTACTTTACCTAAATGTCTCGGTACACAGAACATTGCTTGATTAGGGTAGTCAAACGGGCTGTCTAAAATGACTTGTTTGGCTGATGCTAGGCCTAACTCGTTAGCAAAGTGCGCTAAACTGCGGTTGACCTGTAATGTGGCTGAAGTAAAAATCCACCGGGTGTTTGAGTCAAATAATTGTTGGCATTGCTTGGCCACATTGATTGGACTTAGCCTTAACATGATAAACCTTGCGCCTAACTCAACGCTGTAGGCCGCTTGCATGTCTTTGCACTCGAAATAGTCTTGTAGTTTTTCAGCAAGTTCGTGAAGTTGTTCAAAGGCTAAATCAAGTTGATCATCGCGCCCTAGATGATGGGTAATCAGTCTTGCCAAGTCAGCTAGTGCTTGCTGCAACGCCCAAGACACTGTAGCTAACTTTTTATTAGCCGATACTTTACGCCAGTCGGTTACTTGATTGTCATACATGGCGTTATGCCAATCACTTAATGCCAGCAAGCCTCGTTGGGCTAATTGCTCAATTTGAATGCTGTCGCGGATCACCTCTCGATGAAGTTTGACAATCCCATTGAGTAAGCTGTCTATTTCACGGCTTGAAATATGGCTACCAAAGTAATTAATACAAATGTCTGGCACTAAGTGGGCTTCATCAAAAATAACCACATCGGGGTCAGGCAATAATTCAGCAAACCCGGTGTCTTTGAGCAACCTATCTGCAAAAAACAAGTGATGATTAACGACAATGACTTTTGCTTCCATAGCGCGCACACGTGCTTTACGAGTAAAACACACATCGTAATGTTCACACTTTTTACCGATGCAGGTTTCTTTGGTGCTTATCACACTGGGTAACACTTCGGAATGTTCTGCAACCGAGGTTAAGTTGCCTATATCGCCGTCTTTACTTAAATTAGCCCATTGATTAATTTTGAGTAAATCATCGATATAATGGTCACTAAAATGAGCGGCATTTTGCATTTGTTTTTCAAGACGTAACTGACATAAATAGTTATTACGCCCTTTAAGTAATGCTATGGGTACGTGCATATCTAACATTACTAGCAATGCCGGTAAGTCTTTTAAAAACAGCTGTTCTTGCAAGTTTTTACTGCCAGTGCTAACCACCACTTGTTTACCGCTGAGAATGGCTGGGATTAAGTACGCAAAGGTTTTACCAACGCCGGTACCGGCCTCAAGGATGATATTTTGTTTTTGGCTAATAGCCTCACTTACCGCCACCGCCATGTCGGTTTGACTTTGGCGGTTATGATAGTTGTGCACATTTTTAGCCAAGGCACCGCTTTGGCTAAACTGGTGGATCACGGTTTGAGTAAGTCTTGAGCTCAAAATGCCCTCAAATGGCCGACAAACACTAGCTGAAATTGTTGAGTATTATGCTGATAACACGCTTATGTTCCAACTATTAATCACAACATAAATATGTAATTGGTTATCTGAGCTGGTTTATGCCCCAAAACCACGTAAGCTTAACAAATAAAAAAAGACGAGTTCCCCATGAAATTATTACTGGTAATGCTAATGCTCATATCCTCGTTTAGCACCATAGCTAAGCCATGCGATAACCTCAATCAGCTAAGTGGTCTGTTAGGAAAATGGCAAAGCGTGCAAGCGCACAGTACATTACAAGAGCAATGGCACCGAGTCAGTGACAATACATTTGAAGGCAGTGGTGAAACTTACACCGACCAATGGCAACATAATGAGTCGCTTAGTTTATTCAACATGCCCGAAGGGATCTATTATCTCGCAAACGTGGCTCACAACCCGTTGCCTGTAGCCTTTAAACTAACCTCTTGTGAAGGTGCGTTAGCGGTGTTTGAAAACCATGATCATAACTTCCCTAATAAAATTGAATATCATTTTATCGACAGTGAACACATCCGCGTTGCCGTCAGTGGTCAAGATAGCCAAGGCTTTGAGATTAAATTTACGCGTATCAATGAAACCAATATTGAGGATGAATAATGCAGCGCAGACAGTTTATAAAATTGGGACTAATCGGAGCGGCGACTGGCGTCACTGGGGCAAGTACATTGTGATTAAGCCAAGGTAACGATTCAAGCTTACTTAATCTTACTAGTTTAAAAGCCAAACTTAATGTAATGCTCACTCTTCCTTCAGAGCAACTAGCAAGCATGAGCACGGGTGAGTGGAATAGTGCCCAGGTGTTTAGCCATTGTGCGCAAAGTGCCGAATTTTCTATGATCGGATTTCCGCAACATAAATCAGCTGTATTTAATACCAATCCTTATTAGAATGTGATCTATTTTAGGCTGCGTCACTAGACCCAGTACAATGAAAATGACTGCAGGTGTAGTCATCTACATCAACGTCATTTGAAGCCGTAATGGGGTTTGTGACGCAACCCCGAAGGGCGAATTTATCAGCGTGGTCTTCTTTGTTAGCCTTTCTTAACGTAGTGCACTATGCCCTCAAAAGGCTGCCTCGAATACCTCACTGATAACTTTCGCTAAAAGAGCAAATTCTAATGCGGATTGGTATAAGCACACCTTGGGGGCACTAGCCTTTACCGCATTTGCCACAAAAGGCGCAATGACACACAATCTGAGTGAAGCGATACCTGCAGCGCCTGCACTTGAACCTGATGTTGATGTGAAACAAGCACTGACAAGGTTTTTGAACTCTCTAACAAATTTTGGGCAGTACCAGGGAATGTTGGCACCCCATTTTGCTTACGGTGAATTAAACAAAGCAGATTATAAACTTGCCCATATTTTACATTTTTACAATCATTTAGACACGTTTCACACGTTTAGCTAAATCAACATCATCATTAATGGAACTTGTTGTTAATAATAGTTGCACTTAAGCGTAATGCCCAGTTACCGTGATGCTGTTGTTGGCAAGCGGTTTCAGTATCAAAACTGACCTGTTTATCTATATTGTGAAGTACAATGCCAACGTCTGTTAGGTTGTGTTTAATATGGGCTAACAACGTGGCTTTATGCCCCTGATGATTAAATTGCCTTAACTGCTGCTCAGTATCAAACACACACACTATGCGTAAACTTTTAGGAAACGAGCCATAGTCTACGCTATGGGTAATCCACTCAAAGCCTGAATAAAGCTCAAGGGCATGCTCGCACACATCAGTTAACGCTAGCCTCAATTGATTATCTATTTTTTTATCACTTTTACGCATGGTACTGATCTCTAATATCCTATTACACTGCCTATACAAGCTTCTATTCACATTAATAAAAATTGATGTTTAAGCAACAATTAATACCAATCCTTATTAGAATGTGATCTATTTTAGGCTGCGTCACTAGACCCAGTACAATGAAAATGACTGCAGGTGTAGTCATCTACATCAAAGTCATTTGAAGCCGTAATGGGGTTTGTGACGCAACCCCGAAGGGCGAATTTATCAGCGTGGTCTTCTTTGTTAGCCTTTCTTAACGTAGTGCAGTGCACTATGCCCTCAAAAGGCTGCCTCGAATACCTCACTGATAACTTTCGCTAAAAGAGCAAATTCTAATGCGGATTGGTATAAGCTAACTGACACAAATGATTGCAATTGCTAATGCATCATAATACCGTTAGATGACATCTATGCTATTAACAGTTTAAAAGCGAATTGTGCTTAAGGAAAAGCAAAAAATGAAATGGTTAATTGTGGTGGCGATCAGTTGGGTTGTCGGCTTTTTAAGCTATCCGCTAATTTGGCAAAATAATGCTGATAATCACCCAGTGCAGCAAACAATCAGCACTGATACCGTAATATCTCAGCCCACAGGGGTGAGCGTTTCATCCAAGACAAATATGAGTACATCACTACAGTACGATAACACAGGCCATGATCGAGAAGCGATGAAAGCATCAATATCACGAGATGGCACGCCTTACATGTCCATTTTTAGAATATTGCAGCTTGCTGAACAAGACCCTTTAGAAGCCCTATTTATTGCCCAAGATACGCAACATGATGACTTATATGGCTTTATTTTAGAAATTGCCGGCAAAAAACAATTCTCCAATGTGATCTCATGGATAACGGAGCAAAATAACACTGACGGATACGAATCATTGGTTGACAGTTATTTGCGCGGCTTAGCCTCAGTTAATCCCCTGCAAGCATTAAGCGATGTTGACTTACTCACCGTTGAGCCGATGAAAACCGCTGTCATGATGTCGATTGTTGACTCATGGGCCAGTACTGACGCAATAGGGGCATTTGAGTGGCTAAAACAACAACCCGAAAATCCCTCCACGCTCAAAATGTATTTAAATACGATGTACTACTATATCGAGCAATCCCCTAGCGAAGCGGCTAGCTTAATATCATCATTACCATTAAATGAGTCAACTAATTACCTTGTCACTTCGATGGTGTATCAATTAGTTGACAAAAATGTCCAAGAAGCCGTCGATTGGCTAGACAACATTGCCACAGAACAGCGTGCCAGCGGCGTCTTTATTATTTCTCGTAAAATGGCTGAAACCGATCCTGAAGCCGCTTTAGTCTTTTTAAATAACCAAAAACAAACTTACGAGCTCAACCAGGATTATTACAACAGTGCAGTAGCAGAAATTGCCAGTGTCGAGCCAGATATGATGCTTGCACGCATTGATGATTACGAGGTTAATGTGCAGCGCGATATCATCATTAACGCCAGTTATGCTCTTGTTGAGCATTCCGAGTCTACTTTTTTACAATCTATTGCATCCCTATCTGACGACAATAAAGACATTGCCTATCGTCAACGAGCGAATCAGTTAACCCAAACCGATCCACAGCAAGCCTTTAATGTCGCTGAACGCATTAGCGATACCAGTGCCCGTTTAGAATCCATTATTAGTACGGTTAATGTGTGGAATGCTTTTGATAAAAAAAATGCATTGATTGCCATTGATAACTCAACACAATTAACCGCTAGCCAAAAAGCAGACATCAGTAATCAAATGCAACTACAGCTCACCTCATCCAATATGATTTATCCATAAACCCATGAGGCGATTAAATATCGCGCACCCATCATGAGTAAAAATCATCATGGAGGTGCAATGCATAACTTATGCAATATATTTGGGAATTAAATGGCATTTATGCTTTGTTCACTATTGCAAACAAGCATAAATGCGGTTAAGTTAACTGCAAGTCGTTTTATACGACATTAAGTGAGTGAATAAGTCCTCATTTAAAGTGATTTTTTAAGACAAAACTAAGAGAACATTTATGAACATCCAAGTGACTACAATCCATCATCATCACCATATGCGGTAGCCTTCGGATGCTTACTGCCGGAGGACGTTATCCTTCTGGTGGTGAACATATTTTCACATAAACCCCTGGAAGGAATTTCAGGGGTTTTTTGTTTTCTACAGCATTATTTTTTAAGCTTTTAAATTTTTCGACATTTTATTTAAATATATTAAGGAAGTATCACATGAGTCAGTCAAAGCGTTTACGCATCGCCATTCAGAAATCAGGACGTTTATCAAAAGAGTCACAACAGCTACTGAAAAGCTGTGGCGTTAAATTCAACGTTAATGAACAACGTCTTATCGCTCACGCTGATAACATGCCAATTGATTTATTACGCGTTCGTGATGATGACATCCCAGGTTTAGTCATGGACGGCGTTGTTGACTTAGGCATCATTGGTGAAAACGTACTAGAAGAAGAACAAATTGAACGACAACTTGCAGGTAAGCCTGCTGGATGTACTAAATTACGTGATTTAGATTTTGGGGCTTGTCGTTTATCTTTAGCGGTACCAAATGAATTTGATTACAAAGATGCCACCTCA
Organism: Shewanella metallivivens; assembly: GCF_028750675.1. Classification (GTDB taxonomy): domain Bacteria; phylum Pseudomonadota; class Gammaproteobacteria; order Enterobacterales; family Shewanellaceae; genus Shewanella; species Shewanella metallivivens. The sequence goes on along the minus strand of NZ_JAQQPZ010000002.1, from coordinate 74,651 downwards.
CTTGAAGGTCTGCGCATTGCCACCTCTTACCCAAATCTGCTACGTCGTTTTATGCAAGAAAAAGGCATTAACTACAGTGACTGTATGTTAAAAGGTTCAGTAGAAGTTGCCCCACGAGCAGGCTTATCTGACGGTATTTGTGATCTGGTTTCAACCGGTGCCACACTTGAAGCTAATGGCTTATATGAAACAGAAGTCATTTACCGCTCAATGGCCTGCATCATTCAATCAAACGAAGATCAAACACCGGAGAAACAAGCGTTAATCGACAAAATTTTATCACGCATGAATGGGGTAATTCGTGCTCGCGAAAGTAAGTACATCTTATTGCACGCACCACTTGAAACCTTAGATCAAATTGTAGCCCTATTGCCAGGCGCTGAGAACCCAACGGTATTGCCATTAAATGACGATACTAATCGCGTGGCCATTCACGTGGTAAGTAGTGAAGATTTATTCTGGGACACAATGGAAGAATTAACCGCCCTTGGTGCAAGTTCAATTCTTGTTATGCCAATTGAAAAAATGATGGGGTAACACATGCAAATTCTCGATTGGGCGTCTTTATCAAAAGTTGAGCAACAACAAACGTTAGCGCGTTCACCTCTCATCGGTGACGCCAGTGTTGAGCAAGGTGTACGCGATATTATTGAACAAGTAAACAGCCAAGGTGACGCGGCGTTAATTAGCTTTAACAAACGTTTTGATGGTGTTGAACTCACCAAGCTGGCATTAACTGCAGAACAAATTAGTGCCGCATGTAATCGTGTGAGTGACGATGTTAAACAAGCTGTAGCTCAAGCGGTGGCCAACATTGAAACATTCCATAAAGCCCAAGTGTTTAATGGTGTGGATATTGAAACCCAAGCGGGAGTGCGTTGTGAGCTTCGAAGCGAGCCAATTGAGCGTGTTGGTTTATATATACCCGGCGGTACTGCGCCACTTATCTCTACCGTAATGATGCTTGCATTACCCGCAAAAATCGCCGGCTGTGAAAAACGTGTATTAGTAAGCCCACCACCCATTAATGATGCCATTGTCTATGCTGCCAATGTGTGTGGCATTACCGACATATTTCAAGTGGGTGGCGCCCAAGCCATTGCAGCACTCGCATTTGGTACCGAATCTGTGCCAAACGTAGACAAAATTTTTGGCCCTGGTAATCGATATGTCACTGAAGCCAAACGTTTAGTGTCACAAGACAGCCGTGTCAGTGTGTCAATTGATATGCCAGCAGGCCCGTCTGAAGTATTGGTGATAGCCGACAAAGACGCAAACCCAGCATTTGTCGCTTCAGATTTACTGTCACAAGCAGAACATGGGGTTGATTCACAAGTGATGTTAGTGACAGACTCAGTTGATTTAGCAAACGCGGTCAACCAAGCGTTAACTGAACAACTTGCCAAATTGAGCCGTAAAGACATTGCCGCCACCGCATTAGAATGTAGCCGCAGTATTGTTGTCAGCGATATGTCGCAAGCCGCTAAAGTATCTAACTTATATGGCCCAGAACATTTGATTATTCAAACTGCTGCACCTCGAGACGTATTAAGACACATTCGCGGTGCAGGTTCAGTGTTCTTAGGGGCTTATACCCCCGAATCTGTTGGCGATTACGCCAGCGGCACCAACCATGTATTACCCACCTATGGTTACAGTCGCTCGGTTTCAAGTTTATCGCTCGCTGATTTCAGCCGCCGCTTTACCGTGCAAGAGCTCAGTCAAGCCGGCTTACAAACCTTAGGTCAAAGTGTCATGGTACTGGCTGAAAATGAGCTGCTAGATGCCCATAAAAATGCCATCGCAATTCGTTTAGCCAGTCTACAACAATGATAGTTTAGTGAATTAGAGAACATAGCCATGAGCCCAAAAACAGCAGCGCCATTTGACCCTAAACAGTTGGCCCGACCAGAATTACTCTCGTTAACCCCGTACCAAAGTGCCAGACGTATTGGTGGCCGTGGTGATATTTGGATTAACGCTAACGAGTCACCGTTTAACAATAGTGAGTTAGATAAAGTGAACCGTTACCCAGAATGCCAACCCCCAGAGCTGATTAATGCATACAGCCAGTATTCCGGCGTAAAGGCCAGCAACATTATTGCCAGTCGCGGCGCAGATGAAGCGATTGAATTATTAATCCGCACTTTTTGCGTACCAGGTGTCGACAGTATTGCTTGTTTTGGGCCAACTTATGGCATGTACGCCATTAGCGCTGCCACATTTAATGTCAGTGTCACGGCGTTAAGTTTAACCGAAAGCTATCAGCTACCCGCTGCATGGCCTGCGCAAATCGGCAATGCCAAAATCGTGTTTATTTGTAACCCAAATAACCCTACGGGTACGGTTATCGCGAAAGCAGATATTGAGCAAGCCATTCAAGCTGCGCCCAATGCCATTGTGGTGGTAGACGAGGCCTACATTGAGTTTTGCCCCCAATACAGCGTGGCAGATTTGCTTAGCACCTACCCTAACCTTGTGGTACTGCGCACCTTATCAAAAGCATTTGCATTGGCCGGCGCACGTTGTGGCTTTATGTTAGCCAATGATGCCATTATCGATTTAGTCATGTTAGTGATTGCACCTTATCCCGTGCCACTGCCGGTGTCTGAATTAGCCACTAAAGCCTTAAGTGCCCAAGGTCTTGATACCATGCAAACTCAGGTGGCCACTTTAGTCGAACAAGGCCAGCGATTAAGTACGGCATTAAGTGCTTTTGGCGCTCAAGTACTGCCAGCAAACGGTAACTACGTGTTAGCTAAATTTGACGATGTTGCCAGCGTAGCTGAGCGCTTACGTGAGGCAGGCATTGTTGCCCGAGCATACAAAGATCCTCGCTTAGCCGATGCTATCCGCTTTAGCTTTACCAACGAGCTGCAAACCAATGCCATTATTGCGTTGTTTAAAGGCTCGGCGGCATAAACCACATTAAAAGCATAAAAGTTAACTATAAAATTACACCCTATTGTTAAGGTAGTCCCATGAAACAAAACATATTATTCATTGACCGCGATGGCACATTAGTAGAAGAGCCTGCTATCGACAAGCAATTAGACCGCTTAGAAAAACTGGTTTTCGAACCACAAGTCATTCCTGCTCTACTCAAGCTGCAAAAGGCTGGATTTCGGTTGGTGATGGTGAGTAATCAAGACGGCTTAGGCACACCTTCATTTCCAAAAGAAGACTTTGACGCGCCACACAATATGATGATGCAAATCTTTGCCAGCCAAGGTGTTAAATTTGACGATGTGGTCATTTGCCCACACTTTAATGACGAAAACTGCAGCTGTCGCAAGCCAAAACTTGGCCTGGTGAAAGACTACTTAACTCAAGGTAAAATCGACTTTACCACCTCAGCGGTGATTGGCGATCGTGATACTGACGTAGAACTGGCTAATGCCATGGGCATTAAAAGCTTTAAATACGACCGTCAAAGCCTTAACTGGGACGACATCGCCAATGCCCTATTGAGCAAAGGCCGTATCGCCACGGTAGTGCGCACAACCAAAGAAACCGACATTAAAGTGACCATCGACCTAGACAGTCAAACCAAAGGGTCAATCGAAACTGGCATTGGATTTTTTGACCACATGCTTGATCAAATTCAAACCCACGGCAATTTCAAAATGGATGTCCACGTCGACGGCGACTTAGAAATTGACGATCACCACAGTGTTGAAGACACCGCCCTCGCCATTGGTGATGCAATTCGCCAAGCACTAGGTGACAAACGCGGTATTGCGCGCTTTGGTTTTAGCTTACCAATGGATGAAGCCAGCGGTGAATGTTTAATGGATATCTCAGGGCGGCCATTTATTAAATTCAGTGCTGATTTTGACCGTGAAATGGTGGGCGAAATGGCCACTGAAATGGTGCCGCATTTCTTCCGCTCATTTGCTGACGGCCTTCGTTGCACATTGCACATTGGCTCAACAGGCGATAACGATCACCACAAAGTGGAAGCACTGTTTAAAGTGTTAGGCCGCACACTTCGCCAAGCGGTGAAAGTCGAAGGCGACATACTGCCATCAAGCAAAGGCGTACTGTAAGGAGTTAACGTGACACAACAAACTGTTTCTTCAAACAATGCCAATGACTTAACTGTGATTATCGACACAGGCTGCGCCAATTTAAGCTCGGTACGCTTTGCGTTTGAACGCCTTAACGCCAATGTCGTTGTTAGTGCTGACTTTGATGTGATTCGCAGTGCCGCGCGCGTTGTTCTGCCAGGTGTGGGCACCGCAGGAGCGGCAATGGATGCGCTAAAGCAAAAAAACTTAATCGCGTTGATTAAAAGTTTAACTCAACCAGTGATGGGCGTGTGTCTTGGCATGCAAATGCTCGCCAGCTTATCTAACGAGCATGGTGGACGTAGCGAGCAAGATATTACCTGTTTAGGCCTTGTGCCCACTGACATTGGCGACCTTGACAGCAAAGGCTTACCCTTACCGCACATGGGTTGGAACCAAATAGACGTTGGCGACCACCCGTTATTTAGCGGGATTGAAAATGGCAGTTATGTGTACTTTGTGCATAGCTACCGCGCGCCCATCAGTGAATACACCTTAGCCAGCAGCACTTATGGCGAATCATTTAGTGCAGCCATTGGCAAAGATAACTTTTTCGGGGTGCAATTCCACCCAGAAAAGAGCGCAAAAGTCGGTGCGCAAATTTTACGAAACTTTTTAAACATGGGGACACCACAGTGATTATTCCTGCCATTGATTTAATTGACGGCCAAGTGGTGCGCCTATACCAGGGCGACTACGGCAAACAAACCACTTTTGACTTAAGCCCGCTGGCACAATTACAGTCTTATCAAGCACAAGGTGCTAAGTTACTGCATATTGTTGACCTCACTGGGGCAAAAGATCCCAACAAACGTCAAACCCAGCTGATCAGCGAATTAGCCGCAGGGCTCGATGTTGATATTCAAGTTGGCGGCGGTATTCGCAGTGAAGAACAAGTCGCAGAGCTGCTTAATATTGGCGTTAAACGTGTGGTAATAGGCTCCCTTGCAGTCAAAGAGCCTGAACTGGTTAAAAGCTGGTTTGTAAAATACGGCAGCGATGCCATCTGCCTAGCCCTTGATGTTAACATCAACGAGGCAGGCGAAAAAATTGTCGCCGTTTCAGGCTGGCAATCAGGTGGCGGTAAGTCACTAGAATCATTAGTCGCCGAGTTTGAAACCGTTGGTTTAAAGCATGCCCTAGTCACTGACATTAGCCGTGATGGCACCTTAACTGGCGCCAACACCGAGCTCTATACTGGACTGGCATCAGCTTATCCTCATATTTTATGGCAAGCATCAGGCGGTATCGCCACCCTAGATAACGTTGCAGCAGTGCGTGACAGTAAAGCGTCGGGCATTATTATCGGCAAAGCCTTGCTGATTAATCAATTTACCGTTGAGGAGGCAATACAATGCTGGCCAAACGCATAGTTCCTTGTCTTGATGTTCGTGACGGTAAAGTCGTTAAAGGCGTGCAATTTCGCAACCATGAAATTGTCGGCGACATCGTTCCCCTCGCCGCCCGTTATGCCGAAGAAGGTGCTGATGAGTTGGTGTTTTATGACATTACTGCCAGTGCCCACGACCGGGTTATCGATAAATCCTGGGTAAGCCGTGTTGCAGAGCAAATTGATATTCCCTTTTGTGTAGCTGGTGGCATTAAAACCATTGAGCAAGCACGGGAAAAACTGGCTTTTGGTGCCGATAAAATCTCGATTAACTCACCCGCATTAACCGATCCAAGTTTAATCTCGCGCTTGCAAGATGAATTTGGTCGCCAATGCATTGTGATTGGGATTGACTCATACTACGACGCGGTTTCAGACAGCTACAAAGTCAAACAGTTTACTGGCGATGAAGCCGCCACCAAAGACACCCAATGGTATACTCAAGATTGGGTTGAAGAAGTGCAAAAACGCGGTTGTGGAGAAATTGTGCTAAACGTGATGAACCAGGACGGCGTTCGCGGTGGTTACGACATAAAGCAACTCAGTATGGTACGAGCGATTTGTGACGTGCCATTAATTGCTTCAGGTGGCGCGGGTACCATGGCACACTTTAAAGATGTGTTTGAACTGGCCAAAGTCGACGCCGCATTAGCTGCAAGCGTATTCCACAAAGGCATTATTGATATTGGCGAGTTAAAACAATACTTACACGCCAATCACATCGCCATTCGTTTATAACGTTGCCAAAAAAAGAGAACCTCAATGACTGATATCGTATTTGACAGCACAAACCTTGATTGGGACAAACAACAGGGGCTTATCCCTGCTGTTGTTCAACATCACCTTACGGGTAAAGTGCTCATGCTCGGTTACATGAACCAGGCCGCGCTAGAAAAAACCCTTACCACTAAGCAAGTCACTTTTTTTAGCCGCTCTAAACAGCGTTTATGGACCAAAGGCGAAACCTCAGGTAATACCCTCGATTTAATTGCAATCGATAAAGATTGCGACAATGACAGCTTTTTAGTGCAAGTCATTCCAAATGGCCCAACCTGCCACACTGGCACAGAAAGCTGCTGGAAAGACGGCAACGCGCACCCTTTTATTGATAATCTGACAAACTTGATTATTTCACGTAAAGGCCAAAGCGCCGACTCAAGCTATACCGCGTCATTATTTGAACGCGGCACTAAGCGCATTGCACAAAAAGTGGGAGAAGAAGGCTTAGAAACCGCACTCGCAGCGGCGACTCACGATAAAGAAGAGCTGGTCAATGAAGCCTCTGATCTCATGTATCACTTAATTGTGCTACTTGAAGATCAAGGGTTATCGATGGCCGATATCAATAAAAATTTATTGGACCGTCACACTAAAGCCAGCAAATAACATCCATTTAGCAGCATGGCTAAATAAACACAAAAAAAGACGCCGCGGCGTCTTTTTTATTCTCCTAAAAATGGTCAACAGTTAGTTTTTATGGCTTTGAGTAATGGTTAGATTACCGTCCACATGCAAATCACGTTGTGGGTAGGCAATGACCACCTGATGCTCGTTAAACAGCTCATACATTCTAAAGCGAATTTCACTGCGACGACGGCGAATATCGGTTTCTGATACCGCACTCACCCAAAAGATTAAATCAAAAATCAGCGCGTTATCGCCAAAGTCTTCAAATAGCACTAAGGGTTTAGGCTGCGGTAAAATATCGTCTCGTTCGCCTATGACTTGGTAAATTAACTCGCGCACTTTGACAACATCAGAGCCATACGCCACCCCAACACGAATAAAAGTACGGGCATTTTTGTCGATTAACGTCCAGTTTGTTACCGTGTTTTCAAGTAATTGGCTGTTGGGCACTAGCATGTGCACCCCATCATTTCGACGGATTAAGGTAGAACGAGTATTAATGCATTCAACCACGCCGCGGGCCTCACCCACCTCTAAAAAGTCGCCAATACGGATTGGGCGCTCCCACATCAAAATCCAACCACTGATAAAGTTGTTAATGATATTTTGCGCACCAAAACCAACACCAATGGCAATCGCACCCGACACAAACGCAAATGCGGTTAATGGAATATTTAAAATCTCCATACTGGTAAACACCAGCACCGCAATACTGATAATAAAGTACATGCGGGTAAATAAATGAATCGCATCTGCGCCGACATGACGACGCTTTAACGCTTTGACAATGAGTCGACCTGCACGGGTAATAATAAACCACGCTAAGAAGAGGTATAACGGCACTTGCAATAATTGCAGCAAGGTAATTGGGCTATTGTCATAAGTGAATACCACAAACGACAGGGCAGATAACAATTCGTTAAAATCCATATAAACCTCTTTTTATGCTTATAGTCAGTATTGTCGTTATTGTTAGCACAACTTGAACACTCTGCTTGTATGCGTTTTAGTAAAACCTCTGCTCACCGGGTGGACGCGTTTTGAGCAGCTTTAAAAACCACATGTATTGTTCTGGGTAGGCTTTAATCACCTGCTCAACAACTTTATTTAATGCTAAGGCTTCGTTTTCTTTACCCACCATTTCTTGTGGGTCAATCGCGGGCATCACCGTCATAATAAATTGTCTAGTTTGTTCATTATAGCCAATCTTAACTGGCATCACTTGAGCATTACCGGCTTGAGCAAGGCGACCAACAACAGGTAACGTGGCTTTTACTGTGCCTAAAAATGGCGTAAATACGCTTTTATTTGGGCCTAAGTCTTCATCGGGTAAATAAAAAAAGCTGTTATCCTTTTTAAGTTCGGCTAATAACGCACGGATCCCAGCTTCACGCATATACACACGACCATTTTGGCTGGTGCGCATGCGATTACTAAACCAGTTAAATAAGTCATTCCTGTGAGCTTTTGCCATGGTCACTAACGGGATTTCCATGTTTACACGCAGCCCTGCGTACTCCATTGGCCACACATGGGGCATAATGAAAATTATCGGTTGTCCGGCATCCCTAGCCGCTTTAACATGCTCAAAACCATTCATTTGGACGCGGCGTTTTAAATGAGCCGAAGATCTAAACAGTAATTCAGCTTGCGAAAGTAACACCAACACAAACATCTTCACATTTTGCTCAACTAACGTTTCAACTTCTGTTTCCGACATTTCTGGAAAACAATGATTGATGTTAATCCTGGCGATATTAATGGGTTTTTTGGCTATTTTCATCACAATAACCGCTAAACTCCTAGCAATAGGATCGCGAACACTGGCGGGTAGAATACCAAATAAAAACAATACCGCTATGGCTAACCATGTCAGCCAAAACCGCGGGTGTAATAAGGCCATTTTAAAGCGGGTATCAAAATGTTTTGCTTCTCGAGACAAAAGAACACTCCAAATAAACGTGCACCAACAATAAACACTTAAGGTTAATGCTCAGGATTATACCAATCCTTTGGTAAACTCAAAAACAAAAGAGCCACTCAATTAAGAGTGGCTCTTAGTATTACAGATCCAAAATCTGGATTGGCGTATTAGCTAGTGAACTATTTTTTGCCCGAGTTTGCCGCTTCAACCCGTGATTTTAACTTCTGTCCAGGACGGAAGGTAACAACACGGCGAGCAGAAATGGGAATATCTTCACCAGTTTTCGGGTTCCTTCCCGGTCTTTGATTCTTGTCCCTAAGGTCAAAGTTGCCAAAGCCAGATAACTTGACCTGCTCACCATTTTCGAGTGCTTCACGAATCTCTTCAAAAAAAGATTCAACCATCTCTTTGGCTACACGTTTATTAATGCCTAACGTCTCAAAAAGATGTTCTGCCATTTCGGCTTTGGTAAGTGCCATACTTTAATCCCTCAACGATGCGTTGAACTCGGTCTTAAGAGCGGATATTACTGAATCCATAGTTTCGGTAATGTCTTTTTCTTCAAGTGTACGAGTAGTGTCTTGTAATGTAAGTGCGATAGCGAGGCTCTTTTTGCCAGGCTCAACACCTTTACCTTGGTATACATCGAACAAGTTTAAGCCAACCAACTGATTTTCGCCAACTTTTCTTATCAAATTCATAACATCAGTGGCAGAAACAGTTTCATCTACTACTAGCGCGATATCACGACGGTTAGCAGGAAACTTAGATACAGCTTGGGCTAGCGGCAAACGGGCTTGCAATAATGCATCCAGTTCTAACTCAAAAACAATTGTTTTACCATTGAGTCCAAAAGGCTTTTCCAAGCTAGGATGGATAGCGCCGATGTAACCAATGACTCGATTATTTCTTAATATTTCAGCACATTGTCCTGGATGCAGCGCAGGATGTGTTGCCCCTTTAAAACTAAATTCTGAAGCGGCAACTGTCAAGCCGAGAATAGCTTCTAAATCACCTTTTAAATCAAAGAAGTCGACAGTTTTCGATTCCATTGACCAATGTTCTTCGTTTTGCACACCTGAAATCACCGCGCCTAGCATGGCTTGTTGGCGTACGCCAGAATCTGCTTGTGCATCAGGAACAAAGCGCAATCCAGTCTCAAATAATCTTACACGACTTTGTTGACGACTTTGGTTGTAGCCAACAGCGGTTAATAACCCAGTAAACATAGACAAACGCATTGCCGACATTTCGATTGAAATGGGGTTGGGTAACACCATTGCTTCTTGGCCAGGGTGCACTAAGTTTTGCATTTTAGGGTCAACAAAGCTGTAAGTCACCGCTTCTTGGAAACCTCGTGCAACAAACATGCTACGAACACGCTTAAGCGAAATATCCGCTTCTTTGTGATCTGGCATGGTAAGCGCTGCTTGTGGCGCTGTGTTAGGGATATTGTTGTAGCCGTATATGCGTGCCACTTCTTCAATTAAATCTTCTTCAATTGCCATATCAAAGCGGTAGGTTGCGGTAGTAACCTGCCATGCATCATTTGCCGATTCAACGCTAAAGCCTAAACGCTGTAAGATCTCAACCACGTCTGCATCAGGAATAGGGTGACCTAATGTTTTATCTAACTTGTTACGACGTAGCGTGATTTTAGCCGCTTTTGGTAAATGCTCAGCAGATACTGCTTCAATCACTTGCCCTGCTTCACCGCCACAAATATCAAGCACAAGACGTGTAGCACGATCCATCACCTTATGTTGTAGCTCAGGGTCGACACCACGCTCAAAACGGTGTGAGGCATCTGTGTGTAAGCCTAAGCGACGAGACTTACCCATAATGGCCAGAGGGGCAAAAAATGCGCATTCTAATAAGATGTCTTGGGTGTTGTCATTAACGCCAGTGCTTTCGCCACCAAATACACCAGCAAGTGCAACGGCTTGTTTGTCGTCAGCAATCACTAAGGTGTCGTTCGGTACAGTAATTTCGTTACCGTCGAGCAAGGTTAACTTTTCAACGCCATCGGCTAAACGCACAGTAATGCCGCCGTTTAGGGTGTTTAAGTCAAACGCGTGCATTGGTTGACCAAATTCAATCAACACGTAGTTGGTAATATCCACAATCGGGTCGATTGAACGAATACCACTACGACGCAGCTTTTCTTGCATCCACAAAGGGGTAGCAGCATTAACATTGATATTTTTAACCACACGGCCTAAATAACGCGGGCATAAGTCAGGCGCAACAACATTGATGCTAAATGGCGCGTCAATGGTTGCGTCTACAGCTTGCCAAGTCGGCTCGGTGACTGCTTGACGGTTTAACACGCCTACTTCGCGCGCAAGACCAACCATACCTAAACAATCAGCACGGTTAGCGGTTAAATCAACGTCAATGATGGCATCATCAAGTTGTAAAAACTCACGTACATTAACGCCTAATGGTGCATCTTGTGGCAGCTCAATAATGCCATCACTTTCGATGTCGATACCGAGTTCACCATATGAGCACAACATGCCCATTGAAGGCTGACCGCGTAATTTGGCTTTTTTAATTTTAAAATCGCCAGGCAAAACTGCCCCGACCATAGCCACAGCAACTTTTAAGCCTAAACGGCAGTTAGGCGCGCCACAGACGATATCAATTAGCTCGTCGCCACCCACATTGATTTTGGTTACACGTAATTTGTCCGCATCAGGATGCTGACCGCATTCAACCACTTCACCAATGATCACGCCGCTAAAATCGGCCGCGACGGGATCTACGCCGTCGACCTCAAGGCCGGCCATAGTGATTTGGTGTGATAATGCGTCACGACTTACAGATGGGTTAACCCACTCACGAAGCCAAGATTCACTGAATTTCATCTAATTATTGCTCCGTTATTTGAATTGCTTAAGAAAACGTAAATCGTTTTCGAAGAAGGCACGTAAATCATTAACGCCGTAGCGCAACATGGTTAAACGCTCTACGCCCATACCAAAAGCAAAACCAGAGTATTTTTCAGGGTCAATGCCCACACTGCGAAGCACATTTGGGTGTACCATACCGCAGCCTAAAACCTCTAACCATTTACCATTTTTACCCATTACGTCGACTTCAGCAGAAGGCTCTGTGAAGGGAAAGTAAGAAGGACGGAAGCGCACTTCTAAATCTTCTTCAAAGAAGTTACGTAGAAAGTCATGCAGAATTCCTTTTAGTTCTGCAAAATTAACATTCTCAGCCACCATTAAACCTTCCACTTGGTGGAACATTGGCGTGTGAGTTTGGTCGTAATCGTTGCGATAAACACGGCCTGGAGAAATGATACGCAGCGGTGGCTTTTCGTGTTCCATCGTGCGAATTTGCACGCCCGATGTTTGGGTACGCAACATCACTTTTGGATTAAAGTAAAAGGTATCGTGATCGGCACGAGCTGGGTGATGCTCAGAAATATTTAAGGCGTCAAAGTTATGAAAATCATCTTCGATTTCAGGACCTTCCTTAACAACAAAGCCTAATTCACCAAAAAAGGTTTCAATACGTTCGATTGTACGCGTAACCGGATGTAAGCCACCGATTTCTAAGGTACGCCCTGGCAAAGTGACATCGATTTTTTCAGCAATTAATTTTGCTTCTAATTCCGACGCCTTCAATCCATCGATACGCTCAGACAGCTTTTGCTGCACGGTTTGTTTAGCTTGGTTGACGGCTTGACCAAAGGCAGGTTTTTCTTCTGCACTTAATGATCCCATCATTTTCATCATGTCAGTGATTTTACCTTTTTTACCAAGGTAATCGACACGGATATCATCCAATGCCTTTAGATCACTGGCCTTGTCAATGACCTCTAAGGCTTGTTCTACGATCTCGGTTAACTGCTGCATGTTATCATCCACTGCATTTGTGCATATCAATGCGATTGGGCGTCTGATTCGACTATCAAATATACCAACTAAATCGATAGTGCCGACGCGGTAGTTTAACTCTTGGTATTTACCACAAAGAGCTAAAGCTAGGGTTAAAATAAAAGAGTGAAATTTTACGTGAGCGACCGCTATTTTACTAGTCATTATTGGACTTTTTAGTGGCAAATAGCTGTATTTAACTGCAATTTAGCTTTCTAACGTCGTGGTGATAGCTCATCATCACGAATCTTAAATCACCGCAGCGCTTTTTTGGTCGATAAACTAAAAATCAACAGACAAATTTAGGGACTAAAAATCGAATCCAATAAGCAATAAAGAAAACACCCAGAGTCTCTAAAACTCAAATAATAATTCTAAATGCCTATTTATGCAGCTACACAGAGGTTAAATAATTGATAATGAATATTAATAATATGCTGCCTTTATAAAAGCAAGACTGATTAAAGTGATAGCATTTGACGACGCATTGCCAATACAGCGTAATAAATTAAAAGTACCACTTTTTTTAAGCACTATCGTTGTTAGGCCTATTATTGGCAATTCCAGTATTTAGCTAAATTTAAAGCTCTTGCGTCACATCAACAACATAATGTCCTTGAAGCCAATTGCGCCCAATCAGCAATTTGTAGCCCATTTTCGTGCGATCTTTTAAGTTTACATCCACTAAATATTCTTTCTTGGGCTCACCGACACTGAGTCTGACCATGTAACGTACTTCAGTGCCTTGGGCATTACGAATATAAGAGGTACCACGAATTTTAGTCCGCACATCGACCGTTTCACCTTTGTCATTTTCGGTGGTAAAGGTGATCATTTTACCGACGTTATTAGCCATATCGTCAAAGTCTTGATCTTCGATACGAATGTCGACCGCATGCAATGAGTTTTCAACCGCACCGGTATCAATTCGCGTATTGAACAACAATCCGGTTTGCTTAATGCTAAGTTCTGCCACTGGGCCAATAATCTTTTTTCGAGACACATCGACAAGGTAGCCTTGCTTTAAAAAGTTACGACCAATGAGAAGTTTATAGTTCATATGGCTGCGATCGCGTAAATTAACATACACATTATGCAGACGGTCTGGAAAGCCAACCCCTAACTTCACCATATAGCGGGTTTCTCTTCCTTGCGCATTTCTGACGGTTGAGGTACTGACAATTTCAGCTTGCATCCTTTGCTTTTCACCCTGTTCATTCTCAGTGGTGAAGGCAATAGTTTTGCCAATATTGTGTTTCATATTATCAGATTCGCCGCCAATCACTTCAAGGTCAACAGCGTGTAATGAGGTATTCCCTGCACCAGTATCAATACGAGCCTTAAACATTAAGCCTGAATTGGCCACGGTCATAGTTTCAATTTGACTCACAACAATGGCTTGACTACTGGCAAAAACAGATAAAGACAAAACACATAAAACAGCAGAAATTACGACTTTTCTAAACATGTTCAATTCCAAAAACTACCACGCCTAAAACAACCAAGTTTACAGTGCAATCAAGCTAATAAATGAGCGATTTCTTGATCGAATAAATTTTTAATTAATCCTGAAAACTCAGTAATAAAAATACTTTGTTCAGGTGTGGCCTGCTGGTTGGCCACCGACGCTAAAATCTCCTCTAAATCATACACAATTGCGTCGATTTCACGGATGACCATATTACGTTGCGCAAATGACAGTTGTGGGTTTTGCCCACAGACCATAATAATTTGTGCAGATAATTGCTCTTCAAATAACTCCATTACGGTCTCCGTCGCGGCCGCATTCTGTTCAGGCGCTTCAAACAAGCCTAAATGTTCAGTTAAATACTGAATTAAATGCATGTATCCGTCTTTATCGGTAACCATTTTTTCACCTTTATTTACGATTATTGAATGGGCAATGGCTTAGGTTAAATAGCAAAAAGCCATTGCGCCATGGTGTTCAATTATTGTGCTAAGGTTAGCACAAACGACACTGGCACAGCTAAGCTGATGCTTGGCAAACCAGCGATTTCTCTTAACTTTTCAATACCGGTCACTAAATTAAACTCGTCAGCTTGAACCAATAAAGGTGCGAAGCTGCTGACGACTAATTTGTCATCAGATAATTTAGCCACAAGTACTTCAACACTTTTTTGCTGTTTTTTACCATGCAACTCAACAGTGGCGTCAATTTTAGTTGTTAAGGTGTCTCCGACTTTCATTCCCATCAATAACTGAGGGTTAATCACGGCATTGACTTTTAACTGCGGAAATTGTGCAACTTCAAACAACACAGTTTGCATTCGATCGTCACGAATTTTAATGCCAGTATCAACCGAATTTAAATCTATCGATAACGCAAAAGCGCCTGCCTCGGTCAATGAGCCCGCAACTTGCTTAAAGTGGTGCACTTCAGCAATGTCGTTTTTCTTTACCGAGATAAAGCTAACGCGCGAGTGATCTTGGTTAACCTGCCAATCGCCAGCCATGGCTTGAAAACTTAACAACCCAGCGGCGAACAAAGGTAATGCTATTTTCATTGTTGACTCCTTTTAATTAAAATTAACACGTTATGAAACAATACTACCTGAGTATAGGTAACTCTTTTATCAATTAAGCAAAAACCGTTATTTTACTTTCGCTAGCCACTTATCTAATGCCTGTGCAAAAGCGTGTTTGTCTGCCTGAGAAAAACTGTTAGGGCCACCAGTGTGGATCCCACTGCTGCGAATTTCTTCCATAAAGTCGCGCATGGTCAAGGTTTGTTTGATGTTTTCTGTGGTGTACACCGTCCCTCTTGGGTTTAACACCAGCGATCCTTTTTCAATTGCCTCTGCCGCCAATGGAATATCGGCAGTGATAACCAAATCACCCGCGGCAACTTGTTCAACAATATAATTGTCGGCTTCATCAAAGCCAGAGCTGACTCTAATCATCGAGATCAACGGTGAGATCGGTATTTTAATCAGTTGATTAGCCACCAATACTAATTGAATCGATTTCCGCTCAGATGCACGAAATAACATGTCTTTTACTGCATTTGGACAGGCATCAGCATCGACCCAAATTTTATTGCTTATCACGCGATATTGCTCCTATTTATTAACACAGATTAAGGTGCTAAACGATCTATTTGCCAATCGCTATCAGTTTTACTGTACATAAATCTGTCATGCAGGCGATGTTCACCACCTTGCCAAAACTCAATACTGTTTGGACGGACTAAATAACCGCCCCAAAACTTAGGTAAAGGCACCTCGCCTTGAGCATATTTTGCCTTCATTTCAGCAAACTTACCTTCTAAAGCCTGACGTGCTGAAATTTTACTCGACTGTTTTGATACCCAAGCCGCGATTTGGCTGTCTTTAGGGCGGCTCATAAAATATTTAGCCACATCTAACATCGAAAGGGGCTCAGCTTCACCGGTGACGGCCACTTGGCGTTCTAATGAATGCCAAGGAAACAACAAACTGATTTTGCTATTCACGCCAATTTGTTTGGCTTTACGACTCTCAAGGTTTGTAAAAAACACAAAGCCGTTATCATCAAAACGCTTAAGCAACACAATACGCTGAAAGGGTTGGCCCTGCTCGTCAACGGTCGCAACACACATAGCGGTGGGATCGGTTAATTGTGCATCTTTAGCTTGCTGAAGCCACTTTTCAAATAAATCCATTGGATTAACAGGTAAATCACCACGTCTTAAGCCGCCTTGGGTGTACTCTCGACGAATATCACTTAAATCACTCATTGTGCTTCCTTGATTAACCTGAATTCGGGGTAAGAGGTGAAATAAACATTTAATATTAAAATAATAAATCACATCTATTTCACACTTGTCTTTTGTTTTGCGATTAGGCGAATTGACGCGTTAATCGCAGTAAAAATAACGCCATTAGCGAGACAAAGGACTGTTTGAAAGCCTTTTATTATCCCGAGTTGAGGTTGATTATACTTGTTGGTACTATTTTACGCTCAGCAGACACAAAAAAGCCAACGCCTAAACGTTGGCTTTATCATTTAAAGAGGCATTATCAACGACTTTTTAATTAAGGCTTTAGCTGCCATTAAAAGTTGTAATCAACATTCCCCCAGCTAATCACATAAATTCAGGGGTCAGCACCTCAGAGTCGAGTTGCTGAAAGTGACCAAAATGTACTTGGTAATCTTGCTCAATAGGATAAGTACAATGGGCTAAACATATATTTTTCGGCTTAGCAGACGCAATCACTGGCGTATTAAATCCGATAGTGTCCCAACTGATGGGCTGCAATAAAGCCAGTAATTGCGTCGCGATAGGATTATCGGGTGAGTTAACATCTACATTGGTTTCAACACTAACATAAGAGCTCTGCTCTTGCGGGGTAATGTGAATGGTAAAATATTGCTCACCTTTTATGCCATTAACAGAAAACCCTAACGGGGTAAATAAATGTGCATCATAATCAAAACCATCAAACAATTTACTTAAACTTAATAAGGCGCAAACTTGCTCTACTGTTTGTTTTGTTGAGGTTAAGTATTGCGCGACTGGCCCGCTAATGTGGTACATCAATAGTTCGCTAGTGTTATCTTGCGTCGATAATAAGCAAGGTGAGTTACTGGTGAAAATAAAATGATGATGGCTGTCTAAGTGACCGATTCGGCAAGCTTTACCAGGTATGTACTGACGTAAACGAGCAATGTCGTCTGCAAACGTTGATGCTTGTAAATGCGCTAAATATTCATTTTTACGTTGATAACTCACAAACGCCACATGGTCAACACCGATATGTTCGAGCATGGCTAGTAAGCTGTCTATTAAGGTCGACAAGCCACACGTCAGCATAACGATGCGGTTATCCCAGACAAACAAACTCGATTCGCTTAATAAATATGCATCGCATTGTTGATTATGAATAACCGAGATGATGTCTGCTTTAGCAAGGTTGGCAATTTGAGTCCAAAAATCTGAACCAAGCGCACGCAATGAACCATGAGTCGATGCGGTTATAAGCTCAATTTTTTTTTCAGAACCTTCAAAAAACATCAGTGTGATTCACCCTCAAACAACGTTATATCTTTAATATCATAAATTAAGCATCATAGATAAATAAAGGCTTAGTTATTATTCATAACTAAGCCTTTTGCCTGTCGCCATTTATTTTTACGCTTACATTTAGAAATCTTCTAAGTAAGTGTAACCGTCAAGACCGACTTGCAACTCTTCTAAAATACTGGCGCGTTCGTCTTCAACGATATGTTGCGTCACTAACTCTTCAAAAGTGCGCATAAACTCGTCTGCATCTAGGTTTACATAACGTAAAACGTCAGCCACGGTATCGCCTTGAAGAACCGACTCAATATTAGCTGAACCGGCTTCGTCTAAACGTACGACGGCCGAGTTAGTGTCACCAAATAAGTTATGCATATCACCTAAGATTTCTTGGTATGCGCCGACCATAAAGAAGCCGATGAGGTATGGGCTTTCTGCGCTCCATGCTGGCACTGGTAATGTGGTTTCAATACCTTGACCATCCACGTATTGGTCAACAATACCGTCTGAGTCACAGGTAATATCAAGCATTACTGCACGGCGCTCAGGTGCTTTATCTAAACCCGATAATGGCAACACTGGGAACACTTGGTCAATACCCCATGCATCAGGTAATGACTGGAACAATGAAAAGTTAACAAAAAACTTATCAGCCAGTTTTTCGTTCAATTCATCAATAATAGGACGATGGTAACGGTTATTATTGCTCAGTAAACCTTTCACTTCATGACATACACGCAAGTGTGTTTGTTCAGCCCAAGCACGGTGCGCTAAGCTAAATTGGCCAACGGCGAACAATGAATGCGCTTCTGCGATATCGCTTTGGGTATCGTGATAAATTTCAATTATGGCACGTTGGTCGTGTCCACCACTGATTTCTTCCCACGACTGCCACATGTTGTGCAACAGTTGCGGCGCATCCTCAGCAGGTGCTTCAATGACTTCAGGCATGTACGCTTCAGTACCAATAACATCAGTAATCAATACTGCGTGGTGTGCTGTCAAATGACGGCCAGATTCCGAAATAATACGCGGCATAGGCTGCTCGTATTCATTACATAAATCGGTTAACACATTCACGATATTGTTAGCATACTCACTTAAACCGTAGTTCATTGAGTTATTGCTTTGACTGCGAGTGCCGTCATAATCGACCGCTAACCCACCGCCAACATCAAAACATTCAATTTTAGCGCCGAGTTGGCGTAGCTCACAGTAAAAACGTCCCGCCTCACCAACGCCTTGACGAATATCGCGAATATTGGCAATTTGCGAGCCTAAATGAAAGTGCAATAACTGTAATGATTCAAGCATGTTCGCTTGTTGTAACTGCTCAACCACTTTTAATACTTGGGCAGCAGACAAACCAAATTTAGACTTTTCGCCACCACTTGCTTGCCATTTGCCTTTACCTTGGAAAGCTAAACGTACACGTAAACCTAAACGAGGAGTCACGCCGAGTTTTTCAGCTTCAGCCAGTACCATTTTAAGCTCAGACATCTTTTCAAGTACGATATAGACTTTATGGCCTAACTTTTCACCGATTAAGGCTAGACGAACGTATTCTTTGTCTTTATAACCATTACAGACAATCACAGAGCTGGCTTTTTGAGCCATGGCCAATACAGCCATTAATTCAGGTTTACTGCCTGCTTCAAGGCCTAATTGCGGTACTTCTTTAGATTTTTGACTCGCCAAAATCTCTTCAACAACAGTTTGTTGTTGGTTAACTTTAATGGGATAAACTAACAAATAATCATTTTGATATTCGTACTTAGTAATCGCATCATTAAAGGCTTCGCATAAACTTTCCACTCTATGGTGCAAAATTTGCGGGAAACGAACAAGTACCGGTAACGAAACGCCCGCTTTAACCATATCCCTAGCCAATTCATTTAAACCGACTTTATGATCTGGATTTTGTGGATCGGGTGACACTGTGACTTCGCCATCTTCACGAATACCGTAAAAGCCTTGGCTCCAGTGAGTCACGTTATAACCCGCGCGAGCATCTTCGATAGACCAATCAGACATAATTATTTTCCGTATTTGTATCAAAGTTAAGCAGCACTTTTTATAAGACTGCTTGTTAAAATCCAGATAACGACTAAGCGCTATCTCTAGTATAAGTTGCCATTTTTGTGCCACTAGCATGAGTTAATTCACGTCGTGCTCTGACGCTTTAAGCTCGTTGAGGTATGACGTTTATGACTCAATACCATCAGTTTTATAGGAACAACATCCCCTATGAACATGATGATGCTTTTAATTAAAGGCACAACACATCTTAGTCATACATCTGCATGGCTTGCAAATATTGCTGGTTTGACGTAACTCAATTTTTGTAACGAGTGTTTTACTGCATAAAGTAAAAATAAGATCACTTTATCAACGTTAAACCAGCTTGCTAAAATCGGCGCAATTAAAACCTGCAATGCTGTGTAATGCAAGTAAATTACCCATTAATTACTGCAAAAAGCCTGATTTTTTACCCTCAGCTAAGCGCAATGACCTACTGAGCGAATAAATCGATTTCAACTCACGGTAAATGACACAACTTAGTGTTGATTTACGTGTATAATTAATCGATTGAAAACACCTTTTCATTTTTTATTAAGTAGAGTCATTCATGATACAAATCGGTAAACGTCATTCATTAGAAGTGGTTAAGCAAGTAAACTTTGGAGTTTACTTAAATGCTCAAGAGCTAGGACAGGTCTTGCTTCCTAATAAATTTGTCCCTACCGGTTGTAATGTCGGTGATATGGTCGATGTATTTCTTTATCTCGACTCTGAAGACATTGTGATTGCAACGACCCAAAAAGCCTTGGGACAAGTCGGTGAGTTTGCATACTTAAAAGTCGTCGCTACGGGTCCATATGGCGCATTTTTAGACTGGGGCTTAGACAAAGATTTACTGTTACCTTTTGGCGAACAACACAAACCCGCAGAAGAAGGCCGATCGTATTTAGTTTATGTCCATGCCAACCATGCCGATGAACGCATTATGGCGTCATCTAAAGTGGATAAGTTTGTCGACAAAACTGAAGCTCATTATACCCCCGGCGAACAAGTTAATTTAATCATCGGTGGCACCACCGATTTAGGTTACAAAGCCATTATTAACAACAAGCATTGGGGTGTTATTTACACTAATGAGGTTTTTCAAAAGCTGCGCTTTGGCCAAAAGCTGACCGGCTTTATTAAAACCATGCGCAGTGACGGCAAAATTGATTTGGTTTTACAAAAAAGTGGTAAAGAAGATTTAGACAAAAACGCCCGCCTGATTATTAATAAACTGCGAAGCGCTGATGGATTTTTACCTTTGCATGATAAAACCGATGCAGACATCATTTACGACCAATTAGGCATGAGTAAGAAAGCCTTTAAGAAATCGATTGGCGGTTTATTTAAAGCAGGTGACATCAGCATCGACAGCGATGGTATTCGTCTAACCATGTAAATCAATGTTATCGCACAAACAATATGAGTGGGTATTTACTCGCTCATAATGTTATTTATGCTTCGGCCAACGCAAAGAATAACACCCAGTATTACATCGATTTTTTATAAGGACAGTGTATGGAATTGACGTCATTAGAAGCCCGCGTAATCGGCTGCTTACTCGAAAAAGAACTCACCACCCCCGACCAATATCCTCTGTCACTTAATTCGTTAACCCTCGCATGCAATCAAAAAAGTAGCCGTGAACCTGTAATGTCATTAAGTGAATCAGAAGTACAAACCATCATTGATGACTTAACTAAAAAACGCTTAATCAGTGAGCAAACAGGGTTTGGCAGTCGCGTAGTTAAATACAAACATCGATTTTGTAATACCGAATTTAGTGAATTACAACTCAGCAGCGCTGAAGTCGCATTAATATGTGTACTGCTTTTACGTGGCCCACAAACACCTGGCGAACTCAAAACACGAACACCGCGCTTACATGAATTTAGCGACGTGAGCCAAGTCGAAGCAGCATTACTGGGCTTAAGCCAACGCGAAACCCCGCTTGTTGTGCAGTTAGCTCGCGAACCAAACAAGCGAGATTGCCGTTTTTTAGAATGTTTTAGCGGTAATATTGATGATCATCAAGTTAATAGTAGTGACAGTATTCAAGTCTCTGCTCAAACTCAACACAGTTTGGCTCAAGAAGCCCGCATCGCAGAATTAACTGAAAGAGTTAACGCACTAGAGCAAAAAATGGCTCAACTAGAAACATTACTCGACTAACCCGTTAAGCAATAGTGTAAAAAAAGGTGAAGGCACAACGGGCATCATCACTGAGATCAACATTAATGCGTTTCATCCAAGGATAATTACTATGCAACACGTTACGCCCCCATCGGGTCTGTCCCATATTGGGTTATTGGCCAAATACGAGCTCACTAAGCGCTTTACTAATAAAAGTGGCATGGTCGCCCTAATTGCTTTTATGCTTATTTGGGCGATTTTATTACTTTATCCAATCAAAAGTGCCTCTGAATTTATTATGGGCCCTAATTTTAGAAGCTTTACCGAAGCGCTATTTGGCCCGGGCAGTTTACAGCATTTATTTGAATGGCCTGTCGCTGAATTCGCTGTATTCTGGCTCGCGGCTTTGTATTTGTTTCCTATGTTTAGCATCTTTATCGCCGCTGACCAGTTTAGCTCAGACAAACAGCGTGGGAGTTTACGCTTTTTAACCTTGCGAGTGAGTCGCGGCAGCCTTTTCTTTGGGCGTTTCGCGGGACAAATGCTAATCCAACTGTCGTTAATTATACTGACTCTGCTGGCCACCATCGCCATGGTGCTTACTCGCGATATGAGCTTATTCATTCCGTCGCTCACCACCAGCCTACTCGTAATGGTTAATCTTTTTATTGTCGTATTACCATACACCGCAGCAATGGCCCTCTTGTCACTACATGCTAACTCAGCAAGACAAGCCAGTATTTTTGCGATTATTCTTTGGGCGCTTGTCTCAATTATTATTGGGTTGATTAATTTCAAATTTCCGCAACTTAGCGGGTTAAACATGATATTACCGGGTTCTCAAATATCAAGCATGATAAATACACAAGGTTTGGGGTCACTGGCTTACTCGCCAATCCCTTTACTGCAAACTGTTGTCATTTTAGGTTTAGGTTATTTATTGATGAAACGGAGTGCCCTATGAGCCTAATTCAATGCAATAATTTATCGAAGCACTACCCCAATAAATTAGCTCTCGACAACATTAACCTAAGCTTAGACGCTGGTGCACCGATTGCATTAGTTGGCCCAAATGGTGCGGGTAAAACCACACTGTTTAGCTTACTCTGTGGCTACATTCAGCCGACTCAAGGCAGCTTGACCATCCTTGGCCATGCCCCTGGTAGTAAGGCGCTTCAAGGGGTGCTATCTGCCCTACCGCAAGATGCAGAACTTGACCCACATTTTA
The DNA here is from genome assembly GCF_028750675.1 of Shewanella metallivivens. GTDB lineage: Bacteria > Pseudomonadota > Gammaproteobacteria > Enterobacterales > Shewanellaceae > Shewanella > Shewanella metallivivens. The sequence goes on along the minus strand of NZ_JAQQPZ010000002.1, from coordinate 51,525 downwards.
CCATTGCTTCGCAGCTGCAATTTTTTGCCACTCTGCAAGGCTTCAGTCAAGCCGATGCCAAGCAAGAAGCTTTACGTGTCTTAGCACTAGTCGATTTAGCTGAGTCAGCACAAGCAAAACCTAAAAGCCTTAGCCATGGTATGAGTAAACGAGTATCGATTGCCCAAGCGTTAATTGGCTCACCGAGCATTGTACTACTTGATGAGCCAACGGCAGGGCTCGATCCTGCTAATGCCAAAAAAATACGCCAAATCGTTAAGGATTTATCAAACGATACAACCTTTTTAATCAGCTCGCACAACTTGGATGAACTTGAGAAACTGTGTGATCAAGTAGTATATCTTGAACAAGGTAAACTACAGCAATCCGTGTCGATTAAAGCCAGTCAGGCAACTGATTTTATTACATTGACGATGCAAGTGTGCGATATGGATAGCTTGCATCAACAATTACTCGGATTAAACCAAGTCATTGAAGTTAAACGCAGTGGTGATGAGCAGTATGTTATTGAGTATCAAAAACAACGTAATTTTGAGCTTGAACAACAAATCTTAAGCTTATTAGCAGAAAAGCAATGGCGATACAAAGCCATACTCAAAGGTCGAACACTAGAGGAAACCCTTTTCTCATAAGCCATTGCACTATGCCAGTAAAATAGGCCCGTTAACGCGGGTCTTTTTTATGGGCTTTTTCATGGAATATGCGCTTCTTTTGAACGTTATATCAAATTAAAATCTACTCACATTCAATGTCTAAGCCAGACTCTACGTGACCAGTTAACTACAATCTAAGCACGAATGTGTCTTCTAGATGTTGAAACGTCAACGACTGAGTAATCAAAAATGGTAATAAAATCAAAACAGAAGAGGAAGTAAAATAGAGGCGGTTTATCTCGTTTAAACGCCGATGTCGCTTATAGAATTCGTACTAAGTCAGTTTAAATTCGCAAAAAAAAACTGCAGCATAAATGCTACAGTCTTATTATCTATATCTAGTCGAAACTAGATAGAAATATTAGCCAACTACTGAAACGTTTTCAGCTTGAGGACCTTTCTGACCTTGAGTCACAGTGAAAGATACTTTCTGACCTTCGTCAAGAGTTTTGAAACCGTCAGAGTTGATAGCACGGAAGTGAACGAATACGTCTGGACCAGACTCTTGCTCGATAAATCCGAAACCTTTGTCAGAGTTGAACCACTTAACAACACCAGTAACTTGAGACATGATATAAATCCTGTAAAATATATAATTAAAGCCTTAACGGCGGTAAAGCTGGAAAATGCCGGTATTACTTATGTTCACAGGACGAAACTGGTCGTATTGAAACACATAAATATAAGCCCAACCTTCAAGCTAAGTAGACTATAAACCATTCTCAGAATAAGTCAACAAACATCAAGCCATAGCCTACATTTTTTTGACGAATCAACAATTCGGTTTATCTTTGAGCATCAGATAGTTATTTGCATCATTTAATCACCTGACGATTGTTCGCGCTGATGGATTTCAATTTTAAAATCGATCTCACATTCGAGCCCTTGCTCTATTATTTGTCGCTTTTGCATATCACTTAACTTCCAGGCGTATGGCGTCATATTAAGGAAGTGTTCAATATCATCAGCTTGAGTCAATGTCAGCGGATAAGTTAACGATTCATGAGCTAGATAATTAAACCCCTCTATATACAAGGATTCTTGAGGATGTAGCCGTGGGTTGCTATATATTTTTTGCTTTAATGCAAAGTGATGCATTGGCCCTGGTGACACAGTAATCAATATACTGCCGGGTTTCATCACACGTTGCAGCTCTTCTGCTTTTGACGGAGCATAAATACGGATGGCTAAATCTATGCAGTCATCTGCAAATGGCATTTCAAACACACTTGCCACACAAAAGTGTAACTCGGGATAACGTTTTGCTGCAGAACGTATAGCAGATTTGGAAATATCTAAGCCGTAAAGTTCGCACGACTTTGGCCTTGAATGTTGCAGTGTTTCAAACAAACGATGGCTATAATACCCTTCGCCACAACCGATATCCAATATCGTCTCAGCATGGCAAGCGTAATCAATCGCTAATTGATTAACCTTGTCACTCAGCGGTTGATAAAACCCTTTGTTAAGAAACTCTCGACGGGCAATCATCATCTCTTTGTTGTCGCCAGGGTCTTTGGTTTTTTTCTTTTGTACTGGCAATAAATTAACATACCCTTCTTTGGCACAATCAAACTGATGACGTTTAGGGCATGCCCAACTTTTATCACTGAGTGTTAACGCTGCAGAGCAAATGGGGCAAATATAAGGCATGAAGAGACTCTAAATAGATTTTTAAATTTCGTCATCAGACAGTTTATTCACCATGTCTGATACATCTTGAGGCGCGAGTAATTCAAAACAATCAAGTTTACGCTGTAATTGTTCAATACTAGACATTTGCTCGTTTGAGGAACGGCCTAAGCTTGAGCGCTCTAATGATTGATGGTACGTTCTGAGCAACCACTGGTGTTTATTTTGCAATAAATGATCAAGCTTTAACAGCTCAGTTGACACACCTGGGTGAATTTTGCCCGACTCCCCTTTTAAATAATCCCGTAAATCTCGGCGAACTTGTTCTAACTCACTGATATGAACCGCCAACATTGATGAAGGTTCATCATAGTCAAACTTACGTCCTAAAATTGCCTTTGCCATCACAAGCGCATGAGGTTCACTTAAAATACGTAAGTCTTGCTCAAGAGAAATTAATTCAAACCGTGCATTTTTATCCAAACTAAAATAAACGTTTTGATCTGCTTGAATATTTAGGCTTAACCCTTTTCTCAGTTGTTCGATACACACTCTTGGTGCAATACCCATCATTGGATATAAACGTGAACCTTGACCTATCAATCTGACTTGATCATATTTTTCAGCGACGGCTTGGCAATGCTCGTAAACTAAGCTAATAAAAGGCTGATGTCGCACGATTAATGTGGCCTCAGTTGTATTAACTTGACTAATGACAAACTCAATTAACGGGTTACTCATTGCTGACAACACCAACAAATCACTCACAGAGTCTAATAAACGCAGCGTTAATAACGTAGGTTGCTTAATTTCACTGACAATAGGTTGAGTAAATATATGTTGATGCATTCAATGTCCTTTTATATTTATACCACTTATATTAGGTGTATTACTTATATTTAGTGTATGACTTATTCTTATTTGCTCATTACCAAATTGTAACCAGCAATGCTATGGACTTCATAGTGAAAGTTTCAAACGTTAGCGTCATTACCTATTTGATGCACAAAAATGTTAATATGATGGTAATCGCGGAAAGGATTTTTACTTTATTATGGCTAATGCAATTCAATCAACACTATTTTGGGATAAAAAACAACTTTTATCTTGAAGTGTTTTCAAATTTGTTGAAGAAACTCATCGAAAAATCCATACGATTTCAGGAAATGGGTACCTCTGATACGCGAGAGTACCATGCAGTTATCCGCCTAAACGGACCTTTAGCCTTATTCATTTACATGAAGGTGTAACCAACGGAATAAGGACATCCACGCAATTTGGCTGTGAGTTTGTCAAAACTTCACGGTTCAAAAAATCGCTATTGTGACCATCGTCGTTCTATCTCTGAAACCGTCAGGCATGAGAGATTACAATGTTTCAAATAGGTAAGTGACGCAATGATCAAAACATTAAATAAGCTAACTAGGTTAGGTAAACCTGAAACATTATATTTAAAACATTCTGATTTTAAGGGAGGGTTACAGACTTAGGAAACAAAGCCAAATACACCACATAACCGCCCTTTCCCTGTAAAAACATTTTTAGATCAATAGCAGGTTCTAGCGTGGCTATTTGCATTTGGGTTTTAAAATAACCTTTCCGATGTTCTCTATCAAAAATGAATTTTAATCAACTTCTGAACTCCATCTTTATTCACACCTTTTGACAAGAACTCATTGTTGTTTTGATTTATGTACCAACATACACAGCTAAAATTTGTAAAAAACCAAAATACCCCGAGCAATCTAGCTATGTCAGTAATTACTCAAAATGACATGTATACAAAATCTAAGCGTTTTAAATTTATAACCAATAACAGATAGAACCGAAAAAGCAGAGCATGACAAAGATCACGTTATAGAAAAGTTTGTTACCACAATGATAAAAAGTTTCTTGCAAATGTTGAATTTGTAATGATTCAAATAGTGTACTCGGTATCTCCGTCACCTTCAGCATATGTATCTGAGAACGATTCATTTTCAACTTTGTTAAAATTGGGGTTCCCACATTTTATTGCAGTATCAATTGCAGCAGCATTAATTGGTTTATTAATTATCAAGTATACGAGTAAGAATCTGATACTTATCAGTTTTTTATCAGCTTGCCCATATCGATAATAACTTTTGCTCTTGCAATAAGTAACTCTGAAAAAGTTGATGGATATTTCATGATTATAGGGATAAAAGACTCTATAATCATGTTTATCATGCCAGCCATTGTGGTTTTTATAATGAAAAAATTCCATAAAAAACAATGTAATGGTTAACATCTAAAATAGGTGCCTAGCTTTAGGCTTTGAAAGTTAAAGCTAGTACATCAATTTTATATGAGAGTAATTACAACATAATGAAATATCTTTTCATATGTACTCACACTCTACTTCTCGGTCGATTTTCTGGTTTTTTAATGAATGGCAAGCCTATTGACAGATTTGGCCCTAATGATAATTTAAAAAGTGAACCGAAACGAAAAACTACTTTAAGTAACTTTATCATTAATAATTAAATCGTATCTAAATCGGATTTCTATCTTAACTTAGGTTGAACAAAAATATAAGGATATCTATGAGGATTTTAATACTTTCACTGTTATTGATTTCATTCAATACATTGTCTAAGATTTCTATAATTGAGGAAACAATAGAGTACAAAGTTACATCTAACTCGAAAGATACATTGTTATCCGAACTTAACTTATCAACACCAATTTCCATGAGTGGTAAGCCATTTCATGGGTTAACAAATAACAGTATCAAGTGGACTATATCTTGGAAATCATTTCATAATAGATGTAGAGTATTTAAAGTCACAACTAATTTGACAACTACCTATACTATGCCCAAATTAGAAACCGAATCTGCAGAAGTGCAAGCAGTTTGGGATGATTGGTACCCTTATCTTCTTTTACATGAGAAAGAACACGCTAAGCTAGGAAAGCTATATGCAAATAAAGTATACCGCGGGTTGAAAGATATTAAACCAAATAAAGATTGTGAAAAGCTAACAGAGATAGCTGACTCTTTAGTGAAAGATTTAATAGAACAACTCTCTGATGCTAATGATGAGTATGATAGAGCTACTAACCACGGAGAAACTGAAAACGCGTGGATCTATCAACATTTGTAATATGGACATAATCGTGTCAGGGTAACTAAATTAGAAAAATTAAGATTGCTTTAAGCACCTCTAATTAGTCGATTCATTATTGAATTTGCAGACATAATTGTGAAACATTCCCTGCTATGAGCCTTATATAATTGATTTAATACTTCAATATGGAACAACCCTAACAATCTGGCTCTTTACCCTCTGGTGAGACATCAATACGTCTTGAGAACGCCAACACCCAGCTAATCCCCAGTTAAACTCGATGAGGTTCAAATAATTAAACAAAAATAATGATATTTAAACTAATCCATTTTGCAAAAAACTAGATCCTACATCATTCATGGTATCAACATATTACACGATTCACTCAAAAGCAATACATTAAAATACATAAAAAACTCATTAATTCTCTGATGGTTGCTATCGAGTCATTATTTAATAGCAATCAACTCTCGTTAACACAGCTAATCGACAACGGTTTTGGAGAACGCCGTAAGTTTTATCCTAGAGGTTAAAAGTAACCTCACAATATTAGATTGCTATTTAATAAACAACCCTGCAGCAAGATACAGTTAAATCAAATACCATTATCAATAAAATTTAAGCTCTTTTCTCTAAAAAGGTCACAGTCCTATCACCTTTAGCGGCTAACAATAAACGCTCAGTCCACATGTTGTAAGCCAATGCTTGTTCATCTAACCAATCATGTTTGTTATACACAGCCATTACCCCGCCTAATACATGCCCCAGCATTTTTTCAGTCACATGGGGTAAAACTCCAAGCTCAGAAAGTCTAGTAGAAATAGTCCGCCTAAAATCATGTAGGCGCCAATCAGGTATATCTACTCTAGGTTTTAATTCCCGAACCAATTTGTTTACTGATGCTATACCAACTGGTTTTTTAAAATCATTAGGTGCAGGAAACGTCCAATCCGAACGATGTAATGCCCACTGCTCTTGTAATAACTCAAGAAATGCAGGGCTTATTGGCCTACGTATAGGCAAGTTGGTTTTGCTGTTAACAACAGGCACAGTCCAAACCATACTGTCTAAATCAAAGTCGTCACGCCGAGACTTTAACAACTCAGAAACCCTAGCACCTGTCATCATGCACGCTTTAATGGAATTAGTTATAGTCCTAGTTGCCCTAGTCTTATCTAGCTCACGCCATATCTTGCCACACTCAATAACGGTTAAGACACGTGAGCCAACTGTTGATGTTGAACCGATATCTGACACTCTAAGTTGCAAAACATCAACTGTCGAAATAAGCTGCCTACGAACTGACCAGTTTAATACTGTTTTTAACTGCTTTAATATTGTGCCCGATGTGACACGACTCACTTTTGATTTATCATCAAAAAACTCTATCCATTCGCCTAATGTGATATCTTCAACAAGTCGCTCGGAAAAAGCAGAAAATAGATGTACACGAAAACATGATTGATAAGTCGCAATAGTTCCAAGCTTTAACGAACTGCCTTGCTTCATGAGAAATTGTTCGCAACAATATCTTACTGTTGCCATCCCACGTCTTGTATTACGTTGTTTCCAATAGACTCGTGGATCTGTATCATTCGCTAATGCGTTTCTTAGCTCAGGCACAAGCTTTCTGGCTTCAGCTAATTTGATATCAGGATAGCGGCCAAGCGTAAGGCGCCCAGGAGAGGCTCGATATCTAAATCGATATTGTCAAGTAATTGTTCCAGCATCAGTGATGCGAACACTTAGGCCATCTCGATCAGCTAGCTCTGGTTTACCTGAATATGGTTTACCTGAATATGGTTTACCTGAATATGGTTTACCTGAATATGGTTTACCTGAATATGGTTTGCCTGAATATGGTTTGCCTACTATGGAACGTTACTGTATGTCAGATAAAGACATTTTAGAAGCCTGTGTACATATTTGTAAAAATCTCATCTGAGTTTTTGACACAAATTATGATATGTACACAGCTAGGTACACAAGACAACGAACAGCAAACGAAAACAATATAAACAAAAGCGAAAGGTTTTAAATTGATTTAACTATGATTTACATCAAGTTAAATACAAAAATGAGTCAAAAAAAATGAATACAAATCATGATAAAAAACAGTCGCTTTTCTGGCACGATTACGAAACCTTTGGCGCAAACCCAGCAAAAGACCGACCGTCACAATTTGCAGGGATTCGAACCGATTTAGCATTAAATATTATTGGTGAACCTGAAACATTTTATTGTAAGCAAGCTCCAGACTACCTACCGTCACCCGAAGCTATTTTAATCACCGGTATCACACCACAGCTGGCCAATATGAAAGGTGTGCCTGAAGCCGAGTTTATGCGCCGTATCAATAACTTATTTAGTCAGCCTAACACTTGTGTTGTCGGTTATAACTCATTACGTTTTGATGATGAAGTCAGCCGCTATGGTTTTTATCGTAACTTTATTGACCCTTACGGCCGGGAATGGCAAAACGGTAATTCACGATGGGACATTATCGATTTAGTCAGAGCCTGCTACGCCTTTAGACCTGATGGAATTAATTGGCCTTTAAAAGAAGATGGAACACCTAGCTTTAAATTAGAGCTATTAACGCAAGCTAATGGTTTGAGCCATGAAAAAGCCCATGACGCAATGTCTGATGTATACGCCACCATCGCCATGGCAAAACTTATCAAAGAAAAACAGCCTAAATTGTATGACTATTATTTTAATTTACGTCGTAAACAAGCTGTAGCCGAGCACATTGATGTATTAAAAATGCAACCATTAGTGCACGTGAGCTCAAAAATTAGCGCAGCACAGGGCTGTACAACCCTAATTGCACCTGTGGCTTACCATCCTACGAACAAAAACGCCGTTATTTGCGTCAATTTAGCAATGGACATCTCACCGCTACTTGAGTTAACAGCTCAAGAAATCAGTGAACGCATGTATACACCTCGCCATGAATTAGCCGAAAATGAATTGGCCATTCCGGTAAAACAAATCCATTTAAATAAATGTCCTTTCATTGGTTCTGCAAAATTACTTGACGACGAGGTAGCCACAAAATTACAGTTTGATAAACAATTTGCACGTGAGCAATATAAGCGTTTAAAAAACCACCCGGAAATACGGGAAAAGCTTAACCAAGTATTTGAATTAGAATCAGATCGTAAACCTATAACCGATCCCGATCTTATGTTATATAGCGGCGGTTTTTTTAGCCATGCAGATAAAACTAAAATGGACATTATTTGCCACACCGAGCCGCGCAACTTAGCCGCCTTGGACTTGCAATTTGATGACCCTCGGATCAATGAAATGCTATTTCGTTTTCGGGCACGTAACTACCCGGAAACGTTATCCGACAATGAAAGTCGCCGCTGGCGTGAGTTTTGCCAACAACGCTTGTCGGATGCCGATTATGTGATTAATCTCGAAAACTTGGTCGAAGAAACCAGCGAGAATGAACACAAACAAAAGTTATTAAAAGCCCTATATCAATACTTACAGTCATTATAGTGAATCATCACTTTGCCCAGTTATTTCATTTAAGGATTAAGGGAATGCAAAATCGATTTTTAGCCAGCATAACAATGCTAGACAAACCATTAGCGACAGCGTTAGCACCATTATTACATGAGCAATTTTGTGGTCATATTGATGCCAGTCAATTTGCGATGCTTGTAGAAGCTAGCGGTAAGCCTGAAGAACAAGTGTTAATGGATCTATTGCCTATTGCTGCAGCGCTAGCCAATCCTCCAATTAGTGAGTTTTATGTGGGTGCTATCGCCAAAGGTAAAAGTGGCGACTTATATATGGGGGCTAACCTTGAGTTACCCGGTGAAGCGTTATTTCACAGTGTTCACGCAGAACAAAGCGCCATTAGTCATGCATGGTTGAGTGGCGAAACAGAAATTTTAGATGTTATTGTTAATTACAGCCCATGTGGCCACTGCCGTCAATTTATGAATGAGTTATTCAACGGCAGTAACATTAAGATCCATTTACCACAGCAAGAAACTCATCCTTTATCATATTACTTACCTTATGGTTTTAGTCCTGCTGACTTAAATGTCACCATGCCACTACTGTGCAAACGTGAAAAAGAATTTAGCCTAAACTCTGACGACCCAATGATCATTGAAGCGTTAGACCAAGCAGGCTTAAGCTACGCGCCCTACACCAACAGTAACGCTGCTGTCGTGCTTGAAACCATGGACGGAGCGACATTCTGTGGCCGTTATGCAGAAAACGCGGCATTTAACCCATCAATGCAACCGATGCAAATGGCGTTGTCGAATTTGATTAGACATAACCGTCAATACAGCGAAATTAAACGTGCTGTATTGGTAGAATCCTCTGAGGGGAAAATTAGCTTAGTGGGCGCAACTATGGATGCATTACATGCGATTGCAGCCATTGAATTAGAACACATTGTTGTTGAGCCTATGCCAGCTTAATACATGCACAATATACCTAAAAGGCGCTTAATTGCGCCTTTTTTATTGGTTTTTGAAAGGGTAGTATCACACAAGGTTGTAGACCTCATCACTGCCTAAGTGCAAAGCCAGGCCATGATAAAAACCATCTTTACATTAAGCCTAATTAATTATCTTTTATGGGTTTCGTCAATCACAGTATTAACATGCTAAGCTCATCAATACTTAGCCATTTTAATATTGTTGTAGCGGCAAAAAGCGAGTCACTATTGCGCATATTCACCATCAAACGGATTATCGTTTTTATACTGTTATGCACAGTAGGTTTAGTGTGGGCGATTATCGAACATGCTAAGCCCCTTACCGTTAAACTGCTTAATAATTTACTGGCCGATTACCACATTGAAGTGCTTAACTTTGATGCAGAATATGTCTCGTTAAATCATATTCGTATACCCAGGCTTATTCTGAAAATTGAAGACAGCCATATTGCCGTACAAGCGTTTAATCTTGAACTGCGTGACAGTATTCAAATGCTAAGAAATCAGCAGTTCAATGCCGACGACATTGTCAGCATTAAAACCCAAAGCGTGTATGTTGATTTAGGTGAGAGCTTTTTTATTCGACAATCGCAGCAAACCGAAGATTCCCCGGCAACATTGCAATTAAACCTGACTAAATTACCCACTGTAAACTTAGGGCAAATAGACATTAGATTACCCACGTTAAATGATAACCAAGCCAGTAAACATCGTTTAACCATGGATAACTTAACCTTGTCTAAAGCAGGTCAACTCGACACCTTATGGCGCTTTGATAATTACCCTTTGTTCAGTGTCAATGCCACCTTAGGCAAACGAGCATGGGAGTTTGATACTCAAGTTGATTTAGGCCTGAGTTACCAAGGGCTCGATTCTTTAAAACACTACCTAGCATTGCTCAATGATAATTCATTTAATCACAATGCCAATAATCATAATTTGTTGAAAGGATTGCATTCGCAACTATCATCTATTTTACAGCCCATTGACGAACAACAATTAACCATTGAGGGGCAATGGCGCGCGCACACCACCCTTGATTTAGTCAGTGCAACGCTCAATAGCCACCAATCAATTAGTGACTTATCCTTACGTTCAGCGCGTTGGGCAAGTGTGTATTTCGCCCCAGAAAACCCCATCAATTTTATGCTCACCATGGACCAATATCCTGTTCGCGATCCTTTTGCGGCAAACGATAGCCAAACTGAAACCTCGACATTTTTAGGCTTATCTCTGAACCTTGCGCCTTTTGAGTATCAGTTAGCACCCAACAAAGCGGATTTTGAACAATTCATTGATTTACTGGTAACAGACACATCAACTAAAACGCAAATACGCAATGTATTGGCGCAGTTGTCTCCTACCAATAAACAGCCACAATTATCCATTACTGTTCCGGAGCCCATTGAAGTGCGGTTACCACTAAACAATAGCGATATCGCGACGTTAGTGAGCATTCCAAAAGTGAGTTTAGAACTTGATGGTCATCATCTACAAAGCCTGCTCACTTTGCATCATTTGCAAGCTAATACTGACCATCAATGGCGCAGTCAGTTTGAATGGAATATTGAATTAAACTCGAACAAAATCGATAATAACGCTCCCACATTTGACTTAACATCTTGGGTGCCAGAACTCGAAATTGAACAATTTAGCTTTGAAAAATCAGTACTTAACTTAAACGGTGAAGTCAATACGCCAAATGACGACACCATCGCTATCAGTATTAACCCTAGCTCAACGCTCGCCATTGATCAAATCATTTATTCGGATCAACAAGGCGACAAAAGCACTCATAAAATTCAAAAAAATATCGCCGTACAATTAGCTCATTTAAGTCTTAGCGTTGGCCAAAACTCGACCATAAACTTACATCAAAATATTGAAATCAATTTGGCCCCTTTCTCACTGGCGGCCAGCAAGTTTATTGGTCAGCAGATCGTCAACCAGACAGGTGTTAAATCAGTTACGACATATGCAACAGCCAAAAATGCCAGCATTGAAATTAAACAACCCACCTTAGTGTCCATTAATGACCAAGAAACCGCAGCACAAGCTCTGCAGCGGTGGTTGCAATCACCTGCGACCAATAGCGTCACGTGGAAAATAAACCAACTCGATGCCGCCAAACAAATTGGTAAAAGCCGCAAGCAGCCGCTTGTCGCACTCAATAACGTTACAGTTAATCAAGCTCTCAATTTATCAAAAGGGTTGCTCGTCGGCAGTGAACAATGGCAATTAGATACCCTCGCCCTGAGCAGTTATCATTTATTGAAATTTGCCGATGAAAAAAGCCCGTTGTCGCTGGCTGGCCAATGGACATTTGATACCGATATCGACACCGCACTTTCCACTCTGAAAAAAGTGCAACCATTACCAACACACTTTAGCTTACACGGCCACAGTCGCTTAATTGCCGGGTTTGCCTTAAGCGAACTGAATAACGCCAGCCAGTTCGAAATGAAAATTCAACAACAGTTATCATCATTAAGCGGCCGCTTAGCCGACAAATCTTTTATTGGTGGTGATGTGTTTGCTCAATGCCAGTTTAACTGGCAGCAACAATATGACAAACCTGACACTCCATTAGCTGAGCAGCATTTTGCCCAAAGCCAATTAGTTTGTCCGCAAACTGCTATCAGCGTAGAAAAAGCTAACGTTGGCATTTTGCTCACCAACCTCAACATGAACGCCAATATTGAGTTAAATAAAGACGGCAATAAAGAACCAACCAACTGGTTGCAACAATTAACCGGATTAAGTGAAACCAATGTCAGTCTCACGGCCAGCGGTGACATGCTCGATGGGCGCTTTTTATTACCTGAGTTTGTACTCAAACTGCACGAAAAATCACACGGGTATTTATTACTTCAAGAGCTCAGTTTGGCCACATTGCTAGAAGAGCAACCCCAGGTTGGCGTAAAAGCCAGTGGTATCTTCGATGGAGTATTACCGGCCGAGATTGTAGATGGCAAAGTTACCATTAGCGGCGGTAAATTAGCTGCCAGGGCGCCAGGAGGATTAATTGAAGTGGCCGGTAACCCAGCGATGGAGCAATTAGCCTTATCTCAACCCTATTTAGAATTGGTGTTTACAGCACTGGAGCACCTTAACTACACTGAGTTAGCCAGTACCTTTGATATGACACCAAACGGAGATGCTTCTATTTATGTTGGCGTCAAAGGGAAAAGCCGTGATATTGAACGCCCGGTTCACCTTAATTACGACCACCAGGAAAACCTGATCCAATTATATAAAAGCACCCAGATTGGCAATCAGTTGCAAAACAAAATTGAAACCAAAGTTCAATAATAAGTTCATTTGCATAAGTTAAGTAACATCAAAAGGATAAATCTCGTGAAACATTCGTCGCTATACGTTGTTAGTCTCAGCACCCTGCTTGCCTCGTTGGTGATGTCAGCGTGTACACCGACTGTAAAGATTGAGCCACCAGACAAGCCAATTGTCATTAATCTCAATGTTAAAATAGAACATGAAATTAAAATAAAAGTCGATAAAGAGTTAGACACCTTGATTGAAAACGATGAGTTATTTTAAGCGGAGAAACATGATGAAAGCTTCATTCGCTATTGTGACCCTTCTTGCCAGTAGCATTCTGTGGTGTTCAAATGCTTGGGCTGTGACATTACAACAGGCTAAATCATCGGGATGGGTAGGAGAACAAACTAATGGCTATTTAGGCGTGGTGGTTGATACACCAGCCACACAGCAACTGGTGTTATCGGTCAATGCTAAACGCAAACAATATTATCAAGCGATAGCAAATCGCAATCACATAACCCTTGATACGGTCGCTAAGCTTGCGGCACAAAAAGCCATGGAAGCCGCTGAACCTGGGCATATCATACAAACGCCGCAAGGTGAATGGCTAACTAAGTAAGATTGAATTAAGCGTTTTCACTTGCAGCTGACACTATATAATTGAAATATCAACAATATTGGCAATGCAAGTATTACATCGTTGCCATTGTCCAGTAATCTAAGCGCTTTTGAGGATCGTCAATTAAAGTCTTACACGAGTCTTTATACTGAGCCATTAAGCCACCAAGGTTATTTGAACCAGCTAACTTTTTCACTTGTGCTTGCTTAGCTGCAGCAACATCTTTTTCAACTTGTTCAACACCGCGATATTGACTGGCAAGTGTTACCGCATCGCTTGCAGAAGTTTTTAAACGTTCCCCTACCGCCTTCATTTGCGGTGCATTCATAGCGCCAATGGCTTCAGAGCTAATTTGGTAATACGCAGCACATTCAATCAATTCATTAGTAAAGGCTTTTTCGGCTGCATCTTCTGCAAATGAAGCCGTACTGAAACACACAAATGATGAAGCCAAAATCCACACAGCTGGTTTGAACATGCTATTGTTTTCCTTATGCAAAATAGTTTGTTTTAGCGTCTCGTTCGCCAATACCTAAACCCTCAAATTCATGAGTTCTTTGCGGTGGCCAATAAAACTTGAACTCACGCAAAATAAAGCAATGGCGAACGCGACATACATCACATTATCGTATATCAATAATGACCTAATTGAAAAGTATCACTGGGGGTAAGCAGTATCATTTATTGTAAGCGAACATGGCAATGAAGATGGTTTACAGAGAAATGTGGGATTTTTCGCGATAAAAAGAGTGTATTTAAAACACAGATAATTGTTATCCAACACGTTATCTGTGTTTTAACATCAAAATGATCTATTGTTAATCATAACCTTACGATTAGAAACCGTGATTAGCATTACTGACCCTAAACCAGCCCGCAATACTATTACGAGTTTTAAACGTTTGACGCACCTCATGAGGAAAGCGCTCACTTAAAAACAGTACTAAGGTACCTATTTTAGGGCTAACCACATCTAAAGGTTGGTCAAACTCGTCATAGATCACCAGCTCGCCACCGTCACATTCTTGCCAATCAGGATTGAGAAAAAACACTGTCGACAAAATACGGTTTTGACTGCCATGCAATGCATCAACATGTTTTTTATAAAACGCGCCAGGTTCATACACAGCATAATGACTTTCAAAGTCAAATAACCCCATGAATAAGCGACGATTTAAACCATCTTTTAGCTGGTTCATAATCGATAAGTATTCACGGTCGGTATGATCTTGATTGTCTAACCAACTAATTTTATCTGAGCGAATATCGGTGTTGATTTGTTGTTCAACACCTCTACCAATGGCGGCTTCTTTAAACTTAATATTTTGCTCAGCTTGCATTTTTTCGAGCAAGGCTAAGCTTATATAATCAGGAATGATGTCAGATAAAAGAATATACCCTTTATCGACTAACGCATCTGCGATCACATCCAGCACTGCTTCACTTACTTGCGAAACCATACATGCCACATCCAACAGAAAGACTACGCTTTTTACTTTACTTAAGGGCTCAAAAAGGAAGTTAAGAGCCTGATTTTCGAGGGGGCGTCATTACAAGGTATGATTGCTATACCTCAGTTAGTTCGGGCGATTTTATAGAATAACACCGCCCTAGACAACAATTATTAAAAAGCCTTAAAATCAGAGACTTATACAAAGCTACTCATCCTAAATCTGACTGTGCATCAAAACCGACTGTTGGTATTCTGCACTGTCTTTGTTTTCCGTTGGCTCAGCCGTTGCAGCCAAATGGCTTTGATGTAACTTTAATGCTAAATATAAATCAGAACGTATTGTGATGCCGTCATCTCCCGACACCATATCAGCTTGTTCAAACCAACTGATTAGCTGACGTTTTCTGCCAGCCAACACTAAGCTTACACCGCGTTTACGCAGCAATGCCTCAATGTCAGTCAGCATGGCCATCACACTCAAATCCAAATGAGTAAAGCACGGCACGGCATCAATGATTACGCAATCTACGGGCTCAAGTTGATTCTGACGCGCAAACCGTTCAAGTAATCTGCGTTTAAAATAAGTTGAGTTAAAATAAGTCAACGGCGAATTAAATCGATAAATAAACACACCGGGCACAGCAACCGCTTTATCGCTGCCATCAATACTGCGAATAATCCCTTTAACATCGAGTCCTAACACTTGATCTGTTGGTCGCATTACCGTGCGTAAAAATTGAAATAACCCAAGTAAAACAGCAAGTGTGATACCTGGGATTACACCAATAAATAACACTGCAAATAGTGTGGTCAGCGCTAAATAAAACGCTTGGCGATCTCGCAGGCGTAACACCCAAATCGCTTTAAAATCGATAAGGTGAACAGAAGCAATAACCAATACAACACCTAAGGCTGCACTAGGAATGTATTCAAGTGGTGCGGTTAGAAAAATAGCCACAATGGCTATCAATACTGCAGCAATGACCGATACCAATTGCGTTTTACCGCCATTTGCATCATTAACCGCTGTACGAGAGTCGGCACCACTAACCGCAAAGCCTTGCGACAAGGCAGAGGCAATATTGGCTAATCCTAAAGCCTTAAATTCTTTATCAGCATCAATGTCATAACCGTTTTTTGCCGCAAAACTTCGAGCTGTAAGCATCATACTCACAAAGCTGACCATGGCTAAGTTTAATGCAGGCATAACCAGTTCTCGGGCAATACCAATATTAAATGCAGGTGCTTGAAATGAAGGTAAACCGCCAGCCACAGAGCCAATAACAGCGATATCATACTCAGTAAGTTTAAATCCCCACACTAACAACGCGCCCACTGCAATAGCGAACATTGATGCCGGCCATGTCGGTTTAAGTCGCTTCATCACAAAATAAACAATCACGGTTAATACTGCCATTAAAAACGTGGGAATGTGGGTTTGTGATAAATAACTCGGCGCGCCGCTTAAACGTTCTAATAAGTATTTTTCATCAAAGGTGAAACCAAATATTTTGGAGAATTGCCCCACAATAATGGTAACCGCAACCCCGTTTAACAAGCCCATCAAAATCGGTTTAGATAAAAAGTCGGCAAGTACACCTAATTTAAACCGACTGGCGATTAAACACCAAAAACCAGTCATCACAGTCATGGTCATCACTAACTGCCAATGCATTAAGCTATCGCCAGCAGCAAGTGGAGTCACTACCGCGGCAATGACCGCACAAGTGGCTGCATCAGGGCCAATAATAAGCTGTTTTGATGTGCCAAATAAGGCATACACTAGCATTGGTAACACACACGAATACAAGCCTACGGCAGCATTCACTCCGGTTAGCTGCGCATAAGCGATAGCAACAGGTAGTGCAACGGCGGCAACAGATAGCGCAGCGACGATATCATCTTTAAGCCAACTTCGTTCATAACCTGAAAAGGTTTCTAACCCAGGCATAAATCCATACAAACGACTCAGAAACACAACCACTCCATCCCATTAGCTTTGGGGTTAATCATAGTTTTATTTCAAATTAATTACGACATATTAAGTAATGACTTATAGAGAAATATTGGTAACCGTTAACGATAGAAAAACGCTAGAAGAAATGCCATTGCCGAGCATAATAAAAACAATAAACCTTCCGATATTAAACTTTAACATACAAATGTTGCATAAAACCTGGCTTAACTTACGCACGGTCGTTTTGTAAAACTCGCTAACAATTCCATCGACAATCTTTCCATTAATACATGCTAAACTATGCGCTCTTTTGAGCAAAGAGCGCTCAAGTTTTAAAAATACACGAGGTTTATGTGGTAACGCCTGTAAAATCAACATCATCAATCGTGGCAGCAGGCATTCCTAACTTAGCAATGTTAATCCCAATGCTGGCAGCAATTGTGGCTATTACTCCTTTAGCTATCGATATGTATTTACCTGCAATGTCTGTGCTAGCAATAGGGTTTGATACCGACATCACCACAGTGCAGCAATCATTAAGTATTTATTTAGCGGGTTATGCGGTTGGCATGCTGACTTTTGGCCCATTAGCCGACAAAATTGGCCGCCGACCTTTAGTTATTTTTGGGCTCTCAGGTTTTACTCTAATCAGTTTACTTATTGCACTAAGTGGCAGTATTGAACAGTTTTTGCTGTTGCGATTTGCCCAAGCATTTATTGGTGCAGCAGCCACAGTTGTGGTACCCGGCTATATCAAAGAAGTCTATGGTGATAACACGGCCAAAGGTATGTCTTATGTCAGCTTGATAATGATGTTGGCTCCCTTGTTAGCGCCCACACTTGGCAGCTTAATTATGGAATTGGGTGACTGGCACTTAATCTTTTTAAGCCAAAGCTGTTACGCCATCACCTTGTTAGCACTGGTGCTGTTTAAATTAAAAATGCCCAGCGATAAAGATGCTGACAGTCGCAGTCAAAAATCGTTTTTTCGTGCTTATTACACGGTATTTTCGCGAAGCGGAGTCAAACTCAACATCACTAGTGGGGTATTAACCTCTTTCGCTTTTTTCTGTTATTTAACCGCTTCCCCGTTTATTTACATGGAAGTGTTTAACTTAGATAAATCATTATTTGCCATTCTATTTAGCACTAACGTGGGTGCGTTGATGCTAGCCAATATTGTAAACTCCCGAATAGTGGGACGTTATGGTTCTAAACGAATGCTCCATGTTGCCACGTTTTTTGGCACCCTCTCTGCTTGTGGCTTATTACTGGCTAACATATTGGGTTTGAGTTACCACTTTACTGTGTTGATGCTTATCCCCTTAATGGGTTCACTTGGGATCATGTCTGTTAACGCTGATGCCATCGTATTATTAAAATTTAAACAAGAAACCGGCACTGCAACGGCAGTAATAGGGACTTTGCGTTTTGGATTCGGCGCAACCGCAGGCCCGTTATTAGCCTACTTTTACGATGGCAGCGCTGTGCCCTTTTCGATGTTAATGCTGGGTTCAATATTGTTAGTCGGTGTATGTCAATTTTTACAATCTCGGCTACCTAGAACACAAAGTATCTAGGCCTGTCTTAATCGCTAAAAACCTAAAAATACATAATCAGGCTACCAATATTGGTGGCCTGATTATGTCTGTATTGGTGAAAAAACGCCCTACAATATAATTTTAAAAATCACAAACATGAAATGATTTCAACCTCGAAAAATATTTAAAGAAAGAGCTTGCAGTAAAAATAAATTTACATAAGATGGAAGTCAGTGATTCAGCTGAGTCACTAAGTGAACAAGTCATTGAATTTAGCTACTGTTAAATTCAATCGTCGGGTTTGAATTACCATTCAAACTTATTTTTTAAAGCGATTACCGTCGTTGTATAACAAGATACTGTTTACCATACGGTAACTTAAAAAGGACTCATTTCATGGAAAAGCTTTCTGGCGCGAGTATGATCGTGCGCTCTTTAATCGATGAAGGCGTAAGCCACATCTTCGGTTACCCCGGTGGTTCTGTTTTAGACATCTACGATTCTCTTCATAAAATTCCCGGCATGGAGCACATTCTTGTGCGCCACGAACAAGCTGCTGTACACATGGCAGACGGATATGCTCGTGCTACGGGTAAAGTCGGTGTTGTACTTGTCACATCTGGCCCAGGTGCAACCAACGCCATTACCGGTATTGCCACCGCTTACATGGATTCAATCCCGTTAGTTGTATTATCAGGTCAGGTACCGAGTAACCTTATTGGTAATGACGCATTCCAAGAATGTGACATGATTGGTATTTCACGCCCTGTGGTTAAACACAGCTTTTTAGTGAAAGACGCAAAAGATATTCCTGAAATCGTTAAAAAAGCATTTTATATTGCGGCATCAGGGCGCCCTGGCCCTGTGGTTATCGATATTCCTAAAGATTGTTTAAGCCCTGATGTGCTTCATGATTATGTGTATCCTGAAAGTATTAAAATGCGCTCTTATAATCCGACGACTACAGGCCATAAAGGCCAAATTCGCCGGGGATTACAAGCCTTATTAGCCGCAAAGAAACCCGTTTTGTATGTGGGTGGCGGCGCGATAATATCAGGTTGCGATGCACAAATCCTTAAACTAGCAGAACGTTTAAACATTCCTGTAATCAGTACGTTAATGGGCCTTGGCGCATTTCCGGGAACCCACCAGCAAAGTTTAGGCATGCTGGGTATGCACGGGCAGTATGAAGCCAATATGGCCATGCATAATACCGATTTAATTTTTGGTATTGGAGTACGTTTCGACGACCGTACCACCAACAATGTTGAAAAATACTGCCCTAATGCAACCATTTTACACATCGATATCGACCCTTCCTCTATCTCTAAAACGGTTCGTGTTGATATCCCGATTGTGGGTTCTGCTGATAATATTCTAGACAGCATGTTAGCGCTATTAGATGAGAGTGATGACACTAATGACGCCGAAGCCTTAAACCACTGGTGGCGTGAAATTGACATTTGGCGCTCACGTAAAAGCCTTGAATTTGATCGCACAAGTGACCGCATTAAACCACAACAAGTCATTGAAACACTGCACAAACTGACCAATGGAGATGCCTATGTTGCATCTGATGTAGGCCAACATCAAATGTTTGCAGCCCTATATTACCCATTTGATAAGCCACGCCGTTGGATCAACTCTGGTGGTCTAGGCACCATGGGCTTTGGTTTACCTGCAGCTATGGGGGTTAAGATGGCGTTTCCTGATGAAACCGTGGTCTGTGTAACGGGTGACGGTTCGATTCAGATGAATATTCAAGAGCTGTCAACGGCTTTACAATACGATACTCCGGTAAAAATTATCAACTTAAATAACCGTTTCCTTGGCATGGTTAAGCAATGGCAAGACATGATTTACTCAGGTCGCCATTCACAATCTTATATGGATTCTGTACCTAATTTTGCCAAAATTGCTGAAGCGTATGGCCATGTCGGCATGAACATTAATCATCCCGATGAGCTCGAGTCAAAGCTTGCTGAAGCCTTAGCAATGAAAGATAAATTAGTGTTTGTGGATATCAGCGTAGACGAGACTGAACACGTTTACCCTATGCTCATTCGCGGCGGTGCAATGAACGAAATGTGGTTAAGCAAAACGGAGAAAAGCTAATGCGTCGTATTATTTCTGTATTACTTGAAAACCAACCAGGCGCATTGTCACGAGTTGTGGGTCTGTTTTCTCAGCGCGGTTATAACATCGAAAGTTTAACCGTGGCCCCCACTGAAGACACAACGCTGTCAAGACTAAACATCACCGTGATTGCCGATGAAACCGTGTTAGAGCAAATCGAAAAGCAATTGCACAAGCTTATCGATATTTTAAAAGTGGCTAACATCACTGAGGCCGCGCACATTGAACGCGAAATTGCATTAGTGAAAGTAAAAGCACAGGGTGAACAACGCGAAGAGGTAAAACGCATTACGGATATTTTCCGTGGTCAAATAGTTGATGTCACAACTCATTTATATACCATACAAATGGTGGGAACCAGCGACAAAATCGATGCATTTATTCATGCGTTAGGCGACATGACCAAAGTGATAGAAACGTCTCGTTCTGGTGTTGTCGGATTAGCACGCGGTGAAAAAGCAATGCGCGCATAACCTTGAGCACCACAAATAAAAACCGCCTAGTGTAAAATCTAGGCGGTTTTTTTAATGGCTTTTTGTTAAACACCCTCATAACGTCGGGTTTTTAGCGGTCCAAGCTTTGTCGAGCTCATCATTGTCAAAATCACGTGTCATTAAGGCTTCTAACTCAGCATGCTTTTGTTGATAGTGAGAAATATAATGCTCTTCTTCACAGTGCCACTTGTATAATTCTGGCATCATTTCTTCATCTTTTTTACGAAAAATTCGTGCTAAACGGTAAGCCTCGTAAGGGTCGACACCTAATTGTTGCAAAGCATCTTGGCCTAACGCCAGTGCACTACCAAAGGTTTCACGACGGATATGATCAATATTTAATTCCATCAATTTAAAGCTCGCCTGACGATCATCGGCATTTACTACAATCTTAAGGTGTGGATAATGTTTTCTTACCAGCTCAATTAGCGTAGTTGATTTCTCAATATCACCAATGGTTATCACTAATAATTTAGCTTCTTTGGCACCTGCAGCTTCAAGCAAGTCTAAACGGGTAATGTCACCATAATACACTTCATAGCCCAGCTTGCGCAGCACATCAACGTTGGTTGAGTCATGGTCAATAATCACCGGCTTAACGCCGGCTGAAATTAAAAAACGTCCTAAATCAGTACCTAAACGCCCAAACCCGGCCAAAATAACCTCATGGCCACTGTGGTCGATGGGGTCATCTTCGCGCGCATTCAATTGAGTATCGTCTTTCGATATCGCAAGTTTTTCATAGGCCATAAACATCAATGGGGTTAAAAACATCGAAATCGCTACCGCCGAGATTAATGGCTCTACTGTCTCAGCGCCGAGTACCCCATTAACCTTGGCAAATTGAAATAACACAAACGCAAATTCGCCGCCTTGTGCCAATGCAACGGCAAACAATGCCCTGTCTTTTTTAGCCACCTTAAAGAGCTTGCCAGTAATCACTAATATCAGCCACTTAATCACAATTAAGCCCGCGGTTAAGGCTGTAATAAGCGCCACATTATCGCCAATTAAACTGAAGTTAAGGCTGGCACCAATTGAAATAAAGAACACCCCTAGTAATAAGCCTTTAAATGGTTCAATATCGCTTTCAAGTTCATGGCGGTATTCACTGTCAGCTAGCACCACACCGGCTAAAAATGTCCCTAACGCAGGCGACAAGCCCACCACGGTCATTAATAATGAGATCCCCACCACCAGCGCTAATGCCGCCGCGACAAAAATTTCTCTTACGCCTGTTGCTGCAATGGCCCTAAATATGGGCCTACTGGCATAACGACCTAATATTAAAATCCCTACAACAGCCAGCAGGGTCGCGATTACTTGTAAATACGCTGGTAAGGTATTGATATCAAATAACACCGAACCATGATGTCCATCATCGCCTAAGCTTAACGTGGCCAGTAGTGGCATAAACGCTAACATAGGGATCACGGCTAAATCTTGGAACAACAACACCGAAAATACCGAACGCCCTGGGGCAGTATTCATTAAGGCTTTTTCTTTAAGCGTTTGTAGCACAATGGCGGTTGAAGATAATGACAAAATCAACCCAACAGCAAGAGCTTGTTGCCAGGGTAAAGCCCACAATGCAATGGCCGCCATGACAATACTCGACAACACCACTTGCATACCGCCCATGCCTAAAATGGGCGTACGCATTTGCCATAGCATAGAAGGCCTTAACTCTAAGCCCACTAAAAATAGCATCATCACAACGCCAAACTCAGTCAAGTGCATCACCACTTCAACATCACCAATCAGTGAGACCCCAAATGGACCAATGATCATACCCGCAATAAGGTAACCCAGTACTGAACCTAGGCCTAAACGTTTGGCCACAGGGACGGCAATAGCTGACGCGGCGAGGAAAATAAATAACTGCAGTAAAAAGTATTCCATTGTTTATGCCTTTAACATGATGTCGTCAATATTTGCATTTAAAAACTCAGCTTGTTGAGCTTTTTCTTTATCCAATACGCCATCACGAATAGCGATAATAAGGCGGCGATAATCTTCGGCATGGCCTGTAACTTGTGCAGCGGGCAAGCCACGATGAACGCCCATGACCGCAAAAGGCGGTAGCCAATCCATTAAGCATAAATTAGCAGTGGCACGCATTGGCGAAGTTAACTCGGCAATAGTAAATTGATTGGCTCCTTCAACCCGGTAAGTTGTTGCATCGCCACCTGCACTAATGGCTTGAAAGCACCATTTGCCTTTTAACGCCGTGCCCGTTTTTCCATAAGCCCAGCCGTGCTCTAGCACTAAATCGAGCCACTCTTTAACAATTGCAGGCGTTGAATACCAATAAAATGGATGCTGAAAAATAATCACATCATGGCTTTCGCACAGCGTTTGCTCGCGAGCGACATCAATTAAAAAGTCAGGGTAATTGGCGTACAAATCATTGATGGTCACGCCTTCAATGTTTTCTACGGCCGCCCTAAACTGCGCATTTATGTTAGATCGCCCTTTGGCTGGGTGGGCGAAATTGATTAATATTTTCTTCATGTCTTGCTCCCGAACAAACTCAATTACCAAGCAAAAGTTTGAATAACGTTATGATTGGCTGCGTTATTATGTTCAATATGTTGATTTATTCGTTGTAAAAATGGTTGACGAATAGCTGGCCATTCACCTCGCATCGGCGACACATTGTTACCATGGTCGCCCCAGTAGTAGCAGTCAAAATCCTCAAGGTTTTCCAGTAGATACTTTTCTTCTTGCAATACTTGTAACTGAGTCGGCAAGATAAACTCACCGCGATTAACTTGTTGCTCAAGCTGCGAGCCAGGCTGCACAGCCAATACCATAGGGGCAATGGCATCAGGCTGCATAATATTCAATAAACTCGTGGTATTAACCGCATGCTCAACAGAACGCTCACGACCGCCTAGGCCAAGAATAAACGAGGCTAAGACTTTAATGCCTGCCTCTTTTGCCATAGCCATACCTTCAATGGCATGTTCGCGGGTCATCCGTTTATCCACCAGCTTAAGCACCTGAGGATCGCCAGACTCTAACCCTGAATAGGCAATAGTTACCCCAGCCTCTCTAATGGCTTTAAGATCTGCAATGCTCTTGCGTCTAAAGTCATTAAAGCCAGAATACAAGGCTAAATGGGTTAGCTCTGGGAAAGTGGCTGTCACTTTATTAATAATTTTAAGCAGTATTTCAGTACGAATTGCCATGACATTTCCGTCAATTAGAAATATCGACTCCACCCAAGGGTTAGCACGTCTTGCCTGTTCAATATCACGAAAAATATCGTCAAGTTCTCTGATTTTAAAACGTTTATCATCAAACATGGTGCAAAATGTACAATGATTAGTACTGCAACCTAATGTGGCTTGAATAAGCAAACTGTTTGCCTCCATCCACGGACGATAAACTTTACCTTGGTATTGCATATCTCTGCCCTTAACCATTCTTTAGATGGTTTATGTTGTGGCGATGACAACAGACCCTGTAATTAAGTGATTAGGGCTGTCACCAACACAATGACCCTTTTTCCCGTCCATGGAGTTAACCGCTTGTTGTGCCAAATTAAGCCGCCAGCGAGTGACAATCTCACCTGACACATCATAAAGTCATAAAATATTGAATAAGATGCTCCTCAACATCCTATGAGGGCCGTAAATCCTGCTAGGTTAATAACGACTAATCGTATTATTTATTGCTATTAATTCGTTGATATAAAATATCTTTTAGCATTGACCTGCGATGCTTTAACTGGTGCATATCTTGGTCATTAATTGGTGCACCCTCTAACTCTAAGGTGCGAATTTCTTGATCAAGTTCATGATACTGATTGGCATCTGCTGCAAATTGACTGTCGGCAGCATTTAACTCAGTAATACGCTGGGTAAATTCTGGGAAATCAAGAATTAAACAATGGTTTTCACCTAACATAACAACCTCTTTATCCTAAATTGACTTGGGCGATAATTGATTCAATTGCTGCCACTAATTGTTGATTTTTAACAATGTTTAACGCATCGGCATGAGGCGCAGTAAATTGCCCCTGGTCATTATCGAAATAACGCCCTGATGCATGTGCAAATTCATCAGACAGTGCCGCACGACATAAAATATCAGCGCCAATATTTAAATCAGCACCAGCCATACCGTAGGCTTCTTTAACTAATTTACTGCCCAAAAATGACGCTGGGTTAACGGCAATAAAAGCCGGTCCGCGATGTTGTAATGTTGTCGCTAAATGCACTGACCACATAGTGATAGCCAGTTTGCTTTGCGCATATACCGCGCCATCAGCAGGTCCTGCATTTGCGCTGGCTAAGGCGGCTAAATTAACGCTAGCTTGCGCCGCAGAAGACAAGTTAACGACTCGGCCAGTGCTGCCTAGTAATGGCATTAATCGCTGCGTTAATAAGTAAGGCGCGATGGTATTGACCACAAAACGCACATCTAAATGATCAACACTGGTAATTTGCCCCACTTTGTATACACCGGCGTTATTGATAATCACATCAAGCTTATTGTGCTGAGCACTAATGGCATCAGCCAATGCTGCCGTTTCATGTAGGCTCGATAAATCAGCACGGTAGCTTTGTATGTCGCCGGCACCTGGTATGGCTTTTAGCTCGGCCTCAACCTGACTCAGTTTTTGGGCATTACGCCCGTGAATAAGGACGTGATGCCCTTCTGCAACCAACATTTTGGCTGTGGCTAAGCCAATACCGTCGGTGGCACCTGTGACTAAAATAATTCTTTTCATAGTGGTATCGTCTCGTTTCATTGAGTGGATGAGCAACGCCGACAAACTGCATCAGCGTTGATCATGGCACGCGATAAAGGTTAGTTAATTTCTTGGACTTTCATCACTAGCTCATTCCAATGACGCTGATTGTCGATGTCGTGCTCCAGCCCTTGCTCATCGGCAATGATAAAACGTTTAATGGCAGGCGTTTTGCTGGTTGCTTGATACAACCAATAGGCTTCGGCTTTTAATGCTTCTTCAATAGGCTTGTCGATAGATTCGTATACCGCTTGTTTACAGGCATTAATTGATTCAGCAGGAAATTGAGCAATGCGCTGCGCTAAGGCATCAACATAAGGACCAATTTCGTCTGGGTCTAATGCTTTATTAATGGTGCCGTACGCTTCAGCTTCATCGGCTGTAAAGTCACGTGCACTTAAAATAATTTCTAATGCACGGCCTAACCCAGTTTGACGTGCCATACGTGATGCTCCGCCACCACAAGGTAAAATGCCCATGCCTACTTCCATTTGCATAAACTTATATTTACCGCGAGCAGCAAAACGCATGTCACACGCTAAAGCAAACTCATGCCCGCCGCCACGCGCAAAACCTTCTAATTTAGCAATAGTCGCCTGTGGTAACTTACTAATTCGTTCTAGCACAACCTGTAAATCAAGTAGCTTTACATCTTCACGAGACACAGCTTCTGTTGACATGTCTTTTAAAAGATTAGTGTCGTAGTGTGATACCCACACTTCAGGATTGGCTGATTGAAACACTACCACTTTAACGTCGCGATCACGTTCAAGTCGCATGGCTAAGCCATTTAAATCCGCTAGCATCTCTTGGCCTTGTACATTAACAGTCCCAAAATCAAATGTAACCGTTAAAATAGCGCCCTCTTGGCTTGCTTTAAATGTTGTATAACCTTGATATTTCATTGGATTGTTCCTTGTTATTTATTCGTTATTACTTCTTGGCGATGAGCAAATGTGTACATTTCGTTAATCAGATTAACAAGGACTCTTTCATTTGATAATTGTCGTTACAGCATAAATAGTTTTAACTAATTATTAATAATACATGGTATGAAATGTTCTTAAGCTAATTTCTTATTAATAATCTCAACTTAATTTGGCTGTTTTTCATTCAAAACAATACCGATTATTAATAAAAACTTAAAACACAATGTTGTGCAAAGGCCATTATCATTAACACTCAAGCGCCTATACTAGCCTCACACAAACACAACGAGGTTTTACACAATGAAAGCTATGATTATTCGCGAATTTGGTGCTGCAGATGTTTTCGAGTCGGCAGACATTCTTAAACCAACAGTAAGTGCCGGTAATGTTTTGGTTCGCCTAGCAGCAACCAGTGTTAATACCATTGACATGATGATCCGTGAAATGGGCGAAGCATTGCCTTTCTCGCCTAAAGCCCCTGCAGTATTAGGCATGGACTTTGCGGGTACCATTGAAGCGGTCGGTGAAGGTGTTACTGGTTTTAACGTCGGCGATGAAATTTATGGCTGTGCTGGCGGTTTAGGTGATTTACCAGGCACACTTGCTCAGTACATGTTAGCTGACGCTAAGCTTATTGCCCACAAGCCTAAAAACCTCTCTATGCGTGAAGCCGCAGCATTGCCATTGGTGGGAATTACCGCATACGAGGGCTTAACTCGCGCAGGCATTACTGAAGGTAAAAGCGTACTTGTGCATGGTGGCGCCGGTGGTGTGGGCCACGTTGCGGTACAACTTGCAAAACATTTTGGTGCTGAAGTTTTTGCAACCGGCGCAGAAGGGTCTCAAGCAGCGTTAATTGAAAAGTTAGGCGCAAAAGCCATTAACTTTAAAACAGAAACGGTTGCCGATTACGTTACCAAACACACTGACGGTGCTGGCTTTGACATTATTTTAGATACTGTTGGCGGTGCAAACCTCACCAATTCTATTGAAGCCGCTAAACTAAACGGTCAAATCGCCACAACCTTATCGTTCATTGAATTAGATTTATCAATGGTACACATGAAAGGCTTATCATTACATGTGGTCTTTATGTTAATCCCAATGATGCACAACATAGGCCGTGAAGTACATGGCAACATTTTATCTGAACTGGCTAAGATTGTTGAAGCTGGCGCATTAGTTCCTGTTGTTGATGAACAGCGCTTCAGCCTAGAGCAAGTGACTGCCGCACATCAACATTTAGCTAGCGGCAAGGCCATTGGTAAAGTGGTTATTGATATTAACTAAACCACTTTAGGGCTCACATTGCTTATGTGAGCCCTGACTTTACAACATATTCCCTTTTTCAGCCGAGATTAAGCCATGTGTACGATGGCGTAACCCGCTAATTTATCCCTCATATTTGCACGGAAAAGTATATGCTTGTGGTATCTTCGCCTCTTCGTAGCCTTATCAATAAAACACTGCCTGTATGCATTGGTTTGTTTGCCATCATGTCGGTGCAATTAGTTGATTCCGTTTTTATCGGTTTATTAGGCGTTAACCAACTTGCCGTGCACGGCATGACATTACCCTTTCAAACATTGTTAATTGGTATTCAGGTGGGTATTGGCGTAGGCGCAACAGCAATTATGTCTCAGGCAATTGGTGCTCAAACCCTGTACAAAGCCCGCGCGATTGCCACGTTATCGGTTAACGGTGGCATAATATTGATGTCATTGGTTTGTTTACTTTTATGGCAACTCGACACGCAGATATTGCGAGTATTTATCCACCCCAATACCGATAACCCGCATTATGTTCTGTTAGTTAATTTATTTATCACTTACTGGCCATATTGGTTATTTAGCGCCTTAAGCGTGGCGGTACTTTACCTACTCACCAGTGTTTACCGAGCCCATGGCGACACCAAAACCACTGGTTTGATGTTTGTCACAGCCAGCATTATCAACCTAATATTCGATCCTTTGCTGATTTTCTATTTTGATATGGGCATCAAAGGGGCCGCCATTGCCTCAACCCTGGGTTATGGTATTGCCACCATCTATGTACTGTTTGAGCTCAAACCAAGACGGTGGTTTATTAGATTACCGCGACATGTCGGCACCCTTAACTATTGTTTAGAACTGATAAAAATGACCTCAGCGACCATTACCAACCAATTTTTACCCGCTGCTAGCGCATTTTTAGCCATGATGTTCATTGCAAAACTGGGCACAGATGCTATTGCGTTTTGGAGCTTATTGGCGCGTATTGAAAGTTTTTTACTGGTATTTACTTTAGCGCTAACCATGTCGATGCCACCTATGATTGGCCAGTATTTTGGTGCGCAGCAATATCATGCCATCGACACATTATTAAGCGCTGCGGCAAAACTGTTACTTGGTTTTACCGCCATAAGTGCCGTGCTATTTGCCTTGAGCACAGATTTACTATTGACACTCATTCCCCTAGAGACGCCATTAAATAATTGGTTAACCGCCGCACTGTGGATAATGCCCATCAGTTACGGGCCATTGGGAGTATGCATGGTGGCGGTATCGGTATTAAATGCGTTAGGCACCCCAAAAACAGCATTAATGGTGTCATTTGCAAGACTGTTTGTTTTGTATATTCCTGCCATTGCGATTGGCACTGCAACAGGTGATATGTTTTACACCCTCATTGGCGCCACAATCGCGAATATGTTGGCAGGCACCTTTGCATGGTTTAAGCTTAAAAATTACCTAAAAAGCACCCTAGATCATGCGCAGCCTTGTGTTGCAAACGCCTAATATGCCATGACGTTATCTTAATACAGGCTAATAAGATGAATTTTGAACACCTAAAACTGTTTGTCCGAGTCGCGTCAACCCACAACATCAGCCAAGCAGGAGAAGAATTAGGCTTGTCGCCTCCGGTTGCCAGCATGCACATCAATCGCTTAGAAGAAAGCCTAGGGGTGCGCCTAATTCACCGTACCACGCGCAAGGTCTCATTAACCGAAGAAGGCATGGCTTTTTTACCCCATGCAGAAGAAATCATTCAAAGCGTTGTGGTTGCCCGAGCGGCAGTCGGTAGTGGCGATGCCCAGCCTCAGGGGACATTAAGGATCACGGCACCGGCGTCTTTTGGCCGTATGCATTTAATGCCGGCGTTTAAGGCATTTGTCGCCCAATATCCTGCGCTGTATATCGATATTCGCTTAACCGATTCTATTGTCGACCTCGTTGAAGGTGGCTTTGATGTGGCTATTCGTAACGCACAATTACAAGATTCAAGCTTAATTGCCAAAAAGTTGGCCGTTGATAAACGCATAATGTGTGCCTCAGCTGAATATGTTGCCCAATATGGCAAACCCGAAACCCCGCAAGATTTACATCATCATCAATGTATTAATCAAGCAGGGCTTGAAAACTGGGTATTTAGCACACCTGATGGCCCCTTAAGCATGAAAATAAAAGGCTCAATTCGTATTGACCACGGAGAAGCAGTTCGCGATGCCTGTGCCAATGGAATGGGCATTGCAAAATGTGCCACATGGATAGCTTACGAGCATTTAAAACGTGGTGAAATGGTGCAAGTGCTTGAGGATTATCCATTAATTGACGAAGCTGCCATTTGGGCGGTTTACCCAAGCTCGCGGTTGTTAGCCCCCAAAGTGAGAGCATTTATCGATTACTTTTCCAATTATTATGGCAACCCGCCCTATTGGGATAAATAACCGGTTAAACAAAATTGTTACACCATGGGCTTGGCCTCAACGATATATCGGTATTCGGCATTACCGCTAAGCTGATCAAATGGATAGCAGGTAATTAAGGTGAGTTGGCTGTTTTCGGTTTGTTCGAGCACCTCGGTTGCGGTTTCGTGTACCACTTGCGTGGCAGTGATTTGATACACCTGTAACTCTCCCGTAGCACTGTATAGCTCAATCATGTCGCCAACATTAACGTATTGCAAGCGCATAAAATGACTGTCGCGGTGTCCTGCAATAATCGTATTCCCCTGCTCGCCGACACCTGCACCAGCTAACATCAAGCTCGGCCCAAAGGCTAAATTACGACCCGATGCGCCAGCCAATACATATAAATCGGGGCCTAATGCTTGTGTGCCTTGGGCATTGTGTTGCAACAAACGCATTTTGGCTACCGGATGCGTGTCGGCCCACGACCAAGGCTTGTGCGGCTGATTATCTACCAGCGTTTGTTCAAAAGCGCGCTCAATTAAAAACTGGGCAAAATGGGCTTTAGCTTGCATATATCCTCCTTGAACAATGAGCCCAAGGCCCAGCAATATTATCAGCGCCATAATCCATAAATGGGTTGTGGAATAAGATGGCTTCATTACTTCGCTCCTTAGGCATTGGTTTCAAGCACCAATACTTGTCCTGGTAAACGTTGGCGTAACCATAAATAGTGCAAGATACCCAAGCCCAGTAAGCTAAATCCAATCAATAACCACAAGCGACTTGACGTTGCGGTTTGTGGTAACACTTGTGCCTGATTGCCCACCTGCAAGCCATGGGGTAAATGCGATTGCACTTTGGCATCAATGGTGGTGTCGCTCATTGGGTTTACGGGAGTCACATCAACGGCAACTAAACTGGTTTGGCTGGTGACCAAATGGTATTGCATGCCTAATGCTTCAACTTGTTTATTGACTCTTGGACCACTCGCCGCATTTTTATATAGCTCCAGTGCAGTAATTTGCGCATTTGCCCACAATAAATCGATGCCTCTAGCGGGTTGGTTATCAGTAAAATCAAGTTGTTGCTGCCAATACTGGCCATTAATATTGCCAGACACTATGATAGGTTGTAACAGCTGGCTAGGCGATTTAATGCTGACCCATAACGGCTCGTTTTGGTATAAATCACTAATGGTTGATGGCCAATAATCAGGCACACTACCATCGAGATAGTACAAGCCAATATTCGTCAGTACAGGTTGCTCTATTTTAGTCAGCAACTGCGTTATCTTTTGTTTCACCTCAGTTTGTTTACCGATATAGGTAAAAGTGCCACGGCCCATGGTCGCGGCTCGGCGCATAAAGTCTGAATTAGGCGCAGAGCCAATCCCTACCGTAAATAATCTGCTATCACCCAGTTGATCGCTAATTAATTGATACAATTGTTGCTCATTGCCTACCGCGCCATCGGTCATAAATATCACCTGGCGTAACATAGACTCACCACGCACATTAACCGCATCAGGTTGAAGGGTATCAACCAAAGCGGCGGTGATCGCTGGCGCCATTTCGGTGCCACCATTTGCCTCAAGTGAGGCAATATAACGATTCGCTAAGCCCAGGTTACGACTCGTGGCAGTTAATGGCACTGGCGATAACATGCTTGTATGTTGGTTAAATTCAATAATATTAAACGTGTCGATATCACGAAGCCCCGCAATGGCAAATTGCAATGCTTGCTTGGCTTGCACAATCGATTGGCCAGACATAGAGCCTGAGGTATCAATCACTAAAATCAACTCACGGCCAATTAAATGCTGCTCGCTCACTTCAACACTAGGCGGCATTAACATCACTAATGAGTACACGCTTTGATCAACCGCGTTGGTGGTGATATTGTCATGCGAATTACCCGCTACGCTATGGGTTTTACCGGTTTGATAAAAGGTCGCCGCTTGTGGCAATGCGCCTACATCTGCCTGCCATTGCAATACAAAGTCGCGGTCGGCGATTTGCTTACCGTCAAAGCTTACGGTGTACCGCTGGCCATTCACACTTTGCTTAATGGGGTGATATAAACTATCAAGTGAATTGAGTGCAAAGCCCGCATCGATATTCACTTTCATGCTGACATTAATCCCTTGAGCACTGCTGATTTCACTCAGTTGATTAGGAATAATAGTCGGATCGATATACGCCACCTCCAACGCTTGTTTATCTTTGTCACTGCTTTGCTCAGGGTGATAACGCGGAGTAATGGCCATGGGAAAGCGCAGACTAAACAGGCCATCATTAAACTCAACCGTTTGTTGGTAACTTAACTCCACCACGAGCTGATCATGTGGGCCTAAGTTGGCCACCTCAGAGGAAAAAATATTGCGCCGCTGCTGTTGTAATAAACTGGCTTGCTTACCCTGTTTTTTCGCCGTTTCAAACGTCTGCAGCGCTTGCTTTTTAGGTTGAATTTGCCCTGCAATTATCTTGTCACCAATACGAAGTTGCATACTATCTACCGCGGCATTTTCAGGTAACGGAAACACATAACGACCATTAAGCCACTGGTCTGAATCATTAATAAACACTTGCTTAACCGTGACACGATTAAGTAAGCCAGACACATCCATACTGACTTGCGTATCCATCGCTAACGCTTGTATCACTTGATCTTTAGCAAAATAAACCAAAGTACCTTGAGTAATGTCATCGTCTGTCATAGCTGATGGTGACGCTTGTGCTGAAGCCGACAACATCAACAAGAGCAACACACTCACAAACCCATTTTGATGGCGTAAACGTACGGGTAAAAACGAAAACTGAAATAACCAAAACATAGCAACTCCTTACCCTGTTACGTTGATGCTGCCATATGGCGTAACAGGGTCACTATTTAACAAATCATAAAAAGAAGTAATGGGAAATTAGTTTGCTGCGAGTTCGGCATCAGGTGACATTAAGGTCAACGTCACACGGCGGTCGAAAAAGTCATTTTCATGATTTTGCTCTGCGTGTAATGGCAATGTCGCGCCGTAGGCTTGGCCATGTAAGCGTTGTTTATCAATACCCTGATTGACTAAATACTGGCTAACCTCAGCCAAGCGTTGCTCCGACAACGCCTGGTTATATTGGTCATCACCACGGCGGTCAGCATAACCGGTTAAATCTATTGTCAATTCTGGCGATAAGGTCATCATGTACGCCACATTGTCTAATTGCTGCTTAAATAATGGCTCTATTTGGCTCGAACCGGTTTTAAATTGCACATTCATGCCAATAGTGAGTTCATTAAGCGTTTGCTGTTGATTGGCTTTTAGCTCAGCGAGGTTAGTTTGTAACTCATAATACTTCTCAGACACCTGCACTAACTCTTGTTGTTGCAAATCCATGGCAATGAGTTGCTGCTGTTGCTCTACCAATGCGTGTTCTTGTTTTACTAACTGTTGATTTTTATCGGAAATTTCAGCTTCATCGGCCACCGTTTTACCAATAATGGTGCCAGTGAACGCCCCAATGATTGCGCCAACCGGACCTGCGACAACAGCACCGAGTAATATCCCCGAGCTTAAACCAACCAACTCTTCAGTATGTTCACGTTCATGTTGTGGCTCAACGGCAGTTGCCCATGCAGTGTGTGGTAATAAGATTGCGCTAATAACAGTGGCGGCGATAAGTTGCTTTTTCATAATGAGTCCCTTTTAGCAATAATGTGTAAAGTGAAAGTCATTGAGTTAACGTGCAACCAAATAACTTTATGCCGTTATTAAACAAAATATAAATGGCTTTATTGGGGAGCAAAAATGGCAATGTTGCGATCAAATGTGGCAACAATATGGCAATTGGCTGTGACGGCTTTTTTGGTGGATAAAATCCTGTATAGTCAGCAGGGTATCCATTTATATCCCTATGAATTGAAGTCACACCATGAAAAGAATTGCCATTGTTGAAGACGAAGCGGCTATCCGCGAAAACTACAAAGATGTACTGCAACAACAAGGTTACAGTGTCCAAGCTTATCCGAATCGCCCTGCTGCGATGTTGGCCTTTAATGCACGCCTGCCCGATTTAGCCATTATTGATATTGGTCTTGAACATGAAATTGATGGTGGATTTACCCTGTGTCAAGCTCTTAGGGCCATGTCGAGCAGCTTGCCGATTATCTTTTTAACCGCCCGTGACAGTGATTTCGACACGGTTTGCGGCTTGCGTTTAGGCGCCGATGATTATTTAACTAAAGATGTGAGTTTTCCGCATTTACTCGCACGGATTGCCGCATTGTTTCGCCGCTCAGAGCTGATTGGCTCAAGCCCAATTGAAGACAATCTGCTCGAGCGCGGCCATTTAACCATCGATGGCAACCGTATTCAGGTGTATTGGAAAAGCCAGCCTATTGAGCTTACCGTTACTGAGTTTTGGATGGTCCATGCGATGGCCAAACACCCGGGGCATGTACGCAGCCGTCAAGATTTAATGCAAGAAGCCAAAATCTACGTCGACGACAGTACCATTACCTCCCACGTAAAACGCATTCGTAAAAAGTTTATTGCCATCGATAATGAATTTGATTGTATCGACACGGTTTATGGCATGGGCTACCGCTGGGACAATATTTAATTTATGTATTTACCGTTAGGGCTGCGAGCCAAAGTCGTTATCTTGTCATTATTTTTACTCTGCCTGCCTTGGCTTGGGTACGAGTACGTATGGGAGATGGAAAAATACCTGCGTCATGGTCAAGAAAAAACCCTTGAGGGCACCACCCAAGCATTAGCCACTGCATTACACGAGCGGCCAAAACTGTTTGATAATCAGGCCAGTTTTTTAAATCAGGTAGAAAAAGGTCGCGATTTATACGCCTATCCCATTGCTGGCCCAATTCAATTAGACGGCAAATTAGCTGACTGGGACCTATACCAACACCGCACGTTAAATTATGCCGATAACCATCTCATTTATCGACGTAATGAATCCGAACCCACCAATATCAGCTTCACCCACATGGTGGGTAAATATGGCGGTTACTTATATGGCTATTTCGAGGTAAACGATCCACAAGTTGTGTTTCGTAGCCGTAAAAGTTTACGGATCGACAGAAACGATCATTTAGTGATGGCCACCCAGTCGCCAGATGGTCAATTTAGGCGTTACATTATTGCCAATACCAAAAGCGGTTGGTTAAGTGCATTTGAACTGCCCGCCGACCCCACTCAATCGACACCTGTTGAGCCTGAATCGCGTATACAGGGACAGTGGTTGCAAACAGATCAGGGGTATAATATCGAGTTTAGGCTGCCCCTCACCATGGTGGGCAGCAAATTGGGATTTGCCATTCATAACGTTAACGATACCAATAATCGTCAATTGGTTAATGTGATTGGCACCTCAGCCACCGACTCCGTTGCCAGTTTAGGTACGGTATTAGTGCCCTCGCCTGAAATCGAAAGCATTATTAAAGGCATGAGCCACAACAGCTCACGCATTTGGGTGGTCGATAATCATGGCCGTGTGTTAGCTAAGTCGGGCGATATTCGCACCTCGTCCAATACCTGGGCAGACGACTTGAATGTGAGTCAACCCAATTCATTTTGGCAACGTTTTCAGCAACAATATTTATTACCCATGTACTACAAAATACTCACCCGGCCCCCACAAGATTTTATTGACTCTCTGCAAGACTCAACCGAACTGACTGGCAGCCACATTGAAAAAGCCTTAAGTGGTAAGCAAGGTTCCACCTGGCGCTTAACCCCAGACAATAAAGCCGTTGTATTGGCTGCAGCCAGCCCCATTTGGATTGACGATAAAGTAATGGGAGTAGTGATTGCCGAAGAAACCACCCATGGTATTCGCAGTTTACGTAACCGCGCGCTTGAAAAGCTGTTCAACGTGATTTTAACCATTATGAGCATGGGCACACTGGCGCTGTTTATTTTTGCCTCGAGCATCTCGAGCCGTATCCGCCGTTTACGCGACCAAGCTGAATTGGCCATCGACAGTCAGGGCCGGGTTCGCCAACAAATTGTGGCGTCTAAAAATCGGGATGAAATTGGCGACTTATCACGCAGTTTTTCAAGTATTGTCAGTCGTTTAGGGCAATACACTCATTACCTTGAAAACATGTCTTCACGCTTGTCTCACGAGTTACGCACCCCAGTCGCGGTTGTGCGCAGTTCGCTTGAACATTTAGGCTTACAGCAACTTAACGAGCCATCGCAAAAATACGTTAATCGCGCTCAAGAAGGCGTTAATCGTCTGCACCTAATCTTAAATAATTTGAGTGAAGCCACACGATTAGAAGCCAGCTTAACCCAAGCAGAAAGCTGTCGGTTTTCGCTTAAAAAAGTCATTAGCGGCTGCATGCAGGGATACCAAATCACTTATCCTGAACAATTGTTTACCGTCCACATTGAAGACAAAGCCATGCCATGTCAGGGCGTGCCCGAATACATCGCCCAACTAATGGATAAACTGATTAATAACGCCATTGAGTTCAGCGATAAAGGCAGCGCTATTACGGTTAGCCTGACACAACTTCACAAGCAAGCCATTTTAAAGGTCAGTAATATCGGCCCTTTACTGCCTAAAGACATGGACAGCCAAATTTTTGAATCCATGGTGTCTATTCGTCCACAAGGCGTTAATGGTAAACCCCACTTAGGGCTAGGCTTATATATTGCCCGCCTAGTGACCGATTTTCATCATGGCAAAATTAAAGCCACTAACCTTTTAGAAGATAACATCCAAGGTGTCGAAATCTGTCTGACACTGCCTTTAATTGATGAAAAATAGTCAACCACAGCACTTAGGCGCTTTTATTTACGCTTGTAGGTGCTAGGATGACACCCAGATTTTATTTTTTGATATGCTAAGTCAGCGCTAAACGGCTGAATATGGAAGTGAACACATGAGCAAAAACGACAAACTCGCCACCCAAATTGTCAGTGTCGGCCGCGAGAAAAAATTCACCAAAGGTGTGATTAATCCCCCCGTATTTAGAGCCTCTACAGTGGTATTCGACACCATGGATGACATGCGGTTTGCGATTAAAAACAAAACCAACGGCGAAATGTTTTACGGCCGCCGCGGCACCCCAACCCACTTTTCATTTCAACAAGCCATCAGTGAACTTGAAGGCGGTGTGGGCACGGCGTTATACCCATCAGGCGCTGGGGCAATCAGTAGTGCATTATTGTCGTTTTTAAAAAGTGGCGACCATTTACTCATGGTCGACACAGCCTATGAACCCACGCGCGATTTATGTAATAAAATGCTCGCCGGATTTGGTATCGAAACCACCTACTACGACCCAATGATAGGTGAAGGCATTCGAGAGCTTATTCGTCCCAATACCAAGGTGCTGTTTTTAGAATCTCCTGGTTCCATCACCATGGAAGTGCAAGATGTACCAACATTAAGCCGCATCGCACACGAACACGACATGATTGTCATGCTCGATAATACCTGGGCATCACCGATTAACTCGCGCCCATTTGACATGGGTGTTGATGTATCGATTCAAGCCGCAACGAAATACATTGTTGGCCATTCAGACGTCATGTTGGGCACCGCAACCGCCAATGAAAAATGTTGGGAGCAACTGCGCGAAAACAGTTATTTAATGGGGCAAACCACCTCTCCAGACGATGTCTATCTTGCTGCCCGAGGTTTACGCACTTTAGGTGTGCGTATGGCGCAACATAATAAAAATGCCCTTAAAGTGGCAAACTGGTTAGCAAGCCGCCCAGAAGTCGATCACGTCCGCCACCCTGCGTTTGACACATGTCCCGGCCACGAGTTCTTTAAACGCGACTTTACTAGTGGCAATGGTCTATTTTCATTTGTATTAAAACAAGGTGACTTACAATCTGTTACCGCATTTGTTGAAAACATGGCACACTTTAAAATGGGCTTTTCATGGGGCGGTTTTGAAAGCTTGATTTTAGGCGTATTTGGTATTAATAATATTCGCACTGCCACCCAGTGGGATAGCAGCAAGCCGTTGATTAGATTACACATCGGCTTAGAAGATACCGATGACTTAATTGCCGATCTTGACGCGGCTTTTGAACGTTACAATGCCGTGTTAAACAAGTAAGCTTTTTATCAATCATTTAAAAGGACACAAATGAACTTTATCAGATTAATCATACTCAGCTTATGTATTGGGGTGACTTATTTCGCGTTAAGCATCGCAGCGATAGGACAGTCTGCTGCGGGTAATGTATTTTGGTGGTTTAACCTAAGTGGCTATCCTACCATCACCCATTTAGCTCAAAACGTTGTCGGGATAGGTTTAGTGGCGTTTATTCCGGCATTTGTGATTAAAAGCTATGAGCCAAGCAAACAATGGTTAGCGGTGACCATTGTAGTATTAGCAACCATGTTATTACACGGTAATCTGCATTACATGCCGTGGGACCCGATGGGTATTGTCAGGTTTATTTTTAGCACTTTGTTGTCGGGCGATATCGGCGCTACTGCCATGTTTTTCTATATCACCCTATTGCCAGTATTGTGGTTATGGATATTAAAACGTGCGGCACGGGTATAACCGCCAGCTCATCATTAAAAAGGAAATCTATTTTGATTGCCTTTTTTATTATGCGTTTATTTTGTGGTTAATGGTTTTTGCCAAGCTGCAGTGCCATATAGCGGCACGGTAGACAAGGCATGTTTATGGCTGCCATTGGTTTCTTTGGTTGAGTATGATAAATACAATAAGGTTTGATTTTCAGCATCAAAAATACGGCGCACTTTTAGGCTTTTAAATAAAATGCTCAAAGACTCCTTAAACACCACTTCACCATTTTTACCCATGTCAATGCTGGCGAGATCGGCCTGGCTAATCGGGCCAGTTTGACGACAACTGATGCTCATATCAGACGGGTCAGCTAAATCCAAATTGGCCTCAATACGGCTAATATGACAAGTCACTCCTGGTATTTTAGGATCGTGTTTTGCGTCAATAATCACATCTTTGGTGGTAAACAGCCCTAAGCTGACTTTCCCCACATCATCGCTACAACCACTCAGTACTACACAACCTACCAATGTTGCTAAAAATAGTGATGCCGTTTTAGACGCATCCATTGCAAACTTAAACCTTAATTGACTCAGCATAGTATTGACTCTATTTAGTTAAATGCATATTGGGCACAACGGGTTAACCCAGCCGTGACCGAACCAAAGTGATCGCCAACCACCACTTTTGCAGATGGATA
Source organism: Shewanella metallivivens (assembly GCF_028750675.1). Classification (GTDB taxonomy): domain Bacteria; phylum Pseudomonadota; class Gammaproteobacteria; order Enterobacterales; family Shewanellaceae; genus Shewanella; species Shewanella metallivivens. Next base: position 11,617 of record NZ_JAQQPZ010000002.1, on the reverse strand, counting down.
AACACTGGCAATTTTTTGATATATCGCTGGGCTACGCGCTGTACCACCCGTAACATAAACAATATCAGGACAGCTTGGTATTGCGCAATCTTGTTGTTGAGCAACTGTCATTGCCGTTTGCATGGCTTGTTTCATTAACGCTTCAACTTTAGCTAATGGATCACTAATGGCTTGTTCAAACTGAGCGGCCGTGAGAGTGACAAACAAGTCTTTTTCAATAAAATCAAGTGAACACTCAGTTGTGTCAACGTCAGACAAACTGATTTTAGCCGTTTCAGCCTGGCGTACCACTTGGTAACTCATTTGATTTTTTTGCACCGTTTGTAAGCGTTTGAGTAGTTGTGGCTGTTCCGCCTCTTTTATCATTGACTCGACCAATTTACGCGATGCTAAGCTGACAAAATCGCGCTGGGCACTAATGTCGTTCACCGACACGGCATTCCAAAATGGCGCTCTTGGCATAGGTTTACCGTTAGTCATTACGCTATCTGCGCCAAAACTCGGCATTAAGCCTGTCATCGCCAGGGCGATGTCTAAATCGTTGCCGCCAATACGTTGGCCAGAATGGCCTAAACAATCTTGAGTACGATCGGTATTGTTACTGTGCGAAGGTCCCATCGTTACTACTGAACAATCCGTTGTACCGCCGCCAACGTCGACCACCAATACCGTATTATCGCTGTCTAGGGTTGACTCAAAATCCATCCCTGCGGCTAATGGCTCAAACAAGAATGTCACTTCAGTAAAGCCTGCGCGCGATGCCGCAAGACGTAAAATGGTTTCAGCTTGTTGGTTACTGTCTTCACCGCCTATACCTTGAAAGTTTACCGGCCGGCCAATCACCGCATGAGTTGCCGCTGGCAACGACTTTTGCTGCAGTGCGTTATCGGTCAGGGTTTTCACGTGTTGCATCATTAAGGTGACAATGTCTTCAAACAAGCCTATTTGATCTGGGCGCAGACCGTTAGCGCCTAAAAATGATTTTGGCGAACGGACATAAAATCCTTCTTCTGGCATTTCAAGGTATGCATCAATGGCCGCTTGCCCCACAAACACAGCTTGCTCATTAGGCAGCAAATCTAGCTCGTGGCGCATTTGCTTAGCACGCATTAATTGCGAGCTGCGAAGGTGAGAATATTCAGCTTTAAAGCTTTCTGGTAATCCTTGGTATACCGCTTCAGCAATGAGCTCGCGGTCCATGGCATATAAGGTTGAAGGCATAAAATCAGAATCGGCGGATAATGGCAGTAAGGTTACCGCACCGTCAATCATTACCCCTATTGCACAGTTGGCACTGCCATAATCAAATCCAACAAACATTGGCTTACCTTCAGTCGTCTAATCGAAAAAAGCGCTCAAAATAGCACACTTATAGCACTTGCTAAACCATTTATACGGGTTTAATAACAACTTTGCTCAAACACCATAAATAAAACCTAAATAATAAGTACTGAAAATATGCTATCTCAGATGGTTGGCATTCTTTGAGCACACAATCACAACAAAAAAGCCCAATCGTGACCGATTGGGCTCATTTTAAATAAGGCGTAGTAGGCGTTATTTTTTATTCACTTTCTCTTGCGCTTTACGCTGTGCTTCCTTTTTCTGACGGCGCGCTTCAATCACTTGATTAACGTCGCTACCGATATGTGCTTCACCCCGTTGCAACGCCAATTGCACTTGGCGTTCACGCTCAATAAAACGTTGACGCTGCTCAGCAGGAATTTTGTCAATACAATGCGGACAACTCACACCTTGTACATACGCTTCGGTCAGCTTTTCTTCTTCGGTGATCGGCATGCGACAAGCATTACATTGGTCATATTGACCTTTCTCTAGGCTGTGATTAACCGCCACGCGGTTATCAAACACAAAACACTCGCCTTCCCACATGCTTTGCTCTTGTTCAACTTCTTCAAGATACTTTAAAATGCCGCCTTCAAGGTGATACACCTCATCAAAGCCCTGCTCTTTTAAATACGCGGTTGATTTTTCACAGCGAATACCGCCAGTACAAAACATCGCCACTTTTTTATGTTTGGCAGGATCAAGATTCTGTTTTACGTACTCAGGAAACTCACGAAAAGTTTCGGTAACGGGGTTAACCGCATTTTTAAAGGTGCCGATTTTCACTTCGTAATCGTTACGGGTATCAACCAAGACCACATCAGGATCTGAAATCAGTGCATTCCAGTCTTTAGGCTTAACGTATGTTCCCACCACTTTACGCGGGTCAATCCCTTCAACGCCCATGGTCACAATTTCTTTTTTCAGCTTTACTTTGGTGCGATAAAACGGCATTTCATCATCAAAAGACAGCTTAGTGACAATATTATCTAGGCCCGGTTGCTGGTCTAACCAACTAAGTAGGTTATCGATCCCCTGCTGTGAGCTAGCAACGGTACCGTTAATGCCTTCTTGTGCCAGTAATAATGTGCCTTTCACCTCGTTTTGCTCCATCACAGCCAATAACGGCTGACGAATTGACTCAAAATGAGGCAAAGCAACAAACTTATAAAGGGCACACACAACGACTTGAACTGGGGATGTTGGGTCTATATTAATGTCTTGCATACAATGACAACTCCGCTGGCTGGAACTTAATTTCCAGTGCATATATAAAGACAGCGCACCATGCGCTAAGTCAAAAAAAACGGCGGAAAGTATACCTAAATCACAATTAAAACACACTCATAAATTCGATTTGCAAGTAAATTAGCCTTAAACTGTATTGTTAAAGTGCATATTGTTAACCCACTTTTATTTACGGCAATTCACATTACTCACTATCATCACTATTTAATAAGTTGCTTTATGAATTCAGCTATTTTGTACACGTTTCGTCGATGCCCCTATGCCATGCGAGCCCGTATTGGTTTGCACTTAAGCCAGTTAAACCCTAGCGTGCGTGAGATTGAACTTAAAAATAAACCGCAAGAGATGCTCAATGTATCAGCAAAAGGAACCGTGCCGGTGTTAATCACCTCTGAGCAACAAGTGATTGCAGAAAGTATTGAAATAATGCAGTTTTCATTGGCTCAATACCCAGACCTGAGTTCTCCCTGGCTAACACCCGATGCATACCAAACATTGCTCGATTGGCTGTCAAAACCACAAACGATGATCTGGATAAATGCTAATGACAATGACTTTAAACCCTGGTTAGATAAATACAAATATGCAGATAGGTTTCCCGAACAGAGCCAAAATTGGTATCGCCAACAGGCAGAAATATTTTTACAATTATTAGAAAGTAAATTAGCTCAACAAGCATTTTTATGTGCAGATAGCCCAACCATGGCGGATTTTGCTATTTTTCCGTTTATTCGTCAGTTTGCGAATGTCGAACCAGTTTGGTTTAACGCTTTACCCTACCCCAATGTCTATCGCTGGTTAACTCTTTTAGTCAACAGTTCGCTATTTCAAGCCGTCATGCATAAGTACTCATTGTGGTTACCCGAAAGAAGTATGATGCAGCTCAAACAATCGCAACAACAAAATGTAAAAATCATACCTTTGTGTAAAAATGAAAAAATTATGAATATTTAATGATTTACAGACTATTATTCTGACTTAAATTGCAGTAAATTATGTGAGGTAAGAATGATTTACTGCAAGAAGCATATGGATGTTGATTTTTTATATGCAGTATCTCAACTTAGGCTTACACTTAACGAAGTCATTGCTAGCATGCAAAGGAACATGACATGAACAATATGGATATTACGTTAGTCTTTATGCTTATCGCATTATTGATGTTGCATATTCACTTTTGCTATCGCGCTTTTACCTCAAAAGCACACATCAAAAATTCCCAACGAATCGTCTGGTCAATGCTCAGTTTGTTAATGGGCCCACTAGGTTATTACGTTTATCAAAACCTCATCCCACTCGATTTTTACGAATAGCTTGCAACAAAGCGTTCAGGTTTAATACCAATCCGACTCTTATACGATTAACTCATTGGTACCGTCTTTAACCGTTTTCATAAGCACAACGATGCGAACGAACCCATTAGTACACGGCTTAGCCTGATTTGCCTGAGTTTCGTTATGTTCCGCAACTGAACATATAAAACACAGGCATGGGAACAAAGGGCGATTTTTGCTGATCAGCATTTAAGATAACATCAAACTAAATATGACCATGTTACGAGTCAACGAGATAACACTTTTACTCATATTCATCGTCACTTATCAGGTCAATTGAATCCTCGCTGACCAGAAAGTCTAGGGCATGAGCCCCATATCTTTTTCTGTTAAACCAGCCTAGTGTTTTAGCAATCCTATTCATGGCGGGGTTTGTGTGATTCTGGCAAATAAAACCAGCCACTTTCATCATCATCTCAGCCTTAAAGACATTCAACCTCTGCTTCATTGCACGCCCTCCAGATTAATGTATTCACGCTTATCTTTACGTAAGTAAATCTTGCAGGGGACACCTTTGAGATGCGGAATGCCCTGCTCCTTGTCTAGATAATCATCGGAATCAGGGATAATAATGGCATCGTTATGCTCAAATGCGCCAAGATCCTTTTCCTCTGGCAGCCACCAGCCATGGGGCACACGGATCAGACCTTCGGGAAATTCGTCTCTAAAGGTCACTAACATGTGGATTTTACCCACAATTGTTTCAATGGTTGCCCAGTCATTTTCTTTTAGCCCATACTTTTTGGCATCATTAGGGTGCATAAATGTTCTAGGGAACTTATTTCGCCTTCTCAGCACTCGATTATGACGCTGGCCAGATTGAAAAAACTGCGGCTCGCGCAGCCCAACAAACAGTTTCAGTGGGTACTCATCACACACCTCAATATTTCGGTAGTAAGGCAAAGGATCGCATCCTAGTGTTTCTAAAACCGACGAATAAAGCTCTACTTTGCCACTGGGTGTCGCAAAGCCTGTGTCACGATAGCGATAGTATTTATAGCCCTCAAGTTTGAGCTTATACTTGTTTTTGAACGACTCAAAATCCATCCCCATCGGGGTTAATCGGTAATCAAATAACTCATTAATCGACTGCCAAGGAAAATACTCACCCAAGCCCATTCGATGCGCCAAACCATGCCAAAAATCATAAACATTGCGACACTCTCCTGGCGGCTTATACAATTGATTAGAGGTCATCATCATCGTGGCCCAGTTGTAGGTATCCATCAAATTAGGGCGCTCCATCCACGAGTCGCCAGGCAATACGTAGTCACATAAATTGGCTGTCGGCGTCATAAATTGCTCAAAACACACGTTTAGATCTTGGTTGAGCATCGCTTTTTTTATTAAATGTTGGTTGCCATAACCCATCAAGGCGTTATTGGCGATCGCAAAAAATGCTTTTACCGGGTACGGGTCGCCGTAGGCCATTGCACTAAACGTTGGCGATGGTACAGCCATATGCGTGCCTTTTACCAAGTTTGGGTACGCCTCGCCAAAGACTTTTTCACTGTATTGTTTGAGTAAGTCAGCAGCCTTAAATGTAAATACCGGATGCTTGTCATAACCTAACTGTTTTTTCTTTTGTGCTTCTGACAATAGCTCTGTGAGCTCAAGCTGAGACTCTGGGATCACTTCAGAATGTGACCCCATCAACATTTCACCGCCAGGTTTATCAAGATTGCCTGTAATCGCTCGCAATATTGAAATCGCACGAATGGCAGAAGTGCTACTCACATGTTGATCAGTAATAGGTGACCAAGGAATAATGGCACCATTTGCTTGAGCATACATGCGTGCGGACTCGCGAATAAGCGCGACAGAGACCCCAGTGATTTGCGAAACTGTCTCCAGTGAAAAATCTTGCTTGACTCTTTTTTCTAGTGCATCAAAGCCGATGCACCACTGTTCAACAAATTGTTTATCGTAGAGCTTTTCAGAAATAATCACGTTAATCCAACCCATGCACATTGCCACATCTGTGCCGGGTTTCACGGGTAAATGAATATCAGCCCTTTGCGCTTGTGCGCTGAGTCTGGGATCAAAAACAATCAATTTTGCACCGCGTTTTTCTGCCAGTTTCAGCCTAATGTATTCCCATACCCAACTTTGGCTGTTGGTATTATGGCCCATAACCACCACACACTGAGTGTTTTCAAAATCAGGAAGCGGCATCCAACCATAGGTGAGCCTGTTCACCGCGGCGGTATTACCAAGGCAAAGTGCAACAGGAGAAAGATAATTAGGTGTGCCCAACAAGTTCATAAACCTTCGTGTCATGCCCGATTCGGTTGAACTATTCCAGGGGCCACTGGTTACCACAAAGGCTTCTGGGCCATATTGTGCAATCACTTTTTTCAGTTTATCAGCTATCTCATCAAGCGCTTGGTCCCAGCTCACTTCTTGCCATTTACCTTCACCTCTTTGGCCTACACGTTTAAGGGGCTTAAGCAGACGGTTAGGATGCTCAAACGTTGTCTGTGCCAAACTGCCTTTTGCACAAATAGCCCCTGGAGCCATAGGGTTGTCGTAGTCTCCAGTTAACTTAAAGTGAGCCTCGCCCGCTTTTCTTGTGGCAACAAGTTGGCAAGAGATATCACAGGTTGCGCATAATACATGTTTGGTTTCCGTCATTAGGCTGCCCTCAATGTTAACAAGTAGTTAATAAGTCGAGTGACAGTAAGACTAACAATAAATAACCTGCTATATTTACCATTTGTGTTCACACTTTTACCATTTGTGTTCACTGATCGTGTTAGCCACATTCACGACAGCTTAGCGAGTAAAGCATGCACAAACTTCATAACAGTCCTTATTTGTTAAACAGCTTTCTGCACGAGTTTCCTAAATTAGTTCAGTTACATGGAGGTGATCTCACTGCGCTTTGTCAAGCCGTTGAACTGCCCGTTGAGGACGTCACACAAAAAAACAAATTAGTCGCATTCGACAAATTCATCCGTTTGTTAGAAGAGGCGGCAAACCAATTTAATTACCCTGAAATTGCCTTTGAGCTCGCGGCGAGACAGTCAATTGATACACTCGGGCCGGTATTTATGCTTTTAGAAGGATGTAACACCTTTGGCGAAGCCCTGCATCGAATACTTAACTATTTCGACATCATTACCTCTGGTTTACATATTGAAGTGAGAACGAGTTCGGCGCTATTAGAGCTGATTTTTCACGTTGAAATGCCGCAATTAATACATAGGCAACAATTTCAAAATTACTTGCTCGCCAGTTGCGTATCGATAATCAGAAACTTAATGGTTGGTAGATTTCCCATACGAGGTTGTTACTTTACCCGAGAAGAACATGATGCCAAGTTACAAAAGAAACACATCGAGTTTTTTGGCTGCCCCGTGGCATTTGGTTCAGATTCCATACGCTTAGTATTTAGCAGTGATATTCTCAAGGTCAACATAAAAGATGTGCAGGTTGAAGCACCAAACCTGATGATAGAACGCAAGCCTGAACCCTCTTTAAAAGCACAATTAGAGGCAATCTTGCCGTTATATTTGGCTAGTAGCACCACTAACTTGAGTACAATTGCAAAGGCTATGGGGTACTCCACTGCAACATTTCGTCGACGCTTAAAACACGCTTCTATATCATTTAGTGACACACTTGAAGCCATTAAACTGCATCATGCAAATCAATATTTACACAGCACCCACTACAGTTTAAACGACATATCTGCATTACTTGGCTACAGTAACCAAAGTGCTTTCACCCGAAGCTACATTAGATGGTACGGGATGACCCCAAGCCAGTACAGGCAGCGTATTAAGCGCCAAACATAAGTCTGAGCCAGTGCAACTGAACACTGCCCCTTTCATCTATCCAGAAAAATCTTAAAGGAGACCTGACCAACCATTATCTTAAAAAGCACGTAACTACCTTAATCGATTACAAAAAAGAATAATTGTCTGCACTGGCCCATAAGCCTGGCCGCTGAGTCTATTTCATGCTGAAGAACAAAACGGTGTTTGATGAACAACGATACTTAACAGAATAAGTCGCGTAATTAGGTGAGTTGAACGTCTAACCAGATGCTTATTAAAAAGAGAAGCGAGCATGACCGTGAATGATATAGCTAATGAAGCAATGACTTATCACCATCATCAGTATGACAAATACTATTTAAGCTATATCGCCTGCACTTGATTTTACCAACAATGACACCTTATTGGCGCTTAACAAGGAAATATTTGCCACCCATTATTATACATACATACCAACGCCCGCATCAGGGGCAGCAAATCGTAGCGGCGATTGGTTTAAACTTGGCGAAGCACCAAAACTAATCAACGCGTATTTTATGTCCCAGCGCCCCGCTTTTCAGGGTAGCGACTTGATACGCTTGTTAGCTGGCTACGCTCAATAGAGCCAACCACTCATCCTTACTTGCCAAAATAAACGTTTGGCTTTGGTTATCTTTGTATTGAATCTCAATAGCGTCAGAAGACAAAGGTAAGATCCCCGCCCCCTTCGCCTTAGACTTTTTAACACTCAATATTTGAGATCGCTCATAACAGTATGGGCCGAGACCAAGTTGTTTATTGTATGGCTCGAAGCTGATATGCCTCTCTGAAAGAGTTAGCTTCCCATCTGATTTTGCCGCACCATTTTGTATGGTCGCATGTGTTGACTTAATCACTTTGCTCATTTTACGCATCCTTTGTGCTTAGGTGATCCTTATATCCATGCTTATGATTTGCCAGCTAACGAGCCTGTAGAATTACTCGTTTTAACTCATGTTGATTAATGAATAAACAATATCTGAGTTTATATTTTGATTCAATCGTTTAGTCATTTTTAGATTATTACTTAACTTGCCCTTTTGTAAATTTTTCAGTGCGCTTTAGGGGTAATTTAGGCGGGTTTATAGCGTTTTTCGAGGTAATAGCCATTGGGGTTAGTGTAAATGGAAAACTCTATTTAACACATTCTGATTTTAAGGGAGGGTGACAGACTTACCTCCTTGATAGTGGGAAATCCACTAAGGTAAGTGTGGTTCAAATGACTGGCTTTTGGGCTCCGCGCAGCGGCTTAGTTCAACGCTGCAATAAGCGGCTTAAAACTATTGGTTAAAATAAGCGAGGCACGAACAAAAAACCAACTGTTTTTGTCCGTTTAATTGCCTTGCCATATTTTTTATACCATAATTCAATATATATTGGTATCGATAGGGTTTTACATTATGGCTAAAAATACGAGCGTAACACTAGGCGAACATTTTGATCAGTTTATAAATAAGCAACTTAAGTCAGGTCGCTATGGTTCAGCAAGTGAAGTTGTGCGCGCCGGTTTAAGAGTCTTAGAAGATCAGGAAACAAAGATAATGAATTTACGCAATATGCTAGCTGAAGGTGAAAACAGTGGCGTCGCAGATTATTCATATGACTCTTTGATTTCTGAGCTGGATAAAGATAACCGCTAATGTCGAAATTTGAATTATCAAATAAAGCCAAAAATGATTTAGTTAAAATAGCCAAATATACTCAATTAACTTGGGGAACATCGCAAAGGAATGATTACTTAAAACTGTTAGATAATACTTTCCATCAACTAGCAGGTGAGCCAATGCTAGGAGTTAATTGCGATTATATAAGAGAAGGTTACCGAAAACGTCCTCAAGGTAGCCACGTCATTTATTATAAAGAGCACCAATTAAAACAAATTTTGATTGTAAGAATATTTCACAAAAGTATGGATGTTAACCGCGCGCTCTGAAAAATATAACGTTTTAGTATTTATGCGTTGCGCAGTTTGCCAGGCATAAATCGCTTGTTGGACATTGGCCTTGGCCGATGACACATCCTAATTAATCGGTTTGTTTTATGCTATAAGATTTACACCCTAAATGAGCCTGAAACTAACTGTGCAAAANGCACCTCTGACTTGAATAGTGCCATCTTAGGGTTAACCAATAAATGTCTCGGCTTGGGCATCCTGCGTCGCTCTACCACCTAAAGCCATTTAGTCATAGTGACCCTAATATTTCAACGGCGTGAAAAGCGTCTGGCAGCATTCTTTCATTTAAAATAAATCGCACTAACAGAGCTTCTATATCTGTTTGTAGGCTGTTGTGACTAAAAGCACGATGATTTAACAGCTAAATGACAGACGAAGTAGATGAGTTTGTGGATTGACCATCTTGGATACTAAAGGTATTTGACTGCAAAAGCAGTCAAATTAGTTATGTTCGCCTATTGACTGGAGGAAGGCTCATATGTGTTAGCTGTATTACACACTACACTTGATAACAGCTTCTACATATCGATTAATTGCAGGTGTTCGATGGGCAACCACTGAACCCGTTTCTATGTAATTTGATAATTGAAATCCTTTGTTATTACAAAGTTCAGCTGATCTTTGGCTTAATAACGATTTAAGTTCACTATATGGAGAACTAGGTAACCCAATATATTTTACCCGCCAAATATTTAATTCTATTTGCTCTTCAAAATATCCGACATCACCAGCATTGGCAAATTCAATATAAGAATCAATATCTACTTTCTTGTAAGGGATATAATTCGATGAACAGCTAAAACTGAACAAGATAAATGTATAAAGAAATATGCGCATAGTTTATTGATACAGCTAACGCCGCCAACAGCGGCGAGCGTAGCGAGTCCGGCAGCCAAAGGCTGCGAATTGCTGGGCCTTGTTATGCGGCATGCTCGAACTCTACTGTGTAAAAATCACGTTCTTCGCTAACCTGACAAAGATTGTAACCTCGGAAATAAATTAGGTACTCACCGGGTTGCACACAATACTCTTCAAGCGCCTCTCTTGGCCATCCAAAAACACCTAGCCGACCACTCAAAATAGTTATTTGAGTTCTCACTTCAAAATCAGGTTCCAGTTCGCTCTGGTATTTTTCTCCAGGAGCAAAAGACTTCACTCTTGCAGTCATATCGCCTTCAGGACACAGAGCAACAATGTTGGCTAACCCGTTGTATCGCTGGCGCACGTGTTGATCACTCCAATCTTCAGGTGCGTCAGGATCTAATCCAGCATCGGCGACATAAAACTGTCTATAACTTGAATCGATAGTATGAGTTTTCATGCTTTAACCGCATAACGTTTTAGTATTTATGCGTTGCGCAGTTTGCAAGGCATAAATCGCTTGTTGGACTTGGCCGATGCCACATCCAAATTAATCGGTATGTTTTATGCTATAGGAATTTGCTTTTTTGCGGTAGTGGTATTTTGTACAACCTTTCGGCTAATTGTCTGTTCTGATTACACCTTTTAAGGTAGGTTTTGTCATTCTTCATCTTTTATCATTGCTCTTTCATCGTCCTATTTTCTGATTTGTCCACTTGAGGGTGTGTTTGGCTGCCTCACCCAACTGAATGTTAGCTAAGTTTGCTTTTATAACTGACAGCCCGACTGTCTCTGATTAACCTGACAACCTCAGCTTCGCCTCTCGCGCTAACATGGTCTGCAGTGGTACCAGCCCCATAAACATTAATCGTCCATTGGCACATTGCGGACAACACCAGTGCCCTAACGGCTCAGTGACCTTGATGCCTTTAAGGGCTTTTGTTGGCATTTGTTGTTGAATTAGGCTTAACTTTTTACGTCGACAACTGTTAGCCAAAAAACCAAAATGCCTTATCCGCATCACGCCTTTGGGCAGCACATGCAACAGGTAACGCCGGATAAACTCATCGGGG
>NZ_JAQQPZ010000016.1 GCF_028750675.1 Shewanella metallivivens | reverse complement strand
GTGACTAAGATCGCTACGCTAAGTCAACAAGACAAAGCTTCACAACCCACTTAACTCCACATCACCAAAATCGCGGCAATGGCAATCAGCACTAAACCAGCCACGTCATTGATTTTGACTTTATCTTTAAGCCACAGAGCGGCAATCATTAACGTAAAAAAGACTTCGATTTGGCCAAGGGTTTTGACATAAGGCACAGCCTGTAATGACATTGCGCTAAACCAACCAATGGAGCCAATACAACTGGCGACACTGATTGCGACGGTGAGCTTTGGACGTTGCCATAATGCGCTTAAAGTGGATTTGTCTTTTGCGACTAAGTAAGCAATCAGCACGATGGTTTGAATACTAATAACCCACAACAATACCCATGCGGCGCGGTGAGTAAACGGCCCTTGCAAAGTTAAACTGGCTTCTCTTACCCACAGGGATGTTAACGCAAACGCACTGCCGCAGGTTAAACCTAACATGACAGTTTTGACAGAAAGCTGTTTAAATCCTTGTTTACTACTAAGCAACATGACAGCCAAACCGCCAACCACAACGCCTATCCAACCAAGTAATGATAATTGAGTACCAAAGAAAAACACCCCAAGGATTGCAGCGACTAAGGCTTCACTTTTTGCCAACCCAGCACCAATGGCAAAGTTTTGCATTTTAAACAGCTTTACCATTAAGCCCGTCGCCAATATTTGCATTGAAGAAGCCCCAATAACAAATCCCCAAAAGTCAGCGCTAAATTGCGGTAATGCAGCGGGTTGATATTGATGCAGACTAAACAGGTACAAGGCGGCAATCGGCCCCGCCCAAATAAATCGCGCCAAAGTCACACCTGCAACCTTGACCTCTTTACTGAGTTGACTTTGAAAGGCGTTACGCCATGCCTGCATAAATGCCGCAAGAAAAGTAAATAAGATCCACATCGTTAAATCCAGAAAGACAAAAGCCCTAACTTTGTAAAAAGTCAGGGCTTATACAAGGGTAATTAGATTACTGTTTACGGTGAATAAAAGACACTCAAAATGTGTCAAATTGATTAAAAATCAACTTACTTACCTTGATTCAGAAGCTAAAAACACCATGCTTATTTACTGGTATCAATAAACTCAAATGATTTAACCAGTTCATCAACGGCTTTCATCTGGGTAAGATATTTTTCTAACAAATGCAGTGGCAATGCACATGGGCCGTCACATTTAGCATTATCAGGATCGGGATGCGCTTCAATAAACAACCCCGCTAAACCTAATGCCATACCACTGCGAGCAAGTTCAGTCGCTTGAGCACGACGGCCACCAGCAGAATCAGCTCGCCCACCAGGGCGTTGTAGTGCGTGAGTTGCATCAAAGATGACCGGATAACCCGTTTGCTTCATTTCGTCCATGCCTAACATGTCTACTACGAGGTTGTTATAGCCAAAGCTGCTGCCTCGTTCACATAAAATAATGTTGTCGTTACCAGCTTCATTAAATTTAGTGATGATATGACGCATTTCATGCGGCGCTAAAAACTGTGGTTTTTTCACGTTGATCACCGCACCTGTTTTAGCCATAGCCACCACCAAATCGGTTTGGCGGGCTAAAAAGGCTGGCAGCTGAATAATATCAACCACTTCAGCAACTGGCGCACATTGATGTGTTTCGTGCACGTCAGTGATTAATGGCACATTGAAGGTTGATTTAATCTCTTCAAAAATACGCAAGCCTTCTTCCATACCTGGACCACGGTAAGAATTGACCGAAGAGCGATTCGCTTTATCAAACGATGCTTTAAACACATAGGGAATACCCAGTTTTTGGGTCACTTCAACATAGTGCTCAGCAATTGACATGGCTAAGTCACGAGACTCAAGTACGTTCATGCCACCAAACAAAACAAACGGCTTATCATTGGCCACTTGAATGTCATTAGCTAACTGAATAATTTTTTGATCCATTTGATCCTCTTTGCGCATTAACCTGCGACAACTTGTAAAAACTGACCACATAGCCAAGCCATGTAGGTACCTAATGCATAACCAAATACAGCTAATAGCACACCAACTGGTGCTAATGCTGGGTGGAATGCCGCCGCCACAACAGGGGCCGAAGCAGCACCACCAACGTTAGCTTGGCTCCCCACCGCCATATAAAACAATGGCGCTTTAATCAGTTTAGCCACTAATAGCATTAGCCCTGCATGGACTATCATCCACACAATACCGACGAGGAAGTAAATCGGCGTATCCATAATTTTAGACACGTCCATATGCAAGCCAATCGTGGCGACTAAAATGTATAAAAATGCCGACGCTATTTTAGACGCACCCGCCGCTTCTACATGGCGAACCGGACTAAATGACAACCCTAAACCTACGGTGGTCACAATCACCACCAACCAGAAAAACTTAGACGTTAAACTGTAATCTTC